>NZ_CAURXA010000004.1:0-265854 GCF_963528755.1 uncultured Selenomonas sp.
CTGCCCGCGTGCCTGCCCGTTTTGTCGCGCCCCACGTGGGCGCGTGGATTGAAATTTGACGCGAGGCTGCCCGCGTGCCTGCCCGTTTTGTCGCGCCCCACGTGGGCGCGTGGATTGAAATGTTGAATGCTACCGTGCAAAGTGGTACAATTATGGTCGCGCCCCACGTGGGCGCGTGGATTGAAATGAGCATGTGCAGCGCAAGACGGAGGAAGCGAATGTCGCGCCCCACGTGGGCGCGTGGATTGAAATCCCGTGCCGGAAGAGCTGCACTATGAATGGTACCGTCGCGCCCCACGTGGGCGCGTGGATTGAAATACCTGAACACGCTGAAGGAGTACGCCACGCTTGCGTCGCGCCCCACGCGGGCGCGTGGATTGAAATGACACAGAAAAGGCAAAATTTGCATTACTGCGCCGTCGCGCCCCACGCGGGCGCGTGGATTGAAATGCGGCATGCCGTGCTATATGAGCAGAGGTACGGCACGTCGCGCCCCACGCGGGCGCGTGGATTGAAATAGGTACCTTGACGTTCGGCAGCTCCGCCGTCGGCGTCGCGCCCCCACACGGGGCGCGTGGATTGAAATTTCTGGGACGCCGTGCCCGTGCACAACGTGCGTTAGTCGCGCCCCCATGCGGGGCGTGTGGATTGAAATGGCGAACCTGTGGCGCAGGGCAGGCCGCGCTTTAGGTCGCGCCCCCATGCGGGGCGCGTGGATTGAAATGGGCGGCTCGTGCAGACGCAGACGCGCCACGGCACGTCGCGCCCCCATGCGGGGCGTGTGGATTGAAATCGTGACAATCGAGCAAAACAAGCAAGGTAAATGGGTCGTGCCCCCACGCGGGCGCGTGGATTGAAATTTTGCGGTGCGCTTACTGATGCGATCGACCGCCCGTCGGCCCCCACGTGGAGCGCGTGGATTGAAATACGGCGCGGCTTGCAGGGGCAATCCACTTCGTGGGTCGCGCCCACACGGGCGTGTGGATTGCAATCCGAAATACGCCGACAAGAAGAACCTCCGCACATGTCGCTCCCCACGCGCGCGTGAGACACAGATAAGTGCGACACTCAAAAACGCGAGGAATACGGGCTTTGGTAAGCCTCCTGTGAGGTGTGCTTGGTCAAGGATGCGCGAGAGAATATTTTGTGCATTGAGTCCTGAAGAATGATTTAAACAAAACTCTTGACGCACCCAGAACTCGCGAAAAAAGGAGAGGCATCATGGAGCAGCGAATCAAATACAATCCAAAGGATTATGTCGACTATCTGGAAGAAAGCATGACGCTTTTCGCCGAAGCGATGCAGGGGGGAGATGTATTCCTCATGGAACACGCATGGCGGCGTGTGTACAACGACACGAAACAGGCGATGAAGGGAGGAATGCTGTCTCCCAAAGACCGTGCTGAGATGCTTTTCTGTTGTGACGAGTTGATTTCGAATGCTTGATATTCTATATAGAATGGCATACGAATCACTAGGACAGGTCGAAGAAACGAGGGATTCATCATGGAAGCAGTCTATAAGTACGATCCGCAAGATTACGAAGAACTTCTTCGCGACTATATGGAAGAATTTTATCGAGCTTATGAAGAAAAGAATCATCTCCAGATGGTTCTTGCTATGCAGAGGCTTCATTCCGAAACGAAATATGCCATGAAGGAAGGCGATATTTCATCAGGCACCCGGGAGGAAATGCTGACATATTTCGGAGGGTTGATTGATGGTTGATCTGACACATGTGAAGTGGCTGCCGAATCGTTTCGGCGGTTCAGAGAGCAAGTGGACGATGCAGTACAACGACAAGCTCTATATGGTGAAGTTTCCCGATCCCAATCGAGCGCTGAAACAAACATCACAGCCATACATCAACAATCATTTCTCTGAATATATCGGCTGCCATATATTTCAGATGCTGGGGATTCCAGCACAAAACACTTTCTTGGGACGTGCTACGCCGCCGAACAGTGAAAAAGAGAAGCTTGTGGTGGTGTGCGAGGTGTTTTCCCCGAGCAACGAAGGTATTCTCATTGAATTCAGCAAGTTCTTTTTACATGAGACGGACAGCAAGAAACGGAGCAAGACTACGATTGACGATGTTATGTATATCATCGATACTGATGTGACGCTCAAGGACAAGATGCTCTTGAAAAAGTTTTTCTGGGAAATGTTCGTAGTGGATGCTGCTATTGGCAATACGGATCGTCATTTGGATAATTGGGGCGTGATGGCATCGTCTGATGGCAAAATATCTCCCGCGCCTGTATATGATTGCGGTTCAGCGCTTTCTCCGCTAGTGTCTGACAGGGAAAAAGAGGAACTCTTGGAAGATGATATAAGCTTCAAAAATACAGAGTATAACTTGTGTTCTGTCTATCGCTATCAAGGAAAGCGAATCTTCTATCATGAAATCTTGAAAGCGCCTCCGGCTGACCTGCATCGGTCGATTTTGGAGATCGTCCCAAGAATCAAGTTCGCGGCACCGCGCATCGATGCGCTGATTGATGCGACGGAGGGAATGACCGACATCTCCAAAACCTACATGAAGAAATCCCTCGCCATGCGCTTGAATCAGATGCTGCTTCCGGCATGGAAGAAAGCGCAGGAGCATCAGGCTCGCGAGGATGGGGAAAGCCGCGGCTTCAGCCGCTGACACAAATGGCAAGAGCAGAAGAGAACAGTCCGATGAGCAGCACATACACCTACAACGACTATCTGCGCGATCTCTTGAAGGATGCGTCTTGCATCCTCGCCTACGATACGGCTGCGGATTATCTGGAGCTATGGAGCGGCAGTATGAATCCGCTTACGGCGAAGATTTATGTCTGCAAGCCTCTACACATCAAAGGAACGACGGAATATCTGATTTCTTCCTTTGAAGCTGTGGAACATGAGAATCGCCTCGCTGTCGAGAAGGCGAAAAAAATCGCCGCAGAGCTTGAAACTCTGCGGCAGGAATTCTAGGAGATGCGCGGCGAAGCCGAAGCCGACAAGATGAACATTCAATTTTGCCGGGGAGTGCCGGAGAAGCACGGATAAAGATTCAGAGGATGGAGAAAGGCAAGCCGTATCTGCGGTTATTGCTGATGCGGGCCGTGGCCTGCTCCGTGGCCACCGCGACCGTGACCGTGTCCGCCGCCTTTGCCGCGATGCGGACAGCGCCCTTCACCCATGGTGGCGTCCTGTCCGTGACGGTGTGTGTGCGCTTGGCTTTCACCGTGGTGCTGACCGCAGTGACCTTCGCCCTCGCCGTGACGATGCTGACCTTCGCCCGCGCCGTGCGCGTGGGAACAGCGATGGCCGCCTTCGGCGTGCTCATGTCCCTCACCGTGATGCGAGCAGTTTGCTTCCGTCGTATAGTCGAGCGTACCGGCGAGATGCTGTGCGACAGCTTCGTCCGCCGCACCCTTGACGCCGGCGTAGACGCGGATGCCAGCATCTCGGAGCGCTTCGATCGCGCCCGCGCCGATACCGCCGCAGATGAGCGCATCGACTTCGTTTTCCTTCAAAAATCCAGCGAGTGCGCCGTGACCGCTGCCTTGCGTGCTGACGACCTCCGATTTCTCTACGGCGTCCTCCTTGATGTCGTAGAATTTGAATGCCTGCGAGTGGCCGAAGTGCTGGAACACCGTGCCGTTTTCATTTTCATAGGGGACTGCGATTCTCATCGTTCCTTCTCCTTTCTTTCTCGGGGGCGAAAAGCAATAGTCTTGACGCGCTTCTGCACGCGGGCAGCATTTGCCGCACGGTGCGGACATGTCGCAGAGTTGGTAGAAGCCGCCTTCGATGATGAGCGGTCTGCCGTGAACGAGGCTCTCGGCGATTTTTTTGCGTGCTGCGGCATAGATTTCGGCGACCGTCGTGCGCGAGATCGCCATGCGTTTGGCGCATTCCTCCTGCTTGAGCCCGTCGTGGTCGATGCTGCGTATGCACTCGTACTCTTCGAGGAGCAGGGTGACGGCCTCGCCGCCGGGAAAGCCCGCAGGCGTGAAGCGCTCGTAGGCGGGACGCACGCAGATCCTTCGCCCCCGTGTCGGTCTTGGCACAGCCCCCGCCTCCTTTAACATATTTTACGGATTTGTTATCGACATATGTCGATAACTGTGTTATGATCGTATCATGGAAGGTACAGAGTGTCAAGCCGTTTTGGCGAAAACTGCAGGATTTAGCCCTTTCATGGAGAAAAGAACAATATCGTTCATCAAAATAGAGGAGGGATTTCATGGCAAAGGAAACGATACAGAAGGACGTCGTCATCATCGGTGCGGGCATGGCAGGGCTGACGGCGGCGCTCTATGCGGGACGCATGAATTTTTCGACGCTCGTCCTGGAGAATGCCATTGTCGGCGGGCAGATTGCGAACGCCACGGGCATTGAGAATTATCCGGGCTTTTTGAGCGTCTCGGGCAGCGACCTCATTCAGACAGTGCAGCAGCAGGCGGAGAAGTTCGGCGCTGTCGTCGACGAGTTCGATGCGATTGAGAAGGTCACGCTCGAAGGCGCAGTCAAGCGCGTCGAGACGGAGAGCGCCGTTTACGAGACGCCCGTCGTCATCATCGCCTCGGGCATGAGCCGCAGGAAGCTGCCGCTCGCTGAGGAAGCAAAGTACGCGGGGCGCGGCGTCCACTATTGCGAGCTTTGTGACGGACACATGTATCAAGATAAAATCATTGCTGTCATGGGCGGCGGCAATGCGGCGCTCGATGCGGCGAACTTCCTCTCGCGTTACGCGAAGAAGCTCTACCTTGTGCATCGCTCGCGCCTTCGTGCCGACGAAGTTTCGCAAAAGCGTCTCCGAGAAAATCCCAAGGCGGAGATCTTGCTCGAAACGGAGATCCGTGCCCTGCGGGGCGAGGGAAAGCTCGAATCTATCGAGATTTTTGACAAGAAGGCGGGCGAGGCACGGGAACTTGCTGTCGACGCCATATTCGTCAACATCGGTGTGCAGCCGAACACGGCGCTCTTTGAAGGACAGGTTGAGATCAACGAGAAGGGTCATATCGTCGCGGGCGAGGACTGCCGCACGAATATCCCCGGCGTTTTCGTCGCCGGCGACATCCGTGAGAAGGAGATCCATCAGCTGACGACTGCCGCATCCGACGGCACGACGGCGGCGCTTCTCGCCGAGAAGTACATCACAGGAGGGAAAACATCATGGTAAAGGTCTATTCCATCACGCAGTGCCCTTGGTGCGACAAGGTCAAGAAGTATCTGAAGTCGAAGAACATCGCCTACGAGGAGCACAACATCGAAGAGGACGAGACGGCGCGCAAGGAGTGCGAGGCCATCTCGGGCGATCTCATCGTGCCGGTGACGACGGTCAACGGCAAGGATTTCGTCGTGAGCTTCGACAAGGCGAAGCTCGATGCGATTCTCGGTATTTGAGAGTGACTGCTGCCGCAGGCAGTATCGAAAAACGCCCGCATGTGCAAAAGTGCATGTGCAGGCGTTTTTTCAGTCTGCGCCCTTCGGGCTTGACTTCTTGGGGTTTCATGGTAAACTACACGCACAAACGTCCACTTTGTGGACATTGTGCGCCGCCCTTACATGAAAGAGCCAATCAGTCTGCGCCTACGGCTTGACTTCTTGGACTTTCATGGTAAACTTTTTGGACATATGTTCAGCCGTCGCGCGAAGCAGCATGAGCTGTTTTTCGTCCGCTTTCTGCGACAGCTTCATCAAGGAGGCACGCTGTACATATGTCCACACGCCTTACATGAAACCGGCCAATCAGTCTGTGCCCTTCGGGCTTGACTTCTTGGGGTTTCATGGTAAACTATAAATTGCTATATTAGCCACATTAGCTCGATGGAACTTGCAGTGTGTGGGGGAGGAAATGGGACTTTCATGGAGAAGTTGATTATAAAGGGCGGCTGTCGGCTTGCGGGACGCGTGAAAATCAGCGGTGCGAAGAACGCTGTGCTGCCCATCATCGCCGCGACGCTTCTGGGGCAGGACGCCCCAAGCCGCTTAGAGGAGGTTCCTTCGCTCGATGATGTGCATACGATCACGGAGGTGCTGCGGGCGCTCGGTGTACATGCTACGTTCGACAAGGCGGCGAGCGCGCTGACCGTGGACAGCTGCGAGATCAAGCGGACGGAAGCGCCCTACGAGCTTGTGCGAAAGATGCGCGCTTCTTTCCTCATCATGGGGCCGCTGCTCGCACGCCTTGGTCATGCGAAGATCTCGCTGCCGGGCGGCTGCGCCATTGGCACCCGCCCCATCGACCTGCATCTCAAGGGCTTCGAGGCCCTGGGCGCAAAGATCGAGATCGGGCATGGCTACATCGAGGCGCGCGCTGACGCGGGACTCAAGGGCGCGCGCATCTATCTCGACTTCCCGAGCGTCGGCGCGACGGAAAACATCCTCATGGCGGCCTCGATGGCACAGGGGCAGACTGTGCTCGAAAACCCTGCGCAGGAGCCGGAAATCGTCGATCTCGCGAACTTCCTGAACGTCATGGGCGCGAAGGTGCGCGGCGCGGGTACAAACGTCATCAAGATCGAGGGCGTCAAAAAGCTCACAGGGCACAACTATACGATCATCCCTGACCGCATCGAGGCGGGCACCTACATGGTCGCCGCCGCCATGACGCAGGGCGACGTCTATATCGAAAACGCTATTTCCGAGCATCTGAAGCCCGTCATCGCCAAACTCAAGGAGGCGGGCGTCACGATCGAGGAGGCTGTTGAGGGCATTCGCGTGACCTGCGACCACAGGCCGAAGGCGGTCGACATCAAGACGATGCCGTATCCGGGCTTTCCGACAGACATGCAGGCGCAGTTCATGGCGCTCCTCGCCATCGCAGACGGTGCGGGACTCGTGACAGAAACGGTCTTCGAGAACCGTTTCATGCATGTGGATGAACTGAAGCGCATGGGGGCGTCCATCAAGATTGACGGGCGCACGTCCATCGTCGAGGGCGTCGATCATCTGACGGGATGCCAGGTCAAGGCGACCGATCTGCGTGCCGGCGCTGCCATGGTGCTCGCGGGTCTCGTTTCCGAAGGCGAGACGCAGGTCGGCTATATCCACCACATCGACCGCGGCTATGACAAGCTCGTGGAGAAACTCGTGGGGCTTGGTGCGGACATTCGCCGCACGGATGATTGAAGGGAAATCGATAGCAGATGCAACCGGTTGCTGCAAATAAAAATTGACATTCCTACGGGAAAAGTGATATATTGTTTCTATTGATGCGCTCGTAGTCCAGTGGATAGGACGTTAGCCTCCGGAGCTGAAAGCGTGGGTTCGACTCCCGCCGAGCGCACCATGGGATGACCTGAAGGAGGGCGCGCTTTCGCGCCCTTTTTATCATATCTGCGAGAGGCGGAAGGTACGATGAACGAAAAGGCGAGCGCGGCGATGCGCCAGTTCCTTGAAGCGATGGGACTCGATCTCGCGGCGTGCGGCATGGAGAAGACGCCGGAGCGCGTGACGGAGATGTTTGAGCTGCTCTTTTCGGGCTGCGGCGAAGATGCGTCTTCGGCTTGGGGCGAGCTTTTCGAGACGAAGGCGCGTGGACTGACAGCGGTGCAGCACATCCCGTTTTATTCGCTGTGCGAGCATCATCTCGTGCCGTTCTTCGGCGAGGTGCATATCGCCTATTTGCCGAAGGACGGTAAGGTCGCGGGCTTCGGTAGGTTCGTCCATGTCGTGCATCTTCTCGCAAGGAGGCCGCAACTGCAGGAGCGGTTTACGCGCGAGATCGCGGACGCAGTGCTCGGCGGGCTTTCGGCAGAGGGCGTGCTCGTCATCGTCGAGGCGCGTCAGCTGTGCATGATGATGCGCGGCGAGCTTGCACCCGGGACGCGCACGCTGACTTCGGAGACGGGCGGCACGATCGCCGCCGATGCGGCTCTTGGCAAGGAGGCATGGGATCTTCTGATGCGCGGAGCGAAGGAGGGATGAGGCAGATGAAGGCGAAGAGGCATTACCGACTGCCGTCGGGCAAGGAGCTGACCGTCGGCGAAGGGACGCTCGTCATGGGCATATTGAACGTGACGCCCGACTCTTTCTCAGACGGCGGCAAGTGGAACACGCTCGATAAGGCGCTCGACCACGCGCTTTCGATGGTCGAGGACGGCGCGGCGATCATCGACGTCGGCGCGGAGTCGTCGCGCCCGGGCTTCGTGCCCGTGTCGGCGGCAGAGGAGATCGAGCGGCTCGCGCCCTTCTTGGAGCATATCGCGCCGAAGATTCCCGTGCCGATCTCCATCGACACGTTCAAGGCGGAGACGGCACGCGCTGCCTTGCGGCTTGGCGCGGACATCCTCAACGATATATGGGGCCTGCAGTACGCGGCGGAAGAACGCGGCGCGATGGCTCGCGTCGCAGCCGAGTACCACGCGCCCGTCGTCGTCATGCACAATCAGACGGGTACGGTGTACAGGACGGACGTCATCGAAGCTATGCAGGATTTCTTCCGCGAGAGCTGCGCCATTGCCGAGGAAGCGGGCGTGGCGAAAGAGAACCTAATCTTCGATCCGGGCATCGGCTTCGGCAAGACGCCCGAGACGAACATCGAGGTACTGCATCGTCTGCATGAGCTGATGAAGCTCGACGGAGAAGCGTATCCGCTGCTTTTGGGCGCGAGCCGCAAGAGTTTCATCGGCTATGCGCTCGATCTCCCTGTCGAGGAGCGGCTTGAAGCGACGGGCGCGGCGACGGTTTTGGGCGTCGCCGCAGGCGCATCCATCGTGCGCGTGCACGACGTCAAGGAGATCGCACGCATGTGCCGCATGGCGGACATCATCTTGGAGGGCGGGAAGCATGGACAGGATTGAGCTTTCGGGCATGGAGTTTTTCGGCTATCACGGCTGCTTTGCTGAAGAGCGTCAAAAGGGACAGAAATTCATCGTCGATGCCGTGCTCTGCCTTGACCTCGCTGAAGCGGGGCGCATGGACGAGCTTTGCAGGAGCGTCAATTATGCCGAGGTGTTCGAGGACGTGCGCACCGTTGTTGAGGGAGAAGCGAAGAATCTCATCGAGGCGGTAGCGGAGGAAATCGCAGCGCAGCTTCTCAAAAAGTATGCGGCGCTTACACGCGTTGAGATCGCCGTGCATAAGCCTCAGGCACCGCTTGCAGGCGCATTCTGCGACGTCTGCGTGCGCATCGAGAGGGGCCGCGCATGAACGGCGAAGAGGCGAGAGCTGGCGAACGGGTGAGGAACGTGCACCTTGCGGAGCGGGGACTTGCGCATAATATTGCAGGGCGTACGCAGAGAATGTATCGCATCTATCTTGGTCTCGGCGCGAACCTCGGTGACCGTTGCGCTTCCGTGCGGCGAGCCTTGCGACTTTTGGCTCATCTTGAGGATACGCGGCTCCTACGCGTATCCTCTTTTTATGAGACGCCGCCGTGGGGAAACGAGAAGCAACCGCCGTTTCTTAATGCCTGCGCCGCTTTGGAGACGCGCCTTTCGCCCCTCGTGTTCCTGCGCCGCGCTCAGCGCATCGAGCGTGCGCTCGGCCGCGTGCGCAAGGAGCATTGGGGGCCGCGCACGATCGACATCGACCTGCTCTTCGCCGAAGGATTCGAGAGTGCAGTGCCAGAGCTTCGCCTGCCGCATCCGTATATTCACGAACGGGCCTTCGTCCTTTTGCCCTTGACGGAGATTGCTTCCGGGTTGATTGTCCGAGGCAGGAAAATCGACGAATGGTTGGAGGATCTTTCGGAATCTGCCGCTTGCCGCAGGTGTGGCGTATATCGTCCTATGAAAAAATGACAGAAGGTTTTTTCTTCCAAAAGAAAAGCTATCTTTTCCTGCTGGAACATGGTAAGCTACACGCACAAACGTCCACTTTGTGGACATTGTGCGCCGCCCTTACAGAAGCCTAGCCAATCGGTCTGCGCCTATGGCTTGACCTCTTGGGGCTTCATGGTAAACTACACGCACAAACGTCCACTTTGTGGAAATTGTGCGTCGCCCTTACAGAAGCCTAGCCAATCGGTTTGCGCCTATGGCTTGACCTCTTGGGGCTTCATGGTAAACTACACGCACAAACGTCCACTTTGTGGAAATTGTATGCCGCCCTTACATGAAAAAGCCAATCGCTCTGCGCCCTTTGGGCTTGACCTCTTGGATTTTCATGGTAGAATAGACTCGGTTGATTGAGATTTCATGAGAACTACGCCAAGGAATTTGGATGGCGCGACTGTCCTCTCCGTGGTATCTTTAGGAGGGAAATGCATGGCGAGATTCAGTATGCAGGAAGCGCGTCAGCTGGAGCAAAATCTTGCACATATATATGATTTCGCTCGTTTTGTGGATGCAAAGGCATGTGAGGTGCTTCATCTTGAAGCAGATGGTACGGTGCAGCGCGAGGGGCGTTGCTTCACCACTTGGGGAAGGACGCGTCGCTGCCGGCACTGCACGAGCTTCTGCGCCGCCGAGACGCAGTCAAACTTTGAAAAGGATGAAATTTCGGCCGACAAGATCTACCATATCCTTTCCGCACCGGTTGAGATCGAGATGCCGGATAAGAGTATCCTGCATTGTACGATAGAACTGGTGACGAACTACCCGCGCAATGCGGATACGCGCGCGATGTGTGACCGCGAGGTGCTGCAACTTCTTTCGCGTGCGAAAGATACGGCTCATGCGGGCGTCTTGTGCTTCAATATAGAGGATTCCTGCATTTATGCCAACCTTGAAGCATACCGTGCCTTCCAGGTGCCGCCGGGCGAGCTTGAGGCTCTGCGCACTTTCTTCATGACGTGGCTCAAGGACGAAAGCTGGGATTTTCCGTGGGAAAGCGCGGCAGCGTGGGAGCAGGAATTCTTCCTCGAAGGCGAGCGATTCGTTTATCGGGTGACGATGGCGAAACTCTTTGACGCGGACGGGCATTACAAGGGCTATTATTACACGATCCGTGACCGGCAGGGAGAGATGGAGGAGCAGGACGAGACGTCATCATGGTCGCGCGACAAGCTCACGGGACTTTATGACCGCGAGGGCTTCTACGGCGCTGTGCGCGAGGAACTTGACTACGGCGTGAAGGGAAAACGCTGCATCATCTGTTCGAACATCAAGGATTTTAAACTGGTCAACGAGCTTCTCGGCGAAGAGAAAGGAAATGAGATCCTGAAGAGCCTGGCGGAATTTTTCACCGACCTTGCCATGGATTCGGGCGCGGCAGCGCGTCTGCACGGCGACCATTTTGCCGCCTATGTGGACAAATCGCGCTTTACGGAAAAGGATTTGCTCGACGGCCTGGAACATTTGGGACAGGCGTTCGACAGCAATTCATTCAAGTTGAACATTCATCTCGGCATCTATGAGATCCAGGAGCTGCAGATGCCCGTTTCCGTCATGTGCGATCGTGCGCACCTTGCACTTTCCTTCTTGCACGATGAGAACGGCAACAAGGTGGCATTCTATGACGATGCCTTGATGGAGCGCACACTGCGCGAAAAGGAAATCTTGGGAAGTTTCGAGGAAGGCTTGGCCGAGCGCCAGCTCGCCGTCTACCTGCAGCCGCAGGTTTCGACGGAAGGCGAACTGCTCGGCGCGGAGGCACTCGTGCGCTGGGATCATCCCGAAAAAGGCTTCCTCGCGCCTGGGCAATTCATCGGCATACTGGAGAATGCGGGACAGATTCATCGCCTTGACCAATATGTCTGGGAAGAGGCGGCGGCGATTCTGAAAAGTTGGCAGGGAACAGAAAAGGAAGGGCTTACGATCTCCGTCAACATTTCCGTGAATGACATGCTTCATCTCGACATTTTCCAGACGATGACGGACATTGTGAAGCGGCATGGCATCGACGCCAAACAGCTGAAGCTGGAAATCACAGAGACGGCCTTGATGGGAGACATCGAAAAGTATAGCAAGCTCATCCGCAGTCTGCAGGAGGCGGGCTTTGAAGTCGAGATCGATGATTTCGGCAGCGGCTACTCCTCGCTTTCCATGCTCAAGGACATCGAGGCGGACATTCTGAAAATCGATATGGGGTTCTTGCGCCAGACGGGTAATCCAAAGCGTAGTTCCGTCATATTGAATGCCGTCATCGCCATGGCAAAGTGGCTCGGCATGCGCGTCATCACGGAAGGCGTGGAAACGAAGGAGCAGGTCGAGCATCTTCGGTCGCTTGGCTGCGATATGTTCCAGGGGTATTTCTTTGCGAAGCCCATGCCAGTCGAGGAGTTCGAGACAAAGTATTTTCAGGAAGCATCGAATATATCTGCGCTTACTGAAGCCGGACGGTGATGGAAAAAGTTGCATGAGGAGGATTTCATGCAGAGGTACGAATCGTCCTGGCGCAAGGGAGGAATGCTGGAAATGAAAAAGGGTTGGATGAAGCGTGCGGGGTGGCGAGCCTTCGTGCTTAGCGCATGTGCTTTTGGGGGATGGAGTGCGCAGGCCTTCGCCGCCCGCATCGACCCGCAGGAGCTTGAGCAGCTGCGTGGTACGGTCGGTATGTTGTTCGAAGACGTCGAGGAATTTTACCATGTGACGCTCTTGATTGAATCGTTCATGGTCTTCATGCTGCTAGCGCTGATCGTTGTCGGGCTTGTCGGCTATATCAAGCTGAGAAAGGAAGTTCGCGAACTGCGGCGGCGCGTTTGCGGCGAGGACGATTTTGCGGCAGAGCCGCCCGAGGACATCGACTCTCCCTTTGAGCCTATGCCAGAGCCAGAGTCGATGCCTGAGCCTGAACCAGAGCCTGAGCCTGAGCCGATGCCAGAGCCTGAACGAGAGCCGGAATCACCGCCGATCGTACGCTTTATGGAAGCGTACAGCGAGGCGAACGATATAGAAGACCCCGCTCTGCAAAAAGCGCGCTTTGCCAGCCTCTTGGCGGAGTTCTCCAGCAAACGGTTCACCTGCACGAATCCTGAGGATCGGAAGACGAACCCGAATGCGCCACCGACGTTTGAAACGAGGGATGAAGGCGACTTCTGGGCTGTTGAGAAGGGCGACGGTTCGGACGATTACTATGTCATTCCCGATCCCACGCTTCCGTACAGTGAGGAACGCCATCGCTTCTGCGGCATGAAGGAAGCATTCGCCTCGAACTACCAGGAGGGAAAGACGTACACGCACATGGAGGTCGAAGCTCCTGCGCGTTTCAGCCTCATGGGCAGTCTCTGGGCGCCGCAGCGCCCCGGCAAGATCATGCTGTCGGGAGAATAAGACGTATAGGAAGAATGAGGAACTCCGGCAGGAAGAGATTTTTGCTGGAGTTTTTCGTCCCTTTGCACATGAAAACCCCGCAGGTCTGGAGCCTGCGGGGTTTTCATGTAAAGATGCGGTGTCACACTTTGAACTTGACGGATTCTTCCTTCAGATTCTTTGCGGAGTCTGCAAGGCCACGCGAGCTTGCGGCGATTTCTTCCATGCCCGCGGCCTGCTCTTCGGTGGCGGCAGATACATTCTGCGAGGCGTCGCTCGCACGTTTCGCGGAATTGTTCACGTTCTCGCTGAGGTTCACGATCGTGTGGATGCGTCCGTCGAGGATCTGCATTGTGTCGGTGATCTGTGCGCTGTCGTCGCTGCAGATGCGGATGAGCTCTAGGATGCGCGAGAAGCCCTGGCCTGTCGAAGAGACATTCTCCAGCCCCTTCTCAGCCTGTTCGCGGCCGTCCTTCATGGCGCTGACTGCTTGCTCCGTCTCGGTCTGGATGGAACTGATGAGGTCGCCGATCTGCTGTGCTGCCTGCTGGGATTCTTCGGCGAGCTTTCGGACTTCCTCGGCGACGACGGCAAAGCCGCGTCCGTTCTCGCCGGCGCGCGCAGCCTCGATGGCGGCATTCAGAGCGAGGAGATTCGTCTGCTCGGCAATGCCCGAAATCGTCGAGATGATCTCGCCGATTTCCTGCGAGCGCTGACCGAGCTTTTCGACAATCTGCGCCGATTGGTCGACCGTCTCAGAAATTGTGTTCATCTGCTCGACGGTCGATTTCACGAGGTCATTACCTTCGTTGGCGCGCTCGACGGTGTCCTCGATGTTCTTGCGGATCGTGGCGATGCGGCTGACGGCTTGGCTGATGCCGTCGGACAGGGCGTCAATCTCATGCTTCGTTTCGCCGAGAGAATCCATCTGGACGGCAGCGGACTCGGCTACCTCCGTGATGGACTGAGCGACGCTCTGCGTGGCCTCAGCAGACTGGTTGGCGTTCGCCGTGAGCTGCTCGGATGTGTCGGAGACGAAAGCGGCGGTGTCTTGGATCTTCTTCGTCATCGAGCGCATGTTGTCAATCATGCCGTTGAACGCTGTCGCCATCTCACCAAATTCGTCCTGATTCTCCACGGGCGCATGAACGCTGAGGTCGCCGCCTGCGGCGCGGCGCACGGCCTGCAGGAATCCTTGCACGGCGTTGTTGATTTCGCGGCGCAGCCAGTAGAGGACGGCGAGCGTCAGGGCGATGACGAGGAGCAGAGCGACGATGGTGATGACGGCGATCTGCGTTTCTTTTGCCTGGCTGAGTTCCTTCTGCGTCGCAGCGTCTTTGATGCAGTTCTGAGCGTCCTGGTTGATGCCGGCGACAGCGGCATCGAACGCCTTGACGAGCTCGGGCGCAAGGATGAAGGTTTCGGCCTCTTCCCGATTGTCCGCCTTCTTCATGGCATCGCCCGCCTGACTCATGCGCTTGTAGTTCTCCCAAAGTTCCTGCTCTGCATCGAGTTCGGAGAGCGCCTGTTTCGTGATGTCGGGCGAGCCGAAATCCGTGTTTTTCTTTGCCTCGCGCAGGGCATTGAACGCATCATCCACATCCTGACGCGCATCTTGGATCTTTTGGGCGAAATCTTGTTTCTGCGCAGGATCAGTTGACACCACCTGATAGAAGATGTAGAGGCGCGTCTTCTGCATGGCCTGCGCGACCCTGTTCGAATTGGCGACGAGGGTCGTGCGTTGGTTGATCCCCGTATTGAGATCGTCGAGTTCACTTACGGAATGATAGGCGAAGACGCCGAAAGCAATGAAGGCAATGAGCAAGATGCTGAAAGAGAACAGAATCTTGTTTGCCACGGTCATGTTTTTCATTAGAACCATCTCCATTGATTTACGTTGAGTTGAAACTTTACTCTATTAGCCTTCGACGTTCTGAGGAAAAATCCTTCGAGAAATTTTTTCTGATTTTAATGGATTTTTTTCGTTTTGTCGTATCGCGGAAAATGGAAGAAGAAAAAGCCCCCCGATACGCCTTCTGTGCTGAGATGGCGGTACTGAGCGGCTTTTCGCTATAGGAAGCGCTGATAAAATGAGGTCGCCCAGATTTGCACAGATGCGCTGTATCTATCGAGGAGACAAACCGCAGGCGTAGCGGTGCTACGTCGAGGATTTGTCGACGACGAGAGGACAGCGCAGATGTGTGAAGATGGGTGGCTGAATTTATCAGTGATTCCTATAGTTTGCGTCCCTTGCGGGACAGCAGTTTACGATTCTTTGAAGTCATCGACCTCGGTTGCATCATGCTCGGGCAGTTCTTCCAAGAGTAACGCCGCAGCGTCGACCCAGTCGCCCTCGAACGACTCGATCTTGCCGGCGTCGCAGAGCGCGGCGAGCTTCGGCTCGATCGGCAGGCGCGCGAGAAGCGGCAGGTAGTAGTCGCGGGCGATCTCCTCGATGTGGCTGTCGCCGAAGATCTTGTGCTCTGCCGAGCAGTTGGGGCACTTGAAGTACGCCATGTTCTCGATGATGCCGAGGATGGGGGCGTTCATCAGTCCGGCCATCTTGACCGCCTTTTCGACGATCATGGAGACGAGCTCCTGCGGCGAGGTCACGACGATGATGCCGTCGATGGGCAGGGACTGCAGCACGGTCAGAGGAACGTCGCCCGTTCCCGGCGGCATGTCGACGAAGAGATAGTCCTCATTCTCCCAGACGACGTCCTGCCAGAACTGCTGCACGACGCCCGCGACGATGGGGCCGCGCCAGACAACGGGGTCGGACTCTTCCTTCAAGAGCAGGTTGATCGACATGATGTCGATGCCGCCCGCGCTCTTCAAGGGTCGGATGCCTGCAGCATCGGCGTTCGCCTTCTCTACTTCGCCCTTGACGCCGAAGACCTTCGGGATCGAAGGCCCCGTGATGTCGGCGTCGAGCACGCCGACGCGATGGCCGCGCCGCGCCATGGCGGTCGCGAGAAGCGAGGTGACGAGGGACTTGCCGACACCGCCCTTGCCGCTCATGACGGCGATGACGCGCTTGACATGGCTGTGTTCGTTCGGTGGTGTAAGAAGGCTCTGTGGCTCCTGCTGTGCGCCGCCGCAGCCGCCCGCCGAGGAACAGCTACTGCAGCCGCTGCTGCAATTTTCACTCATGATGGATCTCTCCTTTGCTATACACATAATGGAAAATTTTTCTGAATGGATAGGGTATATTTATTATCTTACCCCTTTTTCTTGAATTGTCAATAGCCGCGCTGTGCTGTGTCATTCCAATGCACGAAGGATGCGATAGAGCTGCTCCTTCAGCGCCTCGGCCTCTTCGAGGGTGAACAGTGTGCCTTTTTTATTGACGAGGCAGCCCATCGCATAGGGAATCTTTTCCGCCTCTTCGCGCAGGGCTTCCCCTTCCTTCGTGATCTCCACGACGACCACGCGCTCATCGTCCGCCTTGCGGCGGCGCTTCAGATACCCCATGCTTTCCAACTTCTTGAGCACGGGCGTCAAGGTGCCGGAGTCGAGGTACAGGCGCTTGCCGAGATCGTGCATGGTGACGGTGTGCTCTTCCCAGAGCACCATCATCGTGACGTACTGTGCATAGGTCAGACCGATCCTTTTCAGAAAGGGATTGTAGGCGGCCACGATCTTGCGGCCTGTGGCGTAGAGTGGGAAACAAAACTGATTTTCCAGCAGAAGCGGATCGAATTTCTTTTTTGCCATTGACAACATCTCCATAGAATGATTCTTGTTTCAGTGCTTTTTCGATATTTTATCAGATAAATAAAATACAAGCAAACGAAATGTAGAAAAATAAAATATGAAAAAATGATATTTTATAAAATTACATTTGACAAAATATATTTTACGTGTATAATAAAACATGTAAGCAGCTTCTCCCGAACGCGAAGAGGAAAAGAGCTGCTTATATGGATGAAGAGAAAATTCCGTGCTTCGGACATTTGATTTGAAGTATTGCATGATTTATTTGGATGAAAACAGGAGGTTATTCATTATGAGCACCATCGTTTTGGCAGTATCGGCCCTTGTATGCGCTACGGTATTTCGGCTTCTCGGCGAAGAAGTGCAGAAGGGATAAGGCGACGCATCCTGCATACCACATAATCACATAAAGCAAAACGCCGCAAGGCACTCAAACAGCATGTGTTTCCGATGGGAGCGCATGCTGTTTTTTTTAGGAAGCTTTGACGAATTGCTTTATAGATGAATCTTATCACAAAACCTTCATATATAAATAAAATAATGATACTCTATCTCATTTACAACCTTCGAGGAACGTGCTATACTACATGCTAAGAAAATCTCGAAAGAAGGTGCAATATGAATTTTTTGAAGAGGATGCTTCGTGGGAACGGCAAGGGGCTGTTTCTGCTGGCTCTGTGCCTCGTGGCGGCGCTTCTGACGGCGGGCTGCGGCGGTGCAGCGGGGGATGCGCCCTCGGGCAAGAAGAAGGTCACGGTGACGACGTCGTTTCTCGCCGACATGACGAAGGAGCTGGCGGGCGACTACGTCGATATTGACCTCGTCATTCCGGCAGGCGAAGACCCGCATCTTTACGTCGCACAGCCGGCAGACCTCAAAAAGCTCAAGGATGCCGATCTCGTGCTTTACCACGGGCTGCATTTCGAGGGCAAGATGGTCGAAATCCTTGAAAAGCGCGGTACGGCGGTGACGGCGGACTTCCCGGCGGACGCTGTACTGCGCATGGAAGAGGACGGCGAGAGCGTCGTCGATCCGCACTTCTGGTTCAGCATTGCGCTCTACAAGAAGGCGACGGAGAAGGCGGCGGATAGTCTCTCCAAGCTCGTGCCCGAGCATGAGAAGGAGATTCGGGCGAACTCGGCTGCATACCTCGCCAAGCTCGATGCGCTCGACGCCGAGGTCAAGGAGAAGATTGCGTCCATTCCCGAGGGCAAGCGAAACCTCGTCACGCCGCACGACGCTTTCAACTATTTCTCCAAGAGCTACGGCATGACGGTCGTCGCGCCGCAGGGCGTGAGCACGAATTCTGAGGTGGCGAATGCTGACATTGAAAAGACCGCAGACTTCATCGTCGAGCACAAGGTCAAGGCGGTCTTCGCCGAGAGTACGACGAATCCCGAGCGCATGAAGAAGCTGCAGGAAATCGTGCGGTCGAAGGGCTTCGATGTCGAGATCGTCGGCGGCGAGGGGAATGAACTGTTTTCCGATTCGCTCGCACCCGCAGGGCAGAAGGGAGATACGTTCATCGACATGTATCGGTTTGACGTCGATCTGATCGTCCGTCATCTGAAGTAAGGAAAAAGGGAAGAAGGGCGGGCGACCGCCCTTTTTTGCTTTTTCCGTTCGATGCGGTCGAGTTGGCTGATTCTAGGGAAAGAAGGCGGAATATGGGAGAAAAGATGCTGCTTCATGTGGAGGATGTGACGATGGCGTACCGCGAGAGCGCGGTGCTCTGGGACATCGATCTCGATGTGCCGACGGGTGTACGATGTGCGATCGTCGGGCCGAACGGCGCAGGAAAATCGACGCTCCTGAAGGGAGTCCTCGGTCTTGAGAAGCCCGTCGCGGGCTATGTGCGCCTTTGGGGCAAGACGATCGACGAGGTGCGCGAGCGCATCGCCTATGTGCCGCAGCGCGGCGCGGTCAACTGGGATTTCCCGACGACGGTGTTCGATGTCGTGCTCATGGGACGCTATGTGCATATCGGGCTCATGCGCCGCCCGGGCAGGGAGGATCGCGAGAGGGCGAGGGCGGCGCTCGCTGAGATGCAGCTTGAAAAGCTCGCCGAGCGCCAGATCTCGGAGCTTTCGGGCGGCCAGAAGCAGCGCGTCTTCATCGCGCGCGCACTCGCGCAGGAAAGCGACCTCTACATCATGGACGAGCCGCTGGCGGGCGTGGACGAGACGACGGAGCGCATCGTCATGGATAAGTTCGTCGCGCTGCAGAAGGCAAGGAAGACGGTGATCGCCGTGCATCACGATCTTTCGACGCTCGACATGTACTTCGACTACCTCGTCGTTCTGAATCGTACGATCAAGGCGAGCGGCTACTTGAAGGATATGGACAAGGAAGCGGCGCTCGCGCTCGCCTTCCGTCCGAAGGAGCGTTGACGATGGACATTCTGATGAACTACGCTTTCCAGATCATCGCCCTCGGCACGGCACTTCTCGCGGCGGTCGCGGCGCCCGTCGGCGCTCTGAGCGTCTACAAGGGGCAGAGCCTCATCGGCGACGCCATCGGACATGCGACGTTTCCGGGCGTCGTCCTCGCCTTCATGGCGTTTTCGACGCGAAGCCCCGCCGTGCTGCTCGTCGGCGCAATGGCGGCGGCCGCCGTCACCTTTTTCGCCATTCAGGCGGCGCACGAGAACACGCGCGTCGGACTCAATGCCAACCTCGCCGTATTCCTCTCGGGCTTCTTCGGCCTCGGCATGGTCTTGAAGAGCTTCATTCAGGGGAACGAAGCTTATCGCGGCGCGTCACAGGCGGGGCTTGAGACGTACATTTTCGGGCAGGCGGCGTACATGCTCGAAGCCGATGTGAAGCTCATCGCCTTCGTCGCTGCGCTCTGCGCGGCGCTGCTCTTCGCGTTCTACAAGGAGCTGAAGGTCTTCGTCTTCGATGCCGAGTATGCGCGTGCCGTGGGGCTTCCCGTGCGCCTGCTGCAAGTCCTGCTGCCCTTTTTGACGATCGCCGTCATCGGCATCGGCATCAAGGCGGTCGGCGCGATTCTCATCAGCTCCTTCCTCATCATCCCGTGCGTCGCGGCGAGCCAGTGGTCGGACGATTTTGCGCACGTGCTCTTCCTGAGCGCCGTCTTCGGCGTCGTCGCAGCTCTCGCAGGCACCTATGTGAGCACGCTGGAGCAGGGCATGTCGACGGGGCCGAGCATCATTTTGGCAGCCTCTGCCATCGCCTTTTTGTCCATGTTCTTCGGCAAGCGGGGTGCGTTCAGAAAGCGCGGAAGGAGGGAAGAGGCATGACCGATTCTTTCGTCGTGCTCGCCCTGACGGCGGCGGCGTGCGCCCTGCCCGGCGTGTTCCTGCTCCTGCGCAATCTCTCGATGATGGCAGATGCGATCAGTCACACGGTGCTCCTCGGCATCGTGCTCGCGTTCTTCCTCGTGCGCGACCTCTCGTCACCGTGGCTGCTTTTCGGTGCGGCGCTCATGGGCGTCGTGACCGTGCTGCTCGTCGAGCTTCTGGGAAAGACGAAGACGACGAAGAGCGACGACGCGATCGGCATCGTCTTTCCCGTGCTCTTCTCGCTCGCCGTCATCCTCATCAGCAAGTATGCGGGCAACGTGCACCTCGACACTGACATGGTGCTGATGGGCGAGGTCGTCTATGCGGGACTCGATACGGTGACGCTTTTCGGGCACGAGATTGCATCCTCCACCGTCAAGATGGGCGCGATCTTCCTCGTCAATGCGGCGTTCATCACGCTCTTTTACAAGGAACTCAAGCTCTCGACCTTTGACGAGGAGAACGCGCGTCTCATCGGCATGGCGACGGGCGCGATCTTCTACGCGCTCATGACGCTGATTTCCCTGACGACGGTCGCGGCATTCGACGCCGTCGGCTCGATCCTCGTCATTTCGTTCTTCATCGCGCCCGCGGCGGCGGCGCTTCTCTTCACGAAGCGCCTGCATCACGCGCTCTTTCTCGCCGTGTTCTTCGGTGTCCTCGGCAGCGCCATCGGCTACGGCCTCGCGCTTCACTTCAACGCTTCGATGGCGGGCATGTGCGCTCTCGTCAACATGCTCATCTACGTCGTCGCCGTCTTCGTCTATCCGAAGGGCGTCATCACGCGGCGTTTGAAGCGCATGCGGCGCAAGGCGCGGCTCAAGGAGGAGCTTTTGATCATCCACCTCGGCACGCATACCGCCGAGAACCTTTACAGCGAGGAAAACGCTGTGCGCGACATCGCCGAGCACCTGCGCTGGAGCGAAAGGGAGATGCGGCGCGTCAGCGAGAGATTGAAGGAAGCCGGCATCGTGCGCCGTTCGGGCGGTTACTACCTGCTGACGGAGAAGGGGGAGGAGTGCTATCGTGCGCTTTGCGAGGAGTATGTGATCTGAGGAGGAGTTGCAAATTCATATCATTTGTACTATAATGTAAAGGTATGGAACAAATGTGTTCCGCAGAGTGAATTGTTCTCGATGGGAGGATGAAGAATGAAGAAGAAGCTTTTGGCAGCGGCGCTTGGCGCATTTGTAGGACTTGGTATGTATGCGGCGCCGACGGATGCGCACGGCGTGTTCTATGCGAACCGCCTCGATCAGAAGGCGCTCGTGCTCGGTGAAGGTCCGTTGGACAACGCTTACGATCCCGCATGCGTGCAGCGCATCGACGCCTACGATGTGAACTTCGAGCCGACGACGGTCGAGCGCGTCGATGCGGGCAACCATGTGACGATCGTGCCGGGCGACGACCTCGGCGTGACGGCGACCTTCTTCGACTATGGCTACTTCGCCAAGACGACGGACGGCCAGGTCATTCCGACGCGCGACTACGCGAGCGTTGAAAATCTCAAGGCAGTGACGTACGCGCGCAAGTACAATGTGCATTACTGGAATGCGGCTGTGAAGCCGGGCGGGCTCTACAATGTGCCGATCCAGATCGTTCCCGCAGTCAATCCCCTGACGCTTCGCCGTGGCGACGCGCTGCGCCTGCGCATCTACAAGGATGGCCAGCCGTATGCGAATGCGCCCGTTATCGCTGACGTTCTTGGCGATCTCACGACGGAAACGAACGCGGATGCGAACGGCTACATCACCGTGCGTGTGGCGAACAACGGCCTCAACGTCATCGGCGTCGAAGTCGCCTTCCCGACGGACGATCCGATCGTGACGGAGAAGATCTTCAGCTCGCTTTCGTTCATCATTCCGGCCGAGTAAGAGCGGCTTCGCTTCGTAGAAATATGAAAATATGCGCTTAGGCGCATCAAAAACACCGCAGGCATTGTGCTTGCGGTGTTTTTGATGTTGCGGCGTTTTCAGATGTCGACGCTGCATTCCTTACGGATAGCATGCACCTGCTGCATATAAGGTCAAATAAAAGTGAATCTTTCTTCAAAAATGAACAAATTTCATTTTCAGATTGAATTTTAACGATGTATGTGCTATACTCACAAATGTGATAGGAATAACCGCTATCAGCGGTGTTCAGATAGAAAATCATTGAAGGAGATGTTCTCGTGGAAAATACGTGGGAGTTGTTTCAAAAGGGCGGCCCTGTCATGTACGTCCTCTTGGTGTGTTCGATCGTTGTTGCGGTCATTGCCATCGAGCGGTTCCGCTTCTACCGTCAGGCGGGCAGGGGCGCGAGCGATTTCGTCGCGAAGCTGCCGGCTTTCCTGAAGGAGCACGATTTGAAGCAGGCAGCGGAGCTTTGCCGGACGGAGAACACGGCGCCCGCGTACATCGCCGAAATCGGCGTGCGTGCGGCGGCGGCGGGCGATGACTTGACGCTCGCGCTCGACACGGCGTACGCCGATATGGCGATGCGCCTGAGGGAGAGGCTCAACTACTTGTCGATGATCGTGACGATGGCACCGCTCCTGGGGCTTCTCGGTACGATTTCGGGTATGATTGAGTCGTTCAGCATCTTCAGCGTGCGTGCGGGCGAGCCGCTTGCCATCACGGGCGGCATCGGCGAGGCGCTGATCGCGACGGCGACGGGGCTTTGCGTGGCGATTTTTTCGCTGATCGTGCATACGTACTTCGTGCAGAAGCTTGACGAGATGCTCGCCATGCTCGACAAGGCGGCCGCCGCTGTGCGGAACGCGTTGAAGAAGACGGGGGAGGATGGCCATGCGGCGTGATTTTCGTATTACGAAAGAACCGCTCGTCATGATCATCCCGATGATCGACATCATGCTTTTTTTGCTCGTGTTCTTCATGATCAGCACGATCTACATGGTGCAGACGAACACGGTGCAGGTCGCTCTGCCGCAGGCGGCTGCGGGAAAGATGGAGACGCGCCCGAACATCGTGCCGATCACGGTGACGGATAAGGGCGATGTGCTCTATGACAAGGACGAACTGCCGAATGAAGACCTTGCGGACAAGATGAAGGCTTCCTTGGCGAGTGATCCCGATACGGTGTTCGTGTTGCGCGGCGACAAGAAGGCCGACTATGAAGCCGTCGTGCGCGTCTTGGACCTCCTCAAGCGCTCGGGCGCGAAGCACGTCTCCATCGCGACGGAGACAGCGGGGAGGCAGTGAGATGCGGTTCAAGAGCTACTGGCGCACGACGGTCGTCGCGGCGATTTTTCTGCACTTCTTCGTCTGGCTGGGACTGGCTCTCGCGCTGCCCCTGCTCGACTTCGAGGGCGATCCCTTGGCGGTGCAGGAGATGGAAGTCGTAGACCTTCCAGAGGAAGGCTCTTCGGGCGAGATGGAAGAGAAAAAGCCCGATCCGCCGAAGCCGGAACCGCCCGAACCGCCGAAGCCTGAGACGCCGCCTGTGGAGACGCCGCCCGAGGATGTTATCCCGACGGAGACGTCGCCGACGGAAGCCGCTGAGTTGGACGAGGCGGTGGCGGAGCTGCAGAAACAGGAGGAAGCGGCGAAAAAGAACGGTGAGGACGGCAAGGCTCTGCCGCCCGCACCGCCCTCACAGGCGGTTGGCGTGCTCATTACGGCGGGCAATACGCCTGATACGCGCGGCACGGACTTTCGCGGCACGGTCGGCATCCTCGTGAGCATCGACGCGCAGGGGCATATCAGGGGTTATCGCTTCACGCAGACTTCGGGACGCCGCGTCGTCGATCAGCTCGTCTTGAATGCCATTCGCAACTTCAAATTCGAGCCGGCGCTCGATACGAATGGACAGCCGATGAAGACGATGCGTCTCCTGCGCTTCCCGTTCGACGGTTCGGGCAGTCATGCCTACGAGGATGATGAGAACAAGCGCATTCGCGTGAACAAGGAGATGTTCCTCCGAGAGCTTCATGCGAGGGGACAAGCGCCGTCGACGTAAGGGGGCGGCACATAAGAATCGTATCGGAACTTCCAAAAAGAAGGTGAGAGTCTTGAAAAAAATCTTATTCCTTTGCATGGCACTCGTGCTTTTCGCCGTGCCGCGCGCAGATGCAGCACCGAAGTGGCAGGAGGTCGCTGATCGCATTGCTCAGATGGTCGATCAGGCCGTTTCTGTCTACGAGACGGGCGACTACGAGGGTGCACGCGACCTCGTCAATACATCTTACTACGGCATTTATGAAAAAGAGGGTTTGGAGAGCGTCATGCGCAGTTCCGTCTCCGCCAAGGAGACGAGTCTGACTGAGTATCAGTTCTACAAAGTCAAGAAGAGCATGAAAAATGGCGAGAGCGTAGACACGGTCAAACAGGAAGCCGAAAAGCTCAAGTCGATGGTCAACGACAACGTCAAGGCGCTCGAAAATGCGCATGGCAGTTCAGGCTGGGCGGCGTTTCTGCCTGCTTATCTGATCCTCCTTCGCGAGGGCTTGGAAGCGATCCTCGTGCTCGTCGCGATCATCGCCTATCTGAAGCGCGCGCAGGATGAGAAGCATCTCGGCACCGTCTACAACTTCTCGATTGCGGCGGTCGTCGCGAGTTTCATCTCGGCGTATCTGTTTAACACGTTGTTGAACAACACGACGGGCGGCATGAGCCGCGAAGTGCTCGAAGGTGCGACCGCGCTCTTCGCCGTCGTCGTCCTGCTTTTGACGAGCGCATGGCTCGGCGGCAAGGCGAACAAGGACAACTGGAAGCAGTACATCGACGGACTCGTCAAGGAATCCATCACGCATGGCACGGCCAGGGCATTGGGCATGGCGGCGTTCCTCGCCGTCTACCGCGAGGGCGCGGAGGTCATTCTCTTCTATCAAGCGCTCTTCAACAACGCGGCCGCCGACGTCACGATGATTTGGGCAGGTTTCGGCGCGGGTTGCGTGACGCTGGCCTTGATCTTCTACGGCATGCAGCATGGCATCTTGAAGATTCCCCTGCGTCCGTTCTTCCTGTTTACGAGCATCCTGATGTTCCTGTTGGCCGTCACTTTTGTTGGCGGTGGCATCGAGGAGCTGCAGGAGGGCGGCGTCATCGGCATCACGCGCTTCGAAGGCTGGCCTACGGTCGATCTTCTGGGTATCTTCCCAACGGCGGAGACGCTCGGCGCACAGCTTCTCGTGCTGCTTCTTGGCGTGGGAATGGTCATCTACGCGAAGAGACGCAAGCCGAAAGCGGCGTGATCGCCTCTTCAAGAATTATTGGCAATGGCGGAGCAAAGTGCTCCGTTTGCAGGTGCAGCGGATTGCCGCATCTATATAGGGCGTATTATGTAAGGGCGTCCAGGAGGAATTTCATTACATCATTTTTCGGAGGAGTGTGTTTTATGAAAATGTTCAAGCTCAAGAAACTCAAGTCAGCGTTGGCGGTCTGCGCGGTAGCGGCATCGCTCTTCACGCTCGGCGGCTCTGCGTCGGCGGCGGGCTTCACGGAGTACCCGATCGGCGACGAGATCGAGAACGAGGCGAACCACTTCAAGGTAGCGCTCGTCTATTTCCAGCCGATTGAGATGCTGCCTGCAGGCATGATGCTTTCGCCGGACAAGGCGGACATGCACATTGAGACGGATATCCATGCGACGGAAGGCAACGACACGGGCTTCGGCGTCGGCGAGTGGATCCCGTATCTGACGGTTCACTACAAGTTCACGAAGCGTGAGACGGGCCAGAGCGTCGAGGGCGTCTTCATGCCGATGAACGCAGACGATGGCCCGCACTACGGCGCGAACGTCAAGCTCCTGGGTGCCGGCACCTACGACATGCACTTCTCCATCGAAAGCCCGTATCGCCAGAACTACGGCCTGCACGTCGATGATGAGACGGGCGTCAAGGGTCGCTTCTGGGATGAGCCTGTGACGATGGATTGGGTCTTCAACTACGTGCCTCGTCGTTGGTAGTGCTGAGCCGTCCAAGAAGCGAACCCTGAAAGGGTGAAGCTGATTGGGCAACGGCTCGTATGCGAAAACGTCCCAAGAGCGCAAGCCGAAGGCGCAGCGCGATTGGCAGACGTTGACCGCTGCTGACCTGTCCGTGAGACGAACCTCGTTCTCTTAAAGGGCATAAGCCCACCACCATCCAATGGGTGGCGGTGGGCTTTGCTTTCATATTCCTATAGATAAAGTGAGGTGCAGAATATGCTGCAGATGTTCCTGCAACAGTTTGTGCCGGCGATGGAGCAGGTGCTGACGCTTGCTGTGCCGCTCGGCATCCTTTTCGCCATCCTGCGGCGGCTGCCGCTCGAAAAGTATCGCCGCAATTATAACACCGCGATTCATTGGGGCTTCTGGCTTTCCGTCGCCATCGTGGCAGCTCGCGTCGGCACGCGAAACGCCGTGAGCCGCGAGGTCGCCGAAGCCGGCGCGATCGCCGTCGCCATGATCGCCGAGGTCGTGCTCGTCGCCATGCTCGCGCGCGGCGCGGGGCAGAAGGAGGAGCTTTCGCGCCCGCTGCAGGTTTCCGCCTGCGTCATCGGCGTCTTGCTCTTCTTCTATCACGGCATGGAGCTTTGGCTCATCCCCGTCGGCACGATCATCTCGGCGGCGGGCGACTACATGACGCAGACGGTCGCCGTGAAGCTCGCGGGCTTTGCCGCGGGGCTGTTCTTCGGCGTCGTCAGTTCCTTCGTCGCCTACAAGGCGGCGGCGGCGCTCAACCCGAGGCGGCTCTTTTTCGTCTTCGTCATTCAGGCGGGCGCCATGTTCATCCAGCAGGGGATCTTCCTCGTGCAGGTGCTGATGGCGCGGCACATCCTCGACAGCGCGGCGCTGCTTTCCATCATGGCGCCGATCATCGACCACTCGTCGTGGCTCATCTTCATCATCTTCTTCGCGCTGCTCTTCGTGCCGCTGACGCTCTTCTCCCAGAAGAAGCCGGCGCGTCCTGCCGGCACGAATCCCGCCGAGTACCGCCGCATGATCATGCAGGCGATGCACAAGAGGCGCTGGGGCACGGCGACGGTGCTGTTTCTCGCGGGCATGGTCTTCTTGTCGAGCTTCGGCGCGAGCTATGCGAACCGCAAGGAAGAACTCGTGCCCGCTGTCCCTGTGACGGCGGTTGACGGCTTCGTCGACGTGGATCTCTCCGTGGTCAACGACGGACATCTGCACCGCTTCGTCTATCAGACGGCGAGCGGCCAGATGGTGCGCTACATCGTGATCTTAAAGGGCGGAAATTCCTACGGCGTCGGGCTTGACGCCTGCGAGATCTGCGGTCCGACGGGCTACTACGAAAAAGACGGGCAGGTCATCTGCCGCCTGTGCGACGTCATGATGAACAAGGCGACGATCGGCACGAAGGGCGGCTGCAACCCGATTCCGCTCGAATACAGCGTGGCGGACGGCAAGCTGCGCGTGCCGCAGGACGCCTTGGACAAGGCGCGCGACGTGTTCCGCTGATGCGTGAAGGAGGGATACAATGTTTTGGCAGATGGTAAAGGGCGCGCTGATTCGCCAGAGGAAGCGCTTCTTCCTCATCGCGCTGACGGCGGCTCTCGGCGTATCGCTGGCCGCCGCCATGCTCAACGTCATGTTCGACATCGGCGAGAAGGTCAATCAGGAGCTAAAGGCTTACGGCGCGAACATCACGGTCACGCCGAAGACGGCTTCCGTGCTGCAGGACGTCTACGGCCTTGAGGGCGGACGCAAAGAATATTTGAACGAGGCGGATGCGGCGAAGATCAAGACAATCTTCTGGACGAACAACATCGTCGCCTTCGCGCCCGAACTTTCGGGCGAAATCGCTCTCGCGGACGGCAGGAATGTGCCGATCATGGGCACGTGGTTCGACCATGAGCTTGAACTGCCGACAGGCGAGAAGATGCAGACGGGCGAGAAGGAAATGAAGTCGTGGTGGAAGATCGACGGCGCGTGGCCGACGGAAAGCCCCGACGAGGCGCTGGCGGGCGCGAAGCTCGCGGACGCTCTGGGGCTAAAGCCCGGTGATACAGTTTCCTATCGCACGAAGGACGGCGCGGAAAGGACGCTAAAGATCACGGGTGTCGTCACGGGCGGCGGCGCAGAGGATGATGCTCTGACCGTGAACCTCGCGCTCGCGCAGGAGCTTCTGGGCGCTGCCGGAAAGATCGACAAGATCGAGGTTTCCGCCGTCACGACGCCTGAAAACGACCTTGCGCGAAAGGCGGCGGAGAACCCCGAGCGCCTTTCGCAGAAGGAGCGCGAGATCTGGTACTGCACGGCCTACGTCAGCTCCATCGCCTTCCAGATCGAGGAGGCGATTCCCGGTTCTTCGGCGCAGCCCGTGCGGCAGATCGCCGAGTCCGAGGGCAAGATTCTCGAAAAGACGCAGATGCTCATGCTGCTCATCACAGGGCTTTCGCTTCTGTCGGCGGCGCTCGGCGTGTCGAACCTCGTCAGTGCGAACATCATGGAGCGAAGCCGCGAGTTCGGCCTCATGAAAGCGCTCGGCGCGACAGACCTCTCCGTCGTCCTCATGGTGCTCGCCGAAATCTTCATCGCAGGCGCCTTGGGCGGCTTCTTCGGCTACTTCGGCGGTCTGGCGCTCGCGCAGGCGATCGGGCAGACGGTCTTCGGATCGAGCATTGCGAACAACCTCGTCGTCATCCCCATCGTGGGCGGACTCATGGCTCTGATGCTCCTCATCGGCAGCCTGCCCGCCATCCGCATGCTTCTCTCCTTGCAGCCCGCAAGCGTCCTTCATGGCAGGTGATTTGATATGGCAGGAAGAATAAAGATACTGGAAATGTTTCTGCGCATGATCGTGCGGGCGCTCTTCCGCCAGAAGTCGCGCATGTTCGTTGCGCTCCTGGCGGTCGCGGTCGGCGCGGCGATCATCTCAGGCATGATCACGGTCTACCGCGAGGTGCCCGCGCAGCTCGGGCGCGAGTTCCGCGCCTACGGCGCGAACGTGCTGCTCTTGCCGGCGGGCGAGGCGAAGACCTTCGACTCCGCCGCCTTGCAGAAGGCGCGTGAGGCACTGGCGGGACGCGACGTCGTCGGTCTTGCGCCGTTTCTCTACGAGCGCCTTGAGGTTAACAAGCAGCCCGTCCTGACAGGCGGCACGGACTTCGAGGAAATCAAGAAGGTCAGCCCCTATTGGATGGTCAAGGGCGAGTACCCGAAGGCGGGCGAGCGCGAGATCCTTCTGGGTGCCGAGATGGCTTCGAAAATCGCGCGTGATACGGACAAGCTCATCGGCCAGACCGTATCGGTCAGCGCGGGCGAGGGCAAGGCCATGCTCTCTTTCACCGTCTCGGGCATCGTCTCGACGGGCGGCAAGGAAGAGCAGTTCGCTTTCCTGAACCTCGACGAGCTGCAAAAGATCGTCGAAAAGCCCGGCGCCGTCGGACTCGCACAGCTTAGCGTCGTCGCCGATGGCGACAGCTTGAAGTCCGTCGAGGAATCCATTCGCACCGCGAATATCGGCATCGAGCCGCAGGAGGTGCAGCAGATCGCGCATTCGGAGTTCAACGTCTTGAAGAAGCTCGAAGTTCTGATCCTTCTCGTGACGATCATCGTCCTCATTTTGACGCTCATCTGCGTGACGACAACGATGACGGCGGTTGTTACGGAGCGCCGCCGCGAGATCGGTCTCAAGAAGGCGCTCGGCGCTTCGAATGCGAACATCGTCATGGAGTTTCTCGGAGAGGGCTGCGTGCTCGGCCTTGTCGGCGGCCTTTTAGGCAGCGGCTTCGGCTACCTCTTCGCACAGAGCGTCAGCATCAACGTCTTTTCGCGCGGCATCGCCTTTGCTCCGGGCATCGCCGTGCTCGCCGTCGTCTTGTCCGTCATCGTGACGGGCGTCGCGAGCCTCATTCCCGTGCGCATCGCGACGAGCGTTGACCCCGCCATCGTCTTGCGGGGAGAGTAGGAGGGTTTTATGAGTCTATTGGAATTGAAAGACGTGACGATGGCCTACGGCGGCAAGGTCAAGGCGCTCGACAACGTCAACCTCAAGGTGGAAAAGGGCGATTGGCTCGCCGTCATGGGGCCTTCCGGCTCGGGCAAGACGACGCTCATGAATATCATCGGCTGCATGGATCACGCGACGAGCGGCACGGTGCTTCTGGACGGCATCGACATCACGAAAGTCTCCGACCACGAGCTGACGCTCCTGCGCCGCGACAAGATCGGCATCGTCTTCCAGCAGTTTCACATGATCCCGTACTTGACGGCGATCGAAAACATCATGGCGGCGCAGTACTATCACAGCATCCCCGACAAGAAGGAAGCGCTCGAAGCGCTCGACCGCGTGGGGCTTGCCGACCGCGCTGACCATTTGCCGAGCCAGCTTTCGGGCGGCGAGCAGCAGCGCGTCTGCATTGCGCGCGCCCTGATCAACTACCCCGTGCTCATCCTCGCGGACGAACCGACGGGCAACCTCGACGAGGTCAATCAGAACCTCGTCATGAAGATCTTCCGCGAACTGCACGCGGAGGGTCATACGATCCTCACGGTCACGCACTCCGCCGAGGTCGGCGCGGCAGCGGAGCGCTGCGTCATCATCGAGCATGGGCGCATGGTGGAAAAGAGCGCCGAGGAGCAGGCGGCGGCAAAGCTGAAGGAAGGGGCGAAACAATGAATTTGGGCAGGAAGTCTCTGACGCTGGTCTTGGGCGTCGCCTTCGCGACGGCTCTCTTCGCGGGCTGCGGTGACGATGCGGCGAAGGACGAGCCGAAAGACGGCGGGGCGCAGGGCGTCGCCGTCAAGAAGATTGCCGACATCGACCTCTCGCAGGCGAAGGACGGCACGTACAACGGCGAGAGCAGCGAGAACTCTGAGTACGGTCACGGTAAGATCGCCATCACGATTAAGGATCACAAGATCGTGAGCGCGACATACTTTGGCATCGACAAGGACGGCACGATGAAGGGCGAGGACTACGGCAAGAAGAACGGCCAGGTCAGCGATGCGCAGAACTACAAGAAGGCGCAGAATGCCGTCAAGGCGAATGCGACCTACGGCGCACAGCTCGTCGAGCGTCAGCAGCCGGGTAAGGTCGATGCCATCTCGGGTGCGACGATCTCCTACGAGCAGTTCATCGAGGCCTCGACGAAGGCGCTCGATGAAGCGAAGAAGTAGCTATGATTCGCTTGCAGAATTTAGTAGCTCAAGGCGCAGGGCATCTTGCCCTGTGCCTTTTGCTCGTTTCTTTTGCCGCTTCTCTTTCGGCGGGATGCTTGCCCGCGCAGATGAAGAGCGCGGCTTCCGACGACGCTTCCCACACCGCAGAGGAAGCGAGTGAGGAGTTCTTCGCGATGGATACGAAGATGACGGTCAAGGTCTATGGCGAAGGCGCACCCGAGGCGGCGCGAGAGGCGAAGGAGCGGCTTCAAGCGCTCGATGCGCTTTGGAGCGCGACGAGCGAGGGAAGCGACGTCGTGCGCTTGAACAGCGGCGCGGGCGAGGCCGTCGCGCTCGCGCCTGAGACGATGCGGCTTCTGCGCCTCTCCGAGGTGGTGCGCGAGGAGACGAAGGGCGCACTCGACGTGACGCTTCTGCCGCTCCTCAAGCTCTGGGGATTTTCGGGCGGCGTGCATCGCGTGCCGACGGCAGAGGAAATCGAGGCGGCGCGTGCCTTGACGGGAGCGGGAAAGCTCAAGCTCGACGAGGCAGCGGGTACGGCGCGGCTCGAAAAGGGCAGCAGCGTCGAGCTCGGCGCGGTGGCGAAGGGCTATGCGGGCGAGCTTGTCGCGGCGGAGCTCAAGTCGCGCGGCGTGCGCTCGGCGCTCCTCGACCTCGGCGGCAACATCGAGACGGTCGGCGCGCGCGAGGACGGCACGCCGTGGCGCGTGGGGCTTCGGAATCCTTTCGGCGGAGCGCTTCTCGGCACGGTCGAGGTCGCGGACGCCGCCGTCGTGACCTCGGCGATCGACCAGCGCTTCTTCACGGATGAGGCGGGAAACCGCTATTGGCACATCCTCGATCCGGCGACGGGAAAACCCGCGGCGAGCGGCCTTGCATCCGCCACTGTCGTCGCGTCATCGGGCGGCAGGGCGGACGCGCTGTCGACGGCGCTCTTCGTCATGGGCGCGGATCGCGCCGCCGCTTTCTGGCGCGAGCGGCAGGATTTTGAGATGGTGCTCGTCGGCATGGACGGGCATGTGTGGATTACAGAGGGGCTTCTTGACCGCTTCTCGGCGGGCGAGGGGCTGACGGGAGAAGCGGAGGTCATTCGATGAACGGGGGAAAGAAGGCGCGGCTCTTCGCTCTTTTCGCCGCGCTCCTGCTCGGCGCGGCGGGCGCATGGCTCTTCGCAGCCGCTTCTCGCGGCGAAGATGCATCGGAGTCGGGCGCGGTCGAGGTCGTGCAGGACGGCGCGGTGATCTATCGCTTCACGCGGGAGGAACTGCAGGAAGAGCGCCATATCCGCGTGCCCTATGGCGAGCACGAGAACGTCATCGCGACGGGCGGCGGCACGATCCGCATCGAGAGCGCCGACTGTCCCGATCAGATCTGCGTGCATACAGGCGAATTGAAGGGGGACGGCGCACCGATCATCTGTCTGCCGCATCGCCTGGAGATTCGCTGGGCGAAAGCGGGCAGCGCGGGCGAGGCCGATGCGCCCGATGCGGTGGCGAGGTGAGGGGCGCGCGGCAGGAGTGCGGCGCTCGGCAAGGTGCGTCCGCGCGGAAGCGTATATGCGCAGAGGGAGCGCAGGAAGCGTGGCTGGCGCAGCAGGGGGCGGCGCGGCTGACGCTTCTTTCCATCTGCCTCGCACTTTCTTTGATGCTCTTCTTCGTTGAGCTTCGCCTGCCGCTCGTCGCGGCGGTGCCGGGCTTCAAGCTCGGCCTCGCGAACATCGTGACCGTCGCCGCGCTCCGTCTCTTTCGCGCGAGGGAAGCGCTCGTGCTCCTCGTCCTGCGCATCGTGCTCGGAGCGGCCTTCGCGGGCAGCCTGCCCGCACTGTCGTTCAGCCTTGCGGGCGGGCTTCTGGCGCTTTCGGTCGGCGTCCTCTTGCTGCGCGCCGCCCCGCGCGTGCAGCTCGCGCTGCTCGGCGTCGCGGGCGCACTCTCGCACAATGTGGGTCAGCTCCTTGCCGCCGCTTTCTGGCTCGGCACGCTCGACGTCTTTTACTATGCGCCCATGCTCTTTGCTCTGGCCGTTTTCACGGGATTTGCCACGGGTTTCCTCGCGCAGGAGATTCTGCGGCGGTTGCCTTTAAAAAATAAGAAAATTTCTCAAAATCTGTAACAAATGTTCCTGAAAAAGCATTTATCTAGTATTATACTAGGAAACAGAAAGAGAGGAGATGACAGCCATGAAAGGTCAGGCAGGCAGGGTGCTTCGCCCCGCCGAGGAAATGGCGCCCGTCCCGGGCTGCACGGTGTCGGAAGCTATCAGCGCGGTGGGCGGCAACAACGTCGTCTGGTTCTCGCTCGCAGAAGCGACGGACATCAGCGCGGAGAGCTATGAGCGTCGCCGCCTCTGGTACGTCGCTTCGGGCACGATGGAAGTGGTCGAGGAGAGCGGGAATACGGCGCTCGCCGCAGGAGATTTTTTCATCGTACCCGTCGGTACGCCCGTGGGCGTCAAGACCGAGCGCGGCGCCGTATATCTTGAGATCAGTTTGCAGGAGGGAAAGACCATGAATAAGGCAATCGAGGACAAGAAGGTATTTCAGCTGGCAGAGCTTCTGCCGTGCCAGGACGGTAAGATCGTCAACATGGATCTAGTGCAGAGCCCGAACCTCAAGTTCGTGCTCATGAGCTTCGGCGCGGGTACGGGACTCGACGAGCACGCGGCACCGGGCGAGGCTCTCGTCTTCGCGCTCGAAGGCGAGGCCGTCATCGGTTACGAGGGCAAGGAGTACACGGTTCACGCGGGCGATAACTTCAAGTTCGCGAAGAACGGCAGACATTATGTGCGTGCCGTGAAGAATTTCAAGATGGCATTGATGCTGGAGCTTGCTTAAGCCGATACGAATACAGGTGCGTTCGTGCCTGTACGGCTTCAACAAGTGGAAAAAGCGTGCGGGCAGGACGAAGCCCGTGCGCTTTTTTTATGAAAGCGGCGGCAAATGCGAATTGCTTTCAGCAAAAGGCTTGACATCTGCCGCTTTCGTGATAAGCTAAGAGTATAGTGTTTCATTAGATTTACAAGGAGTGGATACGATGAGGAACAGCAAGATCAAATGCATCCATGCACGCGAAATCGTTGACTCGCGCAGCAATCCGACGGTGGAAGTCGACGTGCTTCTGGAGGACGGCAGCTTCGGCCGTGCGGCATCGCCGTCGGGCGCATCGACGGGTCAGTTTGAAGCGCTTGAGCTGCGTGACGGCGATAAGGCTCGCTACCTCGGCAAGGGCGTCCTGAAGGCGGTCGAGAATGTCAACACGACGCTCGCCAAGGCGGTCGTCGGCGTCGACGCTGCGGATACGGCTCTCGTTGACCGCACGATGCTCGATGCGGACGGCACGGAAGACAAGTCGAAACTCGGTGCGAACGCCATCCTCGCTGTTTCCATGGCGGCGGCGAAGGCAGCAGCTGCGAGCGAGGAGACGCCGCTCTATCGCTTCTTGGGCGGCAGTCAGGGCGGCCTTTTGCCCGTGCCGATGATGAACATCCTGAACGGCGGCGCCCACGCGGCGAACAGCATCGACGTGCAGGAATTCATGATCATGCCGGTCGGCGCTCCCGATTTCCGCACGTGCATCCAGTGGTCATCGGAAGTCTTCCATGCGCTGCAGAGCCTCTTGAAGGCGGACGGCCATGCGACGGGTGTCGGCGACGAGGGCGGCTTCGCGCCGAACCTCAAGTCGGACGATGAGGCGATCGATTACATCATGCGTGCGATTGAGAAGGCAGGCCACAAGCCCGGCAAGGACTTTGTGCTCGCGATGGATGCGGCCGCCAGCGAATGGAAGGGATCGAAGAAGGGCGAGTACAAGCAGCCCAAGTCCGGTCAGGTCTTCACGACGGCAGAGCTTGTCGAGCATTGGAAGAAGCTTGTCGACAAGTATCCGATCATCTCTCTCGAAGATCCGCTCGACGAAGAGGATTGGGAGGGTTGGCAGCTCATCACGAAGGAGCTCGGCGACCGCCTGCAGATCGTTGGCGACGATCTCTTCGTGACGAACACGAAGCGCCTCAAGAAAGGTATCGACATGAAGGCCGCGAACGCCATTCTCATCAAGGTCAATCAGATCGGCACGCTGAGCGAGACGCTCGCTGCCGTTGCCATGGCGCACAACGCGGGCTTCAAGGCCGTCGTGTCGCATCGCTCGGGCGAGACGGAAGACACGACGATTGCCGACCTCGTCGTCGCGCTGAACGCTGGCCAGATCAAGACGGGTGCACCGAACCGCAGCGAGCGCGTCGCGAAATACAATCAGCTCCTGCGCATCGAGGAAGAGCTGGGCAAGAATGCCGTCTTCGCAGGCAAGAATGCTTTCAACGTGCCTCTGCCGTGAATTTGAACGGAAAGTTTCAGTGATTCTCAAGATTTACAGCCTCCCCGACGGGGAGGCTGTTTTCGTCCCAAAGCATATCGTCAACACTAAGAATCACTATTGACAAGTCGATAAAGCGCGGGTAGAATAGAGCGATAGCATGGTATATAAGGGCAATGCCCTTTGGCAAGGAAAGAAGGAGAAATCATGGCAACGTATATTCTGGGAGCGATTCTTTTGGCAGCACTTTTTTTCGCTGTGCGCGGCATGATGCGCCACTTTGGCGGTGATGGTGCTTGCTGCGGCGGGGGCGGCAGCATCGAGGGCGGCCCGAAGAAGAAGCTCTATCACGATGTCATCGGCGAAAAGGTGCTGCACATCGAGGGCATGCACTGTGACAACTGCAAGAACGCCGTCGAACGTATGCTCAACGGCATCGACGGCGCTGCGGCCGAGGTCGATCTCGGAAAGAACATCGCCGTCCTCAAGATGGAGCGCATGATCTCCGATGAGGAGCTTCATGCAGTTCTCGATAAGACGGAGTACAAGCTCGCCCGCGCCGAGCTGCGCGAGGCATAAGATCATACAAAAAGACCCTGCCGTCTGGCAGGGTCTTTTTGTATACCTTTATCAAATTAGATTTCATGCTTCCCTATGCGCGGATAGTCTCTCATCGCGCGAAGGTCGTCGTCAAGGAATACGGCGGGGTCGATGCCTGTATGACGGATGAAGTTCAAGAGTTCCACGTCGTCCATGACGTAATGTATGGCATCGCGGCGGCAGTGGGCGAGGTTTACGCCGAAGGGTTTCGGGAGAAGATTACCGTTCTTGTCTGCAAAGACAACGACGATGGGAGCGAGCGTGTGGCCGAAGACGACCTTCTTGACGATGGCGTAACCGAGCTGCGTCTTCATGACCGTACCGACGGGGTAGATGGCGACATTGTCGAAGAAGAGGCGTAGGCGATCCATGTCGAAGTGGCCGGGCGAGTTCTTCATCATCATCTGATAGACGACGTTCGGTTTGTATGCCCTTTTGTAGGAGCGTGCGCTTGTCAGCGCATCGTAGACGTCAGCGATGGCAGTGATGCGGCTGTACGGGTGGATGGACTTGCCGCGCACATGGTAGGGATAGCCTGAGCCGTCAAGGTGCTCATGGTGCTGGACTGCAATGATGGCAAGGATTGAGGCGATTGGCGAGTTGAGTTCCTTGAGGATCTTACGTCCTTCGCTTGGATGGCGGCGGATGATTTTGAATTCGTCGGCAGTCAGAGAACTGGTTTTGTTGAGGATAGGCGTGGGCACGGCGAGCTTGCCGATGTCGTGCAAAAGGCCTCCGAGCGTGATGACCTGCAGCTTGCTTTTGGAGTAGCCGCAGAGATTGCCGAGCATCGTCGCGAGGACGGCGACATTGACCGAATGTGAAAACGTGTAGGAATCGTGCAGACGAATGTCCGTGATCTGTACGAGATTCTTCTTTTTCGTCATGATGTCGCGCACGAGAAGGTCGGCGCACTGTTCCATGAGGTCCATGTCGAATTGCCCGTTCACCTCCGCTTGGCGGAAGGTTTCCGCTACACTGTCGACGGCCTGTACGCGTGTGCGCTCTTCGATGACGTCTGGAGGCGGCGGCAGCTGGAAATCGGCGGAAAGCGAGGTGACGTGCAGCTCAGGGACGCTGAGCTGACGAAGCCGATAGATGTAACGATCCGTTAGAGGCGTGCCGCGCACGAGAAAAGGGGCGCCTTTTTCGTTGAAGATGCTTTGCGCCGTCACCATGCCGACTTTGAGCTGGTTTGATTTCAAGCGTATCATGGACAAACACCCCTGTGTAGCAGTGAGCGGTATCGGACTGCTTTGCCGTCTCAGGCTATGTGGTCTTGGAGGAAAATGGCAGGATCGATATTGATGGCATGGATGAAGTGGTACAGTTCGCTGTCGGTGACTACGCCTTCGAGCATTTCTTTTGGCATTTGCTCCAAATCGAGGTCGCGGATTTTTGTGAGTAATTTGCCCTCATGGTTGGCAAAGACACGGACGATTGGCGTCTGTGTATGGCCGAACTCGACCTCTTTGACGATGGCATAGCCAATCTGCGTCTTGACGATCGTGCCGACGGGATAGATTGCAACGTTGTCGAAGAAGAGATGCAGGAGCTCGAGGTCGAAGTGTCCAGGCGAGCATGTCGTCATGATGCGGTGAGCAACGGACGGCGTGTACGCCCTCTTGTACGGGCGCACGCTTGTCAGGGCATCATAGACGTCGGCGATGGCGACGATGCGTGCATATCGGTGAATCTGTTCGCCCTGCAGATGGTTCGGGTAACCGCTGCCATCGATGTGCTCATGGTGCTGCAGTGCGATGGTGGAGAGCAGAATGTCGTTGGGAAACATCTTTTTCAGTCGCTGCCTGCCTGCATCGGGATGACCCTGCATCAACCTCCATTCATCATCGGAGAGATGACCGGGTTTCGTGAGGATTTCATGGGGGACGGTGATCTTACCAAGGTCATGCAGCAGGCCGCCGAGCGTGAGCTTTAAAAGATCTTCTTTAGGAAGCTTCTGAAGTACGCCGAGAAGTGCCGAGAGGATTGCCACGTTGACCGAATGGGCGAAAGTGTAGGTGTCGTGCAGGCGAATGTCCGTGAGCTGCACGAGGTTTCTTTGCTGCTCGATGATGTCGAGCAGGATCGTTTCGGAAATATCCTGCAGCGGCTTTGGGTCTAAGGTTCCATGATCCTCGACATTCTGAAAGGCCGTCGCCACGTTATGTATGGCGGAAATGCGAGTCTTTTCCTGCACGATGTCAGCAGGCGGCGCGAGCTTGAGTTTGGGATCGAGCGACGTGACAGTGACGCCGTCGAGTCCAGCCTTTTTGAGCCTCTCGATGTATTTCGGGCTAAGCTCCACACCCTTCGTTAGATAGCTGGCGCCGAGCGGGTTGTATATGCTCTGCGCCGTGATCATGCCTTCTTTTAGTTTTTTTATAGGGATATGAATCATTTTGCTCACCTATTGTCGTCTATGGATGAAGTGTCTCAATCATCGCCTGATTTCATTTTGCCGATTTCGAGTCATTTGTCTTGCCATCGCTCTCCTAAATAAAGAGGGCATATAGCTGCCCTGTTCATGACGCGATATTCTGCTTCTTATATTCTGCCTCTGAGGGAAAGAATCCTGCTAGTGGAGGAAGAAGGAAAGGCGGCAGCTTTTTGCCGTGACAAAGATGGCTCATGTGCTATAATGGGAGGAAATGCGTAGGAGGGATGCTTGTGATTATGCGCCCACGTTGGGGATCTGCCGTCTTTCTTGCCATCTTGCTGCACATCGTCGTACTATGCGCCGCGGGGCTCTTACTGCCCGATGAAGGCGGATTTTCGGATGATGGGCAGGAGATCGCGTGGCTCGATGTGTCAGATGCGGAGGATGCGTCTGAGCAGACGGCTTCTCCGGTGCAGGAGAAGCCGGAGACGTCGGCAGATGAAGAGGTGGGGCAGGAGGAGATGCCCGTTTCTGAGCTTATGCCGTCGCCTCCCAAGGAGGCGGCGAGAACTCCGCTGGAAGGCGAGAAAAAATCAACGGATGGCAGAGAGAAGAAGACACCGCCGAAAGAGCGGGATTATCCTGCGATGCGCAAGCCGAACAAGCCCGCCGTGCTGCGTGAGGAGACGAAGCGCGGCCTGACCGAGAAGGAGACTGCGTACCGCGGGCATGTGCAGTTCTTCGCGGACATCTCGCAAGAAGGTCGCGTGACGGGCGTCCAAGCGTGGCAGTTCGAGCCGGAAATCACCGACGAAAAGGAGCGCCGACTTCTTGAAGAGCGTCTGGAAAAGAGGATCAAGGAAAGCTGGCGTTATGCGCCGAGCCTTACGCCTGAGGGCGTGCCGACGACGCAGACGAAAGCCGAGGAGCTTGACATTCCTGAAAAAGAAAAGCCCAAGGACGACCGTTAGGGACGCCCTCGGGCTTTTCTCGTTCGGCCGTACGAAAATCGCGGACGAATCAGTGGCAGACGAAGGTCTCGATCGTGCCGAAGCGGATGTAGCGGCTCGCTTCGGCTGGGTCGCTCTCAAGAATTGCCGTGCGCACGTTCGTCAGATCGTCCTCGGCTATTTCGATGCGCGAGGCCGCCCGCTCCTCCTTGACCTTCTGCCAAAGAGCCTTGCGCGAGGCCTGCGTGTCGCGGTAGATTTCATGGTTGTAGAAGATGTTCATCGAGCCGTGGGATTTTTCGGCGTCGCAGTTGAAGAAGATGTAGGCGACGTTCGAAGCCCTGCGCGTGCGCGAGGGGGCGTTGCTTTTCTTTGGGACGGCGGTCTTTCTTGCGCCGCTCGATTTTGCTGCTGTTGGCATGGAAAAGACTCCTTTCGCTTTTGTGCGGCACAATGGCGATAAGCTGTGCCGCATCTGAGAAATGATGAAATGTATAAAGCCGTGCGGTCTGCCGCACGAGCCTCATTATAGCACAATTCCCGCACGGGTGCAAAAAGTTGCGGGAAAATACCAGAAATTGAGAATACTGGAAAAGGAAAGAAAGAGAAAGAAAACAGGCAGTGAGCCTCGGCTCTCTGCCTGTTCTTTTCTGTTGGCCTTGCAGCCTGAACCCCTGGGCGGGATTCGATTATATTGCCACCAGGAGGAACCATACGCGATGATTCCTTCTGGTGGTTAGTAAGGTACGGCACTAAAGGCGGGATGACGCTTAGTCCACCTGCCGCACCTTTATTATAGCATATTGGTTCGTATATGCAAGAGGGCACAGGTAAATTTTTGCAATATTTAGCTTTTGTTAATTTTTGGCCGTACATCACGCATTGTCACTGGGCGGTCTCTTTGCTATACTAGGAAACGTACAGGAATGAGGTGGAAAAATTGTTTCCTTTCATGGACAGGAAGAAGGGCAGCTGGCGTGCGCCGGCAAACGACAGCGGCGAGCTTGTCGGCTACAACGACCTCGCGCGCGTTTCTTTCGGCATACGCATGGTGCACTACCTCGTGCGCGAGACGATCCAGAACTCGCTCGACGCGCGAAGAGACGACGCTGAAGGCGCCGTCCTCGTTTCCTTTCAATCGTTTGACATCCCGCGCGAGAGGTTTCCAGGGCGCGAGGATTTTCAGAATATCCTGGAGCGCTGCTTCCTCAGCAATCGGGACGACAAGAAGTGCCGCGAGGCGTTCGAGCGTGCGGCGGACGTTCTCAAGGCGGAGCGCATCGCTGTCCTTCGCATCAGCGATTTTCGCACGCGCGGGCTTGAAGGGGCGCTCGCGGGCGAGAAGGGTTCGCTTTGGAGCGGACTCGTCAAGGAGCAGGGTTTTTCCGTGCAGAAGGAAGAGAACGCGGGCGGCAGTTTCGGCATCGGTAAGGCGGTCGTCTATAGCTGCTCGGAGCTTCGCACGGCGTTCTTCGCCTCGTTGGACAAGGAGGGCGTGGAGTCGTATACGGGCGTCGCGAAGCTCGTCTCCTACAGGGACGAGAAGGATCGCTGGACGACGGGCACGGTCTACTACAGCGACGAGAACAAGAAGGCGCTTCTGGACATCTTCACGCTCGATCCCGCCTTTCGGCGTCGCACGAGCGGCACGGACATCTTCATCATGGGGCTCGTGCCCATCGAGGGCTTGGAACAGGAGATGATCCGCGCCGTTCTCGACAATTTCCTTCTCTCGATATGGCTTGGCAACCTGGAGGTGGAGATCGGCGATCACCGCATCACGAAGACGAGCCTTGGCCTTTACGCGGATTCACTTCCCGTTGAAAAGACGGCTGGCAGTCCGCATCACAAGGAATACTATGAGGAGAACCGCATGATCCAGCGCTACGCGCGCATGCTTCTAGGCGAGGACGAGGCGACGCAGAGGATCGAGCTTCGTGCCGCAGAATACGGCGCGAAGTACGGCTTTCCTGACAGCGCGGCGACGCTATTTTTGACGCGCGGCGAGGGGCTGAACCGCCGCATCCTCATGTCGCGCCACATCGGCATGAAGCTCTTCGAGCAGAAGGGGTTTCCGAGCGGCATCGATTTCACGGGCATCTTCCTCATCAAGGAGAACGCGATGGGGCAGGCTTTTCGCCGCATCGAGGTGCCGTCGCACGACGCGTGGGAGCCAGGCGTCCTGCAGGATGCGGCAGAGGAGAAGCAGGCGAAGGAGATGTACCTGGGGCTCAAGCGCTACCTGAAGGAAAAGGTGCGCGAGCGGCTGATGGCGGAGGAGGAGCGTGGCGTCGACGCCTTCGGCGCGGGCGATTTCCTGCCTGACTTGGAAGACGCGGCCGTGCGCCGCGCCCTTGTCGCACGAAAGGGCGGACGCAAAGAGGAGCTTCAAAGCGGTGTTGAGAAGATCCGCAAGAAGAAGGCGGCGGCATCGCGCCTCTCGCCGCTCCACATGCGCTCCTTCTGTGTCGAGCGCGGGAAGGGGCGCTATCGCTTGAGCCTCATCGCGCCGCGAAAGGCTGAGCGCGTGCGCCTGGAGCTTTTTCTCGCGGGCGAACAGATGGATGTTCCTGTCAAATTGCTCGCGGCCTCGCTTTCGGGCAGAGCCAGGGCGAAATTGGTGAAATTCGAGAAGAACGTCATCGAACTGCAGAATGTCGCGAAGGGCGCGAAACTCTTTGTCGACTATACGATGGATTATCGTGACTACTGCCTGATGGAGGTGAAGTACGTTGAAGATCCGGGGGCGTCTGGCGCCGTATCCGCTGCTGGCGAAGACGAATGACAGCTACCGCAAGTCGTCGTTCGACGGCATCGCCGAGCTGAAGGCGGCGGGAGGAGAACTGCGCCTCGAATTTCGCGCCGTGCTTCGCTGTACGTCGCTCAGGAACCTCGTGCGTGCGGGGTTTGCGGGCTATGCGCTGCACGTCGAGTCGCCCGTCACGTCGTATCGCCGCCTCTTCGAGTTCAACGATGCGCCGTTTCATCTGACGCTGGCGGCGGACGAGGTGCGTTCTGCGCTGCAGGTCACGCCGTTCGTCGTCGCGAAGGCGGCAATCGAGGGATATGTGAGCGACGATTTTCATGAAGCCTACGAAGGGCAGGCCTTTTCCTTCTCGCGCGGACATATCCTCGCCGTCGATCAGACGACGGAATTCCTGCTGCAGGCGCACGACGAACGCGAGACGCTTCCTTCCATCGTGCGCGTCGAGCCTTTGGGGCGCGAGGCGGGCGAGGCGGCGCTTCGCGTCGACTGCGGCTCGGACTACATCGTCGCCCGTCTGCCGCAAGGCATGTACGACGCTTATCGCCGCTACGCGAAGGGCGTCTACAGCGCGACGTTTCTCTCGTGCGTCGTCCAGCCGGCTCTCACTGCGGCGCTCGAAAAGCTGCAGGATGGCCTGTGTGCGGGCGAAGAGCCGAGAACGCGCTGGCAGAGGGTGCTCGTGCACCTCTTGGAAGAAGAAAAGCTCGATCTTGCGGCGAAGGACGCACAGCCCCTTGCCGTCGCCCAGCGCCTCCTGCGCGACCCGCTGAACCGCGCCGTGCAGGAGTTGGAGGATCTGGTGCAGCGCGAGGAGGTGGGCGCATGGAACTGAGCTTCATGACGCAGGCGGGCGTCGACGATATGAAGACACATGTCGAGGAATATGCCGCGATGTATCAGAGCGCGGACAATGCGGCGATGCTCGCGCATCTTTCGGCGCGGGGCTATCTCGAGAAGACGGAGCTTGCCGCACTTTCGCCCGTCGAGCTTCTGACAGAGGGCGACTTTGTCTCGACGGACGTGGAGAATGTGCGGCGCATTTACGGCGCATGGCGCACGCTCGCGCCCTATACGGCGGCGGATGAGCGCTTCTGGGCGGGGCTTTCGCACACGCTCTTCTGGCGCTACATCCATTACCGCAAGGAAAAAGATTTCGGCGAAGGCAAGGCTGCCGCGCTCCGAAGCGATTTCTTCTTCGCGCAGGGGAGGCGCCGCTCGCTCTTCGTGAATCCGATCGCCCGCCTGTGGTGGGCGGGGCACATGGTCTTCGATGAGCGCCGCCGCGATCCGTTCGAACTTCTGCCCGTGCTCGCGCAAGAAGCGTTCGCCTCGCAGCTCGTGCTCCTCGCTTCAAGCAGCCTCATGAGCCGCAGGGAGACGCGCTTCGCCGTGCTCGCGCTCTTGGAGCGCTTCGAGCGCAGTGGGAGGAAGGTCAAGCGCGAGCATCTGCAGGCGCTCCTCGCGCGCCTCAATGTGATTTCCTCGCTGACGCTTGTCGACATGCTCGCGCAGGAGGAGATCGAGAAACGGTTGGAAGGAGTGCTTTTCGATGGAGAATGACGTCGTGTTTCAGCGCCGCAGCATAAGGAAGTATCAGGCGAGGCCAGTCGAGCCAGAGAAGGTCGAGCGCATCCTGCGTGCAGGGATGCAGGCCCCGTCCGCCTGCAATCAGCGGCCGTGGGAGTTCTTCGTCGTCGAGAACCGCGAGAAGATCGCTGCGCTCGCCAAGGTCACGCCCTATACAGGCTGCGCGGCGGGAGCGCCGCTCCTCTTAGCGCTCGCCTACCGTACGGAAGGCTTGACCGTGCCTCGCTTCTCGCACATCGACATGGCAGCGGCGCAGCAGAACATCTGGCTCGAAGCGACGTATCTCGGCCTCGGCGGCGTCTGGTTCGGCATCGCTCCCTACGAGGAGAACATGAAGAAGGTGGAAGAAATCCTCGAAATGCCCGCGAACCTCAAGGCATTTTCCCTCTTCGCCCTCGGCTATCCGAACGAGAGAAAGCTGCATGTAGACCGCTTCGAGGAGGCGAGGGTACATTATGTGCGGTAAAGCGGAGTTGAATGATGAAGCATGAATGAGATCGTTTAGAAGTCCGGGAGGTTCATGATGCTTATATATGCGGACGATAAGGGCGGCTTCATGCGCCTGTTGGATCAAGCTCGATTAGCTGATTGGATCAAAGAGTTGGTTCAAGAAAAAATGAGGCGGATCGTGGGGCGGGCGGAGTATCGCTCTTGGGCGAATTCCTTACGGGATATGGGACATGTGCTCGATGATGATTCTATTCCAGACAATGTGGGAATTGCCATCGAGTATAATATTCCGCAGACTGGCATGCGTATCGATTTTATGATTTCCGGTTATGACGGCAGCAATCATGGAAACGTCATTGTCATCGAGTTGAAACAATGGGATGAGATCCGCAGGATTCCGGCTTCGGACAGCGTCATTGAAGCCTTGGATGACGACCTTGAACGGCTGGCGAATGTCGGAAGCAAAGACGAAATTGTTGAAACATATACGGGTGGATGCCTGCAAGAAGTCAGCCATCCCGCCTATCAGGCATGGTCCTATTGTCGAGTGTTGGAAGCTTTCAATGAGAATGTACAGGAAAAGCTAATTGCGCTGCATCCTTGCGCTTATTTGCACAACTATGTTCGACAGCCAGACGATCCGCTCTTTCACGAGCAGTATCGGACATATCTCGATCGTGCGCCCGTTTTTGTTCATGGAGAGATTCCAAAACTCCGCGAATTCATCAAGGAATACATTTGCAAAGGAGATCGAAGCGAAGTCTTGCATATCTTGGATCGTAGCAAAATCCGTCCGTCCAAGAAGCTGCAGGATGCTATCGGCAGTATGATGAAGGGCAGGCAGGAATTCGTACTGCTCGATCATCAGAGGGTGGTTTATGAAAAAATCTTGCGACTGGCTCGTCGGTGCGTATGCGATAACAAGAAGCGAACCATCTTGATACAAGGCGGACCGGGGACAGGAAAATCTGTGATTGCGATCAACCTGCTCTGTCAACTGACTCAGGATGGTCAGGCTTGCCAATATGCCTCGAAGAACCAGGCTCCTCGGCAAGTCTATAGCGAGAAGTTGAAGGGGACGATGAGGAAGAGCGCCATCGATATGCTTTTCAAGGGAACTGGTTGCTATACAAAGGTTTCTGCTTCTACATGCGGCCGTATTGATACGATCATCGTAGATGAGGCGCACCGCCTCAACGAAAGATCATTCCATAGCCTGGGGAAAAATCAGGTGATGGAAATCATCCATAATGCGAAATGCAGTGTCTTCTTTATCGATGAGAATCAGCGTGTTACATTGAACGACATCGGCAGCGTCGCTGAAATCAAGAAATAGGCGGCTGAAGCAGGTTCGGAAGTCTACGAGACGGAGCTTGTGTCCCAGTTCCGTTGCAACGGATCTGATGGATACCTGGCGTGGCTGGATCATGCCCTAGGAATTCGTAAAACAGCAAATACGACACTGGAAGGAATCGCGTATGAGTTCCAGGTCGTGGATTCTCCGACGAAACTTCGCAGGATGATCAGGGAGAAAAATCGGTCGGGGCAATCTGCACGTCTTGTAGCCGGATATTGCTGGAATTGGCTCAAGGCAGGGAGAAATGATTCCAGCATTCATGATATCAAAATAGGCGATTTTTCTATGAGCTGGAATCTGGGCAGTGGAATCTATGCATTGGAAGATACGTCCATCGATGAAGTCGGCTGTATTCATACTGTGCAGGGGCTGGAATTTGATTATATCGGAGTGATCATCGGGCTTGATCTGCGCTATGAAGATGGGCATCTTGTAGCGGATTATACGCAAAGAGCGTGGACAGACCAGTCTTTGTCGGGGATAGGGAGACTGGTCAAGGGATATCCCCGCGATGCAAAGAAAATTGCAGATGAAATCATCAAGAATACCTATCGTATACTGATGACCCGAGGCATGAAGGGCTGCTACATTTATTGCTGCGACCCAAGTCTGAGCCGCTATTTCCAAGGTATTCTTTGAGCAGATAGGAAACCTTCAGGACATATGTTCAGTCATCACGCGAAATGGCAATAAATTTATCTTTCCATACATTTTATTGACGTTAGACGGGCTTTAATGTATAATCCTTGCTGTGAGGCGTTTGACGCGCTTCGCCTTTGAAAAACTTCATACATAATCAAGGCGCTCGCGAGAGCTTAATAGGGAAATCGGTGCAAGCCCGATGCGATCCCGTCACTGTGATGCGGAGGATGTTCCATGATGTCACTGGAGGAAACTCTGGGAAGGCGGAACAGACGATGATGCAGAGCCAGGAGACCTGCCTTGATTTGTGAAACCGCACCTTCTTGCGAGCGACAGGAAAGGGTGTCTTTTTGATGCTCTTTGTCCTCCTTGCAGATTGTGGGGAGGTTTTTCTGTATCAAGGAATCTTGTAACAAGAAAGTAAAGGAGTCGTTCAAGTGATGAGTGCGCAGAGAAAGAATTGGCTGGCATTGGCAATCGTGGGGGCGTTGACGGGCATGAGTCTGCACGGTAGCGTTTATGCGGCAGAGGCTGATGGGGAGGAAACAGCACACGAGCTGTCAGAAACGGTCGTGGAGGCTGGACGAGCGAAACTCGCGGGCGGCCTTGTCGAGCGCAGGGAAAATATCGGCCTGCTCGGCTCGAAGGACGTCATGGAGACGCCGTTTCAAGCGATGACTTTCGGCAAGAAAGCCTTGGAGCAGTTCAGCGTGCCCGATCGGACGATTCTCGACACACTTTCCTTGAGTCCCGCCGTTCGCGTCGGCCAGGGTGCAACGGACAGCAATGTCACGATTCGTGGACTCAGCTCCAATGGCAACAAGTGGTATATCAACGGCGTGCCCGGCATGGCGCATCAGAAGGATATGACAGCGAACTTCATCGACAGTGTCACTGTCATTGCAGGACCTGCGCTCGGCGTGCGCGGTACGACAGCGGGCTGGCAGGAAAATGCGGGCGGCGTCGTCGATATGATTTCCAAAAAGGCGTCGGCGAAGGGCGACCGCGAGGCGAAGGTCTCGTTTCACGGCAAGAGCTATGTGTCGCAGTCGGTTGATCTCGGCGAGCGCTTCGGCGAGAACAAGGAATGGGGTGTGCGCTTTAACGTCCTGCAGGGGCAGGGCACTTTGTCGGTTGATCATGCACGCATGTGGAAGTGGGGCGTCTATCTGAATCTTGACCACAAGACGACGAACAGCACGACGAATTTGCTCATGGGCTACGACTATACGCGCCAGCGCGGCGATGGCAATAGCTTGAGTGTAGCAAGAACTCTCAAGCGTCTGCCGAAAGCGCCTAGCGGTTCGGTCAACTTCTCCCCAGATTGGGCAGAGGATACGTATAACGATTGGACATTCATTCTGAACCATGAGCAGAAGATCAGCGAACATGCGAGGGCATTTTTGAATGCCGGGTATCACAAGGAAAACTATACGAGTTGGATTCAAGGTTACGGTCGCACGCTGCTCAATCTGGATGGAGATTATGCCTCTTTGCGGTCATCTGGGTACGGTAGCGGCTATTCGCAATGGCCTGTGGCGCATGAGACGAAGTATATCGGCATCGGCGTCAAGGGCGATTTCAAGCTCGGCGAATGGAAGAGTGATTATGTGCTGAGCCTTGACAAGATGTGGTTTCGGCGTGAAGTCATAGGGAATTACGGGTCTGATCCTTCGGATATCTACGTCCCAGCACCTGGTAATATCTATCATTCCAATTCCACACCACTTCCCGCGCCGTTGCCCAAGCACACATTGAAGACGCAGTACAATCTGCAGATGCTTGGCTGGCATGTCGTGGATACATTTACCGCGCCGGGAGACAAGCTTGGCATTACGCTCGGTCTGCACGGGCATCGCGGCATCCGCGCTAGAAACTATGCGGGCAGCAGCGCGTCAGAAATCGACGCGAGCGCGACTTGCCCGACATTTGCCGTTACGTATCAGTTCACGCCGCAATTCATGATGTATGCAAATCACAGCGAGAGCTTTGACGAGGGGACAGTCGTTGGCTCTGGCTATGCAAACATGGGCGAGACGATTCCGCCGGCAAAGACGAAGCAGAACGAGGTCGGCGTCAAGTATCAGAGCAAGGGGCTTTTGCAGACGCTCAGTTACTACAAGATGCGCAAGCAGGGAACGAACGATGTTTTGCGGGGCGGTTTGAAATATTTGGAAATCGACAAGGAGCAGAAGTATTCGGGCGTTGAATATTCAGCCGTCGGCAAGATCTCGCCGCAGCTCGATATGATTCTCGCGCTGAATTGGCTGCAGGCGGAGCAGACGGACGGCAATTCCGTCCTAGGGCTGCCAAAGTGGGCAGGAACGGCGGCGCTCGTCTATAAGCCGACGGAAGATCTCTCGGTCATCGGACGGTTGAACTACAGTGCCAAGGCGCGTATTCGCCATAGCGATCCACTGGATGTGCCTGCGTATACAACCTTCGATTTGGGGCTGAATTATAAGACAAAGATTTCGAGCAAGGATGTGACGTTCTCCTTGATGTGCAGCAACTTGTTTGACAAGCGCTACTGGTATGCTTCGGGGAGTTCTATCGCTTTGGGCATGCCGCGTACGGTTTCCTTGTCGGCGAGCTGCGATTTCTGATGACGGGAATGTTTGCGGATTCGTTGAGTCGTTCTTTTGAGAAGATGGTGTGATGAGGCGATTGTATATGGGCGGCGTCCTTCTCGGAGCACTTTTCCTTTTCGCGCTTATTCGAACGGGTTGCTCCTATGGCGGTGAACAGGCAGCGCTGCAAGCGGATGGATTTGCTGTAGAAAATTATGATTCGGCTCTGCGACCGCATGTTTATCACTATTCAGAGCATCCGAAGCGTATCGTGGCGCTTTGGCAAAATTCCATTGAGACCTTACTGGCTTTGGGCGCGGCAGACCGTATCATCGTCGCGGGCGGGTTGTCGAATACGGATGTCCTTGCGCCGGAGAACGTATCAGCTTATGAAACGATTCCTCTGCGGCTCAAGCAAGTGCCTGATGTGGAAACAATGCTGACGCTGCAGCCCGATCTGATCGTCGGCTGGCTCTTCGACTTTACGCGGCAGAGCAACGGCGTTGGGCGCAGCGACTTCTGGGAGAAGCGCGGTACGAACGTTTATATGACGACGATGAACGGCGCGGATTTTAAGGACGTTCATACGTTGGAAGACGAGCTGAGATTCATCCGTGATCTCGGCACGATCGTCGACCGCGAGGAAAGGGCGGCAGAGATCGAACAGGAGATCCGCGCTGAGATGACGCCCGTAATGCAAGGGAAGAGGCCGCGCGTCCTCGTCGTATCTTCCGTCGCACGCCAACTGACCATCTATACGCCGCGCACGCTCGCGGGAGACCTCTTGGAGCGGCTCGGCGCGGAAGTTTTGGGCGCGGATCGGCAGATGGTAGGAGAGGACGAGTTCATCAGCTATGAGCAGCTCTTGATGCTCGACCCTGACGTCATATTTGTTCAGTCTACGTCGCCGCACGATCAAGGGCCGCGTGAGCGGCTTCTGGCCAATCCAGCGCTTCACCGTCTGCGTGCCGTGCGGGAAGGGCACATCTACTGCGTGCCCTTCTATCTCATGCGCTGCCCAGGCGTGCGGGTATTGGACTGCATCCGCTACTTCAAGCGCGGCTTGCAGGAGGCCGCTGCATCGGAAGGGGACGCTGCATGAAGAAAAAAATGTGGGAGAGCAGTCTTTCCTCATGGCTCTTGAGCGGGCTGCTCATTGCATCCGTCTTATGTGCCGTCACGGTCGGCACGGTCGATGTCTCCCTTGCGGAGGCTTTCGGCTCGATCGTCTATGGTATCACGGGTTGGGAGAGTTTTGCCTCCTATGGTGACAGCGCCGTCTATGATATCATCTGGATGCTGCGTTTGCCGCGCATCGTGCTCGCCGTGCTGACGGGCATGGGGCTTTCTGTCTGCGGCGTCATCATGCAGGCAATCGTGAAGAATCCGCTGGCTGATCCGTACATCTTGGGCATCTCCTCGGGAGCGTCGCTCGGAGCTACGGCGGCGATCATGTTGGGGCTCGGCGCGTTCCTCGGCGAGAATTTCGTCGGGCTTGCAGCCGCCGGAGGCGCTTTTGCCGTCTCGATGGGCGTCCTCGTCCTTTCGGGCGTCGGCGGGCATTCCAGCCCCGTCAAGCTGCTGCTCTCGGGCATGGCACTGAGCGCTGTCTGCAGTGCGTTTTCGAGCTTCATTGTTTATTTTGCCAACAATCGCGAGGGCATGCAGACCATCGCCTATTGGCTCATGGGCAGTTTGGCGAATGCCAAATGGGAGAATCTCGCGGTGATCTGCCCGATCATCGTGCTCGGCACGGCGTTCTTCTGGACGCAGAGCCAGATCTTAAACCTCATGCTTGTGGGCGATGCCGCTGCCATTACTCTAGGCAGGGATTTGACGCGCTATCGCCATGGCTATCTTGTCTTGTCGTCCTTGATGGTGGGCTTCGTCGTCTATTCCGCAGGCATGATCGGCTTTGTCGGCTTGATTTGCCCGCATGTCATGCGCATGCTCACGGGAGCGGAGCATCGACGGCTTCTGCCCGCCAGCGCCTTTGCCGGTGCGATCCTGCTCGTTTGGGCAGATGTTCTGTGCCGCACGATCCTGCCGCGAACGGAACTGCCGATCGGCATCCTCGTCTCACTGGTCGGCGCGCCGTGCTTCGTCTACCTGATGGTGCGCCGCAGCTATGGCTTCGGCGATGTCGAATGAGAGGGTTTCGGCGCACGAAATTGTTCTCTGGACAAAAGACGGACTGTCACACGGAGCGGAAAAAGCTTCGTATGACAGCCCGTCTTTCTTGCGCTTTCGAGGATTCCGTAAGATTTCTTATCGTGCCTCTTGACAGTGCAGGTGGAGATTCGTATAATATAAACCATACTGATTTTATATGAATTATCAACCGCCTGCTTCTGAGGAAGCGGCGATTGGTTCGTTGACGTGGTGGGAGGCTTCCTGCCATGCAGAAAGAAGGGGTATCCATGTCGGAAGAAAAGAATCATGCGGCCGTCGAGGAGACGGCGCAGGCGGCGATCGCAAAGAGCCGTCAAAACGGACAGGGCAAGCAGTTCATCCTGTGGTTTCTCGCGCTCATTGTCGGTGCCGGCCTTGGCTGGCTGAACGTCGGGCCTTTGAACGAACTGTTTGATTTCGTTGCGACGGTGTTCACGCGCCTCTTTCAGTTCATCGCTGTGCCGACCATCGCGCTTGCCGTCATCACGACGCTTGCAGCGCTTGGCGCGAAGAAGGATACGGGACGCATCTTTGCCCATGCTGTCACTTATACACTGTTGACGACCATTTCAGCGGCGACGGTCGGACTTGCGCTCTATGTGTGGATCGCGCCGGGCAACCTGCCCGCAGAGGTCATCGGTGCGGGTGCAGCCGATGTGCCGCAGAAGCTTGGGACGCTTTCCTACTATGACCACATCCTTTCGGTCATTCCGAACAATTTGCTGCAGCCGTTCCTCTCGGGCAACGTACTCTCGGTTATGTTGATTGCGGCAGCTGTCGGGTTGGCGCTCGCCTTCATGCCCAAGACGGAAAATCGTGCCGTGCTGTTGAAGACGCTCCATGGCGCACAGGAGCTTCTTTTCACGCTGATCCGTGCGCTGCTCTACGTTCTGCCCGTCGGAATCCTCGCCTTTGCCGCGCAGCTCTCGGCACAGATCGAGGCCGGCGTCATCGTCGGTGCGCTCGGCAAGTATACGGCTGTCGTCCTCGGCGGCAACCTCATCCAGTTTTTCATCATTCTGCCGCTCTTCCTCCTCGTGCGCGGCCTCAATCCGCTCCATGTCTTCCGCAAGATGGCGCCGGCCGTCGCCGTGGCGCTCTTCACGAAGAGCTCAGCGGGCACTTTGCCCGTGACGCTGGCTTCGGCGGAAAAGAATCTCAAGGTGAATCCGACCGTCTCGCGCTTCGTCCTGCCGATCTGCACGACGATCAACATGAACGGCTGCGCGGCTTTCATCCTCGTGACCTCGCTTTTCGTCATGCAGAATGCGGGCTTCGAGATTACGCTTGGCACGATGGTCACGTGGCTCTTCGTCGCTGTCCTCGCCGCTGTCGGCAATGCGGGCGTGCCCATGGGCTGCTACTTCCTGACGCTCTCCTTGATGTCCTCGCTCGGTGCGCCCCTGGGGCTGATGGGCGTGATCTTGCCGATCTACACGATCATCGACATGATCGAGACGGCGGAGAACGTCTGGTCCGATGCTGCCGTCTGTGCCATGACGGATCACGATCTCGAAGGAACGCTCGACGACGAAGAGGCGCACCCAGCGGAAATTTGAAGGAAGCACGCAGGCGTCCTCAGCCGTTTTTGACGTTGCTGTAAAAGACGATTGCGCCGAGCGTGTAGCCGGTGAGCATGAGAACTGCCATGGGAATCGCCGTATGGTCTCCTGCGATGCCGACGAGGGGCATCATGACGCCGCCGAGCACCATGGAGAAGAAGCCGATGAGAGCCGACGCTGCGCCCGCGTTCCTGCCCTGGCGTGAGAGCGCGAGCGAGAAGCTTGCCGTGCCCATGACGGAGAGCGGCACGACGGTGATGAAGAGCAGGACAATGGTGAGCGCGAGCGGGGCAATGCCTGCAAGGAGGGTGGCAAGGAGGAGCGCACTGGAGACGAGCGGTACGAGGAGCGAGGTCTTGAGCATGGAGATGTCCTTGACGCGTCCGGCGAGGCGCGCGGGCAGAAGCCCTGCGAGGAAGAGTCCCGTGCCGATGCCGCCGAAGATCAGGCTGTAGCCTTGCGCCGAGACGCCGTAGATATTCTGAAAGACGAAGGAAGAGCCGGCGATGTAGGAGAAGAACGCGCCGAAGACGAAGCACTGCACGAGGCAATGCCCAAGAAAGTAGCGGTCGCGAAGGAGCGCGGGAAAGGAATGGAAACTCGCCGTCATGCTCTTTTGGCGCGCCCCTTCGGCCAGCGTCTCGCGCGTCTTGAGCGTCCAGACGGCGAGGAGGACGCCGATGGCGGCGAGCACGGCGAAGACGATGCGCCACGAGGAGAAGACGAGGAGCTGTCCGCCAGCGACGGGAGCGAGGATCGGCGCGAGTCCGTTCACGAGCATGAGGATGGACAAGAAGCGCGTGAGTTCGACGCCGTCGGCCACGTCACGCGCGATGGCACGCGCGATGACGATGCCGCTCGCGCCCGCAAATCCCTGCAGGAAGCGCAGTGCGAGAAAAGGTTCGATGGAGCTTGCGTAGAAGCAGCCCACCGAGACGAGAGCGAAGGCGACCATGCCCGCAAAGAGCGGCCGTTTGCGCCCGTACATATCGCTCAACGGCCCGAGGAAGATCTGCCCGATGGCCATGCCGAGCAGCGTCATCGTCAAGGTCAGCTGCGTCGCCGAGGTCGAGGCGGAAAATTCTGCTGAAAGCTCGGGCAGAGCAGGCAGGTACATGTCGGTCGCCAGCGGCGCCATAGCCGACATTATGCCTAGAAAAACAGTCAGGCTTATGCGGCGGCGTTTTGTCATTTTCATAAGTACACTTCTTTCTAGCAGATATTCCATTAAAATACAGAGGGAACAGGGTTTTCCAGTTCGAGGGTCGTCAGATTGAAAAAAATTAGAAATCGTTGGCTTTATCCCTTGACTAAACCATTGTCCTAGAGTATAATTAAAAACAAGAACAGAGGCTCCGTCGGACTTCCGGAAAATCGGGATATGACGGAAGCCCAAGGGATGTCCTCCGCCATAGGGGACAACAATCGGGTGGAGCCGAGGATTGGAACTGACCTCGCACAGCGTGCAGTACATTCGTACAAATCGATGGCTTTCAGCAGCCCGCGTCTCCCTTACAGGAGAAGCACGATGCACACGGCGCGGATCAAGCCGCTCTTGGTACCCTTGGGGAGGGCGTCCCGGCCAAGACCTCATCCCTTCATTTGCGCCGCGTTCTGCGGCGTCTTTTTTTGTCTGTGCAGGATCGTAAATAGAAAGAAGGGACGGGAAAGTCCCGCCCCTTCCTTGCTTGCCGCCTTGCGCGGCATTTTCTTTTTGTGTGAGCCTCACTTATCCTCGCGATAGAGGCGTGCGATCTCGCGCTTGGCAATCTTGCCCGTCGAGGTACGCGGCATTTCAGGAATCTGGCAGAACTCGCGCGGCACCTTGTAGACGGCGAGATTCTTCTGCAGGAACTTCTTCAAGGTGCGCATGTCGACCTCTTCGTTCTTCTTGACCGTGTAGTAGCAGGCGCCAGCCTGCCCGCGCAGAGGATCGGGAATGGCGATGACGGCGGCGTCCTCGATGCCGGGGAAGGAGTAGACGAGCTCTTCGATCTCGCGAGGGTAGACGTTCTCGCCCATACTGATGATCATGTCCTTGATGCGGTCGACGATGTAGACGAAGCCGTCCTCATCCATGCGCGCGATGTCGCCCGTATGCAGCCAGCCGTCCTTGAGTGCACGCGCTGTCGCCTCATCCTGATGCCAGTATCCCTTCATGACGGTTGGCCCCTTGACGAGAAGCTCGCCCTTCATGCCGCGTGGGAGCTCCGTGCCGTCGGTGTTGGCGATGATGACCTCAAGCCCCTTCATGGGTACGCCGATGGAGCCGGGGCGGTAGTGACGCGGCGAGTCCATCGTGACGACGGGAGAGGCCTCGGAGAGTCCATAGACCTCGTAGATCGTGAGGCCGAACTTTTCGCGGTAGGCGGCGGCGATTTCCTGCGGCAGCGCTGTGCCGCCGATGCCCGTCAGACGAAGGCTCTTGAGGTCTTCCGCCTCTGCCTGGCGCGTGAGGATGGCGCAGACGGAAGGCACGGCGTACATGATGGTGACCTTCTCGTCGCGGATGGCGCGGATCGTCTCCTTGGGCATGAAGCCGTTGACGATGACGATTGTGCCGCCGGCTGTGAGCGTCGCGAGGACGGAGCACGTCCAGGCGAAGCAATGGTACATCGGCAGCACGCAGAGTACCTTGTCGTTCGGCGTGATGGAGTGATGCTCCATGACCTGATGCGCGTTGGTGCACTGGTTTCGGTGACTGAGCACGGCCCCCTTGGGTGCGCCTGTCGTACCTGAGGTGTAGATGATAACGCAGGGATTTTCCTCTGAGAAGATGTTCGAAAGCTTCGGCGCGGGCATGGCGCTCGCGGGCTTCATGACGTCGAGGAGGGGCAGCTGACAAAGCTCGCCGCCGTATCCCTGCTGTCCGAGGTGGGATTCGAGGGGCAGATCCTTTTCTGTTACGAGATGACGTACGCCCGCGTCCTTGATGATGTAGGCGACTTCGCGCACGCTGAGCTGGTAGTTGAGCGGGACGGCGACAGCGCCGAGCGAGTTCACCGCGAGGTAAGCGACGAGGAGTTCGACGCGGTTATGGGAAAAGAGCGCGACGCGGTCGTGCGCACGGATTCCAGCGGCGTAGAAGCGGTCACGCGAGGCTCTCAGGGCTTCGCGCAGTTCGTCGTAAGTGATGCGGCGACCGCGGTCGATGACGGCGATGTCTTCGCCGCGCCCGTTTTGCAAGATTTCGTGCAGTAGCATGGAACACATCCTTTATCTCTGAAAAAAACATTGCTCATAGCTGAATTTTAAGGCCTAAAGGTCTATAAGTCAACTGAAATTATCATTGTATGGATTGACAAAAACGGTGTTCGATGCTAGATTTAAGATAGTATTAAGTTATGCCTTGGATAGTGGATGTTTATGCCTGTATCAAGGAGTGCGAAAAGGAGAGAGCGATATGAGGAAAATCTTTGCCTTGCTGCTTGCTGCATTCGTGGCGATTGCAGCCGCGGGGTGTACGACGAATGGGCAGGACGCGAGCAAGGTCGGCAGCGCAGAGCCGGGTTCTGGAAACCGCAAGATCACGATGGGCTACTCGCAGATCGGCGCCCAGTCCACATGGCGCGCCGCGCATACGGCGTCGATCAAGCAGGCAGCGGAGGACGCGGGCATCGAGCTGCAGTTCTCCAACGCGGAACTCAAGCAGGAGAATCAGATTCGGGCGATCCGCTCGTTCATCGCGCAGAAGGTCGACATCATCGCCTTCTCGCCCATCGTGGCGACGGGTTGGGATGAGGTGCTGAAGGAAGCGAAGGCGGCGAAGATTCCCGTGATCGTCGTCGATCGCGACCTTCAGACGAACGACGATAGCCTCTACGTCATGCGCATCGGCACGGATTCCGTGCTCGAAGGGCGTCAGGCGTTCCGCTGGCTCGACGGCTATATGTTGGCCAAAGGGAAGAAGCCGCGCGACGGCGGTGCGAAGTTCAACATCGCCGAGATCAAAGGCCCTGCAGGTTCGTCCGTTGTCGAGCGACGCGACACGGGCTTTCGCGATGAGATGACGGCGTCGCCGAACAAGGACGCTTATGAGATTCTCGTCGCACAGAACTCGACGTTCCAGAAGGACGGCGGCAAGCAGGTCATGACGGAGATGCTCAAAAACTACAAGGACAAGATCGACATTCTCTTCGCGCAGAACGACGACATGGCGCTCGGCGCGATCGAGGCGATCGAGGCGGCGGGCTTGAAACCCGGGCAGGACATCGTGATCGTTTCGTGCGACGGCACGCGTGCGATCTTCCAGGCGATGATCGATGGCAAGAGCAACTGCACCGTCGAGGGCAACCCGCTGCAGGGTCCGCTCTTGATGGAGATGGCGAAGAAGGTCTTAGCCGGCGAGAAGGTCGAGCGCACGGTCTTCGTCAAGGACAGCGTCTATCCGGCAGAAATCGCCCCGATGGCGATACAGGAAAGAAAATATTGATGGGAGGGGCGCGGCGCTTGATGGCCGCGCCTTTTTCTTGACTTCTCGGGCTTTCATGATAGAATAGTATAATAAGGAGGAGAGGAGAGACTCTCTGAACTGGAGGAGGTTCACTTTTGCTTACGTTTTTGATGGTGCTTGATGCGCTTGTCGCCATACTCTTGATCGCTGCCGTCTTGGGGCAGGAGCCTAAGTCTGCGGGCATGGGCGGCTTCGACGGAGGCGGCGGCGATACCGTGTTCAGCGCGAAGGCGCGCGGCATGGATGCGCTCTTGGCGCGTGTGACGGTCGTCCTGGCGGTGCTTTTCGGTGCGATTACGCTCGTGATTGCCAAGATGACGATGTAGGGCGGCCATAGAGCGCAGGGGTTTTCTGCGCTTTCTTGGCAGCTGTTTGCGGCGGACGCTCGGCAAAAGGCCGGGCGTTTCTTTCTATTGGAGGGGCGTGGCTTGTGGGGCCTTTCCCTTCGGCCGTCGAGGGAGGGGTGCGGCGATGATCATCGAGGGAGCGGAGCCTTTTCTTTTGTCGGGCGGCTCGCACGGCGTGCTGCTCCTGCACGGCTTCACGGGCATGCCGCCCGAGATGCGGCTTCTCGCCGAAGCCCTCCATCGTGTAGGTCATACGGTGCTTTGCCCGCGCCTCGCCGGGCACGGCACGAGTCCCGAGGATCTGGCACATACGGACGCTGAGGACTGGTACGATTCGGCTCTCGACGGCTATGCGATTCTTTCCGGGCTCGTGCCGCGCATTTCTGTCGTCGGACATTCGATGGGGGCTTTGCTGGCGCTTCGTCTCGCGGCGCAAAAGCGCGTCACGGGCGTCGTGACGCTCGCCGCACCGATCTTCATTGATGAGGGGCGCGGCATGAAGCACCTGCCGCCGCGCAGCGCGTGTATCGGCAGGTTTCATCCGAAACTGCGCAAGTCTCTGCGCGACGTGCCCGAGTTCTGCAACGTGACGTATGACAGGATGCCGCTCGTCGCCATCCACGAACTCGTCGGCTTCATCGAGTGTGTCAAGGCGCTGCTGCCAAAGGTACACGCACCGCTCCTACTCGTGCACTCGCTGCACGACCGCACGGCGCACAGGAGAAGCCTCCGCTATATCTATGACCATGTGGGGGCGGCGCATAAGGAAGTTCTTTGGCTCGTGCGCTCGGGTCATCTCGTGATGCTCGATGCCGAGCGACGGGCGGTCTTCCGGTGCACGGCATCGTTTTTGCGCGAGATGGGGAGCGTTTGAGAGAATGGGGAAGGAAACGATTTATGCCATACGAAAAGATCGGGCAGGGTGAGGACTACTGCTTTGCCTGCGGCCCGAAGAATCCTATCGGGCTTCATCTGGAGTTTCAGCTGACGGATGGGAAATTCCGGGCGCGCAAGGCGCTTGCGCCCGAGTATCAGGGATACAGCGGCATCGTGCACGGCGGCATCGTCACGACGCTGCTCGATGAGGCGATGGGCGGCTATCTCTACGACGGACTCGGCGAACGGGCTGTGACGGCGCGTCTGGCCGTGCGCTATCGAAATCCTGCGCCTGTCGGCGAGGAGCTTTTGATCGAGGGCTGGGAGGAGAGCCGCCGCAAGGGGTTCGTGAACATGCGCGCCAAACTTTCGCTCGCTGACGGCACCGTGCTTGCGGAAGCGACGGCGAAGATGGCGCTGGTAGGAGAAATGAATGGAACAAAATGAATTGCAGGAGCGCATCGTAAACTACATGCGCACGGCGGCGTACAAGCCGCTGACGGCGGACGATCTCGCCGCCGCCATGAGCCTCGCGCAAGAAGAACTCGCGCTCTTTTGGACGGCTTTGGAAGAGCTGGAGAAGACCGCGGCCGTCATCAAGACGCGCCACGAGCGCTTCGGCGTGCCCGAGCGCATGAACCTCGTCGTCGGCAGGCTCTCGATGTCGGCGAAGGGGTTCGGCTTCATCATCCCCGAGGTGCGCGAGAAAGAGACGGACAGCGACATCTTCGTGCCGGGCGTGAGTCTCGGCGGCGCGATGAACGGCGACCGCGTCGTCGCGAGGATTTCGCCGTCGGAAATTGCCGGACGCTCGCGCGAGGGCGAGATCATCCGCATCGTCGAGCGTGCCAACGAGCAGATTGTTGGCACGTTTGAGGAGAGCCGTCACTTCGGCTTCGTGACGCCCGATGACAAAAAGATCGGGCAGGACATCTTCATTCCCAAGGGCGCTGTGCATGGCGCAAAGGCGGGCATGAAAGTCGTCGTGCGCATCACGAAGTGGCCGGCGGGCAGGAGAAACGCCGAGGGCGAGGTGGAGGAAATCCTCGGCCGCGCGGGCGAGCCCGGCGTCGACGTGCTCTCCGTCATGAGCCAATACGGGCTTTCGGAGGAGTTTTCCGCCGACGTCGCAGCAGAAGCAGCAGCGATCGAGGACGCTGTCTCACCCGAAGAATTCAGCGGCAGGCGCGACCGCCGCGGTTTTCGCATCGTGACGATCGACGGCGAGGACGCGAAGGACTTGGACGACGGCGTTTACGCCGAGCGGCGTGCGGACGGCAGTTTCTTCCTCGGTGTCTACATCGCTGATGTCAGTTGGTACGTGCGCGAGAATTCGCCGCTCGACCGCGAGGCGCGTGCACGCGGCACGAGCGTCTACCTCGTCGACCGCGTGATTCCCATGCTGCCGAAGAAGCTGTCGAACGGTATATGCAGCCTGAACGCGGGCGAAGACCGCCTGGCGATGGCGTGCGAGATGGAGATCGGCGCGGACGGACTCGTCAAGAGCTACGAGATCCTGCCCGTCGTCATTCACGTCTATCGTCGCCTGACCTATACGCTCGTCAACGAGATTTTCGCCGAGGGCGCGGAGGCGGTGCGCACGGAGAACGCCGACCTCCTGCCGCTTCTCACACCTCTTCGCGAGGTGCATGACGCGATGGAAAAGGCGCGGCATGAGCGCGGTTCCATCGGCTTCGACGTGCCCGAGATCAAGGTGAAGCTCGACGAGAGCGGCAAGCCCGTCGCGCTCATCAAGCGCACGGGGTCGCTCGCGGAGTCGATGATCGAGCAGTGCATGCTCGCGGCGAACGAGACCGTCGCGGAGCACATGGAGAAGAAGGAGCAGCCGTTCCTTTACCGCGTGCACGAGCAGCCGTCGGACGAGAAGATCGAGCGCCTGAACAACCTTCTGGCGACGTTCTCGCTGCACCTCGTGCCGAACGAGGCGGGCGAGGTAGCGCCGAAGGACGTGCAGCAGGTCTTGGAAAAGGTCAAGGGAAGGCCTGAGGAGCGCATCGTCAGCGCCGTCTCGCTGCGCTCGATGCAGCAGGCGCGTTACGCCGACGCGCCGCTCGGCCACTACGGACTCGCCGCGCGTCATTACACGCACTTCACGTCGCCGATCCGCCGCTATCCCGACCTCATCGTGCATCGCCTGCTGCGCGAGACGTTTGCGACGGGCACGATCGCGGCCGAGCGGCAGGAGCGCCTGAGGAGCCTCTTGCCCGAGATCGCCGAGCACACCTCGGCGCGTGAGCGCATCGCCATCGAGGCGGAGCGCGAGACGCAGGACATGAAGAAGATCGAGTACATGGCGCAGTTTGTCGGCGACGCTTTCGACGCCGTCATCAGCGGCGTCACGGCGTTCGGCATCTTCTGCGAGCTGGAAAACGGCGTCGAAGGACTCGTGCATGTATCGAGCATGGTCAACGACTACTACGAGTACCGCGAAGACCTCTACGCGCTCGTTGGCGGTGCGACGCACGTTTCCTACCGCCTCGGCGAGCCTGTGCGCGTCGTGCTCGTGCGTGCCAATATCGCCGAGCGCAACCTCGACTTCATCTTGGAGGACAACGGCGTCTTTGTCGCCGCGAAGAAGAAGCCCGAGGAAGGCGGCGTAAAGCGCGGTGAGTCTTCAAAGGGCAAGGGCGCGAAGAAGGACGCACGCTCGAAAAAGGGCAGAGGTCGGAAGGCGGCGAAAGAAAAGCGTACGGATGAGATCATCGCCGATGTGAAGGGCGACAAGCGTCCGGAGAAGACATCCACCCCTGCGGAAACGGGCGAACGCAAGTCGCACGGCAAGGGACATAAGGGTGCGAAGCCGCACGGCAAAGGGCGCGGTGCGAAGCGGCCGGAAAGATTCCAGGCAGAAAGGCAGGGCGCTCTCGCCGACGAGTCGAGCAGCAGCCGCCCCAAGGCGTTCTGGATGAAGCCGCCGAAGGACTTGCGCAAGAAGGGCAAGAAGTCTGCGCCCAAGCCGGAAAAGAAGCGCCGCCCGCACAACAAGACGCAGCGAGCGACGGCGAACAGCGATTGATGCAGAGATGCTGCAGGAAGCGGCGATTGCCGCATAAGGAAGCAGGGGGGAAGCGATGGGACGCAAGAACGACGGCGTGAAGATCGTCGCGGAAAACCGCAAGGCGCGTCACGACTATTTCATACACGAAACCTTTGAGACGGGACTCGTGCTGCAGGGCACGGAGGTCAAATCCCTGCGTGCGGGAAGAGTGAACCTCAAGGACAGCTTCGCCTCGATCAAGAACGGCGAGATCTTCGTGGAGAACATGCACATCAGCCCCTACGAGCAGGGCAACATCTTCAACCACGAGCCGCTCAGGAAGCGAAAGCTCCTCATGCACAAGGCGGAGATCGTTAAACTCTTCTCCAAGACGCGCGAGAAAGGCTTCACGCTCGTGCCGCTGAAGCTCTACTTCTCGAAGGGCAGGGCGAAGCTAGAACTCGCACTTGCAAGCGGCAAGCACAACTACGACAAGCGCCGCGACCTCGCGGCAAAGGCCGCCAAGCGCGACATCGAGCGCGCCTTGAAGGATCACGGCAAGGGTCGGTGAATACAACAAAAAGAGATGGCATCCGCCATCTCTTTTTGCTATTCATCTGCCGAAAAGTTTACTGTGTGTACCTATGCGAGCGAGCGTAAGGATTAGTATATCGTTTTGATGTTTATAGATCAGCAGCCAGTCGGGTGAGATATGACATTCGCGGTAACTGCTCCATGTGCCGCTGAGAGCGTGGTCGCGATTCTTCTCCGGCAAGGGGATGCCGAGAGCCAGCTTTGTGATCACGTCTTCCAAGAGCTTCATATTTTTGCCGCTTTTTTCTGCTGCTTTGTAATCCTTGCGAAATTGTGTCGTTGTTTTGACAATATATCTGCTTTTCATCTTTTTAAGTCCGCAAAAAGTTCGTCGAGGTCATCGTAGCCCTTTACGTTCGGGTCATTCGTGATTCGTTCGGCTTCAAGCAAGGCCGCTATAGTCTCTTTGTTCGGCTTTTCCAAAGCGATGTCAAAAGGTATGCGTCCTTCGCGCAGGGATTGGCGGACAAAAATTTGAAAAGCGGTCGAGAGGTTCATGCCGAGCTCGGCGAAGAAGATGTCGGCCTGCGCCTTTAGTGCTGCATCCATGCGTATGCTGATGTTCGTTGTAGCCGTGGACATAAATATCAACTCCTTATATATATTATACTGTTTTGCACGAAAAAAACAATGATGTGCACGAATAATTCAACATAAAATTCCAAGGGGTCAAGCTGAAGATGCAGACCGATTGCCTGCTTTCAATGAAGCGAAAAAGTTCGGTCATGATTCTTGACATATAAATCGCTATATCGTAATATATAAATATAACGATTTTGGAGTTGATTCTATGGCAGAAGATCGAGAGCTTGCACGCGCGGCCGAGATGCTCAAGGCGCTCTCGCATCCCGTGCGCCTCTGCATCGCGCGCGGGCTTTGGCAGAGCGGCGGCTGCAATGTGGCGCACATGCAGCAGTGCCTCGAAGCGCCGCAGTCGACGATTTCGCAGCATCTCGCGAAGATGCGCGCCGTCGGCATCATTGAGGGCGAGCGCAACGGGCTGGAAGTCGTCTATCGCCTCAAGAGCCGGGCAGTGGAGCAGCTGCTCGAAGGGCTTTTCTGCAAGGAGAAGAATTATCACGATATGGGCTGATTTCGCTCTTTCGACGAGCGAAGCGCGGCGGCACAGAAGGAGGCATATCCGTATGGAAATGAAAAAGGAACAGGCAAAGCGCTATGTGATCGTCGGCGGCGTGGCGGGCGGGGCGACGGCGGCGGCGCGACTCAGGCGCTTGGACAAGGATGCGAAGATCGTGCTCTTCGAGCGCGGCGAGCACATCTCCTTCGCGAACTGCGGCCTGCCATACTATGTGGGTGATGAGATCAAGGAGAGCGAGAGCCTGCTGCTCATGACGCCCGAGCTGTTTCGCGAGCGCTTCGCCGTCGACGTGCGCACGGGAAGCGAGGTCGTGCAGGTCGATGCAGAAAATCGCCGCGTCCGGGTGCGGACGCCGGCGGGTGAGACGTATGAAGAGCCGTACGACGCGCTTCTCCTGTCGCCCGGAGCAAAACCTCTGCGGCCGCCGATCCCGGGCATCGAAAGCCCGCGCGTCCTCGCACTTCGCAATGTGCCCGATGCCGAGGCTCTGCGCCGTCTGGCGGATCAGTATGCAGCGACGGGGCGTGCCGTCGTCGTGGGCGGCGGCTTCATCGGCGTCGAGATGGCGGAGAATCTTCGTGCGCGCGGGCTTTCCGTCACGCTCGTCGAAGCGGCGCCGCATGTGCTCGCGCCCTTTGATGCGGACATGGTGAAGATCGTGGAAAAAGAGATGAACGAGAACGGCGTCGGACTCGTCCTCGGCGATGGCGTGAAGGAGTTCAAGGAAGAAGCTGAGGGCATCCTCGTGCGCCTTGCGAGCGGGCGCGAGGTAGCGGCGGACTTCGTCGTGCTCGCCATAGGCGTGAGCCCCGACACGGGCTTTTTGCAGGCGAGCGGCATCGCGCTCGGCGAGCGCGGCCACATCCTCGTAAACGAGCGCATGGAGACGAACGTGCCCGAGGTCTACGCCGTGGGCGACGCCGTGCTGACGCTCGACCGCCAGACGAAGAAGGCGGGCGCTCTGCCGCTCGCAGGGCCTGCGAATCGGCAGGGACGTATCGCCGCCGACAACATGGCGGGCAGGCGGCGCGTCTATGACGGATTCGTCGGCACGGCGATCCTCAAGGTGTTCGGCCTCGCGGCGGCTTCCGTCGGCAAGAACGAGCGCACCCTTGAGCGTGAGGGTCTATCCTATGGCGAGGATTACCGCGTCGTGACGCTTCATCCGCTCGCGCATGTCGGCTATTATCCGGGCGCTCAGACGATGACGATGAAGCTCCTCTATCGCACGAAGGGATCTGTCGGCAAGATTCTCGGGGCGCAGATCGTCGGTGCGGGCGGCGTGAAGGCGCGGATCGACGTGCTCGCGGCGGCGATCGCCATGGGCGCGGACACGGATTTTCTGACGAGTCTGGAGCTTTCCTACGCGCCGCCATTCGGCGCGGCAAAAGATCCCGTAAACATGGCGGGCTACATGGCGGAAAACGATCTCGCAGGCCTCGTGCGCTTCCTGCCCGCAGATCGCCTCAAGGAGGCGCGGGAAGAGGGCGTGCGCGTGCTCGACGTGCGCACGGCGAGCGAGCTTTCCCATGCGCCCGCCGCATCTGACGCGCAGATTCCGCTTGACGAGCTGCGCGAGCGCTTCTCGGAGCTTGACCGCTCGCAGCGCTGGGCGGTGCTCTGCAAGGTCGGGCAGCGCGCTTATACGGCGGCGCGTTTCCTTCAGCAGGCGGGCTATGACGCAGAGGTCATCGCGGGCGGCTATACGTCGCTGAAGATGGAGGAATTCGAGGCGTCGCCCGTGGCCGCTGCGCCTGCGAAAGTCCTTTGATGGAACGCTTATATGATGATACGATGATACGATGAGAAAAGGACAGCCTGGCAGCATCCCGAGGATGGTGCAGGGCTGTCCTTTTTTCGCTATACGAGATCTTTCCCTTTCTTGCCCGTCAGGTGCTCGATCTTCAGCTCGACCATGTTGAAGGCTGGCCAATGCTTTTTGATCTCCTCATCACAGGCTTCGGGATGGCCGGGATAGTAAGCCTCGCCGAGAAATTCCGCCGCTTCTCGCTTTTCCTCGTCGCTCTTGAGGACGCGCAGCCTGCCGAAGGCGATGACGCTGCGGTATTGCGTCAGAAAGCGGTGCGGCACGACCTTGTCCTCGGCAATGATGCAGAACGACGCCTTGTCACATCGCTCAATCGCCGTCATCTTGTGGCCGACGCGTGCCGTGTGAAAGAGCAGGCGTTACTTTTCCTCGTCGTAGGCGAAGCTCATGGGCACGGCATAGGGATAGCCGTTTTCGCCCGCGAGCGCGAGCACGCCCGAGGTTGCTGCCGCGAGGATGTCGCGGGCTTCTTCATCACTCATCTGTTGATTCTTGCGGCGCATTTCTCTGAACATGGCAATCGTCTCCTTTTGAGGAAGCATGGAGAAAAGCCGTGCTTCCTTGTGCAGCCTTGTTTTATGCGAACTTGGTCAGGGGGCTAAGGCGCTTCATTCTCGCCCAAAACTTGACAACACCCCTACCATATAGCTTACAATGAAAGTCCAAGAAGTCAAGCCCGAAGGGCGCAGGCTGATTGGCTCTTTCATGTAAGGGCGTGCGCACCATGTCCACGAAGTGGACGTTTGTGCGTTAAGTTTACAATGAAAGTCCAAGAAGTCAAGCCCAAAGGGCGCAGGCTGATTGGCTCTTTCATGTAAGGGCGTGCGCACCATGTCCACGAAGTGGACGTTTGTGCGTTAAGCTTACAATGAAAGTCCAAGAAGTCAAGCCCAAAGGGCGCAGGCTGATTGGCTCTTCTGGTCAAGCTGCAAAAGGAGAATTTCATGAACACATTGGCAAAGCATTTCAGCCTCGGCGGTCTTTTGCGCTTCGCTGCGCCCGCCGTCGGCATGATGCTCGTCATTTCTATCTATACGGTGACGGACGGCATCTTCATCGGGCGCTATGCGGGAAGCCTCGCGCTCGCTGCATCGAATATCGTCTATCCTGCGCTGAATCTCGTATTTGGGCTTTCCATCATGCTTTCTTCGGGCGGCTCGGCGCTCGTTGCCAAGACGCTGGGCGAGGGCGATGCGGCATTGGCGAGAAGCCGCTTCACGCTGCTCGTCGTTGTTGGTGCAGCGCTCGGCATATTGCTCGCAGGCACGGTGTTCCTTTTCATGGAGTCTATTTTGGCGCTTCTCGGCGCTTCACCCGAGCTTTATGCCGACTGCCGCGCGTATCTCTCGGCGAATATGTTCTTCGCGCCGTTTGTCGTTCTGATGATTATATTCAACGCTTTTTATATTGCGGATGGCCGCCCCGTGCAGGGATTTCTCGTATCATTGACAGCGGGACTTGTCAATGTTGGACTCGACTATGTGTTTCTCGCGCACTTCGGCATGGGCATCTTCGGTGCGGGCCTTGCGACGGGCATCTCGGATGTCGTCGCGGCGGTCTTGGGTCTCGTTTACTTTTCGCGCTACAGCCGCACGCTCGCGTTCGAGCGGTTTTCCTTCGCTGTGCGTCCGCTTTTCCAGGCACTTTACAACGGCTCTTCCGAGATGGTCACGCAGCTTTCCGTAGGTATTACGACGTATCTCTTTAACCTCGTGACATTCTCCTATGCAGGAGCGGACGGCGTCGCGGCGATCAGTGTCATCCTCTATGCGGAAATGCTCCTGACGGCAATACTCATGGGTTTCGCCAATGGCGTCGCACCTGTATTTTCCTACCAATTCGGCGCGAAAGGATATGCCGAGCTTCTGCGCCTTCTGCGGCTGTCGCTTGGCATTATCTTTCTCTTCGGAATTTTGTCCTTTGCGGCGGCAAATATATTCGCCGTACCGCTGATGACGCTGTTTCTGCCGGATGGAGGACGTGCCTATGCGCTGGCTCTCGGCGGCTTCGGGCTGTTCTCGTGGAGCTTTTTGCTCTGCGGTTTCAACCTTTTCTCCTCGACCTTTTTCACGGCGTTGTCGGACGGCAGGATGTCGGCAATCCTGTCCTTTGTGCGCAATCTCGTCGGCATCGTGGTGTTCCTGCTGCTCCTGCCGCACTTTTTCGGCCTTGACGGCGCATGGCTCGCCGTTCCTGCGGCAGATGCGGCCGCCGTACTGCTTTCCTTCCGCCAGCTTTGGGGGGCGGCGCGTTCCTTTCGCGAGGACAAGGCGGCGGGCGCTGTGATTTTGGAGCGTTGAGAGGTATGTGTGCGAAAATGAAAGTTTCGAGAAATATCGGGAAGCATGCTGCGTGCTTTTTGGCTGCGGTCGGCGTGTTTCTCGGCGGGGCGGATTTGACGGCTGCTAAAGCGGGAACGACTGCCGCGGCAGTGTTGTCCGTGACAGATGCGGCGGCAGTTTCCGCTCAGCCTGCATTGAAGGCGGAGCTGGCGGACGATGTGCGGGGGCAGACTGAGGAAGATGCATCGCCCGACTATGGCATGGCGCTCGGCGCTCCCTACGATGACGCCGGCTTCTGGTGCGATGCGGCAGGCGATCGCCTCCTTGGCACGGCGGAGGACGTGGCACGTCTCAACGAGGAGCTGCACGCGAATCAGCCGAGTCTCGTTTCTCTGGCGGAATTGCCGCGTGCCGTATCGAGGCGGCAGCTCCGACACTGGATGGAAGAAGCCGCGCCCGAGCGCGAAGATTGGTACGCGCCGACAGAGCCGCTTTCGGCTGAGGCGTATCAGGCGACTGTCGAAAACTGCGCGGCGGACAGGCTGCCGCTCCGCAATCCTCTGCGCTATGGAATCTGCGTGCGCCGCGCCGACTTGCGCTGTTTACCGACCGAGGAGGCTTGGCTCGATGCGCCCGACGATGTCCATTACGACATCCTGCAGGCGACCGCCGTCGATCCCGCTGAGCCGCTTGCCGTTTGGAGCGAGAGCGCAGACGGCAAGTTCCTCTTCGTTTCCATGCGCTATTATCGCGGCTGGCTGGCGAGGGGGGCGGTCGCCTTGACAACGCGCGAGACGTGGCTCGCCTATGTGCAGCCCGAAGATTTCCTCGTCGTCACGCAAAATCGCTACGAAACGCCCGAGGAGGCAGGCGGGCAGGTCTATCAGCTCGGCAGCCGCATTCCGCTCGTGCAGCAGGGCGGAGCGCATCTCGCGCGTCTGCCGCAGCGTGCGGCGGACGGCAGTCTCCAAGAAATGCTTGTGCCGCTTCCGTACAGCGAGAGAGCGAGCCTTGCTGTGGAGGACGCGGGCGACATGGAAGCCGCCGCGCTCCATCACGGCAGCCTGCCCTATACGGCGAACAATCTGCGCCGCGCGGCTTTCGCGTGTCTCGGCGACGTCTATGGTTGGGGCGGGCAGGATGAGAGCGTCGACTGCTCCTCGTTCGTCGCCGATGTCTACCGCATGGTCGGCATCGAACTGCCGCGCGACGCCGATGAGCAGGAGGAGGCGTTTCTGCGAGCGAGTGCCCATGTGGGCGATGCACAGAATGCGGCGCACGGTGCGCGGGGAAAGGCTGCGGCATTCGGGGTGCGTCGGCGCGGCACGGAAGATGCCGCGCCGCACATCTTTTTCACGCCGCTCGACGATCTTACGCCCGAGGAGCGAACCGAAGCGCTTCTCGCCGCACCGCCTGCGAGCCTTCTCTTTCGCCCCGGCCATGTGATGCTCACGCTCGGCTCGGTCGATGGCAAGACGTATGTCATACATTCCTTGAGCGGCTGCTGGGAAAAGACGCAGGAAGGCCTCAAGCGTTGCCGCATCCGCCGCGTGCTCGTCAGCGACGCCTACTTTTTGACGAGCACGGAAGGCAGGAATCTCGACGATTGCACAGGGGTGGGCAGTTTCCGATAAGGCATGGTGCGCCAGGTTTCGATGCCCGGCGCATTTTTTGTGCAAGATATAGATGGAATGTTCTGAGGTTGAAATAAGGAGGAGAAAAAGAGTATCTTATTTCATTTTGATTGTAAAAGTGAAATAAGACGCATATTGGCCGCACGACATATCTTGACGGTCACGGGCAAGGGAAATGGCGCGCTAAGACTATCAGAGGAGTCTTCGTTATAATTTTTTGAGCATTTTCCTGACGGGTAAATTTTTACCCATCGCTTATGCTATAATGACATTACGAGATGAAAAGGGACATAGAAAGTATCACCAGGGAGGATGCCAATGAATGTTTATGCCGGAGACAATAAGAAAATGCTCAATATGTTGATACTGGAGATACTGAAGGAATACACAGATACCGAGCATAGGCTTACGCAGCAGGAAATCATCGACCTTCTCAAACTGAACTACGGTGCGGAGTGTGATAGGCGTTCCATTCGCAACAATATCCGCTCTCTCAAGGACATGGGCTACGAAATCGCCACGGAGCGTGGCTGCTATCTGGTAGAGCGGGATTTTGAGAATGCGGAACTGCGGATGTTGATTGACAGCGTTCTCTTTTCGAAAAACTTGTCGGGAGCGCAAGCCCAGCGGCTCGTCAAAAAACTAAAGGGCTGCGGCAATCGTTACTTTCACGCCAAGGTTTCTCATGTGTCGAACTTGCCTGAAATGTTCCATTCCGACAACAAACAAGTCATGGTAGTCTTAGATACACTAAACGATGCCATAGAGGAAAAGAAGAAGGTCAGCTTCATCTATAACTGCTACGGCACAGACTTCAAACTTCATCCAAGACGCGATGAGCCGTACATCGTGAATCCTTACTATATGGTTGCCAACAACGGGCGCTACTATCTTATCGGCAATTACGACAAATACGATGACCTGTCCCACTACCGCATTGACCGCATAACTTCGGTCACCATGCTCTCGGAGCAGGTCAAACCGAAAAAGGATGTCAGGGAACTTGCCAGAGGTTGGAGCCTCCCCAAGCACATGGCAGAACATATCTACATGTACAGCGGCGATAGCGTGATGGTGAAATTCATCGCCGACACGGATTTGATGGACGAACTGATCGATTGGTTTGGTAGGGATTTTTACATCAAGAAAGAGACTGAAAATAAAATGCTTGTGACGCTTAAATGTAACGAACGGGCGATGAAATATTGGGCATTGCAATACGGTGGGCATATTGAAATCAAAGAGCCGCAAAGTTTGCGTGAGGCCGTCAAGGCGACAGTTTTGGATATGGCGAAGAAATACGCCAAAGGATAAGAATGAGCGAAGGGAGTGATAGCCATGTATGGAGCGATTTTAGGTGACATAATCGGTTCGCCTTACGAATCTGACAGGGGAGAAAAAATCAAGGCATTTCCCTTGTTCATAGAAAAATCTCGTTTCACCGATGACACCGTTATGACCGTAGCCGTAGCGGATGCCCTGATCTATGCGGACAAAGATGCCGAGGAGGAGAAAATTTGCGCGGCGGTTGTTTCCTCCATGCAGCATTGGGGGGGAAAATATCCCAAAGCAGGATATGGCGGCAAATTCCGTGAGTGGCTAAAGAAAAAGGTGCCGAAACCTTATGGCAGTTTTGGCAACGGCTCGGCAATGAGAGTATCTCCCGTAGGTTGGCTTTACAGCTCTATAGAGCGTACGAGAGAAGTTGCTCGTTGGACCGCAGAGGTTACACATAATCACTCCGAAGGGATCAAGGGCGCAGAGTCTGTGGCGAGCGCCATCTATCTCGCACGGACGGGAGAATCCAAAGCAACCATCAAAAAGTATATCGAGGAGGAGTTCGGCTATTATCTCTCCCGCACATTGAAGGAAATTCGCCCCACCTACCAGATGGATGTGACTTGCCAAGGTTCAGTGCCGGAGGCCATCATTTCCTTCTTGGAATCTACGGATTTTGAAGATGCGGTGCGAAATGCCGTCTCCATCGGCGGCGATACGGATACCACAGCTTGCATTGCCGGAAGCATTGCCGAGGCTTACTATGGGCTTACGCCGACCTTGGAAGAAGAGTGCTTTGAGCGTATCCCTGAAAAAATGAAATCCGTACTGCACCACTTTGACCGTACAAGAGGGAAGGCAATACTGGGCGAACCTATCATCGAAGCCGCAATTCTTCGTTATCATAAAGACAGATCCCCTGAAAATGAGGCGGCTGTTTTGGAGGCAATTTATATGCGCATGAAAGACGGTGGCTCTTTCCTGCTCTCACCAAGCGAAGTACGGGTATTTGACGAATGTGTCGCAAAGGGTGATTGTGAAGGCACAATAGGTATCGAAGCCTATACCTCGGACAGAGAATTTTTCATGGGGCTGGATGAGGAAGACGAAAATGACGATTACATCACGGAGGTGAAAATTTACGATTTACTCTCCTTTATTTCTAAGGGAACAGACAAGGAAGTGGGCATTGACATCAACTACGACAAAAAGTTCTATCTGAACCGCGACATGGCAAAATCAATTTTAGCAAAAAGTAAAGAGACAGTTGCTCATCAGAGAAGGATGTATATCCTCATGTCGGATAAGATATCCATTTCGTCTAAAGATTTAAGTCCTAAATTCATCTCCGGGGTTAGATTTTGCTTCGTGTGCACCTACGATATCTATAACAATTACTGCGAGCTCTATCATCGTAACGGCAAAATTTACCGTTATGATATTTCCGGCGATCATAAGAACATGGAAAAGATTTGTCAGGTTTTCCCTGCGCTCAAGAAATTTCATGAGAGTAGCGGTCAAAATGATAAACTGGATGAATGGGAGTGGAACTACTACGAATTGGGAGCATGGATCTTTGCTCACTCTGAAGTGCAAAAAGCGTATAAAATGCGTACGGGATATACCGACTATTTGACATGGAGTCCAGATGATGCCTATATGACGATACAGGATTTGTTGGAAGAAGAAGGGGTACACGATAACCGATGAAGAGGTGAAGGATTATATGATCAGAATGAATAAAGAGAAAAAGTATCATGATTTGGTGAAAAAATCGCAGGATGAATATCGTAACCATCCCGAGGAGCATAAGAATACCAGAATTGTTTTGCAGGCTGCCCCCGAAGGATTTTGCGAGGAGATCAATCTCTACACTTATTGGCAGGGGTTTGGTTACGCTCAAGGCATACCCGAGATTAAATATCTTTTGGTGGCGCAGGATTGGGGCAATCTAAGCGTCATGAAGAAGGGAACTGCAGAGAGAATCAAAGCCATGAACCAAGGGGAAAAGGATGTAAACTATCTGGACAAAAAATCCCTCGATTTTGAGACAGATGCGAACTTGATAGAGTTATTCAAAGTATTGGGGTACGATTCTATTGCAAATACAAGGTATGCGGATCTCTTTTTCACTAATTTTTGTTTGGGATACCGAGCCGGAAAAGAAAGCGGTGGAATGACTAAGACTTTGATGATGAAGGATAGCGGCTTTTTCAAGGAACTCTGTGATATTTTGGAGCCGGAAAACATTCTTTGCTTGGGTCAACTAACTTTTAAATGCGTTTACGAAACGCTGACCGGCGAGAAAATATCTTCCCTTAAGGGTTTCAAGGACGGCTATAACACTTTTATAAAACAGGATGAGCCTATAAGAGCCACGTGCGGCAGAGTGACTGCAAACATCTATCCCTTGGCACATTGTGGGAGCATGGGTACGATGAACCGAAATAGAACCCTCAAGGATGACCCTCGGGTGAAAAAAGATGCTTTGTTCTTGCAGAAAGGGGATTGGGAGAGAATTAAGACAAGAGGGTGAATTGGGAGATGTCCTTCGATACGGCAGCGGCGGCAATCAAGCGCTGGGCAAATGCGAAATCTTGGCAGAAATAAGCGAGAGAAGAAGAAGTCGCATCTTCTCACCGCAGAAAATTGCGCCAGATCGTAAAAGCTGCGAAGACGATGAGGAGGAAGAAAACGAAGAGGCGAGGCGGTTCTTTTCTTTCGCCGTGCAGAATCCAATGGAGATCGTCGCGCAGGAGAAAGATGCACAGAATCGGGCCTACAATGAATATGGCTTCATTCGCATGGAAGGCGGCAGCGAGGTCGCCTTCGGAGAGCGAGAGCATCAATCGAGTGATGCCGCAGCCGGGGCAGTCGAGTCCTGTCATGGCGTGGAAAGGGCATGGCAGGCTGAGTCCCGTCGTGCGGCAGAAGATGAGATAGGCGACGCCGACGGCGAGGAGCAGGACGTAGCGTCGGAAAACGATCTTGGCGCGTGTTCGCTGCTCGGCGGCAAGCCATCTTGCCACTCCTTTTGCATTGCCTGTGATGTTTTTTGCGGCAAAAAGAAACCGCCCGAAAACGGACGGCTTCTTTCTTTTCGTATCGTTCATGATTTAGAAGGCCTGTGATGCGCCGCCATCGTGGTCGATACATACATTAAGCGAGCTTTGAATCAGCGCGAGACTGACTGGCCAAGAGCAGAAGAGGGCGAGGGCGAGATAGATGAAAGGGAGGTTGTTGTCAACCATCATATTGCGGACTTGTTGTGCCGAGATGATGTTCTCACCCATTTTATAAAACCAATAAAAACCATAGATACTGCAGGTGAGGATTGTGAAGAGGACAACCTTGCCGCCAGAAGCCGTAGTGCGCTGTCCAGTCATGGTATAGGCGTCTTCTGTGAGTGCATAGAGCCAGTAAAGACCATAGATGCCGCCGGTAAGTACAGTGAAGACGACAGCGAGCGGAATCGTTCGTTTTGTCATGAATATCATCCTTTCTGTCGAGAGGCAGGAGGGTTCTTTTATTTCGGTTGCGTTCATGTAAGCGGCTTTTGCAGAGATACGGGAGAATCCGTTTGCGTATGGATGAATTCGGTTGGGAAAGCAGGGGTGACATTTCCTCGCTGGAGCAGGAAATCGTTGAGCGATAGCTGCAGGAAGGAGACTGTGAAACCATAGGTACGCAGGAGCGCCATGAGCAGGTAAACGAGAGTCGGATTTCTGTCCTTGCGTTCGTACACGGCCCAGAGAACACCGCAGGACAGGGCGGATTGAATGAATACGATCCAGAAAAAGACGATAATCAGCACGATACCCATGAAGAAGATGGCGAAGAATACATCGTTGTTTCTGCTTAAGGCGGAGTGCATTGGTGCGGCTTCAGCAAAGATTGTGAGGACGATTTGCCAAGTATAGCCCATGGTCATGAAGAAGATGCTGACAATCGTCATAATAATCGTTGTGAGGCGATATGTTTCGTTGCTGACTGAGTCATCGGAAAGCCCGTTCATACGGCGCAGTTCAACGAGTTCTTCACCAATCTTGTAAAGCCAGTAATAAAAGTATATGGTAAAGGTGAGGAGCGTATAGAGTACGGCCGTGCCGCCGTCCACGGTGCGCGGCTTGCCCGAAAGAGCGTGGATCTCGTTCGTCAGCTTGTACATCCAGTAAAGTCCGTAGATGCCGCAGGTGATGACGGTCAGGACAATGGAGAGCGCGATGTCGCGTTTCTGTATCTGCATGAAAACCTCCTTGCTAGATCTTAGCCTTTCCTAAAGATTTCTCTTTTACGAGAGAAGCTCCATGGGGCAGATGCCTCATGGAGCTTCTTCTTCAGCGCACGCGTGCGGCGGGTTCTTCCTTCTCCTCCTCGGGGAAGACGACGCCCTGCACCTGTACGTTCGTCTCGACGACCTTGAGCCCTGTCATGGACTCGATGGCGCGGCGCACGTTCTTCTGCACATCGGTCGCGACGTGGCGGATGTCGACGCCGTAGGTCACGACGATGGAAAGATCGACGGCGGCTTCCTGCTCGCCGACTTCAACCTTAACGCCCTTCGAGAAATTCCTGCGGCCAAGCATCTCGGCGATGCCGCCGATGAGACCGCCGCTCATTCCTGCGACGCCGTCGACATCCATCGCCGCGAGTCCCGCGATGACGCTGACGACTTCATCGGCGACGCGGATCGAGCCGAGTCCTTCGTTGCTCGTCATGAGCGGAGCTGTATCTTCTGCCATAGTGAGAACCTCCTTGCTTACCATTAAACTACATGCACAAACGTCCACAGAGTGGGCATTGTGCGCCGCCCTTACAGAAGCCTAGCCGATCAGTCTGCGCCTTCAGCTTGATCTCTCGTGACTTCATGGTAAAAGCTTCTTCAACATCTCTGCTATTTCAGTATAACAGAAAATGACATGCGTGGCAATGATATCGGTTTGTCAGATGTTAGAGTGAAGCAGCTGCTCTTTGGGCGATTCGCTGAAAGAGAGCAATCGTCTCTTGGCGGTCGCGGCAGTTTTCGTCCATGACGACGAGGATCAGGTCGCCCGCGTCGCTCCAAGCGATGCCGCCGTCGGCGTAGACGCCCGTGATTTCGCCCGTCTTGTTCGCGACGAGGAAGACGGGGAGCGCCGAGGGCAGACAGTCCTTGTCCTTCTGGCGCGAGAGGATCTGCAGCATCTTTTTGTCGTGCTCGTAGTCGACACATTCGCCGCGGTAGATGAGCGAAAGGAGCGTGCCGATGTCCTTGACGCTGGAGAGGTTCGGCCGGCCTTGGTTGGAGAGCATCATCTTGTGCTGCAGGCACGTGTCTGCGTAGCCTTTCTGGCGGATGTAGCCGTCGATGTTCTCAATGCCGAGGCGGTCAATAAGGATGTTCGTCGCAGTATTGTCGCTGTCCGTGATCATGCGCTCTAAGAGCTGCTCGATCGTGAGCTGCTTGCCCCTGTCGTACCAGCTGAGCTGCCCGGCGCCGCCGACGATGTTCGTCTCGGTGATGGAGAGCGGTTCAGCAAGGGAGAGTGTTCCGTCTTTCGCTTGCTGCATGGCGTAGGCAAGAATGAAGAGCTTGATCATGCTCGCAGGCTGCATGGCGTGCGATTGGTAGAGAAGCGGCTCTTTTTCTTCGCGCGGACGTAGCAGGAAGATCGAGCAGTCGGGAGATTTTTTGGCGAGGATGGCGGAGAAGTCGGCGCGCAGCGCTTCCTGGTCGCTGCCGCGTTCGGCGAGCTTCGGCACAGGTGGCACGCTCTTAGCTGCAGCCGAAGAATCCTGCTGCACGCTGCGTTCCGCCGCCTCCGCCTCGCCGCCCCTTTGCTTGGCGCGCACGGCGCTCGTAAGGCTCTGCCAATGCTCTTGCAGTTCTTTTTGAGCAGCGTCGCTGCCATCGAGAAGGGCGACGAGGAACGGCGAGGGCTTGTCCGGGTTCTGCTTCTGCCACATGTATTCGGCGACGCCGAGGCAGAGGGCAGTTTGTACGAGGATGAGCAAGGTGGTGCAGAGCATCGCTTTTTTCAGCCACGAGGAGGATTTCTTCGGCGTCTTTTTATCCGCGTGGAGACGATCGAGCTTCCTTTGCAGTTCTGCACGTTCGCCGGCTTTTCCCGATTTTTGCGTGCGCTTCTTTACCACGGCTGCGCCGTCCGCGGCGTCATGACGCCGAAGGTGAAGCCTGCGCCCTGCAGCATGTCGATGATGGCGGGCAGCGCCTCGACCGTCGTTTCCTTGCCGTCCTTGCTGTGCATGAGGACGATGGCGCCGCGATCCTTGGGCCGGTTGGCGCAGGTGTAGCTGATCGAGCCGAGGATTTTCTGCACGCTGACGTTGTTGCCCGTTGCGTCTTCGCTGCTGACGTTCCAGTCGTGGTTCACATAGCCGTTTTCCTTGAGCATGGCGCTGTAGCCGGGCTTGAACATGCTGGCGGCGCCGCCCGGGGCGCGGATGATGAGCGGACGTACGCCGAGAATGTTGTAGATCACTTCATCGGTGTGGACGATCTCTTCGAGGAAGTTTTCCTTGTTCGGATAGAGAATGTCGTAGCGGTGGCTGTAGCTGTGGTTGCCGATGGCATGGCCTTCGGCGAAGATGCGCTTGAGAACGTCGGGGTGCGCTTCTGCCATGCTGCCGATGACATAGAAGGTGGCGTGTATGCCGCGCTCCTTTAGGATGTCGAGGATGGCAGGCGTGTTCTTCGCGTCGGGGCCGTCGTCAAAGGTCAGGTAGGCGACATTGGGCATCGTATAGGGGATAAGGTCCGGCATCTCGGTGGGAAGCCCCTTTTCGCGGCGCTCGGCGAGCGTATAGATGTCGTAGACGGGCGTCTGCGCGTCGGTGATCTGGAGGTTGCTGAAGTCGTCACTGACGACGACGTAGTTGCCGCTCGGCGGCGTCTTTTTCGCAGGGTCAGCTGCGGGAGCGCCGCTGTCCGTTGTCTGTGCCGTCGAGGATTCCGCAGCGTTGTCTTCCGTATGAAGCTCACTCCATGCGATGCGCCAGCCCGCGATGCAGGCAATCATGAGGCAAGCGATGAGCACGAACATCTTCGCGTGGCGGTTTTGCAGGAAGTTCTTGCCGCTGGTGTTCTCCGTATTCTTTTGCAAGACAAAATCATCCTTTCCGTATGTTCCGTGATTTCTTACATTCCGTTTTGCCGTCTTGGCGTATCTTTCATCCTTTGCTGAGGCGGCGGAGTTCTTCGAGAAGCTGCTTCATGTCCTCGTCCGTGCCGATGGTGATGCGCAGGTGTTCGTCGATGCGCGGTTTTTTGAAGTAGCGCACATAGATGCCGCGCTTTCGCAGCCCTTCGAAGAGCGTTTGCGCCGGGATGTCGGGATTTCGCGCGAAGAGGAAGTTTGTCTTCGATTCCGTGACGGAAAAGCCAAGCTTTTGAAGAGACGCCTTCGTTTCCTCGCGCGTCTTGATGATTTTTTCAAGCGTTTCCTGAAAGTAGCCTTCGTCCTCGATAGCGGCTTTTCCTGCGGCGAGAGAGAGCGTCGTCATCGTGTAGGAGTTGATCGACGCCTTGACGTCCTCCAGGGCACGGATGAGCCGCTTTGATGCGAAGGCGTAGCCGATGCGCATGCCGGCGAGAGCGCGCGATTTCGACATCGTGCGCACGACGACGAGGTTCTCGTATTTCTTGAGCAGCGGGAGCGCTGTTTCTGCGCCGAAATCGACGTAGGCCTCATCGACGATGACGACGGATTCGGGATTCGTCGCGAGGATCTCTTCAACGCCTGAGAGGGGAAGCGCAAGTCCCGTCGGCGCGTTGGGGTTTGCGAAGATGACGCCGCCGTTTTGACGCGCGTAGTCTTCGGGGCGGAGCGTGAAGTCCGTGGCGAGCGGCACGGTCTCGTAGGGAATGGCGTAAAGCTCGGCCCAGACATCGTAGAAGGAGTAGGTAATGTCGGGGAAGAGCACGGGCTTTTGCCCGGCAAAGAACGTGAGGAAGGCAAGCGCGAGCACGTCGTCGGAACCGACGCCGATGAAGACTTCGTCCGGCTTGACCGCGTAATGCGCGGCGATCGCTTCCTTCAAAGTGTGGCAGTCCGGTTCGGGGTAGAGGCGCAGGCGGCCTGCATCGCAGGTGGCGATGGCTTCGGCGACGCGCGGCGAGGGCGCGTAGGGGCATTCGTTCGTGTTCAGTTTGATGACCTTGCCCGCAGGCTGCTCGCCGGGGACGTAGGGGGTGACGTGGCGGATGTTATCGTATAGGCTCATGGCTTTCCCTCGTTTTCATTATGCTATAAGCGGTTTCTTAAGGTATATTTCCTATTCTACGTCCTTTTGGCTCGAAGGGCAAGGGGGCGGCAGGAAAGCGGCGGCTTTTGCCGAAAATTTCTTTAGGGTAAAGAGGGGATTTTCCGCGTGTTTGACGGAAGGAGAGAAAGTCATGACGGAAGATGGAAAAGTGCGTGAAAAGGAGCGCATTGAGCGTACGCTTGAAGCGTTTCGCCGCAATCGTTACGACGTATCCCTGTTTCAGACGAAGGAGGAGGCGGCAGATTACCTCGCGCGGGAGATCGCAGGAAAGCGCGTGGGCTTTGGCGACTCGGAGACGCTGCGAGCGCTGAGGCTCTACGAGAAACTCAGCGTGAAAAACGAGGTCATAGATCCTGCGAGGAGCGGTCACATCGGCGGTTTGGAGGCTTTCCTCGCGGCAGGCAGGGAGGCGCTGATGACCGATGTCTTCCTATTGTCGGCGAACGCCATCACGGAGGCGGGGCAGATCGTCAACATGGACGGCGCGGGAAACCGCATAGCAGGTTCTCTCTTTGGTCATGAGAAGACGTATTTCGTCTGCGGCGTGAACAAGCTCGTCAAGGATGTGGAGGCGGCAATCGAGCGCATCCACGCCATTGCCGCGCCGCAAAATGCAGCGAGGAAGAAAAAGCGCACGCCGTGCGCTGCAAAGGGCGACAGGTGCTACGACTGTACAAGCCCCGAGCGCATCTGCAACGCACTGACGATCCACTACAAGAAGATGAGCTATCGACCGATGGAACTGGTTTTGATTGAGGAGTGTTTGGGGTTGTGAGGTGTTGATGATGAGAAAAAATATAGATTTTATATGGGATTGAATTACCCTGTGGTGATAGAGCGAATCTCAGAAGAAGATGGTGGCGGTTTTTTTGCATCGATTTCGCTTTTGCCAGGGTGCATGAGCGACGGAGGAACGCTGGAAGAGGCTTATGACAATATTGAGGACGCAAAAAAAGAATGGCTGATGAGCATGTTGGAGCGCAAGATGAACATACCGGAGCCGGCGGATCAGGAAGAGTTCAGTGGCAAGTTTCTCATACGCCTTCCAAAATCACTGCATAGAACTTTGGCGCAAATATCTAAAAGGGAGGGCGTCAGTCTCAATCAATATGTTGCAAATGCGTTGGCGTATAGTGCAGGGCAGAAGGCCTGACAAAAGAGCTGCCGCACGAAGACGTGCAGTCTTCATGCGGCAGCTCTTTCGGTGTCCAGTTTATGCTAGGTAACGTCATCTGGCAATATTGATAATTTTTCGCTCAGGTGCACCATCAGGCAATAACTTGGTATTGGTCTCATCGGCTGTATAGAATAAGATGCGGCAATGCTTCAGTATATTATTTCTTGAAAATATGATTTTAGTATCGTTGATATTTGGATTTACGCCAACATCAACGAAACGAACTGTGGTCAATGCATAGGATTCACCGTAATTCCGATTTACTTCCTTGGCAATCTTGATGTATGTTTGATCAGGTACATTGGGTGGCATATATACATACATTTCGTAATGTGTCAGTCTTCCATCGCCCATAAAATGCGAGTCTATGATATGATAATCGAGAGAGGCGTCCTTCTCATAAATCTTATCGAGGAATTTTCCTTCGATGACGGATTCCACTTTTCCGTCCCGTGGTACAGGCGAATTTCCCGCAATGAATCTGGATTCCCTCGGTTCTAGGTCTAAATCAATCCAGCTGTTTTTTGCACTATCGGTAATCGAGCTATTTGAAATCTTTATGCGGCCTTTGAATCGCTGGTTCGAAGAGTTTTCGATTCTGGCATACCATGCTTGCTTGTCGTGATCTTTTGGAGTCGGTATATATACAGTTTGAATGATGGTTTTTCTGATGGAATCGTTGGGAATGTTTTTGGCATCTTGGTGGGCAGTCTTTTCTTGTTGCTGCGGCACCTTTGGTTGTTGTGCATTTTGTTGCTGCGTATGTCGTGGGAGAGTGATGCTAGTAAGGAGGTGCAGAACAAAAAACAAGAAAATGCAAAGGAACGTAGTTGCTTTATAGTATTTAGGGAACTTTAATTCGCGGCGTCTGTAGGTTTCTTTCATCATCGCTGCACTAAAAAGAGGATAACCGTCCATATCCTTGAAAGCACCGTTGTAAAGCTGATAGAAATCGTATAGAGTACCCAGAAAGAAAAGTCCACCAGAAAAGAGATAGAGTGTACCGCTCTTCCAGTTTCCAACATAGAAACGATGAAATCCGGCAAAGCCGATAAATCCCAGCGAGCAAAGAATCATAGCGATGGTTCGGCTTTGCGCGGAAACGTAGTAATAGGAGCTCCTTGATTGATAGTCTTTGTCGATGATGATTTTTACGCCGCATTTAGGGCAGAACTTCATATGGTCCTCAATATCGTTTCCGCAGTTTCGGCAGTACATGGGGGTACCTCCTTTTGTGGAAAAAAGATGTTCTTAAACAAATGAAGTAATGATTTGGAACAGCAGAAAACCGATTCCCATGCCAAACAGCATTCCTGTCATAAAACGTTTGAAGTTTGTGGATTCATATTTTGCATAAAAGAGTTGAATGCTGCCGTCGACGGACATCGGCAGCATCCATAGGATTGCTGATGTTGCTGAGAGGCGGCAACCGAAGATAAGAAGAAAAATGACGGTGATTTCTCCGACAAAGATGCCCGTACATCTCGCACATAAGGGGAGTTGGTATCCGTAGGCAGAGAAACTTCTTGTCGGAATTTGATGGCATCCCCAATAGTGTCGGAAGAAAAGCATTGTCTTAATCCATAAAGCAATCTTTTTTTCCTCATTCATACTTTGAATTTTTGTCCACAGTGTTTACAGACCCAGAAATGTTCTGTATGCGTTTCACCGGCACGGTGCATACCGGCAGCAGCACCAACAGCCGTACCAGCTGCAATGCCGGTTGTTGCTGATAATTGCGCACACCCCAATCCAGTCATTAATGTTGTAGGAATTGTAACGAATAATGATAATGGTGAGCAACATAGCGCTGATGCTAGATTGCTGCATACCGCCACTGGCAACCCGAGAAGACCGCCAATACCACTTATGCCGCAGCAACCCGACGCAGTGGCCGATGAGCCTAAGAGCATCTTTTTCCCGTTGATGCCTTTTGCTTGTACGTCCGCCACGACCTGCAAATCGTGAGACCCACATTGCGGGCAAGTGATGCCGGCGAAGGGAATGGTTTCGGCTGGCATAGCGCCTTCTTTCACTTGTGTGCGGCAGTATTGGCAGAAATTTGAATCGTCAGGGATGCGTTTTCCGCAATTTCTACAATTCATGGAGACACCACTTTCATCGAATTTAATTTATATTAGTATTGTATCGACTTATTATTTTTCGGTCAATAGTTGCAAAAAAAGTTGGTTCTCGGTATTTTCCAATATCGAGAACCAGATGCAAGCAGCTATTCGAGATACTCGATCTTTGCCTTGACGATGCGCCGGACGGAAGCGTCGAGGCGGTCTTTGGAGATCTCGCCGCTCTTCACGGCTTTCAAGAGGCCGTTGTAGACGGCGGTTTCGTGCGCGTAGTCGTGGCAGACGAGCACGAGGTCTGCGCCCGCCAGGATCGCTTCGACGCCCGCGCGGTCGAAGCCGTAGTGGCGGGAGATCGCGCCCATTTCAAGGTCGTCGGTCACGATGACGCCGTCGTAGGAGAGCTCTTCGCGGAGAAGACCCTGCAGGATGGCGGGCGAAAGGCTGGCAGGATTCTTGGCATCGAGCGCCGGGTACATCGTGTGCGTTGCCATGACGAACCAGCCGCCCGCTCCTTTCGCATTCTTTGCAGCGTTCCTCTTGCCGATCATCTCGCGAAACGGCACGAGGTCGCTCGCTTCGAGGGTGGCGCGGTCGGCGTGCACGGTGACCGTGTCTTCATGCGAGTCGCTCTCGCCGCGTCCGAGACCGGGGAAGTGTTTGATTGTCGCGAGAAGCCCGGCGTCGGAGTGACCTTCGAGGGCGGCGGCGACAAACTTTGTCGCGGTAGCGGCATCGTCGGCATAGGAGCGTCCGTCTGTCGCACCGAGGTCGGCAACGGGAGCGAAGTTCAGGTTGAAGCCCATCGCCTTGAGTCCGTGCGCCGTGTCGGCGGCATAGCGGTATGCCGCTTGGGGGTCGCCCGTGCGGCCGATTTCTGAGGCGGCGGGCGGCGGCGGGAATGCCTCCTTCATGCGAGCGACGGCGCCGCCTTCCTCGTCGATGGCCAGGAAAAGCGGCAGTCCTGCATCCAAGGCATTTTTCTGCAGAGAATCGTTCAGTGCACGCACCTGCTCTTGACTCTTCATATTGCGGTCGAAGAGGATGATGCCGCCGATATGATATTCCGAAAGCATGAAGCGGCTGTCCGCATCAAGCTCCGTTCCCTGTATGCCGATCATGAGGAGCTGCCCGACCTTCTCGGCGTCGCTCATCTTCTGTACGATGGCGGCCGCTTTTTCATCGAGCGAGAGGCCTTTTTGCGTATGGCTCTCGGCGGAATCTTTCGAGGCGGCATCGTCAGAGCGCGCAAGGCAGCTCGCGAGGAGCAGGCTGGTGCAGAAGATGGTCAGACAGAGGAGCAGAGGAACGAGAGAGGTTTTGCGGTTCACGCGATTTTTCATCATGGATAGTTTACTTGAGCAGCACGCTCGCATTCTCGAGCACCGCTTCGCCTGCTTGGCAGGCGGGGCAGAAGCAGATCTTGTTGCCGGCAGCTTTGAACTCTTCGGCCTTCTTTGCGAGGTTTGCAGCTTCTTCCGCACCGAAGATGCTTTTCGCTTCGTCGGACTGGAAGAAGGCGAGTGAGGCGTCGATGCTGGAGACGTCTTCCTTGAGAGCGGCGATGAGCTTTTCGGAGAGCCTCTTTTCCGCGTCCGTGCCGACGGCGGCGAGCCAGTCTTCGCCGAGCTTTCGGAGTCCTTCGTAGCAGCTCGGGGCGCTGACGATTTCTTTGACCTTTTCGATGAGGATTTGCTTGTCCATGAACAACATCCTTTCTTTTATCGTTGACATTGCCTATTACGACTATAGAAGAAATGGGGCAGAATTGCAAGCGGTTATTGACAAAGCGCGGAAAATTTACGTAGTATAGTAATGGAAGAACGGTGGAAGCGCGGCTGAGACGGAGTCGTCCGGATATGCGAAGATGGGCGCTTGAGGTTATTTGCGCTTCCTTTGGAACGGAAAGGAGATTCAGGCATGAAGCATCTTCTTGTCATCGGACAGGGGCCTGCGGGCATTTCGGCGGCTGTTTACGCGAAGCGCGGCGGGGCGTCGGTCACGGTCGTTGCGAACGGCATCGGTGCGCTCGAAAAGGCGGAGCAGATTGAAAACTATTATGGCTTCGGCGAGCCGCTGACGGGCAGGGAATTGGCCGCGCAGGGCGTCGAGGGCGCGAAGCGTCTCGGCGTGGACTTCGTCGAGGGCGAGCTTGTCGGCCTGCGTTTCAAGGACACGATGGATGGCTTCGTCGCCGAGCTCGTGCATCGGACGCTCGAAGCGGATGCGGTCGTGCTCGCCATGGGCGCTTCGCGCCTCGCGCCGCCACTCTCAGGACTCAGGGAGCTGGAAGGGCACGGCGTGAGCTACTGCGCGATCTGCGACGCCTTCTTCTATCGAGGCAAGGAGGCCGCCGTCCTCGGCGCGGGTGACTATGCGCTTGCAGAAGCTGCGGCGCTCCTGCCGCACGCGGCGAAGGTGCATCTTTTGACGAATGGCGAAGCGGCGCCCGTGCACGTGCCGACAGGGCTTCTCGTGCATACGGAACGGCTCGCCGCGGTCGAGGGCGAGGGCAGGGTCGAGCGCGTCGTCTTCGCGGGCGGTGCGGCGCTTCCCGTCAGCGGCGTATTCGTCGCCGTCGGCACGGCGGGCAGCACGGCGATTGCCAAGAAGCTCGGCATTCTTCTCGACGGTGTATATCTGAAAGTGAATGAGAAGATGGAGACAAACGTGCCCGGCGTCTTTGCCGCGGGCGATGCGACGGGCGGACTCCTGCAGGTGGCGAAGGCCGTGCACGAGGGCGCGGTCGCGGGGCTTTCGGCGCTGAAGTTTTTGCGCGGCAAAAAGGCTTGAATGGAAGAAGTGCGGCTGACGGAAAGTTTTCTTTGAAAAAAATTGGAAAGAGACGCCCCTTCCATGCTATAATGATGGTCAAGGTATGTACGCCAGCTGGGCGCGGGCGTGTCCGGCAGTTTTCTTTGGGAAATGATGATAAATTGAGGCCGCATAGAAGTGTAAGGATAGGCGGCCGAATTTATCCGTGCTTCTTTCGTCAGGAGGTTCGAAGGTGTTTGATTTTTTGAAGAGCAGAAAAGATGAGGAAGGGAAATCTTCTCTGCGCGACCGCGTGGATGCGAAGCCCTTGCCGCAGGTTCAAAAGGCGGCCGCGCAGAACGGAGCGCCGGCAGGCAGAGACTTGCAGGGCGCTGATGTCGCCGTCTGCTACCTGCATCGAAGCGAGATTGCGCGGGAAAACCTCGCGCCCATCGCCTCTCTGCCCGACGGCGTGGCGCTCGTCCTCGGCTTCGTCTCGCCCGATCTCGACTTGACGGACGTCGGCAGAGCCGTGCAGCAGGCGCTCGGCAAGGAAGTGCGCGTCGTGCTCATGACGGACGCGGGCGAGCTTTGTCGTCCGCAGGGCAGCGCGACGCTTTACCAGGAAGCCGGTGAAGGACGCGCACGCGTGCTTCTGCAGGGATATTCGCGCCGCATGATCGAGGACGTCTTCACGATGAGCGTTCCGCTTCACTCGCAGGACTTGAAGGCGGATCGTATCGACATGAGCCTTGAGGCGCGTCTCCAAGCGATCAAGGGCGAGCTTGAGCGGCATACGCCGCCGTTTCGCATCAGTCTTTACCACACGTTTGCGCTCGTCTACATCGATGGACTTTCGCGCTCGGAGACGTTTCTCATGCAGGCGCTCTACGAGTCTCGAAAGTTCCCGTGCCCCTATATCGGCGGCTCGTCTGCCCCCGATGCGCACGGGCGCGCCTGCGTCTACGACGGCGAAGCGAGCCTTGAAGATCATGCCGTCATTACGCTCGTGCGTCTCAGGCGCGGCTACCGCTACGGCATCTTCAAGACGCAGGCGGTCGAAAAGACGGATACGTCCTTCATCATCGACAAGGCCTCGACGGCGCTTCGCTCCGTCGAGACGCTGCAGCTTTCGTCGGGCGAGACATTGCCGGCGTTGGAGGCCTTGAAACGCACGCTTGGCGTGCATTCTGCCGCCGATCTTGATGCGGCAATGCAGAAGTACACGTTCGCTTCCGATATCAACGAAGACTTCTTCATCCGCTCGGTCAGTGCGCTCGACCATGCGCGAGGCCGCCTGAATCTCTACTGCGACATCGTGACGGGCGAGCGGCTTCATCTGATGAAGCGCGGCTCTCTCGCCGATACGCTCGCCAAGGGTCTTGCCGATTTCCAGCGCGGCAAGCCTGCACCGCTCGGCGGTATCCTGAACGACTGCATCCTGCGCCGCCTCTGCTATGCGTCGGAGACGGGGCACATCGACGAGTTCCGCGATGTGCCTGTCGCAGGCTTTTCGAGCTTCGGTGAAATCGCAGGGCTGCATGTCAACGAGACGCTGACGGCGCTCTTCTTCTATCATGTGCCTTCGGGTGTGAGTTTTTGCGATGATTACATCGATAACTTCGCGAGCATCTACGCCGACTGCGACACCTTTTTCTTCCGCCGCATGATCGACCGGCAGGCGCATGTGGGGGCGCTCAAGGATGACCTTGTCGCCATGTTTCGCGACTATCAGCAGAAGATTCCTGCGATCATCGCCTCCATCACGCGCATTTCCGATGAGGTCCATGCGATTCAGGCGGCGCTCAAGAATCTTTCGGACGGCTCGGCCGAGCAGAAGCAGCTCTTCGCGCAGATCGTGCGCCAAGGCGAGGAAATCGGGCCTACGCTCGAAAAGCTGGCGCAGGACACGAAGCGCATCGACGAGGTTATTCGCCTGATTGCAGGCATCGCTTCGCAGATCAACTTACTCGCCTTGAATGCGACCATAGAGGCGGCGCGTGCGGGCGAGGCGGGACGTGGCTTCGCCGTCGTCGCGCAGGAGGTCAGCAAGCTCTCGGGCACGACGCAGGAAAACCTTACGGCATCCGACGAGGCGGTGCGAAAGCTGCTGAATGAAGTGCACAAGATCGACGCCATCATGGAGGCAAACGAGAAAATGGAGAAGAAGATTCATGCTTTCGACGCGCAGTTCAACGAGCAGATGACCGTGCTGCAGAAGACGCTCGAAGGAAGCCTCGTGCACATCGCCGAGTCGGCGCGCTCAGTCAGCGAGCTGGAAAAGGTCAGCGAGTCGGCGAATATGCGCATGGAGGCGATCAACCTCCTGATCCGAAACATCGAGCGCGGCGCGTAGATGGGCGGCTTGACTCTTCGCGGCGACGGGGTGAAGGCACGCGCTCTTCGCGCGGCATTTCCGCGCACCGTGCCGATTCTCGCGGGCTTCCTCTTCCTCGGCATGGCGTACGGCGTCTACATGCATGTGCTCGGCTTCTCCTTCTGGTATCCCGTCGTCATGGCCGTCGTCATTTTCGGCGGCTCCTTGGAGTTCGTTGCGGGGACGCTGCTGCTCTCGCCCTTTGCACCCGTGCAGGCGTTCTTCATCGCCTTGATGATTCAGGCGCGCCACCTCTTCTATGGGCTTTCGATGCTCGAAAAGTACAAGGGGCTCGGCGCCAAGCGCATCTATCTCATCTACGGCCTTTGCGACGAGACGTTCTCCATCGCCTATACGACGCGCCTGCCGCAGGATGTCGATCGCGGCTGGTTCTACTTCTTCGTCACGCTTCTCAATCAGCTTTATTGGGTCGCGGGCACGGCGCTCGGCAGTCTCGCAGGCGGTCTGATGAGCTTCGACACTGCGGGACTCGGCTTCGTGATGACGGCGATGTTCGTCGTCATCTTCCTGGAGCAATTCCTACATGAAAAGCAGCATATCAGCGCTGCCGTTGGCTTTTTCTCCGCAGGCGTCTGCCTCTTCTTCTTTGGCGCGGACGACTTCCTCATCCCGACGATGGCGCTGATCTTGCTCCTTTTGACCGCACTGCGTCGCCCGATTGTGCGGAAGGGAGGCTTTCGATGAGCTCTTTTGAGGAAGCCGCGACGATCGCCCTGTGCGGGCTGGCGACGCTCCTTACGCGCGCTGTGCCGTTTCTCATCTTTTCGGGCAGAAAGCCGACGCCCGCCTATGTGCGCTACTTGGGCGATGCGCTGCCCGCCGCGATCTTCGCGCTGCTCGTCGTCTACTGTCTCAAGGACGTCGCATGGCTCGCCGCGCCGCACGGCTTGCCCGAGCTTTTGGGCGTCGCCGTGACGGCGGGCTTGCACGTGTGGCGCAGGCAGTTCCTCTTCTCCATCGCAGGCGGCACAGTCTGCTACATGCTGCTCGTACAGTTCGTATTCATCTGAGAAAACACGGATGAATGCAGCACATATCGAAAAAGAGCCGCCACGGCTACAAAACCATGGCGGCTCTTTCTCGTATGTCTTGAGGAAGCGCGAAATTTATCCGCGATCCCTTCAGTCGAGCAGGCTCTCGACCATCTCGCGCGGCACGAAGCCGACGGATTCTTTCGCCTTCTTTCCGTCCTTGAAGACGATGAGCGTCGGAATCGACTGCACGCCGAATTGGACGGCGAGATCGGGCTGCTCGTCGATGTTGACCTTGCCGACCTTGAGGTCGGGATGCCCTGCAGCCACCTCGTCGATGACGGGCGTGAGCATGCGGCACGGGCCGCACCACGGCGCCCAGAAGTCGAGCAGTACCGCGCCCTTGGCGGCCGTGACCTCGCTCTCGAAGTTTTCCTTTGTAATCTCTATTGCATTCATGTTTATCCCTCGCAATCTTTTTTGATGGAATTCTTTCGCCATTATATCACATCTTTTTCCTCGGAAAAAGCGGGAAGGCGTGCGATTTCTTCCGTCTTGCCGTCAAATCTCTTGCAATATCGCGCTTTTTCCACTACAATGATGAACGAAAAATAATGATTGGGGAATCGCTGAACTTATCCGTGCTTCCCTGGAAAGGTGGATTCCATGACACGATTGGAAGAGATGCTGCAGGCGAATGAGGCGTACTGCAAGAACCCGCCCGTCGACTACACGGGGGAGGATGTGCACGAGAGCAAGCTGCCGAAGAAGAAAATCGCTGTGTTCACCTGCATGGACACGCGCCTTGTAGAGCTTTTGGAGCCTGCCTTGGGGCTAAAGCGCGGCGACGCGAAATTCGTCAAAACCGTCGGCAACACGCTCGTCGACCCCTTCGACGGTGTCGTGCGAAGCCTCATGGTTGCGACATACGAGCTCGGCATTGAGGAGATCTTCGTCGTCGGACACGACGAATGCGGCATGGCGAAGACGACGGCGAAGAGCCTGATCGAGGCCATGCACGCGCGCGGCATCGACGATGCGGCGATCGCGCCCCTGCGCGAGGAACTTGTGCATTGGGCGGACAGCTTCAGCCATCCAGCGGAAAATGTCAAGGAAGTCGTCCAAAAATTGCGCGAGAATCCGCTGCTGCCGAAGGATCTCAAGATTCACGGACTGATGCTGCACCCGAGGACGGGCAAGGTCGATCTGATCGAGAGCGGCGATGCGTGAAGGCAGCATCGGATATGAGGAGAAGTTTTTTGGTTCAGGTATGCCGGAGGAGAAGTCATGATGGCCGCTCGAAGAAAGAACCGTGAGTTTACCGCGAAGGATCTTGTCTTGACCGCGCTGATGACGGCGATCGTCTTTCTCGCCACCTTCGTGCCGCACATCCCGATACCGCTGGGCTACGCGCACTTGGGCGATGCCGCGATCTTTCTCTTCGCACTTTTGACGCCGCGGCGCTCGGCGCTCGTTGCCGCGTGCCTCGGCTCGGCGCTTGCCGACTTCATGAGCGGCTTCGCGCTTTGGATCGTGCCGACGCTCGTCATCAAGTTTGTCATGGCGGAAATCGTCTGCCGCATGGCGGATGCGGCGAGTCTCGTTGGACGCATCGGCGTGGCGCTCACGCTTTCAAGCCTCTGGATGGCGGCGGCCTACACGCTCGCGGGCGCTGTCCTTTATGACAGCCTCGCGGCGGCGCTGGCCTCCTTCCCCGGGCTTTTCGTGGAGGGGGTCGTCAACAGCGCCTTGGCGCTCGCCGCCCTGCCGTTTTTGCGCGGGCGTTTTTTGCGCAAGGATTAAATTTTATGGATGAGGAAAGAAGTGACGGAATTGCTCGCTCCCAAGGGCTATGAAGATATTGAAGAAAAGGTGCTGGCGAAAGAGCGCCTGACGCGCGAGGACGGCGTCCGCCTCTTTGACTGCAGAAACATCGCTTGGCTCGGTGCACTCGCCGACCATGTGCGGCGCGAAAAGTGCGGCGACGTCGTCTACTACAACGTGAACTGCCATGTGAACCTCACGAATATATGCCGTGCGCACTGCAAGTTCTGCGCTTTCGGACGTGACGCCGAGGACAAGGGCGCTTACGAGATGGCGGCGGACGACGCCGTCGCCGTCGTCGAGGACGCGATGAAGGATCCGCACCTTGCGGGACTGCACGTCGTCTCGGGGCTGCATCCCGCATGGACGTTCGATGACTACCTCGCGCGGCTTCGTGCGCTGCACGAAAGATTCCCCAAGCTCTACCTCAAGGGCTTCACGGGCGTCGAGATCACGCATTTTTCCAAGATCTCGGGGCTTTCCGTGCGCGAGGTGCTGCAGAGGCTCAAGGCGGCCGGACTTGACGCTATCGCGGGCGGCGGTGCGGAGATCCTTTCCGACCGCATCCGCGAAGAGCTGTGTCCGAACAAGGCGACGGCGAAGGAGTGGCTCGATGCCGCGCGCACGGCGCATGAACTCGGCATCAAGTCGAACGCCTCGATGCTCTACGGGCATATCGAGACGCTCGCCGAGCGCGTCGACCATCTGCTCGCGCTGCGCTCTCTGCAGGACGAGACGGGCGGCTTCCAGACCTTCATCTGCTTCCCGTTCCTGCCGAAGAACACGGCGCTCGCCGCTGAGAGCGGCATCTCTCAGACCTCGATGTGGGATGACCTCAGGACGATGGCGATCTCGCGCCTCATGCTTGATAATTTCACGAACATCAAGGCGTATTGGGTCATGCTGACCGTCCCTGTCGCCCAGGTAGCGCTCGCCTTCGGCGCGAACGACATCGACGGCACGGTGCACAAGGAGACGATTCTGCACGACGCGGGCGCGAAGAGTCCGCGCGCGCTGACGGAGGACCGCATCATCCGCATCGTTAAGGAAGCCGGCCGCATCCCCGCGGCATGTGACTGCAACTTCAATATCCTTCATGTGTATGAATGAGGTGGAAAAATGAAAAAACTTTTTCTAGCATCTTATTTGGCCGGAGTGAAGACGTTGGTTGGAACATGGTTGGAGGAGAAAAGGCCGGAAGAGATTCTCTTCGTTCCAACGGCGGCGAATGTCGAAGAATACACCGACTATGTGGAGGAAGCGGCGGATACATTCGCCGCTCTTGGCTACCGTGTGAAACGTATGGATTTTAGCAAATTCGCACGGGAAGAATGTGAACGAGAATTGCAAATGTGCGATAGCCTTTATGTTTCAGGCGGTAATACCTTCTATTTGCTGCAGGAGCTGCGCCGCAAAAATCTTCTGGGGGCTTTGCATGAGAGAATTGAAGAGGGGATGCTTTATATCGGAGAGTCGGCAGGAGCAATGATCACGGCTAGGGATATTGCCTATGGTCAAATCATGGACGACAAAAAAGCCGCACCGGACCTAAAAGACATGAGCGGCTTATCTGTTGTGGATTTTTATATTTTGCCTCATCGAGGAGAAGAACCGTTTGTTGAAGCTGTGGAAGAAACGCTTCGTGTATACGATGGGAAACTGGAATTTTTGACAATGGACAACAGTGAGGCAGTGATTGTTGATGGTGCGGAGCACAGAGTGGAGAGAGAAGCGTAGGTGCGATCGGCTCCGCTTAGGCTTATAGGGACTCACTGTCGTCAAGTTTTGCAATTCTGCGTGCAGCGGTTTTATATACGGCAGAATCGCTGCGCAACCCGATGACGATGATAAGCATGTGATCGCGGTCTTGCACCAGTTTGTAGACGATACGGATGCCTGAGCGCTTCAGCTTGATTTTTAATAGACCGACGAGATTCGTGTCGGCATGTGCGCCCAATGGCTTGCCGTAGCCGCCTTTACTTGCAGGCAGTGGATTCTGAGAAACCTTGCAGATGGCCTTTGCCGTTTCCTGCTTTTGACTGCCGTCAAGACGCTCGAAATCTTTTTGCGCTGCTTCCAGAAACTGTACTTGCCACATCATTCGATTTCAACGCTCTCAAAATCGAGAGAAGGAAGGTCGATGCCGTTTCGCTTGCAGACTTCTTCAAAGGGAATAGCCGCCTGCTCTTTGCTGTCGAAGTCTTTCAGTCTTTCGGAAGCGAGATGCAGAAGGTCAGCGTCTTCTAAGCGCTCGACAAGGGCGTTGTAATCGGCAGGCGACAGCAGGACGCACTCCGGTTCATTGTTCTTCATGACGACCGTCATGCCGGTTTGTTTTACGTTGGAGAAAATTTTTCCGGCTTGGCCGCGATTGAAGGCTGTGATGGGAATCGTAGGGGGAAGCGGGCGTATTTGCGGCATGATGAACCATCCTTTCCAGATCATGCGGGTACTCTGCATCCAGTATAGCAAGATGTCGATAAAATGGCAACGAATTTGTCGACACTCCTGTTGCGGGGAAAGGAATCACAATCTTGGAATCGGAGCGGAATATCCATTTGTATAACGCATGCCCGAGAAAAGAACTGTTTTACCATGAAGCCCCAAGAGGTCAAGCCGAAGGCGCAGAGCGATTGGCCAGGCTTCTGTAAGGGCGGCGCACAATGTCCGCGAAGTGGACGTTTGTGCGTGTAGTTTGTGAGCGAAAGGAGCATTTGCATGAAAAAAAGTCTTTTCGTATGCTATCCGCGCTGCACGACATGCCAAAAGGCGCGTCGCTGGCTGGAAGAGCGCGGCGCTGCAGTCGAGGAGCGCGACATTAAGGAGGAGAGACCGACGGCCGACGAACTGCGTGCATGGCACGCGAAGAGCGGTCTGCCGCTGAAGCGCTTCTTCAACACGAGCGGCTTAAAGTACAAGGAACTTGGACTCAAGGACAAGCTGTCCGCGTTGAGTGAGGCTGAGCAGTATGACTTGCTTGCTTCTGACGGCATGCTCGTCAAGCGTCCGCTTCTCGTCGCCGCTGACTTCGTCCTCGTCGGCTTCAAGGAAAAGGAGTGGCAGGAGCACTTTGCATGAATTCCCGACGCAGATGCGTCGGGATGAGTGACTTCGTTTTATCCGCGCTTCCTTATGGCTGTGCTCGGGCTTTTTGCCTTGGGTGCAGCCTTTTTTGCTTCTTGGAGGGAAGCATCTGACGGGCGGGGGGAAGCTATTGGAAAAATCCTTGAATCTTCCCTTAGGAATAGAGGCGTTCGCGACGATAGATACATTAGACGCATATATTTTGACTACTTTTACGGAGAGAGGTACGAGATGAACGGAAATTTGAAAAACTGCCCTTCGTGCGGCAAGCTCTTTATCGCACAGCCGAAGCAGAGGCTGTGCATGGACTGCTTCGAGAAGCAGCGCGAGGAAGAAGAGCGTATCATCCGCTATGTGAATGCGCATCCGGAGGTGACGACGCTCGATGAGATCGCCGCAGGAACGGGGGCTGAGCCAAAGGAGATCCTGCGCATGATCCACGACTCCCGCCTCCTGCAGGCGGACCGGGAGATCCGCTATCCATGCGAGAGCTGCGGCACGCTGATCACGCGCGGGCGCTACTGCGCGGGCTGTATGCGCGACTTCAAGGCGGGGGCGGACCGCATCGGCTGAGGGCGGATGACCTCTTCTTTCCGGTGGCGCACTTCCGTGCCCGTCGCAAAGAAATAGGACGCTTGAGAGCCGCTCTTTCGCAGAAACTTCTCATGGAGCGGCGCTTAAGCTGAAAGAATTTTTTTTCGATACTACACATGAAAGACGGGTATGTGAGTGAGGATGCTCCGTTTCCGTCCATAACAAGAAAGGTGGTGAGGTGCGATGTCCATCCAGGTGCAGGGACGTGTGCAGACTCTTTATGGCGTCTATACGGCGAATGAAGCTCTTTCTGCCGTGCAGACGCAGGACAGATACCGGACGGAAGCGCCGCGCAAGGACGCCGTTGTGCTTTCCGAGGAAGGTAGGACGTTCGGTGAGATTCTCAACCGCTTGAAAGCGGATAACGATAAGGTTCGAGAGGACAGAGTTGGTTTTTATGAAGAGCGCATCGCCGCAGGTGATTATTATGTTGCCGGGCGCGATATAGCTGCGAAAATGCTCGACCAGCGCATTTGAGAAAGCCTTGTTTTGATGCGCTGTCACGAGGAGGATGCTTATGTGGCGTGAAATGAAGGAAGTCATGAAGGCACTTTCTTCGTGTTATGCGGAGCTTGCAGAAGTCAGCGGGGCGAAGCACAAAGCACTGGCCGCGATGGATCTCAAGGCGATCGAACGCGTCGTGAAGGAAGAGGAACGGTTCGCGGCGGAGATCGAGCGACTTGAGACGCGCCGCAAGGCGGTTCTCCGAAGCCTTGCGGAAAAGGACGCGGGCATAGAGACGACGATGAAACTGCGCGAGCTTCTGGCACTCTGTCCGGACCGGCAGATTGCCGGAGAACTTGAGTCGCTGCACGAGGAGCTTGATCGACGCATGAAGGAGGTCGAGCGCCTCGGCGAGCGGAATACGCTGCTTGCCGAAGGCGCGCTCGCCGCGGTGACGGCGAACCTCAACCGCATCGGCGGCACGGCGGCGGGTGCGTCCTACGGAGCGGGCGGCAAGGAAAGCGTGACGCGCGAGCGCCGCTTCGACTTCAAGGCGTGAAGCTATGGGAGAGATCATCAAGCTGCTCAGACAGCAGATTGACTTGTGCCAGAGACTTCTTCTTGCGGTGGAACGTCAGCGCCAGGCTCTTTGCGACGGTTCGGGCGATTCGATGAGCAAGGAGACGAAGGCAATCGAGGTCCTTCTCATCGAGCTGCGACGCATAGAGAAGCGCCAGGAGCTGCTTCTGAAGGGTACGGCAACGCACGACCTCGCGGAGCTTCTCTCGCGCACGGCTCCGTCTGAAGAACGTGCTGTCGCGAGACGCCTGCTGGAGGAAACGAACGGGATCATGCGCGAGATGCAGGAGGCTGTCGCCATGAATGACGCCCTGCTCGAACGCCACATGCAGTTTATCCTCTTCAACATCAATGTGATGGCGGGGACGCCTGCAGAGGCGACGTACACGGCGAAGGACGTGCGGAAAGGGAAGAAGCAGACGGGCGCGGGCACGAAGGTGTTTGATGCAAACGTCTGACGGGATAGATAGAGAAAGCGCAGATTCGTAAGAGCGAGGCGGCGCTTCCGAAGGAAAAGGGTGAAAGAATGCGATCAACATTTTCCGGACTGAATACGATGGTTCGCGGCATTTACAACAATCAGCTGTCCCTTGATACGGTGGGGCACAACATCACGAACGCGAACACAGAGGGTTATTCGCGCCAGCGCGTGAATCCTGCGACTACGCGGGCATTGGAGCACAGTAGTCTGTATGGCGGACTTTTCGTCGGTACCGGCGTCGATTCGGATTCGCTGACGAGAGCCCGCGATTTTTTCGCGGACAAGCAGTATTGGCAGGAGGAAGCGACGGAGTCCTACGCGAAATACCGTCAGAAGAACTACGACAAGATCGAGGCGGTTTTCAACGACTCCAAGACTAAGGGGCTGCAGAATGAGATGCACAAGTTCTACAGTGCGTGGAACGACCTCAGTGTCTATGCGAGCGATCCGGCTAAGCGCGTCTCTGTCATCGAGTCGGGCAAGCAGTTCGCTGACCGTCTCGAAGAATCGGCGCAGAACGTACAGAAGCAGCTCGATCTCGTCTATCGCGAGATGGACACGCAGGTCAAGGATGTCAACGAGATCACGCGGAAGATTGTCGAACTCAATAAGAATATCTCGCTCGCCGAAGCGAATGGTGCAATGGCGAACGATCTTCGCGACAAGCGCGATCTCCTTGTTGATAAATTGTCGGGCTACATGAGCCTGCACGTCTACGAGATGGATAACGGCATGTACCAGGTCGTCTCGGGCGGCGCGTCCATCGTCAACGGCGTTTCGCGCCTCGAGCTCAAGATGGACGGTCCTGTTGAGAACAAGCGCTACGGCGTCAACGACTATTCATTGATTTTCAAGGATACGAACACACTCTTCGTGCCAGGAAATGGCTCGCTGCAAGCTGCCGTCGACTCCATCAAGGAGGACAAGGCGTACATGGATAAGCTCGCAAACATCGCGGCGACCTTCATGACGCAGTTCAACGACCAGCATCGTGCGGGTGCTGGAATTGACAAGGACAAGACATCGAACCTCAACTTCTTTGGCAGAAACGACAAGTATTATATTTGGGACAAGGAGCGTCAGTCGCTTCTCGCAGCGAAGGTGACGGGCACGGCGTCGACAACAGCCGGCTCGCCTCCCGTGACGACGCATACGACGACGCTCTCTACCGCGGCCGGCGATACGGAAGAGCTCGAAGGCCTTGAGATCATCAAGGCGATGAAGGTCAGTGCCGAACTCGTCGCACAGAACGGCGAGCTCAAGCTTGCCGCACGCGGCTTCGGCGACAACAGCGATGCGAAGAACTCCTACGTGCAGAATCTCGGCTACAACAATGCGACCGTTCCGCCAAATCTTACGGGCGCGGGCACCGTCGTCCATACGACGAGCGACATGAACGGCACGGCGGACGGCAGCAACGCCGTTCTCTTGACGAACATCTTCAACATGGAACAGAAGGACACGGGGCTCACAATCTACAAGAACCCGACGGCGGGCAGCCCAACGGAACACCGTCCGACGGGCACGGTCTCGCTCAATAACTATTACAATTCAGTGACGAGTGCGCTCGGCATTGACTCGAACGCGATGGACACGAAGGTCAAGTTCCAGCAGGATGTCATGACGCAGATCGAGGCGTGGCGTACGTCGGTCTCTGGAGTCAACTGGAATGAGGAGCTTTCCAATATGATCAAGTTCCAGCAGGGCTACAGCGCGTGCGCACGCTGCATGACGACGATGGACGAAATGCTTGACCGTCTCGTGAACAACACGGGAATGGTGGGAAGGTAAGGTGAAATAGATGAGAATCGGCAGTTTGCAGATGGTTTCACGCTATCAGAAACAGCTGAACACCGCCGCAGAGGAGCAGGCGAAGCTCATGGAGCAGTCGGACGGACAGTCGCTGCACCGTCCGTCGGACGATCCCGTGCGCTACTCGAACTGGATGCGCTACAGCACGGAGCAAAACGAGAACGAGCAGTATCAGAAGAACGTCGATGCGGGAAAATCTTGGATGCAGCGCACAGACGGTGCCGTTTCGGGCATGGCGGACATCTTCAAGACTTTGAAAGAGAAGACGATTCAGGCGGCACAGTCGCCACATCAGGATACGGATATGGACGCAATTGCCAAGGATATGACGGCAAAGCTGCATGAAATCGTCTCCCTCGGCAATTCACAGCAGGGTGATCGCTACATCTTCTCGGGGCAGTCCGACCTCACACAGCCGTTCCTTCTCACGGAGAAGAAAGTCGCGCGTGGCGTGCCCAAGACGCTTGACGATCAACAGTCGAAGTTCTTCAACAATACGAACGTGTCGGGCCGCATGAAGCAGATGATCACGCTCCAAGGCGACGACAATAATGAATATTATCTCGACACGAAGACGGGAGACATCTATTCCTACGACTTCATGAAGGACGGCTACAAGAAGAAGGTTGCAGCAGGCCAGACAGAAGTCAACCCGGCGGCCGATCGCGCGGGCACTCTCGGCGGCGCATTCAACGTGTCGGACAACTTCCTCAATACGGGGCAGATCAAGGACGCCTCGACGACGCCACCGGCTGCTGCCGGCAAGGGCGCAGGCTGGTCACAGAGCATCACGGTCGGTGGCAATACGGTTAACTTGAAGCTCAAGACCATCGACCAGCAGATCGTCAAGTACCAAGGCGATTTCAAACAGATCTCCATGGTCAAAAAGAACGGCGCCGTCGAGCCGACCGCCGACACCGTCAATGCGACGGCGGGCGACATCTTCGGCACAGACATCTTTGACGATGAAAATTCGGGCAATACCCAGTCGGGTACGGCGGCGATCAACGATATGCTGACCGTGGCGGCGAAAGTCGATTCCTCCGACGTCAACTGGCTGATTTCCGACGGCGTGACGCTCGCCGACGAGTCACACAATAACGTCGTCATATCGCAGGATCATATCGCGGCGCGCCACAACGTCTACAAGGGCATGGCGGACATCCTCGACGACTACGCCGTTTCCATCAAGCAGGATATTTCCGACACGAACAGCACGGATGTCGCGAAGCTCGCCGTCCAGCTCATGCAGGCGTCGGCAATCTACAACATGTCGCTCTCCGTCGGCTCGCGCATTCTGCCCCCGACTTTGACCGACTACTTGAGGTAAGAACAAGACAGAAGAAAGGAGGGACGCGATGCTTTCCAATATGACGTATCTGAATGTGCGCCATACCCTGCCCATGCTCGGCTGGCAGACGCGCTCCTTCCGGCTTAAAACGAGCATGACGCCGACACAGATGCGAGGGGTGCGGCGCGAAGCGAGCGCAAATCTCGGCGCGACGCAGGTGCGCATTGACATCGACAGCTACGAGAGCCGTAAGGCGTACGGTTTCCGCAAGGATGCCGATCTCTGCGCGGACTTCAAAAACGCAGGCCTTTCGGGCGTGAAAAGCGGCACGAGCCGCCGTTCATCGGAGGCTTGGCAGGCGATTGACGGTGCGGCGAAGCCAAATGCGGACTTTTTCCAAAAGCAGGCGAAGGGCAAGATCGAAGCTGAGATCAAGGAACAGAAGGAAATCGAGCTCAAACCCATCCCACGTCCGAAGATCACAGTGCATCCAGCAGAGCTTAAAGGATCGCCCGATGTCGGCGAGCACTCGATCGACATACGCTCCGATCCGTTCGCCACGTACGACTATGAGCCGGGCAGTATCGACTATCATATGAAAGTGGAAGGTTCCATTCATATGTGGACATCCATCGGCCATTATGATGTATACGCATAGGGGAGAAGAACATGAGAAAGATCACGACGACGCGCTTTGGAGAAATCGAGGAAGATGAGAGCAAGATCGTTCATTTTGCTGCAGGCCTTCCAGCCTTCGAAGACGAACATGAGTTCATCATCATCCCATACGACGAGGAAAGCCCTTACGTCTTCCTGCAGTCGGTGACAACGCCCGATCTCGCATTTCTGATGGCGATCCCGTTCATCTTCTTCCCTGACTACGAGTTCCGCTTGGAGGATGATGTTCTCGAAAGCCTTGCCCTTGAACGACAGGAAGATCTTCTGCTTTATACGCTCTTGACGATTCCAGGAAAAGATATCCGCGAGATGACGGCAAACCTTCTCGCACCGATCGTCATCAACAGTCGCACGAATGAGGGATGCCAGATCGTCCTTGACAAGAGCGGCTATTGCACGAAGCACAAGTTGTTTTCCAAGAAGACGGAGGACAAGGAAGCAAGCGAGCGGGAGGCGAACTGAATGTTGGTATTGACGCGCAAGCCGCGCCAACAGATCATGATCGGCGATGATGTTGTCGTCCACGTTGTGGAAGTTCAGGGGGACAATGTCCGCATCGCCATCGAAGCACCGCGTGAGGTCAAGATCTACCGCGGCGAGATATATCGCGCTATACAGGACGAGAACAAGCGGGCGGCAGCGCCTGCTGACATCGACCTCAGCGGCGCACTGCCCGGGGCGGAGTGAAGCGCCTCGTCCAGGGCAGGGCTTCAGTAAGTCGTTCCTTGCAGGAGCAGGAAGCTCCTGTATTGCCCTGCGCAGGAAGCGCTCGGCAAACAAGGGATTGCATATATTTTATCTATGGAGGGAGAAAACATGATAAGCAAGATTCAGGACGCGCTCGGCGCGGCGGCCGTCATGCAGATGACCGATCTTGCCGTAGGGGGGAGTTCAGCGCCCGCTCCTGTAGCACCCGCAAACAGCGGACAGCAGGCAGCGACGACGGGCGTGGAGAACCCTGCGGCGAGCAGCCCCGCAAGTGAAGCTTCGCCCGCTGCCGTCGTCGACGAGCATCTGAGCACGCAGCTGCAGGCGCGAGAGATCAGCGAAGCGGCGAATACGAAGAGCGAGGCAGCGGAAGCGGAGCGCAAGGAGAAGCCCGACAAGGACAAGCCGGTCGACGAGTCGCAGATGACGTACCTCATGAAGGAGATCAACCGTATCATGAGCCGCATGAACTGCAACATCGCCTTCGAGTACCACAAGGAAGTCGACGTCATGAGCGTGCGCATGCTCGAAAAGAAGACGGGCAAGCTCATCAAGGAGATGCCGCCCGAATATATGATCAAGGGCATGGAAAAGACGCGCGAATGGCTGGGCACGTTCCTGGATCAGCCGGCCTAAGGAGGAAGAATTATGGGTGTAAATGGAATTTACGGCCTTTCCGGCTCGGGTCTTGACGTAGAGTCCCTCGTCAAGATGGGCATGAAGGGCAAGCAGAACCAATATGACAAGATGTACAAGCGCGAGATGACGAACGAGTACACGAAGACCGCGCTCAACGAGCTTTACAACAAGGTCAACACGTACAACCTCTCCGAGCTTACGAATTATAAGAAGCAGTCCGATATGGCGGCGAAGAGTGCGTCAAGTTCGGACGACAAGACGGTCACGGTCAATGCGAACGGCGCGGCGGCAGTCATGAGTCATACGGTCACGGTGCAGAGTCTTGCGTCGAATGCCTACTTTATGTCGAACGCACCGATTACGCGTTCCTATCAGCCGGATCCCTCCGATCCGCATCCGCCCGACAAATCGAAGAGCACCGAGCTTGCCGACATCGCATTCAAGCGTATCGACAAGCTGACGACGCTCGGCCCTGGCGGTGTCAAGCAGTATCGTGTTCACTATACGGATGGTACAAATGCCGTCGTCAACGAAGATGATACGGCGCTGTCTTTTGAAATGAAGGACAAGCTTGGAGCGCCCGCTGCTGATACGTATACGATCAAGTACACGTTCAAGGATCTCGTGGAAAACAAGAAGACTTTGAATGACCTTGCGAGCAGCATACAGAATGCGTCTGTCGGCTCGAACGGCTCGTCGCGTCAGGTGGCGAAGAAGGCGAACTTCAATGCGAGCTACGATGCGGCGACGGGATCGTTCAGCATCTACAACAAGAACGGCGGCGCGAACCATGTCATCGACATCAAGACGCTTGACAAGGGTTCGACGCAGCTCATGAACAACCTGCATCTTGCAAAGTATGATCAGTCGACGAACTCGCTGACACCCCTTACAGCTTTCGCGCAGGGCGTGGGTCAGTCGCACGGCGGCACGGCAGGACAAGTGACGGTTGACGGCAGGACGTACAGTATCGATGAGAACCGCCTCGTTGCGGGAGGCGTCACCTACAACTTCCTCAACAAGACGCAGACAGGACAGACGGTCACGGTCTCCGTCTCGCAGAACGTCGACGCCGTCGTCGACAGAGTCAAGAAATTCGTCGAGAGCTACAACAAGCTCTTGGACGAACTACAGAAGGAATATAACACTGCACACGACAAGGACTATGACCCGCTGACAAAAGAGCAGGAAAAAGGCATGTCGGAAGAGCAGGTCAAGCGCTGGAATGAGAAGGCGAAGGGCGGCCTGCTTTATCACAATGCGCAGCTCGGCAGACTGATCAACAAGATGAGAGAGGCTGTAGCGACGCCTGTGACAGCAGTGGACTCGAAGTACAATTCGGCATCGTCGCTCGGCATCACGACGCAGGTTGGCAATAACCACGGACACCTGACGCTCAATGAGGACAAACTCAAGAAGGCATTGGCGGAAGACCCCGACTCTGTCTACCGCGTATTTGGCTCGTTGGACGAAAAGGATGACTTCAAAAAGTCGGGTATCTCGATGCGCCTGTCAAAGGTCTCCTTGGACAGCCTCAAAGACATTGCCAAAGAAGCCGGTACGAAGTCTGATTGGGATGACTCGAGTGCACTCGGCAATCTGATTCGCCAGCAGAAGAAGAAGATGAAGGACTTCAAGAATCTCTTGGATGACTTCCAGTCGCAGCTCTACAAGAAGTACGACGCGATGGAGTCGGCGCTGCAGCGTATGAATAGCACCTACAGCTCGATTTTCGGCGCGAAGTGATAGGGGAAGGCAGGGGGAAAACGAATGGTAAATGCAGCAGCGGAAGCATATAAGAGACAGCAGATCATGACGGCGACGCCCGAAGCCCTCACGCTCATGCTCTACAACGGCGCCCTGCGCTTCATGTCGGAGGGCAAGGAGGCTCTGGAGAAGAAGGACTACGAGTCGGCGAACAACTCGATCATCAAGGCGGAGAAGATCATCACGGAATTTCGCGTGACGCTCGACTTCGACTATGAGATCTCGCATCAGCTACTGCCGCTGTACAACTACGTCTACGACTGCCTCGTACAAGGAAACTTGTCGAGTGATACAGGTAAGATTGATGAGGCGGCGGGCATTATCCGCGAGCTGCGCGATGCCTGGGCACAGGCGATGAAGAAGGCGCGTGCCGAAAAATCGGGAGAGACGCTCGAAGGGGCGGCGCCGCCCGTGCCCGAGATCTCCACGACGCCTCCGACCGAGGGCGCATGATGGAGATGCGCACGCCCGAAGAGCTTTGGCAGCTGTACTTGGAGCTTTCGCATGAGATGTTGAAGTTCATCAAGGAGGACGATATTGACCGCTTCCTCGACCTTGAAGCGCAGAGGGCCAAGGTGTTTGAACAGATGGAAGAGTGCAGTATCGAGGCCTTCAAGGTGACGCAGGAGGGGCGAGCTCTCGTCGAAGAGCTCAAGCCCATCGAGATGCAGATCATCTACAACACGAAGGTCTGGCTGAATAAGTCGCGCACGCAGCATGAAACCGTACGCGACTATGAGGTCAGAGGTTTTGACCCCAGCGGTCATCTCGTGAATCGAGAAATGTGAGGAAGCACGGGGTGGTGCAGCCTTCCGTAAAATAAATTTTCACCGGCGGGAAAAAAGTTTCAAAAAACGCTTAAGAAAATGGAGCGTCCCACCGATAAACTAATTGAGCAAAGGCAAGAAGCACTTGCCGCTCATCAGATGTCAGCAGTCAGGCGGGTCTCCGATCAACCCGCTGCATGAAGCTAGCTAGCGGCGGCATGCAGTAAAGACGGAAAACGCCTGTTTTGCTTATTTGCGCCGCAAGGCGCAGGGACGGCAAAGCCGTCTCAAGCACCGGACAAGGATGCCCGGCAGAAGAGAAAATAGGAACAACCAGGGAGGAAAAGACAAATGGCATTGGTAGTTAAGAACAACATGATGGCGGTCAACACGCTGAACACGTTGAACAAGAATCAGAGCGCGCTCTCGACGAGCCTCAAGCAGGTTTCGTCCGGCATGAAGATCAACGGCGCCGTCGATGACGCTTCGGGCTATGCGATTTCCGAGCGCATGCGCGTCCAGATCCGTTCGCTCGATCAGGACAACCAGAACACGCAGAACGGCAACAGCATGATGAAGGTTGCTGAGGGCGCTGTTTCCAGCACGGTTGACATCCTCAAGACCCTCAAGGAGAAGGTCATCAACGCTGCGAACGACACGAACACGGATGACGATCGTCAGACGATCCAGAAGGAGCTCAACCAGAGCATCGACCAGATCAACGACAACGCGAACATCACGTTCAACGGCAAGTACCTCGTCGATGGCACGCACAACCAGAAGGTCACGGCTACGACGACGACGTTCACGAACCAGGCGATGAGCACGGCGACGGAGGGTTCTTCCGTTCTGACGGCGCTGCTTGACCGCACGGGTCGTAACCTCAACATCCATTCGCAGGATACGATCACGGTTTCCTACGTCAACCAGGGCAAGACGGTGACGACGTCCTTCACGGTCGGTACGTGCAAGTTCAGCGAGATCATCGGCAAGATTTCCGGCGTCGGCAAGATGGCTACGACCGTTGGTGCAACGTCCATCATCGGCACGAACGTCGCTGGCGATACGGTCTACACGGCTTCCGGCGAGAGCGCGGTTTCGATCTACGCTGGCGGCACGGGTGTCGGCAACTCGATCGGCGGCATCACGTTCAGCATCACGGACACGCAGGGCAACATCAACAAGTCCGCGAACGCTGTTCTCGATGCTTTCTCCGAGACGGTTCGTGCGCAGGACAACTCGCAGGACAACGCGATGAACTTCCAGATTGGCACGCGCGCCAACCAGGCGATCCGCGTCGGCATGACGGATATGCGTGCTCAGGCTCTCGGTCTCCAGGGTTCGGATGGCTCCACGCTGAACATCAGCACGCGCGACAAGGCGAATGCTGCCATCAACGTTCTTGACAACGCGATCGCAAAGGCACTCGACCAGCAGACGACGATCGGCGCTGTTCAGAGCCGCTTGAACTACACGAGCCAGAACTTGACGACGGCAAGCGAGAACGTCCAGGCTTCCGAGTCCACCATCCGCGATGCCGACATGGCAAAGGCGATGACGAACTACACGAAGAACAACGTTCTCATGCAGGCTGCTCAGGCTATGCTCGCTCAGGCGAACCAGTCCAGCTCCGGCGTTCTCAGCCTGCTCCAGTAATTTCGTCAGAATTACACAAAGAGCAAAAAGAACCTCCCCTTTTGGGGAGGTTCTTTTTTTGCTCTTTGTCGTTTTAAGTTTCGTTCTGCTTATCACGATAACAAGACATGAGCTTATCGGGAGGGCATCATGAAAATATCTGCTTGCTATATCGCGAAAAATGAAGAGCGAAATATTGCCCGATCCTTGCAGAGTCTGGTAGACGCTGTGGATGAAATCATCGTGGTCGATACGGGATCGACGGACGGGACAAGAGAAATTGCTGAGGCGCTGGGAGCGCGCGTATTGGATTTCTCCTGGCAGGATGATTTCTCCGCTCCGAGAAATTTCGCTGTTGAAGCAGCTTCAGGAGATTGGATCGTTTTTCTTGATGCAGATGAATGGTTTGTCGAACCGCAAGGTGTGCGCAGTACAATCGAAGCGGAGATCGGTGCCGCTTCCGATCTGGAAGCGATGATGCTCCTGCGCCTGAATCTCGACGATCAAGGCAAAGAATTTTCACGTGACAGAAGTCTGCGCATATTTCGCAATGCACCATGGCTGCGCTATCATGGAAAGATTCATGAGAATGTATACAGCAGCAAAGGCCGTCTGCGAGTTTCCTATCCCGAAGGACTCGTCCTCAATCATGACGGCTATCGTGGCGGCATAATTGAGGAAAAAATCGAACGCAACTTGTCCCTGATGCTCAAGGACATTGAGAAGAATGGTCATGCGGAGCGATTTTACCCCGGACTTACGGATTGTTTCTACCACCTTCGACAATACGAACGCTGTTTGGAGATGGCATTTTCGGGGTTGGAATTCCCTACGTATCCACGAGATACCCGCAGGGGCCTTTATCATGTTGCATTGGAAGCCATGCGATCCCTTAGCCTTCCCTTGGACTTGATGTGTGATCTTATGGATTGTGCACAGGCAGAATTTCCTCATCTTCCCGAATTCTATGCAGAAAAAGGCATTCTTCTTTCGTGTAGGGGAGATCTGGAGGAGGCAGTTTGCAATTTGGAGAAAGCAGCCGTCCTTTTTGAGGCTGCTCGGGAAGATGAGGTGTTTCCGTACTTTTATAAGGGCGGTGGGATTGCCTATGAACGTCTTGCACAGATCTATCGCGTTCTGGGGCGTTATGATTTGGCAGCCTTGAATTTTCTGAAAAGCAGCTGCTTTTGTGGAGTGATGCCTCCTTCTGCAAAGGAACTATTGGAAGAAATGTGCCGCATTTGTGGGATTCAGATGAAGGAATTTGCAGGGAATGGGAGCACGATGATGCTTCCCGCCTTGCTGCAGAAGCGTTTGCTGCAGGGCAGGCGGTCGGCTTCACCTGCTATGGCACGGATGTGCCGCTGTGGTTTGCTTCTTGTGGCAGCGGCTCGTGTGCCGCGGGCAAAGGCAGAAATGCTCGCTTTTTTGCCAAAGACTTTGCAGGAAAAGTGGAACGGCTATGAGATTGTGAAGAAGAAAAAGGAGATCGATGATGCGCATATCGGCATGCTGGATTACACGAAATGAGGCGAAGAATATAAGCTCTTCCATCGCAAGTGTCGCAGCGAGTGTAGATGAGATTGTTGTCTACGATACAGGATCAGAGGATGATACGTGCCGCATCGTAGAGAAGATTCCCAAGGCAAAGCTCTTTCGAGGTTCTTGGCATGACGATTTTGCGGCAGCACGAAACGAGGCGCTTTCCCATGCGACAGGCGATTGGGTCGTCTTCCTCGATGCAGATGAGCGCTTTTCCGAAGAAACGCGGGGGAATTTGCGCGTCATCCTTGAAGAAGCAAAGGAATATGATGCGCTTGCCGTAAAGATCGTGAATCTTGATATCGACGGCGAGAGGGAGCGACGAATCGATCACACCTACGTCGTGCGTGCTTTTCGGCGTTCAACTGAGATTCGCTATGTGGGGCGTATCCACGAGCACATTGAGCGAAAGGGGGAGGAACTGCGGCTCGCATTCATCCCGGAGGCCATGTTGGTGTTGCTTCATACGGGCTATACGGAGAGCCGCTTGAAAGGAAAGGCGGAGCGCAATTTGAAACTCCTCCTGCGGGAATTGAAGCAGACGGAAAGTCCGCAGGATCTCTATCGCTACCTGGCTGAGGCGTATGAGGGCGTGGGTGATACGGAACGCGCCCTTCATTATGCGAGGCTTGACGTTGCGGAGGGACCTCGTCCTGTGATCTTCGCCAGTCGCTGCTATCGCATGCTGCTTTATATGCTGCCGGAAGGAGAGGAGCGCACCCGATTGTTGGAGAAGGCCGTGCGGGACTTTCCAGGCCTGCCGGAGTTTCACGCTGAATATGCTGAGCATCTCGCGCGCGATTTGAGATTTTCGGAGGCGGCAGAGGTGATGCAGCAAGCCTTTCGTGCCTATGCTGAGCATGAGGAAGATGGCGAAGCCATGGAGTTTGATGATGCGATGCTCGCCGTGGCGAAGGAGCGCACAGCCCTTTGGCAGAAGATCGCGGAAAGGGAGAAGACGCTCAAAATCTCGGCCTGCACCATCGCGCGTGATGAGGCGCATGATCTGCCGCGCTGGCTCGAAAATACGGCGGTTTACAGCGATGAGCGCATCGTCGTTGATACGGGATCTGAAGATGATACGAAGGCACTTGCGGAGGCGGCGGGGGCGCGTGTTTACGATCATCCATGGAGCGATGATTTTGCAGCGGCAAAGAATGCGGCTCTTGCTCATACAACGGGAGAATGGGTCGCTTTTCTAGACGCCGATGAGTATTTTGCTGCACCACAGCAGGTGCGGCCGTATCTTGCCGCACTTTCCGTCGAGCAGCCGGAGATCGAGGCGGTCATGCTGACGATCGTAAATCTTGACGAGGATGATCGACTCAGGGAGATCCAGCGCTTTCCAGCCATACGTCTCTTTCGGCGCAGGAAGGATATTGTCTTTGTTGGCCGAATTCACGAAAGCATTTGCAAGATGGATGGCAAACTTGAGATCAAAATGGAAAGAAGGCATCTGACCGTCCATCATCTCGGCTACTCATCGGGGCGCGTGATGAAGAAGATGGAGCGCAATTTTTCCCTACTGCAGGAAGATATCAAAGAAAACGGCGAACAGGACAGGCACTACCGTTATTTGGCAGACTGCTACATCGCTTTTGGCGATTGGAGAAAGGCGCTGTACTATGCTCTGGCGGCGCTCGATTCTTCAGCGACTGCCGTCGGCAGTGACAGCGATATGTATCGAACGGCGCTGCGTGCGATGCGCGAATGCCGAATGTCGGCTCAGGATATGCTTTCCCTGGCAGAAAAAGCGGCGGAGGAATTTCCAAGTCTGCCCGATTTTCATGCGGAAAAGGGCAGGATTCTCTTTTCGTCAGGAAGACTCAAGGATGCTGCTGCTTGTCTTGAACAGGCACTCGATATTTTTACACATGAAAATGACGCAGGACAGGCCACGCGCTTTGTGGCGGAGGCTCCCGTCGCCTGGCGCGAGCTGGCAGAGATTCGCCTCGCTCTCGGCGAGAAGGAAAAGGCGAAGGCGGCGATCACTTCCTCCCTGCGCCTCAACCCGTTCAGTGAGGAAGCGCTCGGGCTCTGGCGGAGAATCTGGGGTGTCCCTTGCGGTGAGGAACTGTACAAGTTCTTCCCGCATACGCCTGAAGCGCTGCGCTTTCTGGCGCGTTGGGCGATTTCTGCGGGAGAGGCCCAGCTCGCGGCTGATGTTGCTGCAGAGCTTACAGACCGCTCGGGTGAATATTTGCCCGAGGCGGCATGCCTCGTTGCTTGGCAGGTGCAAGATTGGGAAAAAATGGCAGATGTGGCGATGGAGAACGTTGCCGCTGTGATGCAGGAACTCTTCCTCGTGCTGCTGCTGGCGCTGGCCAAAGGGGATTCCGTGCGTGTACATGCATCGGAGATGCAGTCTCTTCTGCCTGAGCTGCAGGAGATCCTGTGCAGTTTTGCCAAGAATCAGCCGATCAGCGCAGACCTTTGGGAAGAGTGCCGGGCGTTCCTTCCCGTGCTTGCACAAAGACTGCCGAACGAAGTCCTGCTGCGATACGTCAGCATTCTTTCTGCACTGACGCCAGAAAAGAAGTGCGAGGCGGCGACGCTCCTTTTGACAGCGGAAAAGTGGCAAGCCGCTATGGCTCTTTTGGCGGAGATTCCTGCAGATTCTCCAGCAGCAGATGATGCCTTTTGGCATGACACAGGCGTCGCTTTTTATCAAATGGGAGACTTTCCTGCAGCGCGCGAGTGCTTTTCGCGTGCGCGGGCTTTGGGTTCAGCGGCGAAAGATATCGCCGCCTATGAAGCATGGATGAAGGGAGTCGGAGCATGAAGCTTTCCGCCTGCGTGATCGTGAAGAATGAAGAAGAGAATATCGGCACGTGGCTCTCTTCAATGAAGAAGATTGCTGACGAGATGATTGTCGTCGATACTGGCTCGACCGATCGTACGGTCGAGATGGCGAAGGCGGCGGGCGCACGCGTCTTTCATCATGCGTGGCAGAATGATTTTGCCGCCGCGAAGAACTGCGCGTTGGAAAAGGCGAAGGGCGACTGGATCCTCTTCCTTGACGCTGACGAATATTTCAGTCCGCAGACGATTGCCAAGGTGCGCCCGCTCCTCATGGAGGTGGAGAAAAGCACGAAGCCCATCGTCGGCGTGATCTGCCGGCTCGTCAACATCGACAAGGATCAGGGGAACCGCTTTACGGGAGCAATCTTCCAACTGCGCATTTTCCGCAATAGTCCCGACCTTCGCTACGAGGGCAAGATTCATGAGCATGTTGTAGATGCTCGTAGGGCGGAGCATGAGATGTTCGCGACGCCGGAACTTGTGATTTTCCATACAGGCTATTCACAGCATCTCGTACAAAAAAAGCTTGAGCGCAACCTCGAATTCCTGCGACAAAAGGAAGAGACGGAGGGCGAGTCGACGGATGACGCTCTGCATTATATGGATTGCTACTATGGCTTGGGCGATTTTGCCAAGGCGGAAGAATATGCACGCAGAGCGATTGAAAGCAAGATCATCTATCTGGGGCGTGAAGGTGCTGAGTACTGGGGATTGACGCGCGCTTTGCTTGCCCAGAAGCGGCCGAAGGAAGAGATCGTAGCCGTCCTGGAAAAGGCAATGGAGAAGTACCCTGATCTCGCAGAGTTTCCCATGGAGTATGGACTCTTGGCATGGGAGGAGCACGACTATCTGCTTGCAGAAAAGATGTTCCGCCTTGGCATGAAGCTCAAGGAGAAGGCGCCTGCGTCGCTTCGATCGGACAACTCGCTGCAGATGTTTCCCTTTGTCTGTGCATCTCTTGGAAAGATAGCGGCAATGCAGGGAAGAGCGGACGAGGCATTCGATCTTTTCCTGCGCGGTCTCAGGGAATATCCGTATGACGAGGGGCTTTTCCTCGCCCTTTACGATGCTCTCGCAGGCCAGGAAGCGGCGGACGTCATCGCACTTTTCGATACACTCTACGACAGGGAGCACGATGCGCTGTTCCTTACGAGGGCTTTACGCGCACGGGAGGCGACGCCGATCGTGCTTTACTATGCGCGATTTTTGCCGCAGGATCAGAAGGATGAAGCATATCTCTACATGGCAGCGAATCGCATGGATGCCGCAGCGGTGGAATTTTCTGCACGGCTCAAGAGCTTTTCTTCTGTGCTCGCCGAGGCGAAGGGTGAGATGCACATCCTGCCCGAGATGGATGGCGCCTCGCTCCTGCTTGCCGATGCTTACCGAAAGCAGTGGCGCAGGAAGGCGCTGCCTCTCGTCAGCATCATGATCCCGACGTACAACCGCCCGAAGTTCTTCGAGCTTGCGCTCCAAAGCGCCCTGTGGCAGACGTATGAGAATCTTGAGATCATCGTCTGCGACAACAGCACGGACGATGAGACGGAAGCCCTTGTCGAAAAGTATCTGAACGATTCAAGGCTGCAATATCATAGAAACAAGGCGGCAAAGACGAAAGAGGAGAACTTCGTGCCGTTTGAGCAGCTTGCCAATGGTGAGTACCTGCAGTGGCTGATGGACGACGACATCCTGCTCGACGGCAAGATTGAGAAGATGATGCAGGCGTTTCGCGAGAATCCTGCAGCGAGACTTGTGACTTCAAGGCGTGCCCTGATTGATGACGAGGGAAGGGTTCTGCCCAATCCCTATGCGGCGAGTGTGCCTGAGATTGAAGCGGATTATTCCGTATTCGAAGGTGCAGTTGTCGGCAGGGAGACGCTGCTTGGTTGGCGTAATTTCCTTGGAGAGCCGTCTGCCGTCCTCTTTCGGCGGGCCGATCTCAAGCACCACTATTGGCATGCCGAGAGCCGCGGCTACAAGACAATTTCTGACGTGGCGATGTGGCTGGAACTTTTGGAAGGAGGAGACTGCATTTTCTTCCAGAAGCCCCTGAGCTGCTACCGGCGTCACGCGGCGCAGGAGGGGCAGCAGGAGGCTGTAATCCTCTTGAGCCGCTTGGAGTGGCTGCGGCTCATCAAGGAGTATTTTGAGCGCCGCATATACATCACGACGGAAGAAGAGTATATACAGCCATTGGAGCTTCTTTACGGCGAGTATCTAGCGGAGCGCGATCGTTTTGATCGTGCGGCGGCAGGTGACTATTGGCGCAAGTATGAAGATGCGATGCGTGGCGTGCGGCGCATCTTGGCGAAGCTGAAGGAAAAGGGGCGTGCGCATGGCAGGCAAAGAGGAAAAGGAAAAAAATAGGCTGCGCGAAAGAATCGGTGACTGCCTTGCCGTACGCGATTTTGACGGTGCGATGGACGCTGTGCGTGAACTGGCAGAGGATAAGTCGGCAGAGGCAGAAGCGCTCGGTGCCGCCGCGAGCATCCATATCGAGGCGGGCGACTTTGCGGGGGCAGTTCCTCTCGTTGCGGCGCTTCTGCAGAAGGAGCCGCAGTCCGTCTACGGCGCGTTCCTCCATGCGCGAATCCTCTTCGCTGAGGGGAAACCGCTCTCGGCATATGACGCGCTGACGTCACTCCTGAAGCGCGAGGAAGGACTCGCACCAATCTACGTCGAGAAGGTTTGCAACCTTCTCGGGCAGACGGCGCGTATCATGGGATTGGCAGAAGAGGCTGCTGCCGCTTACAAAAAGGCGGCGTCTGCGGCAGAGACTTTCGAGCTTCGCAGGATGGAGTGGAGCAATGTTCTCTTCGCGCTGCATTTTTTGCGCGTGCCGCAGCAAGAAGTGTATCGTGCGCATTGTGCCTACGCTGAGCTTTTCCGCGATGTGCCGCCGTTCCTCCACCGCCTTCGACAGAAGCGGCGCAAGATTCGCATCGGCTATATCTCGCCCGACTTGCGCCGCCATGTCGTGCTGCGCTTCGCCGAGGCGCTTTTCACGCATTACGATGCCGAGCGCTTCGAGGTTTACTGCTACCAGAACGGCCCTGAGGACGAGGAGAGCCGCCGCATCATGCATCTCGTCGACAAGTGGCACAACATCTCGCCGCTCTCACCCTCGGAGGCGGCGCGGCGCATCTACGAGGACGGCATCGACGTCCTCGTAGATCTCGCCGGTCATACGCGCGGCACGGCGCTTCCTGTGCTCGCTCATCGCCCTGCGCCCGTGCAGATGTCAGGCATCGGCTACTTCGCGACGACAGGGCTTCCCGCGGTCGACTATATGATCGGCGACGTATGGCTCGACGGTGCGCCGGCGGGCATCAAGGAAGCGCCGTTCTTTACGGAGAAACTGCTCGTGCTTGCACATACGCACCTCTGCTATACGCCCGAGGCGGACGCACCGCCTGCGGGCGCTGCGCCATGCCTGCGGAAAGGCTTCGTGACCTTCGGCAGTTTCAATGCCTTCGCCAAGGCTTCGGACGAGACGCTCGCGGTGTGGGCGCAGATTCTTGCAGCAGTTCCGAACGCGCGTCTGCTCTTGAAATCTGCCGCCTTTTCGAGCGAGGAGGGATGCGTCGCCGCACTTGAGCGGTTGCAAGCGGCAGGCATCGAGCCTGCACGCGCCGAGCTGCGCCCCGATACTCGTGAATACCTACATGAGTATCACGACGTAGACATCGCTCTCGATCCGTTCCCCTATCCCGGCGGCGGCACGACGTTCGACGCGCTCTACATGGGTGTTCCCGTCGTCACGCTCAAGGGAGATTCGCACGGCGCGCGCTTCGGCTTCAGCATCCTCGCCAATCTCGGGTTGGAGGATCTGGCGGCAGCGGATGCGGCAAGCTATGTAGAGAAAGCTGTGGCGCTGGCGAAAGATGCGGAGCTTCTTGCCGCCCTGCACGGGAATCTGCGCTCCATGATGGAAAATTCGCCTCTGATGGACGGCGCTTCTTATGTCGCCGCTCTCGAAGCCGGCTATGAAACGACACTCGCCGCGCACGATGCGACTGAGACGCTTCCTTCCCCCGAAGAAGCTGCGAGGCTCGCCATTGCGCTCAAACGCTTTTTTGCGGCAGGGGACTTGCGTCAGGCGCTTGCCGCTGCCGACGCGCTCCTTGCTGCAGGCAGGGCATCGCGCGATGTATGGCGGCTTCTGGCAGGGCTTTACGTCGATGCCGAAGAGGGGGAGAATGCCGCGCGTGCGGCTGGACTGTACCTTGCAGACAAGGCGGATAGCTTTGGCTTTCTCTTGCGTGCGCGCGCCGTATTCCTGCTCGGCCGTTGGCGCGATGCGCTCGAAGATGCACGCCGTGCACTCGCCCTCGGCACACTCTCACGTGGGGAGCAGGTGCTCGCGCACAACCTCGTCGCGCGCATCTGCCGCAGTATGGGTGAGATTGAAGAAGCTCTGTGCGCGGAGAAAGCGGCGTTTGATGTCGCCGATACGCTCGAAGACAAGGCGGCATCATGGAGCAACTACCTCTTCGCCCTGCACTATGTCGAGCGCGAGCCGCGCTTCCTGCTCGATGCGGCACGCCGCTACGGAGAGCTTTTCAAAGACGTGCCGAGATGGAAGGGAACGCCGAAGCGGCGCGAGAAGATTCGCGTCGGCTACATTTCGCCCGACTTCACGTTCCATATCGTCGCGCTCTTCAGCTTCGCCTTTTTCACGCACTTCGACAAGACCCGCTTCGAGGTCTTCGGCTACTCGCTTGCGGGAGAGAATGCGATGGCAGAGGAGCTTTCTTCTCATGCGTCGGCTTGGCGCTATGTGGGCGGCGAGACTCCCGCAGAGATTGCGGAGAGGATTCGCGCTGATGAGATCGACATCCTCTTTGACCTCGCGGGGCACAGCGCAAACAATGCGCTTCCCGTGCTCGCGCTGCGTCCTGCACCCGTGCAGATCTCGGGTATTGGCTACTTCGATACGACGGGGCTTTCCGCTGTCGACTACTTCCTGACGGACGTGCATACCGATCCCGTTGGGGAAAACGACGCCTGTTTTACAGAGAAGCTTCTGCGCTTGCCCGAGAGCCACCTTTGCTATCGGGCGAGGGGAAAATCTCGAATCGCGCCTTTGCCTGCGCGGGAGAAGGGCTGTATTACGTTCGGCTGCTTCAACAACTTCGCGAAGGTCACGGACCAGGTGCTGCATCTCTGGGCGAAGATTCTCCGCACCGTGCCGCGCTCGCGTCTCTTCCTCAAGACGGCAGCGTTCGATGCGGCGGACGGCAGGCAGGAGGCGCTCCGCCGCATCGAGGCGGCGGGCATCGACCGCGCACGCGTCAATATGGAAGGCCATACGGCAGAGTACCTCGCGGCATACGGCGAGGTCGATATCGCGCTCGATACATTTCCATACCCGGGCGGTGGTACGACGTGCGACGCACTCTACATGGGCGTGCCCGTCGTCACGCGGGCAGGCGTGCGCCATGGCGCACGCTTCGGCGTGAGCATTTTGGCAAATCTCGGTCTTGTCGACGCTTGCTGTGCGCATACGGCGGACGAATATGTGGAGAAAGCGTGTGCGCTTGCCGCTGATGTACAGGCGCTCGCCGTCCTACGGCGTACCTTGCGCACGCGCATGGAGGCGTCTCCCCTCATGGACGCCGCGCGCTACATGCTCGATCTCGAAGCGGCGTATGAAAAGATCTGGGCGCATCGGCTCGGAGAAGATGAGGGAGAGGTACGCAAGGCGCTTGTGCTCAAGATGGAAAAAGAGACGGATGCGGCCTTCAACGCACGCGATTGGCGGCGTTTTCTCTCTGTCGCCGCACGTCTTATGGCTCTCCATTCTGCCTCGGGGCGGCTCTTGATGAGCATGGGCTTTGCCGCCCTGCAGCTGCAGCAAGTGGCACGGGCACGCCTTTATCTTGAAATGGCGCTTGAGAAGGCGCAGGAGGAAGAGCCGGAAATCCTGCAGCTTCTCGCCGAAGCGCAGAAGCTGTCGGGCGATCATAAGGCGGCGCTCGCGAGTTTGAAAAAGGCGGCTGCGCTGACGGAAAAGACGCACGAGACGCGCCCCTTCCGCTATCGTCTTGCGCTTGCACATGGTCATGCCGCATACATGCTCGGCCATGCCGACGAGGCTGCTGCAGCCTATCGGGAGGCTTCCGACTTAGCAGAGAATCTTCGCGCACGCACGGCAGCCTACAGCTCGCATCTGCTCGCTTTGCACAATACAGCGATTGGGCGGGAGGCGCTTTTTGCTGCGCATCGAGATTATGAGAGGATTCTAGAAGGGATCGAGCCGCTTGCCGCGCGAATTTTACAGACACGCAGCAAGATTCGCATCGGCTACGTGTCGCCCGATTTTCGCCGACACGTCATGTTCTCCTTCATCTACGGCCTTTTCGTACGCTTCGACCGTATGCATTTTGAGATCTATGCGTATTCGCTCGCAGAGGAGGAGGACGGCTTCACCGCTGCCCTAAAGGAGCACGCGACGGCATGGCGTGAGATGGCGGGACTTTCCTATGCTGAAATTGCCGAAAGGATTCGTGTCGATGAGATCGATGTCCTCGTCGACCTCGCAGGGCACAGCGCGGGCGGCGCACTCCCCATATTCTGCTATCGTCCCGCTCCCGTGCAGGTTTCGGGTCTTGGCTATGTCAATACGACGGGGCTTTCCTCGGTCGATTACTTCCTCACGGACGATATCGTCGACCCGCCGGGAAGACATGATGCGTTCTTCACGGAAGAGCCTGTATGCCTGACGAGCCAGTTCCTCTACACGGCGAAGAGCGATGTGCCGGATCCTTCGAGTGCACCATGCAGACCATGCAGAGTGAAAGGATATATCGTTTTCGGTGTTTTCAACCACTGGTACAAGGTCACGGAAGAAATGCTCTTTTGCTGGCGCGAGATCTTGGAGCGCGTGCCGAAGAGTCGTCTGCTCATCAAGTGCCAGGAGCTTTTTGCGCCAGAGATGCGAGAAGAGGTGCTGCGTCGCATGGTAAAGGCGAAGATCGACATTGAGCGTGTCGACCTGGAGCCTGCGACGAGCGACTACATGGAGCGATACAGGACGGTCGACATCGCGCTCGACACCTACCCATACCCGGGTGGCGGCACGACGTGTGACGCGCTCTACATGGGCGTGCCCGTCGTCACGCGCTATGGCAGGCGGCGCGGCTCGCGCTTCGGACTGTCGCTGCTGAAGAACGTGGGCGTTTCGGAGCTTGCCGCTGCTGACGCGAGGTCGTACATTGAGAAAGCCGTGGCGCTCGCTCATGATGCAGATCTTCTCGATCAGCTGCATCGGACTCTTCGTGCACATCTTGCTGCCTCGCCCGTCATGCAGGCTGCGCACTATATGGAGGAGTTGGAACGTTTCTATTGCACGGCAGTCGAACGAAAGAAGGAGGAGTCGGACGAAGGATGAAAGATTTTTCAAAAATCGCTGGAGAGCTTGCTGTTTTGCAGGACAAGGGGAGATGGGAGGCGGGAATCGAGCGCGTAGAATACCTGCTTAGAAGGCGTGCGTCAGAGCTTGAACGCGGTGAGAAGAGTTTCCTCTGCGGCAGGCTCGGCTACTTCCTGCATTTCGTTGGCCGCATCGAGAAGGCGGCTGCTGCTTATCAAGAGGCGGTCGCCCTTGCGCCGTACCTTGCACAGCAGAGAAAGCTCTACAGTGACTACCTCATGATTTGTCACTATCTGCCGCAGATCGGTGACGAGGAGCTTGCCATACGCCATTTCACCTATAATCAGTTTTTCCGTTCGGAGGAGGAACTGTATCACGAGCGAGAGCTTCACCGCCGCCACGAGAAGATCCGGGTAGGCTACCTCTCGTCGAACTTCAAGACGCACATCATGAGCTGCTTCATGATGCAGCTGCTCGCCATCGCTGACCGCAGTCGTTTCGAGGTCTATTGCTACGACTTTGGCAACGATTCTGATGCAGCGGCCGAGCAGATGAGATCCTTCGGTAACATTTGGCGCAGCATCGCCCTGCCTGAGGCTAAGGATCGCGCACGGGCGATTGCTGCAGATGAGATCGATATTCTCTTCGATCTCAGTGGCCATACGGACGGCGGACATGGTTTGGCGACGCTTGGCTACAAGGCGGCGCCCGTGCAGCTCACGGGAATCGGCTACATGAGCACGTCGGGGCTCAAGGCGGTCGACTACTGCCTGTCGGATATTTTTCTAGACCCAGAGGGCAAGGGCGATGCGTATTTCTCTGAAAAACTTCTGCGCCTTCCACATTCACACTTCTGCTATACGCCGTTCGAAGCCGTGTTCAAAAGTACGATTGACTGGCAGCCGCATGAACGAGTGGTGTTCGGCTGCTTCAATAACTCCGCAAAAGTTTCCGACGATATGCTGCGTCTCTGGCACACGCTCCTTATGCGTGTGCCAGACTCCAAGCTTGTGCTGAAGGCGTGGAAGCCTAAGAACTTGCGCAAAAGGGCGCTTTCTCTCGGCTATCGTCCCGATCAGATCGAGGTGCGCCCCATGACGCTCGACTATATCCACGAGTATATGGACATGGATATAGCGCTCGATACCTTTCCCTATACGGGTGGCGGCACGACGTGCGAGGCACTCTACATGGGAACGCCCGTCATCACGCTCGCGGGCACGCGCCATGGCACACGCTTCGGATTGTCGCTTCTGGAAAATGTCGGCCTTGGCGAACTGGCGGCACAGACTCCGCCAGAATATATCGAAAAAGCTGCGGCGCTCGCTTCGGACAGAGAATTGCTGACAGCGCTGCACCGAAACCTGCGTCCCATGATGCAGCGATCTCCTGTGATGGACGGCAGAGGCTATGTGCGTGAGGTCGAGACGATGTATGAGAAGATTTGGAAGGAATGGCTCGATGGGGAGAATCGTTGAGGAAAATATTGGCGTTATTCGTACTTCCTTAAGCCTATATCGAGCTTTTTCGATATAGAGACGTATGATATAATGGACGTAAAGGAAATCTAGGAGGAATATATCTTGTCAAATTGGAATACGAGAAATTCGCAGGGAACGGTGATCTCGGCAGATGAGATGAAGCGCAAGCTTGCCGCGCAGATGGCAGATGAAGAGTACGCAAAGGCGCTTGGCACGGTCGCGGCGATGATTGAAAAGGGGATTAAGGATGCCGACGCCTTTTATGATGCAGCGTACAGCTACTTCATGAGCGGTGACTATGAACGCGCAACACAGTGGGTAGATAACACGCTGAGTCTTGTGCCGCATCACGTTAGGGCGCGCATCCTGCTCGCTCGCATCTGCCTCTTGGAAGAGCGCACGTCGGACGGTCTTGCCATCTTCGAATTCGTGCTGAAAAATTATGCGGCATCCCTTTCGACAGAAGATAAGGAAGACCTTTCCGAGGTGCTCGATTACTATGTTGCGACGAAGGAAGATGAGATCCGTGCAGGTTATCCCGCCATCGCGCATTTCCTGCAGCTCGATCATGCGGCATCGGAGAAGCAGACGGAGGCATTTCAGCCGTTGGCACAGCAGGTGCAGCGCATCGAAATGCCGTTGGCGCAGCAGAAGCAGCCTGTGCAGCAAAGTGCGGCGGATGATGAGAATGAGGCTATGCGCTTGACGCAGGAAATTCTTGGGAAGGATGTCGCGCTTTCGGAGAAGGTGCGTCTTTTGAATTCGTTCGCAGGGGGGTTCTTCCTCGCAGGTTCTTTCACTGCAGCGAAGCATCTCTTAAAGCAAGCGCTTGGTCTCGATGCGCACGATGAGATGACGCTCAAAAACATGGGATATACACTCGCTGCCCTTGGAGAGCGCGATGCAGCGCTGGAACTTGCTGCTAGGATGAAAGTGCCCGACTTTGGCCTTCTGGTCGCTGTCCGTGGCTGAGGCGCATTCTTTTGCGGAGGCGATGACAAGCGTTCGTGCCCTCCTTGCTGAAGGCAGGGGAGGAGTCGCGCTTGAGGCGCTGCGCCGCTTGGCGCGAGCGCCTCTTTCGCCGCGTGCCGCCTTCGAACTGGCGGCGGCGAAAGCATCTGCCTACACCGCCTTGGGCGATGCACACGGAGTCGTCGAGGCGTACCGTGCAGCATGCTCGTCGGGCGGTGCTCTGCCGGAAGAACATCGCATGGCGTACAGCAATTATCTCTTTGCACTTCACTACTTGCCGGGTGTGGAAGATGCCCGGCTTTTTCGTGAACACTGCGGCTTTGCGGCGCTTTTTGAGGGCGTGAGGCAATATGCGCACGATGCGCTGCTTCACCGCCATGAGAGATTGCGCATCGGATATATTTCGCCGGATTTCGCCATGCAGATCAATGCTTTCTTCATCATGCCGCTTCTTGTTCATCGGACGAAGGAGCGCTTTGAGGTCTACTGCTATGACACGCGCGGCGCAGGTGACAGCGTGACGGAGCAGATGCGCTCTCTCGCGGATGTCTGGCGAGATGTGTCGTCTTTGCCTGCAGCGGAGCAGGCGGCGTGCATCCACGCGGACGAGATAGACATCCTCGTCGATCTTTCCGGTCATGCAGCGGGCGGAGAAACTCTCGCCGCTCTCGCCCATCGCCCCGCTCCCGTGCAGGTGACGGCGATCGGCTGGTTCGATACGACGGGACTGCCTGCGATCGATTATGTGCTTGCCGACCGCTTTTCGGCTACGGCAGACAACGAAGAGCTTTTCCTCGAAAAAACGCTGCGTTTGCACGATCACTCCCTGCTCTGTTACATGCCGCCGTCCTCGGTGCAGTATGTGACGAAGCGGCGCGAGCGACACGCGGCGCCGGTGTTCGGCAGCTTTAATAACTTTTACAAGATTACGCACGAGCAGCTTCTTCTTTGGCGTGAGATTGTAGAGCGTGTGACGGGCGCACGCCTCGTGCTCAAGAATACGGCAGACAGCGAGGTGCAGGAGCGCCGCATGCGCCGCATGGCGAAGCGTGCGGGATTCGCCGAGGGAATGGTCGAATTTCGGCGTGCGTCGAGCGATTACCTCGCGCAGTATCTCGACATCGATATTGCGCTCGACACCTACCCGTATCCAGGTGGCGGCACGACATGCGACGCGCTCTACATGGGCGTGCCTGTCGTCACGCGCTATGGCAGGCGCTTCGGCTCGCGCTTTGGCCTGAGTCTTTTGTCGGCTGCAGGGCTTTCGGAGCTTGCGGCAGCGACGCCTGAGGAGTATGCGGCGAAGGCCGTGTCGCTCGCTCGTGATACGGAACTTCTGACTGCGCTGCACGAGACTTTGCGTGTGCGTATGGAGGCGTCGCCTTTGATGGATGGCGCTGGCTATGCGCGCGAGGTTGAGGCGCTCTATGAAGAAGCGTGGCGGGCATGGCTGCAATAGGGAAAGCACCGTAGGAGGAGATGCGAGGGAATGAACAAGATTATCGCTATATCCCTGGTCGCGGACTGTGCTGACATCATCGAAAGCTTCGTGCGTCACACGCTGACGTATGCGGATGAGATGCTCGTGGTCGACCATGCGGCGACGGACGGCACGGGAGATGTCCTGCACGCACTTCAAGAGGAAGGACTGCCCCTTTGCATTGAGCGCTACGAGGCGGCGGAACTTCGCCATGACGAGATTATGACGGCTCTGATGCACAGGGCGTTTGACGAGTATGATGCCGACATCGTCGTTCCTGTTGATGCCGATGAGTTTCTCGTAACACAGGACGCGGCGAAACCTTGCCGTGCTGTCCTCTCGCATCTGCGCACCGATGTGACATTCTGCGCATGGCATTGGATGTACGAGTTGGAAAAACCGGAAGAAGATACAGGAAGATTCCTGCTCTCGCGCCCGTTGCGGCGAAAGAAGCGGCATGAGCCGGTACAAAAGGCGATCGTTGGGCGCGAGGCTGCACGTTCGTATCCGTTGTTGGCGCAGGGCACGCACTATCTCTACCGCATGGAAGGAGAGGAGCGCGTGCCGGCGCCTGCGCTCCCCATCAGCTTCCTGCACTTCGCGCATTTCCAATGGCGCGGCACCCTGCATACGGCGGTCAAGGTCCTGAACGGCTGGATTGGCAATGCGGCGAAGTATTCCGTGCACACGGCGCGCTGCTATTATTGGAAGGAGCACTTCGACACGGTATTCGAGGGCAGAGTGCCGCCCGTCGCACTTTCGCCGGAGGAAAGCGAGGCAGTGCAGGGATTGGTCTTGCCGCAGGGACAGATTGAACTGCGCTATACAAAAGGTGCGGCATTCTCTCCACTGCAGAGCCTGATGCGTCTATCTGAGCAGCTCGCGCAGGATTTTGCCGAGGAGCGTGTGCTTGCGCGCCGGAGGCTCGTGAGCATTGTCGTGCCGTATCTTGGGAACTTTTCTTTATGGCAGCGTTCTTTGGAAAGCGCTGCAGCACAGACGTATCCGCATATCGAAGTCGTTGCGCTTGATTTCGTAGGCGATGAAGCGCGCCTGCAGGAATCTCTGGAGGCTTTGGGAGCGCCGCATGGAATTGTTCCCGCCGTCTCTTCGGGATGGGGCGCACGGCTTTCCAGCACGGTGCGCGGAGCATACGTTCAATGGATCGTCCCCGGCGACCGGCTTCTTGCTGAGAAGGTCGTGCGGATGGTGACGACTTTGGAACTTGACGATGAACTTGATTTCGTAATTGCCGATCCAGAAGAAGCGGCGAATGAAGAGAATGATGCGTTGGAGCGCTTCGCCTTCCGCATGAGGCAGTCGCACTGCATCGTCGCCTCTGGCGCATGGCATCGCAGTTTCGTGCTCTCGGAAGGACGTTCGCCCGCAGGGGGGCTGTCGGGTACACTGCTGCGCCGCAGCGTGCTGGACGAGTGCGCGTGGTTGGAACCGGCGTTCTTCCAGGGACGCTTCTTCCCTCTGGCAGCGTTTGTCCTGCTCTTCCAAACGCGGGCGGATTTCCGTGCCGGTGTCTTCGAGATTCCTTTGCTCGCCCGCGGAATGCAGGACGCAGGCGAGATTTTATGGCATCCGGCGGAATGGGCGGCATTGCTCCTTTCGTGCGACGGCGAGGTTGACATGACGGCACGAAAGAGCGCTAGGGAGGCTCTGGCGCAGCAAGCGCAGGATATCTTTTCGCGCGAAGCTCTTTGTAGCAGAGCAGACTTTGCGTGTGCGCGCCGCGTGTTTGAGGAACTTTTTGCGGCTCTTCCCGAATGAGGCGCTGTTCCCGAAGGCAAAGGAGGATGACCGAGATTATGCAAAAAGCGCCGTACATCGCTGAGCGCGCCATCGTCCTTGCGGCGGGGCGCGGCGAGAGGATGCGTCCCTTGACCGATGAGACGCCGAAGCCCTTGGTGCGCGTCGGCGAGCGCCGCATCATCGACACTCTGCTCTCGGCGCTTGTGGCGGCGGATTACCCTGAGATCTGCATCGTGCGCGGCTACTTGAGCGAGAAGTTTGAGGCTCTCAAGGAGGAGTACCCAATGATCCGCTTCATCGATAACCCGCACTGGCACGAGGCGAACAACATCGCATCGTTGCTCGCCGTGGGAGATCTTGTCGAGAACGCGATGATCGTCGAGGGCGATCTCTTTCTGCAAAATCCCGCGCTCCTTTGCCGTGAGCAGCCAGGGACGAACTATCTGGCGATTCCCGTCGAAGAGACGGATGACTGGTGCTTCTTCCCCGATGAGGAGGGCGTCATCCGTCGCATGGCGGTTGGCGGTAAGGAGTGCTGGAAGATGGTCGGCATATCCTATTGGACGCCGAAGGATGGCAGGAAACTCTCCGAGTCTTTGCAAAGACTCTATGAGATGCCTGGCGGGTCTGAACGCTATTGGGACGAGGCGGCTCTCTCGGCCGACATCGAGGATTTCTGCGTCCGTGTGCGTGCCTGCAGCGAGAAGGATGTGCAGGAAATCGATACGGTTGAGGAGTTGGAGACGTTGAGGCGGAAGTACGGGGAAATGGAGGAGAAGTGATGGCTACGCGCGCATTTCCGCCGGGAAACGCAAGGGGAGCGGAAGTTTTTCAGGCTCTGCTGCAGAAGAGTCGCGACGGCATGTACGATGAGGCCTTTTTTGATCTTGTTGAGCAGTATCGTCAGATGTATCCGCTATCGGAGAAAACGTCGCTGTTTCTTGCTTTTTGTGCCATGAGCGAGGGATATTTTGATATCGCCATGGAACAGGTGAGGGAAGCAGAAAAAAAGAGGCGCATGTCCCTTCCTGTATGGGAGAGCCTTATCGCGTGCTGCTCGCGGCGGGGTGATGTGCGTGAGGTCGTTGTTTACAGCGGTATGGCTCGCTGCTTCTACCAGCGCCCGATGCATCTTTCACTGTCGCATGATGAATTGGAGCAGTTTCTGAGCGTGCTTTCGCGCGCTATGAGCGCGCCGCTTTACGCGCCACTGCTTACGGCGCGAGCTGTTTGGGAGGATGGCGTCCTTTCCTATCGTGCGGGATCCTTTGCGGGGGAATTCCTGCCCACGCTTTTCCATTCGGAGGAATGGCCGTATTGGGCGGGCGCCTATATTGCTGAAGAACCGCTGAACGAAAAGGGTTGGCTTCTCGAAAGGATGAAGGACGATCCGGAGTTTGCCGCGCACCAGGGGGCAGAGTTTGTTTTTGATCTCATGCGGGCGAAAAAGGTACAGGAAATCACTTTTTCGACGGGAAAAGACACATGGCTCTTGCCTGTAGCCGGCCTGTCCGCAGGGCAGGAGGCAGAGTTTGCAGGAGCTATGCAAGCGGGAAGCGTGCCTCTGGCGTACAAATCGTTTTCGTTCTTTCGCGTGGATAAGGAGATAAAAATCTCTTCCAAGGAGCCGTGGATTCTGGGGCAGCCGATTCGCTTAGGGCATAGCCCACGTCGTCATCGCCTAGTGCTCAATATCCTTGTCGACGCCCTTAGCTGGGGTGAGATCAAAAGGGAAGGCTACAGGGCGGTGCCCAATCTCATGCAATTTTTCTCCTCGGGAATCATATTCGACAATCACTATGCTGCTGCAGAATATACATACCCATCGTTGGCTGCAATGGAAACGGGCCTTTACATGCACCGCTTGCAGGTGTTTGATAACTGTTTCGGCGGGGAGATCGATAGTGGAATCAAGACGCTCTCGGAAGGCGCGGCGGAGCTCGGGTACTACTGCGTCAACGTCATGGGAGCCTCGGAGGGCGTTTACAACGGTGTCACGCGCGGCTTCCATCGGCTCATCGTCAACCCGAATCACCTGTCGTCTGCCGAGGCTGTGGAAAGGGCGATCCGCCAGATCGAAGCATTTGATGAATGCGATCAGTATGTATTCCTGCATTTTTCCGATACGCATACGCGCTCCATATTGATGGATGCCCTGCCTCTTGCGACGCAGACGCATCTGCCGCTGGAAGAGCGTTTACTGGGGGCGGAAGGCGAAAAAACGAGTGTATTTCTCTCGGAACGCGCCATTTATTCCCATGCCAATCGAGAGGGGATACGTCGGGTGGATCGGATCCTAGGGGAGTTTTTTTCGTATCTGGAGAGCCGCTTTGCGCCGGAGGAGTATGTGGTTCATCTCTATTCCGATCACGGGGTTCCCGTTTACGAGAAGGAGCCTTATCCGACGAGCGAAAACCAGGCCTGCGCTGCATTGATGCTGCGCGGCGCGGGAATTCCAAAGATCGGGCGTTGTGCGGAACTCGTGAGCGGACTCGATTTTTATCCGATTGTGGCGCACAGCCTGGGATTCTCGCCCAGCGCGTCCATCGACGGCAATCTGCCGAAAGTCTTGGGCGGTAAGGAGCGTGAATATGTGGTTTCCAGCACGCAGTTTCCCGGGCAGCCGTATCGCGTAAGCATACGCACCAAACTGCATGAATGCCGCATGGAAAGCGTTTTTCCCGTGACACCGGAAGGCACCGTCAATCTTGCGGGAGCAGCCATCGAGATTTATACGCGCGAAGGTCATGAGCAGGTGGAAGATGAGGCGCTTTACCGTTATTTTCTTTCTTTGCTCGATGACCATACACGCTCATTTAATACAGAGGGGCATGAATGGCCAGAGCACTTCATGGAAAAAGTGAAGGAATCATGGCACGCATGAGGAGGAATCTATGGGAAATATTGCTTACGCCTGCTTCTGCACGGATGTGATTCACGAAGGGCATCGAAACATCCTGCGTGAAGCCAAGAAGCACGGCACGGTCATTGCGGGCGTCCTTTCTGATCGCGAGATGGTGCGCTACAATCGCTTTCCCTCCATATCACTTGAAGAGCGCATCGCGCTTTTGGAGGCCGAGCCGGAGGTCGAACGCGTCATCGTGCAGGACGCCATCATGTACGATGCGGTCATTGCATCTCTGAGACCTGACTTCGTCGTGCACGGAGACAACTGGCGCGGCGGTCCGATGTCTGCAATTCGCGAGAACGTGCTGGCCAATCTCAAGAAGACGGGCGGTACACTCATCGAGGTGCCATACACATGGAATCCGGATGTCAAGAAGATTGACGAGCGCGTGAAAGAGCGGCTTGTCATGCCGGAGTTTCGGCGACGGCGTCTGCGCCGTCTCTTGGAGATCGTACCGATTGTCAAGACGATCGAGGTGCACGACGGGCTTACGGGACTTCTCGCAGAAAAAACCGTCGTCGAGCATGAGGGCGGTCTCGATCAGTTCGATGCTCTTTGGATTTCTAGCCTCTGTGACTCGACGGCGAAGGGCAAGCCCGACATCGAGCTTGTCGACATGTCGTCGCGCATCCGCACGATCGATGATGTCATGGACGTCACGACGAAACCCATCATCCTCGACGCCGATACGGGCGGACTCACAGAGCACTTCGTCTATCATGTACACACGTTGGAACGCATGGGCGTTTCCGCTGTCATACTGGAAGATAAGATCGGCCTCAAGAAGAACTCGCTCTTCGGCACGGAGGTCGAACAGCAGCAGGATACGATCGAGCACTTCGCGGCGAAGATTCGGGCGGGCAAGGAGGCGCAGCGAACGGATGATTTCATGATCATCGCACGCATCGAGAGCCTGATTCTTGAAAAGGGACTGGCAGACGCCTTGGAACGCGCTTCCGCCTATGTGGCGGCGGGGGCGGACGGCATCATGATCCACTCGCGCAAGAAGGAGCCGGACGAGGTATTCGCCTTTGCCGATGCTTTCCGCAAGACGCATCCGGCTGTGCCGCTCGTCGCTGTTCCGACATCTTACAGCGCGGTGACAGAGGCGGAGCTTGCCGCGCATGGCGTGAACATCGTCATCTATGCGAACCAACTGACGCGCAGCGCCTTTCCCGCGATGGAGCGCACAGCAATGTCCATCTTGAAGCACCATCGTGCTCTTGAGGCGGATGCGGATCTTATGCCTTTCAAGGACATCATCCGCCTGATCGACGATGTCTAGTTGTTTTGAATAGACGAAGACGCAGGCGGCTAACGTACGAAAGCAGGCTGTGGGCGATGAATGGGTGAAAGGACGGAGCGTGCATGGATGAATAAAGAAAAGTGGGAAGAGGCGATGAAGGAGCAGAAAATCCAGCCTCAGAACGAAGTCGTGCAGGACGCGAAGAAGATCGCCGTCATTGTCGCACGCCAAGGAGAGGAACTTCCTCAGGACCTCTTGATGTCGATTCGCCTATTGGAGCAGCCGGCAGGCTTCACGATGGAGCTCGTCGAAGTCGAGGGCAAGGCTGGCATGGCAGCGGCATACGGACAGGCTATGGAAGCGAGTGCCGCGAAGTACAAGATCTATCTCGACGAGCGCGTGCGCATCTTGGATTCGCATCTCTTGGTGCGCATCGTCCACCTCTTTGAAACGCACGTCGATCTCGGCGTACTTGGTATCTCAGGCACGAAGCTCCTGCCGCCTGACGGCATCGCCTTTCATTCGACGAGGCGCATCGGATCGCTGCGCCTTGCTGAAGACGCACGCACGGTGTCCTGGGGGCGGGTGCTCGGCGAGATGGAGAACGTGCTTGCCGTCGACGGCTTCCTAATGGCGACGCAGGTCGATTTGCCGTGGCGCGAGGATCTCTTTCATGGCGGGGCGTTCTTCGATGCGGCGCAGTGTTTGGAGTTTCGTCGCCAAGGGCTACGCTCGGCCGTGCTCGGTCAGGATGAGCCGCTCGTGGAGTTCCTTGGCGAAAGTTTTCCTGCCGATGAGGCGGGAAGGCGAGCCTTCCTCGAAGAGTATGCGACGGAGGCGCTGCCGCTCGTGAGCATACTCATCCCAACGCATGAGCGGCCGGAGTTCTTCAAGCTCGCGCTGGAAAGCGCGCTCGCGCAGACGTATCGCCACATTGAGATCATCATCAGCGACAACAGCAGCGATGATCGTACGGAAGAACTTATGCGGACGTATGCCGATGATGCGCGCATACACTATGTACATGATTCGAGCCTTTCCCTGCGTCAGAATTGGCTGCGCCCGCTGGAAAGAGCAAACGGCGAGTATCTTGCCTACCTTTTCGATGATGACCTCTATGCGCCCGAGAAGATCGAGCGCATGGCGGATGCGCTGAGCATGGAAGACGGTATTGCCTTTGTGACCTCGCATCGCCGCGTTATTGACGAGGAGGGGAACTTTGTCGACGATCCTACTGTCGATCCGCTGCCTGTCGAGGAAACATCGCGTATTCCGGGTGAGTTGGCAATTTACGGCCTCTTGGAGAAGCAGGCGAACTTCATCGGGGAGTTCACGACGGTCTTGCTGCCACGCAGGATGAAGGAAATCGTGCATGAGATATTGCGCAGGGAACCTCCGAGTGTATTGCCTGACGTCGAGTGCTGGCTGCGGCTCTTGGAGGAGGGAGATCTCCTCTATATTGTTGATACGCTCAGCTATTTTCGCAAGCATGAAGGGCAGGAGGGCGCAGATCTAGCCGTTCAGATTGAAGGCGCACACGCCTGGGCACAGCTCCTGCGTGAGCGCGCGGCGCGGGAGAACGGTATGCGGCGCAAGAAAATGTTTGAGCAGGCGGATCTCATCGAGATGGTTCTGCGTGCGCGGAGGAGATGACGAGATGAAGGAAATAGAAGCGAAGAAGCAGGAACTTCACGACAAGATCCTCGCGCTTGTGCGCGAGTACGCCGACGAATATCACAGGCCTGCGCCCTGGACGAAGGGGGCACGCATCCCCTACGCGGGGCGCGTCTACGATCATGAGGAGATGGAAGCCCTCGTCGACAGTTCCCTGGAATTTTGGCTGACGGCGGGACGCTATGCTGCACAGTTCGAGAAGGGGCTGGCCGCATTCCTCGGCACGCGCCACGCGCTCGCCGTCAATTCTGGTTCTGCGGCGAACTTGCTGGCTTTCATGGCGCTGACTTCGCCACTCCTCGGCGAGCGCGCCGTGCGTCCGGGTGATGAGGTCATTACGGTCGCGGCGGGCTTCCCGACGACGGTCGCGCCGATCATCCAGTACGGCGCCGTGCCCGTCTTCATCGATGTGACGATCCCGCAGTACAACATCGATGTCACGCGGCTTGAAGAGGCGCTGTCGCCCAAGACGCGTGCCGTCATGCTCGCGCACACGCTCGGCAACCCGTTCGACCTTCGGGCGGTCAAGGCATTTTGCGAAAAGCATGGGCTTTGGCTCGTCGAGGACAATTGCGACGCGCTCGGCTCGCGCTATGAGATTGACGGCAAGCAGTGCTATACGGGAACGGTCGGCGACATCGGCACGTCGAGTTTCTACCCACCGCACCACATGACGATGGGCGAGGGCGGCGCCGTCTATACGAAGGACGCTCTGCTCTTTCGCATCCTGCGTTCTTTGCGCGACTGGGGGCGCGACTGCGTATGCCCGCCGGGCGAGGATGGCTTCTGCGGCCACCGTTTCGACGGACAGTACGGCGAACTGCCGAAGGGCTACGATCACAAGTACGTCTACTCGCACTTCGGCTACAACCTCAAAGTCACGGATATGCAGGCGGCGGTCGGCTGCGCACAGCTCAAGAAGCTGCCCTCCTTCGTTGAAAAGCGTCGGAAGAACTTTGCACACCTCAAGGCGGCGCTTCAAGGCATTGAAGAAAAGCTCATCTTGCCCGAGCCGTGTCCGCACAGCGAGCCTAGCTGGTTTGGCTTCCTCCTGACCTGCCGTGAGGGCGTTGAAAGAGAGCCGATCGTCCGTGCCCTCGAAGCGCACGGCATACAGACGCGCATGCTCTTTGCGGGCAACCTCGTCAAGCATCCGTGCTTTGACCGCCTGCGCGAAGCGAAAAGCGGCTATCGCGTCGTCGGCGAGCTTTCGGCGACCGACCGCATCATGCGCGATACCTTCTGGCTCGGCGTCTACCCGGGCATGGCGGCAGAGCAGATTGACTATATGGCGGAGGTCCTGCACAGCGTCCTCAACGGATAGAGGAAATTGCGGCGCGGCAGGGAAGCGGATTCGTCAGTGGCTTTGCACCTTGCAAGAGCAGGAGGCTTTATGAAAACGATACTTGAGGCATTCGAGGTCTTTGGCGAGCGTCTTTCGCCCGATGCGCCTTTTCCGGCGCGGGATTTCGTGCGCGTCATGGAGCCTGTCTTTGCGGCGGGGGGGTATCGCACGCCGCGCACTGCGGGCGAGAAGATAGAGATGCTCGTCATCATGGATGCGGGCGTCGGCGACTTCCTATGCTTTTCGGGCGCTCTGCGCGAGATCCGCCGCCTCTATCCTGAGGCGGTGATCACGCTCGTGATTTTTCCGCCGGGCTTCAAGCTCGCTGAGCCATGCCCGTACATCGACTTTCTGCTTGGCAATGAGCAGCTTCCCGTGCTGCGCCCCTTGTCGGAGCTTTTTGCAGCGCACGCTGGGTATGCGGCGGAGCATCTTTTGAGGCAGCGCTTCGATCTCGCCTTCATCTTTGGGCACTATGCGAGCGCGTACCTTCTCGCCTATATGGCAGGCGCGAAGGAGCGCATCGGTCATATAGGGGACTTTGCGGAGGGAGGACTTTTGCGCGAGGACTGCGCCGCGCTTTTGACGCGCCCTTTGGAAAAGCCCGTGCATTCCCTGCACATGGCCGATCTTTGCTTCGATGTGATCGACCAGCTTCTCGCCGCGCCCGTGCCCGATCGCTCGTTGGAGCTTTGGCTGACGAAGGCGGACATCGCGGGCGTGCGCGAAAAGCTTACATATCTCGGAGCACCCTCGGCAGGGCAAAAGCTCTTCGCCGTCGGTCTGGGTGGCAGCACACGGCGCAAGCATTGGCCGTCCGCCGCCTACGCAGCGTTTTTGCGCCTGCTTTTGGCCGAAGAGAGCGAGGCGTTTTTCCTGCTCCTGGGGGGCAGGGACGATGCGGCGGAAGCGGCGGAAGTTGCCCGTGCGCTCGGCGAGGAGAGGGCGCTTTCCCTCGCGGGCGTGCTTGATTTTCGCGAGACGGCTTCTGTCGTCACGCTCTGTTCGGCGTACATCGGTAACGATACGAGCCTCCTGCACATGGCGGCGATCGTAGGCCTTCCCGTACTGGAAATCTGCTGCTACGGGAGCGACCTGCCGCTTGACGAAAAGGCGATTCCTCGAAGCTACTACCCCTATCGTACGACCTCCGTCATCGTGCAGCCCGCGAGAGCTTTGGCGGACTGCGCCGAGGAGCCGCGCGATACTTACGGCTGCAAGCATATAGAGGAAGCACACTGCATCGCCTCGATCGAGCCGCAGACAGTGCTGGAAGCGTATCGTCTGTTGCTGCAGCGGGTGAAAGAGGGAAAACGAGAGCCGGTCTTCGTCGCGGAAGAAGTGTGACGGAGGGGCGGCGAGGGGAAGGAGGCGCGGCATGATGGAAATGCCCTTCGATGAAAGGCTTTATGCGGAAATGGCAGCATTCTTCTCCGAGAAGATGGCATCAAATGCACTGCTTATCGGCATGGGCGCGGCGTGGCAGAGTCGCTTTCAGCAAGACTTTGCAAACTGCACCTTTGCTGCGGCAGCATGGGAGGAGGCGCTGCCCGCCGTGTGGCACGGTCGCTTTTCCTGGATCGTGCTTGCGCCAGGAGTCGAGGAACTGTCTGCGCCGGAAAGTCTGTTGGAATCCCTGCAGGATTTCCTCGCACCTTGCGCTGCTCTTGTTGCACCGTTCCGAAATCCTTGGCATTGGAGTGTCTTTCGCGCGTGGCTTGCGGGCGATTTGCGCTATGGGGCGAATCCTCTGCTCGATGGGCAGGGACGGCTCTTCTCCTTTCCCGAATTAGTGCGCCTTGCTAAGCTTGCGCACTACGAGGATTTCGCCGTGCGTCAGGTCATTGAAAAGGGGACGGCGGAGATGCTGGAGGTGATGCAGGCTTGCGGCGTGCAGAACGGACACCAGGAGATAGAGACATCGTGGTGGGTCGTGCGGCTTTCCGTACTCGATGCACGCACGGCACGCCTCAAGGCGCGGTACACCGATGCGGAGCGCTGTCTCTTGGCGCGTCTGCTGCATAGATTGGAAAACGGCATTGAAGCGGCGGAAACCGTCGAAGCTCTGCGACGCTTGCTCTCTGAAAGCAGAATCGACGGCGGCTACCTCGAAGAATTTGCCCGGAATACGGCGGGAGATGCCGACTCCATGTGCGACATCCTGCGAAAGGAGGGGCTGCTTCGATGAGCGAAGACGCGAAGAAGATCGCCTTCATCTCATGCGTGAACGATGAGGAGATGTACGCCGAGTGCGTGCGCTACCTCAGGCATCTCGATCTGCCGCAGGGCGTTTCGGCGGAGCTTGTTCCCGTGCGCGGCGCACCGTCGATGGCGGCGGGCTATGAGGCGGCGCGGCGGGCATCGTCGGCACAGTATAAGGTGTACATGCATCAGGACATCTTGCTGACGGAAAAGCGAATCATTTTCCGACTGCTGGAAAGCTTCCATACAAAACCGGAGATGGGGCTGATCGGTCTCACAGGCTGCCGTCACATGTCGCTCGATGGTGTATGGTGGAACGCGAAAGAATGCTATGGCTCGGTTTGGCAGATCCGCGATCCTGAGGCGATGGATCTGTTGGAGCAGCGTCCTGTACCATCTGCGGGCATCGAAGTGGAGGCACTCGACGGCATGGTTCTGGCGACGCGGACGGATGTGCCGTGGCGCGAAGATATTTTCACAGGCTGGCACTTTTATGACATTTCGGCTTCCATGGAGTATCGGCGGCGCGGCATGCGCCTCATGATTCCGCATTTTGAAAAACCGCCGTGCATCCATGAGACGGGGCGCAAGCGCCTTGATGACGCATGGGAGACGGCGCGGCAGGTCTTTCTTGCCGAATACGGAAAAGAATTGCAGCATGGCTGAGAGGGGGAGCGCAGATGAAGAAAATGACGCGGCAGGATGACCTTGCCTTTTATCGCGGCAAACGCGTGCTTTTGACGGGGCATACGGGCTTCAAGGGGATATGGCTCTCGAAACTGCTGCTCGGCGCAGGAGCGCATCTTACAGGATTTTCGCTCGCTTCGCCGACGGCGGACGGTGCACGGCTCTTTGAGAAGCTGAAGCTGGCGGATTCCATGCGCTCGATCGAGGGCGATGTGCGCGATCTCGCATCTCTTCGCGCGGCCTTTCGTGAGGCTCGTCCTGAGATCGTCGTGCATCTTGCGGCGCAGCCTCTCGTGCGTGAGAGCTACCGTACGCCCGTCGAGACGTATGCCGTGAACGTCATGGGCACGGCACACGTCCTCGAATGTGTGCGGGAGATCGATACGGTCCGTTCCTTTCTCAATGTGACGACGGACAAGGTCTACGAAAACAAGGAATGGGAGTGGGGCTACCGCGAGGACGAGCGTCTCATGGGTTTCGACCCGTACTCGAACAGCAAGAGCTGCTCAGAGCTCGTAACGGCGAGTTACCGCCAGAGTTTCTTCGCGGATGGCGGCGTGCGCATCTCAACGGCGCGCGCGGGCAACGTCATCGGCGGCGGAGACTTCTCGCCCGAGCGCATCGTGCCCGACTGTATCCGAGCGGCGAGCGAAGGACGAGCCGTCATCCTCAGGAATCCCACATCGACGCGGCCCTATCAGCATGTCTTGGAGCCTCTCTCTGCGTATTTACGTATCGCGCACGCGCAAGCAAGCGAAGCAGAATTGGCGGGAAGCTACAATGTCGGGCCGGCGGACTCCGACTGCGTGACGACGGGCGAGCTGGCCGAGCTCTTCTGTCGCGCTTGGGGCGAGGGTGCTTCGTGGCGTGTTGAGGAGGAGTGCGCCGCGCCGCACGAGGCGGGCTTCCTGAAGCTCGACTCCTCGCGCATCAAGGCGCGTCTCGGCTGGCAGCCGCGCTGGCACATCGAGGAGGGGATCGCGCGTACCGTCGATTGGGCGAAAGCATGGCGGGCGGGCGAGGACGTCGGTGACGTCATGGAGGAGCAGATCGCCGCCTACTTCGAGGAGGCGGAGGCGTGAATCGACAGGATGAGTGCTTGAAAAGGGCCTCGGCACGGGGGCTGGAGAGCGATGAAGGCGACGGGAGGGGCGCTGCGTCCATCTTCGCGCCTGCCGCTGCGCCGCGACTGTGCCTGCAGCCCGTTTACATGCGCCGCTTCGTCTGCGACGGCAAGCGATGCGGCTCGCTCTGTTGCTGTGCGAAGTGGGGCGTCGCGCTCGATGCGGCGACATTGGCGCGCTATGAGGGGCGGCCGGAGCTTCTGCACGAATTGAAAAAAGGCTTGGAACGCAGCGAGGCGACGGGCGTCTGGATTATGCGCCACGAAAACGGACGCTGCGTTTTTTTGCGTGAGGACGGGCTTTGCTCGCTGCATCGGCGCTTCGGTATCGGCGCGATCTCCGATGTCTGCGCCGAGTACCCGCGCAAGATGCACGAGGTCGGCGATACGCTCGACCGCGCCCTGTGTCTGAGCTGTCCCGTGGCGGCAGAGGAAGTCTTGTTCACCGAAGAGCCGCTGGCGTTCGAGTGGGTGGAAGTCGCCGCACCGCGCCCCGCTTATGTTGACCGCACGCCGCTTGGCGCACCGCTGTCGGCGGCGGCCTTCCGCAGTCTGCAGCTTGCTGGAATCGCGCTCTTGACCGAGCGCCGCCTCTCGCTCGACGCGCGTCTCGCGGCGCTCGGTCTCCTGCTCGCGCGTGCCGAAGCGTATGTCGAGCAGGGGACGGCGGAAGATTTGACAAGGGATGCCGTCGCCATCGCCAATGCCGCCGCAGGGGAGGCATTGGCTCTTCTCGCGGCGAATCCCTTCGATGCGGCACTGTATCTGCGCTTCTTCCAGCGGATCTTCCCTGCTCTGGCGAAGGCGACGGAAGATGATTTGCCCGAAACGGCGGCATATTTGGCGAGGATTCGCAGAGCCTTCGGCGAAGGGGATGGCGACGCGGCGGGAGAACGGGCAGATGCGGCGCATACGGGCGCGGCGCAGGCTCGGCAAAGCAGCATCGCCGCTTTTTTGGAACGACGCAGACAATATGCGAAGGGCATCCTTTCAAAGTACAGCAATGCTTTGGAAAACTGGCTCGCCAATGAATTTATGCTCGGACGCTACCCTCTGACAGGAGGCACGAGCTTTCTGGCAAACTATGAGGTCTTCGTCGTGCTTTACAAGCTGCTGGAGTTCCTGCTTCTTGTGGATGCCTCGCTCGATGGGGGCGGCGTGTCTGCGCCGCACAGCGCGGTGCGGACGGCTTTTGATGGCGTGGAGAGTGCAGAAGACGAGGATGATCGTACAAAGGAGTGCATCCTTGCCGCTGTCGAATGGCTTGCCGTGCGCACGAATCACTTTTACGGTTATATCGATGCGTTGGCGGAAGAGATCGCCCGCCTGTTGCCCGGCGGGCGTTTGCTTAGTTTGCTTGACGGCGAGCACATTATTTGATCAACGCAGCAGGGTGCGGGAAATTGGCAGCTAAGCCGCAGAAAAAAGAGGAATTTTTCCCTTCGTTGGCGAAATAAAAAAACACTTATGGGAGTTTGGGAAATTCCGGGAGGTAAGCAAGATGATGGATTTTAAGGACAGCGAGATCCGGCGGATTCTCGTGCCTTATGACGGTTCGGAGCAGGCGCAGCAGGCCGTGCGGCAGGCGGCGCATATCGCGCGGCTGCAGGGGGCGACGCTCATGCTGCTCTCGGTCGTCGATCTCAATGCCGAGATCGCGGCCTTCGAGCGCGTGAGCATGGACGGTTATGATCCTGCGGCTCTGAAAGAGGGCGCTTACAAGGAACTGGCGAAAATCCTGCGAGAGGTGCCCGCAGACATCCGCACGAACAGTGTAGTGGAACTTGGCTCGCCCGCCGAGGTCATCGTGGAGACGGCGGACGATGAAGGCTACGACCTCGTCGTCATGGGCAGCCGCGGTCTCGGCCGTCTGACGGGCTTCTTGATGGGCAGCGTCAGCCAGTATGTACTGCAGCACGTCCACTGCCCCGTCATGGTGGTTCGCTGATATGCAGAACGACAAGAAAAAAAGCTTCCTTTCCCGATTCTTTCAGAGCAAGGATGACGCAGCGCGACTGAGGCGCGGCGTCGTCCTTTTTGCGGTCTTTTTTCTCGCAGCGTTCCTCGCGCTCGGCTATCACGCCTACGACAGCGCACGCACGTCGAACGCGACGATCTGGAAGGAGAAGGTCGACGCTGACATGCGCGGCGTTCTCTTGCTGATCGACTCGACGCATCCCGGCGATTGGACGGTGCAGGACGGACGCATCTACAAGGGAGGAAGACTGCTCAACGACAATGGCAGTTTCGTCGATCACTTGAAAGAGGTTACGGGATCGGACGTCGCGCTCTTCGTCGGCGAGCAGTGCGCATCCTCGACGTATGAGACGAGCGGCAAGAGACTTGTCGGACAGAAGGCGGACGCCGCCGTCACGAGGATCGTGCTCACGGGCTGCACGCCGTATGTCGGCCGCTCTGATTTCGGCGGCAGGCGACCCATCGGTTCGTATCGTACGCTCTTCGATGCGGACGGCGAGGCGGTCGGCATGATCTTCGTCGGCGTGCCTGAGGCGGAGGAGGAACGCTCGCTCGGCGCATTGACGAACTCCATGACTCTGGCGGGGCTGCTGCTGCTCTTGCTCGTGCTCACGGGATTGGGGCTTCTGCTCGCTTATGCCGGGCGCATCGCCCTCCCGCTGCAGGGGCAGAAAGAAGAGGAACAGGCTCCTTTGCCCGAGGTCTCGGATGTTCCTGCAGGTGAAGCGTTTGCCGCGCAGGAATTGGGGACGCCTCAAAGAGATGCAGCGTTCGAGGCCGTGCCATCGGAGACGCTTTCGCGCATGGGCGCCTTTTGTACGAAACTTCTCGCGGGGGCGCAGGAACAGGCGCAGGCGATGGAGTCGGCTCTCGCACAAGCGGGGGCATTGAAGGAGCGGGCGGAGAAAGCGGCTTCGGTGCTCGCCGAAGCCGCGGACGGCATGGACGAAGATGCGTCGGACGAAGCGCAGAAAGAAGCCGAAGAAGTGCGCCGTCAATTTGGCGAGAACCGGAGGGCGGCGCACGATGCGGCAGAGCGCACGAACGCGCTCGCGAAGGAGTTGAAGGCGGCGGACGAGATGGCGCGCGATCTGGGAAAACGTGCGGCGGCGATCGGCGATACGCTCGCTGAAGTCGCGGAGCTTGCGAGCCAGACGAACCTTCTCGCGTTCAACGCGGCGGTCGAGGCGGCGCGTGCGGGCGATGCGGGCAGGCGCTTCGCCGCTGTTGCCGACGAGGTGCGCCGCCTGTCGGAGGATGCGGGCAAGCTTTCCACAAATGCGGCAGAGCTTCTGACGGCGCTCGCCGGCGACGTCTCCAAGGCGGCCGAGGCCATCGAGGCGGGCGGTGCAGGCGCACGGGAAAGCCGCACGGCGCTTCGTGCTCTCGCCGATACGGCGGCGCGCCTGGAGGAGGCGGCAAGGCGCACGGCAGGACGCGGAAACGGGACGGCAAGATTCCTGCCGGCTCTTGCCGAGGCGCGTGCGCTGCATGAGAAGATGGCGCAGGATGCGGGGAAACTCCTCGCAATCAAGGAGGGCGAGGAAGCGAAGATCGCCGAACTGCACGCCGCTGCCGATGGCCTGCGCGCCCTTCTGGGTACGGTTCTGCCGACGCTTGGAGCGGCGGGAGGCACGGCCGGAACGTCTGAAGCGAGCGACGCGGATGCCGCAGACGACGTGGCGGAATCGCCTGAGATGCGAGGGGAGGAAAAGCCATGATCATATCGTGGGATGAATACTTCATGGGCATCGCCCTTTTTTCCAAGTACCGCAGCAAGGATCCGCACACGCAGGTCGGCGCCTGCATTGTCAACGAGGACAAGCACATCGTCGGCGTCGGTTACAACGGTATGCCCAACGGCTGCTCCGATGCGGAGTTCCCGTGGGGCAGCACGGGCGAGTTCGGCGACAAGAAGTATGCTTATGTCGTGCATGCCGAACTGAACGCCATATTGAACGCGAGCACATCCTTGAAAGGCTGCCGCATCTACACGTCGCTCTTTCCGTGCAACGAGTGCTGCAAGGCGATCATTCAAAGCGGCATCAAGGAGGTCATCTACCTGTCAGACAAGTACGCGGCGACCGACAGCACACGCGCCTCGAAGCGCATGTTCGCCGCTGCTGGCGTCCACTATCGGCGTCTGGAAACGGACATCGAAGAGCTGCCCGTGAATTTTGCGCTGCCAAAAGACGAGCAGGAAGGATGAATAGTGCGTCGCCCTTACCAGAAACCTAGCCAATCAGTCTGCACCCTTCGGGTTTGACTTCTTGGGGTTTCATGGTACAATAATAGAACGTTGAAACGGAGGGCTGCATTTGGCAGCTGTGACTTTATATTGCCGGCTTTTGCATTTTCTAGCGGAGGAGGATTTCTATTGCCCTTTCAGACGACGATCGCCCGACGCGTCGATTACGACGGCGTGGGGCTTCATTCCGGCGTCCTCGTGCATCTCTCGCTCCTGCCGGCGCCCGTCGATGCGGGAATCGTCTTCGTGCGCAAGGATGTTGCGGGCGAGCCGAAGATCCGCGCGACCGCGCCGCATGTGACGTCGACGGTGCGTGCGACGACGCTCTCTGAGGGCGGCGTGCGCGTCTTCACGGTCGAGCATCTGATGAGTGCGCTCGCGGCGTTCGGCATCGACAACTGCTTTGTCGAACTCGACGCCGAGGAGCCTCCCGTCGCGGACGGCTCCTCGCTCGTCTTCTTCTCTCTTTTGAAAGAAGCGGGGAAGGTGCAGCAGGAAAAGGAGCGGCAGGAGATCGTCATCGACCGCGTCTACCGCATCGACGACGGTGAGCGCTTCCTCGTTGCCGTTCCCTATGGCGACGGCTTGCGCGTGAGTTTTACGTCGCTCAACGAGCACGCGCTCGTCGGCACGCAGTACCGGGATTTCCTCATGAGCGAGGACGCTTACGAGAAGGAAATCGCCCCTGCGCGTACGATTGCTTATGAAGGCGAGGTCGAGGCGCTGAAGAAAGCAGGACTCGGACTCGGCGGCACGCTTGAAAACGTTATCGTCTACAACGATGAGCGCTGGCTCAACGAGCTGCGCTTCCCCGACGAGCTTGTGCGCCACAAGATCCTCGACCTCATCGGCGATCTGCGTCTCGCGGGCTTCGTACGAGGGCATATCCTCGCCGTGAAGTCGGGCCATGCGCTAAACGCGCAGCTTGCTAAGGCAATTTGTGCCTCTCTGGCATAAAAGTGCAGACGGGGTTTCTGCTTGCGGTGAACTCCGGCGCGTTTTGTGCCGGTTTCGATTAGGAAAGAAGGAGCGAAACTATATGATTTTGGACATCAATGAAATTCAGAAGATCCTGCCGCATCGCCCGCCGATGCTTCTCGTCGATCGCATCATCGAACTCGTGCCGTTCGAGTCAGCGACGGGAATCAAGTGCGTGACGATGATGGAGGACTTCTTCCGCGGTCATTTTCCCGGCTCACCGATCATGCCCGGCGTGCTCCTTCTGGAGGCCATGGCACAGGTCGGTGGCATCACGATGCTCTATCCCGAGGAGAACCGCGGCAAGCTCGCACTCTTCGGCGGCATGGAGGGTGTGAAGTTCAAGAAGCCCGTCGTGCCTGGCGATCAGCTCGTGACGAAGGCGAAGATCACGAAGGTGCACGGTGACTTTGGCAAGCTTCATGCTGACGGCTACGTCGACGGTGTGCTCGTCGCCAAGGCAGACTTCACCTTCGCTCTGCAAAGAGCTGAAAATCTCTCTTAAGGGGCAGATTTACCAGGAAAATGAGTGCCAGTCTTTTATCAACCCCCGAAAATTGCCGATTTTGCCTGAATATCGCAGGCAAAAGACGACAGGATTTGCAGGATTATAACAATATGGCGCTTTATCCGAATAAGAATCGCGCATAGTTTCAGTGATTCTTATAGAAAGCATAGATTGAAAATCCTGTCAGCTCTTTTCGAGTGGAATAAGGGGTGGAAAAAATGATGGACAGCAAAGTGGTGGCATATATCCACGAATCGGCGGTCGTAAGCCCTCGTGCCCATGTGGCGAAGGGCGTGGAGATCGGCCCGTATGCTGTGATTGAAGAGAATGTGACGCTCGCCGAGAACGTCAAGGTCGGTGCGCACGCTGTCATCGGCGCGAATGTCTCGATCGGCGAGGGCACGCGCATCGAGCCGCATGCCGTCATCAACAGTTGGACGAGCATCGGCAAAGACAGCCATATCTTCCAATTCGCTTCGGTCGGCGCGGAGCCGCAGGACTTGAAGTTCAAGGGCGAAAAGAGTTATACGATCATCGGTGACCGCACGACGATCCGCGAGTATTCGAGCATCCACCGTGCGACGGGCGAAGGAGAGGAGACGCGCATTGGCAGCGACAGCCTGCTCATGGCTTGCACGCATGTCGCGCACAACTGCGTCGTCGGCAATCATGTCATCATGTCGAATGCAGCGATGATTGCGGGCCACGCCATCGTCGAGGATCGTGCGGTCTTGGGTGGCATGTGCGGCATCCACCAGTTCGTGAAGATCGGCCGCAACGTCATGATCGGCGGCATGTCGAAGATCGTGCAGGACTGCGTGCCCTATACGATTGTCGACGGTCATCCGGCACGCGTCGTCGGACTCAACAGCGTGGGCATCGCGCGTGCGGGCATCGCAGTTGAGGCGCGGCGAAATATTAAGCGCGCCTACAAGATCCTCTTCCGCTCGGGTTTGAGCCTCGCGCAGGCGATCGCTGTCATCGAGCAGGAAGTCGATACGTCCGAAGAGGTCGAGCATTTCCTGCGCTTCCTGCGCAATGTGGATCGCGGCATCTGCCGCGAGCGTCGCGAGAACGAATAGAAATCGGAGGGAAAATCTTTGGAAAAGATCGGTCTTTTGGCCGGCGTGGGACGATTGCCCGTCGTCTGCGCACAGGCGGCGAAGGCGCTCGGCATCGAGGTCAGCGCCGTTTCGCTTCTTGCGGGCACGGATAAAGAGCTTGCGGAAGTCGCATCCGATCATCGCGCGATCAACGTCGCACAGCTCGGCGCGATCATCGACTATCTCAAGGAGCGCGGCGTGACGAAGGTGACGCTTCTCGGCAAGGTTACGAAGGAGCTTCTCTTTGCGGGCAGCCACGAGCAGCCCGACATGCGCATGATGCAGCTCTTGATGTCGCTGCCCGACAAGAAGGACGACACGATCATGCTCGCCTTCGTCAAGGAACTTGCGAAGGAAGGATTGGAAGCCTTCGATCAGACGGCTCTCTTAAAGACACTGATGCCGCATGCGGGCACGCTGACGAAGCGTGAGCCTACCGCAGAGGAACGCGCTGACATGGAGATGGCGCTCGCCATGGCCAAGGAGATCGGCCGGCTCGACATCGGGCAGACCGCCGTCGTCAAGGCGAAGGCGGTCATGGCGCTCGAAGCGATCGAGGGAACGGACGCCTGCATAAGGCGCGGCGGGGAGCTTTCGGGCGGAGGCGCTGCCGTCGGCAAGGCGGCGAAGCCCCAGCAGGACATGCGCTTCGATGTGCCGGCAATCGGCACGGCGACGATCGAGTCGATGATCGCTGCCGGGGCGAAAGCCCTCGCCATCGAGGCGGGCAGGGTGCTCGTCGTCGATCAGGCGAAGGTCGCGGCGCTCGCTGATGAAAACGGCATAGTGATCGCGGCGATTTGACGATTTGCGCGGTGGATGCAAGATCTGCATCCTCGCGCTTTTTCGGCTTAAAGAAGCGCTGGTGAAATGAAGCCCCTGGATTTTCGCAGATGTGTGAAGATGGGGGCGGTGTTTGTCCGTGCTTTTCGAAGAGGAGGGGCAAGATGAAAATCATGATGTCGGCGGGCGAGGCGTCAGGCGATTTGCACGGCGCACGCCTCGCGAAAGAAATGCTGGAGATGGAGCCGGACGTGGAGCTTTTCGGCTTCGGCGGAGCCAAGATGGCGGAGGCAGGCGTGCGCCTCGTGCGCGACTGTCGCGATTACAGCATCATGGGCGTGTGGGAGGTTGTCCTAGGACTCGGTCGCCTATTGCAGCTGGAAAAGACGCTTGTCAAGTCCATGCGCGAGGAAAAGCCCGACCTCCTCCTCATCATCGACTATCCTGATTTCAACTGGCGGCTTGCGGCTAAGGCGAAGGCGCTCGGCATCCCCGTCTTTTCCTACATCCCGCCGTCGGCCTGGGCGTGGCGCAAGGGGCGTGCGAAGAAGTGCGCGGCAATTGCCAAGGAGATCGTCACGATCTTCCATCACGAGATCGGTCCCTACGTCACGGCGGGCGCGAACGTCTCCTTCCTCGGCAACCCGCTCGTCGACACCGTACGCGCCGACATGGAGCCGGAGTCGGCGCGCGCCTTTTTCGGACTCAAGGATGGCGAGCGTGCCGCGCTGCTCCTGCCCGGCAGCCGCCGGCAGGAGGTCTCGTTTCTCCTGCCCGATATGCTCAGGGCGGTGCAAATCTTGAAGGAGAAGCGACCCGAGACGCGCTTTTTCCTGCCCGTTGCACAGGGACTCGAGCGCCAAGAGATCGAGCGCCATATCGAAAAGTCGGGCGCTTCCGTCGAGCTGACGGAGGAGCATGTCTACGACCTCATGGGCGTCGCCGACTTCGCCATAGCGACATCGGGCACGGTCGTCATGGAAGCGGCGCTGATGGATCTGCCTGCCGTCGTCTGCTATCGCATGGGCAGGCTCAACTACGCCATCGGCAGGATGCTCGTGAAGATCGACCATTTCAGCCTGCCGAACATCATCCTCGGAGAGGAGGCGGAGCCAGAGCTGCTGCAGGACGAGGTGACGCCGGAGCGCATCGCCGAGGAAGCTGCGAAGCTCTATAAGGGCGAGCCGCAGCGCGACTCCGTCATGGCGCGTCTCAAGGTCGCCGTGCTGCAGCTCGGACCTCCGGGCGCTTCCGTGCGCGTCGCGGCGCATGTGCTCGCGGCGGCCGCAGGAAAGGGAAACGAGAGGGAAGCATGAAGAACTACATCCGTTTGATGAACTACATACGGCCCTATGTGAAGCATCTGGCGTTTGCCATCGTCTGCATCGTGCTTGCGGCGGCAGCGAACCTTTATGTGCCGTGGATCATCAAGGACATGATTGACAAGGTGCTTATGGAGCGCGACATGGCGATGCTCAACCTCATCGCGGGTGGCATCATCGTCGTCTTCTTCTTCCGCGGTATATTCTACTATGGGCAGAGCTACCTCGTTTCCTTCGTTGGGCAGCGCATCGTCATCGACATCCGCGAGGCGCTCTTCGAGAAGTTCCAGCGCATGCCGCTCGCCTATTTCGACCGCCATCAGACGGGGGAGATCATGAGCTACGTGACGAACGACGTACAGGCATTGCAGAACGCGCTCGTCGACAAGCTCATCGAGCTTGTGACAGAAAGCTCCGTGCTCGTCGGCTCCATCGTGCTCATGTTTTATCTTGACTGGAAGCTTACGTTCATCACACTCATCACCGTGCCGCTCGTCGGACAAGCGATGAATATTTTCGGCAAAAAGCTCAAGAGGTCGGGCATCGTCATCCAGGAAAGGCTTGCCGACATCAACTCGCTTCTGCAGGAAAGCATCTCTGCTGTGCGTGTCGTCAAGTCCTTCGTGCGCGAGCGCTACGAGATCGAACGCTTTCATCGGCAGAACGAGTTGAATTTCCAGGCCGAGATGAAGAACGTGCAGCTTACGAGCCTCCTGACCCCGACCGTGGAGTTCCTCGCGGCGATCACGGTCACCTTCATCTTGTGGATCGGCGGCTACGAGGTCGTGCAAGGTGATCTGACGGCAGGCGCTCTCGTTGCGTTTCTGACGTATGCCGTGAATCTCGCGAACCCTGTCAAACGCATCAGTCGCATCTACGGCACCGTGCAGCGTGCGATGGCGGCGGCCGATCGCGTCTTTGACGTGATCGATATGGAAGAGATGATTCACGACAAGGAGGATGCCGTTCCTCTGCCTAAAATCGAAGGGCGCGTCGCCGTCAAGGACGTGTCCTTTTCCTACAAGGAGGGTGCTCCTGCGCTCTCTCATGTGTCACTTGAGGCGAGCCCTGGACAGCTCGTGGCCTTCGTCGGCCCTTCGGGCGCGGGCAAGTCGACGATCGCGAATCTCATACCGCGTTTCTACGAGGTGGACGAAGGTGTGATCGAGATCGACGGTCACGACGTGCGTGACGTGACGCTCAACTCTTTGCGCGAACAGATTGGCATCGTGCCGCAGGAAACGATGCTCTTTTCGAGCAGCGTGCGTGAGAATATCCGCTACGGCAGACTTGAAGCGACGGACGAGGAAGTTGAGGAGGCGGCGCGTGCGGCGAACGCCGAGGAATTCATCCTGCAGCTTCCCCAAGGCTATGAGACGAAGATCGGCGAACGTGGATTGAATCTTTCGGGTGGACAGCGTCAGCGCATCGCGATCGCACGCGCCATCTTGAAGAATCCGCGCATTCTGATCCTCGATGAGGCGACGTCGGCGCTCGATACGGAGAGCGAGAAGATCGTGCAGGCGGCTCTCGACAAGCTCATGGTGGGCAGGACGTCCTTTGCCATCGCGCATCGGTTGTCGACGATCTTCAACGCCGACTGCATCTACGTCATCGACGGAGGACACATCGTCGAGCAGGGAACACATGCGGAACTTCTGGCGGCGGGCGGGCTTTACAGCACGCTCTACAATATCCAGTTCAGAGGTGAGGAAGAGGGCGAGAAGAAGGGCGAAGGATCTTTGCAGCCTGCTACATGAAGGAGCGGAAATATGCGGTTACTCTACAATCTGGCGGCGATCCTCGCCGTAGTCCTCATCATACCCGTGTTCCTTGTTCGCGCCGTACGCGAGCGTGGCTTCGTCGAGCGCGTGCGCCAGAGCCTCGGCTTCTTTCCTGAGCACGCGCTCGACAAGGTGGCAAAGAAGAACTGTATATGGGTTCATGCGGCGTCCGTCGGCGAGATCGTCGCTGCCAGCCCCCTGATCCGAGAGTTCCACAAGGAATTCCCGAAGAGCTCGATCCTCGTCTCCGTCGTCACGACGGCGGGCTACGAGATGGCGAACCGCATTATCAAGGATGCGGACAGCATCATCTACTTTCCGCTCGATCTTCCGTGGCGCGCGGGCAGCATTCTGCGTCGCATCCATCCGCGCGTCTTCATGCCCGTCGAGACGGAGCTTTGGCCGAACTTCCTGCGGACGGCGAAGAAGCTCAAGATTCCCGTCATGATGGTCAACGGGCGCATCAGCGACAAGAGCGTCAAGCGCTACAAGCATCTGCACAGCGTCCTTGATGACATGATCGGCACGGTTCGAAAGTTCGCCATGCAGTCGCCCATCGACGCCGAGTACATCATGCGTCTCGGCGCACCGCCTGAACTTGTGACCGTCACGGGGAATACGAAGTTCGATCAGACGTACACGGATGTGAGCCTCGCGGAGAAGGAAAAGCTCCTGCGTGAAATGGGACTTCGCAAGAATGGTGGCATTTTTCTCGCAGGCAGCACGCATCGCGGTGAGGAGACGCCTGTCCTCGAGGCGTTTGCCGCACTCCGGGAAAAGTTCCCCGAGGCCAAGCTCATCATTGCGCCGAGGGAGCTTCTGCGCACGACGGAAGTCGCCACGCTCTGCAGGCACAAGGGATTTTCCGTCGCGCGCCGTACAGAACTTTTGAAAGAACCGAGCGAAGATCATGACATTGTGATCCTCGATACGATCGGTGAGCTCGGCAGAGTCTACAGCATCGGCGACGTCATCTACGTTGGCGGCAGCCTCATCGCGCACGGTGGTCACAACATCCTGGAGCCTGCGGCGCACGGCAAGGCGATCATCGTCGGGCACAACATGTTCAACTTCAAGGATACGCATGTACTCTTCACGAAGAGGAACGCCTGCATCACGGTGCATGATGGAGAGGAGCTTTCCGCAGCTGTTTGCAGACTTTTCGAGGACGAAGGGGAAAGGCGGCGCATGGAGCGCGAAACGCTCGCCATCATCGGCGAGAACAAGGGCGCATCCCGAAAGACGGCTGTGCTCCTGCATGACTTCCTGGAGGACTTCGAGCAGGGCGAAAATGCGGGCAAGGTGCGCACGACGGAGCGCGTCGAGAACTTCCGCACCTATGTCACCGACCTCATGCGCCGCCGTCATGCCGATGGCTTTTGCCTGCGCGTTGTCATGGGGATGCTCTACAGCTTTTCCCTCATCTATCGCCAACTTGTGAACTTGAAGCTTTGGGGCTACAAGGCGGGGCTTTTCAAGCGCAAGCAGCTCTCCTGCTACGTCATCAGCCTCGGCAATATCACGGTCGGCGGCACGGGAAAGACGCCGACTGCACAATACTTGGCGGCGTCGATCCGCGACCTGGGCTATCGCGTCGTCATTTTGAACCGCGGCTATCGTGCGAAGTGGCGCGGCGACGTCGGCATTGTTTCCGACGGGCAGAAGCTTTACATGGACGCGACCGAGGCGGGCGACGAAGCCTTCATGCTCGCCAAGCATCTGCCTGAAGTGCCCGTGCTCATCGGCGCCGAGCGATCGCTTACGGGACAGTATGCGATCGAGCACTTCGGCGCGGAGGTAGCGATCTTAGACGACGGCTACCAGCACTGGCAGCTCGCGCGCGACATGGACATTCTGCTCGTCGATGCGGTCAACGTCTTCGGCAACGGCTACATGCTGCCGCGCGGCACTTTGCGAGAGCCTGTCTCGCACATCGAGCGCGCCGACGTGTGCCTTCTGACGAAGGTTGATCAGGCGGTCGGCGTCTCGCGTGAGCACATCAAGAACACGATACGAAAGTACAACGAAAAGGCGCTGATCATGGAGAGCATCCATCAGCCGCGCCGCTTCGTTGACCTCAAGGACTGGCATCGTGACATCTCAGGCGAGGGCGTCGACATCAAGACGCTCGCGGGGAAACGCGTCATGGCGGTCTCCGCCATTGGCAATCCGATGTCGTTCGAGCAGACGCTTTTTGACATTGGCGCAAAGATTGTCGAAAGCCTGCGCTTTCCCGACCACCACGAGTACACGACGAAGGAATTGCAGGACGTCCTCGATCAGGCGATCTCTCTCGGGGCAGAAGCCATCGTCATCACGGAGAAGGATGCCGTGAAGATTCCGTTGACGATCATTGAGGCAAAGGTGCCGATCCCTGTATTCGTCATCTGCGTCGAGGTCACGTTCCAGAAGGGGGCGAAGGAGTTTCAGGATATGCTCGCCGCACATCTGCAGGAAAAGATCACTGCCTTGCGAAAGGGAGGAGAAGGAGAATGAGGACACTTTGCGTGATTCCGGCGCGCTACGCGTCGACGCGCCTGCCGGGAAAGCCGCTTGCCGACATCTGCGGCAAGCCCATGATCTGCCGCGTCCTAGAGCGTGCGAGCCGCGCCCAAAAGCCCGAGAAGGTAATCGTGGCGACGGACGACGAGCGCATCTACGACGCTGTGCGAGCGGAAGGCGGCGAAGCAATCCTGACGCGTGCCGACCATCCGACGGGCACCGATCGGCTTGCCGAGGTGGCAGAGGCATACCCTGAGGTTGATCTCATCGTCAACGTGCAGGGCGACGAGCCACTGATCGAACCTTCCGTGATCGATGACCTCATCGCACCATTTGAGGTAGACGAGAACTTGCCGATGGCTACTGTCATGACGCGCATGGACGACGCGGCGGAGCAGCTCAATCCGAACAACGTCAAGGTCATCGTGGACAAACTCGGCTACGCGCTCTACTTCTCGCGCTCGCTCGTGCCTTATCCGCGTGCGGCGGCCAGTCCCGTGTACAAGCACATCGGCATCTATGCCTACCGACGCGACTTTTTGCTGCGCTACGCACGCCTTGAGCCGACACCCTTGGAGCGGGCGGAGTCGCTGGAGCAGCTTCGGGCGCTGGAAAACGGCTACGGCATCCGCGTGCTGGAAACGGACTGCCGCTTCGTCGGCGTCGATACGGCAGAAGACCTTGCGCTCGTGAACAAGCTCTATCGAGAGCAGGGGCTGGTGTAAGAAATAAATGTGTTGCGGACAAAAGCGGTACGGTGCAAAGAATCTATCAGCGAATCTTTAAGCATTTTTAAGAATTTGCTGATAAAATGAGGTCGTTCGGATGTGTGAAGCTGGGCAGTTGAATTTATCCGTGACTCCCCAAGAGAAAGGCGGTACTATGATGATGAACAAGGTGAAGGTCAGAGATTTCACGATCGGCGGGGGAAGCCCGCTCGTGCTCATGGCGGGGCCGTGCGTCCTTGAGGAAATGGAGCGCTGCCTTTTGATCGGGCGCACGATCAAAGAAATCACATCGAGGCTCGGCATCCCCTACATCTTCAAGGCGTCGTTTGATAAGGCGAACCGCTCGTCTTTCAACAGCTTCCGCGGCCCGGGACTCAAGAAGGGACTCGAAATGCTGCAGGCGATCAAGGAAGAGCTCGATGTGCCCGTCGTGACCGACGTCCACAAGGAGTCGCAGATTGCGCCTGCGGCGAAGGTCGTCGACGTGCTGCAGATCCCTGCGTTTCTGTGCCGGCAGACTGACCTCATCTACGCGGCGGCAAAGTCCGGCTGCGTCGTCAATGTCAAGAAGGGACAGTTCCTCGCACCGCGTGACATGGGCAACGTCGTCGACAAGCTGCACGAGGGCGGCTGCTCCGACATCCTCTTGACAGAGCGCGGCGCCTCGTTCGGCTACAATAACCTCGTCGTCGACATGCGCAGTTTCCCCATCATGCGCACGTTTGGTGCTCCCATCATCTTCGATGCGACGCACAGCGTGCAGCTGCCGGGCGGCGCGGGCACGTCGTCGGGCGGCAACCGCGAATTCGTTGAGCCTCTGGCACGCGCTGCCGTCGCCGCCGGGGTTGACGGACTTTTCATGGAGGTGCACGACAATCCCGAGGAGGCGCTCTGCGACGGCCCGAACAGCCTCTACCTCGACAAGCTCGAAGAGCTTCTGAAGGAAGTGCTGGCAATTTACGACGTGGTGAAAGGGAAGCTGGTCTGAATGATTCTTTCTGCAGATGCGAGGGAGCGCGCGCACCGCGTGCGCTTCCTCATCCTCGATGTCGACGGCGTTCTGACCGACGGCGGCATCTATATGGGCGATACGGGCGAGCTGATGAAGCCTTTCTACGTGCGCGACGGACTCGGCATGCGCCTGTGGCAGAACGAAGGGTTTGGTCTGGCTGTCATCACGGGGCGCGACTCCGCCATCGTTTCCCGCCGCGCTGCCGATCTCAAGATCGAGGACGTCTACCTCGGGCACATCGACAAGCGTTCGGCCTACGACGATGTCAAGGCGCGCCAAGGCCTTCGCGATGAAGAGATTGCTTACATCGGCGACGATCTTGTCGATCTTGCCGTCATGGAGCAGGTCGGTTTCCCTGCCGCACCCGCTGATGCTGCCGCCGAGGTGCGGGAACTTTCGTGTCTTGTGGCGGGAAATCCAGGCGGCAGGGGAGCCGTGCGAGAGATCGTCGAGTTCCTTCTGAAGGCAAAGGGCCGTTGGGAGAGCGTTGTCGCACGCTTCACTGCGTCGACCAAGGTCACGAACGTCTCGCAATGACAGCTTTGGCAAGGGCACGCAGCACTCTATGAGGCGGACGCGCGTGCGCTCAAGATCTCACATATCTGAAGACAGCAGGTGAATGTTCATGCTCTACAACTCGTTGATGGCGCTGAGCCGTGCGCTGCGCTTTCTGCCGCACGGCGCGCTGCTCTTCCTCGGCGCGCTGCTCGGCAGGCTCTATTATATGATCATCAAGAAGCAGCGCGAGCTTGCCGTGCGCCAGATGATGCGGGGGCTTTGCATCTCGGAGGAGGAAGCACGGAAAATCGTGCGCGCCTCCTTCGTGAACCTCGCGCAAAACATGCTGGAGATTCTCTACATGCCGAAGCTCAATCGAGAGAACCTGCATGAATACATCGAGATCGAGCACCTAGAGCGCCTTAAAGACGCGCTAGCCGAAGGGCACGGCGTCGTCGTCCTCACGGGTCACATCGGCACGTGGGAGTGGCTGTCCGCCGCTTTCTCGCTGTCGGGCCTGCCCGTCACGGCAATCGCTAAGACGCAGCCGAATGCCGAGTATTCGCGCGTCCTCGATGATCTGCGTGCGACGATCGGCGCGGAGATCTTTTCGCGCGGCACGAGCGAACTTTTGGCGGCGGGGCGCGCCTTGAAGAATGGCAAGCTCCTCGGGTTCCTCGCTGATCAGGATGCAGGTCCTGGCGGCGCTTTCATCGAGTTTCTCGGCAAGACAGCTGCGACGCCTTTGGGACCTGCCGTCTTTTCGCGCAAGTTTCGCGCACCCGTCGTTCCCGCGTTCATCCTGCGCCGCCCCGACGGCAAGCATACGGTGCGCGTCTATGAGCGCATGGAGTATGTCGACACGGGCGATACAGAAAAGGATCTCTACGACCTGACCGTGCGCATGACGCGCCTTATGGAGGAGGTCATCCGCGAAAATCCGACGCAGTGGCTGTGGTTTCAGAAACGCTGGAACACGCCGCCTGAGATGAAGAAGGAGAAGCACCACGGCGCGATGCTGCAAGGAGGGAAAGATGAAGCATAGGAAGACTCTTCTCGCAGTCCTCGCCGCAGCCCTCTTCGCCGCTGCACTCGCATGGGCAGTGTTCTCCGTTCCCGAGGTTCCAGCCTTGAACGATTCTACGCGCACGTTGCGTTATGAGGGAAATACGCTGAGCTTGGAGAAGGACGGACGTACCGTCTGGCAGCTGACGGCGGAATCGATCGAGGCGGATGCTGACGGCAAGGCGGCAGAGGCGAGAAACATCGAAGGTGTTTTTCATGAGGAAGGCGGGCGCGAACTGAAGCTCACTGCGCCTCATGCTCATTATGATCTGACGTCTAAGGATCTTACCATCGACGGCAGCGTGAGGATCGAGACATCGGACGGCATACACCTGAAGAGCCGAGAGGTCATCTGGTCGTCAGAAAAGGAGACGCTCGCCGCTGTCGGCGACGTCCTGCTCACGCAGGATAAAGAGAAGCTTCGCGTGAGCGCGGAGCGCATCGAAAGCTCGGACGGGTTCGTGAAGTTCACGGCGAGCGGCAAGGAAGGCAAGAAGGCGCGGATTGAAAAGGGGAGTGGAGCGAATTGAGGAAGAGAAAAGGGAAGGCTGCACTCGTAACTGCCGTTTTGGCTGCAGTTCTGAACATGGGGACGTTGCAGGCGGCGGATGAGCCATCGTCCTTGGAGGGAGCGAGCGTCAGCTACGACATGACGACGGGAGAGATTACGGCGGAAGGCGGCATCACATTGAAGCGAGGCACGGCGACCATCACAGGGGCGAGAGCCAGCTACAACACGAAGACACAGCAGGGCGAGATCACGGGCGGTGTCATCGCTGTGCGCGATGCGATGCGTCTGACGGCACAGACCGTGACGCTCGAATCTGCCGATGCCATCCATGCGACGGGCGGCGCAGAGATCACGAAGGAAGATCTTAATCTGACTGCTGCAAGCCTCTCTGTCTTTGATAAGGATCGTTATGTCGCGGAAGGTGACGTTCGTGCCATAAAAGCGGATAAGACGTTTACTGGCGCACGCGCTGAGTTCACACAGTCGGCGAACTACATGCTCATTCCGGCGGGCGGCACGATGACGACGGCGGACGGAACTTTCACGGCAGACCGTATGGAAGGCTGGCTGACAGAAGAGCATTACCGCGGCACAGGCAACGTGCATGTCGTCAGTCCGCCGAGAAGCTTCGAGGGCGGCGGCGATATGGTCGACTACTTCGCCAAAGCCGAGGACGGAAAGGGCAAATGCGTGCTCGATGGCAACGCCTGGGCATACCAGGGAAATAACATGCTCAAGAGCAAGCATCTGACAGTTTACCTTGCCAACACGGGCAATCTTGCGGTAGAATGAGAAGGATTCAACATAAGAAGAGAGGTGGAGAGTCTTGCATCTGGAAGCGAAAGATCTGGTCAAGACGTTTAAGCGACGCAAAGTTGTCGATCATGTGTCCCTGCGCGTCGAAAAGGGCGAGATCGTCGGGCTTCTAGGTCCCAACGGCGCGGGCAAGACGACGACGTTCTACATGATCACGGGGCTTGAGCGGCCGACTTCGGGCGATGTTTTCGTTTCCGATGTGCGTATCACGAGCATGCCCATGTATGCGCGTGCGCGTCTCGGCATTGGCTACCTCGCGCAGGAAGCCTCGATCTTCCGCAAGATGACCGTCGAGGAAAACCTCCTCTCGATCCTGGAGATGACGAAGCTTTCCGCGCAGGAACGCAGGGAGAAGATGGAGAATCTGCTCGCGGAATTCCGCATCGGTCATGTGCGTGACCGTCTCGGCACGGAGCTTTCGGGCGGTGAGCGCCGCCGCGTTGAGATCGCGCGCTGCCTCGCCATCGAGCCGCAGTTCATCCTGCTCGATGAGCCGTTTGCCGGCGTCGACCCCATTGCCGTCGCTGACATACAGGAGATCATTGCGTATCTGCGCAAGCGAGGCATCGGCATCCTCATCACTGACCACAACGTGCGCGAGACGCTGCACATCGTTGATCGCGCCTACATCCTGAACGACGGCAAGATCCTCCTCGAAGGGGACAGTGTGACCATCGCCGCGAGTGATCTCGCACGCAAGTTCTACCTCGGCGACAACTTCACGTTATAGGAGCGTCCTTATGCAAATACGACTTTTGGACAAATACATCTTTCGTGAGGTCTGCCTCGCCTTCTTCTTCGGTATATGCGGCACGTCTGCCGTGTTCGTCGGCTCGGGCACGCTCTTTCGCATTGCGCAGTACATTACGGAATATGGCGCATCGTTTGGTTCTGTCGTAAAGATGCTCATCTTCAGCCTGCCTGCCATCGCCATCTATACATTTCCCATGTCGATGCTCTTGGCGGCGCTCTTGACGTTCGGCAGGCTGTCGAGTTCGAGCGAGATCACGGCGATGAAATCGTGCGGCGTGAGCTTCTACCGCATCGCTGCGCCCGCCATCGTGCTTGGCGTCGTCGTCAGCATCTTTTCCATCCTCTTCACGGAGCATGTCGTACCGCGTGCGAACAACGCCTACGAGAATGTTATCGCCTACGAGATTCAGGGCAACGCCGCACCTAAGTCGCAGGATCACATCGTCATCAAGGAGATCAAGGACGGCGAGATGCAGCGGCTCATGTATGCGCGTCGCTACGACGCTGCAACGGAAACTCTCGAAGGCGTGACGCTGCAGTCGTTCGAGCAGGGTGAGACGAAGTATGTGCAGGATGCCGCCTATGCGAAGTGGGAGGGCACGCAGTGGACGATGTATCGGGGAGCGATCTACGAGGTTTCCGGCGGCAAATCGGAGCATACGATGCGTTTCGACAAGCAGGTGCTGCCCATCAACGCTGGTCCTGGGCGCATCGTGCGCGAGCAGAAGAAGCCGGAGGAGCTGACGATGAAGGAGCTGCGTCAGCAGATCGAACTCATGCGCACGCAGTTCGTCGATACGAAGAAATTGGAGACAGAGCTTTATCAGCGCATCACGATTCCGATGGCGAGTCTCGTCTTTGCTGTCATCGGTGTGCCGCTCGGCATCCAGCCGACGCGCAGCAGTTCCTCGCGCGGCATAGGTCTAAGCCTCTTGATCTTCTTCTGCTACTACGTCCTCATGACGCTCGCGGGGGCACTTGGACAGTCGGGCGCACTAAATCCCGCTTATGCTGTCTGGCTGCCGAATGTCGTGGGACTTCTCGTCGGAGCGTATCTGATGCGCGAGGCGGCGCACTGATAAGGAACAGGCGGATTTTCCCGCCTTGCCAAGGGAAAACTCTCGGGAGAGAAAGGAGCATGTCTTGATGTACGGGATCGTCTTGATACTCGTGCTGATCATCACGGGTGGCGTCATTGCCGTCATCGGCGACCGCGTGGGCACGAAGGTCGGCAAGAAACGCTTGTCTCTCTTCGGCCTCAGGCCGCGTCATACGTCGACCATCGTTACCATCGTCACGGGCTTCGTCATCACGACACTGACGTTCATCATCCTGGCCGCCGCTTCAGAAAACGTGCGCACGGCGCTCTTCGGCATGGAGCAGCTCAACCGCTCGATGCGGGAAACGGAGGAAAAGCTCAAGGATGCGTCGGCCGAACTTACGTCGGCGCGCGCTGAGCAGGCGGCGGCGGACAAGGCGCTTGCCGATCTCAAGGGCAGTGTCCGCTCACTAGAAGAGGAAGCCGAAAAGCTTTCTGCGGGCAACCGTGCGCTCGCAGCGAAGAACGATGAGCTCGCAAAGGAAAACACTGCGCTCGATGGGGTGAACCGTACACTTGCGGCAGAAAACGATGCGCTCGGTGCGGCGAACGAAACGCTTGGCACGGAGAATGCGGCGCTTGCGACGAACAACGCGCAGCTTGCCGGCGATAAGAAGGCGCTGGAAATGCGCACGCAGGAGCTGCGCCGCGGGCTTGAGATCATCCGCGAGGGCGACATCGTCTATCGCGCGGGCGAGGTCATCGCGGCGGGCGTCATCAAGGGCGGACGGCCCGAGGACGATGTGCGCGCCGATGTCGCTGCACTCGCACAGCTCGCGAGCCGCAACGTCTCAGCACACCTCGGCAAAGATCTGCCCGACGGCGAGATCTGGGTCTACTCGCCCGAGGTCGATGACGCCGTCGCACGCATAGCTAAAGGTCCAGGCGATATGGTCGTGCGCATCGTTGCAGCGGGCAATCTCGTGCGCGGCGAAGCCGTGCGCGCCGCCCTCGACCTGCATCCGAACAGCATCGTTTATCGGCAGGGAGAATTCATCCTCGCGCAATCGTACCGTCTGACGGGTACGGGCGGTGCGCAGGCATCACAGGAAGTCGTCATGGACTTCTTGAAGCGCGTGAATGCCGCTGCTTCGGCACACGGCATTCTGCCCGATCCGATCCGCGGCACGGTCGGCGTCATCGATGGTGAGCAGATGTATGGCATCATGCAGACACTCGAACCGCTTTACGGCATGATCCTCCTCTCCGCCTATGCGCGAGATGACACCGATGCACTCGGTCCTCTGCGGCTCAACATCAAGGTTGAGCGAGCAGCCGAATGATGGAGAACGGGACGCTCGCCGCCGTCGATCCCGGTCGCGAGAAGTGCGGGATTGCGGTTCTCGATGTACATGGCGTGGTGCTTTTCCAAAAAGTGATCGAGACGCTTAATCTTGCGCGTGAAATCAACGATAAACATTCTAGGTATGCGTTCGCTGTTCTTGTGCTTGGAAACGGCACGACGAGCAAGGAAGCGAAGGAACGCATAGAAGAGGCCGTGCCTGGTTTGCGCGTGGTGCTTGTCGACGAGTACCGTACGACGGACATGGCGAAGCGGGCGTACTGGCAGGCACGTCCGCCGCGTGGCTGGCGGAGGCTTCTGCCCGCCTCGATGCTCGTGCCGCCCGAGCCTGTCGATGATTTTGTTGCCATCATCCTTGCACGGCGCTTTCTTGAAAAAGCGCCGTTAAGCGATGTTTGAGAGCAGGAAACTTGGTTTCCGCAAATGTTAAAGATGTGTTGACGAACCTTTGAGCAGCACAGTTCTTCCACAATGAAAAGGAGAGTTCACATGGCAGAAAAAGAAGAAAACCTCGAGGTAGAAACGAAAGGCACGAAGAAAACGGCGAAGGCAGCAAAGGCAGCAGAGGCAATGGAGACTGCGGAAGCTGTCAAATCCGAAAAAGCAGCGAAGTTTGACGCGATGCTCAAGGAGCTTGACATTCAGGCGTTCCAGAAGCAAGAGGTCGGCGATGAGTACGGTACGGTGCTCTACCGCTCCTCGATGGAAATCAAGGGGCAGTTCCTGCCCGTCATCGTCATCCTTGACGCCTCCATCTACGGTATTGTGCGCGTCATCGTCGGCAGCAAGGTCGTCAACGAGAAGAACGAGAGCGACCTCGCGGCATACATCAACGAGATGAACAGCCGCTACAAGGTGTTCAAGTACTATACGGTGGAAGACGGCAGCCTCGTCCTCGACGCTTGCCTGCCCGCTTCTGACGAGGGATTCGAGCCGGACATTGTGCGCACGATCCTCGACGTCATCCTGCAGCACCTCGATGAGACTTTCGGCGATACGATGAAGACCATCTGGGCGGACAACTGAGAAATGAATCAAGAGAGGGCTGCTCCGAAAAGCGAAATCTCGCTTCTTGGAGCAGCCCTCTTTGCTTGGAAAAAGCATGAAAAAACTGCCGCAAGCCTTCTGGCTTGCGGCAGTTTTTTTTCGTGCAAATCAGCCCGCAGCGACAGCTTCGTTCAGACCCTTCATCAAGGCGTCGATGTCGATGCCGTGCGCGAGTGCACCCTGCTCGATGTTCTCGAAGTGCGAGGCGGCGCAGCCGATGCAGCCCATGCCGGCGCTCATGAATACGGGAACAGTGGCGGGATATTTCTGGACAACTTCTCCGATGCCCATATCTTTCGTTATGGTCATACAAAAACCTCCTTTGTTACAGGGAAACTCCCAAGAAGCCGACAGAAGTCAGCCGGTTGATTGGTTCCATGTAAGGGCGAGTATACGGCAGAGCCGCATACGAAAACACCTTACTACTGGCTAGATTATATCATGTTTCCTAGCGAATAGCTAGAGGATATTTCGATTCTTGAGAATAGTTGCTGTCATGTTGCGTGGAACGCGGCGCATCTATTTCAAAGAATATCCTCCATCATTTCATGTGCTGAAGCATAGGATTTGAAATTCTCGGGATTTCTGCGTATTCCTTCGGCTTCCTGCAGAGCGGCCATCGTTTCGGGATTTGTTGCATAAAGCTCAAAAGGAAGCCTTCCTTGGCGCAGGATCTGACGCGCCATCGCGTTGACCGCGACGGACATGTTGAGTCCCATACTGGCAAGTGCGGCATCCGTTTGGGCTTTTAACGCTGAATTCATGCGGACTCGTATCATGGTTGAAGGCATGGTTTCAACCTCCTTTTTGAGACAGAAATATGGAATAAAGCTACAGGAATCGTTGAAACTGTCGACCTGTCTTACGGTATCAGTATAGCATAAATAAAAGAATTGTCTGCAAGAATGGGCATTTCGCAGGCGGATATTAGCCGCATTGAAACAGGAGAGGCCGATCCTTCGATGCAGACGATGAAGGGGTTGGATATGCAGCTTCGCGTGATGTTCGTACCACAGAACGCGCACAGCGGCGTGTAGAAAAGCAGATCGGCGTTGGAGAATTTTCCTTGCATTTTTCCACAACTGCGCTATAATGAATATTGCAAAAGGGGAGTCCACGAATGGGCTGAGAGGGGGCTTTTCGCTCCGACCCGGAACCTGATTTGGATCATGCCAACGTAGGGAATAGAGGGCGACTTTGACCGCATACACCACTTTGGCGTGTGCGGTTTTCTTTTTGGGAGGGATGAAGATGGTGAAGGTCAATGGCGAGGATACTGCGGCGGACGGCAGGATGCTCTTGGACTATCTGCGAGAAGCCGGCTATACGCCCGCACGCATCGCCGTCGAGAGAAATGGCGAGATCGTGCCGCGGGCGACGTATGAATCGGTGCGGCTTGCGGCGGGCGACGTCGTGGAGATCGTGAGCTTCGTCGGCGGCGGCTGAGGCGATGAGGCGCGTCGTGCTTCTGCCGGGGTGCGCTGTCGATGGAGGGAAGGCTTCTCCCAAAGGGAGGGCGAAGGGGGAAATCGTATGGAAAAGAAGCAAGAGGAAGATATGTTGAAGCTTGGCGGCAAAATGTTCCGCTCGCGCTTCATCCTCGGCTCGGGCAAGTATTCGCTCGAGCTCATCCGTGCCGCCGTGGAACATGCGGGCGCGGAGATGGTGACGCTCGCCGTGCGGCGCACGAATACGCGCGAAGGTGAGAGCATCCTCGACTACATTCCCGCGCATGTGACGCTCTTGCCGAACACGTCAGGCGTACGCACGGCAGAGGAGGCGGTGCGCATCGCCCGCATGGCGCGCGAGCTTGGTTGCGGCGATTTCATTAAGGTGGAGATCATGCGCGATGCGAAGTATCTTCTGCCAGACAACGAGGAGACGGTTCGCGCGACGAAGTTGCTTGCCGCCGAGGGCTTTACCGTCCTGCCGTACATGTTTCCCGACCTCTATGCGGCGCGCGCCCTTGAAGCGGCGGGAGCGGCGGCGGTCATGCCGCTCGCCGCTCCCATCGGCTCGAATCAGGGACTGCAGGCGAAAGCGTTCATCAAGATTCTCGTCGAGGAGATCGACGTGCCGATCATCGTCGATGCGGGCATTGGCAGGCCGTCGGAAGCGTGCGAGGCGATGGAATTCGGCGCCGCCGCCGTCATGGCGAACACGGCGATCGCGACGGCGGGCGACGTGGCGCGCATGGCGGGGGCGTTCAAGTCGGCGATCGAGGCGGGGCGCGCGGCGTATCTTGCAGGGCTTGGCCGCGTCTTGGAGCGCGGCGCGGCCGCTTCCGATCCGCTGACGGGTTTTCTGCACGAGGGAGAGGCGACGAGATGAGAGAAGATGCAAGCTACTTCATAGATTCGGCGCGCTTGAGCGGCGCGGCGCTCGAAAGGAAGCATCGGCTCGAAAACGATCCGGCGAGCCGCACGGATGTCATGGCGTATGCGAGCGATATGGAGCGGATTGATTCCGATGTGCGCGAAAAGGTGCTTTCTGCGGCAGCGGAGTACGATCCTGCCGCTTACAGCGCCGCCGATGTCGAGCGTGCTCTCGCGCACGAGCGGTGCAGCATCGAGGACTTCGCGGCGCTCCTTTCGCCTGCCGCCGCGCCCTTTTTGGAGCGCATGGCGAGGCGTGCGCAGCGGGAGACGGGGCGTCACTTCGGCAACACGGTCTACGTCTTCACGCCGCTTTATATCGCGAATTACTGCGATAATTACTGTATTTACTGCGGCTTCAACCGCTACAACGACATCGTGCGGCGCAGGCTCACAGAGGCGGAGATCGCACGCGAGATGGAGGTCATCGCGGCGTCGGGCATCGAGGAGATCTTGCTGCTGACGGGCGAAAGCCCCGCGATGAGCGACATCGCCTACATCGGCGAGGCATGCCGCTTGGCGAGGCGGCATTTCCGCAATGTCGGACTTGAAATCTATCCCGTGAATACGGCGGATTATCGCTATCTGCACGAGTGCGGCGCGGACTATGTGACGGTGTTTCAGGAGACGTATGACGCCGTGCGCTACGAGGAGCTTCACCTCGCGGGCCGAAAGCGCGTCTTTCCTTACCGCTTCGAGGCTCAGGAACGTGCCATCCTCGGCGGCATGAGGGGCGTCGGCTTCTCAGCTCTTCTGGGACTCGCCGACTTTCGGCGCGACGCCTTGGCGACGGCGCTGCACGTCTACTTCCTGCAGCGCAAGTATCCGCACGTCGAATACTCGCTCTCCTGTCCAAGGCTTCGTCCCATCGTCAACAATGCGGGAATCAACCCGCGCGACGTGCACGAAAGGGAGCTTTGCCAGGTGCTATGTGCCTATCGCATCTTCCTGCCCTACGTCGGCATCACGGTCTCTTCGCGCGAGTCGGCAAGCTTTCGCGACGGCATTGTGAAGATCGCGGCAACGAAGGTGTCGGCGGGCGTCTCGACGGGCATCGGCGACCACGAGGAGAAGTACGAGGGAAAAAAAGTGCAGGCGGCTGGCGACGAGCAGTTTGAAATTGCCGACGCGCGCTCTCTTGCCGAGATGTACGCAGGACTCTCGCGCGGCGGACTGCAGCCCGTGCTGAACGATTACGTCTATGTATAGGGGAAGAATCATCGCGTGCATCACGAATCGCCGTCTGGTCGAGGGCGATTTCCTCGCGCAGATCGAGCGCGTTGCCGCGATGGAGCTGGTGGACTGGATCATCGTGCGCGAAAAGGATTTGCGCGTGGAGGAGTATCGGACACTTTTCGCAAAGGTCGCACGCATCGCGCATAAGGGCGGCAAGAAGTGTCTCGCGCACGGTCGGATTGCGCTCAGCGTGATGTCGGAGCTCGGCGCGGACGGCATCCATCTGCCGCTTGACGTCCTGCGCGAATGGCGAGCGGCGAGCGGGCGGGGCGGGCGGCGATCAGGCGGCGGCGAGGATGCTGTGCAGTTCGTCGGCGCATCGGCGCACTCCGCCTCCGAGCTTGCCGAAGCCGCCGCCCTTGGCGCAGACTACGCGACGCTCAGTCCCATCTTCGCCACAGCGTGCAAGCCAGGTGTTGACCCTCTCGGCACGGCCGCCCTCGCCGCCGCCTGCCAAAAGTCGCCGATCCCTATATTTGCGCTCGGCGGCATCGGCATGGACAAGCTCGACGCTTGCATCGAATCCGGTGCGGCGGGCTGCTGCATGATGTCGGAGCTGATGCGGTGCATTTATTCGATCCGCGCTGTACCTTTGGGGCTTGAGTTCTTGAAGGTTCATGGTACAATAAAATAGAAGGGCGGGAGAGGACGATGTCCTTTCCCGCCGTATCCTTTTGTGCTGCTTTCAAGGAGGTGAAAGCGGCGCTTTGCCTGTGCGATGCGTCGCGAAGTGTATGGGAATCTTATTTATCGGAGGAATTGTTGGCGTCGTTGCGTTGGTCGTCGTGCTCTTGGCGATTTTAGTGGGCGGCTATGTGAAGGCTTCGCCGTCGACGGCACTCATTATTTCCGGCATCAAGAAGCGCCCGCGCATCCTCATCGGGCGGGGCGGAGCGCGCATCCCTTTCTTTGAGCGCATGGACAAGCTTTTCCTCGGGCAGATTTCTGTGGACATCAAGACGGAGACACCCGTGCCGACGAACGATTACATCAATGTGAATGTCGATGCTGTTGCCAAGGTCATGGTCGGGCGCGACGAGGAGAGCGTGCAGCTTGCAGCACGGAACTTCCTGAACTTCACGGGGGAACAGATCGCGAAGGATCTGCAGGATTCCCTTGAGGGCAACATGCGCGAGATCATCGGCACGTTGACGCTGGAAGCCATCAATACGGATCGTGACAGCTTCTCTGATCAGGTGGTCAACAAGGCGGCGCAGGATATGAAGAAGCTCGGCATCGAGATCATTTCCTGCAACATACAGAATGTCACGGACAACAATGGTCTCATCGTCGACCTCGGTGCGGACAACACGGCGCGCATCAAGAAACGCGCGGCCATCTCGCGTGCCGAGGCGGAGCGCGATGTCGCTGTGGCCAAGGCGCAGGCGCAGAAGGAAGCGAACGATGCGCAGGTAGAGGCGGATCTTGAGATTGCCCAGAGGCAGACCGATCTTGCCATTCGGCAGGCGGAGCTTAAGCGGGCGTCCGATATCAAGCGCGCGGAGGCGGATGCAGCCTACGAAATTCAGGCGCAGGAGCAGCAGAAATCTGTTCAGGCCGCTACGGTCAACGCGCAAATCGCGAAGGCGGAGCGTGAGCAGGAGCTGAAGAAGCAGCAGGTGTCCGTGCGTGAGCAGGAGCTTGCGGCGCAGATTCAGAAGCAGGCGGACGCAGAAAAGTATGCCGTCGAGCAGAAGGCGGCGGCCGATCTTGCCAAGCGTCAGCGTGAAGCGGAAGCCGCGCTCTACGAAACGCAGCGCAAGGCGGAGGCGAAGAAGGCTGAGGCTGAGGCCTCGCGCTATGCGGCAGAGCAGGAAGCAGCAGGAATCAAGGCGCAGGGCGAGGCTGAAGCTGCCGCAATCCAGGCGAAAGGCGAGGCGGAAGCCGCTGCGATGGATCGCAAGGCGGAAGCGCTGAAGAAATACGGCAAGGCGGCTATGGCGCAGATGATCGTTGAGATTCTGCCTCAGATCGCTTCGGAAGTGGCAAAGCCGCTTGAGCGCATCGGTAATGTATCCATCATCGGCGGCAGCAGCGCCTCTGCGGTTGAGCCGATGGCAGACAATGTGCCGCTCGTCATGGCGAAGACGTTTCAGACGGTCAAGGCGGCGACGGGCATCGACCTCGCAGACATCGTGCGCGGCGAGAGCTACGAGGCGAAGGTCACGAAGAATGTCAACGTCACGGGGGCGGATGCTGATGCTATAAAAGCGGCTGCCGTCAAGGCGGCGACGATTGCCAATGCGATTCGCGACTGAGGGAGGAAAGAGAATGACAAACTACACGCACAAACGTCCACTTTGTGAACATTGTGCGCCGCCATTACAGAAACCTAGCCAATCAGTCTGCGCCTTCGGCTTGACCTCTTGGGGTTTCGTGACAAAATTTCTGCGGCGGTTTCTACCGCTCTTCGTGCTGTTCTTTGCGCTGCTTCTGGCGGCGGGCACGGGGAACATCGATGCACGCATTTCGCAGGAAGTCGAGCAGGGGGCGAAGGTGCGCATTCTGAACTACCACATGGTCAACGACATGGATCATTCGCTCGCCGTTGCACCGAAGGACTTTGACCGTCAGATGGCGTGGCTCAAGAAGAACGGCTTCCAGTCGATCACCCCTGAAGAGCTTTACGGCGCTCTGACGGGAGCGGGCGATTTGCCCGAAAAGCCCGTGATGATCACATTTGACGACGGCTATGTCGACAACTATGAGAAGGCGTATCCGATTCTTAAGAAGTACGGTTTCAAGGCGACGATCCTCGTCGTCACGGAGATGGTGGGAAAGAAGAAGGGTTATCTGACGTGGGAACAGCTGCGCGAGATGGAGCAGAACGGCTTTTCCATCGAAGGGCACACGATGACGCACCGCGCCTTGACGAGCCTCACGGATGACGAGATCAAGGAGGAGCTTTCCGCTTCGAAGCGCATGATCGAGGAGAAGCTCGGCAAGACGGTCACATGCTTCGCCTACCCAGGGGGCGCATACAACCTGCACATTGCGAATCTCGTGAAGGAAGCGGGCTACAAGATGGCGTTCACCGTGCGCTACGGCAATGCGGATCGCGCGAGCAATCTCTACGCGATCGACCGTGTGCCGATCTTCCATACGGAAAACACGGAAGGATCGTTTCAGAAGCGTCTGCGCTATTTGCCGATTTTCGAGAATTTCGGCTGGCAGAAGCGGTAGGGAAAAGCGCGGCTTCTTCTTGCCTAAAAAAGAAAATATGTTTGTGGGAAAGCAGTCCCTTGCCTTTGGCGAAGGGGGTGCTTTCTCTTTATTTTTGCGGCAAAAGGGGCGCAGGATGAAAAAAATGAAAGCGAGAGGCAGGAAAAAAAGGGGAAAGAAAGAATTAAAACTAGACAATGAAGTGGCGAAAAGTGGGGAAATGTGGTTTAATATAGAGAGCACTGGTGAAGGAGGTGGCAAGCGAGATGTTGATGGGCGAATACACACATACGATCGACGCGAAGGGGCGCGTGATCCTGCCTGTGGATTTTCGCCCGGAGCTCGGCAGCTCGTTTGTCATCACGAAGGGGCTTGACAATTGCCTCTTTCTCTACGGAGAGGAGGAATGGGAGCGGCTGTCGGCGAAGCTCAAGGCGCTGCCGATGTCGAAGCCTGAGGCTCGGGCCTTTGCACGCTTCTTCTTTGCGGGCGCACGCAAGCTGGAATTGGACAGGCAGGGACGCTTCCTCGTGCCTGCGAACCTGCGCGCCTATGCGAGCCTCAAAAAGGATGTCGTCCTGAACGGCGTCATGACGCGCGCCGAAATCTGGAGCCGCACGGCTTGGGATGCTTACAACGCTGAAGTGAATCCGATGGTCACGAAGATCGCGGAGACGCTGACGGATCTCGGGATTTGAGGTGAGTGCATGGAGTTTCGCCATACGAGCGTGATGCCGGAGGAGACTCTGGAGGCTCTCGCCGTAAAGCCTGCGGGCACTTACGTCGACTGTACGCTGGGCGGCGCGGGTCATGCGCGGCGCATCGCTGACAGGCTCTCTCCCGCAGGACGGCTCATCGGGCTCGATCAGGACGAGGCGGCGATTCGGGCGGCGAAGGAGCGGCTTGCCGACGTTCCGTGCCGCGTCGACGTCGTGCGCTCGAATTTCCGTGCGCTCGACTCGGTTCTGCAAAGACTCGGCGTCACAGCTGTCGACGGCGTGCTCTTCGACCTTGGCGTGTCGTCGCATCAGATCGATACGGCAGAGCGCGGCTTTTCCTACATGCAGGACGCGCCGCTCGACATGCGCATGGATACGTCGCGTCTCCTCTCGGCGCACGAGGTCGTCAACGAATATGACGAGGCAGAGCTTTGGCGCATCTTCCGCGACTACGGCGAGGAGCGCTGGGCGAAGCGCATCGCCGCATTCATCGTAGCGGCGCGGCAGGAAAAGCCCATCGAGACGACGGGCGAACTCGTTGACATCGTATGCCGCGCTGTGCCCAAGGGCGTGCGCCGTGCGGCCGGCGGCCATCCGGCGAAACGCATCTTCCAGGCGATCCGCATCGAGGTGAACGACGAACTCGGCATCCTGCAGGCGAGCGTCGAGAATGCGGTGCACGCGCTCGTGCCCGGTGGCAGGATCGCCGTTCTCACGTTCCACTCGCTCGAAGACCGCATCGTCAAGCAGGTATTCAAGGAACTCGCACGCGGCTGTATCTGCCCGCCCGGGCTTCCCGTCTGCGTTTGCGGTCACGAGCCTAAGGTCAGGCTCTTGGGCAAGGCGCAGAAGCCGAGCGCCGCAGAAGCTGCAGAAAATCCACGCGCCAAGAGCGCGAAATTGCGTGTGGCTGAGAAATTATAGGAAGCCGCTCTTCGGCGGAGGGCGCATGAGGGAGCAGGCGGAGGCCGCAGGAAGCGGCAGCACCGCTATCAAGGAGGGATCGACAGATGCTCGCAAGACAAAGAGAGTATGAGTATTATGAGGAGGAGCTGCAGCCGCAGCGGATCGAGAAGCCTGCGCCGCCTCCTAAGAGGCGGCCGACGCTCAACACGCATCTGCGCTCCCGCTGTTTCTTGCTGCTTGCGCTGGTCTGCATCATGGCGATGGCGGTGACGATCCGAAGCGGCATCACGGCGAGCCGCGGCTACGATCTCGTGAAGATCCAGCAGCAGGCGGAAACGCTCGAAAAGGAAAATGAGCATCTGAAGATCGAGATCGCACAGATGAAATCGCCCGAGCGCGTGCGCCGCATTGCGACGGAAAAGCTCGGCATGAGCACGCCGAAGACGGTCTACTTTGCGACAGGTGCGAAGGAATAGGTCCGATAAATTTCATGGAGGGATGGCAATGAAGACGCTTGCCGAGTTGGCGGCGCTCGTCGAGGGCGCTGAAATCAAGGGAGATGCAGCTGCGAAGATCGCGGACATCGTGCACGATTCGCGCGAGGTGACAGAAGGGACGCTCTTCGTCGCCATCGAGGGGCTGCATGTCGACGGCCATTCCTTTATCGCGCAGGCGGTCGAGAAGGGCGCGTGCGCGATTCTGACGGAGCGCGGGATCGAGATTCCCGAGGGTGCGGCGGCGGTTCTTCGCGTGCCGAATCTTGCGGCGGCGCTTGAGGTCATCGTGCCGTTTTTCCATGACTACCCGTCGCGAAAGATGCGCATCATCGGCATCACGGGCACGAACGGCAAGACGACGACGAGCTATATGACGCGTGCCATCCTGCGCGAGGCGGGGTACAAGGTCGGACTCATCGGCACGATTCAGATCCTCGTTGAGGATGAGGCTCTGCCGATTCACAATACGACGCCCGACGTCGTCGTCCTGGAGCGAACGCTCGCCTATATGGCGCGGCGCGGCATGGATTTCGTCGTCATGGAGGTGTCTTCGCACGCGCTCGATCAGAACCGCGTGGCGGGCATCGAGTTCGATACGGCGGTATTCACGAACCTCACGCAGGATCATCTCGACTACCATAAGACGCTCGAAAACTATAAGCGCGCGAAAGCGCGCCTTTTCGACCTTGTGAGCCGAAAGGGCGCGAAGGCAGGCAAGACGGCCGTCGTTAATGATGACGATGCGGCGGGCGAGACGATGCTCGCCCATGCGAAGTGTGCGCATCTCACGTATGCCGTGAAGAAGGAAGCCGCCCTTCGCGCCGAGAACATCCGCGTCCATGCGCGGGGCATGGAGCTGACGCTTACAGGCGCTTTCGGCAAGATGGATCTTTCGCTCGGCGTTACGGGAATCTTCAATGTCTACAACGTCATGAGCGCCGTCGGCGCGGCGCTCGCGGAAAGGATCGCGCCCGAGGCGATCAAGAGGGCGCTCGAAGCTTTCAAGAGCGTGCCTGGGCGCTTCGAACTCGTCGATGCAGGGCAGGCGTTCTCCATCATCGTCGACTATGCGCATACGCCTGACGGCTTAGAGAACATCCTGAAGACGGCGAGGGAGATTGCGGCAGGACGCATCATCACGGTGTTCGGCTGCGGCGGCGACCGTGACCGCACGAAGCGGCCGATCATGGGACGCATCGCGGCGGCGCTTTCTGACGTCGTGCTCGTGACCTCGGACAATCCGCGCACGGAAGATCCCGCGCGCATCCTCGATGAGGTCGAGGTCGGCGTGCTCGAGAAGATCGGCGACAAACGCCATGAAAAAATCGCCGACCGCCGCACGGCGATCATGCGTGCCGTGGCGCTCGCCGAAAAGGACGACATCGTCATCATCGCGGGCAAGGGGCACGAGAATTACCAGATCTTGAAGGACAAGACAATCCACTTCGACGACAAGGAAGTCGCACACGAGGCCGTCGCCGCGCGGGAAAAAAGCTATGTGATGCGCTTTTCGCTCGCCGACGTCGAGCGTGCGGCGAAGGTCGAAGCCGTGCGCACGGCGGCGGACATCGTATTTTCCGACATCGTGACGGATACGCGAAAGATTGCGGCGGGATCGCTCTTCGTCGCGCTTCGGGGCGAGCGCTTTGACGGCGCGGACTTCGCGGCGCAGGCGGTCGAAAAGGGCGCGGCGGGCGTGCTCGTGGCGGCTGATACGCCCGAGGCGAAGCTGCCGAAGACGGGCGTCATGCTCAAGGCGAAGGATACACTGCTCGCCTATCAGCAGATCGCCGCCGCGTGGCGCAGAAAGTTTTCCATCCCCGTCGTCGCCATCACGGGCTCAAACGGCAAGACGACGACCAAAGACTTGACGGCTGCTGTACTCGGCGCACGCCTTCTTGTGCAGAAGACGGCGGCGAACTATAACAACGAGATCGGCCTGCCGTTGACGCTCCTTGGCCTTCGCGCCGCGCACGAGGCGGCTGTCGTCGAGATCGGCATGAGAGGACTCGGGCAGATCGCCGCGCTCGCGCCGCTCGCCGCGCCGACCGTTGCCATCGTGACGAACGTCGGCGAGGTGCACATGGAGCTTCTCGGCTCGATCGAGAACATCGCGAAGGCGAAGGCGGAGCTTGTCGAGGCAGTGGAGTCGGGCGGCACGGTCATACTGAACGCCGACGATGCGCGCGTCCTCGCGATGCGCGAGAAGGCGAAGGCGGGCGTGCGCGTCGTGACCTTCGGTCTTTCGCGCGATGCTGATGTGCGTGCCGTCGCTGTCGGCAAGGCCGAGGACGGCATGAGATTCATGCTGGAATGGAAAAACGAGCGCGGGCGACTGGAACGGCACGAACTCTTCTTGCCGATGCCCGGCCGACACAACGTGTCGAATGCGCTCGCCGCCATTGCTGCGGCTCGCGTGCTCGGCCTTTCGCTCGCGGATGTCCGGCGCGGACTCGCCGTGCCGCCTGCGCAGAAGATGCGCTTCGCCGTTGAAAAGTGCGGCGCATACACCTTCGTCAACGACGCCTACAATGCGAGTCCCACATCGACACGCGCGTCCTTGAAGACGCTCGCCGAGATGTTTGCGGGCAGGAAGATCGCCGTTCTCGGCGACATGCTCGAACTCGGCAGAGCGTCGAAGAGCGGCCACGCGAGCGTGGGCGAGGAGGCGGCGCATCTTGGCTTTGCCGCCGTCCTCTCGCGCGGCGAGGAGAGCCGCTTTATCGCAGAGGCCGCAAAGGCGGGTGGCGTGCCGCTCGTCGAGCGTATGGCATCGCACGAGGCGGCGGCGGCAAGGCTCAAAGAGATCCTGCAGCCGGGCGATGCCGTGCTCTTCAAAGGCTCGCGCGGCATGAAGATGGATGAGATCATCCCCCTGTTGAAGAAGGCGCTGGAGGCAGGCAAATGATGGATGTGAATACGACGGCGCTTTCTCTTGCAGGAGCGGCGGCGCTCGCCGCCGTCCTCGTGCTCGCGGCTGGCCCCTTCGTGATTCCCGAGCTGCACAAGCTGAAGTTCGGGCAGAGCATACGTGAGGAAGGGCCGAAGAGCCATCAGGCGAAGAGCGGCACGCCGACGATGGGCGGCATCATGATCATCGCCGCCATCACGCTCGCGACGCTTGCCGCCGCGCCATTGACGGCGGGCGTATGGCTCGCGCTCTTCGTGATGCTCGGACACTTCGCGCTCGGCTTCCTCGATGACTACATCAAGGTCGTGAAGAAGCGCAACCTTGGGCTCAAGGCGCGGCAGAAGTTCTTGGGGCAGATCGTCATCGCCGTTGTCGTCGTTTTTTTCGCACAGCACGAACTCGGAATTGCGACGACGGTCTGGCTGCCGCTCGTGCATGCGGCGCTTGACATCGGACTCTTCTACTATCCGCTCGTGCTCTTCGTGCTCGTCGGCACGAGCAACGCCGTGAACCTCACGGACGGCCTCGATGGCCTCGCGGCGGGCACGGTCACGGTCGCCGCACTCGCCTACATGGCGGTTGCGCTCGCCTTCAGCGCGACGGGGCTTGCCGTGTTCGCGGCGGCGATTGCGGGCGCTTCGTGCGCCTTTTTGCGCTTCAATCATCATCCGGCTCGCGTCTTCATGGGCGATACGGGATCCTTGGCGCTCGGCGGCGCGATCGCCGCGCTCGGCATTCTCACGCATACGGAAATTTTGCTTGCCGTCATCGGCATCGTCTTCGTCGCCGAGGCGCTTTCCGTCATCATCCAGGTCATCTCCTTCAAGACGACGGGAAAGCGCGTCTTCCTCATGAGTCCGATTCATCACCACTTCGAGCTAAAGGGGTGGCAGGAGACGCGCGTCGTCCATACGTTCTGGCTCGTCGGCGCCGTCTTTGCGGTGCTCGGCGCATGGCTTGCATATTGACGCGGGCAGACGTTTGACATCTTGGGAAGCCTCCCTCGTCTGCAGGGAAGAGATAAAACGAGGAGGAAGCATATTGCATCTCAATACGGATTTCACAGGAAAGAAGATTCTCGTCATCGGCGCCGGGATCAGCGGCTTTGCGGCGGCGAAGGTTCTCAAGAGGCTTGGCGCGAAGGTCACGCTTTCCGATGCGAAGGACGAGGCGGCGATCAAAGAGGACGTCTCGGAGCTTCGCGCACTCGGCATTGAGCTGATCTTCGGCGCACAGGAAGCCGCGCTCCTGGACGGCTGCGATCTTCTCGTGCTCTCGCCCGCCGTTCCCGTCGCCATCCCGCTCGCCGAGGAGGCGAAGCGGCGCGGCATCCGCATCACGAGTGAAGTGGAGTTGGCGGCGGCGCTTGCCAAGTCGCCGATCTTCGCCGTGACGGGGACGAACGGCAAGACGACGACGACGACGCTCCTGGGGCTGCTGCTCGCCGAGAAGTTCGGCAAGGAGAAGACGCGCGTCGGCGGCAACATCGGCTATCCGCTGTCAGAAGCCGTGCTGGAGGCGGGCGAGGGCGGCGCGGTCGCCGCCGAGATTTCGAGCTACCAGATGGAGGCGACGGAGCACTTCCGTCCGAAGGTCGCCGCCGTCCTCAACGTGACGCCCGACCACATCAAGCGCCACGGCTCGATGGAAGTCTATCAGGCGATGAAGGAGCGGCTTTTCCGCGAAATGGCAAAAGGCGATTGGCTCGTCCTGAACTATGACGACGAGAGGACGCGCTCGATGAAGGAGCGTGCCGCGTGCCCCGTATTTTTCTTCAGCCGCAGGGAGGCGCTCGAAGAGGGCGCTTTGCTCTTGGGCGACAAGCTCGTCCTGCGCCAGGGCGGCGAGGAGATCGCGCTCGTGACGACGGCGGAGCTTGGCATCAAGGGGGCGCACAACGTCGAGAACGCGCTCGCGGCGGCAGCGATGGCGCATCTCGCGGGCGTCGAGGCTGAGGCGATTCGCCGCGTGCTGCGCTCCTTCAAGGGCGTCGAGCACCGCATCGAACATTTTCTCGATCTCGCGGGCGTCGCCTGGTACAACGATTCCAAGGCGACGAATACGGACTCGGCGATCAAGGCGCTCGAATCCTTCTCGGACGGCATCGTGCTCATTGCGGGCGGCGACGACAAGATGACGGATCTGACAGACTTCATGCATCTCGTCTCGGAGCGCTGCACGGAACTGATCCTCGTCGGCGACGCTGCCGTTCGCTTTGCCGAAGCCGCGCGCGCAGCGGGCTTTCCCACTGCGCATATCCACGATGCCGCGTACTCGATGAAGACGGCGGTCTACATCGCGCGTCGCCTCGCGAAGCCGCCTGCCGTCGTGCTCTTGTCGCCTGCGTGCGCGAGCTTCGACATGTTCGACGGCTTCGAGGAGCGCGGCGAGGTGTTCAAGCGCTTGGCACGCGAGCTGGTGTAGGAGTTTGCAGGAAAACGCAGAAATGACAGGCAAAGGGGAACTGGCATGAAGATCATCGTTTCGGGCGGCGGTACGGGCGGCCACATATATCCGGCGCTGACGCTCGTGAGCGTTCTCGCCAAGAAGGAGCGCACGGCGGAATTTCTCTACGTCGGCACGCAGAAAGGCCTGGAAGCCGACATCATACCGAAGGAAGGCATCCCCTTTGAAACCGTTGATATCGAGGGGCTCAAGCGCAGTTTCTCGCCCACGAACATCGTGCGGCTCGGACGCGCCATGCATGGCCTTGCGGAGGCGGCGGCCATCGTGCGCCGCTTCCGTCCCGACGTCGTGATCGGCACGGGCGGCTACGTCTGCGGGCCAATCCTCATGGCGGCGAGCCTCGCGCATGTGCCGACGCTCATTCAGGAGCAGAACGTCGTGCCCGGCGTGACGAACAAGATCTTGTCGAAGTTCGTGACGAAGATCGCCGTCGGCACGGAAGAGGCTCTGTGCCGCTTCCCGCGCAAGAAGGCAGTCTTTACGGGAAATCCCATCCGCCGCGAGGTCATGACGGCGAGCCGCGAGAAGGCGCTCGAAAAGTTCGGCTTTGATGCGGCAAAGCGCACGGTGCTCGTCTCGGGCGGCAGCCGCGGCGCGAGGAGCATCGACCGCGCGATGGTCGGCGTCCTGCAGGCGGCGCAGGAGTATCCCGAGGTGCAGTTCCTTCTCGTCACGGGAAGGGGCGAGTATGAGGACGTCATGCGCCGACTGGAGGAGGCGGGCGTGGATCTCGCCGCCGCGCCGCACATCAAGGTCGAGCCTTACCTCTACAATATGCCCGAGGCGATGGCGATGGCGGATCTCGCTGTCTTTCGCGCAGGTGCGACGGGACTTGCCGAACTTACGGCACGCGGCGTGCCCGCGATCTTGGTGCCGTATCCGTATGCGGCGGAGAACCATCAGGAGTACAATGCACGCGCCTTGGAGCGGGCGGGCGCGGCGCGCGTGATCTTGGATCGCGATCTCACGGACAAGACGCTTTCGGCGCTGCTCGGCGAGCTTTTGTCGGAAGAAGGAAAGCTTCGCCGCATGGCACAGGCGAGCCGTATGCTCGGCCGCCCCGAGGCGGCCGATGAGATTGCCGATCTCGTGCTGGAGATTGCGAAAGATTAGGAGGAGAAAGAGTTGCTGAAGGACATCCATAAGATACATTTTGTCGGTATCGGCGGTGCGGGTATGAGTGCGCTCGCGCACATTCTGCTGGAAAAGGGCTATGAGGTGACGGGCTCCGATCTCGGCTCTTCCGCGCTGATCGAGCAGCTCAAGGGTCTCGGCGCGCACATCCATCATGGGCATAGGGCAGAGAACGTGCACGGGGCAGAAGCCATCGTCGTCTCGACAGCGATTCCTGAGACGAATCCTGAGATCGTCGAGGCGGCGCGGCTCGGCCTGCGTCGCTTCCATCGCTCGGACATCAATGCCGCGCTCCTCAACGCGGCGAAGGGCATCGCTGTAGCGGGAGCGCACGGCAAGACGACGACGACCTCGATGCTCGGCGTCGCGCTCGACCATGCGGGCATCTCGCCGACGATCATCATCGGCGGCGAGGTCGATGTCCTCGGCGGCAACGCGAAGCTCGGCAAGGGTGAGTATCTCGTCTCCGAAGCCGATGAGAGCGACGGCTCGTTCCTGAAGCTCCGGCCGCACATCGCCGTCGTCACGAACATCGAGGACGATCATCTCGATCACTACGGCACGCTTGAGAACATTCGCAAGGCATTTCGCGAATTTCTGGAAAACATCAAGCCCGGCGGCCACGCCGTCCTGTGCTTTGACAACGAGAACGTGCGAGACATCGCGCAGACGCTCGGCCGCAAGGTCATCTCCTACGCCATTGACCATGAGGCGGACTACCGCGCGGGCAAGATCGAGATGCACGGCGCGGGCGTTGATTTCTCCGTGCTGCACAAAGGAAAAGATCTCGGCCGCGTGCGCCTCAATCTGCCCGGCCGGCACAACGTGCTCGATGCGCTCGCGACCGTCGTCACGGGGCTGTCCATTGGCTTGACGGTCGAGCAGATGGCGGCGGGACTTGCGCTCTTTCACGGCGCGAAACGGCGCTTCCAGACGAAGGGGCGCGTGCAGGACGTATGGGTCGTCGACGACTACGCGCATCATCCGACGGAGATCGCAACGACGCTCCTCGCGGCGCGTCAGACGAAGCCGCGCCGCATCATCTGCGCCTTTCAGCCGCATCGCTACTCGCGCACGAAGCTTCTTGCCGCTGAATTCGGCGGCGCTTTTCGCGAGGCGGACGTGCTCGTACTGACGGATATTTATTCGGCGGGAGAAGCGCCGATCGAGGGCGTGTCGGGGCGCACGATCCTCAACGCCGTGCGGCAGACGACGGGGCAGGACGCGGTCTATATTCCGCAGCGGGAAGATATTGCCGCGCACCTCGCCGCCATCGCACAGTCTGGCGACATCGTCCTCACGATGGGCGCGGGCGATATATGGAAGACGGGCGAGGAACTGGTCGCTCTTTTGGAGGGGAAGTAATTTCATGAAGCAGGGAAAGATCGTCGTCGTCATGGGCGGCCCGTCGAGCGAGGCGGAAGTCTCGCGCCGCACGGGAGCCGCCATCGTCAGCGCCTTGGAGTCGAAGGGCTATGCGGTCGAGGGCATGGAACTCGATCCGCCGCACTTTGCCGAGGCGATAAGAAAGAGCGACTGCGCCATCGTCTTCAACGCGCTGCATGGCAGGTACGGCGAGGACGGCGTGCTGCAGGGCACGCTCGACATGCTCGGCATCCCCTATACGGGTTCGGGCGTCCTCGCCGCCGCCGTCACGATGGACAAGGTCATGTCGAAGCGCGTGTTCCTCGGCGCCGGCATCTCGACGCCGCGCTCCGAGACGTTTCATCGCTTTGAGTTTGACGCGGAGCTTCCCTCGCGCATCCGAAAGGCCTTTTCCCTGCCCGCCGTCATCAAGGCGTCGTCGCAGGGATCGAGCATCGGCGTCGCCATCGTCGAGAAGGAAGAGGAGCTTGAGGCGGCGCTCAAGGACGCCTTCCGCTACGACGAGGAAGTGCTCGTCGAGGAGTTCATTCGCGGCAAGGAGCTGACCGTCGCCGTCTGGGGTGATGCGAGAGAAGCGCAGGCTTTTCCCGTCATCGAGATCACGACCGTTTCGGGACGCTACGACTACGCGAGCAAGTACACGAAGGGCGCGTCGACGCACATCATTCCCGCACGCATTCCCTCGGAGGTGACGGAGCGCGTGCAGCAGCTCGCCGTCGACGCTTTCCGCGCCTGCGGCTGCCGCGGCGTGGCGCGTGCCGACATGATGCTCGGCGAGGACATGACGCCTTATGTGATCGAAATCAACTCGATGCCCGGCATGACGGAGACCTCGCTCGTGCCCGATGCGGGACGCGCCATGGGCGTCGAGTTCCCCGAACTCTGCGAAAGGATTTTGGAAATGGCAGGGTATGAGAAGTAAGAAATGAGCGAAGGTACGGGATACGGAAAGGAGGCGGAACGATGGCAGAGGAAAGGCAGGAGACTCTCGGCTTTACCGAGCCCGGCGCATTGCCGGGCGAGACGCATATCGTGCGCCGCCGCAGCCCGCGCCGCGTCCTCAAGGGATTCCTGTTCCTCGTCATCTCGGGCGCTCTCCTCGCCGTCGCCGTCTACTCGCCGCTCTTTTCCGTGCGCGATGTGCGCATCATCGGCAACCACTACATGCCGGCCGATGACATCCGCCGCGTCGCCGGCGTCTACCCGGGCGTGCCGCTCTTCCAGGTGAAGACGGCGGAGATGGCTCAGCTCCTGATGAAGGATCTGCGCGTCGAGCAGGCGAGCGTGCGCCGCTCCTTGCCGTCGACACTTGAGATCCAGATCGTCGAACGCCGCCCCGTTGCCACCGTCGACTGCGACTTTGGCTACGTCGATCTCGACCGCGAAGGCACGGTCATCGACGCTTACAAGACGCTGAAGAAGATGCCGATTCCCATGGTCACGGGCATCAAGCTCAAGGACATCTACATCGGCGACAAAACGACGGATGAAAATCTCAAAGCGGCGCTCGTCTATCTCAATGCCCTGAAGCCTGAGACGAATGCGCAGATCTCCGAGGTGTCGCTGAAGAAGCCGGACGACGTCATGGCGTACACGACGGGCGGTGTGCAGATCCGCCTCGGTGCGCTCGACCGCTTGGAAGAAAAGGCGCATCTGACGGACAGCTTCATCGTCGATCAGGAGGTCAAGCAGCGCCCCGTCGAGTACGTCGACTTCAAGTACACGGCGCCGTTCATCAAGCTCAAGCAATAGTTGTGGAAGAAAATTTGAGTTTGCGTTATAATCTCTTTGTTATCTCATTTCAGCAACAGCTCGGGAGGCATTTTATGATCAATTTCAAGCAGGGGCGGTGGTCCATCGCCTTTGTCTGCATGGTGCTGGGCTTCATGCTCGCCGTGCAGTTCCGTGCGACGGAGGACATGCGCCAGTCCGTATCGCAGCAGCGTGTGGAGGAACTTGCCACGCGTCTTCTGGAGACGGAGAAGGAGCGTGACCGTCTGCAGGAAGAACTGAAGGATACGAAAGACGCAGCGTCAGAGGGGCCGAGCAACGACTACCAGCGCATGAAGGGCGGCTTCACGGCGCTCGCGGGACCGGGCGTCATCGTCACGCTCGACGACAGCAAGGCGACGTCGAAGGCGGGCGAGAATCCGAACCTCTACCTCATTCATGACGACGATCTCCTGCGCGTCATCAACGAACTGCGCGCCGCAGGTGCAGAAGCCGTGTCCATCAACGGGCAGAGGCTCACGGGTACGTCGGAGATCCGCTGCGCGGGGCCGACGCTCTCCGTCAACAATGTACGTTCGGCACCGCCCTACAAGATTCATGCCATCGGCGACCCCGAGAGTTTGGAGAAGTCGATCAAGATGCGCGGCGGCGTCGAGGACACGCTGAAGGTCTGGGGCATACAGATCGACGTGAAGAAGGAAGAGCATGTCGAGGTGCCTGCCTACAAGGGCGCGGCGTCGTTCAAGTACGCGAAAGCCATCGAAACGCTTTCGGATGAAAAGGAGGGAGCAAAATGATTCTGCCCGTTCTCGGACTTCTCGTCGGCGTCGCTGTCGGCATGCTCTCTCCGATCACCGTGCCGCTCGCCTACGCGAAGCTCTCCTCCGTCGCCCTGCTCGCCTCGCTCGATTCCGTTTTCGGCGGCCTTCGGGCGGCGTCGGAAAACCACTTCGACAATGCCGTATTCATCTCGGGCTTCTTTATGAACGCCCTCATGGCGGCGTTCCTCGTCTACATCGGCGATCGCCTCGGCATCGACCTCTACTATGTGGCGCTCTTGGCGTTCGGCTTGCGTGTTTTCCAGAATTTGGCGATTCTGCGCCGTCATTTCTTCGAAAAGCATAATTAGAGCGGCAAAAAGAGAAAAAAGCAAGCATTTTCATAATTTTTTTATGGCGCACGTATTAAAATAATGATAGAATGGTAGGGAAACTTTTGAGGACGACTGCCGTGCTCCCTCTGTTGGGACGAAAGGCGGACTATGCTATACTTTGGGGGTTGCTATCGTGTTTGAATTGGATGATATGGGTTTGGACCAGTTCGCCAAGATCAAGGTCATTGGCGTAGGCGGCGGCGGCAGCAATGCTGTGAATCGCATGATTTCAGCGGGATTGCAGGGCGTGGAGTTCATCGCTGTCAACACGGACGCGCAGGCTCTTTTGCACGCAATGGCGCCGAAACGCATCCAGATCGGCGAGAAACTTACGCGTGGCCTCGGTGCGGGTGCGCGTCCCGAGATCGGCGAGCAGGCGGCGGAAGAGAGCCGCGACGACATCCTGCAGTCGCTGCAGGGTGCGGACATGGTCTTCGTGACCGCTGGCATGGGCGGTGGCACGGGCACGGGCGCGGCGCCCGTCGTCGCCGAGTGCGCGCGTGAGATCGGCGCTCTGACCGTTGGCGTCGTCACACGCCCCTTCACGTTTGAAGGGCGTCTGCGCCAGAAGAAGGCGGAGGCGGGCATCGAGAAGCTGCAGCAGCACGTCGACACGATCATCACGATTCCGAATGACCGCCTGCTGCAGGTCGTCGACAAGAAGACATCGATTACGGATGCGTTCAGCTTCGCCGACGATGTCCTGCGCCAGGGCGTCAAGGGCATCTCCGACCTCATCGCCGTGCCAGGACTCATCAACCTCGACTTCGCTGATGTCAAGTCCATCATGAGCAATGCAGGCTCGGCGCTCATGGGTATTGGCGAGGCAACGGGCGAGAATGCCGCTGTCGCCGCCGCCAAGTACGCGATCGAGTCGCCGCTCTTGGAGACGAGCATCGAAGGGGCGCACGGCGTTCTCCTCAACATCTCCAGCTCAGCGGAGAACCTCAGCATGTACGAAGTCAACGAAGCCTCGTCGACGATTCAGGAGGCCGTCAACGTCGATGCGAATATCATCTTCGGCGCGTCCCTCGACGAAACGCTCGGCGACACCGTGCGTGTGACCGTCATCGCGACGGGTTTTGACAACGATACGATAGGCATCCAACGTCCCGCTGCGACGGCTGTCCCGGGAAAGCCCGTGCAGCCTGGCGCAAAGCCCGTTTCCCAGGCCGATACGCCGCTACCGAAAGCGCCGAGCTTCAGCAACTTCGACATCCCTGAGTGGATGAACCGAAAGCGCGACTGAGGGCAGGCAGGGAAATAATACGAAAAGCAACAGGCATCCTTCCGATGATGGAAGGATGCCTGTTTTGTGTGCGCATGATGCGGCGCATGTTCTGTTCCTCCGTTAAAGGATTTTCAGTCAAAGATTTTCCACCGATTCACTTGAATTCGTGCTATAATAATCTTCACTAGATGGATTTTGAGGGGATGGCGAGAGTATGAAGAAGATGGCGCTGAGTTTGGCTTTGGCTCTGGCGGTGGCCTTGGGAACAGATGCCGTTTCGTTTGCGGCACTGCCGCAAACGCAGGCTCGTGTGCAGGTGCAGCAGCAAGCGGCGAAGACGCTGACGGGCGTGCGCTTTGGTACGAGCGACGAGCGTGAGCGCGTTGTCTTCGACTTGACGACGCTGCCCACCTACGAAGTCCATACGGAAAACGATGGACAGAGGATCGTGCTTTTCCTTGCGGGCGCACGCAGTCAGGTCGTGCAGCCGGAGATTTCGGGCAGCATGGTCGAGAGCGTGCGCGTATCGGCTGTGCCGCAGGGCGTCAAGGTCATCATCGATCTTGCGGCGCCGGCATCTTACGAGATCAAGACGCTGGCGAATCCGACGCGCCTCTTCATCGATGTGCAGAAGGAGTATGAGGTCGTTTCCGAGGAGACACCTGCGCCCGGTTTGAAGCTCTCGACGCTCAAGAGGCTCGACGCTCGCGGCCGCCTGACGGGATGGGTGCTGGAAGCTGATCCTGCCCGCTATCGCGCCGTGCCTGTGCTCGCCAAGGGGGCTGTGCCAGGACGTGCTTCAGTCAGCGCGATGTCAGATATGGCAGGAGCCGCTGCGGCGATTAATGCATCCTATTTTGCACCGAGCGGCGAGATTCTGGGTCTTTTGAAGCTGGACGGCACGATTGTCGGCACGACGTACTTTCGGCGCAGTGCTGTGGGGTTTGACGCCGACGGCAGGGCATATTTCGGCCCTGTCGATTACAGCGGAACGGTGACGCTCGGCAAGAGAAGCTGGCCCGTGGGCGGCGTCGATGCGGAGCGCGGCGAGGATAGTCTCGTGATCTACAATCATTACTATGGATCGACGACGCGCACGAATGAATACGGACAGGAGTACATCGTCCGCGGCGGCAGAGTTGCTGCCGTCAACACGGCGGACAGCACGATTCCGAAAGACGGCCTCGTCATCTCAGTACACGGCAAGGCGAAGGATGCCTTCGCCCAAGTGAAGGTCGGCGATGCTGTGCGTGTAGAGGAGGCGATCGGTGCGCCTTGGGAGAGCCTGCCGACAGTCATCGGAGCAGGCCCGATGCTTGTCAAGGATGGTATTGTTCATGTGACGTCGGAGGAGGAGGAATTTCCTCCCGATATCGCACGCGGACGTGCGCCGCGCACAGCGTTCGGCGTGACGGCGGCTGGGCATTACCTGCTCGCCGTCGTCGACGGACGCCAGTCGCACAGCATTGGCTGCACGCTGCAGGAGATGGCGGAGTTCATGCTGCAGTTCGGCGCCGTTCAGGCGATCAACTTCGATGGCGGCGGTTCGAGTGCGCTCGTCGTCGGTGGCGAACTCGAGAACAGTCCGTCCGACGGGCAGGAGCGTGCCGTCGGCTCGGCGCTCGCGCTCTTGCCGCGCTGACGACGACTCTTCTTATAGTTTTTGTTGGCACATCAGAAAGAATTCGCTATAATGGAGGAGATGTAAATGAAAAAAATACTGACATTTGGTCTTTTTCTTGGTGTTATACTGCTCGCTTTCCATGCTTTGAGGGCAGAGGCGGCAGTGGATGTGAAGTCTGGTATTGCCGGAACAGTCACATGGCGGGCTGAGCCGGGAAGTACGCTTGCGGCGGGTGCGGAGATCGTGCGCGTACGCACGTTGACGGGCGAGGTCGCGGCGGCGCGTGCCGAAGAGGACTGTAGCGTGAGCGAGATGCTCGTCTCCGTCGGCGATGACATCGCTGCGGGACAGGTCGTCGCGCGCTTGAAAAAACAGGATGAATGATTGCGAGGGAAGACTCCCTCTTTTGTGCCGCTCTCCAATCTGTACGAGGTGATATGTTTGCGTAATTTCAAAAAGAAGATGCTCGCGCTCAGTTTGTCGCTGTCTCTTTCCATGGGCGTGGTGGCAGCGGCTTCCCTGCCACCGACTTTGCCGCTTTCGGAGGTATACCCGGGCATGGAAGGGACGGCGTACACTGTGGTCGATGAGTCGGGCGAGATCGTGCCGTTTCACGTCGATGTCGTCGGCACATATGAGGAAGGCTCGTCGACGAACCGCATCATGGCGAAGGCGTCAGGCCCTGTCGTCGAGCGCACGGGCGGCACGCTGCAGGGCATGAGCGGTAGCCCTGTCTATGTGGACGGGGCGCTTGTCGGAGCGCTTTCGGCGGGTATCAAGGGCATGAGCCTCTATACGTTTTTCATCACGCCGATCGATGAGATGCTGCCCATCTGGGATATGCCCGACTACAAGGCGGTTCATTTGAAGAAGGAAAAGAAGGAAAAGGCAGCGGACGCCGATGAGCCGATGGGCGAGGGCATCGGTGAAGGTGCTGGCGAAGGCGGCGAAGGTGGGACGGAGCAGACGGCAGGAAAGCGTGCCAAGCTCGAAAAGGAAGAACTGCCGGAGCTAGCCGGGGGGACAGCGGAAAAGCCTGACAAGAAGCCAGCAGGAAAGCAGGGAAAAGACTCCGAAAAGAGAGAGAAAGCAGAGAAAGAAAAATCTGCAGCTGCTGAAGAAAAGAAGACAAAGGCAAAGGAGAAGCCTGCGCCTGAGAAGGAGGAGTCTGCAAAGGCAGAAGAGAAGCCTGCGGGAGAAAAGAAAAAGCCTGCAGAAGCGGAGAAGAAGCCTGCGGGAGAAGGAGAAAAGCCCGAAGGAGCGAGAAAGAAGCCTGCCAAGGCGAAGGGAAATCCTGCTGAGACAGGGAAGAAACCAGCCGAGGCGATGAAAGAGCCGACGAAGGAGACGAAAGAACCGGCAGAGGCGTCAAAGAAGCCGGCAGAAGAGAAACCTGCGGAGAAGAAGCCCGTGCCTGAAGAAGGTGCGAAGCCAGCAGCGAAGAAGCACGAGACGCAGGCGAAGTCGACGCTCTATCTCGCAGGATTCGGTAGAAGCGGCTCCGCCTATATGGAGGATAAGCTTTCTGCCCTCGGTTTCAAGGCGGGCGAGATGCCGGCATTCGGCACGCCGACGCCAGGCGCACATGTCGTCTATGATGCGGCTCTCGCGCCCGGGAGCGCCGTCGGTGTCGCCGTTTCTTACGGCGATTTTTCCGTCGGCGCGACGGGGACGGTGACGGCGGTCGACGGAAAGCGCGTGCTGGCCTTTGGTCATCCGTTCCTGCACAAGGGAAATGTCAACTACTTTATGACGGACGCCAAGGTCGTCGGAACGATCAGCGGCCCGACGGACGGCATGAAGATTGCGAGCATCGGCAACATCATTGGACGCATCAACCAGGACCGAGAGGCGGGCGTCGCCGGCATCATCGGCGCATTTCCCGAGAGCGTGCCGATGCGCGTGCGCGTGAAGGACACGTCGCTCGGCTATGACAGGAAGTTTGCGGCGCAGATCGCCTACGACGAGGATTTTCTGCCGGTTCTCGTGCCTGGCATCGCTTACGCAGCGATGGGCAAGACATCGGATACGATCGGCGAGGCGACGGCGAACCTCAAGTTCACGATTCGCACGACGGCGGGCGAGGATGGCAAAATCGAGCGCTCGAACATGTACTATACAGCCTCGGACGTTGGACAGGCTTCCGTGGGCGAGTTGGCGCAGGTCATGACGCTTCTCTGTCAGAATGCGGAGGAGGAAGCCGACGTGACTTCGATTGACGTTGACATCGAGATGGAGAGTACGCGCAAGACGGCCTCTCTGATTTCCGCTGTGCCCGAAAAACCCTCGGCAAAGCCAGGCGAGACGGTAAATTTTCGCACGACGATCAAGCCCTTCCGCAGGGAGAAGGAAGAGCTGCTGATTCCCTACCATGTGCCGGAGAGCCAAGCACCGGGCGTCCTGAGTCTCGATGTGCGCGGCGGCAGTTTCATCCCCGTGACGGCGGCTCTTTTGCAGAACGCGCTCGGCATCGATACGAGCGCCGAGGAGGACAAGACGCAGACAACGGCGGACAAGCTCAAGCAGTTCCTGCAGCTCGGTAGGAACAATGAGATCATCGTAGCGCCTGCGATCGCGCCCAAGCTGCCCCTTTCAGCGGAGGAGAAAAAGGAAGCGAAGAAGCGCCTGAAGAAGCCAGAGAGCGTACTACGGAAGAAGCAGGAGAAGCGCATTGACCTCCTCGGGCAGAAGGCGAAGGAGCAGGGCAATCCCTTTGAGACGAAGTTCGAGACGGGTTATGTCATAGACAATGTGATCCATACTTCATTGCTGATTGAGGAAGAGGATAAGAGATGATGATGCGGCTGTTGGAGAAAATCGGTTCGTTCGTGCTCGAAAGATTCGAGTGGGTCGGCTCCGTCATTTTGCTCCTTGCCGCCGCCGTTAAAGAGATGCGCCGCCCCTTGCGCTTCCGACACATCTTCGCGCAGATGTCGCATCTCGGCGTAGATTCACTCGCCATTGTCGCCTTGACGATGCTCTTCACTGGTATGGTCATGACGTTGCAGGTCGCGCATGAGTTCATCCGCTTCGGCGCGCAGTCGACGATCGGAGGCGTCATAGCCATCGCCATCGGGCGTGAGCTTGGCCCCGTGCTCGTCGGTGTCGTTTGCGCAGGGCGCGTGGGGTCTGCCATCACGGCGGAGATCAGCACGATGAAGGTCACGGAGCAGATCGACGCCCTGCGCGTCATGGCGACGAGTCCAATCGGCTACCTCGTCGTGCCGCGCATGATCGCGTGTATGTGCATGGTGCCGCTCCTGACGGTCTTCGGAGACGTCATCGGTGTCTTCGGCGGCTGGTTCGTCGCTGTGCACTATGCGGGCATCGCCTCCTATACCTTCACGAACTCCATCCATGTCTTTGTTGTGCCACACGACGTCACGGGCGGACTCATCAAGGCAGCGGTGTTCGGCGTCGTCATCGCCGTCCTCGGCGCATGGTACGGGCTTCATGCGCCCGAAGGAGCGGAGGGCGTGGGACGTGCCACGACGAAGAGCGTCGTAGCGGCGATCGTCTGCATTTTCTTTTTGAATGTGTTCCTGTCATTCTTGCTTTATTGACGGGTTGAGGTGGAAAATATGATACGGCTGGAAGGTGTGACGAAGAGCTTCGCTTCCCATGAGGTGCTGCACCCTCTCGATCTCTGCGTCAAAGATGGTGAGACGCTCGCCGTCATTGGCGGCTCTGGTTCGGGCAAGAGTACGCTCCTTCGGCTCATCATCGGGCTGATCCGTCCGACCTCGGGCAGGATTTGGATCGATGACGCCGAAATCTCACAGATGACGGAAACCGAGCTTGACCAGGTGCGCCTGAGGATGGGCATGGTCTTCCAGTATTCGGCACTCTTTGACTCTATGACCGTTGGCGAGAACGTCGCCTTTGGACTTCGAGAGCACAAGCATCTCAAGGAGACGGAGATCTCGCGCATCGTGCGTGAGAAGCTGCATCTCGTCGGCCTCGATGGCAGCGAGTGCATGATGCCGGGGGAACTGTCGGGCGGCATGAAGAAGCGCGTGAGCTTGGCGCGCGCCATCGCCATCGACCCATCCATCATCCTCTACGATGAGCCGAGTTCGGGACTCGATCCCCTGACGTCGGCGAAGATTGACGACCTTATCATCGAGACGCAGAGGAAGCTTGGTGTGACGAGCGTCGTCGTGACGCATGATATGGCGAGTGCCTGCCGCATCGCTGACCGCATCGCCATGCTGCATAAGGGATCGCTGATCGCACTCGATACGGTCGAAGGGTTCAGAAAGCTCAAAGATCCGCGTGTCCGTGCGTTTTTTCGTGCGGTGGAGACGGAAGAGAAGGAGGCGGGTTTATGACGACGGAAGCGAAGGTGGGAGCGTTCACGCTTGTCGGCATCGCGATTTTGACAGCAGTGCTTCTGCAGCTTCAGGGATTTTCTTTTTCGACGAGCCGCAATTATACGATTTATGTAGGTTTCACGCAGGTTGTGGGCCTTGCCCCGGAAGCGGACGTGCGCTATGCGGGTGTGCTCGCGGGCAAGGTCAAAGCCATTGAGCCGGAGGGAACGGGCGTGCGCGTGACGCTTTCCGTCCATCCTGATATCCGTATTCCGAGAGATGCACGAATCTCTCTCGCGGCGAACAGCGTCCTCGGCGACAAGTTCGTCCTCATCTCGCCGGCTGGATCGAAGAGTACGGATTACTTGAAGGACGGAGACTTCGTCATCGGCGCGGACGAGACGAGCGTCGATTCCGTACTTGAGAACGTGAGCAAGGCGGTGGCTGATGTGCATGACCTTCTCGGCTCGTTGAACGACATCCTCGGCAATCCGCGCATGAAGGAGTCTGTCCTCGGCTCGGCGGAAAATGTGCGCGAGGTCACGGCGCACATCCGCGATCTCACGGCCGTGCTCGGGCGCGTCGCGCTGCAGAATGAGGGCAATATGCACGCGATGATGGAGGAGATGCGCACGATCTTGACGAACCTTGCCGCGACGACGGAGACGGTTCGCCAGATGGCGGCGGACGTCTCCGACGGCGGCGCGACGGCCGCGAATCTTCGCTTGACGCTGCTGAACGTCGCCAAGGCGAGCGAGAACATCCGGCAGGTGGCGGAGGAACTGCACGACGTCACGGGCGACCCTGCGGTGCGCGAAGATCTCAAGGCGACGATCCATCAGGCGCGCGCCGTCACAGAGAAGGCGAACGACACGCTTGATAACTTAAGCAGCATAGAGACGCAGCCTTCGGTTGATATTCTCTACAGCGGCAAGAATCGTGACTGGATCACGAACTTCAATGTCGACGTTTCCAAGGAGGACAGGCCCGACCGCTTCCTGCGCGTTGGCGTCGAGGATATCGGCGAGGGGAACGATCTGAATCTTGAGGTCGGCCGCACGAAGGGCAGGCTCGGTGCGCGCGCCGGACTCATCGCTGGCGAGCCGGGCGTCGGGCTTGATGCGAATGTGGGAAATCGCTGGCGCTTCTCCGCCGACGCCTACGATCCCGACGACTTCCGTCTGCGCCTTTCCGCGCAGTATCGTCTGCGTGAAGATACGTATCTGATGGGACAACTCAAAGATCTCAACCGCAGCGAGCGGCGTGCCGCCTACTTCGGTCTGCACCAGTCATTTTAGGAGGAATCATTGTGAAGCAGTCAAAACATTTTTCCAAGAAGCTTGCGGCGCTCGTCGCGGGCGGGCTCTTCTCCCTGAGCTTCGCATCTGCGTCCGCAGCGGAGACGCGCTCTCTCGCGCTCTCCGAGAGCGTGGAACTGGCGCTTGAGAACAATCGCTCGATCAAGTCGTCCGTGACCGATGTGGATGCGGCGGACTGGGCATACCATGAGGCGCGCCGTACGGCAGGACCGAAGCTCACGCTTTCGACGCAGGGCAACCGCGTCGGCGGCAAGGCATACAAGATGTACGACCATGACTATGCTTTTCGGAGCAGCGCGGCGCTTTCCTTCCCGCTCTACACGGGCGGCAGTATCGAGCGTGGCATTGAGGCGGCGCGCTACGGTGTGAACAATGCCGATCTCGCGCTCGAAGGCACGAAGCAGGCGGTGCGTTACCAGACGACGGGACAGTATTTCAAGGCGCTTGAATACCGAAATCTCATCAAGGTCAGCGAGATGTCCGTCGCCAATTTGAAGGGTCATCTGGCCAATGTCAACGCGCAGTACAAGGTGGGCACGGTCGCACGTTCCGATGTGCTCGCATCCCAGGTCTCGCTCGCGAACGCTGAGCAGAGTCTCGTGAACGTGACGAACAACTACGACGTCGCCATCGCCGAACTCAATAAGATCATTGGCTTACCGACGGACACGAAGCTCTCGCTGGCGGACGAACTCGCCTACAGAAAGTATGATCTGAGCCTTGAGGACTGCACGGAGTACGCACTCGCGCACCGAGCGGACGGCATCGCGGCGGACTATGCCGTGCGTCAGGCGAACGCTGCCATGGAGGCGACGCGCGGCGCTTCGCTGCCGCAGGTCAGCGCAGCGGCATCCCGCACGGTCGGCGGCGACAGCCTCTTTTCCAACAACACCGATTCGGCGGACACTTGGTCGATCGGCATACAGGCGAACTGGGCGGCCTTTGACAACAACGTGACGCAGGCGCAGGTGAACCAGAAGCGTGCGGCGGTGCACAAACTGCAGCAGGCGGCGGAGGACACGCGCGAGCAGATTGCGCTCGACGTGCAGACGGCGTACCTGAGTCTTCTGGCGGCGGAGAAGAACATCAAGACGACGAGCGTCGCCGTCGAGCATGCCGTCGAGGACTTCAAGATCGCGCAGGTGCGCTACACGGCTGGCGTCGGCACGAACCTCGACGTGACGGACGCCGACGAAAAGCTCGTCGCGGCGCAGACGAACTACTACGATGCGCTCTACAACTACAATCTCAGCAAGGCGGCGCTCGACCGGGCCATGGGTCTGCCCGTCGATCTCGACACCGTTTCCTACCGTGAGAAGGTTGACGCCAAGTACTACAAGGCGGCGAAGGAGCAGGCCGAGACGGCGCTCTACCATACGGATGAGGCGGCGGAGAAGATGGCCGCCGAGCAGAAGCTGCTCGATGAGAAGAGCCGGAAGAGCCGCACGGCGAAGGATGATGCGATGATTCCCGTGACGCACGGCGCACCCGCCAAGACCGCACCTGTCAAGACAGCAGAAAAGGATGCGGCGGCCGAGGCGGCTGCCGCCGGGGAGATGTAAAGCGCATCGAGCCGCGATATCCTTTCGTGCCGCAGAATTTGAAAAAGATACAACGAGGAGGAAGAGCCGATGAAGAAGGGGCGCATTGTTTTCGCTGCAGTCGTCATCGCGCTCTTCTTTTTTATGCTCGTTTGCGGCACGGCGGCTTACATCGCCTGCACGGGCGCTTACGTTGAGGAGGCGGGCAGGACGCTTTCGGCAAAGGCGTCCGAGTCGCTCGGTGTTCCCATCGCCATCGACGCCGTGCGGGTCGAGTCTTGGCATACGCTTGCCCTTGACGGCATCGCAGTGCAGGACAGGGAGGGAGAGGAGATCCTTCGCGCCGCGCACGCCGAGGTGGAAATGAGCCTCTTCGCGGCTCTTTCCTCATCGCCTGTCGCTGCGATTTCCCATGTGACGGTCATAGAGCCGTCCCTTTCCCTGCAGCAGCGCGCGGACGGAAGCTGGAATGTCGCCGACCTCGTGCAGCAGGAAGCAGGGGAAAATGATTTTTGCGGCAAGGTCAGCGTGAAGGAAGGAAAGGCGAACGTTGCCGTTTCGGGCAAGGAAATCGCCTTGGAGGATATTGGGGCTGAGCTTGACTTCGCGCACAAGTCTTCTGCCTCCGTCGAAGCTGAGGCTAGATGCAAGGATGCACCGCTTGCTGTCGAGGGAGAAGTCTCGAAAGAGCGACAGGAACTGAAGATCCAGGGGGAAAATATCAATGCGATGGATTATATCGCATTCCTGCCCGAGGGTGTGCTTCCCGATGAGATCGAGCCGCAGGCGCTGCACGTCGACGAGGCGGCGCTGAAGCTCGTGCGCGAAGCGGATGACGTTTCGCTCGCGGGCGATGTGCGCCTTTCAGGCGCGAAAGCGCTCGTCTATGGCGAGGAGGTTGAGGCGTCGCGTGGACTCGTCGTCTTTTCGGGCAAGGAGGCGCGCATCTTTTTGCGTGCTTCTGCCGAAGAGCAGCAAGCGTCCATTCATGGGAAGGTCGCTTGGCAGGAGGAAGTGCCGAGCTTCAACTTCGTCGTCGAGTCCGCGGCCTTCGATCCGTCGAAAATCTTGGCGCAGAGTCCTTTTCAAGGTTCGGTGCGCGTCCTCGCTTCCGTTTACGGCACGCCGCAGGACTGGAAGGTTGACGGAGAGTGCGAAGCCTCAGCCGCGACGCTCTACGGTACATCGCTTTCAGCGGTGAAGGCGAAGGGTCACTATGAGGACGGCCTTCTGACAGCGAGCGGCGAGGCAGAAGCCTTGGGAGGCACGTTCGAGGGTGGGGGGATGCTCCGCACGGCGGACGGCTCCTACAGCGCACACGTCGAAGCGAAGGGGCTTTCGGGCGAGGAAATCGCCGCCGTACTGCCTGTGGACGGCCTTTCCCTGACGGGGAATTGCACTGCGGACGTCGCATTGAGCGGCAAGGGGACGGATTTGGCAGATCTTCTCGCGTACGGTACTTTTTCGGGTGAGGGAGCGGCCTTCGGCGGCATTGCGGCCGAGAAGGTTTCCGCATCGTTCTTCAAGCAAGGGGAGCTTCTTCATTTCGATAACCTCAATGCGTCGTTCGCGGCGGGCGGCACGCTCGTTGTCGAGGGTGACGTACGGGGCGGCACGGCGCTCGACCTGCGCTTTTACGGTACGGCATTGCCGCTGGCGCTCGTCGACGCCTTTGTGCCCGAGGCCGAGGGAGCGGGCACGCTCGACATCGCGGGTGCAGTGCGCGGCGCCGCGTCGAATCCTGCCATTGAGGCGGATTTCGAGGGGACGGCGGGAAGTCTCTTCCATCAGCCCTTCGACGCATTCCACGGCGCCGTGCACGGCAGCGCCGACAGCATCGTCATCGACCGCTTTTCCGTGGAGCGTGCGGGCAAGGAGACGTGGATCGCTGAGGGAAGCGTTGGCCTTACGGGCGAGAGACGCATCGACTTGCGCGTCGATTCCATCGGCGCGCGCATGGAGGACATCGCGGCTCTCGTCGCTCCCGATCAGCCGATCACGGGCAACGTCGACAATACGATCCGCTTCACGGGAACGCTCGACAATCCGTCGGCGGTCGGCTACATCCATCTCTATCGCGGCAGCTACAATGGCTACATCCTCTCGGGCATGGACGGCGACTATTATCTGGAGAACGGCGTCGTGCGCCTGCAGGACTTTCATATCTTCTCACCGCTCGTCGACGTCGACCTCAACGGCACGGTCACGCGCGATGGTGCGCTTGATCTCTATGCCGATGTACATGATGTGAGTCTCGACCGCTTCGGCAGCAGACTGCCGTACCCGGTCAGCGGCCACGGCACGTTTGCTGGGCATATCGCGGGTACGCTGCAATCGCCTGAATTCATCGGTGTGCTCGATGCAAAGACGCTTCAACTCAACGGACAGGCGATCGAGTCCGTGCACGGAGAGATCGTCTATGGCGCAGATGTGCTGCGTGCCGAGAATGTCCACTTCAAGCAGAACGGCGGCGCCTATGCGATGAAATGCACGGCGAATCTCGAAACGCAGGCGCTTGACGGCATATTGAACGTCGAGAACGGTGACGTGCGCGCTCTCTTCGCGATTGCGAACCTCAAGAATGACATCCTCGACGGAAGATTGAACGGCACGATCCGCCTTGGGGGCACTTTGGATAATCCTATGGCGGCGCTTGATGCCGTTGTTGTCGAGGGCAAGGCGGCAGGCTACGAGATCCGTGATATGGCTCTGAACATTAATCTCGCCGACCACGTCGTGACGATCAATGAACTCCATGGCAGGCAGGGCGACGGCGTATTCGCAGCCAAGGGACGCATTCCATTGGATGGCGCGACGATGGATGCGCAGTTTGCCGCGAACGGCATCCCCGCCGGCATGGTTGCGAAGGCGGCGGGGGCAGACGCTGACGTGCGCGGTACGATCAATCTCGCCGTGCAGTTCGGCGGCACGCTGGAGAACCCGCAGGCGAACGCCTCCGTTGAAGTGAAGAACGGTGGCGTAGGTGCGTCGACCTTTGATGATATGACGGGCTTGGCGAGCCTCAAGGACAGCGTCATCAACATCGAGCAGCTTCATGTGAAGAAGAAACTTGGCGAACGCGACTACAGCGCGAGCGCCAAGGGAAAGATTCCCGTGAGAAGCTTGACGGCAGCCGCCGATGAAACGGTCGCATCGTCCGATCAGATTGATCTTTCGCTCGCGCTCGACAATGCCGACCTATCGCTTCTGCCGATTCTCTCTCCCGCCGTCGAGTGGGCGCTCGGTCCGACGAAGGGCAAGGTGCGTGTGACGGGGACGCTCGAAAGGCCGCAGTTTGCTGGCGAGGTCAGTCTTGCGGACGGAGCGCTGAAGTTCAAGGACGTCGCGACGCCCGTCACGGAGATGAAGGCGCGGCTGCGTTTCTTTGGCAACAGCATCACGCTGGAGGATTGCACGGGCAAGATGGGGACAGGCTCTTACCATATCGCGGGCAGGACGTCGTTCGACGGCGGCAGGTGGCGCGATTATGCGCTCGATTTTAAGGCGGATGAGCTTTCTGTCGTCAGCAGTTTCTATGACGGTCCCTTGAGTGCAGACTTTCACATCGAAGAGGGTGAGATGTTCGGACAGAAGATGCCGAAACTCACAGGAGACATCCACATCCATCATGCGACGCTTTCCGTTCCATCCCTTCCCGATGCCGAGAGCGCACTGCCCGAGATGATCTTGGATGTCGGCGTGACACTCGGCGAGCGCGTGCGCTTCTATGATCCTGCCCTCTATGATATGCGCCTTTCAGGCGCTTTCCGCTACGGCGGCACGACGCAGCACGTCGAGCCTTCCGGCACGATTCTCGTCGAGCGCGGCACGATCACGTACAACAAGACGCGCTTTACAATCCGCGATGGCGAGGCGTACTTCAACCAGATTGGTTCATTCTTGCCGAGCCTCACGCTCGAAGCGGAGGCGCACGTCGGCAAGGTGCGCATTTTCCTGCATTCGAAAGGCCCCATCGGGGCGATGGAAACGCACCTTAGTTCGATGCCCGAAATGAGCGAGACGGAGATCGTGAACCTCTTGACCTTTCAGACGCCCGATCTGAAAAGTTCCCAAGCGCTCACATCGCTTTTGACCTTCGGTCTTTCCATGACGGTTCTCGGCGAATTCGAGACGAACGTGAAGAATGCGCTCGGCCTCGATGAATTCCGCATCGCGGGCGAGGATGTGACGACGACGGACAAGGACGCCATGAAGCCGGGCGAAACGGCGCACGGACTCGAATATACGCTGGAAGTGGGCAAGTACATCAACGACAGGGTCATGCTGCGCTACAAGCAAGGCATCGGCAACAAGGTGCGCGAATTCGGCGTGCGCTACGACTTCAACGACCGCATGAGCATCTATTGGAACCGTGACGAGGATTCGCAGTCCGTCATCGGTATCGAAGCGCGCATCAAGTTCTAAGCGCGAGGAGGATCGTCATGAGACTTGAGGAATATTTGCAGGAACTCGAAAAGGTCGAACTCCTTGCGCCTGAGGAGGAAAAGTCCTTGTGGCAGGCCTTTAAGGAGCGCGGCGAGAGGGCGGCGAGGCAGCGCCTGATCGAGTCGTATCAGCCGCTTGTATTCAAGACGGCGCTGCCGTGGCGTACGAGCGAGAGTATCATGGACATCATACAGGAAGGAACGGTTGGACTCATCGAGGCGGCGGAAAATTTCGACTGGAAGCGCGGTGTCGCCTTTAGTCTCTTCGCTGTTCATCGCATACGCGGCAGGATGCTCAATTTCCTGCAGAAAGAAGGCAGCCGCGACGTCACCTGTATGGATGCGCCTCGCGCCGACGGCAAGGCGCCCTGGGAACTTCTGCCTGATACGACGCCTTCCGTCGCTGAGCAAGCGGAATTGGGCTTCATGACGCGAGAGCTTCATCGGGCGCTCGCGCGTCTGCCGCAGAAGGAGCGCGTCGTCCTGGAGAGCGTGTACCTGAAGAGCGAGACGATTCCGAAGATCGCCGATGTGCTCGACGTCAGCGCCTCGCACATCTACCGCTTGCAGAAGAGCGGCATACGCCGCGTGCGCGGCATGCTTTCGCGCTTCATGCGCTTTTAGGGAAGGAGGGAGAGGAAGATGGCAGAGGAAAGGGAAAGGATCTGTGCGCATGTTAAGGCAGCGAAGGACTGGCTGGGACGTGCAGAATCCTCGTTGGAGAAGGAAGAGGATATTCGAGGCGGACTCAATCTCATGCTGGCGGAGGCGGAACTGCAGCGTGCGAGAGAGACGCGCAAAAGGAAGCGATTCGCACGTTTCCTCGCGCCGGCGCTCGCTATGCTCCTCGCCTTGGGCGGCGTCGCCCTGCAGAGGAGTGCAGAGCCGACGGCGGCACCTGCCGAGAAAAGTCCTGCGGCGATCGTCGGACAGGGGACGACGATTCACGAGGAGAAGGGAAGTGAGGCACTCGCCGAACGAATGGGAGCCGCGACGAATCTTTCGGAATCTCGTGAGATCGAGCTGCCTGTCATGCCTGTGCGGGTGCAAGAAAGCCCGATGGCACAGGCGCAAGGACAGGTGCAGTTTGCCGAGCCGTCTCAGCCGCAGCCTGCTTTGGAGCAGCAGACGGAGAAGACGAAGCAGGTCCCTGTCGCTTCGCCGCCGACTGAAGACATGCAGGAACTCATGGTCACTGCGGGGCGCGTGCTGCGCGAATGATTCTTATGATTCCTATAATTCGATGAGTCTGCTGTTAAGACTTTGCGTCCCCCTTGACCTCGTGGGCATTCATGGTACAATAAAGGGGATGTGAAGCATAGGAGGTTGAAAACTTGGATATGAAGAGAACGCGAATCCTCGCCGGGGCCGTCGCACTTGCTGCGGGCTTTGCCGGCTTTTCCGCAGACGCCTCTGCGGCCGTCGCTGTCGTGGGTACGATGCAAGGCGATCAGGAAATGAAGAACGCCGCTGCAGATGCCGAAGAAATCCGGCGCGTGGATGCGCAGACTGTTGCTGAAAGCGCTGCCGCCAAGGCACAGATGAAGGATGCGCGCGTTGAGGCGTGGGAAGCCAATCGCCCCGAGGAGCGCAAAATTGACGAGGAGGCGAAGATCGCCGACGGCAAGACCATCGTCGACATTGTCATCGACGGCGCGGGCAAGGATACGATGGCGACGGCGCGCGCTGCCCTCGTGCAGCGCGTGGGCGATGTGTATGATGCTAAGAAGGCGCAGGGCGACCGCTCCGCCATCTTCGATACAGGCTATTTTTACGACCTCTACCCATCGTGGGAGTATGTGCCCGAGGGTGTCGTTCTCACGTATCATGTCCTGGAAAACCCCGTGCTTCATTCCGTGAGGATCGAGGGGAATACGGTTGAGACGACGGAGGATCTCGAAAAGCTCGTCACGCTTGAGCCAGGCAAGGTTCTGAACAGCCGCGAACTGCAAAAGGACGTCTCTGCCATGCAGGAAAAGTACAGGGCGGACGGTTTCATCCTCGCCAAGATCGAGGACATGAATATCGATGCTGCAGGAGACCTCACGCTCAAGATCAATGAGGGAAAGCTTGAAGGATTCGCTGTCAAGGGCAATACGAAGACGAAGGATCGCGTCATCCTGCGCGAGATGCGTCTGAAGATCGGTGAGCCGTTCGACGTGAAGAAGGCTCGCCGCAGCATGCAGCGCATCTACAACCTCGGCTTCTTCGAGGACGTGAACATGAAGCTCAATCCCGGGAAGGAGTCGGGATCCGTCGTCCTTGAAGCGGACGTCGTCGAAAAACGCACGGGCAACTTTGGCATTGGTGCCGGCTACAGTTCGTCGGACGGCCTCGTCGGCATGGTCAATGTCGGCGATACGAATTTCCGGGGCACGGGCGACGCCGTGAGTCTTCTCTACGAGATGAGCGGCGATGATACAGATGCGCACGGCTTCGTCTTCTCTTATCGACGTCCTTGGCTTGACAGCAAGGAAACAGCGGCTTCTCTGCGTATCTACAACCGCACCTATGAGTACGACGACTATGATACGGACGGCAACTTGGAGGAAGAATACATGCGCAGGTACTCGGGCGGTGAGATCACCTTGAGCCGTCCCGTCAATGAGTATGCAACGAACTCCATCACGCTGCGCAATCGCAAGGACAGCTATGAAAAGCATAAGAGCAGCGGAAATCAGGGCGATCGCAGCACGCCAGCATGGAAGGCGTGGCGCGATGCGAACTTCGGCACGACGCGCAGTATCACGTTGTCGCGCGTGACTGATACACGCGACAACATCTACAGCCCGACATCGGGCGGACGCACGAGCTTCGAGGCGGAGTTCGCTGGATTCGGCGGCGATTTCAACTATCAGAAGTTCACGGCAGAGGACAGGCGCTTTTTCAAGGTCGGTCGAGCGCAGACCATCGCTGTACGCGGACAGATCGGCTACGCGCACGGCTCGATTTCCGAATCGAACCTCTACAAGATAGGCGGACAGGATTCCCTGCGCGGTTACCGTGATGACCAGTTCCGCGGCACGCATCTACTGCTCGCGACGGTTGAGTACCGTTTCCCCATTGTGAAGAAGGTGCAGGGCGCCGTCTTTACTGACTGGGGAAATGCTTGGAGCGACGGTCGCTGGCCGAATACGATCAAGGGCAGCGTCGGCGTGGGGCTGCAGCTTGAGACGCCGATCGGTCCGATTCGCCTCGACTATGGACGCGGCTCGGACGGCGGGCGCGTGCACTTCAGCGTCGGCGGCTCCTTCTGATGCTTGGGCGAAGAGCAAGGGCACAGATGCTCCTTGCGCTCTTCACCTTCGTGCTCTTTTGGCTGGGAGGTGAACATGCCTTTGCTTCGGGCATGGTCACAGCGGTTCGCGCCGAAGTCGTAGCGGACGGCGAATCTTTGCCGCCCACGGTCAAGGTGCGCATGGAAAAAAGCGTCGCCGCCATTTCCTCACAACTCATTGAGGGAAAACCGCTCTCTTCGTATGAGGGGCGCAGGGCGGCGGATGAGGCGACAATCCGCGAGGTATTCGATAAGGTGCTCGTCGGCTACTCCGTCACGGACGTCGCCATTGAGCCTGGCGAGGAGGCGTGCGTCCGTGTGACTCTTGCTCCTTGGGCGAATCGCGTTGAGGCGGTAGAGGTCGAAGTTGTGGTCGATGGTGTCTCGCCTGTCATAGGGAAGATGGCAAAAGAAGATCTCGCAGGTGTCGAGACGGTGTTTCGACAAAGCCTCGAAGGGCTTCCAGTGGCCGCTGTCGACTGGACGAACGGCGTCCTGAAGGAGAGTCTAAGCGCCTATATGGCGGAGCATCTGCCCGAGTTTCGTGCCGATTTCGATGTCGAGACGGCAGGGCACACGCGCGTCGTGTTGACGGTTTATCCGAAGATGCCTGTCGTGCGCACGATTGATCTCGCCATGCGTTCAGATACGATCGCGAACTTTGCTCTGCTCGAAAAGCGCAGCGTTTTGCAGGCGAAGGCGAACGAGATGCTCGGTGTTCCCGTTGCATTCGTGGCTCGTCACGAGAAGGAATTTGCGCGGGGAATGGAAGAAGTTCTCGACACATCAGGCGAGTTCCGCACGCTTGGCTTGAAAACACATGCAACGATTGCAGCAGGTGAGCAGACCTCGGTTATGAGTCGCAGCGATACTTCCAGGTACCGTCTGCGCCTCGAGGGATGGAGCGATATCGGCAGACGTTCTGCCGATGGCAATGACATAACGTTTCGCGCCCATGCGGGAGCGATGTTGTCGGCAGCGGATGAAATCTTCGTGCAGGCCGATGTACTGCCGCAGGATTTTGACTGGGGCTGGGAAGTGGCCTACGAGAGACACGTCTTTCCTGGAATCTTCGCGAGCCTTCGCTACGATATGCGCGAACATGCGTGGACGACGGGGGTGCGCGCAGATCCCCTGCCGCGCGTTGAAGTGCGCTGGGAGTACCGCCGAGCCGATCATACGGGTGAGGCTGGAATCAGCTATCGTCTGCACGACTTTCTACGTGCCGAACTCGTGCGGGACTCTTCGGGTGGATGGCTGCGCCTGATTGGCGATTTTTAAGGGCGTCTGCGCCCTCTTGGGCTTGAATCCCCCAAAAGAGTTTGCTATAATGTTTATCGTTGGGTATTTGAGGAAGGATCGCGATGCAGCGTTCTTCAAAAGGGAAAAGGAGACAAAGAAATGGTAAAACTTCAGAAGACTCAGGTCAAGATCTTTTGCGTGGCACTTGCGCTCGTGTTCATTGGCTCGGTCGTGGCTCTCGGTCTTTCGCAGCTCGGTACGAGCACAGCGTCTGCAGCATCTTCGTCCGTCGGCGTCGTCGATTATCGCAAGGTGATGATGAGCCATCCGGATTACGCTTCGGCTTCGAACGAGATGCAGAAGGCGATGCAGGAAGCGCAGATGCGCTTCGAGGCGGATAACGCAAATAAGAGCGATGAGGAGAAGGCGAAGGCGATGCAGCAGGCGCAGATGGAGCTGCAGCAGAAGGAACAGGATCTCATCTCGGGCATCCAGCAGAAGATTGACGATGCCGTCAAGCAGGTCGCTGAAGCCAAGGGGCTTTCCGTCGTCATCGACAAGAGCGCTGTCGTCTATGGCGGTCAGGACATCACGGACGATGTCATGAAGAAGTTCAAATAAGAAAATACGGATATGCGCGCGCGAGCGCATGATGTACCGGGCGGGCTTCCTGCCCGGTACTTTTAAATGCAGGGGCTTTTCGGGAGGTGGATGAGATGCCGCAGGAAAAGGCGCAGGGCGGCGGTTTTTGGGAAAAGCGCCGGAGGGAAATTTGCGGTGCTCTCGCTGTCCTGTTCTTGGCGGCTCTTGGCGGCGCAGTCTTCTTCTTTCGAGCCGAGCCGCCGCCTGCTGCTCCGGCGAAGCAGGAAAATGGCGGGATCGCCGTCGTCGATGTGGCGCGAGCCGAGAAGGCACATGAGGCGTATGCGCAGCTGGCGGATCTTGAAGCGCAGTATGCATCGCTCGCCGCCGACATCGATCGACTGAGCCGTTCGCGCCGTGCCTTGAAGCCGCCTGCGCTCGCAGATGAGCCGTTCCAGCTTGCGGCGGAGCAGAAAAATCTGCAGCAGCAGCGCCTCGCGGCAGAAGCACAGGCGCGTGAACGCCGCAAGGCGCTCGCTGCATGGGAAGAAAATACGAAGGACGCCTTTCTCAAGGAAAAGAAGGCACTCGAAGACGCCTATCAGAACCGCATTGTTAATATTGAGATGAAGATTGACAACCGAGAGGCGATGTTCCTTTCGGAGGCTGACGTAAAAAACCTGCTCGACGAACTCAAAGCCTTGCGCGAGGAGCGCGGAGAGCGCATACGGGCGCTCTTTGCTGCTCGCGACGAGGAGAAGCGGAAGTATCTTGACGCGCTCATCGCGCGCGACGCAAAGAGTGCAAAGTCTACCGCAGCAAGCGCACAGGAAGAAGCTGCACGCCAAAAGGCGGAAGCGGAAAGGCGCAACAGCGAGGCGCTCCTGCAGGCGATGCAGGGCGTCGAGATCGACGAGATCCTGCGTCGCAAGAGAGCGGCGCTCGCGGCGAAGGGCGAGGAAATACGCATCATTCGCGAACACATTCGCAAGGATATTGAGAGCAAGACGGCGAAGCTCGCGCTCCTCCATCATCTTTCCCTCGTCGTTGCGAAAGAAACGGATGAAGCTGCAGATCTGCGGCGAGAAGAGGCAGACGCTCCCTCGCTTCGTTTTTCTGTTGTCGCTCCCGCCGCACTCGATCTGACAGAAGAATTGATTGCCGAGCTTGCGCCCGGAAATATTTAGAAAGAAGTGGAAAATCATGAAGCAAAACAAGAAGCGCATGGCGATGCTCGCAGGTGCCTTTGCCATCATGACGCTCGCCGCAGGCTGCGGCAAGACAGAGATCGGCTATGTTGATCCGAGTCGCGTTGAGAAGGAAGCGCCGGCCATCATGAACATTGACGCCGAGATGAAGTCGAAAGTGGAAGAAGTGCAGAAACAGGCGCAAGAGGAGTTGAAGGAGAAGCAGGCGCAGGGTGCGCCGCCCGAGGAGATGCAGAAGGCACAGCAGCAGGCTATGGGCAAGATGCAGCAGACGAGCAGCATCTACGACCAGCAGAAGACGATCAAACTGCAGACGGCCGTCGGCGAGATTGCACGTACGAAGAAGTTGGATGCGGTTCTCTTCAATGTGGATGAGCAGAAGCTCGTCCATCTCGGCGGCACGGACATCACGGATGATGTGATCAAAGCGCTTCAGTGAGACTGAGAGAGGACATGACGATGAAAAAGACGTTGGGGGAAGTCGCTCGCTTCCTGGAAGGACGGCTTGCAGGCGATGAAAACATCGTCGTCACGGGCGCGACGAACATCGAAGCGGCGGGCAGGACGGAGATCACCTTTGCCGCCCCGCCCCATATCGAGGAGGCCAAGGCGTCGAAGGCGGCCGCCGTCCTTCTGCCCGACGATGTGCAGGCCTTTCCTCTGCCCGCCATCCATGTGAAGGAGCCACGAGCCGCCTTCGCGAAGCTTTTGGAGCTTTTCACGCCGCCGTTGCAGATTCCCGCGGGCGTCAGTCCGCAGGCTTTCGTGGCGAAGACCGCCGAGGTAGAAGAGGGGGCCTCGATTCTTCCCTTTGCCGTCGTCGATGAGCACGCGAAGATCGCTGCGGGCACCGTCATTTACCCGCATGTCTACGTTGGGCAGTACGCGGAAATCGGTGAGAAGAGCGTCCTCTACGCGAGCGTCACGGTGCGCGAGCGCTGCCGCGTCGGCAAACGTTGCGTGCTCCATGCGAACTCGGTCGTCGGCTCCGACGGCTTCGGCTTCACGACGTCGGGCGGCGTTCATACGAAGGTGCCGCAGGTCGGCAACGTCGTCCTCGAAGATGATGTCGAGATTGGCTCACATGTCGGCATCGACCGCGCTACGACGGGATCGACTGTCATCGGACGCGGCACGAAGATCGACAATCTCGTCCATATCGGGCATAACTGCAAGATTGGCGAGGGGAATCTCATCGTCGCGCAGACAGGCATCTCTGGCTCGACGACGACAGGGCCAAATGTGACCTTCGGCGGACAGGTCGGCACGGTTGGACACATCCACATCGGCGGACATTCCGTCTATGCAGCGCGTTCGGGTATCATCGGCGACATGCCCGAGGGTGTGTTCTGTGCGGGATTCCCCGTGCAGAGCCATCAGGAATGGCTGCGCATGCAGGCGGCTATGAAACGCCTGCCCGATCTTGTCAAAAAGGTCAAGCAGCTGGAAAAAGCTCTCAAAGAGAGGGAAACTAAGGAATGACGTACTACCTCGTGCGCTTTTTGAGCCGTATCGTCTGCCTTCTGCCCGGGCGCTTCTGCGACTGTCTGGGACGCGCTCTGGCGCTCGTCCTCTGGCCTTTTCTGCCCGCGCGCAGAAAGAGACTCGCGGTCTCGCAGGTTGCCATGTGTCTTGGGACAGATGAGCGCGAGTCGGAGCGTATCGCCAAGGAGAGCGCCTTGCGTTTCGGCCCCATGCTCTTCGAGGTTCTGCGCTTTCCCGTCATCGTGCGCCATATGGCAGATTACGTCGAGATCGAGGGAAGAGAGCATCTCGAAGGAGTCCTCGCCCAGGGCAAGGGCGCGGTCATCGCCACGGGACATGCGGGCAACTGGGAGCTTATGGGTGGTGCACTGTCACAGGCGGGCTTTCCAATTATTGGCGTCGCCATGCGCCAGAGGGATGCGGCGATGGATCGCTTTATCAATGAGTATCGGCGGCTCGTCGGTATGCACATCATCTATAAGAACGACGTGCGCGAGATGTTTCGCATGATGAAGGAAGGCTGGGTCGTTGGACTTCTTGCCGATCAGGATACGAATCGGCACGATGGCATCGTGCTCGATTTCTTCGGCAAGCCGACGAACTGTGTGCCCGGACCCGCCGCGATGGCTCGTTCGGCAGGGATCGGCGTCATCCCCGGATACATCACGCGCAAGGAGGACGGCATGCATAAGATCGTCCTTTATGCGCCCGTCGAGGTGCCTCGCACGAAGGACAAACGTGCCGACATCCGCACGGCCGAGCAGGCGGTCAACCGTGTCTTGGAGCAGCACATCCGCGAGCATCCCGAGGAGTGGTTCTGGCTGCATGATCGATGGAAGTCGATGCGTGAGGAGTTTTAGGGGCTTCTGCTTGCATGAAGATGAAAAAACCTTTATAATTCAAGGAGAGTCAAAAATTGCAGGCGGAAGGTGGCTTGTGAATTTATGAAGATAGATGCCTTAAGCTCGCAGCGATCTGCGCTGCAGACACTTGAGCGTGATATCGCTGTACATGAACCCTCACGCAGCGATGTGGATTTCGGAACGGAACTCGCCGACCAGCATGCGGCGTTTTCCGATCGCCAACTGCAGGAAATTTTGAAGAAGATTGACGAGCAGGGTGCGCGCCTTACGAATACGCCGACGTATGATGAACTCAAAGCGTATCGCGATCTCGTCAAAAATTTCGTTGACGAAGCAGTCGGGCGCATGTATCAGCTTCATGTGCAGGCGGGATGGGATCGCATGGGACGGCAGAAAGTCTACACGACGGTGCGTAAGATCGATCGGAAGCTCGAAGAACTTGCAGAGAAGATTCGCACGGGTCAGACGGACGCCCTGGACATCGTGGCGAGTCACGACGCGATTCGCGGTATGCTCGTCGACCTCTATATGTGATGGAGGAGGCGCTTTCCTGGAGGGATGTCCTCGGGCACGAAGGGAATATCCATAGGCTGCGGATCATGCTGCGTGACGGTCGCCTGCCCCATGCGCTCCTCTTTTCGGGGATCTCCGGCGTGGGCAAGAAAAAGGTTGCGCACCTCTTGGCCGCAGCTTTGCTGTGCGGCAGAAAGGATGCGCCTTGCGGTGTGTGCCCTTCATGTCGTGCTTTTCTCGCAGGTACGCATTCCGACTACGTTGAGACGGCGCCCGAGAGCCGCGGCAAGGGCGTGCGCGTCCTGCGCATCGACGCCGTGCGTGAGATTGAGAAGAAGGTCGCGCGAAAGCCCTTGCTCTCGGGATGCTTCGTCGTCCTTGTGGACGATGTCGACGCGATGAACGAGGCAGCGGCGAACAGCCTTTTGAAGACTTTGGAAGAGCCGCAGGGCGCAGTTTTCTTCCTGCTCGTGACGGCGAAGCGCACGGCACTTCTGCCGACGATCTTATCGCGCGTGCGTGACATACATTTCGGTGCGCTCTCTCCCGAGGTAATTGAGGAGGCGCTCCTCGCGCGCGGTGTGGAAGGCCAGAAGGCACATTCTCTCGCCATGGCGGCGGACGGCAGTCTCGGTCACGCATTGCTCCTGCTCGAAGGGGGCGGGTTGCAGCTCATGGAGGATGCGGCGCAGACGCTCTTTTCGCTTTCTGCGCTCGATATGTTCAGCCTTTGGGCGAAAGCAGAGGAACTTGGCAAATTGCCGCGTGATCGCGCTGAGGAATGGCTGCTCGCGCTCTCTCGCCTTCTTCGTGACATGCTCGCGCTCCTTTCAGGGCGCGGTCAGATCTACCATGAGGAAAAGCGCGGAGCTTTGGCTCATGCGCTCGCAGAGTTTCCCGAGACGCGCATCTTCGCGTCTCTCGCCCTCGTGCGTGAGGCGCTCGGGAGGCTTCGGAGCAACGCAAGCGTGCATCTTCTCTTTGAAGGATTGCTGATGCGTTTGCGGAATGCGTGGGCGTCGGAAAGGTGATGCCAGGCGCGAAAGAACGCGCTCTCAATAGATGAAGGAGGCAAGGGGTTGCAGACGATTGTGGGCGTCCGCTTCAAGAAAGCGGGCAAGATCTATTATTTCAGCCCGGGAGAATACGAACTCGTACTCGGCGACGATGTCATCGTCGAGACGGTGCGCGGCATGGAGTGCGGGCGCGTCGTCTTGGGGGTGCGAGAGGTGGAGGAAAACGGCTCTCAAGTCTTGAAGACCGTGCAGCGCAAGGCGACGGAGCAGGATCTTCGTAAGGTCGAGGAAAACCATCGCAAGGAAAAAGAGGCGTTTAAGGTCTGTGAGAAGAAGATCAAGCTGCATGGTTTGCCGATGAAACTCGTTGATGTCGAGTGCACATTCGACTTGAATAAGATCATTTTCTACTTCACGGCAGACGGGCGCATCGACTTCCGTGAACTCGTCAAAGATCTGGCCTCCGTGTTCCGCACGCGCATCGAGCTGCGGCAGATCGGCGTGCGCGATGAGGCAAAGCTCATGGGCGGCATGGGCTGCTGCGGCAGGCCCTTGTGCTGCTCGATGTTCCTCGGCGACTTTGAGCCGGTATCCATCCGCATGGCGAAGGAGCAGAACCTCTCTTTGAATCCGACGAAGATCTCGGGTATCTGCGGCAGGCTCATGTGCTGCCTCAAATATGAGTGCTCGGACTACAAAAAGAGCTGCCCCAAGCGACGTCCGAAGCCGCCGAAGCAGGGAAGTCGCGTCGCGTCGGCGGAAGGGGAGGGAAAGGTCATCTCTATCAATGCGCAGAGACGCACGGCGACGATCCTGCTCGACTCGCACAAGACGCTCGTGGCAGCATGGGAGGACGTCATTGCCGTAGAAAAGGGAGACAAGGCGTAAGATGGAGCGCACGGAAGGGGCGCAGGGAGCGACGCCAAAGGAAGCCCGGCACGTAAAGGGCACGCTCTACCTCGCGGCGACGCCCATCGGTAATCTTGAGGACATGACGCTGCGTGCCGTGCGGATTCTCAAGGAAGTGCCGTTGATTGCGGCCGAAGATACGCGCCACACGCGCAAGCTTCTCGCACGTTACGACATCCACACGCGCCTCGTGAGTTACCATGAGCACAACAAGTTTGAGAAGGGACCATGTCTCGTGGAATTCCTGCTCGCAGGAAACGACCTCGTCTGTGTCAGCGATGCGGGGCTTCCTGGCATCGCTGATCCCGGCAGCCACCTCGCTGCTCTGGCCATAGACGCAGGTGTCACTGTGTCTCCCCTGCCCGGCGCAAATGCCGCGCTCTCAGCACTCATCTGTTCGGGACTCGACACACGGCGCTTCACTTTTGTGGGCTTTCTGCCGCGCACGGCAGCGAAGCGCGGCGATCTTCTCGCCGAAGTCGCCGCGCGAAGGGAAACACTCATCTTCTACGAAGCGCCGCACCATCTGAAGGATACGCTCAAGGCGCTCATTGCTGTTTTCGGCGGAGCGCGGCCTGCGGCAGCTGCGCGTGAGCTTACGAAGCGCTACGAAGAGTTCCGGCGCGGCAAACTCGCCGACTTGCTCGCGCACTACAGCGCGGAAGAGCCTCGCGGCGAGTTTGTCCTCATCGTTGCGGGGGCGGCGGATGGAGAGGTACAGGAGACGACACCGCAGGATACGCCGCAGGAACTTGTCGCACGCTTTATGCAAGAAGGCAGGTCGAAAAAGGAAGCCATGCGCGAAGCAGCGAAGCGGCTGAACTTAAGTCGCCGCGACGTTTATCAGACTTTGCTGGAAGAATGAAAAAGCCCGCCCACTCCCTTTGCGGGAATGGGCGGGCTTCTGGATGCTTGCGCAAAACCTATACGGCTTCCTTCTGCAGATCTCTCGCGCACTTTTTGCAGACATTGCGCCCCTTGAAGAGCGACACGTCGTCTACACTGCCGCAGAAGATGCACGTGCAGGTCGGTTCGTACTTTCGCAGCACGATGCGATCCTCATCGGTGTAGATCTCCAAGGCATCGCGCTCTGCGATGCCGAGCGTGCGACGCAGCTCGATCGGTATGACGACACGACCGAGTTCGTCGACTTTTCTGACGATTCCTGTGGCTTTCATAGCTATCTCCTCCTTAGAAGCAGGCCAGCCAACTGCGGGGAAATAGTCATTCAACGTGCAAAAGCAGAGTTGAGTGATTATTACAGGTTTACAGTATTTGCATGGAGAAACATTTTTTGCCTAAAAATGTATACTTTTTCCTTTGCTTACAGTATAGCATTTTCAAGAGAATGTTTCAAGTGAAATAATTAAGAAGAAATAATAAATCTATACAAGAAAGACATTGTGTTTTTGATGAAGGACATAGCGAGGGAGAAAGTATTTTACTGCCAAATCCTCAAGCAATGATTGAAATGATCGGTGCTTTCTCGATGCGCGAAACTTGAAAATCTTGCATAGGAGGATAAATTTATTCTATAATAGGGGAGATATATAAATGCGGCATCATGCCGTTGAGGAGGATTTTTTGATGACAAGGAAATCATTCTACATAACGACGCCGATCTACTACCCGAGCGCGAAGCTGCATATCGGGCACGCGTACTGCACGACGATCGCCGACGCTGTCGCGCGCTTCAAGCGGCTGACCGATCACGATGTGTTCTTTCTCACGGGAAGCGATGAGCACGGGCAGAAGATCCAGCAGAAGGCAGAGGAGGAGGGCGTGACGCCCATTGCCTACGTCGACAAGATCGTTGCGGGGTTTCAGGGACTTTGGCAGAAACTCCACATCTCGAACGACGATTTTATCCGCACGACTGAGGAGCGCCACCAGCGCGTCGTGCAGGAGGTCTTCCGCCGCATCTACGAGAAGGGCGACATCTACAAGGGCAAGTACAAGGGGCTTTACTGCACGCCGTGCGAGAGCTATTGGACGGAGCGCCAGCTCATAGACGGCAAGTGCCCCGACTGTGGGCGCGAGGTGGCGGAGGTCGAGGAAGACGCCTACTTCTTCAAGATGTCGCACTATGCCGACCGTGTCCTCGCGTACATCGAGGAACATCCCGACTTCATACAGCCCGTCTCGAGGCGCAACGAGATGATCAATTTTATCAAGCAGGGGCTTGAAGATCTTTGCATCTCGCGCACGTCGTTCGACTGGGGCATCCCTGTGCCGATCGCACCCGATCATGTCATCTACGTCTGGTTCGACGCCCTGACGAATTACCTGACGCCGATCGGTTTCTTGGACGATCCCGAGAAATTTGAGAAGTATTGGCCGGCCGACGTCCACCTCGTCGGCAAGGAGATCGTGCGCTTCCATTCGATCATCTGGCCGTGCATCCTCATGGCGCTCGATCTGCCGCTGCCGAAGATGGTCTACGGCCACGGCTGGCTGATCGTAGACGGCGACAAGATGTCGAAGTCGAAGGGCAACGTCGTCGATCCCGTGCAGCTCATTGACGAGTTCGGCGCTGACGCCATCCGCTACTTCCTGCTGCGCGAGATCAACCTCGGACAGGACGGCAATTTCTCGCGCGACGCTCTCATTACGCGCATCAACGCTGACCTTGCGAACGATCTCGGCAACCTCCTGCACCGCACGCTGAACATGATCGGCAAGTTCCAAGACGGCGTCGTGGAAGAGGCGCAGGGAGAGAGCGAGATCGACCGCGCCTTCCTTGCGGACGCGGAAAGTGCAATCGCTGCCTACGAGCGCGAGATGGAGGAGATGAAGCTGCAGAGCGCCATCAAGACGACGTGGGCGTTCATCAGCCGCGCGAACAAGTACATCGACGAGACGATGCCGTGGGCGCTCGCCAAGGATGCGGCGAAGAAGCAGGAACTGACGAATACGCTCTACAATCTCGCCGAGAGCCTGCGCCGCATCAGCGTCCTCATCGAGCCGTTCATGCCGGAGACGGCGGCGAAGATCTGGCATCAGCTCGGCATGGAGGGAGACTTCTCTCGCGTGCGCTTTGCCGACGTGCGCATGTGGGGCGGCTTCCTAGCGGGAACGCATGTGGGAAGCCCCGAGCAGCTTTTCCCGCGCATCGAGGTCGAGGCGGAGGAAAAGCCTACGACGCAGGGGAAGAAAGGCTCTGCCGCAAAGTCCCAGGAGGCGCAGAAAAAGCAGGGGAAAGCGGAAAAGACGAATGTTGCTGAGCCTGCAGATGGCGTCATCACGATCGACGATTTTAACCGCGTCGACCTGCGCGTTGCTGAGATTCGGAAGGCGGAGCGCGTGCCCGATACGGCGAAGCTTATGCGCCTTACCGTGAGCCTCGGCACGGAGGAGCGTGAGGTCGTCTCGGGCATCGCCGAGTTCTATGCGGCAGACGAGCTTGTCGGCAGGAAGGTCGTCCTCGTCGCGAACTTGAAACCCGCGAAGATTCGCGGCATCCGCTCGCACGGCATGATCCTGTGCACAGCGGACGAGAGCGGACTGCGCCTCGTCGAGCCTGTCGCATCTGCAGGGAGCAAGGTAAAGTGATGGAGCTTATCGATTCTCATGCGCATCTCGACGGCGAGAAGTTCGCGGACGACCGCGCCGCCGTCGTTGAGCGTGCACTGGCAGCCGGCGTCGTGAAAATCATCACGATGGGCGACAGCCTCGAATCCTCGGCGCGGAGCGTCGCGCTTGCAGAAAGGTTCGAGCCGATCTATGCGGCGGTCGGCGTCCATCCCGAGGAGGCGCAGCCGATGACGGCGGCGACGGACGAGCAGCTTGCCGCATGGGCGGCGCAGGAAAAGGTCGTCGCCATCGGCGAGATCGGGCTCGACTATTATTGGGAGAAGGATGAGGAAAAGCGTGCGCTGCAGCGTGCGATCTTCGTGCGCCAGCTCGATCTCGCGCGTCAGCTCAAGCTGCCCGTCTGCATCCATGACCGCGAGGCGCACGGCGATATGATGAAGATCCTCAAGACGGAGGGCAGAGGGCTTCGCGGTGTGCTGCACTGCTACTCAGGAAGCTGGGAGATGGCGGCGGAACTCTTGAAGGGCGACTGGTACTTCGGCATCGACGGGCCTTTGACGTATAAGAACGCTGCGAAACTGCCCGAAATCGTGCAGCGCCTGCCAGCAGAGCGCATTCTCGTTGAGACAGATTCCCCCTACCTTTCTCCCATGCCGTTTCGCGGCAGACGCAACGAGCCTGCCCATGTACTCTACGTCGCCAAGAAGGCGGCGGAACTGCGCGGTGAGAGCCTTGAAGATTTCGCACGGGCGACGCGCGAGAATACGCGCGCTCTGTATGGCATTTGAAAGAAAATTGCATCTTATACGTTTATAATAAAGAAGTGGTGAATGCCTGTCGGAAAAGGGCTTTCACCACTTCTCTTTTCCCTAAATATGGTGTTTTATTCCACCAAAGTGGGGCATATATTGACAAAGAGGGAGAACAGTGCTAGAATAAGCCTGTCGTTAGATTTCTAAGGGGGGATTGAATGACTTTAAGGAAACTAGCACTTTGCATGGTGTTGATCCTCGGAGTCGTATTCACGACAGGTTTTACGGACGCGATGCGCAATGTCAGCATCGAAGTCGACGGCAAGACTTTGGAGGTAAGCACCAGATACTCGAGTCCTGAGTTGATCTTGCATCAGGCAGGCGTCGAGATTAGGCACAAGGATGAGTTTCAGTTAAAGAAATCGGACAAAGAAGAAAAAATTATTGTGCAACGTGCCGTGCCGGTCGTCATCGAGTTCGAGGGCGACAGGCAGAAGGTTTATACGACCCGCAGCAATGTGGGCGAGGTACTCAAAGACTACGGATACGTCGGCGACCGCTTCTCGGCGGAGCTGGATGGGGCAACACGACTTGAAAAGAATCTCAACATCAAGATACACGATTTGGTCGCAGAAAAAGAAAGAGAAGAAGCAGCAAGACGTGCCCAGTCTGTAGAAACATCGCGCGGCGCTATGCGCTATGTGCGTGAGTACGATATGGAAGCGACGGCCTACCTGCCGACCGACGGCGGCGGAAATGGCATCACGGCTTCTGGTATGCTCGCAGAGCGGGGCGTCGTAGCTGTGGATACGGACGTGATTCCCTTGGGAACGCGCCTCTACATCCCGGGCTACGGTGTGGCCATCGCAGGGGACACGGGCGGCGCCATCAATGGCGAGCGCATCGACCTGTGTATGGAATCCTACGGTGAGGCGATGGAATTCGGCCGCCGTTGGGTCAAGGTTTATGTCTTGGAATAACGACATAGAAAGAGGACTGTACGCGAAAGCGGCAGTCCTCTTTTCGTATGTGCATTACCTGCGAAAACGTATGACGTGCGCCTTCGCGCGGTCAGAGCTTTTCGATATACGGCTCCTCGTGGAAGGCTTCGGCGTGCTGTATGAGGCTCTTGAGGCGGTCGATGTTTTTCTTGTGCAGCACGATGGCGAACTCGATGCGCGTCCTCTCCTCATCTGTGAAGTCGCCCGTTTCGTGCGATTCCTCGATGCGCTTCAAGCGTTCCTCGACGTCTGCAAGTTCGTCGGCGAGGAGCTTTCGGTCGTGCATGGCAAGCCCGTAAACGGAGCGCAGCCCCTGGCGTACCTCTTGCGCATAGCCCGCCTCGTGCGTGACGGCTTCCAGTTCCTTGGCAACCTCGTAGATGATGTCATAGGGACTGGCGGCACTGTTGATCATGCCGAGCATCTTCATCTTGATGTTCTCGAAGAGCGTGTAGTCGATATTCTCGTGGTGGATTTCTTCTGCCATAGTTGCATCTCCTTCTTCACTTCGGACTTCCCTAGTATAGCATCATTCCGTTTTTGTTTACAGAGCAGGATGCACAGTCTATAATAAAAAGAGCAATTCTCTATAAAAGTCCAAGAAGTCAAGCCGAAGGCGCAGACGGATTGGGTAACTTTCATTGAGGGCGACGCACTTTTGTCTACAAAGTGGATGTTTGTGCGTGTAGTTTTTTGAGGTGATATGATACCATGCAGAAACAAAAAGAAATGCGGCGCGGCTTGAAGAACCGTCATCTGCAGATGATCGCACTCGGCGGCGCCATTGGCACAGGGCTTTTCTATGGCTCGGCGTCGACAATCAAGCTCGCGGGACCTTCCGTCATGCTCGCCTATTTGACGGGCGGCGTCGTCATCTTTCTCATCATGCGCATGCTTGGCGAGATGGCGGTCGAAGAGCCGGTGTCCGGCTCCTTCAGTCACTACGCTGCGAAGTATTGGGGCGCTTTTCCGGGCTTCCTCTCGGGCTGGAACTACTGGTTCAACTACGTCATCGTCAGCATGGCGGAGCTTTCCGTCATCGGCATCTACATGAACTACTGGCTGCCCGACTTGCCGCAGTGGATTTCAGCACTCGTGACGCTCGTCGTCATCACGGCGCTGAACCTCGCGGCTGTCAAGGCTTATGGCGAGATGGAATTTTGGCTTGCCATCGTCAAGGTCGCCGCCATCGTCTCGATGATCGTCCTCGGGCTGTACCTCGTCTTTTCGCGCCCTGAGGCATTTCCGATGAACTTTTCCAACCTCTGGGTGCATGACGGCTTCTTTCCGAATGGCGTTTGGGGCATGATGCTCTCGATCACCGTCGTCATGTTTTCCTTCGGCGGCATCGAGCTGATCGGTATCACGGCGGGAGAAGCCGCCGACCCGGATCGCTCGATTCCGCGCGCCATCAACCAGGTCATCTGGCGCATCCTCATCTTTTACGTCGGCGCCATGGCGGTGCTCATGGCGCTTTGGCCGTGGGACGAGGTCGGCATGGAGGCAAGCCCCTTCGTGCAGATTTTCTCGAACGTCGGCATTCCTGCCGCCGCGCACATCCTGAACTTCGTCGTCCTGACCGCTGCCGTATCCGTCTACAACTCAGCAATCTACAGCAACTCGCGCATGCTCTACGGACTCGCTGCAGGCGGTGATGCGCCGAAAATTCTCGCGAGTCTGTCACGTCAGGGCGTGCCCGTCGTCGGCATCCTCATCTCCTCGGGCGTGACGCTTCTCGCTGTACTCCTCAACTACCTGTTCCCCGGTCAGGTATTCATGCTCTTTCTTTCCATCGCCATGGCATCCGTCATCATCAGCTGGGGCACGATCGTCATCACGCACTTGAAATTCCGTTGCCTCTATGCGCGGGAAGGACGTAGGGCGAAATTCCGTGCGCCGTTTTTTCCCGTTGTCAACTACATCTGCCTAGCGTTCCTCGTCATGATGTACGCCCTCATGACGCAGATCCCCGACATGCAGTTCGCCGTCCTTGTCCTGCCCGTTTGGCTCTTCGTTCTGTGGCTCGGCTATCGCAGGAAGAAGCGCGATATTTCCTAGGGAATCACTGATAAATTCAGCCACCCATCTTCACACATCTGCGCTGTCCTCTCGTCGTCGACAAATCCTCGACGTAGCACCGCTACGCCTGTGGTTTGTCTCCTCGATAGATACAGCGCATCTGTGCAAATCTGGGCGACCTCATTTTATCAGCGCTTCCCTAGAAAAAATTGGTTTTTATCGCGTGTTTATGATATGATGAGAGAAAATGTTGAGGAGAGAAACATGCACCATAAGACGAGCATCATCATCTTGAGCTGCAATACGTTGGAACTGCTGCAGCTTTGCATCTCGAGTATCTATGAGTACACGGAGGCGGGGACGTATGAGATCATCGTCGTCGATAATGCATCGGAGGATGGCTCTGCTGAGTGGTTGAAGGAGCAGAAGAATCTTCGCTGTATCTATAACGGAGAGAATCTAGGTTTTCCCAAGGGTTGCAATCAAGGGTTGGAGATCGCGACGGGAACGGAGCTTCTGCTTTTGAACAGCGATACCGTCGTCACAAAGAATTGGCTCAAGAATCTTCGATGCGCTCTCTACAGCAGCCCGAAGGTTGGCGCCGTGAGCTGCGTGGCAAACTGCTGCCCGCACAATCAAATGATTGAGACGCACTATGAAAAACTTGAGGATATGCAGGATTTTGCTGCAGATTACAATAAATCTAATCCTAAACTTTGGGAGAAGAGAACGACGCTGATTGGCTTTTGCTATCTTTTCAAGCGCGAGGTGCTTGAAAAGGTTGGATTTCTTGATGATCGGTTTAGTCCGGGCAATTACGAAGATGATGACTACTCGCTGCGTATCCTGCAGGTGGGATATGATCTGCTTCTTTGCCGGGATACGTTCATCCATCATTTCGGCAAGGCGTCATTCAAGAAGAATCTCAGTACGCAGGACGCTGTTGAAATGGCGCAGCGTTATAATTCCCTTTTGGAGAGAAACGGAGATCTCTTTGAAGAAAAGTGGCATGTGCCGAGCGATTGCTGGAAGATGGCTCCCGAGGAACTGTTGCCTTACCTGCGACAGCAGGTGGTGGAGAAAGAAGAGGGAAGTTCTGGTGCAGGGCTTGTGGCGCAGAAGGTTGCCGTCCTTGTGCGTAAGACGCAGGAGAAGCGTTACGGCCTCTGCGTGGAGTCTTTACGCGCATCAAGGCTGCCCGCAGGATATGCGTTGGAAATCTTCTCGTTGGCTGCGAACAAGCCCTATGCGGCACAGGTGAACGAGATACTTTCCCAAACGGATGCGGAGATTAAGATTTTCATCAATGATGAGATCTGCCTTGTCTCGCCGTTAGCAATTGAGCAGATGCTGGAAATCTTCCGCAAGGAAAATATCGGCATGGTCGGCTTCATGGGCAGTCGCTCGCTGCCCATGAGCGGCAACTTCTTGGAGGCGCCCGATGTATGGGGCAGTGTCCATATGCCGATGAAAGGAAGCCTTGAGGAAATCCGCTTCGGCAAGGCAGCCGCTCACGAATTCACGACGGGCGTGCGATTCCTCTGCCCGTCCTTTTTTGCGACGCAGGTTGATATTCCATGGGATGAAGACTATGACAAGCAGTATTATGCCGTCCTTGCGCATTGCCGCGCCATGGAGGAGGGCGGACAGAAGATGGCCGTGCCGCTGCCGCGCGAGATTTGGTGCGCCTATCAGATGGAAAATATATCGTTTGACTCTGCCGAGGGAGATCGTCGGCGCTACTTTGCAGCGCATCATTCCAGACTGGATGATGTGCTGTCGTCTGGGGCGCGATTGGCTCTCTATGCATGCGGCAAGGATGCACAAGTCGAAGGCTGGCAGAGTTTTTCTCATCCCGAGGGAATCGCCGTCGGCGCTCGGACGAGGATACATGAGACGGCGCTTTGCCGGCTGTTCTCGGACAACTTCGTGGGCGAGCCGCGCATCTCTGTCGGCGACGACTGCACGATTGACGCTTACAGCACTCTGACGGCACAAAATCGCATCGTTCTTGAAAACCTTGTGACTGTGGGTGCGAACGTTCAGATTAAGGACTACACTCGCGCAGAAGAGGATCTTGGCCTTGCCGCCGAGGATCGCGAGCTTCTCGGGCATGCACGTGGCATCCGGATTGGCTGTGCGGCAGAGATCGGAGCGAACGTCGTCATCGAGGGCGCTGTGCAGATCGGCTGCGGCGCACGCGTCCGTGCTGGAAGCGTTGTAAAGAGCGACGTCCCCGCTTACTGCATCGCCGAGGGCAATCCCGCGCGCATCGTCAAGGCCTTTTCATCGCGCGCGGGGAAATGGCTTGCGACACCCGATGAAAAGGTGCTCACGGGCCTCTTGGAAGAGCGGGAGAAGACGAATCCGCTCCTTACCTATGCTTTCATCACATATAATCGCAGCCAGTATTTGAGAAAATCGCTCAGGAGTGTGCTGCAGCAGGTCGGAAATGATCCGCTTGTCGAGGTCCTCGTCTCGGACAACGCCTCGACGGATGAGACGAGAAGCCTCGTAGAGGAGCAGCAAAAAAGGTTCAAGAACCTGCGCTATCACTGCAACGAGACGAATGTTGGTGCAGAGGGGAACATTCATTGCGCCATGCGGGCGAGCCGCGGCGAATATGTGATTGTAGCAGGTGACGATGACTACATCCTCGATGGCGTCCTGCGTTTCGTGCTTTCTGCCATCGTCAAGCACCGTGGCGTCGCGCTGTTTTGCTTGAAAAAGGAGGCCGTGCCACGCTGGGTACGGCGGGGTGCGGGAATATTGGAATATATCTCGTATGTAGGTTTCTTGATGACCTGGATCAGTGGCATCGTTATGCGGCGCGACCTCTATCTTTCTGTCGAAGAACCGCAGAAAGATGACGATACACGCATACCGCAGGTCTATCTGCAGCTGGAGATGTTGAAACAAAATCCTGAGTTTGCTGTACTCTACGGGCGTGTTCTGGCGGAAGGCTCGGGAGAGCGCATGGCATCAGGATTCAACTTTGGCGAGGTGTTTATTAAGAATTATCTCGATATATTGATGGCGGCAGGTATACCGGCATATCTCCTGTCGCAGGAAAAGAAGCGGCTGGCAGAAGATATGATTTATGATCGTCTGCAGAAGATTACGAAATATCATTACGATTTGCCTTTGGATGGAATTTTTGACATCATGCATGAGTATTATGGTGAGGAGCCTTATTACGAAGAAGTCGTGGCGAAGATGAAGGAGATATTACAGGAAGTGGGAGATGCAGGAGATCAAGCGGATGCAGAAAAGAAAGATGCGGTGAACCAAAAGTGATAGAGAGACTCAGTATGACAGGTTTCGCTCTTGTGGAGCAAAATATCTTCGAGGATGAGAAGAAGACGAAAGGAAGCTGGCGCGCGGCATCAGGCATCGATTTTTAAAAGAAATCATTGACAAGCTGCAGAAGATCAAGTGGTGGAACTGGCTCGAGGAAAAAATTCTGTCCTTACTGTCGGAACTGAAGGATGCGCGGCGCTTTGTCGATACATTTAGCGAAGACGTGAAAGAAGATGACGAGGATGCGGATCTGACGGCTTCAATGAAGGAACTGCAGTCGCAAGGCTATACGATCTGCTATTGCATTGCTGACTTTGATGTGCAGGATCGGGTCTGGCAAAGGGTGTTTGAAAATTATCTGAAAGCGTATCGTTCGGCAGACAAGACAGCTTTGCTGTTTGGCGTACGGCAAGGACCGGAAACGGTAGCTGCCTTATGAGAAGAATGTCAGCCCAGAAGGAAACATTCATCTGATGACGGCATGGAATCAGTGAAAGATTTGTTTAGGAGAGAAAAAATGAGTCATAAGACGAGCATCATTATTCTGAGTTACAACACATTGGACCTTCTGCAGTTCTGCATCAAAAGCATACGCGAATATACTGAGGAAGGAACGTACGAAATCGTTGTCATCGAGAATGGCTCGAAGGACGGATCGGCCGAATGGCTCAAGGAACAGGATGATATCAAAGGTGTTTACAACGAGGAGAATCAAGGTTTCCCCAAGGGGTGCAATCAAGGGCTTGAGATTGCGACGGGGACGGAGCTGCTGCTTCTTAACAGCGATACTGTCGTCACGAAAAATTGGTTGAAGAATTTGCGCTGCGCCCTTTACAGCAGCCCTAAGGTCGGTGCTGTGAGCTGTGTTACGAACTGCTGCTCCAACGGCCAACAGATTGAGACAAGCTATAAAAGCATAGAGGATATGCAGGCGTTCGCCGCAGGCTACAATAAGTCGAATCCCATGCTTTGGGAGAAAAAAACAACACTTGTGGGCTTCTGCTATCTCTTCAAGAGAGAAATTTTCCATAAGATAGGCTTCCTCGATGAACAGTTTAGCCCCGGTAACTTCGAGGATGATGATTACTCTTTGCGTATCTTGCAGCAGGGCTATGATCTGCTCGTCTGCCGCGATACTTTCATCCATCACTTTGGTCATGCGAGTTTTTCCAAAGGATATGACGATCAGGCTGAGGTAGAAAAAGCCAAACGCTTTCAAGCTTTGAATGAACGAAACGCAGCCTTGTTTTTAAAAAAGTGGCATGTATCTGAGATGTATAAGGTTATGGATGTGGAAGAACTTCGCCGCTGCCTGCAGAATCAAGAAGGTGCAGGGAAACCGGTTTATGAGAACCATCCGTCAAAAGAAAAAAAGATCGCTGTAATCATCCGCAAAAGTCACGCGGGGCGCTGTGAAGTTTGCATGGAAGCCCTGAAAAATGTGAAGTGGCCGCAAGGATATGATGTGCAGGCGTTCATTCTGGATGCGGCAAAGCCATATGCGGCGCAGATCAACGAAATTTTGACGGAAACGGATGCCAAATACAAAGTCTACATCAATGACGAGATGTGCGTCGTTCATCCGCAAGTGATCGAGGAGATGCTGGCGATTTTCCAAGATGAAAGCATCGGCATGGTTGGCATTCTCGGCAGTCAATCATTGCCCGTGAGCGGCAATCTCATGGATTCACCGTATAAGCGTGGCACCGTCTATGTACCGTCGGAAGACGACTTCTCCGAGCTGCGTTTTGGAGATGCGACAGGAGAAGCTGCGGACGTTCGCGGCCTCCTGCCGTCTTTCTTTGCGACGCAGCGGGACGTTCCTTGGGACGAAGCCTACGAAAAGCAGTATTACGCTGTGCTGGATCATTGCCGCGCGATGGAGGATGCCGGTGTGCGCGTCGTCGTTCCCTTGCCCGAAAACACCTGGTGTGCCTGCCAGATGAAAAGCATTTCCTTTGATGCTGATGAAGTTGATCGGAAAAAGTTTTTGGGAAAATACCATACATACCTCGACGGCACGGAGCCGAAGGAAATCAGCATGCTCTATGCGTGCGGCGAGGGGAGCGAGATTCCTTCATGGCAGGATTTCTCCCATCCTGAAGGAATCGCCGTGGGCAAGGAGACGCATATCCGCAAGATGGCTTTGTGCCGTCTTGCCATGTCCAACTTCGCGGGAAAGCCACGCATCATCATCGGTGATTGTTGTGAGATCGGAGCTCGCAGCACGCTCGCGGCGGCGCAGTGCATCGAGATTGAAAACGCTGTGAGCGTGGCGGAGAATGTGCATATCAAGGATTTCGCGTACGATGACAGCGGCATCGGACTATCGCTCAAAGACTGCGAGATCATCGCAAAAGAGAGAGGCGTCCATATTGAGCGCGGCGTGCGCATTGAGGAGAACGTGTTGATCAAGGGTGCTGTGCGCATCGGGCGTGGTAGCGTCGTGCGCGCGGGAAGCTGCGTGCAGCAGGATATCCCTGCTTACTGCATCGCCGAAGGGAGTCCCGCGCGCGTCACCTTCGTTTTTTCGCCGAAATCAGGCAAGTGGCTGCCGGCAGCGGGGCCGAAGATGCTGAAGAAGCTGCTCGCAGAAAGAGAAAAGACGCCGCCGCTTCTCACCGTTGCCTTCATCACCTACAATCGCAGTAAATATTTGAAGAAGTCCCTGCCAGCTGTATTACAGCAGATTGGCAATGATGAACTGGCGGAAGTTTTCGTCTCGGATAATGCTTCTACGGACGATACGCGGGTATTCGTTGAAAAAATGCAGAAAAAATATAGGAATTTGCGCTACCATTGCAACGAGAAGAACGTCGGCGCGGAAGGAAACATCCATCGAGCTATCAAAGCGAGCAAAGGCGAGTATGTGCTCGTTGCGGGCGATGATGATTACTTTGTTGACGGCGCTCTTCATGTATTGCTTAGCAACATCATCCGATATCGAGGGGCCGCTCTCTTTTGCTTGGGTCATCATGCAACGATTCCGCGCTGCGTATATACGGGAACAGGATGTCTGCAGTATATTCGCATGGTGAGCTACTTCATGGGCTGGATTACCTGCATCGTCATGCGGCGCGAGCTTTATGACCATATCCCTGAACCTCATAAGTATGATGATTCGCGTATCCCTCAAGTATATCTGCAAATGGAAATGTTGAAGCAAAATCCGGATTTTGCCGTGTTTTGTGGGGCTTTTTTTGCGGAAGGTGGCGGCGATCATACACCGAAAGGTTACAATTTCGCCGAGGTTTTCATCAAGAATTACTTCGATATATTGACAGGGGCGGTGGACATCCCCGCAGCACAACTTTCGGCAGAAAAGAAGCACGTTTTAGAGCGATCGATTCTTCCATGGTGCAAACGGATTAAGGAGGAGCATATCGGCTTGTCGCTCGATGGAATCTTCGATATTGTCGAGGAATATTACGGAAACGAACCATACTATGCGCAGCTTGTCGAGCTTCTCAAGGAAATCTTGAGGGAATAGCGGATTGCCCTGTTATGAGCCAGCGGTGGAAGAGAGCTGCATTGACAGTGTTGATAATAAAAGGAGATGAAGATTTGAAAACAGTGCTTCTGGCAGGCGGATTCGGTACGCGAATCACCGAGGAGTCGGAAAGACGACCCAAGCCCATGGTGGAGATCGGCGGTATGCCGATCCTCTGGCACATCATGAAGGGATACAGCCATTTTGGCTTCAACGATTTCATTATATGCGCGGGCTACAAACAGCATATGATCAAGGAATGGTTCGCTGACTACTTTTTGCATACGTCCGACATCACGTTCGACTTCACGCAGGAAAACCGCATGATTGTGCACAACCAGCATACGGAGCCGTGGAAGGTTACGATCGTCGATACGGGACTCGATACCTTGACGGGTGGGCGCATCCGCCGCATTCGCAAGTATGTGGGGGATGAGACGTTCATGATGACGTACGGCGACGGCGTGGCGGATGTCGATATCGGTGAACTTGTGCGCTTTCACAAGGAGCACGGCAAGGCGGCGACACTGACGGCAATCATGCAGAAGCAGCAGAAGGGCATCTTGGACATCGGCTTTGACAACTCCGTGCATGCCTTTCGAGAGAAGGCGATGGAGGACAGTGCGCCGATCAACGCGGGCTACATGGTGCTGGAGCCTTCCGTTTTTGAATTGATCGAGGACGATTCTACGGTGTTCGAACAGAGGCCGTTGGAGGAGTTGGCGAAGAAAAGTGAGCTCAAGTGCTACCTGCACAGCGGCTTCTGGCAGTGCATGGATACGCTGCGTGAAAAGATTTTGCTCGAGCGTTTGTGGCAAAGCGGCAAAGCGCCTTGGAAGCTCTGGTGACTTTCAGTGATGGATGTTTGCAGGAAGGGAATGATATGAAAAAAGAAAAGCAAGTTGCATTTTTCGTACGCAAGTCGGATGAGGCGCTTTATAGCACCTGTTTGGAATCGTTGCAGGCGCTTCATCTGCCTGCGGGATATGAGGCGGAACTTTTTACGTTGGCGGCGGGAAAGCCGTATGCTGTGCAGGCGAACAAAGCATTGGCTCTTTCCGATGCCAAATACAAGATCTATATCAATGATGACATGTGCCTTGTTCAGCCCCGGCTCTTTGGAGAATTGCTGGCAATCTTCAAGAACACCGCCGTTGGTATGGTTGGAGCATGGGGCAGTCAGTCCTTGCCTGTGGACGGCAATGTGCTGTCCTCTGTCTATAAGCGCGGCGCTGTCTATGTGCCAGCGGAAGATGGCTTCTCCGAGCTGCGCTTTGGAGATGCAACGGGAAAGGCCGCAGATGTTCGCTGCATTCTGCCGTCCTTCTTTGCGACACAATGGGACATCGCTTGGGATGAATCTTATGAAAAGCAGTATTACGCTGTGCTGGCACATTGCTGCGCCTTTGAGGAAGAGGGGCGCAGGATTGTCGTTCCCCTGCCTAAAAATATCTGGTGCGCCTATCAAGTGAAGGACATCTCCTTCGATGGATCTGAAGTTGATCGGAAAAAGTTTTTTACGAGGTATCATTCCTATATCGACGGCACGGAGCCGAAGGGAATCAGCACACTCTATGCGTGCGGCGAGGGAAGCGAGATTCCTTCATGGAAGGAATTTTCCCATCCCGAGGGGATCGCCGTCGGCAGGGAGACGCACATCCACAAGACGGCTATGTGCCGCCTTGTCATGCCCAATTTCGCGGGAAAGCCCCGCATCATCGTTGGCGATCATTGTGAGATTGAAGCTGGCAGTACCCTTGCGGCGGTGAACCGCATCGTGCTGGAAAACACTGTGCGTGTGGCGGAGAATGTCCATATCAAGGATTATGTGTATGATGACAGAGACATAGGACTTTCATTCAAAGATCGTGCAATCATCGCGGCAGAGAGCGGCATCCAGATCGAGCGCGGTGTGCGCATCGAAGAGAACGTGCTGATCAGGGGCGCTGTGCACATCGGCCGCGGCAGCATCGTGCGAGCGGGAAGCACGGTAGAATCGGACATTCCTGCCTATTGCATCGCCGAAGGAAGTCCTGCGCGCGTTGTCGCAGCCTTTTCTCCGAAAGTGGGGAAGTGGCTGCCTACAGCGGGGGAAAAGGCTCTGGAAAGGGTACGCGCAGAACGGGAGAAGACACCGCCGCTTCTTACCGTTGCCTTCATTACCTATAACCGCAGTGAATATTTGAAGAAGTCCCTACGATGTGTTCTGCAGCAGCTTGGCAACGACGAGCTGGCGGAAGTCCTCGTCTCGGATAATGTCTCGACGGATGACACAAAGGCGTTTGTCCAAAAGATGCAGAAAACGTACAGGAATTTGCGCTACCACTGCAACGAGGAGAATATCGGTGCGGAGGGGAACATCCATCGGGCGATTCAAGAAAGCAAGGGGGAATATGTACTCGTTGCGGGCGATGATGATTACTTTGCCGATGGCGCACTGCTTTTCCTGCTCAGCAACATTGTCCGATATAGGGGATCGGCGCTCTTCTTTTTGGGAAACAACTTCGATTCCTACGAGGTGCAGCGAGGTTCGGGCTGCGCGGAATATATTGCAAGTGTTGGCTTCTTCGTGACGTGGATCAGCGGTATCGTCCTGCAGCGCACCTTGTACGATCTCATAGAGAATCCGCAAAAATACGATGATACGCATATACCGCAGGTATATCTGCAAATAGAGATATTGAAGCGAAATCCGAAGTTTGTTGTATTGTATGGAACCTTCATCCTCAAAGCGTCGGGGGATCGAGCTCCGGCCGGCGTGAACTTCGCCGAGGTGTTCATCAAGCATTACCTTGATATGCTGCAGTTTGAGGCAAAAATCCCGCAGGAATTGCTGTCTGCGGAAAAAAAGCGCTTGATGGAGAACCATGTGTATCCGTGGCTCGCTAGAATAAGGGGAGAGCACATAGATGTCTCCCTCGACAGATTTTTTGATATTGTTGAGGCGTATTATAAGGATGAGCCGTACTATGAAGATGTTCTTGCGACGTTAAATGGAATCGTGCAGATCACCAGCAGCGAAATGTAGTTTTGGGGGCAGACCATATGAGGGAAAAGAAACTTGCGTTCTTTGTACGCAAGTCGGATGAAGTGTGCTACAGCGCCTGCTTGGAATCACTGCAGGCGCTTCATCTGCCCGCAGGATATGAGGCGGAACTTTTCACGCTGGCAGCGGAAAGCTCGTATGCTGCGCAGGCAAACCGAGCGTTGACGCTTTCGGATGCCAAGTACAAGATCTATATCAACGATGATGTGCGTCTTGTCCGATCGCAGTTGATCGAGGAATTGCTGACAGTTTTCAAGGATGCCTCCATCGGTATGGTTGGAGTGCTGGGAAGTCAGTCCCTGCCTCGTGATGGCAATGTGCTGGAATCGGACTACAAGCGGGGCGTTGTCTATGTGCCGACGGGACGAGAACTGTCAGAGATGCGATTCGGAGAAGTTTCGGAAGAAGAGACAGCGGATATCCGCTTCGTTCTGCCCTCATTCTTTGCAACGCAGATGGATTTGCCGTGGGATGAAGAGTATGAAACACAATATTATGCCTTGCTGGCACAGTGCCGAAGCTTTGAGGAAATCGGAAGTCGGATCGTGACGTCCTTGGCAAAGGAGGCTTGGTGCGCCTATCAGTCACGAGATATCTCCTTCGACGCCGAAGAAGCGGATCACGCGAAGTTTTTTGCAAGATATCATCCTTATCTGGATTCTGCGGAGACGGAGGGGACGCAGGCTGTTTTGTATGCGTGCGGCGAGGGAACGACGCTTCCCTCTTGGCGAGATTTTTCCCATCCTGAGGGCATCGTTGTCGGATGCGATACACATGTGCATCGGACGGCGAGCTGCGGCCTTGCCCTGTCGAATTTCGCCGGTCGCCCCAAGCTCCTTCTTGGTGATCATTGTACGATTGGTGCCGGCAGCACGATCACGGCGCTCTATAGCATCCGATTGGAAAACAATGTGACGGTGGCGGAGAATGTCCACATCAAGGACTATGCTTACGATGAGACGGTGATTGGCCTTTCCCTCGAAGCGCAGATGGATTCGAGCGAGGGAGGCGGCATTCAGATTGAAAGCGGCGTGCGGATCGAGGAAGGCGTCCGGATCAAGGGCGCCGTGCAGATCGGACGCGGCAGTTTCATACGGGCGGGCAGCACCGTGTGTGGGAATATCCCTGCTTATTGCATAGCAGCGGGGAGTCCTGCACGCGTCGTCAAAGCATTTTCTTTGAAAGAACGGAAATGGCTTCCTTTGGCGAATGAACAGGTATTGGCACGACTGCTCGCAGAACGTAAGGTAGCAGCGCCGCTTCTGACGTTTGCCATCATTACGTACAACCGCTGTGAATACTTGCGGAAATCTCTGGACTGTGTTTTACGACAGTTGGGAAACGATGATCTGGCGGAAATCCTTGTTTCGGACAATGCATCGGCAGATGATACGAAAGATTTTGTCGAAGAGATGCAAAAGACGTACAGGAATCTGCGTTACCATCGCAACGAAATGAATGTTGGTGCGGAAGCAAACATTCACGTGGCTATCGGAAAGAGCCGTGGCGAATATGTGCTTGTTGCAGGAGATGACGATTATTTCACCGATGGGTCTTTGCTTGCCGTACTCGGAAGGCTTCTCCAACACCGAGGGAGAGCGCTCTTTCATCTGAGAAGGGCGCATGAGCCGTATCGCGTGCATACAGGAAGCGGAATCGCGGAGTACGTCCATATGGTTGGCTATCATATGACGTGGATTACGAGCACCATCATGCGGCGAGACATTTATGCGCGGATCAAAGAGCCGCAAAAGCATGATGCTACGCGCATCCCTCAGGTATACCTGCAAATGGAGATGCTGAAGCAGGAGCCGGACTTCGCTGTCATTGCGGCACCTTTCATGCGTTTGGGGTCAGGCGAGCATACGACGTCGGGGTTCAACTTTGTCGAAGTGTTCATCAAGAATTATTTTGATCTGCTCAAAACGGCGGGGGAGATTCCGCCGACGGTTCTGTCAGAAGAAAAAAAGAGGCTGATGGAAGAATGCATATATTTTCAATGCGAAAGAATCAAGGCGCAGCAGCTGCAGATTTCCTTGGATGGACTTTTTGATATCGTTCGAGAGTATTATGGCAGCGAAGCGTTCTATCCGCAAGTTGCTGCAAATCTCAGACGTATCCTGCAGAAATAAAAGGTCTGTTTTTTGTGGAGTTATGTGCTGCCGCTGCAACAAGCCTTGCAGACAGGGTGTGCTTTTGGAACAAGAAACAGATGCAGAGCGAACGACGGCCTTGAGGGGAATCGCTGCAGGAATGTCCCTTAGGCATCGGCATGTGTTTGGAAGAAGATTCGGCGGGGAGGAGAAAACATGTGTCATAAGACGAGCATCATTATTTTGAGTTACAATACGTTGGAGATGCTGCAGCTTTGCATCGCGAGTATACGTGAGTATACGGAAGTTGGAACGTATGAGATCATCGTCGTCGAAAATGCCTCAAAGGACGGCTCGGCCGAGTGGCTCAAAGAGCAGGGGGATCTTCGATGCATCTACAACGAGGAGAATCAGGGCTTCCCCAGGGGCTGCAACCAAGGCTTGAAAATTGCGGAAGGAACGGAGCTCCTGCTCCTCAATAGCGACACCGTCGTCACGAAGGACTGGCTGTCGAATCTGCGCCGTGCGCTTTACAGTGATCCTGCGGTCGGCGCTGTGAGCTGTGTCACGAATTGCTGCTCCAATAATCAGCAGATTGATGTTTCTTACCGAGGCATGGAGGAAATGCAGGCATTTGCCGCGGACTACAACAAATCGAACCCTGCATCTTGGGAGAAGAAGACGACACTTGTGGGATTTTGCTATCTCTTCAAGCGGGAAGTATTCGACAAGGTGGGGTTCCTTGATGAGCAGTTCAGCCCCGGCAACTTCGAGGATGACGACTACTCTCTGCGCATCTTGCAGCAGGGATGGGATCTTCTCCTCTGCCATGATACATTTATTCATCATTTCGGGCATGCAAGTTTCTCGAAAGGATATGGCGACCAAGAGGCGGCGGAAAAAGCTCGACGTTCCAATGCATTGATTGAACGAAATGCGGCTTTGTTCCTAAAAAAATGGCATGTGCCTGAGATGTATAAGGTCATGGCGGTGGAGGAGATTCGCCGTTTGCTGCAGAGCCGTGTAGGTGCAGACGAGGCGGTGCATGAGCGTCACCTGCCGCGTGAAAAGAAGATCGCGGTGCTCCTGCGGGACAGCCATACGGGGCAACACGAAGTTTGCATTGAAGCTCTCAAGAATGTGAAGTGGCCCGACGGCTATGAAGTGGAAGTATTTACAATCGATGCTCAAAAGCCCTATGCGGCACAGGTCAACGAAGTCTTGGCGGACATCGTTGCCAAGGTTAAAATCTATATCAATGACGACATTTTCCTCGTCCATGCGCAGGCGATCGAAGAGCTGCTGAAGATTTTCCAAGATGAGAGCATTGGCATGGTCGGTTTCCTCGGCAGTGTTTCGCTCCCCGTGAGTGGTAATCTTATGGATTCTCCCTATAAATATGGTGCTGTCTATGTGCCGACAGAAGAAGATTTTTCCGAGATGCGCTTCGGTACGGCAGTGCAAGCAGCGGCCGATGTCCGTTATATCCTGCCGTCCTTCTTTGCGACACAATGGGATATCCCTTGGGATGAATCTTATGAAAAGCAGTATTATGCCGTGCTGGCATATTGTCGAGCATTCGAGAAAGAAGGGTACAAGATTGTCGTTCCCTTGTCTGAGAACATTTGGTGCGCCTATCAGGTGAAAAATATTTCCTTTGATGCATCCGAAGCTGATCAGAAAAAGTTTTTCACCAGTTACCATACATATCTCGACGGTACGGAGTCGAAGGCAAGCGGCACGCTTTATGCGTGCGGCGAAGGGAGCACAATTCCCTCGTGGCAGGAATTTTCTTTTCCAGAAGGAATCTCTGTCGGCAGAGAGACGCACATCCACAAGACGGCGCTCTGCCGACTCGTCCGGCCCAACTTCGCAGGAAAGCCGCGCATCATCGTTGGCGATTATTGTGAGATCGGCATCGGCAGCACGCTTGCGGCGGTAAATTGCATCGAATTGGAAAATGCCGTAAGTGTGGCGGAGAATGTACATATCAAAGATTACGTCCTCGATGAAAGCGGTGTTGGAATATCCACTGCTGATCGTGAGATCCTCACGGAGAAAGGCGGCATTCATGTCGAGCGCGGCGTGCGCATCGAGGAGAACGTTCTCATCAGGGGGGCCGTGCGCATAGGCCGCGGCAGTATCGTGCGTGAGGGAAGCCGTGTGCAGCAGGATATCCCCCCTTACTGCATCGCTGAGGGAAGTCCCGCGCACATCGTCAAGGCCTTTTCACCGCGAGCGGGGAAGTGGCTGCCCGTCACAGGTGACAAGGCATTGAGAAGGCTGCTTTCGGAAAGGGAAAAAACGCCGCCTTTGCTGACATACGCTTTCATCACCTATAATCGCAGTCGGTATTTGAAAAGGTCGCTTCGATGCGTGCTGCAGCAGCTGGGCAACGATGAACTCGTGGAAATTCTTGTTTCAGACAATGCTTCGACGGATGATACGCGGGCATTTGTCCAAGAGATGCAAAAGACGTACAGGAATCTGCGCTACCGCTGCAACGAGAAAAATATCGGTACGGAAGCGAACATCCATACTGCCATGCGGGAGAGTCGAGGCGAATATGTGCTCGTCGCGGGCGATGACGATTATTTTGTCGACGGCGCTTTGCTCGTCCTGCTCACGAAGCTCGTACAGCATCGCGGAGCGGCGTTGTTTTATCTGGGACAAGGAGAAGATGCCCTTCGCGTATATGAAGGGAATGGTCCATTGGAATATCTCAGACAAGTGAGCTTCTTCATGACATGGATCACCGCCGTTGTTATGCGTCGCGATCTGTATGCTCGTATATCGGACCCACAGAAGTATGATCATACACATATTCCTCAGGTATATGTGCAAATGGAGATATTGAAGCGAAGAGGGAATTTTGTCGTACTTCATGGAAACTTCTTTGATGAAGGAACGGGAAACTGCCCGTTGGGTGGAACCAATCTTGGTGAGGTCTTTATTAAGAACTATTTTGATGTCTTGCAAGAGGTCGTGGATATTCCTGCTGCCCAGCTTTCGCAGGAGAAAAAATGGGTCATGGATCGATTGATCATTCCGCGGTGCAGAAAGGTTAAAGAAGAGCAGATCCATCTGTCGTTGGACAGGTTGCTTGATATCGTTCGAGACTATTATGGCGAGGAGCCGTACTATGAAGAGATCTGCAAGAGACTTGAAGACGTCCTGAAGGAACGACAGAGCTGAGTGCGGAAGCGGCGATGCTGCAGGTGATGCCGGCTGAGAGATGGCGTTTGCTGAGAGAGGAGATTCTTCCTGCATACAAAAAATCTGACCGAAGGATCAAGCTTTATCTTTCCGAAAAAAATTCGATATTATTGAGGAGTATTATACGAAAGAGCTGTATGGTCCACAGATTGTCGAGAGCCTTTGGAAAATATTACAGGATGTCTTCGAATGAGACTGTCGGTGCGCATTTCAAGAAAGAAGGATGACGGATACGATGAAACTGGAAAAGCTCTATGATTTATACGAAGCGAGGAAGGTGTCAAAACGCCTGTATTGGGAATTGGCGCGCGAGCGACTCGTGCCATTGCTTGAGGTGCAGAAGATTATCAAGAAGAATCCTTATTGTAAAAGTGTCGAGATCAGAGAGGACGGCATCGTGCTCAAGACACAGGACATCGAACTCTTCTTTGATATGGAACAGAATATTTGCCGGGCGGAGACCATTTTGATCGGTACGGAGGGTGAGGAGATTTCCCTTATGAGCCGCTTCGTTCCGGAGAGTGCGACGATCTTCGATATCGGCGCGAATGTTGGGCGCGTGAGTCTTGGCTTGGCGAAGGCGCATGAGGACTCGACGATTTACGCTTTCGAACCTGTGGAAGATACCTTCCACGGCTTGGAGAAGAATCTTCGACTGAATGGCGAAGAGACGCATATCAAGGCGTACCACATGGGATTCTACAGCGAGAGCGGCGACCTGAAATTCTTTGTACCTGCAGCGAACGAGGCGGCATCTCTGCGTCCTGTTACCGATACGTACTATTTCAAAGAGGGCGATCAGGGACAGGGTGAGCGCAAGGAACGTCTGGATGAGATCATCTGCCCCGTCGATACGCTCGATCACTTCGTGGAAGCGAACGGTATTGCGCGTCTCGATTTCATCAAGTGCGATACCGAGGGCGCGGAGAAGATGGTCTTTGCAGGCGGCGCGCGTGTGTTCAGTGAGCTGCAGCCTGTTGTCTATACAGAGATGCTCAGAAAGCATGCGGCGCGTTTCGATTATCACCCGAACGAGATCATCGAGATGTTCAAAGGCTGGGGGTATAACTGCTATACGTCCGATGGCGAACGGTTGCTTCCTTTCGGGAAGATGGATGAGTCGACGCAGGAGACGAACTTTTTCTTCCTGCACGAGGAGAAGCATCGGGAGCTTTTGAAGCAGTATGGCAGCTGAGGATTTGTGTTTAAAGGCGTGCTTCATTTGCCGGCGTAGACCGCAGGGAAGATTTTTGCATGGTTCAGGCGCATCTTTGATGACTTGAGGTGAAGCTTATGGTGGAGTACGTGATCTATGCCGACGTTCCGGAGAGAAACCAGCATGTCAGAGATTTTATTTCTCGTTCCGGTGGAGAGTATCTTGGCTGCGTTGATCGAAACCCGGCAAAATGGGATTCGGACAAGAAGATGTATGCCCCTGCTTTTATCGCGAAGCATCCGCGGGCGAAAATTGTCATCACGAGTTTTGATATCGAACGGATTGCTCAATATATCCGTCAGCAAGGCTGGATGAATGAGATTCTTGTCTATCCGTATTGGCGGATGCCGTTTTTTGTTGATGCAGAGCACGAGCCGAGAAGTTGGGGCGAGGCGAATCGAGAGCGGCTGCTGCAGATTTATGACAAAAGGGATTCCTGCAATTTGGCCTATATCGAGGAACTTGTTCGGCAGAGGGTTGAAGAGTTTGCGCCGATTCGTTTGCAGGATGTATGGGATTACCTTCCGTACGAGCGTTATTTTGTGGATGATGCTCTGATCTCCCGGGAAGACGATGTGACTTTTGTGGATTGCGGTGCTTATGATGGCGATACGATTGCTGATTTTCAACGGAATTTTGGCAAGCGTTTGAAAAAAGTATATGCTTTTGAGCCGAATCCTCAAACGTACAGCTCCTTGCAGCAAAATCTGAGGAGCATGGGATTGTGCGATCTGTCGGAGACTTTCTGCTGCGGGGTTTCTGATCAGCCGGGAAGTGTACGGTTCACGCAGAATAAGACGATGAGCTTCATCGACCCGAACGGGACGATAGAGATCGCCATTCGCACTCTTGATGATTGTGTAGGAGAAGTGACGGGGAGTCTTTATATCAAGATGGATATCGAAGGCTTTGAGATTCCGGCGCTTCGGGGCGCGGCACGCCTTATTGAAAAATATCATCCATACATGGCGATTTGTACCTATCATAAATGGGATGATTATATAGAAATCCCTGAAACCATAAAAGCAATCCGTGATGACTATGAGTTTTATCTTCGCGGAGGAATGCATTCCATATGCCATGCTGTGCCTAGATGAGGGCAGGTGATATTTACAGAGGCGCGGCGTCTTGGAGTATGCGAATATATGTCGCGATGAAAGATACGTTGATTTGAGGACTCTGCTTCACTGAAAGGATGGGAGGGATTGTTTTGGGAGAGCGGCTGCTGCTTGATTGTACGCTGCGTGACGGCGGCTATGTAAACAATTGGGAGTTTGGCTACGACCAGATTGTAGAAATCTTTGAGCGTCTTGTAAGTTCGGGCGTGGAGTTCATTGAGGTGGGCTTCCTCGATGAAAAGAGCAGCTTCGACCGCGGGCGTACGGTCTTGCCCGACACGGCTTCCGTCAGCCGCATGTTCGAAGGAGTTTCCAAGGGGAACTCGCTCGTTCTCGGCATGATCGATTACGGTGCCTGCAGTATTGAGCGTTTGGAGCCGTGCGAAGAGACGTTCCTCGACGGCATCCGCGTGATCTTCAAGGAATCTAAGATGGAAGCTGCCTTGAAGTTTTGCGCTGAAGTCAAGAAGCTCGGCTACAAGGTCTTTGCACAGATGGTTTCCGTCACGACGTATACGGATGAGAAGCTCGCCGAGTATGCGAAGCTTGTCAACGAGGTCATGCCCTATGCGACGTCGATGGTCGACACCTACGGACTGCTCGACGAGGAGCATTTGTGCCATATATACGGCATCCTAGACGCGAATCTTGACCCGCAGATTCGTGTCGGTTACCACGCGCACAACAATTTCCAGCTCGGCTATGCGAATGCGAAGCACTTTCTCTCGCTCGATTCGGAGCGCGGCCTCTTGGCGGACGGTACGCTCTACGGCATGGGAAAGAGCGCGGGCAATGCACCGTTGGAACTCTTGATGATGTTCCACAACAAGAAGCAGGGTGCGCGATATGATGTCAACCAGGTACTGGAAGCGATTGATAATGTTATTCTGGACATTTATCAGAAACAGTACTGGGGTTATAACCTCTTTTTCTATATCGCTTCTTCGATGCATTGCCATCCGAACTATGTAAAGAACCTGATGAACAAACGAACGTTGTCGGTCAAGCAGATTCGCGATATCTTGGGCAGTTTGGAAGTGTCGAAGAGTCTTCTTTATGATGAAGCGTACATTGAGAAACTTTATCGTGAGTATCAGAGTATTGAGTGCGATGATTCGGCAACGCTTCGTCTCTTGACGGAGAAACTTTCGGACCGTCCGCTGCTCATCTTAGGGCCGGGACGCAGTATGGAGAAAGAACGAAGCAAAGTCGAGAAGTTTATTGCGGATAAGAAGCCGATCGTGATTTCCGTGAATTATGCTCCGGAAGATATCGAGGTCACAGGCATTTTTCTCACGAAGGCAAAGCGTTATACGCAGCTTGTGAGCGACCTGCATCGCAGTATCAATAAGGGGAAACCGATTTTGGCGACATCGAATGTGACGAAGATCGAGGGCGATTTTCCCTATGTGCTGAATTACAGTTCCCTGATCGACAGGGATACGGAAATCATTGACAACTCGCTGATCATGCTCCTCAAAGTTCTGCTCCGCATGAAGGTTTCGACTGTCTCCTTGGCGGGATTCGACGGCTATTCCAAGAGAGCGAGCAACTACTTTGATGAGAGCAGGGAGTACAGCTTTGCCAAGAGCAAGGCCGATTATTTGAATGCGTATGTCAAAGATTTCTTGAACCGAATCAAGGATGAGATGACAGTGAACTTCATCACGAAGACGCGCTACGAATGGCAGGGAAAGGACGGCGAGTGATGGGTCGGCTCGCGGGAAAGATCGCGCTCATCACGGGCGCGACCTCGGGCATCGGCCATGCGTCGGCGCGGCTCTTTGCCTCTGAGGGAGCGCACGTCATCGCCGTGGGCAGAGATGCGGAGCGCGGCGAGGCGCTTGCCGCTGAGATTGAGAAGAAATATGCGGGGCAAGTACGCTTCGTCCGTGCAGACGTGACGGATGCCGACGATGTGGCGCGGTTTCTTGCTATTGTGCAGGAAGAGCTCGGACGGCTCGACATCCTCTTCAACAATGCGGGCATCTTCGTGACGCGGGCGATCGACGAGATCGACGATGTGGCGTGGGAGCGTGTCTTTCGCACGAATACGAAGGCGGCGATGGATATGACGGCGGCGTTTTTGCCGCTCCTGCAAAAGGCAAAGGGAGCGATCCTGAACACGGCTTCGATCGGCGGTCTTCCCTATCATATCGCGGGCAGCAAGACGTACCTCTACGCTTCGTCGAAGGCGGCACTGATCCAGTTCACGAAGCTCTGTGCGCTGAACTTCGCGCCTGACGTGCGCGTGAACTGCCTCGCTCCCGGCATCACGGACACGCCGATCTATACGAATCGCGACTTCTCGCGCTTTTCGGGCATACCGATGGGGCGCGTCGCCGACGCTCTCGAAGTGGCGCGCGCGGCGCTCTTCCTCGTCTCGGATGAGGCTTCTTACATCACAGGCGCGGTGCTGCCCGTTGACGGCGGTGCGTCGCTGAAGTAGCGGAGGTGCTTCATGAAGGTCAAAGTATCAGACTATATCGCGGATTTTCTTGTCAAAAAAGGCATCACGCACGTATTCACCGTCGTTGGCGGCGGTGCTATGCACCTCAACGATTCTCTCGGACACCACGAGAAGATTACGTCGATATACTGCCATCATGAGCAGGCGGCGGCGATGGCGGCGGAAGCCTATGCGCGCGTACATGGACGCATGGCGGCGCTCTGCGTGACGAGCGGGCCGGGCGCGATCAATGCCTTGAACGGCGTTGTGGGCGCTTATCAGGATTCGATTCCGCTGCTCGTGCTCTCGGGGCAGATGAAATCCTCTCTGACGGTGCGGGCGAGCGGTCTGCCGCTTCGCACGCTGGGCGGGCAGGAGTTCGACATCGTGTCAGCGCTTGATAATATGACGAAGTACGCGGAGATGATCACCGAGCCGCAGAAGATTCCCTTCGCGCTCGGAAAAGCGTATCACTTGGCGAAGAGCGGCCGCCCCGGTCCTTCGTGGCTCGATTTGCCGCTCGACATACAGGGGAGCTTCATCGACGACGACTTGCCGGGCTTCAAGACTCATGCGCAGGAGAAATATGCAGACGTCGAGAAGGCCGCGCATCATGTGCTGGAAAAGCTCAGAAGCGCCGAACGTCCCGTGTTCTACGCGGGCAACGGCATCCGCCTCGCAGGTGCGGCGCCGCTCGTCGAGGAACTGGCACAGCGCCTGTCAATGCCTGTCGTCACATGTTGGGACAGCATCGACCTCATCGCGACGGAGCATCCGTACTACTGCGGCAGGGGCGGTACGATGGGTGATCGCGCGGGCAACTTCGCCGTGCAGAACAGCGACCTTCTGCTCTCGATCGGCAGTCGACTGAGCATCTACCAGGTCGGCTACGACGTGCGCCTTTGGGCGCGCGCGGCATATACGATCGTCAACGACATCGACCCCGCTGAATTGAAAAAGCCGACGATCCGCGTCGACTATCCCGTGTGTGCCGATGCGGCGGACTTCATGCGTGCGCTTCTGGCGGCGGCGAAGGAGGATGAGCCGAAGGAAAACGGGGCATGGCTCGCGCAGTGCCGCAGGTGGAAGAGCGAGTACCCCGTCGTGCGACCCGAGCAGAAGGAAGCGGCGGGCAAGACGAATGTCTATGCTTTCATGGATGCTTTGAGCCGCGCTCTGCCCGAGGGCAGCATCACGGTCGTCACCAACGGGTCTGCGAGCGTTGTCGGCAGCCAGTCGTACTTCATCAAGGAGGGCAGCCGCTTCCTCATGAACTGCGGCATCTCGTCGATGGGCTACGGCCTGCCCGCTGCCGTCGGCGCAGCCGTCGCGAGCGGTGAGAGCGTCGTCTGCCTTGAGGGCGACGGCAGCATCATGATGAACCTGCAGGAATTGCAGACCGTCGTCACGAATCGGCTGCCCGTCAAACTCTTCGTCATCAACAACAACGGCTATCATCAGATCCGCCAGACGCAGAAGAACGTCTTTGGCAATGCGCTCGTCGGCGTCGGCCCCGAGAGCGGCGATCTCGGCTTCCCGTCGTTTGAGCGAATCGCGCAGGCGTTCGAGATGCCCTACATCAAGATTTCTTCCAACGTGGAGCTGCACGAAAAAATCGCGCAGGCGCTCAGAGAACCAGGCTATGTGCTCACGGAAGTGTTCGTGACGGAAGAGCAGAAGTTCGAGCCGAAGTCCGCGACGAAGCGGCTGCCCGATGGGCGGCTTACGAGTCCCCCGCTGGAAGATCTCGCGCCGTTTTTGCCGCGCGAGGAGCTGGCACGCAATATGTACATCCCGCTCATCGAGCCGGACGGAGGAAAAGCATGATCAACCTGCGACATACAGGCATCTACGTCAGGGACTTGGCGCGCATGGCGTCGTTTTACCGCGAGGTCTTCCATATGCACGCGATATGCGAAAACGTTGAGCAGGGGGACGCGCTGCTTGCCGACCTCTTTGGGGCGGCGGGTGCGAGGGTTCGGATCACGAAGCTCATCACGGAGCAGGGAAAGGCGAGCGGCGTCGGCGATATGCTGGAGCTTCTGGAAGTCATCGCTCCCGAAGGACGAGAAGAGAAGACGAACTTGCCGATCGAGGCGGGGTTGCACATCGCCTTCGGCGTGCGTGATATGGAAGCGACTCGCAGGGCGATTGCCGCGCATGGCGGCGCATGTGCGACGCGCGTGCACGATATGGGAAACGGCAACCTTTGTTGCTTCTGCCGCGATCTCGAGGGGAATTGGCTGGAGCTGATCGCGCGGCGCGATGCGCAGGAAGAAGGCTTGAGTTCCAGCAGATGAGCGGGATTCGTCTGCAGCGGGACATGGGAAAGGAGAGGGCGGCATGAAGATCAAGTCGGCGTTCAAGGAATACAGCGTGGATTTTTGCAGGGATTTGTCCCTGCTGCGGGATTTGGCGGCGGCGAAGGATACGTTTTTTGTGCTCGACCGTACGGTTTACGAGATTTATAAAGACCGCCTGCCGGATTTGCCGAAGGAGCGATTCTTCCTGCTTGAAGCTATTGAAGAGAAGAAGGATATGGCGGCAATGCTCGCAATCTGTGAGCGCATGACGGAGATGAGCGCCAAGCGCAATTCGCATCTCGTGTCCTTGGGCGGCGGCATCACGCAGGACGTCACGGGCTTTGTCGCCACGGCGCTCTATCGCGGCATTCGCTGGACGTTCTTTCCAACGACGCTCCTCGCCGCCTGCGACAGCTGCATCGGCGGCAAGTCGTCACTGAATTACAAGGGCTTCAAGAACCTTCTCGGCTCTTTCTATCCGCCCGACGAGATCTTCATCTATCCCGAGTTTTTCCGGAGTCTCAGCCCGCGGGACTACTGCAGTGGATTAGGTGAAGTCGTGAAGTTCAACGTCATCGCGGGCGCGGCGGGCATCGACGGCATGGAGCGCGATATGGAGGCGATTCTGGCGCACGATTACGAGAAGCTGCTGCAGTATGTGAGGACGTCGCTCGACTTCAAGCGCGGCTTCATCGAGGAGGACGAGTTTGACCGCGGCAAGAGGGTTCTGCTCAATTACGCGCACACCTTCGGACACGCCTTCGAGAGCGTCAGCTCCTATGAGATTCCGCATGGATCTGCCGTTGCGCTCGGCATGATTACGGCGAATGCGGTATCGGTCAAGCGCGGTTTCATCGAAGAAGCGTATGCGGCGCGCATCGCGGCGCTCTGCATGAAGATCCTCGCGCACATCCCTTGGCGGGAGGAGTGGTTCGCGCCTGCGGGCATCATCGCCGCCATTCACAAGGATAAGAAACAGACGAGCGAGAGAATCACGGCAGTGCTTTTGAACAAAGCGCATGAGCTCAGCGTCTATCGCGATGTTGAGGAAGAAGAAATCCGGCAGGCGCTTGCGTGTCTGCTGCAATATTGGAGGAATCATCGTGGAAAATGAAGTTGTGCCTTTTTCCGAGGCGTATCAGAAGAATCGCCTGACACTGCGCGAGGTCGTGCCGCTCGCGGTACCTCTGTGCGTGTGCATCGAGCCGACGAACATCTGCAACTTCAAGTGCCTGATGTGCTGGCAGAGCACACAGGAATACACGAAGCACGGCGGTCCTTTCGGCAATATGACAGACGAGCTTTTTGACAAGCTCTTGGAGGATATGAAGGGCTTCTGCCGCCATCAGGGCAAGAAGATCAAACTCATCAAGCTTTACTCGACAGGCGAGCCGCTTCTTCACAAGGGCGTCTGCCGTATGGTGAAGAAGATCAAGGAAGCCGATGTCTGTCACGAGATGGAGATCACGACGAATGCGTCTCTTCTGACGAAGGAAGTGGCGGAGGAACTCGTCGATCTTGGACTCGACTACCTGCGCGCTTCCATCTACTCCGTGCGCACGGATGGGCAGGCGCGCATCACGCAGTCGCGCGTCACGCCGCACGAGATTCGCGAGAACATCGCCTACTTGAAGAAGTACCGCGACGAGAAGGGAGCGAAGAAGCCCTTCATCTGTGCGAAGATCATGGACACGCACGGCGAGGAAAACGACGAGTTTTATCGCATGTACGAGGATGTGTCCGACGAGCAGCTGATTGACACACCGTGGATTTTGCCGAAGCTTGAGGAAAATGCCCTCGACCGACTCTACGGCAGCGAGGAAAAGGGCGAGGAAGCGCAGGCGGCGTACTTGGAGCAGGCGCTTTACAAGGAGCGCAAGGTCTGCCGCTACCCGTTCACGCACATGACGGTGCGCAGCAACGGTGACGTCGTCGTCTGCTGTACGGACTGGTCGCGCGACACCCTGGTCGGCAGCATCTGCGATAATACGCTGGAAGAGATCTGGAACTCGAAGAAGCTCTACGATTTTCGCTGTATGCAGCTGAAGACGAAGGGGGCGCACCATGCGCTCTGCGCGACGTGCGAAATTCCGCTGAAGGATACGAGCGAGGACAATCTCGACGATTTCCCTGTGGAGAAGCTCCATTATTGGGGGGAAGGCGATGGAAAGAAGAACGTTTCTAAATAGCCCGGTGCTCAAAGAGGACATGCAGGACATCTACGCGCGTGGACTGGATTGGCAAAAGCTCAGGGGCAAGACCGTGCTGCTCACGGGCGCGACGGGAATGCTCGCGTCTTACGTCGCGTTCTTCCTCGTCTATCTGAACGAGGAACACGCGATGGGGATGCGGCTGCTCTTCCATGTGCGAAGCGAGGAAAAAGCGCGTGCACGTTTCGGTGAGTACGCGGATGCGCCATATATCTCGTTCGTGCAGCATGATCTTAGAGAGCCGTGGCAGATCGAAGGGGCGGTCGACTTCATCATCCACGCTGCAAGCCTCGCGAATCCTGCGTACTACAAGACGATGCCCGTCGAGGTCGCCGAGCCGAACGTGCTCGGCACATACCATCTGCTGCGCTTGGCAAGGGAGAAGGGGACGCAGTCCTTTCTCTTCTTCAGCAGCGGCGACGTCTACGGCAAGATGCAAGAGGGCGCGGGTGAGATTCACGAGGCGGACGTCGGTGCGGCAGATCCGCTCGATCTTTTGAGCTGCTACGGCGGCAGCAAGCGCATGGGCGAGACGTGGTGCCGGCTCTTCTCCGTCGAGTATGGCGTGAACGCGAAGATCGCACGCATCGCGCACACATACGCGCCGACGATGGATATTGAGAGCGATCCGCGCGTCTTCTCCTCCTTCATGAAGTGCGTTGCGGCGGGCACGGACATCGTCATGCACAGCGACGGCAGCGCATGCCGTCCCTTCTGCTACATCGCCGATGCTGTTTCGGCGTTCTTTCTCATCCTCTTCGAGGGCGCGGCGGGCGAGGCGTACAACGTGTCGAACGACAGGGCGTTCTTGAGCATCCGCGAGTTTGCGGAAATCCTCGTGAAATTGCGTCCCGAACTGGGATTGAAGGTCATCGCGAAGGAACGGCCGAAGGGCGCGGCGTATCTGGAAAACAATTTCAACAAGGCGAACCGCCCCAGTGCCGACAAACTTCGCGAACTCGGCTGGCAATGCCGCTTCGACGCGGCGGCGGGATTCGCACGCGTCTGGCGATATCTGCGCGATGTGCAAACATCTTGCCAAGCGAGCGGAAAAAGGGTAGAATAAGGGAAAGACGGCAAGAAGGGGGTCATACGATGAAACACATCAAGACGGTCAACAAGCCGACGATGCAGAAGACGCTGAAGACGGGCGGCTGCGGTGAATGCCAGGCGTCGTGCCAGTCGGCATGCAAGACGTCCTGCACGGTGGGCAATCAGGTCTGTGAGAGCAGGAAGCAAGCGTGAAAAAAAGACCTCTTCCGTAAGGAAGAGGTCTTTTCTTCACGCTTCGCCATATATCTGGAGGAATTATGAAAGAAAGAATACATAAGTTCAAACAGGCGGACAGCTTTATCCTGCTTGATGTCAACAGCGGCGCCGTCCATGTCGTCGATGAGATGATCTACGACATCATGGACGTCTTCGACGGTGCGAACGATCGGGCGGTCGTCGATGCGCTCGGCGCGAAGTACCCGAGGGCGGAACTTTCCGAAGCACTTGAAGAGCTGCACGAACTGATGGCGCTCGGCGAGCTTTTCGCACCCGATATCGACGTGCCGCCGACGTTTTCCCAGAAGGGACTCGTGAAGTCGCTGTGCCTGATGGTCGCGCAGGACTGCAACCTGCGCTGCAAATATTGCTTCGGCGACGGCGGCAACTACGGCATGGAGCGTGCCGTCATGACGCCCGAGGTCGGATGTCGCGCCGTCGATTTTCTCATCGAAGGTTCAGGACCGCGCAAGCATTGCGAGATTGACTTCTTCGGCGGCGAGCCGCTCCTCAACATGAAGACGATCAAGAAGGTGACGGAGCATATAAGAAAGCGCGAGAAGGAGACGGGTAAGATCTTCAAGCTCACGCTGACGACGAACGGCATGCTCTTGAACGATGCGAACATCGCGTGGCTCAACGAGAACGATTTCTCGCTCGTGCTGTCGCTCGACGGGCGCAGGGAGACGAACGACGCCATGCGTCCCGACGTCGGCGGACACGGCACTTATGACCGTATCGTGGAAAACTTCCGAAGGTGTCTTGCGAGCCGCGCAGGCGGCGACTGGGACTATCGCGGCGTCTATACCTATCTTCGCGGCACCTACACGAAGCGCAATCTCGACTTCACCGAGGACGTGCTCTCGATGCACGATGCGGGATTCAATATCCTCTCGGTCGAGCCTGTCGTCTTGAAAGACAGCCCGCTCGCTCTCATGGAAGAAGATTTGCCGCGCATCCGCGAGGAGTACGACCGCCTCGCCGCCGCTTACATGGAGCGGCATCGCGCGGGCAGGGGATTCTTCTTCTTCCACTTCAACATGGACTTATCGAACGGCCCTTGCGTCGCCAAGCGCCTCTCGGGCTGCGGTGCGGGTCACGAATACTTCGCCGTCGCAGAAAACGGCGACCTCTACCCGTGCCATCAATTCGTCGGCAGGAAACGCTACAAGCTCGGCAGCATCTACGACGGAGTGACGGACGAGACATTGCCGCCGTACTTTCGCGAGTCGCACGTACTCAACAAGGAAAAATGCGCCGACTGCTGGGCACGCTTCTTCTGCAGCGGCGGCTGTCACGCCAACGCCGACCTATTCCACGGCGATATAAGAAAGCCTTATGAAGTCGGCTGTGAGATTCAGAAAAAGCGCCTTGAATGTGCACTCTACGTGCAGGCGCTGCTGGCACTGGAGAAGGAAGAACAGGTGCAGGCGGCTGTTCTGTAGGATGATTTCACTGACAGATGGAGGGGAATCTGCCTGCACAAGCGTCCGCGCTGCACGTGTTTGTGTCGCTCGTACATGAAAACGGAGGTGAGATGACTTTGAATCGAATTGTCGTTGTGTCCATGGTGCGTAATGAAGAGGACATCATTGAGAGCTTTGTGCGCTGGCATTGTGCGATTGCAGACGCTATGCTGGTGCTCGATCACAGGAGTACGGATCGTACAAAGGAAATCTTGTGCGCACTGCGAGATGAGGGCCTGCCTCTTATCCTTGCAGAGGCGGAGGATATGGCGTACAGGCAGTGGGAATATACGACGGAGCTTGTGGTTCGTGCGTTCCGTGAGTTTTCCGCGGATGTCGTATGCCCGCTGGATGCGGATGAGTTTTTACTGGCTGATACCGAGGATGTCTTCCAGAGTCGCCGCATTCTGCAAAATTTGGAGCTTGGAGTTTATTATCACTTGGCATGGATTGATCATTTCCTTACGCGCCCCGAGGAAGATCAGGACATGTTCCTTCTCGCACGCGAGCATGTGCGAGAACGGAGTCCCAGAATGGACAGCAAGGTTTTGTTGACTCGCAGAGACGGGGATATTCCTCTTTGGCTGGAAGGAAGGATGTCCGTTGCGCAGGGAAATCATTTCGTGGCGATTCGTGAAAACGGCAGGTCAGTATCTTGTCCGATGCGCGAAGCAGCAGGACTATACCTTGCACATTTCCCAGAACGCAGCATAGAGCAGATCCTATCCAAGAACATTGTTGGCTGGCTCACGAATGTAGCAAAGTTTTCCGGTGGAACTGTTATGGCAATCCATTGGCGTCTTATTTTTCAAGCATACCTCACGCATGAACGGTTCGAAATGTCAGCGGCAAGCGAGCCCTTACCGAGTCGGCAGGACGCTTTTCGAGGACGTTTCCCGCTTCGCTTCACACGGAAGGAAGTTCCCGAGCATAAGCTGCTGCGCAACATCATGCTGACGGCGGAAGGCATTGCGGAGGCCCATGCGCAGAAGGAAGCCGTTCTCCGTATGGTGGAAAGAGATGGTCGAAAGTGTGTAGAACCGCCCGTGGTCAGTGTGCTTATTCCTTTTTATGGCGACATACAGGCGCTTCGCCTTTCCCTTCGCGATCTTGCTTTGCAAAAATATCCTTTTTATGAATGCATCCTCCTGTGCTTTTCTCCCGTGGAAAAGGAGCGCCTCCGCATTCTTGCCGAAGAGGAGGAGATATCGCATCCTCTTATTCTGACAGGGGCTGAGGTTCAGCATTTGCCGCAGCATGTCCGCGGCACATATGTGCAGTATTTCCTGCCGGACGTTTCCCACAATAGCGCCTGCTTGCAGCAGATGGTGACCTCGCTTGCACTGAACGATGATATTTCTTTTGTGATGGCGGATGCTGAAGTATCGGAGGGAGATGCTCCTGGGCCGCCCGTTTATTTGGACTTTGCCACGTACGGACTTCCGTTCTATTCTTTTGAAAGTGATGACCTGCGAAAGAAAATTCTCAAACAGGGGAAATTTCCTAAAGGCGGCATGTCCGAAGCGCTCTTTCGACGTGAGACGATGGAATCTTGCAATTATCTTCTAAGAGAACTGCAAGATATGAGTCTGCAAAGGCTTTCTCTATGGCTCTCAATCTTTGAGAAAACAAGCCGCGTCGGCTTCTTTAAGAAAGCGCTCGTTCAGGTTCGGCGAAGGCTCAGTTCAGAGGAAAAACTCCTTTGCCACATGGAATGGCTATTGTTGCTTGAGCAGGAGATTCAAACGAGAAAACGGGGGATTTCTTCAGAAGAACTGAAAGTTGCCGTTACGCTTGCCATAGATGGCAACCGCGATGGAATCCTCGCCGTCCGGTCTGGCGTAAGTTCTGGACTTTATGAAGAGTGCAGCAGACTTCGGTCAGAACTGGCGCAGCAGGTATGCTGATTGAGGCACTTTCGATGCTTGGAGAAAGAGAGCGGACGATGCTTTGGATATGCATTTTGTTGCAATGGGTGCATGAAGTTGACAGACTTCATGCACCCGTTTTTTTGCAGCATAAAGACAATGCGTTTATTTTCTATATTGACAGAAGAAAACGACAGCTTTATAATAAGATAACAAAAGATAACAAAATATAAACTAAATTAACATCAAGGGGGCGCATATGATTTCGATCGACAGGAAGAAATTTATTCTTGACTACCTGCAGCAGAATGAAACGGTCACGAGCAGCGTCCTGGTGCAGGCGCTCAATGTCACGGCCATGACGATTAGCCGTGATCTCAAACAGTTGGAAGAGAAGGGGCTGCTCGTGCGCACGCACGGCGGAGCCATGCTGCCAAACTACATCGTGGAAGAGACTTCGTATGCGAAGAAGAAGGTGCGCGATATCGAAGTTAAGCGGCGCATCGCGGAGGCGGCGCTGCGGCAGATCCGTGCGGGTATGACGGTCTTCTTCGATGCAGGCACGACGACGTTCGAGATTGCTGACCGTTTGAAGAAATCAGCGCCCGCTAATATCACGGTTGTGACGAACGATTTGCACATAGGTGCGCATCTGTATTCTCAAACAGAGATTCGCACCATCCTCTTGGGCGGTGTCGTCTTGCCGGAGACAGGGGCTGTTGCGGGTGCTATGGCGACGGAGCAGCTTGTGCGTTACGGCATTGATCTCGCCTTTGTCGGCACGTCTGCCGTCACGGAGGACTTCTTTCTTGTCGTACCGACGGAGAGCAAGTGCGTGTTCAAGCGGAAACTCCTTGAGATAAGCGAGGTTTCGATACTTGTCGCTGATCGATCGAAGTTCCGCAAGAAAAAGCTCTATAAGGCGGCTCATATGAGCGAACTGGATCGCGTCATCACGGATTATCCGTTTACGAAGACAGAGGTGAAGAAGGCGATGCCGCGTGGAGAAATCATCGCGATTTGATCGGCTTGCCGGGAAGGAGAAGATACGATGAAAGGCGTGATTGTTGCTGACGATCTGACAGGGGCGAATGCATCGGGCGTGCTCCTCAAGAAAATTGGACTTAGTGTGAGCAGTCTCTTTCGCCTGACTGGAGCGACAGAGCACAAGGCGGATGTGCTGGCCTACTCGACGGCGAGCCGCGGATTATCCTCCGAGGAGGCTTTCCGACGTGTCAGAGAAGCCTTTTTGCAGTTGAAGTCGGGTGGTGAATTTTTCAACAAGCGCATTGATTCGACGCTGCGCGGCAATATCGGAGCGGAGATTGACGGGGCACTTTCCGCCTTGGGCGACGACTTTACGGCGATTGTCGTACCCGCTTATCCCGACTCGGGACGCATCGTCGCAAATCGAACGATGCTCGTGAACGGCATGCTTCTGACAGAGTCGGATGCGGGGCGCGATCCGAAGATGCCCGTTGCATCGGATGATGTTGTAGATCTTGTCGCGCAGCAAACGCGCCACAAGGTGCGATACTTTTCGTTGAAAGATTTGGCGCAGGACGTGGATTCGCTTGCCGCTGCCGTCAGAGAAGCGGCGAAGGAGGTGCGCGTTCTCGTCTTTGATGCGGTGCGCAATGAAGATGTGCAGAAGATCGCCAAAGCGGTGCTGCAGAGCGGCTGCCGCGTGCTGACGGTCGATCCCGGGCCCTTGACCATGCAGTTTGTGTACGAGATGCAGGTGAAGGAAAAGCGCGAACAGAAGGTTTTGCTCGTCATCGGCAGCGTGACGGCGACGACGAAGCGGCAGATTGCCGATTTGCTGCAAAAGAGGCGCGTATTCTTTGTCGACATGCGCGTGAAGGAGTTTTTCGAGAAGGAGCGGCGTGAGGCGGAAATTCGGCGGGTCGTCAATAAGATCTGTGATGCCGTAGACGCTGAAGACGTTCTCTTGCTGACGACGACGCCACTTTCTGATGAGGGACATCTCGATCTCAAGGCGACTGCGAAGGCACTCGGTGTCACTCCGGAGGATGTGTCACGCATCCTTTCCGGCACATTGACCGAGGCTGCGGGCGAGATCTTGGAGAAGAGCGGCAAACTCGAGGGTATTTATTGTTCGGGTGGTGACATCACGATTGCTCTCTTGGAGAAGTTGGACGCCGACGGCATCGAGGTGCGTGACGAGGTTCTGCCGCTTGCTGTCTACGGGCGCATTCTTGGCGGTCGCCTGCCGAAGCTGCGCATTGTGACGAAGGGGGGGATGATCGGCGGCGATGATGCGATCGGGCTTTGCTTGGAAAAAATCGCCAAGGATATTGCCCTTTGATGATTCTTGAAAGATAAAAGGAGTTGTGCGTATGGAAAAGAATGTGATGGAAAAACCTCTGATCGGTGTGCCTATGGGCGATCCTGCCGGAGTCGGTGCGGAGATCACCGTCAAATCTTTGCTCGACAAGAAGGTGACGGATGTTGCGAGGGTCATCGTCGTCGGCGATAAGGGCACGATGGAGCAGGCAATCGGTGTCTGCGGCGTAGAGGCGCGCATCCATACGGTGGAGGAGCCTGCGGCTGCCGTTGATGAGGCGGGCGTCATCAATCTTATTGATCTCAAAAATGTCGATATGGCGAAGCTGAAGATGGGCGAAGTCCAAGCGATGTGCGGACAGGCGGCATTTGATTACATCAAGAAGTGCGTGGAGCTGGCGATGGCGCACAAGATTGATGCGATTGCCACGACGCCGATCAATAAGGAGTCTCTGCGTGCGGCGAAGATTAACTACATCGGACATACGGAGATTCTTGGCGGACTGTCGAACTCGCGTGATCCGCTGACGATGTTCGAGGTTGACGAGATGCGCGTGTTCTTCCTCACGCGTCACATGTCACTGCGTGATGCCTGTGATGCCATCACGAAGGAGCGCGTGCTTGAGTATATCCGCCGCTGCACGAAAGCATTGAAGCAGCTCGGCGTCGAGGGGAAGATGGCGGTCGCGGGACTCAATCCGCACTCGGGTGAGCATGGGCTCTTCGGTTGGGAAGAAGTCAAGGAGATTGCGCCTGCTGTGGAAGAGGCGCAGAAGGAAGGCTATGATGTGGTGGGCCCGATCGGTCCGGACTCCGTCTTTCATCAGGCGTTGCAGGGACGCTATCAGGCGGTTCTTTCCCTCTATCACGATCAAGGTCATATCGCGACGAAGACGTATGACTTCGAGCGTACGATCGCCGTCACACTCGACATGCCGTTCCTGCGCACATCGGTCGATCATGGTACGGCTTTCGACATTGCCGGAAAGGGTATCGTGAGTGCCGTGAGCATGGTGGAGGCGATCCGCCTCGCAGCAAAATATGCCCCGAATTTCAAGCAAGGCTAAGAGGGGCAGCTCCGCAGAAACAACGACTTTATGAACAAGGAGATGAATCCTCATGGCTGCAGAAACACAAATTCTCATAGGTCTTGGCGTTGGTATTACCTGCTTGATTTTCATGATCATGAAGACCAAGATTCATACATTCTTGGCGCTGATCTTGGCAACCGTTCTTGTTGGTGTGATCGGCGGCATCGAGTTCAAGCAGATTGTCGCGAGCATCACGAAGGGATTCGGTGGTACGCTTGGGAGCATCGGCATCATCATCGGCTTTGGCGTCATGATGGGCCAGCTCTTCGAGGTATCGGGTGCGGCAAAGCGCATGGCTCTGTGCTTCCTCAAGCTTTTCGGCAAGGGACGTGAAGAAATCGCTATGGCATTGACGGGCTTCCTCGTCTCCATCCCGATTTTCTGTGATTCGGGTTTTGTCATCTTGACACCTCTGGCCAAGGCGATTTCTACAGAAGCGCGCAAGTCGATCGTATCCATCGGCATCGCTCTCGCCACCGGCCTCGTTATTACACATACGATGGTGCCGCCGACACCGGGGCCTGTGGGAGTCGCAGGCATCTTTGAAGTGAGTGTCGGATCCTTGATTCTCTGGGGACTCGTGCTCTCCGTGCCGATGCTCATCGGGCCTTTGCTCTTTGCGAAGTGGGCAGGCGAAAGGATTTGGCAGATTCCGACAGCGGATGGCGGTTGGACGCGTGACAGATCGTATACGGCATCGAATCAGGGAAGCAGCATCTACGATGACGCGCATCTGCCTTCGGCCTTCATCTCGTTTGCGCCGATCGTCGTTCCGATCCTTTTGATTCTTATTGGTACAGTGGCGGCTGCCATGGGGATGAAAGGGCAGATCGCCGATGTCATTCAGTTCTTCGGCACACCAGTTATTGCCGTCGGCATCGGGCTTCTCCTGACGATCTATGGCCTGACGGGAAGTCTCGATAGGAAACGCGTGCTGGAGGAAATGGAAACTGGTATCAAGTCAGCGGGCATCATCATCCTCATCACAGGCGGCGGCGGTGCTTTCGGCATGTTGATCCGCGACAGCGGCGTCGGCACGGTTCTGGCTGAGACTATGCTGCAGACGAGCATTCCTGCCATCTTGCTGCCGTTCTTCATCGCGACGATCGTGCGCTTCATCCAAGGCAGCGGCACGGTGGCGATGATTACGGCGGCCTCGATCACGGCGCCAATTATCGCGAATCTTTCCGTGAACCCTGTCTTCGCGGCTCTCGCCGCCTGTGTGGGCTCGCTTTTCTACTCGTATTTCAACGACAGTTTCTTCTGGGTTGTCAACCGTTCCATCGGCATCACCGAAGGCAAAGAGCAGCTTCGCCTCTACTCCGTTGCCAGCACGATTGCTTGGGCGACAGGCATCGTCGTGCTCTTGATTCTCAACGCGATGTTCGGTTGATATTTCTGTAGTTTTCATCGAAGTCTCCATGCTGCAGTCTATGTGGCATGGAGACCTTTATTTTAGCGTGAAATCCCAAGAGATCAAGCTGAAGCGCAGATCGATTGGCTAGGTTTCTGTAACGGCGCACAATGTCCGCAAAGTAGACTTTTGCGCGTGTAGTTTACTGATCATATGTGTGGTATGTTGCAGGAGGGCGAAGAAGTTGATGCAGTAGCCGTGGAATAGTCATAGAAAAAGCGACCCTTGGGGAAAGGGTCGCTTTTTGGGAGTGGTCGGGGATTGGGGAAATCCCCTCTGGATAGTGGTTATGGGGTTTGAGAAGGTTTTAGAAAGCACGGATGAATCGAGAGCGCCGATGGAACGGACTGCATCGCTATCCGTGATTTCTTTATGGGGAAGTTCTCGGGGCGGTTCAAGATCCCCGCCCCGAGGGAAAGTCCTTACTTATTGCCGAAGTAGCGGTCAAAGAGACCCTTGAAGCCGCGGCCGTGACGCGCCTCGTCCTTGCACATCTCGTGCACGGTGTCGTGGATGGCGTCGAGGTTCAGCTGCTTCGCGAGCGTAGCGAGCTCCTTCTTGCCTGCGCAGGCGCCGTGCTCGGCGTCGACGCGCATCTTGAGGTTCTCCTTCGTGCTCGAAGTCAGAACCTCGCCGAGAAGCTCCGCAAACTTCGCCGCATGCTCGGCTTCCTCGAAAGCGTAGCGCTTGAAGGCCTCGGCAATCTCGGGATAGCCTTCGCGGTCTGCCTGGCGACTCATCGCGAGGTACATGCCGACCTCGGAACACTCGCCCGTGAAGTTCATGCGCAGGCCTTCGATGACCTTTTCATCCGCACCCTTGGCAGCGCCGACATGATGCTCGTCCGCAAACTGCATGTCGCCCGTCTGCTCGACGAACTTGGAAGCGGGCGCATGACAGATCGGACACTCTGCCGGAGCCTGGTCGCCCTCGTGAACATAACCGCAAACCGTGCAAACAAACTTTTTCATTTTACATTACCTCCCAAAATATCGTGGATGTTTTTCTTTTTCTTGGTAGTGGCTCGCGATTCACTGTGCGGGGTTGTTTCCCTCATGTGCTTGTCGCTTGCTGTGCCCTTATTATAGGCGAAGCGTCCCAAGAAGAAAATATCGAAAAAATGCTAAATAACAAAGATATAGTCATATATCGTGAAATATCTCCATATATCTCACGTTTTTATACTTTTTCAAAATAAATACTAGTGGATAATTATTATTGATAAAAAGTATCGCTATACTTGCGCGAAGCGTTTCAAAAAACGGCAGGCTTGTGGTATGATAGGCAGAGAAACGACGGAGAGCTTCGGCAAAAAGCTCAGCGCGATAGCTGAGGGACGCGGCGCTCTCCTATGGAAAGGTGTTGCAGTAATGTTTACGGTGGAAACGGCTTCGCCCGAGGAGACGGCAGCGCTCGCCGAGCGCATCGGGGCGCTTTGCCCGGCGGGAACGGTCTTCGCGCTCGCGGGCGATCTCGGCGCGGGAAAGACGCTCTTCGTGCAGGGATTGGCGCGCGGCATGGGATTTTCGGGCGAGGTCACGAGTCCGACGTTCAACTTGATGAACGTATATGAAGGGAAGATGCGCCTTACGCATTTCGACGTCTATCGCCTGGAGTGTGCTGAGGAGCTTTATGACATTGGCTTCTACGAGTATGCGGACGACTCCGAGGGTGTCGTCGTCGTCGAGTGGTTCGACAAGTTCAGCGAGGAGATGCCCGCGGACTATGTGCGCGTGACGATCGAGCGCGTGGCATCTTCGGCGGGGGAGGTCGATTCAGAGGAGGCGGCGGATCGCCGTCGGCTGTGTTTTTCGCTTGTGGGAGTGCAGCTCAAGGAATTTTTTGAGGAGATGAGGGACGTTGTCGATTCTGGCGATTGATACGGCAAGCTCGGTGTCGAGCGTCGCCGTGGCGAGCGAGGGGAAACTGCAGGCGGAAGTGACGGTTGAGGCGGGGCGCACGCATTCGGAGACGCTTCTTTCGCATATCGAGGGGGCGCTCTCCTTCGCGGGCGTCGAGCGCTCGGCGCTCACGGGCGTCGCCGTGAGCATCGGCCCCGGCTCTTTCACGGGGCTTCGCATCGGCCTGGCGACAGCGAAGGCGATCGCTTACGGTCTGGGCATCCCGCTCGTCGGCGTCTCGACCTTGGCGGCGCTCGCGCTCGCCTTCCCCGTGCCGGACGTTCATACGCTCGTCTTGATGGACGCGCAGAAGGGAAACGCCTATGCAGGTCTCTACGAGTGGCGTGCTGGGAGTCTGCACGAGGTGCGTCCCGTGCGCGTCGCGCCGCTTGCCGAGGCGATCAGCGAGGCGGCGGACATGGGAAAGCCTGTATTGCTGACGGGCGAACTCGCAGTGAAGAAGCGGGCGCGTCTCGGAAATTTGCCCGACAATGTCACGCTCGCGCCCGCGCATCTTCTGACGGCGCGCGCCTCGCACGTTGCATGGCTCGGTATCGCGCGGCTTGCGGCGGGCGAGTGCGATGATCCCATGACGCTGGAGCCGTTCTACATTCGGCGCTCGGAGGCGGAGGTGCTTTGGGAGAAGCGCCATGGCAAAGAAAAGACGGAGGGGGCGTCATGCTGACCTTTCGCAAGATGCTGCCCACGGACGCCGCTGCCGTCGAGAAGGTGGAGCTGGCGTGCTTTTCCATGCCGTGGTCGCGCGAGTCTTTCTGGGAGGAGGCCGCGCAGGAAGCGGCCTACTACCTGTTGGCGCTCGATGACGAAGAAATCATCGGTTACGTGGGTGTCTGGCTGCTCGGCGAGGAGGGCCACATCACGAACGTCGCCGTCGCGCCAGAGATGCGCCGGCGCGGCGTCGGCGCTGCGCTGCTCGCAGAACTCATGCGGATCGCCGTGGGGTGCAGCGTGCGCAGCATGACGCTTGAAGTGCGCCCGTCGAACGAGGCAGCGCTCGCGCTCTACAAGAAGTTTGGCTTTCGGAGTGTTGGCAGGCGGCCGCACTACTATACGGACAACGCGGAGGATGCGGAAATTCTCTGGAACACGGACATCGAAGCGACGCTCGCCGCACTCGGAGAAGCGCAGGGGAAAGGAGATGAGGCGCATGGATAAGGACATCTTGACGCTTGCCATCGAGACGAGCTGCGACGAGACGTCCGCTGCCGTGCTGCGCGGCGGACGCGAAATCTTGTCGAACATCATCGCGACGCAGATCCCCGTGCATCAAAAGTACGGCGGCGTCGTGCCCGAGATTGCGTCGCGCTGTCATATCGTGAACATCATGCCCGTCATCGACGAGGCGCTCAAGGAGGCGGGCGTTGCCAAGGGGGAGATTGGTCAAGTTGCCGTCACCTACGGGCCGGGGCTTGTCGGTGCACTGCTCGTCGGTGTCGCCGCCGCCAAGGGGCTTTCCTTCTCGCTCGGCGTGCCGCTCATCGGCGTCAATCATCTAGAAGGCCATATCTTTGCGAATTTCTTGAGCTCGCCGGAGCTAAAGCCGCCGTTTGTGGCGCTCGTCGCTTCGGGTGGGCACACGGCGCTCGTCCACGTCAAGGACTACAACCATTTCACCTTGCTCGGGCAGACGCGCGACGATGCGGCGGGCGAGGCGTTTGACAAGGTGGCTCGCGTGCTCGGGCTGCCCTATCCGGGCGGCCCCGAGATCGATCGCCTCGCGAAAGAGGGCGACGCCTCGGCCATCGACTTTCCGCGCGCCTTGGAAGAAGAGGGCAACTACGAGTTCAGTTTCAGCGGCCTGAAATCTGCCGTCTTAAACTATCTGAACTCGATGAAACTCAAGAAGATCGAGGTCCATGCCGCCGACGTCGCAGCGTCGTTTCAGAACGCCGTCGTCGAGACGCTCGTCGAGAAGTCGCTCGCGGCTCTGCGCGAGACGGGGCTGAGGACGCTGGTTTTGGCGGGCGGCGTCGCGGCGAACAGCTCGCTCGAAGGGCGGCTTCGCCAGGCGGCGGCGGAGAGTGGCGTCGAGTTCCATTATCCGGGGCTTCGGCTCTGCACGGACAATGCGGCGATGATCGGCTGCCGCGCCTACTATCAGGCTCTGGCGGGCGGCTTCGCAGACTCTCATCTGAACGCCGTGCCGGGGCTTTCGCTGCGCGATGTGGGCGGGGAGTGAAGCATGTTTCCGATGCCCGCTGTGCGATGGACGAAAGACACCGCAAGAGCGATGATTCCTAGCGTTTCGCTCGGTCATTCTCCAAGAAATGGCAAAATAATTTCAGTTGCGCTTTTTGTTTGAATCTGCTAGAATAGGTAGGCAAGCGCAGGTTTGGACATGCCAAGCCGTCGGTGCGTGCAGCGTCCGAGAAGGACGTTTTCACATAATTATCAGCAAGGGAGATATTTCATGGAGTTCCAGGACAGGACATTGGTTTGCAAGGATTGTGGCAAGGAGTTCACGTTCACCGCAGGTGAGCAGGAGTTCTACAAGGAGAAAGGGTTTGAAAATGATCCGGTTCGCTGCCGCGACTGCCGCGGAAAGAGACGCCGCAGCCATGATGGCGACAACGGTGAGCGCACGATGTTCCAGGTGACATGCGCCGCTTGCGGCAAGGAGACGGAAGTTCCGTTCGAGCCGAAGGATGACCGCCCGGTCTACTGCCGCGATTGCTTCGCTGCCAGAAGAGGCAGGTAAGCCAAGCTTTGCATGCTTTTGCCCGATGGAAGCCTGCGGGATGGTTTCCTTTCTCGGATAAGACGCAAACTTTCGTAGCATAAGGTACAGTCTTCTCTTGTTTTATATGCTAAGATGGTAAGGATGGCATATAAAATGGGAGGAGACTGTTTTTTATGAAAGAATGGTGCGTGATTTATTCGTCGCTTACGGGAAATACGAAGCTTGTCGCCGAAGCGATGGCAGAGGAAGCAGACGCCGACCTCTTCTCGGTGGAGAAAGTGCCGGAAGACCTCTCGGGCTACGAGGCCGTGGCGCTCGGCTACTGGCTGCGGCTCGGTGCGCCCGATCCGAAGATGCTCGCGCTCCTGCCAAAGATCGAGGGCAAGGATGTCGTATTTTTCCAGACGCACGGTACAGATCCAGGCAGCGAGCATGCCGTTACAGCGTTCGCGCGTGCAGGATATGCGCTCGGCGCGGACTGCTATATCGCGGGCACATTCTCCTGCCAGGGCAAGATCAATCCGAAGATTGTAGAAAAGCGCAAGAAGGAAGCTGCAGCAGAGGATGACCCGCACGCGGGAAAGAAGGCGCAGGCGCGCTGGCAGAGAGCTGCGAGCCACCCCGATGCTGAGGATCTGCAAAGAGCGCACGATTTCATGCGCGTGATGCTGGAGAAGCGGCTGAAGCGAAAGGCGCGGCTGGAAGCGGGCAAGATGTAATATGGGTGAAGTGCAGGGGGAGTGTACATGAACGCTTCCCCTTTTTACGTTCTTGTGCTATACTTTCCTTAATAATTTCTTATGGAGGCGGTGGCTGATGGAGAGGAAGATCCTCTTGAATCCGGGTCCGGCGACGACGACAGATACAGTGAAAATGGCACAGGTCGTGCCCGATATTTGCCCGCGCGAAGAAGAATTCGGCGCCATCATGCGCGAGGTCGCGCAGGGGCTTTTGAAGATCGTTCATGCCGATGCGAAGGCGTTTTCGTGCGTGCTCTTCTGCGGCTCCGGTACGCTCAACATGGACGTGTGCCTGAATTCGCTCTTGCCTGCGCAAAAGAAGGTGCTCATCGTCAACAACGGCGCGTATTCGGCGCGTGCCGTCGATATATGCCGCGCCTACGGGCTGGCGCATATCGACCTGCGCTTTTCCGTCGAAGACGTGCCTGACCTCAAAGCGATCGAGCGTGCGCTCGCGGACGATCCCGACATCGCTCTCGTCTATACGACGCACCACGAGACGGGCACGGGCGTCCTGAATCCCGTCCGCGAGATCGGTGCGCTTGCGCATGCACACGGCGCGGCGTTCGTCGTCGATACGACTTCGACGTATGCGATGCTGCCCTTTTCAATGGAGGAGGCGAACATCGACTTCTGCATGGCGTCGGCGCAGAAGGGTATACAGGCGATGACGGGGCTTTCCTTTGTCATCGGCCGCACCTCGCTCATCGAGGCGTCGAAGGATTATCCCGTGCGCTCGTATTACTGCAACCTCTACCAGCAGTACGCGTACTTTGAAAAGACGGGACAGATGCAGTTCACGCCGCCCGTGCAGACGATCTATGCTGCGAAGCAGGCGCTCGCCGAATACTTCGCCGAGGGCGAGGCGGCGAAGGCGGCGCGTCATGCGCGGGTGGCGCAGGCGATTCATCGCGGGCTTGCAGCCCTGGGGCTGAAGGAGGCGATCCGCCCGGAGATTCAGTCGGGACTCGTCGTCTCCGTGCTTTATCCTGCGGATGAGCAATGGGATTTTGACCGTGTGCACGACTACTGCTATGCGCATGGCTTCACGATCTATCCAGGCAAGATGCAGGAGAAGGGGACGTTTCGCCTGTGCGCGCTCGGCGCGGTCGACGAGGCGGATATTGAGAAGTTTTTCCGCGTGCTGAGAGAAGCTCTTGTGGAATTGGGCATGATTTTGCCGAAGGGATGAAACGGCAATGAATGGGACAGGAGAGACAGAAGACAGATGAATCGCTGGCAGGAAATCTGGAATAAGAGAAGTGCACAGCTTGCAGGCATTGATCGCTCGGACAAGCGGGCGATGCTCTTGGAACTCAAGCGCATCAATGGCTTTGATGTGACGGGCGGTGGTATACCGTATGAATCACTTCTAAAGCAGTACGAGGAAACGAAGGCGGCGCTTCGTCTGCCTGCAGGCGGCAGCATATTCGAAGTCGGCTGCGGTGCGGGAGCAAACCTCTGGCTCTTTCGACTCGATGGTTTCGCTGTCGGTGGTCTCGATTATTCGGAGAAGCTTATTTCTATCATGAGGGACGTATTTGCTGAAGGAACCCTGCGGGAAAGCCTTTGTGATGAAGCGAAAAATCTGCCTACGAAAGAAAAATATGACGGTGTGCTAGCGAATAGTGTCTTCTCTTATTTTCCCGATGAATCCTATGCGGAAACCGTGCTGGAAAAGATGCTCGAAAAGACATGCGGCAGCATCGTCCTTCTCGACGTGCATGACGCGGAGAAGAGAGCGGATTTTCTGAGTGCACGCCGTATGATCGATCCGGACTACGACGAGCGGTATAAGAACCTTGACAAGTTCTTTTACCAGAGGTCGTTCTTTGATGAATTTGCCCAAAAGCATGATCTGTCCATTGTCTTTGCAGATTCGACGATCGAAGGTTATTGGAACAATCCGTTCATCTATCATGTATATTTCCATCGCAAGGAAGAGTCAGAGAGATGATCTGCGGGAGAAGGGGGAGGTATTATGCAGGCGACGGAGTTTTTGGACATCTTGGGCGCAGACTTTTTCGTCGGAGTGCCTGACTCGCAGCTGCGCGCTCTTTGCGACGCCTTGATGGAGCGATACGGCAATCATGCGCCGCACATCATCGCGGCGAACGAGGGGACGGCGGCGGGAATCGCGGCGGGGTATTATCTCGCGACAGGTCGCTCGCCGCTCGTCTATTTGCAGAACAGCGGTGAGGGCAACATCGTCAATGCGCTCGCGTCGCTGCTGCACGAGAAGGCATATGCGATCCCGCTGATCTTCGTCATTGGCTGGCGCGGCGAGCCGGGCGTGAAGGACGAGCCGCAGCACGCCTATCAGGGCGAGGTGACGCTTCCGCTGCTTAAACTTTTGCAGGTCGAGCATTTCGTGCTCGCGAAGGAGACGCGAGGGGAAGACGTGCGCGCCGCTATGGAACGCTTCCGCTCGTCCTTGGAGGAAGAGCGCTCGGTGGCCTTCGTCGTTCGAAAGGGCGCGCTCACGCACGACACGAAGGTTTCCTACAAAAACGGCTATAGGCTGCGCCGTGAGGAGGCGATTCGCACGATCCTCGATGCCGCAGACGAGGGCGATGTCTTCGTCTCGACGACGGGCAAAGCGAGCCGCGAGCTTTTCGAGCTTCGCGAGGCGCGCGGCGAGGGGCATGAGCGCGATTTTTTGACGATCGGCTCGATGGGGCACAGCTCGTCCATCGCGCTCGGCATCGCGCTCGAAAAGAAGGGGCGGCGCACGTGGTGCCTAGACGGCGATGGCGCCTTCCTCATGCACATGGGCGCGGCCGCCGTCATTGCTGCCGCAAAGCCATCGAACTTCTGCCACGTCGTCTTGAACAACGAGGCGCACGAGAGCGTCGGCGGCATGCCGACGGCGGCTTCCTCTATTGATTTCCCGGCGCTCGCGCGTGCGCTTGGCTATGCCGCCGCGTGGCGTGCGAAAGATGGCGAGGAGATTGCCGCCGCCTTGGAGGAGATGAAAGGGCAGGCAGGACCGTGCTTTTTGGAGGTGCGTTGCGCCGTCGGCTCGCGTGCCGACCTCGGCCGGCCGACGATCCCTCCAAAGGCCAACAAGCTAGCAATGATGCGCTTTCTCGGCTATTAATTGATAATATATACTGCCCGATATACCCTTGACAAATGGTAGGATAATCAGTATGATAGAAAAAGACGTTGACGCGAAGAGAGTGCCGAAGGAGCGGTCTTTCGGGTCGACACTTTTTGAATTTTAGGAGGATGAATATCATGGGTACGATTTTTTCTAAGAGCGATTTCTGGATTGGTCTTGCTGTCGGCGCTGTCGCAGGCGTTTTTGGCTACCGCTTCATGCAGGAGCGCGAGCAGCAGATGATGGCGATTCAGCAGGGCGCTCCTGCGGCGCAGGTGCCGCTTGCTGAGCTTCAGCGCCAGAAGGAAGAGCTTGAGGATCTCATCGCTGCGCAGGAAGCCGGCGCGAACCAGTAAGGGAAACATAAGAGGGGCTGCGACAGGCAAATGCTCGTATCGTCATGGCATATTGCGTGCGCAGCCCCTTTCCTGTTTTGCTGTTGATAACGAATTGCATGAAGGAGGACGCTATGGCAAAGGTTTCTTTGGGCTTGCCGCTGGCAGCGGCTGCCGCAGGCACGGTCGTGACGCTCTTTGTTCCGGCGAAGCGTCTGCATATCGTCTGCGGCGCAGCATGGGCGGCACTCTCGCTCGTTCACGTTTGGCAGTATCGCAGGAGGCTCGCGCAGGATCTTGCGGCGACGCCGCTAGGTGCCTGTCTCAAGAAAGATGTGATGAAGAGGGTCGAGGCGGGTCTTCAGAAGCTTCCCCTGCCACCGACGAAGCTCGGCGCACTCATCGGCTCGATGCGCCCCGCCGCCTACGCACCGGGCAGAATGCGCCTCTATAGCTGTTCGCTCGTGGGAAACGAGAAGCTTAGAGAGCAGATTCTAGCGTATTTCGCTGACTGTCCCGAGGTGGACAAGGCAGAGTGCAGTACCCTCACCGGCTCCGTGCTCATCACCTATGAGCCGGAATTCTTTGCTGAGAACGAAGAGCTTTCACAGATTGAAACGTATGTGAAGCATCATGTGCAGATGACACAGGGGAGGAGTTAAATCTTTATGTCTTATATGTCTGGTTTGATGATCGGCACGGCCATTGTCCAAGGCCTCGGCAGCATGCTTTCGGGCGGCGCTTCTGTAGGTCTGGGTGGCGGCATGGGCAGGAGTACGGGCATGAGCGGTCTTTTTGGCATGGCGCCCAGCATGGGTCGGGGCGGCATGGGCAGAAGTTCCGGCATGAGCGGACTCTTTGGTATGATGCCGACGGGCATGAACAGCCTGTTCGGTCAAGGCGCGGGCAGAGGATGCGGCAAGGGCATGGCGCAGGGCGCGTCCGGCTCTCTGGCTGTATCTACACCGACAATGCCCGCCTTCGCGCTGAAGAGTGCCGTGCCCGGGCGCAGGCGCTACTATGCGGCGGCTCTGCAAGGGAACGAGGAGTTGGCCAAGCTTCTGGAGAAGAATCTCGGCCGTATCGCTTTCATCGATTCCGTCAAGGCGTCGAGTGTCACGGGCAGCCTTCTCGTCTGCTATACGGGCGATGAAGAAGCCGTTGACCGACTGATGTCGGATCTCGGTAAACGCGTCTTTGGTGCGGCGGAGCATGCGGGTTTTAAACTGCCGCAGGGACTTTCCAATTTGCTTCCTGCGGCAGGCTTAACGCAGCCGCTCGCTGAACTCGGTGCAAGCATCCGCCGCACAGCAGGCGCGGCGAACGTATGGCTGCACGAGAAGACGCATGGCTGGCTCGATTTCCCGTCGGTATTCGCTCTCGGCTTCATCGTGCGCGGCTTGCGCAAGATCCTGCTCTATGAACAGCGGCCGTCGGGTCCTCAGATGCTTTGGTGGGCATTCTCGATCTTGAAAGGATGGAAGATGATATGACGTATGGGACATGCTCGCTCCGCCTATCGGCGGATCTTGCTCAGGATAAGCGCGCCCTCTTGGGTGCACAGCTTCGAAGCATAAAGGGCGTCGTCGCCGCTTCGGTCGGCGACAAGGCGCTGACGGTCTGGTACAAGGAAGAATTGCCCCTCGCACTCGTGCGTCGGCTCGTCAAGCGCATGGAAGAAGAGTGCGCACCGAGCGATCCCGAGCTTGACATGGCGGGCTATCGGCGCGAAGCAATCTTCTCGCTCGCGAGTTTCGCGGGCATGAAGGCGCTTGAAAAGCTCGCGCCTGAAGCTTTTGCGGGAATGAAGGTGTTTCGCAGTCTCCTCGTCTTGGCCATCGCGCGCAACTTCCTCAAGAACGGCGTCGTGGGCATGGTGAAAGAGCGCCGCCCGAACGCCGACACGCTGACGAGTACGGCGGTTATCGCCTCCGTGCTCGCAGGCAAGCCCGAATCGAGCCTCACGCTGCTGACGCTGTCGAACGGCGCTGAGATGCTGACGGCTTACGCCGCGGAGCGCGCGAAGAAGCAGATTTCCGGCCTTCTGAACATGAACCAGCGCTTCGTCTGGCTCGTTGACGGCGGCGTCGAGCGCAAGGTCGCGGTCGAGTCCGTGCAGGTCGGCGACCGCATCGCGGCACATTCGGGCGAGATGATCTGCGTCGACGGCCGCGTCGTCAGCGGCAAGGCGTCCGTGAACCAGGCGTCGATCACGGGCGAGTCGAATCCCGCGATGAAGCGCGAGAAGTCGCCTGTCTACGCAGGCTCTGTCATCGAGGTCGGCGAGATCGTCATTGAGGTCGAGAAGACGGGCAAGGACACGTCGCTCGCACATATCGTCCATCTCGTCGAAGAGGCGCAGTCGAGACGTGCACCCGTGCAGAATTTCGCCGACAACATGGCGAACATGCTCGTGCCGATCTCGTTCCTCGGCGCGGCGATCGTCTACGGCGCGACGCGCGATTGGCAGAGGGTGCTGAACCTCCTGTTCATCGACTTCTCGTGCGGCTTGAAGCTCTCGACAGCGACGGCGATTTCCGCTTCGATTGCGGCGGCGGCGAAGAAGGGCATCCTCGTCAAGGGCGGCAACTATATGGAAGCGCTCGCTAATACCGATACTGTCGTCCTCGATAAGACGGGCACGATCACGGTCGGCATCCCGCAGATCTCCTCCATCAAGACGGCGGAGGGCGTGACGGAGAAGGAGATGATCCTTCTGGCAGCGTCGGCGGAGATGCACTCCGTGCATCCTCTGGCCGTCGCCATTCAGAAGTACGTTAAGGACAACAACTGGGAAGTGCCGCAGCACCGCTCGTCGAAGACGATCGTCGCACGCGGCATGCAGGCGGTCGTGCCTGATTTCGACGGCTTCAAGGGCGGCGACGTGATCGTCGGCAGCTACAAGTTCATGAAGGAGCGCGGCGTGCAGGGCGCGGGCGAGCTCGTCGTCGAGGACACGACGGAAAACTTCCTCTACATCGCGCGGAACGGCTCGCTCATGGGCATCATCGGCATCACCGATCCCGTGCGCCCGAAGATGAAGAAGACGCTGAACCAGATGCGCCGTTACGGCGTCGACGAGATCGTGATGCTCACGGGCGACTCGGAGAAGGTCGCCGATCATGTGGCGCGTCAGATGGACATCGACTCCTACCATGCCGAGGTCTTGCCCGAAGACAAGGCGAACTACGTCATGAAGCTCAAGGAGCGCGGCGGCAGAGTCATGATGGTCGGCGACGGCATCAACGACGCGCCGGCGCTTGCCTTTGCCGACGTCGGCGTGACGCTCGGCGGTCGCCAGACGGACATTGCCGCCGAGTCTTCGGCAGTGACGATCCGCTCGGAAGATCCTGAAGGCCTCGTCGACGCTCTGCGTCTCGGCAAGCGCACGATGGGATTGATCCATCAGAATTTCCGCGCGACGATCCTCGTCAACTCGGGCGCCATGCTCATGGGCGCATTGGGCATGATCAGCCCGCTGTGGGCGGCTGTCATCCACAACACGGCGACGCTCGCCGTCGTCTTAAACAGCGCGCGCATCCTCTCGACAGGCAAGAAGCTCGCAAGGCGCGTCGGCTGAAAGTAAACTACACGCACAAACGTCCACTTCGTGGACATTGTGCGCCGCCCTTACAGAAGTCTAGCCAATCGGTCTGCACCTTCGGCTTGACCTCTTGGGGCTTCATGGTAAAAAGAAAGGGATACCGCAGAAATTTGTGCGGTATCCTTTTTTGATGCTGCGGTGCATGTGCGCGTCGCTCGCTTCTCTCTGCAGTCCGTTGGAATATCTGCCGCATGATGATGGCGCTTCCTTATCGTACGTTCCCCGCAAGACCAAGACAAAAGTTATACGAATCCCCCTTCATTATGGACTTGACAATCATTCTCAGCTCCTCTATAATAGTGTCATAAAGATGAGTGATATTCATATTTATGATAAAGAAAGGGAGAATGGTTATGAGCAGTGTGGTGATTCTCGGGGGAAACGAGTGTATGGAGTGCCGTTATCGGGAGGCGTGCAAGAGCTGCGGTTTCAAGGCGAAGGTTTTTCCGAAGATGTGTCGAGACCTCAGGAGGAAGATCGGCTCGCCCGATCTCATCATTCTTTTCACGAGCACGGCATCGCACCAGCTTGCCATGCACGCGCAGGAAGAAGCGAAGAAGTGCAACGCAAAGATCGCTTTCTGCCACTCGGCAAGCATGGCGGCGCTGCAGAACGTCCTCGCTGAGCACTCAGCATGAGGGCGGAACGCGTCATGGTGATGCGATGTCTTCTGTGATATTTTAACGAAAGCGCAGGAGCGAAGGGGACGCTCCTGCGCTTTTTGTGTGCAGGAGCGTCGTCGGTCTCAAGGCGGAGCTTCGGGGGAGGCTGCGCATTTGCACCTCTGCGGTATTTTTTACGGGAAGGGTGCAATTTCTTCGGCGGAACGTCCGCCCGCTGTTTGGTTAAATGAGAATATTTATAAATTGATAGAAAAAGTTCAAATCGCGCCTTATTTCCTTGACAGCATGAGCTGGATAGAGTATTATTATCTCTGCCGATGAACTGGATTCAGTTTCATTGTCGTTCTCATTTTTTATGAAACCCCAAGCGATTGAGCCGTAGGCGTAGGCCGATTGGCTGGGTTTCACTAAAGGAGGCGTGCAATGTCCGCAATATGGACGTTTGCGCGTGCAGTTTGTTGTCTTATTTAATGGAGGTAAGAAACATGACGTTGAAAGACGGAAAGACAGGAATGTCTCTTCGTGTCGACAAGGTGGGCGATTCGGAGCTCAAGCAGCGCCTGATGACGATGGGGCTGATCCCGGGCACGCGCATCAAGGTGCTTCCGTCGGCGCCGATGGGCGATCCGATGGCGATCGGGCTTCGCTCGTACAATCTCGCGCTTCGCCGCGCCGATGCGGAGAAGATTGAAGTGACGGAAATCAAGGAAGGAGCGGGAGCCTGATGAGCACCATGAGCGTCGCCCTGACGGGCAACCCGAACACGGGAAAATCGACCATATTCAACGAATTGACGGGCATGCGCCAGAAGATCGGCAACTGGCCGGGCGTCACTGTTGACAAGAAGATGGGCGTCGTCAACTACAAGGATCGCGTGATCACAGTCGTCGATCTGCCTGGCACCTACAGCATCAATGCGCGCTCGGCGGAAGAGCAGGTCGTCATCGACTACTTCAAGACGACGATGCCCGACCTCGCGGTCGATGTCATTGACTCGTCGAATATCGAGCGCAACCTCTTCCTCACGGTGCAGCTCCTCGAAGAGGGCATCCCTCTTCTCATCGACCTCAACATGCAGGACGAGGCGGAAAGAAAGGGCATCCGCATCAATATCCAGAAGCTCGAAGAGGCTCTGGGCATGCCTGTCGTGCAGACAGTTGGCCGCAGCAAGAAGAGCATCCAGAAGCTCATCGAAATCTTCACGACGACCGTCATGTCGAACTACCGTCCGAGTGCGATGGTTGAAGAGCACAAGGCGAAGGCGACGGAACTCAAGAAGAGCGGCCTTTCCGCCGAAGAGCTGGACGAAAAGCTCATCGAGCTGCGCTATGATCTCATCGACAAGATCATGAAGAAGGCGGTTGTCGTCGAAAACGTCGGGCTGTCGACTTCGGAGAAGATCGACCGCGTGCTCGCGAACGGCGTCTTGGCGCTGCCTATTCTCCTCGGCATTCTCTACTTGGTGTTCTGTATCGCCTTCACGTGGATTGGTCAGCCGCTCGCAGATGCCGTCGGCGACTGGATCGGCGGACCGTTCACCGACTGGATCAATGACGCGATGGAATCTGCGGGTGTCGCCGAGTGGCTGAAATCCTTGATTGCAGACGGTATCGTCGCGGGTGTCGGCAACGTCATCAACTTCGTGCCGCTCATTTTCACACTGTTCTTCATGCTGTCCTTCCTCGACGGTACGGGATATATGGCGCGCGTCGCCTTCATCATGGATCCGATCATGCGCCGCGTCGGCCTCACGGGCAAGGGCATCATGCCGCTGATCGTCGGCTTTGGCTGCGGCGTGCCCGCCATCATGGGTGCGCGTGCGCTCGACTCGGAAAAGGACAGGCTCACGTCGATTCTCATCACGCCTTTTTTGACATGCTCGGCGAAGCTGCCGATCATGGCGCTCTTCGCTGCGATGTTCTTCCCTGAACATGCCGCGAATCTCGTATTCTCGATGTACATCATCGGCATCGTCGTCGCCATCATCATGGCGAAGGTTCTGGGCGTCACGGCGTTCAGGAGCCAAGGCTCGACGTTCCTCCTCGAACTGCCGCCGTACCGCATGCCGGACATGAAGACGGTGCTCCTGGAGACTTGGGACAAGGGCAAGGGCTATCTGATTAAAGCCGGTACGATCATCTTCGCAATGAGCGTCGGCATCTGGTTCTTGTCGAATTACAATGCGGACGGCGCTACGGATGAGATGAGCGAATCCTTCCTCGCTTCGATCGGCGGCGGCATGAGCCATCTCTTCGCACTGCATGGCTTCGAGACTTGGGAGTCGGGCGCAGCCGTCGTCACGGGCATCATGGCGAAGGAATCCGTCGTCTCGACGCTCGGTATCCTCTATGGCGTCGGCGATGTCTCGACCGAGGCAGAAGACGCCGCAGAGACGGCGACACAGTTCGCCGGCTCGATGGGTACGGCATTCACGGCAGCCTCGGCGCTCGCCTTCATGGTCTTCTCGCAGCTCTACACGCCGTGCATGACTTCGCTCGGCACGATCAAGAAGGAGACGGGCAAGTGGAGATGGATGTTCTTCGCCGCCCTCTATACCTTCGGTGTCGCCTGGGTCGTCTCACTTCTTGTCTACTGGGGAGCCTGCGCCTTCGGCATGAACGGCTAGGGAAGCCGTCCGTGCTTCGCTACTCCTGAAAGGAGATCTTTGCCATGGCAAGCATCATTGTCGGCGCGATTGTCGCCGTCCTGCTCTTCTTCGCTCTGCGTCACGTCTATCACAATGTGAAAGAAGGCAAGGAAGACTGCTGCAGCGGCAGCTGCAGCGGCGGCTGCGGAGGCTGCGGCGGCAGCTGCAGCACGGGGCAGGAAAAGTAAATAGATGAATATAAGAAAAGCGTCGAGAGATTCTCGGCGCTTTTCTTGTTCGTGCGAATTGTTTATCGTATGCTTGGAGGAGTCGTAAAAATATACGAAGCGTTACCGCAGACCTTTTCAAGACATCTCGCAGCGACTCAGCGGGCTGCGAAATGAAGGCAGGCAATCTTGTCGTTGCAGTTCTTGTTCCACCAAGGAATCACGGAGAGGAGTCCGAACAAGCCCCAGCGGCAGCGGAATCCTTCGTAGAGGGTTCGCTCCTTGAGGAAGGCGATGGCGGGATGGAGTCGTTCTATCTCCTTACCGCTTTTTGCACCCCATTGAAAGGGAGCTTTCTGCGTATCTACGGAATCGTGGTGCTTTTGCTGACCGATGAGGAAAGGCGGCATGATTTCGATGAACATGGACGCATCGGCAAAGGCCTCGGCGAGCATGGCGAAGAGACTGCGCATCTCTTCTTCGCTGAAGTACATGGCAGCGCCTTCCAGAAGAATGAGGACGGGACGGCCTTCGTGCTCGATTTTTTCGATCCAGCCGGAATCGAAGACGGAGGCGGCGAGATTGTGAATGCGTCCGTCTTCTTCTGCCAGTAATTTCTGGCGCAGTTCCATGACGTCAGGCAGGTCGAGGTTGTACCAATCGATCTGCCCGTTGTCGATGCGGTAGAAGCGGGTGTCGAGACCGCAGGCGAGATTGATGCATACTGCATCGGACTGCTTTTCGATGAATGCCTTTGTTTCATGGTCGAGGATGTAACTGCGCACGGCGACCCCCGTTTGCGAGTGCTTGGCGCGGGCGAATTTGGCGAAGTCGTAGTCGATCTGCTCGACGAGCCGCACGGCGAAATCGTCTCGGATCAAGGCGTCTGAGCGCTTCGTTTCTTCTGCTCGCGCCCACAGGGGGATGAGCAAGGTTTCCGCTACACCGCTGAGCTTTGTTTTCATGAAAGGCCTCCTTATAAATAATTGATATAGAATCTCAATATCTACAAACATATTATGATACTTGTTCATCTATGTCAAGGGTGAATACTCATGCTTGTACGGAAGCATAAACTCGGATTGGAGAACCGTGCGGAAGTGGCGATGCAGAAGTATGATATTCATTCCTCATAAAACATTATTGAAAAATATTTTCATATATGTTACACTAAAAGCGTCGGAAAAATTCCGGCGCTTTTCTTTCCACTTGCGGACAGAATTTTTACTATGAAAGTCCAAGAAGTCAAGCCCGAAGGGCGCAGACTGATTGGGTAACTTTCATTAAGGGCGGCGCACAATGTCCACAAAGTGGACGTTTGTGCGTGTAGCTTGCAGATGAAGGAGGAGACGTTTATGGAGTACAAGATCGAGCATGATTCTCTCGGAGAGGTTCGCGTACCGAAGGATCGCTATTGGGGGGCACAGACGCAGAGGAGCTTCGAGAATTTCCCCATCGGCACGGAAAAGATGCCGAAGGAGATCATCCGCGCCTTTGCCATCTTGAAGAAGTCGGCGGCGTTTGCCAACGCGACGCTCGGCAGGCTCGACGAAAAGCGCCGCGACGCCATCGCGAAGGCGGCGGACGAAATTCTCGCGGGCGATCTGGACGGGCATTTCCCGCTCGCCGTATGGCAGACGGGCAGCGGCACGCAGTCGAACATGAACGTCAACGAGGTGCTGGCGAATCGCGGCAACGAGATTGCGGGCGAGAAGCTGCTGCATCCGAACGACCATTGCAATATGTCGCAAAGCTCGAACGACACGTTCCCGACGGCGATGCACATCGCCGCTGTCGTCGCCATCGAGGACAAGCTCCTGCCGTCGATCGACAAGCTCGCCTCGACCTTCGAGCGTTTGATGAAGGAGAATGAAGGAATCGTCAAGACGGGCAGGACGCATTTGCAGGATGCCGTGCCCATTTCCTTCACGCAGGAGATCAGCGGCTGGCGCGCCATGCTCAAGGAGTCGCGTGCACAGATCGAGGCGACGCTGCCGTTCTTGAAGGAGCTGGCCTTGGGCGGCACGGCGGTCGGCACGGGACTCAATGCGCCCGAGGGCTTTGCCGAGGAGGTCGCACGCGTCGTTAGCGACATCACAGGACTCGATTTCCGTACAGCGCCGAACAAGTTCCACGCGCTCTCGGCGAAGGATGAGATGGTCTTCGCGCACGGCGCCTTGAAGGGGCTGGCGACGAACCTCATGAAGATCGCCAACGATGTGCGCTGGCTCGCGAGCGGCCCGCGCTGCGGCCTTGGCGAGATCACGATCCCGTCGAACGAGCCAGGAAGCTCCATCATGCCGGGCAAGGTCAATCCGACGCAGTGCGAATCGGCGACGATGGTGGCGGTGCAGGTCATGGCGAACGATGCGGCTGTCGCCATCGCGGCTTCGCAGGGCAATTTCGAGCTGAACGTCTACATGCCCGTGACGATCTACAACTTCCTGCAGTCGGTGCGCCTCCTGGCGGATTCCCTGCGTTCCTTCGATGAGCGCTGCGTATCGGGCATCAAGGCGAACAAGGAGAAGATGCACGAGAATCTGCACCGCTCGCTGATGCTCGTGACGGCTCTGAATCCTGTCATCGGCTACGAGAAGGCGGCGAAGACGGCGCACAAGGCGTACGAGGAGAACATCTCGCTCAAGGAGGCGTGCGTCGCGCTCGGCTTCCTCGCGCCTGAGAAGTTCGACGAGGTCTTCCATCCCGAGGAGATGGTCTAAGTGACGGATGTCGGCAGGAGTCCGGCCGTACCGGAAGCGGGCGCGGAGAAATCGCCCGAGGACGGCACGGGCAGAAAGCCGAACTACAAGAACTGGTTGCCGCGCCGCATGATTGCGGCGGCGCTCCTGGCAGCTGTCCTCTTCTGGGCGTTCTTCGTGCTCGTGCTCGCTCTTTTGCCGCGTGCGGACGCGTGGCTTGCCCTAGACGGCTTTCTCGCGCTTGCAGCAATCGCTTCGACGCTCCTCACATTTTGGTTCTGCGCGCTCTACCGCATGTTTTCTTACGACGGCAAGCGGCAGTTGGCGCGGCAGATCGTTGAGGGAACGGCGGCATTTGTCAAGCTTCCCGCAGGCGGGCGCATCCTCGACGTCGGCTGCGGCAGCGGCGCTCTGACGATCGCCTGCGCGAAGGGAAATCCCGCGTGCCAGGCGATCGGCGTCGATCTCTGGCGCGGTGTCTACGCCTCGTTCAGCCAGCGGATCTGCGAGGAGAATGCGGCGGCTGAGGGCGTGACGAATACGGAGTTCCGTCCGGGTGACGCCCTCAAGCTCGATTTTCCCGACGAGAGTTTCGATGCGGTGACGAGCAACTACGTTTATCACAACATCCCGAAGATCTCGGGACAGACGATGCTCGAAGAGACGCTTCGCGTCCTGAAGAAGGGCGGCGTCTTCGCGATTCATGACATCATGGAGCACGGCAAGTACGGTGATATGGAAGCGTTCGCCGCCAAGCTGCGAGATGAGGGCTACGAGGAGGTCAAACTTCTCGACACGGCCAAGGGCATGTTCATGAGTCAAGGAGAGGCGCGCTTCATGTGCTGCAGCGCCTCCAAGCTGCTTGTCGGCAGGAAGTGAAGTCGTCGTAACAGAAAAGTGGAAGGCTGTGCATGAGTCGATTCGACTCGTGCGCAGCCTTTTTTGCAGGAGGGGCGGCGCACGATGCCCGATAGGCGGGTGCTGCGTGCATATTTTGCACGCAAGCGACATGGGGCAAACGTCCTTTAAATATTGTTAGAAATTGCTCATGAAATTCGTCTGCGAGGTTTTGATTGCTCTTATTTTTTTCTTTTACAGCAGAAAGTCGTTTCCTTCTATGCAGATTCATCGCAATTCATGTATATTGGAATCAACTGTCAGGGAGTTTCCTCGTTTTGCCCGAATTCGCAGAAAAAACTTTCTTCCCGCAAAGAGGGATTTTTGTTCTATAATAAAAGAAAAGTTGGGAGAAAAAGAGGAGGTTCTTATGAAACTGAAACCGAAGATGCTCTTGGGTATCGGGATTCCGCTCGTTGCGGCATTCCTCATCGTGGGATTCGTCATCAGCTCGATGGCGAGCTCGGCGCTGTCGGAGTCGAAGCAGAGAAGCATGTATGAGATGGGCGAGCATTATGCCAACGCCATCGACAAGATCGTGGAGATGAACCGCGTCGCTGTCGAAACGGCGACGGTGAATTGGGAGGAGGCGATGCCCGAGGGCGAGGCGCTGCACGAGGCGCTGCTGCACATGGCGGAACGCCCGGGCGTCGTCTCCGCCTATATCGGCAGGGCGGACGGCAGCGCGGCGACGAGCGCGTCGTTCCGCGCGGGATACGACCCGAGGGAGCGCCCGTGGTACAAGGAGGCGGCCGCTGCTCCCGACAAGACGATCATATCCAAGCCGTACAAGGCGGCATCCACGGGCAAGCCTGTCTTGACGATCAGCCGTGCCATTGAGAAGAACGGGGAGATCAAAGGCGTCGCCGCCATCGATATTTCGCTCGAATCCGTCGGGGACATCGTGCGGGACGTCAAGGTCGGCGAGACGGGAGCGCTCGTCATCCTAGGGCCGGAGACGGAGTACATCTACCACACGAAGTATACGGTGGACGACCGATTCAACGAGATTGACGGCGGCGCTTACAAGGATCTGGCGGCGAAGCTTACGACGGGAAAGCCTGAGCAGATCGAAGCTGACTATCAGGGCAGCAAGAAATTCTATGCGGGCGTTCCCGTCGGGGAGACGGGTTGGACGGTGCTCATCGCCCTGCCGCGCGACGAGGCGAATGCCGCCGTCACGCACATGAGCATGCTCGTCGTCGCGATCTGTCTCGCGGCTCTCGTGCTGCTTCTCGGCATCACCTATGTATTGCTCCATGCAGTGACGACGCCGATCGGCGTCCTGTGCTCGCTGATGGAGAAGATCGCGGGCGGCGACCTCACGACGCATCTTCCTGCGAGCAGTCGCTCCGATGAGATCGGCGCCCTGCAGAACAGCTGCCGCGACATGATGACGAGCCTGCAGACGATGGTCAAGACGACGAAGGAAGCCGCCGACCATGTGTCGGAGTCGAGCGAGGAATTGACGGCAAGCTCCTCGCAGTCGGCGGACGCGGCGCAGTCGGCGGCGGAAGCCGTCGTCGTCATCGCCGAGGAAAGTGCGCGTCAGAGTACGATCGTTGAGGATGCAACAGGAAAGGTCATGGGCGTCAACGATGAGATGAAGACGATTCGCTCGGCGGTCGGCAAGGCGCAACAGGCGGTTGCCTCGACGGGCGAGGCAACCGAGGAAGGCGCGGAAAAGCTCAGGGGTGCGATCCGCGGCGTCGAAGGGCTGGCCGATGGCTCGACGAAGACGAGCGCGGCGGTCGAAAAGCTCTACGAGGGCTCGAAGAACATCGCGGAGATCAACGAGCTGATCACGAGCATCGCAGGGCAGACGAAACTCCTCGCGCTCAACGCGGCGATCGAGGCGGCGCGCGCAGGCGAGCAGGGCAAGGGCTTCGCCGTCGTCGCCGACGAGGTGCGAAAGCTCGCCGAGCAGAGCGAGCAGGCGGCGCAGGAGATCGGCACAGTCATCGGCAAGAACTCGGAAGAGATCGAGCATGTATTCTCGCTGACGAAGAGCCAGCAGGACGATGTGCGCGAGAATGTGCGAGAGGTCAAAGAGGCAGGCGAGAAGTTCCGCCGCATCATGGGGCTCGTCGAGGAGCTTGAGGGCGAGATCGAATCCGTCGTCAAGATCAGCGAGAAGGTGCAGAAGAGCTGCGCCGAGACGGCGGCCGCCGTGCAGGAGATCAATGAGGTCTCGCATACGGTGCAGCAGAAGGCGACCGACGTCTCCGCCGTATCGGAGGAGCAGGCAGCCTCGACCGAGGAGATCGCCGCCGCCAGCCAGACGCTCGCGCATCTGGCGGAGCAGCTGCAGCAAGGCGTGCAGAAGTTCCGCCTCTAAGATGGAGTCTGCGGCATGCGGGCGCAAGACAAAAGGGAATAAGGCAAGGGACGAGAGCGGTGAAGCGTATCTTGCCCCTTGTTCTTTTTTAGAAGGAAAAGGAAGGAGCTGGAAGATGGAAAGAATGAGCACGCTTTGCTATATCGAGCGTGAGGGCAAGTATCTGATGCTGCATCGCACAATCAAGGAGAACGATGTCAATCACGGCAAGTGGATCGGCGTCGGTGGTCACTTCGAGGCGGACGAGTCGCCCGAGGAATGCCTGCTGCGCGAGGTGGAGGAGGAGACGGGATATCGGCTCCTTTGCTGGCAGTTCCGCGCACTCGTCACGTTCGTTTCGGGCGACGGGGTGACGGAGTACATGCATCTTTTCACGGCGGATCGCTTCACGGGAGAGCCGATCTCTTGCGACGAGGGGGAGCTTGCCTGGGTGGAGAAGGGGCGCATAGAGAGTCTGGAGCTTTGGGAGGGCGACCGCATCTTTCTGCGCCTCCTGGCGCAAGATGCGCCATTTTTCACATTGAAGCTCGTCTACGATGGTGAGGGAGGGCTTCTTGAACATCGCCTGCATCGCTATGCGTGATGAAAGGGAAAAAAGGAGAAATAGGGAGATAAAAAGATAAAATGGAAGATACTGGATGGTAATTGGAGGAAAATGGGATAAGCTCTCCTAAATGAGTGATTTTCATTCGACAAAAGTAGCAGAGAGGATGGGATGAATTTTCTATTTCACGTTTATTAAGAAAATTCTCAGGAAAACGAGGCAGGAAAAAGAGCCGATTTTGCGAATATTGAGGACTAAAGAACGACTTAGGGGGATATTTCTAGGAAGTTAGGGCTTGATTGAGGGATATCCAGGGAATGGGTAAGAAAGGACAGGGATGAATTGTATGAAATTAAAACCCAAGATGCTTTTGGGAATCGGTGTCCCGCTCGTCGTGATTTTCATCATCATGGGTGTCTCCATCAACATGATGGCGAGTTCGGCGCTGACGACGTCCAAGCAGAAGAGCATGTACGAACTTGGCGAGCACTATGCAAACGAGATTGACAAGATCATCGCCGCAGATACCGCCGTGGTCAATACGACGGCTGCCGCTTGGGGCGAGTCGATGCCCGAGGGCGAGGCGCTGAAGGCTACGCTCGTCCACATTGCGAAGTTGCCGGGCGTCGCTTCCGCCTATATCGGCAGGCCAGACGGCAGCTATGAGACGAGTAAGCATTTCCCGGCGGACTATGATCCGCGCACGCGCCAGTGGTACAAGGCTTCGGCGGCGAACCCGGACAAGGCGGTGATGTCGAAGCCGACGACAGCGGCTTCCGACGGCAAAACCGTCGTGACACTCAGCCGCGCCATCGTGCGAAATGGCGCACTCATCGGCGTGCTCTCCGTCAATATTGAGCTTGATGCCGTGCGTGAGGTGGTCAAAGATGTGAAGGTCGGCAAGACAGGCGCATTGGTCATCCTTGGTCCTGATACGGAATACATTCATCATTCGACGTACACGCTCGCGGATAAGTTCAAGGAGATCGACGGTGGCGCTTACAAGGAGATTGCGGAGAAGCTTACATCAGGGACTCCTACACAGCTTGAGGCAGAGTACCAGGGCGATACGAAGTTCTACGCGGGTGTGCCGATCGGCGAGACGGGCTGGACGACTCTCGTGGCTCTGCCGCGCTCCGAGGCGAACGCTGCCGTCACACAGATGGAGATGGCGCTGCTCGTTATCTGCGTCGTTGCGCTCGCGCTCATCTTGGGCGTCACCTACGTCCTGCTGACTTCGGCGATCACGCCGCTCGGGCTCTTGTCCTCTCTGATGGAAAAGGTTGCAGCAGGCGACCTGACGATGCAGCTTTCCTCTGACGTGCGCCGCGATGAGATCGGCGCCCTGCAGACGAGCTGCCGCACGATGCTCGAAGGACTGAAACGCACGGTCAGTTCGACGCGCAAAGCGGCGGGTCAGGTGTCGCAGGCGAGCGAGGAGCTTTCGCTGAACGCCGGACAGACGGCGCAGGTCTCGCAAGTCTCTGCTGAGGCTGTCACGGACATCGCCGAGCAAAGCGCTGCACAGAGTCGAATCGTTGAGGAGACGGCGGAGATGCTCGTGGACGTCGACGAGCAGATGAAGACGATCTCGCAGGCGATTGCGGAAGCCGGTCAGGCGGTCACGTCTACGGGAGAGGCGACGAAGGAAGGCGACGCGATGCTCGATCAGGCCATCGCGGGTGTCGAGGGACTCGCGGACGGTTCGGTGAAGACGGGCGCGGCCGTCGAGAAGCTCTATGCTGGCTCAAAGAATATCGCGGAGATTAACGAACTCATCACGAATATCGCGGGGCAGACGAAACTTCTCGCCCTCAATGCCGCCATCGAGGCGGCGCGCGCCGGCGAGCAGGGCAAGGGTTTTGCCATCGTCGCTCAAGAGGTTCGAAAGCTCGCCGAGGAGTCGGCGGCGGCGGCGCAGGAGATCAGCGGCGTCATCACGCAGAATGCCGAAGAGATCGAGCAGGTCTTCGCGCTGACGAAGGCGCAGCAGGAAGAGGTACGCGAGAACGTCGGGCAGGTCAAGGCGGCGGGGGAAAAGTTCCATCGCATCATGGATCTTGTTGGCGATCTGGAGGCAGCTATCGTGCGCATCGTCGATATCAGCCGCAAGGTTCAGGCGGACTGCGATGCAACGACGGCATCGGCGCAGCGCATCAACGATGTCTCGCACAAGATTCACAAGAAGGCGGCTGACGTGTCCGCTGCCTCGCAGGAACAGGCGGCCTCGACGGAGGAGATTGCCGCTGCCAGCCAGACGCTCGCGAGCCTTGCCATAGAGCTGCAGAACAGCGTGCAGGCATTCCGTCTATAACGTTTCTTTAGAATATATTTTTAAAGAAGAGTTTTGTCTATATACGCAGGAATATAGACAAAGCAAGAATGAGGGAAAAGAGGCGGAGGCTGCAGCTTTGAGAGCCTCCTCCTCTTTTTTGCTTAAGGGAAAATAGATAGAAATACCTAATCGTTTTGTAGAATTATAAAGAAAAGATTTTTCGGGGAAGATATCAAAAAAGCAGAAAATATAAGAAAGATATATATTATGTTCATAAATTATTATAGGCTCATTGTACCCCCCCCCCCCACCGTGGGGGGGGGAGCGCCTTTGGTAGGCGCCACAGGCCGG
>NZ_CAURXA010000005.1:0-260191 GCF_963528755.1 uncultured Selenomonas sp.
TACGTCGAAAGTACTTGGTTGGAGACGACCTGGGAGGATAGAAAGCTGCTGGTTCTGACGTGCCACCGCTTTTGCGGTGGCATACCTTATGGCGGCTGTGGTGAAGTGGTTAACACACTGGATTGTGGCTCCAGCATTCGTGGGTTCGAGCCCCACCAGTCGCCCCATCTTAGGGGTATAGCTCAACTGGTAGAGCAACGGTCTCCAAAACCGTAGGTTGTGAGTTCAAGTCTTACTGCCCCTGCCATTGTCATATTGGCCTCATTTCTTGGAAATGAGGTTTTTGTTTTTAATCAGAATGTAAGTCGTGGAGCACGGGAAGACTAAGGAGATCATGTAGCTTACGGAAAATTTCGGTTGACAAGGCGGCATGGGTCTGTTATTATATCTTATGTCGCTAGCTTGCGGACAGATTTTTCTGTAGCTTGCGCACCAATCGCATACGGAGTGGTACTCAAGAGGCTGAAGAGGACGGTTTGCTAAATCGTTAGTGTGGGCAACTGCAGCGGAGGTTCGAATCCTCTCCACTCCGCCATTTGAAAATATAACCGCCGATTTCGTTCGGCGGTTTTTTTATGTTCGTAGGCTTTGACGTCTCATGCAGAATTGTTCCCTTGAATCGTCACTGCACGGCTGTGAAGGGTGTCGTTTCCAAATAGATCTCGAAGGTGCGTGGCCATGGGAAGCTCATGTCGGCTTGGAGGTCGTAGACGGCGAGTTCGGCGCTATCCCCGCCGGGCAGATGGACGCGGAAGGGGCGGCGGCACGCCTTTGTGCTCTTGAAGGTCTGTAGGCGATCGTCTATCGCTTTTCGGAGCATCGCGGTCGCCGCGAGATAGTCGTGTTCTAGGTCGAGGTCGTAGACGTTTTTTGTACCGTTTTTCTTGAGGTTTGTATTGACGAGAGTGATGACGTCTTTGAGGTAGAAATAGTCTTCTAAGAAACGATTGTTGAGCAGCTTGAGATTCGCAGCGTGAAGTGCGAGAACTTCCTCTCGCGTCGCCGCCTTTTCGCGTGCAGCGGTAAAAATCGCTGCCTGCGAGAGAGCCGTGCCGATGGAGTTGCTCGCCGTGTTCCATCCGGCATAAGAGCGAAGCCCTTCGACGGGAGCGCCGCGCCCGATCAGGAGCGGCAGCAGCGTCTCCTCGGCTGCGAAGTGGCGGCTGAGGTCTACGAGAGCGACGGGCGTGTCCGAGGCAAGATATCTTTCGATGCGCTCGACGCTTTTTCGACGCGAGGAGAGGTTTTCTTCCGAGCCTGCGCTGATGAAGAGTACGAAGTCGGCGCTCGCGGCGGAAGCTGTGCATTCGCCGCCGAAAACAGCGATTTTTTCCCGCGCGGTTTCGCGCAGGGAAATCGCCATGAAGGGTAGAATTTCGTCGGGCGTTGATTCGTCATTCCAATCGAGGAAGATCTGCGGCCGGTGACCGTTTTTTGCGACGGAGATGGCAGTGAGAAGCGTCAGAGCGAGTTCGTCGGCACCGTGGACGATGGCGGCTTTTTCCTTTGGAATTTGTTCTTCGATGAGACAAGCCTGCAGATGGCGCTTCTCGATGTTGGGGATGCTGTACTTTTCGCCGTCGTCCTGTCCGATGAGGAGTCGTTCCAGTGTTCCTTCCTTGACAAGTTCGATGAGAGCACGAGAGAGACGTTCGTTTTGCTCGAAGAGCGCGAGGTACTGCGCGAGACTTGCGGGGTTGATCTTCTCTTCCAGTTCCTGCATCTTCGCCGCATCCTCGGGGTTGCCGCAGAGCGCATAGCGATCGGCGAGGCGCGAGTAAGCGAGGAGGTATTTGTTGTCGTAATAGTCGTCGATGCTTGCGGGTGGAATCATACGCGGCAGGATGGAGAAGGCATAGATGGGAACCGTCGGATGCGCGGCATGCAGTTCGCGCAGATAGGCGATGAAGGCCTCGATTTCGTCGGGCGATTTGTCCGCCTCGCGTGCTGCGAGCAAACCGCCGTAGAGAAGCTGGTCGATGGAGATGACGGCGGCGTCGCTCTGCGCCAGATTTTCACGCAGCCACTTCTGCGCCTCCTTCGTTTGGCCCGGCATCGTGTAGTAGTCCTGCATCTCGTAGGGCAGGGCGGCAATCTCTGTTCCTGCGACATCGGCGGTGTCGAGCACGAGTTGGCGGCACGGCGGTCTGCCGTCGAGCGGCACGAGCACGATGCGTCCCGTTTTTTCGCGCACGGCGTTGAGCGGTGTGCCGTCGTAAGAAGGGCGCAGGAAAGTGTAGAAGAGCGCGAGGACGCAGAGCGCGAGGACGGCGAGATACAGCAGTCGCTTTTTCAAGGAAGTTCCTCCTAAACAAGTCGATTTTTCAATATTATAGCATAGCGCGGTTCACGAAACGAAAAAAATATGATAAAATATGAAAGGTTATCCTTGATTTTGAGGTGAGATTATGCGTATCATCACGGGTACGGCGCGTGGCTGCCGCTTGAAGACGCCCAAGGGCGAGGCGACACGGCCGACAGCTGACCGCATCAAGGAATCGCTTTTCAATATCCTCGGTCGGCGTGTCGAGGCGGCGCATGTGCTTGATCTCTTTGCGGGAACGGGGGCGCTTGGCCTGGAGGCTTTGAGCCGCGGCGCGGCGTCGGCACTCTTTGTCGATGAGAGGACGGCTTCTCTGATCGAGGAGAATGCCGCTAAGACGCGGCTTTTGGAGCGCACTGAGGTCGTGCGCTCCGACGCTCTGCGCATCTTGACGCGCCTCGGCAGCGCAGGGCGTTCCTTCAACTTGATTTTCTGCGATCCGCCATACCGGCAGGGGCTTTGGGAGAAGGTTCTTTCCTCTGTGGATAGAGAAGGACTGCTCGCGCCCGGCGGCTGTATGATCGTGGAGCACGGCGCGGAGGAAGAAGCACTTCCAGCGCTCGAAAACCTTCGCTGCGTGCGTGAGGAGAGGTATGGAAAGACGACGCGACTGCGCTTTTTTTGCGTGGCCGGCGAAGATCGAGGAGGCGAGTCTCGATGATCAAGGCTGTATGCTCGGGGAGTTTTGATCCTGTGACGAATGGTCATGTCGATATTTTCGAGCGAGCGAGCCGCATGTTTGATGAGCTTATCGTGGGTGTTTTCCACAACATCCGAAAGACGCCGTTCTTCACGGTGGAGGAGCGTTTGGAACTTCTGGCAGAGGCGACGCGCCATATCCCGAACCTGCGCGTCGGCGCATTTGAAGGGTTGTTGCCCGAATACATGCGCGAGGTAGGAGCGACCGTCATCGTGCGCGGCCTGCGTTCCGTCACGGACTATGAGTATGAGCAGAAGCAAGAGCAGATGCTCAAGTACATCGCGCCTGACATCGAGACGGTGTTTTTGCTCACGGATCCGCGCTATTCCTTCGTCAGTTCCTCGGGTGTGCGGGAAATTGCAAATTTTCACGGGCGAGTGACAGGACTTGTACCCGAGTGTGTAGAATTAGCTATAAATAGACGTTTTGAAGATGAAGCTCATTGAAGGAAGATGTTTCCTCATATCAATATTCTTGAAAAGAAGGCGGGCAGAATTATGGCTGTAAAAAATATTTTGGATTCCATAGAAAATCTTGTTGTCGAGTCGAGGCGCATGCCTTTGATGAACAAGAGCCTCATCGACGAGACGGATCTTATCCACCTCGTCGACGAGCTGCGCCGCGAATTGCCCTTGGAACTGCAGAAGGCGGAGCGGGTCATGCAGGAGCGTCAGGAGATCCTCGACCGTGCGAACGACGAAGCTGCGGCACTCATCGAGAAGGCGAAGAAGTACGCGGCGGAGCTTGTCGACAAGAACGAGATCGTCATGCAGGCAGAAGAGAAGGCCAAGGCGATCATGCAGCAGACGAAGGAGCAGGAGCGCGAGATCATGGAAAAGACCATGGCGAATGCAAAGCAGCTCAGGGACGATGCCGACCAATATGCGAACCAGGTCTTTGACCATCTGATCGGCAACCTCGGCAACGCGCTGCAGGTCGTGCAGCAGGCAAAGGACGATCTGAATCACGGTCCCAGGGGCTGATGAACGGAGAAGAAGGCGCTGTGCAAGGCAGCGCCTTTTGTCTATGTGACGGAGAGAAGCCGCAGCTTTTCCTGCGAGGCCTTCTGTGCAGGAAAATCCATGGGATGAGGTGAGATTTGTGGAGCAGAAGGAATTGGGCTTTGCCGCCGTCGATACGGGACGCGAGAAACGTCAAGGATTTGCTGAGGTCGTCTATGGCGCGGGCAAGACGGCGCAGCAGATCGCCGAGATTTTGAAGACGTTGCTCGCCGAGAGCGAGGGCAACGTCATGGCGACGCGCGTTGACGCACAAAAGGCGCGAGCGGTTCTTGCCGCCTTGCCTGAGGCGCACTACGACGAGGTTTCGCGCATCGTTTATGTCGAGCGCAAGGCGCGATGCGAGGATGCGGCGCACCGCATCCTCGTCCTCACGGCGGGCACGAGCGACATCCCCGTCGCCGAGGAAGCGGCGCTGACGGCAAGGCTCATGGGAAACGACGTCAGAACGATCTACGACGTTGGCGTCGCGGGCATCCATCGCCTGCTCGCCCACAAGGAAGAACTTATGTCGGCGAACGTCGTCATTGTTGTCGCCGGCATGGAGGGGGCGCTCGCGAGCGTCGTCGGCGGCCTCGTCGCGCGTCCCGTCATCGCCGTGCCGACGAGCGTGGGTTACGGCGCATCGTTTCACGGGTTGACGGCGCTTCTTTCCATGCTCAATTCGTGTGCGACAGGTGTCGCCGTCGTGAACATCGACAACGGCTTCGGTGCGGGCGCGATGGCGAGCCGCATCAATCAGACGAGGTGAAATATGAGAGCGATATATTTGGACTGTTTTTCAGGACTGAGCGGCAACATGCTGCTCGGCGCGTTCCTTGCGGCGGGCATGCCGCTGGAAACGCTGGAAGTCGAGCTGCGCCGCCTGCCGATGGCGGAAGAGTTTCGTTTGAAGGTTAGTTCCGTGAAGAAGAATGGCATCGCCGCAACGTATGTCGACGTCGAGCTTTTGGGTGCAACGCATGGGCATTGCTGCGAGCATGGGGAAGGACACGACCATGCGCATGAACATAGCTGCGAGCATGACCACGGACATGCAAATGAAGGAGCTGTGCCTGCACATGAACATAGTCACGAGTATCACCATCGTACGATGCATGATGTGCGCACAATCTTGGAGCGCTCGTCGCTTTCTGCGGAAGTCAAGGAGATGAGCCTCAAGATCTTCGGCGTTCTCGCGCAGGCGGAGGGCAAGGTGCATGGTGTGAGGCCAGAGGACGTGCATTTCCACGAGGTCGGTGCTGTCGATTCCATCGTCGACATCGTGGGAACAGCGATCTGCCTCGACTATCTTGAAATCGAGAAAATTTTCGTTTCCCGCGTGAATACGGGAAGCGGCACCGTGCATACGCAGCACGGACGGATGATGGTGCCCGCGCCCGCGACGGCGGAGCTGCTGCGGCTTTTCCCCACCTATCATGAAGGTGCGGCGAAGGAGTTGACAACGCCGACGGGTGCCGCCGTCCTCGCCGCACTCGCCGAGTTCTCCGACCATGTGCCCACAGATCTTCTGACGGAGTGCATCGCCTACGGTGCTGGCACGTGGGATCTCGAACTTCCGAACGTCGTGCGGCTCTATATCGGCGAGTGCAAGGGCGGCGGCAAGCGCGATCTCTCGCTCATCGAGACGAACATCGACGACATGGACGCGCAGCTCTTCGGCTATGTGAGCGAGCGCCTCTTCGCCCTCGGTGCGCTCGATGTATGGACGACGCCCATCTACATGAAGAAAAACCGCCCAGCGCACATGCTGTCTGTTCTCGTGGAGGAGGACAAGAAGGCGCAGTGCCTTTCTCTGCTCTTTTCCGAGACGACGAGCATTGGCATGCGCGTGCTACACGTCGATGAGCGCGTCGAGGCTGTGCGCCATACAGCGCTCGTTGATACGCTGCACGGCAAGGTGCGCTGCAAGGTCAGCGCCTACGGCGGCAAGATCGTTTCGCTCTCGCCCGAGTATGACGACTGCCGCGAGATTGCTGTGCGTGAGGGCATTCCGCTGAAGCGCGTGCGCCAAGAAGCGCTCGATGATCTGCGCGAGCGGCTTGGTGAATGATGGAAAAGGAAAAAGAGGAAACACTCTTCTCCCTTCTGCAGTCCTACGGCTCGGCCGTCGTCGCCCTGTCGGGCGGCGTCGACAGCGCCGTCCTGCTCGTGGCGGCGGTGCGCACGCTCGGCGCGGCGCATGTCGCCGCCGCTACCGCTGCATCCGAGCTTTTGGCCGAGAGAGAGCTAGAGGACGCGAAGCGCTGCGCGGCTCTTGCAGACGTTCCCCTGACGATTTTGCCGGCAGACGACCTCGCCTCATCCGACGTCGTAAGGAACGACGAACGTCGCTGTTACTACTGCAAGAAGCGCCGCTTTGAAATGTTGGTCGCTTGGGCGAAAGAACATGGCTTCCGACGCGTTCTTGATGGCACGAACTCTGACGATGCGGGAGACTATCGCCCAGGACTTGCCGCGATTGAAGAGCTTGCTCCTTTCGTCGCCTCGCCCTTGAAGGAAGCGCGGTGGACGAAGCGCGATATACGCGAAGCGGCGAAAGCGTGGGGCGTCCCCGTATGGTCGAAGCCTAGCGCCGCTTGTCTAGCCTCGCGCATCGAGTACGGCATCGAATTGACGAAGGAGCGCCTTCGTGCGGTGGAAGTCGCAGAAAATGCCCTGCGCCGTTACATCCATGGTCAGCTTCGCGTGCGCTGTCACGGCAGACTCGCACGCATCGAGGTCGAGCCGGCGGAGTTCGATGTTTTCTGGCAGCATCGGGAAGAGATGGAAGATGCCGTGCGGTCGGCAGGCTTCACCTATGTGACGCTCGATCTTCGTGGCTACCGCATGGGCAGTCAGAATGAAGGTCTGGATATGGATTCGTAGAAGATGCACCGCGCCTAGAGGAGATGAGTCGCCTCTTCGGCGTGGTGTTTTTCATTTATGAGAGGACGCTCATTGCCTAATATATGATATAATGAGAACAGGCATCCGGTGTTCTAGAGGAGTTGGCGCACGGGTTGATTTTAAAATTTTCAAAGGAGGGAATCATTATGAAACTGAAGAAAGTACTTTCCGTGGCGTTTGCTATGTTGTTACTCTCGTCCAGCCTCTGTTTCGCCTCCGTGGAGCGCTATTCGATCAGTGAGAGTGTCATGAAGACGAAATGCACCGATCAGGCGCGCTCCTCTGTCTACGTGAAGAATGGCAGCAGCTACACCGAATATTGGTGCACTCGCTTGGGTCCGCCTGCGGCTCATGAAATTGCTGAGGAACTGAGCAACGGCGTGGAAGTGTACACGCCGAACAAAGTCATCTACAGCACTTGGAAATCCATGGGCGCCGTGCGCGATTTGGGCAGTATGCGTGTTCCCGGAGTTGATGTCTACCATTTCATTTTCACAGCGCCCAACGCTCTACCCAAATGAGTACAGCATGTACATCGACCATAGGATGCCAACAGAATACTATTGATGAAAGCAAGAGAATCCCCTGTTTGGGCTGTGTGCCAAAGGCAGGGGATTCTCTCTTTTCATCGCCAGTGCTTTAATCTAGACACAGCAGTAAATTGGACTGATCCCTGCTAAGCGGACAAGAAAATAAACCACTGTCGTAGAATTACGCTGATTTATGCGGTTTTGCTCCATATTTCATATGGAGTAAGACCGTTTTTCAGTTGTATGCGCTCATAGTTGTAAAAGTGTACATATTGTGCTACAGTTTCCTCTAACTCCTTCCTTGATCCAAACTTCATCCGATGTAAGCATTCCGACTTCAGTGTTCCAAAGAAATTTTCCATCGAAGCATTGTCATACGGGCAGCCACGCTTTGACATTGACGGCGTGAAGTGGTATTCTTGACTTAGGTCGTAATACGCTTGGGAAGAGTACTGCGAACCTTGGTCGCTGTGGAGGATTAGTCCATTAGCGACCATTTCCTTTTGTAAGGCGTCACGCACGGTGTCCGTAACGAGTGAAGCTGTCATATCTGTGCCGATGCGCCATCCCAGCACCATTTTGCCGCATTGATCAATGACGGCACACAGATAGCACATGCCATGTGCCGTCGGTATATACGTGATATCTGTTGCCCAAAATTGATTTGGATACTCCGGATTGAATTGCCGCTTCAACAAGTTTTCATAGCGATGTGCCGCGTCTTTGTAATGCGTATATGGACGATGACGGCGAATTTGTGCGAGAGCATCGATTTTGCGCATGACACGCAAAACACGCTTTCGATTCACGTGAATCCCCGTATGTTTTCGAAGCCATTTGCAGACGCGACGATAGCCGTATGTGAAATGTGTTTGTTCCTGACAGGTCAAGATTTGTTGCTCCAGCCAGGCATCTGCGTCTGATTCCTGCATTCGATATCGCCAGTCGTAGTAACCGCTGCGCGATACTTCCAGAATCCGGCACAAAGCGACAACCGGATAGACGTTACGCAACCGCTCAATAACACGATATTTGACGCTCACCTCCTTCCAACTTCGCAAAGAAAATTTCGCAGGACATCGACCTTCATACGGAGCTCGATTACTTCGTTTTGTAAAGAGGTGCGCTCATCGATTGCTTGTTTGCGTAGGCGCCCTTTCGGACGAGGAATAGATCCGGCTTTCCTTAAGCGATCTTTGCGCCGTTGGCGTTTTATGAATCCCTTGATTTGCTCTTTGGTCAATCCATAGATTTCACCAATTTGCCGATGTGTTTTTCCTTCTGTCTTGAGACGGAAGATTTCATCGGATAACTGCTCAATTTTTGTATATTGTCTTGGCATAACGAATCCCTCCTGTTGTAGTTCTTATTCTACAACAGGAGGGATTTTTATTCACTGTCCGTATTTTGGGGAGCAGTCCAAATCTTCATGTTGGGATTGTACTCCACAGCGGCTTCAACCCGACGAACACGTCGTTCTGGAACATAGCGCTGGAAATGAAACCGTGCGATATAGGTAGAATAGGAGTTTCATCTTATGATTACGTATTCTGTATATGGAAGGAATAATAATTTGCAGCTATATTCTCGTTTCCACCAAGGAATAAAAGAAGAGCGGTAGCGAATCGCTATGGAAGAGATGAGAATTCCTGCAAAACGGATGTTTGTTGATATGCAAAGCGGCAAGGACTCTGTGTGTCTTGCTTATCGCATTGCTGAAAATTGCAGATTGAGGATGTTTTTGTCGGTAAAAGTATTAATCGTTTGAAGCGCAATTACGAGTAGTCTTTGCGTAGCGATTTTGACATTCTGCGAATAGAGAGGGAGGTTAAAAATAATCGAACATATGTTGATTTTCATCTAGTTTCTGGATATAATTCTTATGATTGTTTATCAAATATTAACAGAGGTGAGAGAGTGGCTGTTAGCTACAGGAAATTATGGCATCTCTTGTTGGATAAAAAAATTGGCAAAATCGAGCTTGTCAAGATCGCAGGGCTTTCGGATTATACTTTGCGAAAATTAAACAAGGACGAGGATGTTTCCACCGAGGTGCTTTCCAAAATCAGTGCGGCGTTGGATTGTGATGTGCAGGATATCGTAGATTTTCTTCCTGAGCCCAAAAATGGCGTGCAAAATAAATCATAGAAAAGAAGGAGCAGGGTATGGAGATTTTCAATAATACCACAAAGGTTGTCGCCGATGATCTTGCAAAGACAATCGTTCCTGGCTCGCGCATATCCATTGCGGCGGCGTATTTTTCCATCTATGCTTACCGGGAGTTAAAAAAACAACTGGAGTCTTGTGAGGAGCTGCGCTTTATCTTCACATCGCCTACTTTTGTGGCGGAGAAAACACCCAAAGAAAGACGTGAATTCTACATCCCTCGCCTGAAACATGAAAAAAGCATATACGGCACGGAGTTTGAAGTTCGTCTTCGCAATGAGCTGAAACAGAAAGCCGTAGCAAAAGAATGTGCGCAGTGGATCAAGCGAAAGGTCAAGTTTCGCACGAATACTACACGCGAGAGCATGAACCATTTTCTCGTGGTTGAAAACAACGATGAAGCCTACACATATACGCCCATGAACTCCTTTACTACGGTGGACCTGGGCTGTGAGAAGGGAAACAATCTCACGAATATGGTCATGCGCTTGGAAAATCCCAACAGCCAGGAATTTCTTCGTACCTTCGATGCGGTATGGAATGACGAAGAGAGACTTTCCGATGTCACGGAAGATGTTGCCGCCATGATTTCCGCCGTTTATCGTGAAAATCCTCCGGAACTCATCTACTTTATGATTCTCTACCATATATTCAGTGAGTTTCTGGAGGATATTTCTGAGGATGTGCTCCCGAATGATGCCACGGGATTTAAAAACAGCATTATATGGGGGAAACTGTACAATTTCCAAAAAGATGCCGCGCTTGCCATCATCAACAAGTTGGAAATGTACAGCGGCTGTATATTGGCGGACAGTGTCGGTCTCGGCAAGACCTTCACCGCGCTCGCGGTCATCAAATACTATGAGGAACGCAACAAAAATGTACTGGTGCTCTGCTCCAAGAAGCTCGCAGAAAATTGGCTCACCTATCGCGGCAATCTTGTCAATAATTCGCTGACCCAAGACCGTCTGCGCTACGATGTTCTCTACCATACCGATTTGTCGCGGGACAGCGGCAACACCGTGATCGGACTTCCTATTGACCGTATCAACTGGGGAAACTATGACTTGGTGGTGATCGACGAAAGTCATAACTTCCGAAACGGCACGGGCGAGGGAACGCATAAGCTGGAAGACGGCAGGGAAAACCGCTATACTCGGCTCATGAACAGAATCATCAAGCCCGGGGTCAGGACCAAGGTGCTGATGCTCTCGGCCACTCCCGTCAACAATCGTTTTTATGACCTTCGCAACCAGCTAGCCTTGGCCTATGAGGGAAATCCGGCAGAGTTCAATGAAAAGCTCAAGACACAAGCGGATATTGACACGGTGTTCCGCGAGGCTCAGAAGGTCTACAACACCTGGTGCAAGCTGCCGGAGGAAGAGCGAACAACAGCAAATCTTCTGAAACGGCTGGACTTCGATTTCTTTGAGATTTTGGACAGCGTGACCATCGCTCGCTCTCGCAAGCATATACAGAAATACTACGATGTGACGGATATTGGGAATTTTCCCCGAAGAAACAAGCCCGTCACCCTCCGTCCCATGCTGACCACGCTCCCGAATGCCATCAACTACAAGGAAATATTCGAGCTGCTCTCCAAGCTGCACCTGACCATATACACGCCTACGGAATTCATCCACGCCAGTAAGCTCTCGAAGTATCTGAACGAAGAAGAAAGCGAGAAGTTTCGCAAGGGACGCGAACTCGGGGTTCAACGCCTCATGCGTATCAATCTCCTAAAGCGCATGGAAAGCTCCGTTCATTCCTTCCTCTTGACGGTGAAGCGCATCCATGATTTTCTGCACGATACCGTTGAGACACTGGATGCCTTTGCGAAAGGAAATGGCACTGGATCGCTGGATGAGGTGAGCGATCTGTCCGGCATGGAGCGGGATTTTGACGATGATGACCAAAATACGGAGTTCTTTGCTGTGGGGAAAAAGCTCCGGATCGATCTGAACGATATGGATTACATTTCGTGGAAAAGGGACATGGATGAGGATCTAGAAAGTCTCGCGCACTTGATTGCCATGGTGCAGGACATCACGCCGGAATACGACTTTAAACTGAACGAGCTGTATCGCGTCATTCGCGAGAAGATTTCTTCGCCCATCAATCCCGGCAATAAGAAGATTCTCGTCTTTACCGCTTTTGCGGATACGGCGGAGTATCTTTATGAAAACGTCAGCCAAATGGTGAAGAAAGAGCTGGGGCTGAATACAGCACTGGTGACCGGCTCTGTAGATGGCAAGACGACGGTGCCGAAAATCAAGGCAGACATGAATCATGTGCTTTCCTGTTTTTCGCCTAAGTCGAAGGACAGGGAGGTGCTTTATCCCGACCTTGAAGTGGATATTGACATCTTGATCGCCACCGACTGTATTTCTGAAGGACAGAACTTGCAGGACTGCGATTTCTGCGTCAACTATGACATACATTGGAATCCCGTGCGCATCATCCAGCGATTTGGACGCATCGACCGGATCGGCAGCCGAAACAAAGTGATTCAGTTGGTGAATTTCTGGCCGGATTTGACGCTGGACGAATATATCAACCTGAAATCGCGTGTAGAAACAAGGATGCGCATTTCTGTCATGACTTCCACCGGGGATGATGATCTAATCAATCGGGAGGAAAAAGGTGACCTTGCATACCGCAGTGCGCAGTTAAAACGCCTGCAGGAGGAAACCGTGGATTTGGAGGATATGACGGACGGGATCTCCATCATGGACTTGGGATTGAATGATTTTCGCATGGATCTCATTGCCTACATGAAGGAGCATGAGAATCTCGACCGTGTGCCTTTTGGAATTCATGCTGTGGTAAAGGGGGAAAATCCCGGCATTGTCTTCGTGCTGAAAAATGTTAATGACAGCATCAATATCGAAAACCACAATCGCCTGCACCCTTTTTATATGGTCTATGTGGGCATGGACGGAGAAATTATCGCAAACCATCTCCAGCCCAAAGATACGCTGGATATTTTGCGGCTCTTAGCCAAGGGTAAGGAGGCGCCGGAGAGCGCGCTATGCGATACATTTAATAAAATGACGGCAGACGGCAGGAAGATGGAAATGGTTTCTGTACTGCTGGAAGATGCCATTATGTCGATCATCGAGGCAAAGGACGAGGGAGACATTGACAGCTTTTTCGGCGGCGGACAGACGACCTTCCTCGATAAAGGATTTTCTGGGCTGGATGATTTCGAGCTAATCTGCTTTATGGTTGTGATATGATGCTGGATTTACCGGAGGCTACACGGGTACATAAACGGCTGCCCAAGGAGGATTTTTACAAGAGGCTGAATCTCACGGCAGCCTTGAAAGAAAAATTCGTTGCCGATGTAGAGCAGATTTATGTGGAGAACAGCCTGACCAAGGAGAGGCTGAATCTTGCCCGGGATTCCGCCGTGCAGGAGATCCTGCTTCTCGCCGTCACGCTGAAGAAAAAAGACTTCGACGGCAAAGTGATCGAGGCCATCGCCCGACAGAATTCGCATGAGCTGATTTTCCTTCTGCTCTATGAGGAGGAGGCGCAGCTTGCCGTTTATCGCGGAAAGTTGTACCGCAGCTCGTGGTTGCCGAAGACAGAGATCACTCTCGCGGCACGAGGATTCTCGCTGGAGGAGATCTTGACGGGATTCATCGAGCAGATCGCGCTCGTTGGAGAAGAGGGAAAAACGGACGAAAATAGATCTATCGACGAACGGCTTCATTTGCAGGAGAAAATCGGCAAGCTGACGAAACTCATCGAAAAGACCGAGCGGGCGGCTTGGAAGGAAGTGCAGCCCAAGAAGAAATTCGAGCTCTTTCAGAAACTCAAGAGATATAAAAAGGAATGGGAGGATTTGCAACGTGGATAAGCTTGAAATGCACACGAGGGATTTGACGGAGGAAAACTTCCAAAAGCTTGCCGCCCTTTTTCCGAATGCCGTGACGGAGACGGCAGGAGAAAACGGCGAAGTCGTTCGTGCTATTGATGCGGATGTACTCAGACAGGAAATTTCTGCTGAAGTGGTGGAAGGCACGAAGGAGCGCTATCAGTTCAACTGGCCGGACAAGAAGAAGTCCGTCGTGCTCGCGAATCAACCGATTGCCAAGACGCTGCGCCTCTTGCGGGAGAAGTCGACAGGGCGTGACGGCACGCCGGGGAGCATTGACACGGAAAACATCTATATCGAGGGCGACAACCTTGATGCGCTGAAGCTCCTGCAGGAAACGTATCTCGGCAAGGTGAAATTGATCTATATCGATCCGCCCTACAACACGGGCGGCGACGCCTTTGTCTATGACGATGATTTTGCGGTCAGCGGCAAGGAGTTTGAGGAGAACAGCGGGGCTGTCGATGCGGACGGCAACCGCCTTTTTGATCTGCGTGAGAACAATGAATCGAATGGGCGGTTTCATACGGACTGGCTCAATATGATTTACCCGCGTCTGCGACTGGCGAAGGATTTGCTGGCGGATGACGGGGTTATTTTTATTAGCATTGGCGATGAGGAACTAGAGAATTTACGAAAAGTTTGTGATGAGATTTTTGGAGAAGTTAATTTTCGTAATCAAATAACGATTCGACGTGGGGCTAAATCCTTGCAAGCCCAATTTGACTCATGGGATAAACTAGGGCAGAGCGTAGAGTACATTTTGTTATATACGCGAAATAGTGAATATCGGTTTCCAAAACAAATGAAACCTCTGGATGAGAAACGTGCGGGAACATGGAATAATCATTGGCGTGGAACGGATCGACCGACAATGCGCTATGAATTGTTCGGATACACACCTAAGCAGGGGCAATGGAGATGGAGTAAGGAGCGCAGCTATCAAGCTGTAAAAAATTATCAGCGAATGCTCTTGGAAACGGGGCAAGAAGAAGGCTCGTTCGTGCCTACTGAAATTGTGGATAAATGGTATGCCGAGCAAGGAGAGGATATAGATCTGCTGAGACTTTCGTCTACAGGAAAAGCAGAACATTATATTGCCTCTGCTAATAGTGTGGTATTAAACAACTCGTGGGTAGATTTGTTAGTTGGAAGTTCCAATGAAATAAATCAACTATTTGAGAACAAGGTCTTTGAAACAGCTAAACTAACGGAAACGATAAAGCGGATGTTACGATTTGCCACCAAAGACGCCATCATTCTAGACTTTTTCTCCGGCTCTGCCACTACCGCCCATGCTGTCATGAAGCTAAATGCCGAGGATGGCGGACATCGCAAATTCATTATGGTGCAGATTCCCGAACCTACCGCTGACAAAAGCGAGGCGAAAAAGGCGGGCTATGATACGATCTGTGACATTGGCGAAGAGCGCATCCGCCGCGCTGCCAAGAAAATCAAAGAGGAAACGAATGCCGACATCGACTACGGCTTTCGCGTGTTCAAGATCGATTCTTCCAATATGAAGGACGTCTACTATCGCCCGCAAGATCTCAAGCAGGAGGAAATCGTCCTCCTTGCCGATAACATCAAAGAGGATCGCACACCGGAGGATTTGCTCTTTCAGGTCATGCTCGACCTCGGCGTTCTCCTTTCCTCCAAGATCGAAGAAAAAGATATTGCGGGGAAAAAGGTTTTCACGGTGGAGGACGGCTACTTGATCGCTTGCTTTGACAAGGATGTGACAGAAGAGGTTGTCACGGCGATTGCCAAAGAAAAGCCTTTCTACGCTGTGTTCCGCGACAGCGGCATGGCGACGGATGCTTTGATGGCGAACTTCGAGCAGATCTTCGAGACGCACAGCCCGCAGACGGTGAGAAAGGTGCTGTGATATGGACGATATGATTTTGTATGAGCAGACCGATAACATCTTTTCTGATGCAGAGAAAATCATAGAAGTTACGCAAAAGACGGCTTTTCGTGCTGTGGATCGCATTCTGATACTCAGAAACTGGCTTCTCGGCAAGCGGATTTTTGAGGAGGACTTGCAAGGCGAAGACCGCGCTGCATACGGGGCAGAGGTCATCGTCAAACTCGCCAAGCACCTGAACGCAAAGTACGGACGTGGCTTCAGTAAGCGCAATTTATGGGAGGCTCTTCGCTTCTACAAAGCCTATCCGCAGATTGTGCAGACAGCGTGCGCAGAATTGGATTCTGCCGATGAAAACGAGATTGTGCGCACGATGAGCGCACAATTCAACATGCTTAGTTGGTCGCATTACCGCATCTTGATTCAAGTTTTCGACAAGATCGCCCGAGATTGGTACGAGCAGGAGGCTGCCAGAGAAAATTGGAGTGTCAGGACGCTGCAACGGAACATCTCGACGCAATATTACTATCGCATATTGAAATCCCGGGACAAGGATTCTGCAAGGCAGGAAATGAAGAGGCTGACTTCGCCCTATGAGGACAAGCTGGAATTTATCAAAAGCCCCTATATTGCCGAATTTCTCGGTATGCAGGAGAACCGGGCTTATCAGGAATCCGAGCTTGAGCAGAGCATTCTTGACAATTTGCAGGATTTCATGATGGAACTGGGCAAAGGCTTTACTTTTGCCGGAAGGCAGAAACGAATCCACACCGAAAAAGCTGACTATTACATCGACCTTGTTTTCTACAACTATATCCTGAAATGCTTCGTGCTGATTGATTTGAAGGTGGGGCGCATCACGCATCAGGACGTGGGGCAGATGGATATGTACATCCGCATGTATGATGATTTGGTGAAAATGCCGGAGGACAATCCTACGCTCGGCATCGTCCTCTGCTCGGAAACCGACGAGGACATCGCCCGCTATTCCGTCCTCCACGGCAATGAGCAGCTTTTTGCCTCGAAATATAAGTTGTATCTGCCGACGGAGGAGCAGCTGCGGGCGGAGATTGAAACGCAGAAGCAATTCTTCCTATTGAAGCAGGCGGAGAGACGAAACGAGGGGAAAGAAGGACCGATATGAAATTCAAGTTCACCATACAGCCGTATCAGACGGAGGCGGTGGAGAGCGTGACGGGGGTCTTTGCCGGACAGGGGTTTGCCTCGCCCCTTTCCTATCGGCGCGATGTGCCGCAGGCAGCGCAGGCGAGCCTTTTTGATGGTGAAGCGGGCGATGATTTCACCATGGGCTTCGCCAATGCTCTCGTGGAGCTTGACGCGGGGCAGATGCTCACGAACATCAACCGCGTGCAGAGCCGGAACAATATCCATCTGAGCCAAGGTGTCGTGACTAGCGGGCTTGGCCGCTGCTCTCTCGATGTGGAGATGGAAACGGGCACGGGAAAGACCTATGTGTATATCAAGACCATGTTCGAACTGAATAAGCAATATGGCTGGACGAAGTTCATCGTGGTCGTGCCGAGCATTGCGATTCGCGAGGGCGTGAAGAAGAGTTTCGCCGTCATGCAGGAGCATTTCATGGAGCATTACGGCAAGAAGGCGCGTTTCTTCGTCTACGATTCCAAGAACCTCGCCGAGATCGACCATTTCACGCAGAGCGCAGATCTTCACGTCATGATCATCAACACGCAGGCGTTCAACGCGCGCGGAAAGGATGCACGCCGCATCCGCATCGAGCTCGACGAGTTCGGCAGCCGCCGTCCCATCGACGTCATCAAGAAGTGCCGGCCGATCTTGATCTTGGATGAGCCACAGAAGATGGGCGGCAATGCCACACAGGCGAGCCTCAAGGAGTTCGATCCGCTCTTCTGCCTCAATTATTCGGCTACGCACAGGGATCGTCATACGCTCGTCTATGTGCTCGACGCTCTCGATGCTTACAAGAAGAGGCTGGTCAAGCAGATCGAGGTCAAAGGCTTCGACGTGAAGAATCTCGGCGGCACGAACCGATACTTGTTTTTAGAAGGTATCGTCATCTCGGGGGACAGGCCGCCGACGGCGCGTCTTGAATTTGAAATCGGGCGTCAAAAGTCCATCAAGCGGGAAACGCGGCTGGTGCAGGCGGGCGACGATATTTTCGCGCTGTCGAAAAATATGGAGCAGTATCGCGGCTATCGGGTCAGCCAGGTCGATCCCGTAAATAGGATGCTGTATTTCACCAACGGCGAGGAGATCCGCGTGGGGGAAGTGCAGGGAGATATGTCGGAGGAAACGCTCCGCCGCGTGCAGATCCGGGAGACCATCCGCTCGCATTTCGAGAAGGAGAAGGAGATTTTCGGCAAGGGCATCAAGTGCCTTTCCCTCTTTTTCATCGACGAGGTGGCGAAGTACCGCAAGTACGATGAGGACGGCAGCGAAATCAATTCCGAATACGGGCAGATCTTCGAGGCGGAATATACGGCGATCCTCAACGAGTATCTGACGCTTTTTTCCACGCCTTACGAGGAATATTTAAGGGGCATAGAGACGGCGAAGACGCACACGGGGTATTTCTCCATCGACAAGAAGGGGCGCAAGGTGGACAGTGCTTTGAAGCGCGGTAGCGACGAAAGCGACGATATTTCCGCCTATGACCTCATCATGAAGGACAAGGAGCGGCTGCTTTCCTTCGAAAATCCCGTGCGCTTTATCTTTTCACATTCGGCGTTGCGCGAGGGCTGGGACAATCCCAACGTGTTCCAGATCTGCACGTTGAAGCGCGGCGGCAACAGCGCGGCGCAGAAGCGACAGGAAGTCGGCCGGGGACTGCGGCTCTGCGTCAATCGGCATGGCGACCGACAGGATGAGCGCCTCTTGGGTAGTCAGGTGCAGAAGGTGAACCGGCTGACGGTCATCGCCGCTAACGGCTACCAGAATTTCGTCGCCGACTTGCAGCAGGGCATCCGTGAAGACCTCTACGATCGCCCGACGGAGGCGACGGCGGAATATTTCATCGGCAAGATGCTCGTGCTGGACGGTAAGGATGTGACCGTCAGCGAGAAGCAGGGGCGCGGTATCTACAATTACCTCGTCCGCAACGAATATGTGGACGACGATGGGCATATCACCGACAAGTACCGAGAGGACAGGGAAGCGAACACGCTCGCGCCTTTGACGGAAAGTATCGCGGAACTCGGCGCGGCGGTTCACGCGCTTGTCGCCGGCATCTTTGACCCCCATGCTTTGGACGGCATGATCCGAGACGGAAACGAAACGAAGGTTTCCGACAATCCTCTCAACGAGAACTTTTACAAGGCAGAGTTCAAGCGCCTATGGAATCTGATTCAGCACAAGTATGCCTACACGGTGGAGTTTGACGGCGAGGAGCTTGCCCGAAAGGCCATTGTGCACATCGACGACAAGATGTTTGTGACGCGCCTCCAATACACAGTGACGACAGGGCAACAAGAGAGCGATTTCACGTCGGCGAAGCTGAAAAGCGGCGACGCTTTCGTGGCGGAGAAGAGCCGGACATACACGCTTGATCAGGGCGCAAATTCTGCCGTCAAGTATGATGTAATCGGCAAGATCGCCGAGGGCGCGAAACTGACGCGCCGCACCGCCGCCCACATCATAGCGGGTATTCGCCCCATGGTATTCGCCATGTTGCAGAACAACCCGGAGGAATTCATCGCCAAGGCGATTCGACTCATCAACGAAGAAAAAGCCGCCATGATCGTGGAGGAGATCACCTATAACCGCACGGAGGGCGTGTACGACAGCGCCATTTTCACCGCCGAGAAGAACAGTGATTTTTCCCGCGCTTATCATGCCAAGAAGAATGTACAGAGTTACCTCTTCGCCGACGGCTATGCCACGGATGGAAAAAGCGTCGAGCGGCGCATGGCGGAGGAGATGGACACGGCCGATGAGGTATGCGTTTACGCCAAACTGCCCAAGGGCTTTCATATCCCGACGCCCGTGGGAAACTATTCGCCCGACTGGGCGATCGCCTTCAACAAGGGGATGGTCAAGCACATCTTCTTCATCGCCGAGACGAAGGGGACGATGGAAAGCTTGAAATTGAAACCCATCGAGCAGGCCAAGATCAAGTGTGCGAAGAAGCTCTTTGCTCACCTCAGTGACGATGATGTTGTGTATCACGAGGTGGACAGCTACCAGAGTTTGCTGGACATCATGGAAAAATTATAAGCGGTCAATTACAAAAGCCCGATGAAAAGTCGGGCTTTTGTAATGAGGAGTTGGATCAATATCTTGCAGATGGTAGCATACGTATTTAAGGTAATGAGGTAGACAAGGGGCGGTCGCGTACCGCTTCACTGATCTATAAATCTATTGTAATGGAATCACTGATAAATTTAGCCTCCCATCTTCACATATCTGCGCTGTCCTCTCGGCATCTACAAATCCTCGATAGATACAGCGCATCTGTGCAAATCTGGGCAACCTCATTTTATCAGCGCTCCCTTAAAGAGCAATTTTGGTGCGGTTGATTTTTTTCGCCTGTTCGTTATAATGAAAGTGGATGTTCAGCGAGAGCAGAGCCGCGCAGGTGCGGCAAATGAACGTATGGGTTTACAGCATTTACAGGAGGCGCACACATGGCGATTTTGCCTAAGCTCAATACGATGGAGTTTGACAAGGAGATACCGTTTGAGGTTTCGGCGCCTTTTGAGCCGATGGGGGATCAGCCGCGTGCGATCCGCGATTTAGCGGCAGGCATCGAGAACGGACAAGAGGCGCAGGTGCTCCTCGGCGCTACGGGCACGGGCAAGACGTACACGATCGCTAAGACGATTGAGCGCGTGCAGAAGCCGACGCTTGTCATCGCGCACAACAAGACGCTGGCGGCACAGTTGGCGAGCGAGTTCAAGGCGTTCTTCCCGAAGAATTATGTCGGCTATTTTGTCAGCTATTATGACTACTACCAGCCCGAGGCGTATATTCCTTCGACGGATACATACATCGAAAAGGATGCGTCGATCAACGATGAGATCGATGAGCTGCGACACTCGGCGACGTGCTCGCTCTTCGAGCGGCGCGACTGTATCATCGTCGCGAGCGTTTCGTGTATCTACGGTCTCGGCTCGCCAGAGAGCTACCACGAGATGGTCTTGTCCCTGCATAAGGGGCAGACGGTCGCGCGTGAGGACATCTTGCGAAAGCTCGTCGCCATTCAGTACGAGCGCAACGATATCGCCTTTGAGCGCGGCCGCTTTCGCGTGCGCGGCGACGTCATCGAAGTGTTTCCTGCGGGATGGAATAACCGCGCCGTGCGCATCGAGCTTTTTGGCGACGAGGTTGAGCGCATCCTTGAGTTCGACGTCCTGACCGGAGAGATTTATGGCGAGCGCACGCATTCGATGGTGTTTCCTGCTTCGCACTATGTGACGAAGAAGGAGGACATGGAGATCGCCATGGCGGCGATCGACGAGGAGAAGATCGCGCAGGTCGCGCACTTCAAGGAAGAGGGCAAGCTGCTTGAGGCGCAGCGCATCGAGCAGCGAACGAATTACGACCTTGAGATGATGCAGGAGATGGGCTATTGCTCGGGCATCGAGAATTATTCACGCCACCTCACGCATCGTCCGGCGGGCGCGGCACCGTATACGCTGCTCGATTACTTCCCCGACGACTTCCTCATCGTCATGGACGAGAGCCATGTGACGATGCCGCAGCTCAAGGCGATGCTCAACGGTGACCGTTCGCGCAAGATTTCACTTGTGGAAAACGGCTTTCGCCTGCCGTCCGCTTTTGACAATCGTCCGCTTTCTTTCGAGGAGTTCGAGCAGCGCATCAATCAGATCATCTACATCTCGGCGACGCCCGCGAAATATGAGCTGGAAAAGGCGCAGCAGGTCGTTGAGCAGATCATCCGCCCGACGGGGCTGCTCGATCCCATCGTCGAGGTACGTCCTTTGGCGGGGCAGATGGACGATTTGCTGTCGGAGATTCGCATTCGCGCGAAAAAGGACGAGCGCGTGCTCGTGACGACGCTGACGAAGAAGATGGCGGAGAACCTCACGGACTACCTGAAGGATATGCAGGTGCGCGTGCGCTACCTGCATTCGGACATAGCGACCTTCGAGCGCGCCGAGATCATCCACGACCTGCGTGCGGGCAAGTTCGATGTGCTCGTCGGCATCAACCTGCTGCGCGAGGGACTCGACATGCCCGAGGTGTCGCTCGTGGCGATCCTCGACGCCGACAAGGAGGGCTTCCTGCGCTCCGACACGTCGCTGATTCAGACGATCGGGCGTGCGGCGCGAAATGCGGGCGGCAGGGTCATCCTTTACGCCGACCGTATCACGGACTCAATGAAGTGCGCTATGGACGAGACGGAGCGCCGCCGCACGGTGCAGCAGGCGTACAACAAGGAGCACGGCGTCACGCCGAAGACCATCGTCAAGCCCGTCGTGCCGCTGATCGAAACGACGCTCGTCGCCGAGAGCCGTGCCTCCTATGGCGAAGATTCCGATGGAAAGAAAAAGAAGCTCACGAAGAAGCAGAAGGAGTCTCTGATTCGCACGCTGCTCGCACAGATGCAGACGGCTTCGCGCGCCTTGGAATTCGAGCGCGCTGCAGAACTGCGCGATATGATCATCGAGTTGGAAGGATCTCTGCCAGGCAAGAAGAAAAAGGGCGCGTGAAAGATTTTTGTAGGAATCTCTTTTTTTCCGTAGTATAATAGAATCTGCCTTTATTGAATGAAGCACACAAGCGGGGGTGACGCTTTTGGAGAAACTACTGCGTGAGATGCACGCTTGGATGGCGGCCTACATGCGTTCCTTCTATACGGAGGATGAGGAGGTACAGCAGGCGATCCGCATGAAGGAGGTGCATACGGGCTATGTGACCTCGATCGCCGTGGAGCTTGCCAAACATCTGCGTCTCTCTGCACACGATGTGCAGCTGGCAGAAATCATGGGGCTTTTTCATGATGTGGGGCGCTTTCGCCAATTCACGCTCTATCGCACGTTCAACGACGCCGTATCAGAAGATCATGCGGCGCTCGGACTCAAGGTGCTCGACGAGTTGCCGTTCCTCGCGCGTCTTGTACCTGAGGACGAGGCTCTCGTACGCTTTTCTATTCTGAACCACAACAAGAAGACCATCGCGCCGACCAAGGACGTGCGCGAGCTTTTCTTCGCGCGACTTTTGCGCGATGCCGACAAGCTTGACATCTTCCGCGTGCTGCGGCCTTTTCTTGCACCGCCCGACGGCACGGGCGTCAGTCCCGATTTCCTCGAAAAGTTCATCGCGGGCGAGCAGGTCGACTATACGAAGATCCGCACGATGGACGACCGCAAGCTCGTGCGTCTCATGTGGGTCTACGACGTGAATTTCAGCTGGACCTTGCGGCGCGTCAAAGAGCGCGGCTACATCGAGGACATCATCGCGCACTTGCCTGAGGATCCGCGCATGGTGCTCGGCATCGAACGGTTGCACGCCTATGTGGAGAAAAAGTGTGCCAAGGAGGACGCGGCGCCGGCGGAGGTTCTGCAGCGCGGGGAGTGATGGCGGCTGGAAGAAGCCTTGGGAGGCTTGTGACAGCGGGCGAATCTTCGCCAGAAGTCTCAATCGAATGTTTTTTCAGGAAAATTCAGCGAGCAGAAGGATTTTCCGCGTTGCGCCTCGAATAAAGAGGCGTTAAATTTTTTTCTTGAGGAAATGCTGAACGGATCCGTGCTTCCTCAATTTCCGGTGCAGACGGCGAAGCGTTGCTCGGATGCGCCAGAAGGAGCTGCAAATATGGCAGAAGCGATATCATCGAATTTCATTTATAACATCATCGACGAAGATTTGAAGAGCGGCAGGCATCCCGAGGGCATACATACGCGCTTTCCACCCGAACCGAATGGCTATCTGCACATCGGACATGCGAAGTCGATCTGCTTGAACTTCGGCACGGCGGAGAAGTATGCGGGGCTTTGCAATCTGCGCTTTGACGATACGAATCCGACGAAGGAGGATACGGAGTACGTCGACTCGATCCAGGAGGACATCAAGTGGCTGGGATTTTCCTGGGGCAATCGCCGCTACTATGCGTCGGATTACTTTGAAAAGCTCTATGAGTATGCGTGTGCTCTGATCAAGCAGGGGCTTGCCTACGTCGACGATCTCACGGCAGAGGAGATCCGCGCCTATCGCGGCACGCTGACGGAGCCGGGCAAGGAGAGTCCCTGCCGCAGTCGCAGCGTCGCGGAAAACCTCGCTCTCTTTGAGCGCATGAAGGCGGGTGAGTTCCCCGACGGCAGCCGCGTGCTGCGTGCCAAGGTCGACATGGCATCGCCGAACATCACGATGCGCGATCCCGTCATCTACCGCATCGCGCACGCTGTGCATCATCGCACGGGGGATGCTTGGTGCATCTATCCGATGTACGACTTCGCGCATCCTCTGTCGGATGCTATCGAAAATATCACGCATTCCTTGTGCACTTTGGAGTTCGAGGACCACCGTCCGTTCTACGACTGGCTTCTGGAAGTCCTGGGGTTCGATAAGAATACGCGCCCGCGCCAGATTGAGTTCGCGCGGCTCAATGTCACGAATACGATCACGAGCAAGCGTAAGCTGCGCCAGCTCGTTGAGGAGGGGCATGTGCGCGGCTGGGACGATCCGAGGATGCCGACGATCTCGGGACTTCGGCGGCGCGGCTATACACCGGCTTCAATCCGCGACTTCTGCGAGCGCATCGGCGTCGCGAAGTCGAACAGTACGGTCGACGTGGCAATGCTTGAGCACTGTGTGAGAGAAGACCTCAATGAGCACGCTGCACGCGTCATGGCAGTGCTGCATCCTTTGAAGGTCGTGCTGACGAATTATCCCGAGGACAAGTCGGAGGAACTTTTGGCAGAGAACCATCCGACGCGCGGTGGCAAGCGCTATGTGCCGTTCTCGCGCGAAATTTACATCGAGCGCGAGGATTTCATGGAAGAGCCGCCGAAGAAGTTCTTCCGCCTGCGCCCGGGCGGCGAGGTGCGCTTGAAGCATGCCTACATCATCAAGTGCGAGGAAGTCGTCAAGGATGAAAAGGGAGAGATCACAGAGCTTCGCTGCAGCTATGATCCCGAATCGAAGTCGGGCGGCAGTGCGGCGAACCGCAAGGTCAAGGGCACGCTGCACTGGGTATCGGCGAAGGACGCCATGGACGTCGAGGTGCGCCTCTACGACTATCTTTTGAAGACGGACGATGAGGAGACGACGGCAGACTTCATCGCGTCCTTGAATCCGCATTCTCTCGAAGTCGTCGAGGGGGCGAAGGTCGAGCCGAGTCTTGCGCGTACGGCGGAAGGCACGCATTATCAGTTCCTGCGCACGGGCTACTTCGTCGTGGACAAGGATACGCGTCCCGACAGGCTCGTATTCAACCGCGTCGTCGGACTCAAGGATTCGTGGGGAAAGGTCAAGGGTTGACATGGGCAAGATACCGAAGGGGCTTTCTGATAAGGCGATGATTCAAGGCTTCGAGGAAGAGGCGACGCTCGAAGACTGCTTCCTCGCGCATGAAGCGCACGAGGAGGAAAAGCGCCGCCGCGCTGTGCACGAAAAGGAAGCGGATCTTTCGCGAGCGGCACTCACGCCTGACCTTCTCGACCGGTTGGGCAAGGAGCTTCTGCAGCTGAAACTTGATCTCTTCGCCGAGGGCATCAAGAATTATCGCATAGACATCAAGCGCGAGGGCACGACGATCATGCTCGCGCCGAAAGAAACGAAGGGGAGGTGAGGCGGCTTCTTCGCGGGCGGGCTCCAAGATGAAAGGTGTTTTGAGATTCATTATTAAAAATTTATGAAGAAAGAAGTGTAACCAGTGGAAACAAGCACAATTGTTGCTATCGTGATCTTCGTCGCGGCTTACGCGCTGATCATTTCAGAGAAGATTCACCGCACCATCATTGGTATTTGTGGCGCCATGCTGATGATCCTCCTCGGAATCATCAACCAGGAGACCGCGATTCATCACATTGACTTTAACACCCTCGGACTCCTCATGGGCATGATGGTCATCGTGAACATCACGAGTGAGACCGGACTCTTCAACTACCTCGCAATCTGGGCGGCGAAGAAGGTCAAGGCGAAGCCGATCTCTCTGCTCATCGCTCTCTCGCTCCTCACGGCCGTCTGCTCGGCGCTTCTTGACAACGTGACGACGGTGCTTCTGACGGTGCCGATCACGTTCAGCATCACGAAGCAGCTCAACGTCGATGTCAAGCCGTTCCTCATCGCGCAGATCCTTGCGTCGAACATCGGCGGCACGGCGACGCTCATCGGCGATCCGCCGAACATCATGATCGGCAGTGCCGTCGGCCTGCAGTTCATGGATTTCATCACGAACCTCACGGCGATCTGTATCCTGATCTTCATCGTGACGATCGCTCTTTTGATCGTGATTTACGGAAAGAAGCTCCACACGACGGACGAGCTGCGCGAGAAGGTCATGCAGCTCGATGAGAAGAGTCAGATCGTCGAGCCGCGTCTCTTGAAGAAGTGCCTGTTCGCGCTCGCTATTACGATCAGCCTCTTCGTGTTGCACGGACAGCTCCACCTCGACACGGCGACCGCCGCCATGACGGGCGCAGGCCTCCTGCTCCTCATCAGTTTCCCACAGAAGGAGGCGATGATCGCGAAGGTCTTGTCGAAGGTCGAATGGCTCGCCATCTTCTTCTTCGCCGGCCTCTTCATCCTCGTCGGCGCACTCGTCGAGACGGGCGTCATCAAGATGCTCGCAGAAGAGGCGATTAAGATCACGAACGGCGATCTCACGGCGACCTCGATGCTCATTCTTTGGATGAGCGCCTACGCTTCGGCGTTCATCGACAACATCCCGTTCGTCGCGACGCTCATTCCGCTGATTCAGGACATGGGGCAGATGGGCATGACGAATCTCGATCCCGTATGGTGGTCTCTCTCCCTGGGCGCCTGCCTCGGCGGCAACGGCACCTTGATCGGCGCCTCGGCGAACGTCGTCGTCGCTTCGATGGCGGCGCAACGCGGCAAGCCGATCTCCTTCATCAGCTTCATGAAGATCGCGCTGCCGATGATGACGCTCTCGATTGCGATTTCGAGCGTCTACATTTGGCTCAGGTATTTGTAAATCGTAAGTTTCTTGGGGCGCACGGGGAGACCCGCACGCCCCTCTTTCTCTAGGAGGACTTTGTTGTATGGAGAGATATGCTCCGCAGGAAATCGAAAAAAAGTGGCAGGAGAAGTGGCAGAAGGATGATGTCTACAAGACGGAGATCGATCGCACGCAGCCTGAATATTATGTGCTGGAGATGTTCCCCTACCCGTCGGGCAATCTGCACATGGGTCATGTGCGCAATTATTCGATCGGCGACGTCATCGCGCGCTTCAAGAAGATGCAGGGCTGCAATGTGCTGCACCCGATGGGCTTTGACGCCTTTGGCATGCCGGCGGAGAACGCTGCGATCAAGCACGGTGTGAAGCCCGCCGATTGGACATATTCCAACATTGAGAACATGAAGCGCCAGCAGATGAGCATGGGGCTTTCCTACGATTGGAGCCGCGAGGCTGTGACCTGTCGTCCCGAGTACTACCGCTGGACACAGTGGCTCTTTGAGCTTTTCTACAAGAAGGGGCTCGCCTACAAGAAGGAAGCGTCAGTCAACTGGTGCGATACGTGCGGCACGGTGCTCGCGAATGAGCAGGTCATCGACGGCAAATGCTGGCGCTGCGACTCCGAGGTGCACAAGAAGGATCTCTCGCAGTGGTTCTTGAAGATCACGGACTATGCGGACGAACTTCTCGCCGATCTCGACAAGCTCAAGGGCTGGCCCGAGCGCGTCAAGACGATGCAGGAGAATTGGATCGGGCGCTCCGAGGGCTTGGAATTCGACATCGACGTGCCCGCGCTCGGCGAGAAGATCGCCGTCTACACGACGCGTGCCGATACGGCGTACGGCGTGACCTTCGTGGCGCTCGCGGCGGAGCACCCTCTGATGGAGAAGATCCTCGTGGATAATCCGAAGGCGGCGGAGCTTCGCACTTTCGCCGACAAGGTCAAGGCGCAGTCGGAGCTTGAGCGCACGTCGGGTGAGTCGGAGAAAGAGGGCATGTTCACGGGGCTTTACGCCGTCAATCCCTTCAACGGCAGGAAGGTCGAGCTTTGGGTCACGAACTACGTCCTCGCCGAGTACGGCACGGGCGCAGTCATGGGTGTACCGTCGGAGGATCAGCGCGACTGGATGTTTGCGAAGAAGTATGACCTGCCGATTATCGTCACCCTGCGCCCGAAGGATCGTGAGCTAAAACTTGAAGAAATGATGGAAGCCTACACGGACAAGGACGGCATCCTCGTGAATTCGGCGGAGTTCGACGGCATGGAGATGCACGAGGCGCTCGCGGCAATCGTAGAAAAGGCGGTCAAGGAGGGCTTCGGCAGGCGCAAGGTCAACTATCGCCTGCGCGATTGGCTCATCTCGCGCCAGCGCTACTGGGGTGCGCCTATTCCCGTCATCTACTGCGACAAGTGCGGTGAGCAGCTCGTTCCCGAAGAGGAATTGCCCGTCAAGCTGCCCGAGGATGTGAACTTCGAGCAGGGCGCCGTTTCCCCTTTGGCGCAGAGCGAATCCTTCGTGCACTGCACATGCCCGAAATGCGGCGGTCCCGCAAGGCGCGAGACGGACACGATGGACACCTTTATCTGCTCGTCGTGGTACTACATGCGCTACACCGATCCGCATAACACGCACAAGCCGTTTGCGGCGGACAAGGTGAACTACTGGGCGCCTGTCGATCAGTATATCGGCGGCATCGAGCATGCGATTTTGCACCTTCTCTATTCGCGCTTCTTCACGAAGGTGCTGCGCGACGAGAAGCTTCTGGATTTTGATGAACCGTTCCAAAATCTCCTGACGCAGGGCATGGTCATCAAGGACGGCGCGAAGATGTCGAAGTCGAAGGGCAACGTCGTCTCCCCCGAGGAGATCATCCAGAAGTATGGCGCCGATACGGCGCGCCTCTTCATTCTCTTCGCCGCTCCCGTCGAGCGTGACTTGGAGTGGAGCGACCAGGGCGTCGAGGGGGCGTTCCGCTTTTTGAACCGCGTCTGGCGCATCGTCGCGCATTTCCAGGATGCGATCAAGGAGGGGCTGGACGATTACGACCACTCGACGCTGACGGCTGAGGAGAAGTCGCTGCGCCGCACGCTGCATCAGACGATCAAGAAGGTCACGGAAGACGTCGGCGAGCGCTTCATGTTCAACACGGCGATCAGTGCCGTCATGGAACTTGTCAACGCTTTCTATGGATTCCAGGACAAGACGGTTCATCCGGGACTCGTGAGAGAACTCTCGTTTGCGCTTGTGAAGATGCTCGCGCCGTTTGCGCCGCATATCACGGAGGAGCTTTGGAGCCGCATGGAGGGCAAGGGAAGCGTGCACGATGCAAGGTGGCCGAAGTTTGACCGTGCGGCCATCGTAGAGGACGAGGTCGAGATCGTCCTGCAGATCAACGGCAAGGTGCGCGACAAGCTGACGGTATCGGTGTCTATGAAGCCGCAGGAGATGGAGAAACTGGCGCTCGCGCAGCCGAAGGTCGTCGAACTCACGGCGGGAAAGACGGTCGTCAAGGTCATCTGCGTGCCGAAGAAGCTCGTCAACATCGTCGTCAAATGACTTTTTTGAACAATAAAAGCGTTTGCAAGTACGCTGGGAGTGCTCCTTCCGGCGCACTGCGCAGAGGGGCTGGCACTTCGCCAAGCTCCTTTTCGCGCTTTGCCGAATGGTGGAATCATGAAAGCACTTTTTGAACAAATGATGCAGGATGGCTCGGCTCGAAAGATTGTCGAGGCCTTTTCGCGCCGTGCAGGTAAGACGCTCGTCTACGGTCTTAGCGGTTCGCAGAAGCATGCTCTCTTTGCTGCCGCCTGCGATGCTGCAGAGAAGCCTCTGGTCATCGTCACGCACAGTCGCGAGGCGATCGAGGCGTGGCGCGCCGATCTGACGGCGCTTCTGCCGGCACGTGAAATCCTGGAACTGCCCGAGGTCGACATGATGGCGGTGGAAGCGACGGCGAAGGGCATGGAACGCACGGCTCTGCGCATGGGTATACTCGGCAGGCTGCTCAAGAAGAATCCTGTCATCGTACTCGCTCACGCCGCTGCCGCTGTACAGAAGGGTGTATCGCGCCGCGATTTCGAGCGCATGAGCCTGCGCCTTGAAGTCGGTGCGACGCTCGCGCGCGAGACGCTTCTTTCGCGTCTCGTCGAGCTTGGCTACGAAGCGGCGGGCGAGGTCGATGGACTCGGGCAGTTCAGTGCACGCGGCGGTATCGTCGATATCTATCCGCTCAATGCGCCCTTGCCTCTTCGTCTGGAATTTTTCGACGATGAGATCGACTCTTTGCGCGAGTTTGATCTGGCGACGCGGCGCTCCGTGCGCAATGTGCCTTCAGCGGTGGTGCTGCCCGTCGCGACCCCTGAGGAATCCGGCGAGGATGCGACATTCCTCTCTTACTTGGAGGGCGAGGGCGCCGTCATTTTCGACGAACCCTTGCGCACGCGTGAAAGTGCACAAAAACTCGTCAAGGAGACGCCCGAGCTAAAGTCGAAGCTTTTCTCATGGGAAGAACTTGTGGCGGGCGCCGAAGGCAATGCAACCTTCTTCGCTGCTCTCATGCTGCAGAAGATTCACGGCGCGGAGCCGGACAGTCTCGTGAGCTTGGCTGTGCAGGCAGTCGCGCCCTTCCAACGACAGATGGATCTTTTGAAGAATGAGGCGCGAAACTGGCTTTCCAACAAGCAGCACGTCGTCCTTCTCGTCGGCGAGGCAGAAAAGGCTGCTTCCCTGCGCGAACTTTTTGCGAAGTCACGCATACCATCTGCCGTCGCAGCGGGCGATGAGCCTTTGAGCGACGCCTATCTGAACATCGTGGTGGGCACGCTCTCGAATGGCTTCGAATTGCCCGGAGCGCGACTCGTCGTCGTATCCGAAAAGGACGTCTTCGGCAGGCAGAAAAAGAAACTCGCGCAGAAAGCGTCGAAGGAAGAGCGCATTTCGCACTTTCGCGAGATCAACGTCGGCGATTACGTCGTCCATGTGAATCATGGCGTCGGCAAGTATCTGGGTGTCGAAACGCTCGATGTGGGCGGCATCAAGAAGGACTATCTGCACATCAAGTACGGCGGCGACGACAAGCTCTTCGTGCCGACCGATCAGGTGGGACTTCTGCAGAAATACATCGGCTCGGAGGGCGAGACACCGCGTTTGCACCGCATGGGCGGCACGGAGTGGGTCAAGGCGAAGGCGCGCGCGCGCGCCTCCGTCGAGGATATCGCCGACGAACTCATCGCGCTCTACGCGAAGCGCCGTGCGGCGAAGGGCTTCGCCTTTTCTCCCGATACGCCGTGGCAACGGGAGTTCGAGGACGCCTTCCCTTATGAGGAGACGCCCGACCAGCGCCGCGCCATTGAGGAGATCAAGGCGGATATGGAAAAGCCCGAGCCGATGGATCGACTGCTCTGCGGCGATGTCGGCTTCGGCAAGACGGAGGTGGCGATCCGCGCCGCCTACAAGGCGGTCATGGATCATAAGCAGGTAGCCGTGCTCGTGCCGACGACCGTGCTCGCACAGCAGCACTTTCAGACGTTTTCCGCACGCTTCGCCGATTTCGGCGTGAGCGTCGACGTCATTTGCCGCTTTCGCTCGGCGAAGGAGCAGAAGGCGACGATCGAGCGTCTGGAGGCGAACAAGGTCGACGTGCTCATCGGCACACACGCTATCCTGAATCAGAAGCGCGTGCATTTTTCCGATCTCGGACTTCTGATCGTCGATGAGGAGCAGCGCTTCGGCGTCAAGCAGAAGGAGAAGATCAAGAAACTTGCGTCAGGCGTAGACGTGCTGACGCTTTCGGCGACGCCGATCCCGCGGACGCTTCACATGTCGCTCGTCGGAGCGCGTGACATGAGCATCATCGAGACGCCGCCCGCCGAGCGCTTCCCCGTGCAGAGCTACGTCATCGAGGACAACGACGCCGTCTTGAAAAATGCCATTCGACGTGAACTTCGGCGCGGCGGGCAGGTTTATTTCGTCTACAACCGTGTCGAGAGCATCGACATCATGCGCCGACGGCTCGAAGAACTCGTGCCTGAGGCGCGGATTCAGACGGGGCACGGGCAGATGGCGGAAGAGCTTTTGGAGCGCGTCATGGTCGATTTCTACGAGGGGAGCTACGACATCCTGCTTGCGACGAGCATCGTGGAAAATGGTCTCGACGTGGCGAACGCGAACACGATCATCGTTTACAATGCCGATCGTTTCGGTCTGTCGCAGCTCTATCAGATGCGCGGCCGCGTCGGCCGATCGAATCACATGGCGTTTGCCTATTTCGTTTATCAGGCCGACAAGGTCTTGTCCGAGATGGCGGAAAAGCGTCTGCAGGCGATGAAGGAGTTTGCCGAACTGGGCGCGGGCTTCAAGATCGCCATGCGCGACCTTGAGATCCGTGGCGCGGGCAACCTCCTTGGTGCGGAGCAGCACGGCCACATCGCGAGCGTCGGCTTCGAGATGTACTCGAAGCTTCTTGACGAGGCGATCGAGGAGAGGCGCACGGGAAAGCCGCCTGAAGAGAAGCTTGAGCCTGTCGTCGACATTGAGACGGAAGCCTACCTCGACGGTGAATACATCAGCGATCCCATGCACAAGATCGAGATTTACCAGCGCATTGCAGCGATTCGCAAGAATGCGGAGATACAGGAACTGCTCGACGAATTGATCGATCGCTTCGGCGAGCCGACGCCCGTCGTGCTGCGTTTGCTGGAAGTTGCACGCATACGCAATTACGCGCGAGAACTTGGCATACGTTCCGTCGTGGAAAAGCCGATGTTCTTGGAAATCTCTTTCGTCGATAAACCGACACTCGATCCCGATGGGCTGTTGAAGCTCCTCGGCCTCTTCGGCAGGAACGCCAAGATGCTCCCGCCGCCGCAGCAGATGCTTCGCATACGTCTGGCCGCGCAGTACAAGAAGAACATCGCGAATTTCATCACGCGCGTCCTGATGCTGCTGAAGGGCGAGCAGGACGCTTTCTCGGCGAAGGGCGCGACGGCCAACTCCTGTCGGCTCATCCGGTCGTAGTTGCTGTAGTCGATGATGCGATATGTTGTAGCAATCAGAGTTCTACTATATCTAATTCACGAAAAATCATATGAAAAATCGTTTCTGCTGTTTCAAATTTAGTGTACATGTGTGAGATGCATGAGAAGCCGCCTGTGCTGCGGGTGGGGATGAAATAGCAAAGGATCTGTTTCATAAGTCCGAATGCGACTTGTGCAGCAGATCCTTTGCTTTGTTCAGGGGGCATTTCTGCCATCATACTACTTCCGATCGAAATAAATCTTTCGCACATTGTTCCGCAAATCTTCTAAGTTGCTCGGGCGAAAGCGGATGTTGTAGCCGATGAAGAGGGGGGAGGTAGCGAATCTCGGCATGATTTTGGCGCGCAGGATGCCGCTCTCCTGGTAAAAGAAGATGTTGTAACTGTTGCATCGCTTGTTGAAGTGGTGCATGAGATAGTCGACGGCAATCTGTATGTCATCGGCTACGGTGTCCAGAGGCTCGTTCGTCTTGGGGACGACATTGAATTCGCTGAAGCCGATGCGCGGGCATGTCGCGATGTTGAAGTCGACATCGTTTTCCTCGTGTATGGTCAGTCCCTCGAATTCCAGGGGGTCGAAGGTCAGATTTTCGTTGAGCGAGTGGAAGCCGACAATCTGCATGTGGGGGTGACGCAGCGTACCGCCCGAGAGGGGGCCGAAATTCTTGAAGAAGATGACGGTCTCGTACTTTCCCGAATTCTGCATCTTCTGCCAGTGATGCACGCCGAAACGAATGAGGCGGTGCATGTGTTCGGCGGAATAGTCGGGCATGTCGGAGTGACAGACTTTGCTCTCAATGAGAACGAACTGGTCGGCGTCTTCGATGACGTTGTACTTGTTCTTGAGCAGCACGAGGTCGCCGTCTGTATCGACGATGCCCGAGAGATTTTCACGGTCACAGAAAGGACATGGGGCGGTCTTGTTGATGATATTTTCCGGCTTTTTCTTGCCGAGCGTCGTATTGAAACCGATGAGATTGATTTCCATAGAGAAGACACCTCAAGTTTTGTAACAAAATCGACCTAGTATATTTCCGGCAGAAATGGTATAATTCCTACGTTGAGCCTTAGGGTGCAGAAGATGCATCATTCCCCTTATTATATAGAAATTCGTACATTTTTGCAAAGCGGCTTTTCCATATCTCGGATTGCAGGGAAGAATCGAAGAGGGGAATTGGGCAGTTAGGCGGTGTTTCGTATCAGCAGTCAAAAATCTACAGGCAAGAGCAAGGCGGAGAGCTTTCTCAAGGGAACTTTGATCTTGACGGTGGCAAGCTTCGTCGTGAAGGTCATCGGTTCCTTAAACTGGATTTTCGTTTCGCGCATCTTGGGCGGCGAGGGCATCGGGCTTTATCAGATGGCTTTCCCGATTTATTTTTTCGCCATGAGCATTTCGCAGGCGGGCGTGCCTGTCGCCATATCGATCATCACGGCGGAGCGCGTCGCCTTGAAGGACGTTTTCGGCGCACGGCGCATATTCCGCATATCCATGACCTTGATGGTTTTTACGGGGCTTTTGTTTTCCCTTTTGACATACTTTGGAGCAGGCTGGCTCATCGAGTGGCAGTTCATTCGTGATCCGCGCGCCTATATGGCAGTCGTGGCGCTCTCGCCGACGATTTTCTTCGTGACCTTGCTCGCGAGCTCGCGCGGCTATCTGCAAGGCTGGCAGCGCATGACGCCGACGGCGGTCTCGCAGATCGTCGAGCAGATCTTCCGCGTGCTCACGATGGTGCTCTTCGCGAGTCTTCTCCTGCCGATGGGACTCGACTATGCGGCGGCTGGCGCGAGCCTCGGCGCGTTTGCCGGCGCTATCGGCGGACTTCTCGTGCTCGTCTACTATCATTGGAAGCTGGACAAGGACATTGAGCGTGAGTACGGCCCGAATCTTGCGCCGCCGCCGGGGGAAGCGCCAGCGCCTCTCGGGGCGATCGTCCGACGCATCTTTTCGCTCGCCCTGCCCGTGTCGGCGGCGAGCATCATGCTGCCGATCGTGTCGAACCTCGACCTTTTGATCGTGCCGCAGCGTCTTGAGGTCGCGGGCTATACGGTGCCGCAGGCGACGGAACTGTTCGGCTATCTCACGGGCATGGCGGTGCCGCTCGTCAATCTCGCGACAATCCTCACGGCGTCCTTGGCGGTGAGCATCGTGCCGGCGATTTCGGAGGCGCGAGCCTTGAAGGACACGCAGCGCGTCTACAATCAAACGGCAGCCGCCGTGCGCATATCGAATTTCGTTTGCTTCCCTGCATTCGTCGTCGTGTTCGTGCTCGCGACGCCAATCTCGACGCTCATTTACAATGCGCCAGGCGCGGGTCCCGCCGTGCTCGTCTCGTCGTTTTCCATCGTGCTCCTTGGCCTGCATCAGGTGTCGACGGCGGTTCTGCAAGGACTCGGGCATCCGAAGATTCCGATGATCAACATGATTCTTGCCGCTGCTGTCAAGGTCGCCCTCAACTGGATCTTGACGGCGGTCCCTTGGCTCGGGATCATGGGTGCGGCTTGGGCGACGGCGGCGGATATGGGGGTTGCCGCTGTCATCAACCTTTACTTCATCTGGCGTTATATCGGCTATCGCATGGAGCTGCTGCAGCTCTTTAAGACGATGGCGGCGGCTGCCTTCATGGCGGGCGCTGTGTATCTCTTCTACAGCTTTGTCATGAATACGCTCGCCGTCAATGCCGTGGCGACCTTCGGCTCGGTGTTCGTCGGCGTCATCGTCTACGTCGCGGCGCTGATTCTCGTGCGCGGACTGCTGGAAGAGGATATGGCGCGCATTCCGTTCATCGGCTCTTTGAGCATTCGTTTTTTGCGCCGCATTGGCATTTTCCGCAGCGTTGAGGGGGCGAAGGGATGAGAAAGTTTCTGCTGGTCTATAATCCTGTCTCGGGCAATGCATCGTTCAAGCAGCGGCTCGATGAGATGATCTGGCGCTTCCAGACACTCGGCTGCATGCTTATCCTCTACCGCACGGATCGCGAGCTTACGAATCTTGCGCTCTATGTGCGGGAATCTGAGGCTGAGGGTGTGCTTGTCGCGGGCGGCGATGGCACAGTGCATGAAGTCGTCAACGTAATCGTGCGCGAAAAACTTGCAGTTCCCCTCGCGATCATCGGCAGCGGCACGTCGAACGATTTTGCGACGTATCTCGGTCTTGCAGATGGCTTGGAAGCGTATATCGAGCGCATCCTCGCGCACAAGACGATGCGCGTTGATCTCGGGCGCATCAGGGAAGAATACTTCATCAACGTCGCGAGCGCCGGCGTCATGACAAATATCGCACATGAGGTCGATGTGCGGCTGAAGAATACGCTGGGCAAGATGGCGTACTACCTGAAGGGCATCAGCGAACTGCCGAAGTTCCGTTCGGTGAAGTTTTCCATCGAGGCGGATGGCGAGATGCGCGAGGAAGAGGGATTCCTCTTCGTCATTGCCAACAGCGGTATCGTCGGCAGTTTCAATAACGTAGCGACGCATGCGAGCATCAATGATGGTAAGTTTGATTTGCTGCTCGTGAAGAAGTGCAGTCTGCCGGAACTCATCGCTCTGACGGCGGAGATTGTCTCGGGCAGGGGAATCTCGGAGAAGAACGTGCTGTATCTGCAGGCAAGTGAGTTTCGCATCGCGGCGGATGCACCGCTTTTGAGTGATGTGGACGGCGAGCAGGGGCCGCCTCTTCCCATGCACGTCGAGGTTGTACCTCGTGCGATCGAGCTTTTTATCTGAAGTTTGTGAAGCGTACATTTGCAAGGTAAATTCGCAACACGGCAGCCACTCAAAAACTCTTTACGCTCCTATTGACAAAACCTCAAGGGAATGGTATCATTTCTTCTGTTGTTGCATCATGTGCCGAAGTGGCGGAATTGGCAGACGCACTTGACTCAAAATCAAGCGTAGTTACCTACGTGCCGGTTCGAGTCCGGCCTTCGGCACCATAGAGATTTCAAGGCTTCTGGGTAATTTGCTTAGAAGTCTTTTTCTATTTTATGGTATGAGAGGAGGCAGGCATATATGAAAGACGTGGGAAGCATTACGGTCGTGGGACTTGGCCCCGGACGCTTCGGGCTTATCACGCTCGAAAGCATGGAGGCGGTGACGAGCGGGCGAAGCCTTCTCCTGCGCACGGCAGTTCATCCATCCGTGGCGGAACTTAAGAGGCGCGGCGTTCCTTTCATGAGTTATGATTCCTGGTATGAAAAAGCGCAAAGCTTCGAGGAACTTTACCATGCGATTGCGGAAGATCTAACCGCAAGGGCGCGTGCAGGCGAGGAGATCGTCTATGCCGTACCCGGCAGTCCCTTTGTAGCGGAGCGCACGGTCATTTTTCTACGTGATTTGTGCGCGAAGGAAGGATTGGAGCTCTCTATTCTGCCGGGCATGAGCTTCGTTGAGACGCTCTACGGCAGTCTCGGCATCGATCCTGTCGAGGGTCTTATGATCCTCGATGCATCGGATGCGGAGAGCATGCCCTTCCGTTTTCCGACAGGTGTGCTCTTCACGCAGGTCTACAGCTGTGAGATTGCTTCTGAGTTGAAACTCGCCTTGATGGAGCGAATGAATGACGAGAAGGAAGTCATCTATCTGCACAATATTGCACTGCCCGATGAATCCGTGCGCCCGATGCCGCTCTATGAAATTGATCGACAGACGGATACGGATCATCTGACGAGTCTTTTCATTCCTCACGATAGCTTCCAGGATGATTAAAAAAGCCTGCGAAAGGCGGTTTTTCAAGTTTTTTTGCACTTTTTTCATTGTGAGAAAGAGGATTCTAGACAACTACAGCGAATAAAAGTAGCGTAACAAATTCAAAAGGAGGCTACAAACGTGAACAAAACGGAATTAGTGGCTAATGTAGCGGAAAAAGCAGGGCTGTCGAAGAAGGATGCCGAGAAGGCTCTGAGCGCAGTCATCGAGAGCGTTGAAGAAGCTCTTGTCGAGGGCGACAAGGTTCAGCTCATCGGTTTCGGTACGTTCGAGGTCAAGGATCGCGCTGCCCGTACCGGCCGCAATCCGCAGACGGGCAAGGAAATCAAGATTGCCGCTTCGAGGAATCCTGTTTTCAAGGCTGGCAAGGCATTGAAGGACGCTGTCAACAACAAGTGAGCACGGTGGCTCTCCGAGGGCTGGGTTTTTACCCAGCCTTTTTTCGTAGCATTTTGCAGTTTTTGGGAGGTGGTTCGCATGAATCGCGTTGTTCTTCTTACGGGCGGCACGTCGGGCATCGGCCTTGCGGCGGCGCGTCTTTTCCTGCAGGCGGGCAGCACGGTCGCTCTGGCGGGGCGCTCGGCGACGCGCGGCGAGGCGGCGCTCGCCTCGTTAGGGGCATTGGCGCTCGATGGGCGCGCCGCGTTCTTCGCCGCCGACCTGCGCCGCGCCGATGAGGCGAGGCGGCTCGTGGGTGCGGTGTGCGAACGCTTTTCGCGACTCGATGTTCTCGTGAATTCGGCAGGGATCTATTTGGAACGCGCGTTGGAGGATTTGACAGAAGAGGAATTCGAGGACGTCATGGACACGAACGTCAAGGGCACCTTTTTTACGACGCAGGCGGCGCTTGCGCCGCTCAAGGCGAGTGGCGGCAGCATTGTCAATCTTTCGTCTGACGCAGGGATTCACGGCAATTTCCTGTGCACGGCCTATTGCGCATCGAAAGGTGCCGTGACGCTCTTTACGAAATCCCTAGCCTTGGAGCTCGCGCCTTTCGGCGTGCGCGTGAACTGCGTGTGCCCCGGAGACGTCGCAACACCGATGACGGAGGCGCAGCTGCAGGATGCTCCTGACCGCGAAGAGACTCTGCGGCAGATGTCAGGCGTCTATCCGCTCGGTCGTATCGCGCGGGCGGAAGAAGTCGCCGATATTATTTTTTTTCTGGCCTCCGATGCCGCTTCCTTCGTGACGGGCGCGGCGTGGAGCGTAGACGGCGGTCTTACGGCTTGAGGAGGAAGGCGACAGCGAACGTCTGTTTCGTTGTATCTGCTCCTTGCTTGTGCTAAAATAGAGGGCATGACAAAGGAGAATTGTTTGATTATTTCATTTTCAAGAGTGAGGGAAGGTCGGTCATGGCAGCTCGCAGCTATCTGATCGTAGCGGCGTCGATCGGCTCGGGACACATGAAGGCGGCGGAAGCCTTGGCAGCGGCTCTTTTGCGGGCGGAGCCGGAGGCGCATGTGGCGGTCGTCGACTTCACGAAGCGTGATACGGCGTGGGTCACTTGGTTCATGAAGGCGGCCTATCTGAAGATGCTGCACTTCATGCCGAATCTTTACCAGCTTCTCTATCGCTTCACGGGGCACAGGCAGGGCGCTTCGCCCGTGCAAAAGCTCATCGCTTCGCTGACGAAGCGCAACATGCGCAGCCTCGTGCGCCTCCATGCAGCGGACACGGTGATCTGCACGCATCCGTTTCCCGAGGGTGCGGCGTCGTGTCTTAAGAAGAGCGGCGAGGAAGATTTCTTTTTCGCCACGGTTCTTACGGACTACAGCGTGCATCGAATGTGGTTCTATCCGGGTGTCGACGCTTTCTTCGTCGCGACGGAGAGGATGCGGCGCAGCCTCGTCAAGGAAGGCTGTGCAGCGACGGCTGTTCATGCGACGGGCATTCCGATTCTGCCGCTTTCCTTGGCAGATTTTGACCGTGCGGCGATTTGCGAAAGGCTGGGACTCAGCGAGTCGCTTCCTACAATTCTCGTCATGGGCGGCGGGCTTGGACTCGGCGATGTGGCTCAGTCTCTTGAAAAGCTTGAGGATGTCGCAGAAAAGTTGCAGCTCCTCGTTGTTGCAGGGAAGAACGAGCGCCTTCTTGCTTGGGTCAAAGCACATGCCGTGCACTCGCACCATGCGGTTCGCGCCTGGGGGTACACCAATGAGGTGCCCGATCTAATGGCGGTTGCAGCGCTTCTCATATCGAAGCCTGGCGCATTGACCATCAGCGAGGCATGGGCGATGGGCGTGCCGCTGATCTTGCATGAGCCTATTCCAGGACCGGAGCTTGAGAATGCGATGATTGCAAGCGAGCGCGGTACGGCGGTTTGGCTCGGCAAGGGCGAGAATCTGGCGGCTCTTGTCATGGGGTTGTTGGGGGACGCGTCGCGTCTCGCCTCCATGCGCGAGGCGGCGCTTCTCTCAAGCCGCCCCGCAGCGGCGCAGGAGATCGCACAGTTTCTGCAGACGGCAGGCGCAAGCGTCGGTTGACGAATATGGTTTTTACGATTTCGGGCGAGGGTGGTTTTTGTGGCAGTATCGAAATTGGAAAAGGACGCGAATGGCGCGTTTCTCTGTCCGCAGTGCGGTAGGCCACTTCGCACGATTGAGGGCGGTACAGTCATGATTCAGGGCGGCAAGGTGGATTTGGAAAGCGTGAAGCCGCGCTACGAATGCGACAAATGTAGGGTGTTTTACCGCGAGCTTCTGAATTCGGGTTATTACGATGTGTTTGACATGCCGAAGATCAAGGCAGTCGGCGATCTCGCGCCGACGATTCTGCGCGCTGACGCCGAGGGACACGCGCCGTGCCCTCGCTGTGGTGGGCAGCTCGACCTCGTCGAATGGCAGCCCGTTCATCTCGTGGATGGCAAGGCAGATATGGAAAACGTCTCGTCGCACTTTCGCTGTGCGAGCTGTGATTCCATATTTCGGCGCATAGCGACGACAGAATATTTCCAGTGGGCGGAGAAGTAGCCGCCCCAATCGCAGGAAGAAGATGCTCCGTGCAGCTGTACGGGCAGGAGAAGCGTATTGGTGTACACGGAAGGTCGTGATGGAGATGGCAACGGAAAGCAAGCGCAGGGGACACCGGCTTGACTGGTTCGTCGTCGTCATCCTTTGCGTGCTCGGGTACTTCTCCTATACGATGATTGATCAGCAGATTCACTTGAACGAGCTTGACCACGACTGCGCGGCGGCACAGCAGCGTCTGGAAACAGCGCAGCGGGAGAATGCAGAACTTAAGGATCTCAAGGCAAAGCTCGACGATCCCGCTTACATCGAGAAGACGGCGCGCGAGGAGCTGGGTATGACGCACGAGGGCGAACTGCCGTATATTGCTAAGAAGTGAGAGGAGGCTGCCGCATGAGTCGATGAAACTCATGCGGCAGCCTCTTTTTGTTTTTCTCGTTTCGCGCGGGGATTTTCTTGACAGCGCAAAAGGCGCAAGAGTATAATAAGAAAGCACACTCAGCGCGGGAGAAGACGCTGGGATGGTGGGTGCTGATGCAGTCGGTAATTCCCACAGTATAATTAAGGAGGAAATGATTTGTCCATTGAAGTAGGCAGTATTGTTGAGGGTGTTGTGACGGGCATTACGAATTTCGGAGCGTTCGTCGAGCTGCCTGAGGGGAAGGTCGGTCTTGTCCATATCTCTGAGGTCGCTGACGAGTATGTGCGGGACGTCCACGATTTCCTCAAGGAGAAGGACAAGGTGAAGGTCAAGGTCTTGACGATCGACGATCGTGGTAAGATTGGTCTTTCCATCAAGCAACTGCAGGAAAAGAAGCCGATGGAGAAGAAGGTCGGCGAGGTTCCGCGCCGTCCGATGCCGCCGCGCCGCGGTGCAGGCGGGGATTTTAGGCGGCAGGGGCGCTTCGGTCCAGGCAGTGCCTCCTTTGAAGACAAGCTGTCGCGATTTCTCAAGGACAGCGATGAGAGGCTGACGGATTTGCGCCGCAAGACAGATTCCAAGCGCGGCGGTCGCGGTTCGCGCAGGGATTGATGACATGAGAAAAGCACTCTTACAAGGAGTGCTTTTCCTGTTTATGGTCTTGAGAGACGTACTGGGGAAGAGTCGTGCAGAGCTTGCCGGACGGCGGCAGATGGGGGAATCTCATGCTGAATAAGGTTTTGGCTTTTTGCGAGGAGCATGGACTTCTGGCGCATGGCTCTTCCATCGTGGTCGCCGTCTCAGGCGGCGCAGACTCGATGGCGCTGCTCGATCTGCTGCTGCATCTGCAGGAGCGGCTGGCGCTTTCCGTGCATGTCGCGCATTTCGAGCACGGCATTCGCGGCGAGGCGTCGCGTGAAGATGCGCATTATGTAGCCGCGTTCTGCCGTGCGAAGGGCGTTGCTTGCAGCGTGGAGGCGGCGGATGTGCCGCAGTATGCGAAAGAGCGCAGGATGTCGCTGGAAACGGCGGCACGCGAACTGCGCTACGCTTTTTTGCGTCGTGTAAAGGCGCATGTAGGTGCTCAGGCGATCGCTGTCGCGCATCATGCGGACGATCAGGCGGAGACAGTGCTGCAGCATATCCTGCGCGGCGCGGGGCTGCACGGCCTCGTGGGCATGAGGTCGCGCACGGGCGATGTCGTACGTCCCCTGCTTGCCTGTAGGAAGGAGGAGCTTGTCGCTTACTGCGCGGCGCATGGCATCGAGGTGCGCCACGACGCGACGAACGATGCGGCGGATGCGCGGCGCAACTATCTGCGGCTGGAGATCCTGCCGCGTCTCGCCGCGCATGTCAACGCGTCGGCGGGTGCGGCGCTCGTGCGCCTCGCGGAAGCCGCCCGCGCAGACGACGTGCTGCTCGATGAGATGGCGCACGCGGCTTTTTCGCGCGTCGTCTGCAGCGAGGGGCAGGCAGCGGGCGCGACGCACGAGAAATGTCTTACACTTTCGCGCACGGCGTTTCGCGCCGAACCGCTCGCCTTGCAGCGACGCATCGTGCGTCTTGCTGCGCGCGCCTTCGTTGATGAATCGCACGATTGGGGCTGGCGGCAGGTCGAGCAAGTGCGCCGCATGATGGTGGAAGGAAGGGGCGGCCTCTCGTGGGACTTGCCTGGTCGCGTGCGCTTTTTCCTCGATGGAAAAAGGGGCGTCTTTCTTGTCGACGCGCTTCGTACTGCCCATAAGGATGGCGGTGCAGGAGGCAGGTCGGCTTCCACGCGCAGAACGGCGGACGGCATGGCGGAGAGCGCGCTTTTGAGCGGCGTGCCGCTTCGAGCGCCTGGTGTGACGCATCTGCCCGCGCTTGGTGTTTCACTTATCGTGGATTTCCCCCGTGAGCGCGCGCGGACGGACGGGCGCACGGAAGTCTATATGCCCTCTCGCGTCCTTGCTGCAGCCGTCGTGCGCACGCGCCGCGCGGGCGACCGCGTGCGCCTTCCTTGCGGCACGAAGAAGCTCAAAGATTTCTTCATTGACGAGCATGTGCCGCGCACCGCGCGCGATCACGTGCCGCTCGTCGTCTGTGAGGGGGAGGTTGTCTGGGCGGTAGGCGTGCGGCGTTTTTCGTCCGCGCTGGTGAAGGAAGATGAATCGATGGTACGGCTGCGAGCCGTCTTTGAAGAAGGAGCATACGATCATGCACAACGATTTGGAGAAGATTCTTTTCGATGAGGCGCAGCTCGCCGAGATGGTGGAGCGGCTTGGGCGCGAGATCACGCGCGATTATGCGGGCGAGGAGATCTACGCTGTCGGCATTCTGAAGGGCGCCGTGCTCTTCTACGCCGACCTCGTGCGCGCCATTGATCTGCCCGTGACGCTCGATTTCATGCAGCTTTCGAGTTATGGAAGCGGTACGAGTTCGACGGGCGATGTGCAGATTCTCCTCGACCTCGCGAAGAGCGTCGCGGGGCGCAACATCCTGCTCATCGAAGACATTGTGGATTCGGGGCTTTCCATGCACTATCTGATGGAGAACTTCCGCCATCGAAAGGCGAAGAGCGTCAAGCTCTGCTCGCTTTTGAGCAAGCCGTCTCGGCGCAAGGTCGATGTGAAAGTCGACTACTGCGGTGCGGAAGTGCCCGACGCCTTCCTCGTTGGCTATGGGCTTGACTACGATCAAAAGTACAGAAACCTGCCGTACCTTGGCATTCTGAAGCCTGAAATCTACAGCAAATGAGACGGCGTGCGCCTTCTGTGAAATATTCGAATATCGTGCGAAAGGGTTTGTATAACACCTGTTTTAATGCTATAATGAAACGCTGTAGAGGTTTTTTGTTGTGTGAGCCAAGAGGCACTTTCGTCGCCTTTTGCTGAAACATGATATGGGGATTTTGGTGAAATGCCGTGACTTTCCGGCTTTTTCTTAAAGCATTGTTTTGGAACAGGAGGATGACCGATTGAATAAACTTTTTCGCAGTGTGGTGTTTTATCTGCTGATCATCTTGATCGCCATCTCCGCGATTGACTACTTTCAGACGCGTGAGGTGGTGACGAACGAGGTCAACTATTCGGATTTTCTGCAGCAGGTGCAAAATGGCGAGGTCGCGAAGGTCACGCTGGAGCACAACGTCGTCAAGGGCACGCTCACGGACGGCACGGAGTTTTTGACGATCACGCCCGATGCGCCGAATCAGGATACGAACTTCCTCAAGACTCTGCAGGAGAAGAACGTCGAGATCAAGGCGGAGCGCCCGGCGGAAACGCCGTGGTGGTCGACGATGTTCTCTTCGATCCTGCCGATCCTTCTGTTGATCGGCGTCTGGTTCTTCATCATGCAGCAGACGCAGGGCGGCGGAGGCCGCGTGATGTCTTTTGGCAAGAGCCGTGCGCGCATGACGGCGAGCGACAAGATGAAGGTCACGTTCGAGGATGTGGCGGGCGCCGATGAGGCGAAGCAGGAGCTTGAGGAGGTCGTTGAATTCCTCAAGCATCCGAAGAAGTTCAACGACCTCGGCGCACGCATCCCGAAGGGCGTGTTGCTCTACGGCCCCCCGGGCACGGGCAAGACGCTGCTCGCACGCGCCGTCGCAGGCGAGGCGGGCGTGCCGTTCTTCACGATCAGTGGCTCGGATTTCGTTGAGATGTTCGTCGGCGTCGGCGCTTCGCGCGTGCGCGATCTCTTCGATCAGGCGAAGAAGAACGCGCCGTGCATTGTATTCATTGACGAGATTGATGCCGTCGGCCGCCAGCGCGGTGCAGGCGTCGGCGGTGGTCACGATGAGCGCGAGCAGACGCTCAATCAGCTGCTCGTCGAGATGGATGGTTTCGCGGCCAATGAAGGCATCATCATCATGGCGGCGACGAACCGTCCCGATATCCTTGATCCCGCGCTTCTGCGCCCCGGCCGCTTCGACCGCCAGATCGTCGTTGACAAGCCCGATGTGCGCGGCAGGCTCGCGATCCTGAAGGTTCACTCGAAGGGCAAGCCTCTGACGAGTGATGTCGATCTCGACATCCTCGCGCGGCGCACGCCAGGCTTCACGGGCGCAGATCTGTCGAACCTCGTCAACGAGGCGGCGCTCTTGACAGCGCGGCGCGACAAGAAGCGCATCGGCATGAACGAGCTGGAAGAGTCCATCGAGCGCGTCATGGCGGGGCCGGAGCGCCGTTCGAAGGTCATGACGGACAAGGAGAAGGAACTGACGGCGTATCACGAGGGCGGTCATACGCTCGTCGGCATGCTCCTGCCGAATGCTGATCCCGTGCACAAGGTCACGATCATTCCGCGCGGCAGGGCGGGCGGCTACACGCTGATGCTGCCCAAGGAGGATCGCTCCTACGCGACGCGCTCGGAACTCATGGACAAGCTCAAGGTCGCGATGGGCGGACGCGTCGCCGAAGAGGTCGTCTTGAAGGAGATCTCGACGGGCGCTTCGCAGGACATCCAGCATGCGTCGCGCATCGTGCGCAGCATGATCACGCAGTACGGCATGAGCGACGTCCTGGGGCCGATTTCCTACGGCGAGAGTGCCGAGCATCAGGTGTTCTTGGGACGCGATCTCAATCATCAGAGGAACTACTCGGAAGAGGTCGCGAGCGAGATCGACAAGGAGGTGCGCCGCTACATCGACGAGGCGTACGAGGCATGCCGCAAGATCATTATCGACAATCGCGACAAGCTCGACCTCATCGCACAAGCTCTGATCGAGCGTGAAACACTTGAAGCTTCAGAACTCGAGGAACTCGTCGAGACGGGAAAGATCACGGAAAAGGACAAGAAGCTTGATGTGGATGCGGACGAACCCGACGATCACGACGGCGTGATCCTTGAGCCGCTGCATCGTCCTGCGAACGCCGAGCTTAAAAAGCCGGTGGAAGAGGCGGCGGAGGAAGAAGTGGAAGTGAAGGAAGTTGCGCCCAAACTCAATGTGACGCGGCATGACGGATAGGAGAAGTCGGGAAGACACCCGCACTTCAAAGGCAGAGGGCTGTTTCCAGGAAACAGCCCTTTTCGTCAGGAGGGATGAATTTGCGCTCCAGGATTTTAGAGCTTTTGCGTAAGGCGGGCGAAGAGTACATGTCAGGCGAAGAGATTGCCAAGAGGCTCGGCGTTTCGCGCACCGCCGTCTGGAAGCACATCAAGGAGCTTCGTGAGGCAGGCTATGGGATTAAGAGTCGGTCGAGAAGCGGCTACGCCTTGGAGGAGACGCCCGACTGCCTGCTGCCTGGGGAAATTAAAAACGGCCTTAGGACACGCTTCATCGCCAAGGACATCGTCTTTTTTGAAGAGATCGATTCGACGAATCAGGTGGCGAAGCAGCTCGCGCAAAAGGGTGCAGCGGCGGGCACCGTCGTCGTGGCGGAGTCGCAGGGCAAGGGGCGCGGACGCTTGGAGCGTTCATACTTCTCGCCTGCGGGAAAGGGCATCTGGTTTTCGGTGATCCTGCGCCCGCACATCCTGCCGCAGGAAGCGCCGAAGTGTACGCTTCTTGCCGCCGTCGCTGTGGCGATGGCGATGAAGCGGTTTGGCCTCAAGGCGGAGATCAAGTGGCCGAACGACATCCTGCACGATGGGAAAAAACTCACGGGCATCCTGACGGAGATGAGCGCCGAGATCGACCGCATCAATTACATCGTCATCGGCACGGGCATCAATGTCAATATTGAGGAGGAGGAGTTCCCTGAGGAATTGCGCGACAAGGCGACGTCGCTTTCCATCATGAAGGGGGAGAAACTGCCGCGCGTCGCCTTCTTCCAAGCGGTTCTCGAAGCGCTCGACGAGCTTTGCATCGTACTGGAAGAAGACGGATTCGCGCCCATCATCGCGCGCTGGCGCGAGTATGCTGTGACGCTCGGACAGGAGGTTCATGTCATCGGCGCCATAGGCAAGGACAGTTTCGACGGCAGAGCGGTCGACATCGACGAAGAGGGTGCGCTGCTCGTCGAGACGGAGGGCGGTGTGCGCCGCGTGCTCGCGGGTGACGTGTCGATTCGCCCGAAGAAGGCGAGATCATGAAGGATGTGCCTTTTCTAGCCTGCCTAGGGGCAGTGCAGTCTGGGAGGATGGAGAATGTTACTTGTTTTTGACATTGGAAACAGCAATATCGTGATGGGCACCTACGAGGGGAAGAAGCTCCTGCGCCATTGGCGCATCTCGACGGACAGGCAGAAGACGGGCGACGAGTATGGCATGCTCATCAACAACCTCTTCGCGTATCAGAACATCCGCATGGAGCAGGTGAGGGCGATCATCATATCGTCCGTCGTGCCGCCTTTGATGGTGCCGATGATCAAGATGTGCGAGCGCTACTTCCACATCCATCCGCTCGTCGTGGGGCCGGGCATCAAGACGGGCTTTCGCATTTCCTATGAGAATCCGCGCGAGATCGGCGCCGACCGCATCGTTAACGTCGCGGGCGCTTTTGAGCAGTACGGCGGACCCTTGATTGTCATCGATATTGGCACGGCGACGACCTTCGACGTCGTCGCGCCGAACGGTGACTTCCTCGGTGGCGTCATCGCGCCGGGACTGTCGAGTTCTGCGGACGCGCTCTTCCAGCGTGCTGCGAAATTGCCGCGCATCGAGCTGGTGACGCCGAAGCGTATCATCAGCCGCAACACGGTCAGCGGTATGCAGGCTGGCATCATCTACGGCTACGTCGGGCAGATCGACGAGATTGTGCGCCGCATGAAGAAGGAGATGGGCTACGACGAGATCAAGGTCGTCGCGACGGGCGGCTACGCACGCATGGTTTCACGCGAATCGAAGACGATCGACAAGATCGATCATTTCCTGACGCTCACGGGACTTCGCGTCCTCTATGAGAGGAACGCCGAATGAGGCTCGGCAGGCTCGATTTTCCCGTACCCGTCTTTCTCGCACCGATGGCCGGCGTGACGGACATGGCGTACCGCATCCTCGTTCACGAGATGGGCTGCCCGCTCGTCTACACGGAGATGGTCAGCACGAATGGTATCAACTACCGAAACGAGCGCACGCTCAAGATGCTTCATACCGATCCGCGCGAGCGACCTCTGGCCATGCAGCTTTTCGGCAATGAGCCGGAAGCCGTGGCGCGTGCCGCCGCCTATGTCGAGAGCCTCGGCGTTGCCGACGTCATCGACTTCAACATGGGCTGTCCCGCGCCGAAGATCGTCAAGAACGGCGAGGGTTCAGCGCTGCTCCTCGATCCTGTGCGTGCCGAGCGCATCTTGAAGGCATTGAAGCGCGCTGTCAGTCTGCCCGTGACGGTGAAGATCCGAAAGGGCTGGGATGCGGCGCACGTCAACGCGGTGGAGATCGCCGCGCGCGCCGAAGCGGTGGGTGTGGACGCCATCGCCGTACACGGCAGAACGCGCGAGCAGTTCTACAGCGGCGAGGCAGACTGGGCGATCATCCGCGCCGTGAAGGAGCGCGTCGCCATTCCCGTCATCGCGAACGGCGATGTCCGAAGCGTCGTCGATCTCGTGCGCATCTTCGAGGTGACGGACGCCGACGGCGTGATGGTCGGCAGGGCCGCGCAGGGAAATCCGTGGCTCTTTCGTGAGATGGCGGGCTTCTTGCGTACGGGCGAGGTTGCTGCGCCTCCGACGGCCTCCGAGCGGCGTGCGCTCATCCTGCGTCACCTCGACATGCTGCTCGAAACGAAGGGCGACTACGTCGGGCCGCGCGAGATGCGAAAGCATGCGACGTGGTATACGCGCGGCATGAAGAACAGTGCACGTCTTAGAGAGCTCTTCAATCGCGCGGAAACGAGAGCGGATTTCGCCGCAATCTTGGAAAATTTGGCATAAGGCTATAGAAAGGTGATATTATGGCAGAAACGAAGGACAAGAAGAAGGAACTGCCTTGGAGTGCGTACTCCGAGGCTGAGAAAAAGGAGCTTGAGACACTTTCCAAAGGCTACATCGAGTTTTTGACGAAGTGCAAGACGGAGCGCGAGAGCGTGCGCGAGATCATCCGGCAGGCGCAGGCGGCAGGCTACGAGGATCTTGAAGAAATCGTGCGTTCCGGAAGGAAGATCACACCCGGCGCGAAGGTCTATTGCGCCTACATGAAGAAGGCGATCGCGCTCTTTCATGTAGGCACGGAGCCGCTGGAAAACGGCCTGGCGATTCTCGGTGCACACATCGACACGTGCCGCCTCGATGTCAAGCAGAACCCGCTCTATGAGGACGGCGGTCTCGCCTACCTCGACACGCATTATTACGGCGGCATCAAGAAGTATCAGTGGGTCACGGTTCCCCTCGCGCTGCACGGCGTCGTCGCCAAGAAGGACGGCACGGTGCAGGACATCGTCATCGGCGAAGAGGCTTCCGAGCCGACCTTCTGCGTGACCGATCTTCTCGTGCACCTGTCGCAGGAGCAGCTCAAGAAGTCGGCGGACAAGGTCGTCGAAGGCGAGAAGCTCGATGTGCTCGTCGGCACGTTGCCGCTTGCGGGCGAGGAAAAGGAGGCTGTGCAGAAGAACGTGCTTCATCTGCTGCAGGAAAAGTACGGCATCGAAGAAGACGACTTCCTGTCAGCGGAGCTTTCCTTCGTACCCGCAGGTGCGGCTCGCGAGATGGGCTTCGACCGCAGCATGATCCTCGGCTATGGGCAGGATGACCGCGTGTGCTCCTACACATCGCTCGCTGCCATGCTTGAGACGAAGCCCTCGAAGCGCACGGCGTGCTGCCTGCTCGTCGACAAGGAGGAGATCGGCAGCGTTGGTGCGACTGGCATGCGCTCGCACTTCTTCGAGAACATGCTTGCCGAACTCATGAATGCGCTCGGCCAATATTCGGAACTTGCCGTGCGCCGTGCGCTCGCTTCGTCCAAGATGCTCTCGTCCGATGTTTCCTCGGGCTATGACGCGCTCTACGCCGAGGCCTTCGACAAGCGCAACGTCGCCTATCTCGGGCGCGGCATGGTCTTCAATAAGTTTACGGGTTCGCGCGGCAAGTCCGGCTCGAACGACGCGAATGCCGAATATCTGGGCGAACTTCGCGCCATGCTCGATGCGCGCGGCGTGCGCTACCAGTCCGCCGAACTCGGCAAGGTCGATCTCGGCGGCGGCGGCACGATCGCTTACATCATGGCGCTCTACGGTATGCAGGTCATCGACAGCGGCGTCGCGGTGCTCTCGATGCATGCGCCGTGGGAAGTCACGAGCAAGGTTGACGTCTACGAAGTGAAGAAAGGGTACGCCGCGTTTCTCGCGGAGGCATAAAGCGGCATGTACGAAGTTCTTTTCCGCCGTTTCGTCAAGAACCATGACAAGACGGCATTGCCCGAGGTGCGCTTTGCCTACGGGAATCTGAGCGGCCGCGTCGGCATAGCAGTCAATTTCCTCCTCAGCGCCATCAAACTTGCGCTCGGCCTCATGAGTGGTGCCGTCTCCGTCGTCGCCGACGCCGTGCACAACCTCGCCGATGCAGCGGCGTCCATTGCGACGCTCCTGGGCTTTCGTCTCGCGGCGAAGCCGGCGGATGCCGAGCATCCCTTTGGGCACGGCAGGGTCGAGTACATTGCGGGCTTCTGCATCGCGGGGCTGATCCTCCTGATCGGCTTCAAGCTATTGGAAGCTTCCGTAGAGAAGATCCTCGCGCCCGAACCGCCCGAGGTGAGCGTTTCGATGCTCGTGATCCTCACGGCGTCCATCGCGCTGCAGCTCTGGCTTGGCCGCTTCAACAAGACGATCGGCGAGCGCATTGGCTCGGCGGCAATCCGTGCGGCGGCGGCGGACAGTCTGAACGACTGCATCGCGACCGTCGTCGTCGTCGCCAGCCTCGCGTTCCATTATGCGACGGGAATCGACATCGACGGCTGGGCGGGCGTCCTCGTCGCGCTCTTCATTTTGCACAGTGGCTGGGAGGCGGCGCGCGACACGCTGCAGCCGCTCCTCGGGCAGCCGCCCGATCCCGCGCTCGTTGAGGGAATCGAGAAGACGGTGCTCAAGCACCGCGCGATCACGGGCGTGCATGACATCATCATCCACGACTACGGCCCAGGGCGCATCTTCGCTTCGGTACATGCCGAGGTGCCCGCCTCGATGGACTTCCTCAAAGCGCACGAGATCATCGACGGAGTTGAAGAACTTCTGCGCAGGAAGTATCATATCATCGTGACCGTCCACATGGATCCCGTCGTCACGGACGATCCTGAGGTTGAGCGTGCGCGTGCAGAGGTGGAGGCCATCATGCGCGAGAACAAGCTGGGTGAATCCATCCATGACTTTCGCATGACGACGGCAAAGGGCGGCGGCAAGAAACTCATCTTTGATGTTGAAGTTGCTCCCGCATGCAAGATGACGAACGAAGATGTGCGTTTTTTCCTCACACGGGCAATTGAGGAACGTCATCCAATCTATCATCCTGTGATTCGCGTCGACCGCTTCTTCTGTTGAACAAAGTCCCTTCCTTCAGGAACCGCTGATAAATTCAGCCGCCCATCTTCACGAATCTGGGCGATTTCGTCTTATCATCGTTTCCTTAAAATTTGGGTAGTTTAGGCAAAGAAGCAGGAGTTTAAGCCTTGGTGAAGAATAAAAATATTTGATGTAGGCAATAATTTTGAAATCAGGAGGCAGAAAACATGAAAAAATTCCTTGCTGCTGCGCTTTTCGCGTGTTCGCTCTTCTTGGCGACGCCGCAGGCGCACGCATATTCCGAACTGGATCTCCTTGAGGGGAACTGGTACGACGACAACGGCAATCTCTTTGCCATCGTGCGCGACGGCAGGCTCAATACCTTCCGCATGGATATGATCACGATGGCGGGCAGCCCCGGCAATTTTGCTGCAGCCGTGCAGGTGCAGGAACCGAACGGCTTCCGCAACGTGCCAGTCGAATATTCCAATGCGGCGGCAAACGACAAGGAGAAGAACAACCCGTTCTTCCGCCCGACGGTACACTTGAACGGCGTCAACGTCCACAAGGAATGGTTCCAAGTGCCCGACAGCGCCTATGATTACCTTGATGGTCATTGGTACGACGCTGACAATAACCTCGTCGCCTTTTTCCGCAATGGGACGTTCAACACCTATCCGATGACGTTCCTGAGTTTCTATGGTGTAGGAAACCACTTCGACAGCATCTTCAAGATCAACGACCACGGTACGGAGAAATACTTCGCACTGTCTCTGCATCCGACGACTGCCGGCATGAGAATCTCCATCCGCATGCTGGGCGTCAATGATTGGTCGTATGCCTCTTTGCATCAGTAAGCTGCATACACAAAACCGTCCGCCTTTTGAACATGGCGGACGGTTTTGGTTGCATGAGAGCGAAAAGAAACCGCACAGCATGTTGCCGTGCGGTTTCTTTGTTTTCATTCCTTGAGGATGCTTTCCAAGGCAAGCTCGATCATGTCGTTGAAGGAGCGTTCGCGCTCTTCGGGCGTTGCACGCGCTTCGTCGCAGGTGATGTGGTCGCTGACCGTGAAGATGCCGAGCGCCTGCACGCCGAATTTGGCTGCGATCAGGTAGAGCGCCGCCGTTTCCATCTCGGCGGCGAGCACGCCGTAGCTGAGGAGTTTGGCGAAGTCGATCTCGTCGTCGTAGAAGCGATCCTGCGACAGCACGTTGCCGACGCGCACGGGCAGATGTTTTTCGCGCGCATGGTGTACGGCACTTTCCAACAGCGAGAAATCGGCGAGCGGTGCGAAGTTGACGGATGCGCCGAAGATGTTTTTCGGCATGGAAGAATCCGTCGTCGTTCCCTGCGCGATGACGACATCGCGGATGTGGAGATCCTTGGCGAGTGCACCGCAGCTGCCGACGCGGATGAGCTTCTTTACACCGTAGACGTTGATCAGCTCATGCACATAGATGGCGATGGACGGCATGCCCATGCCCGTCCCCTGCACGGAAACGGGCATGCCCTTGTAGCTTCCCGTATAGCCGAGCACGTTGCGCACATGCGAGTATTCTTTAGCCTCCGTGAGAAAGTTTTCAGCGATGTACTTCGCACGCAGGGGATCGCCAGGCAGCAGGATGCGCTCGGCAATATCGCCGACTTCAGCGGAGTTGTGTGGTGTTGGCATGATGGACTCCTCCTTGGAATGGTATTCATAAGAATATTATAAGGGATGCACAGGAATTTGCAAGGGAGACAGCGAGAAGAAAATGCGCTATAATAGAACGTGCATAAACATATCATATAGGAACGATATACAAGAAAGTCCTGAGTTTATCCGTGCTTCCACGAGAAACGCAGGAAAAATCCAAGCGGAGGAAAAGAAATGAAGATTTCTACGAGAGGGCGATATGCGCTGCGGCTCATGATGGATATCGCCATGAACGGGCAGAACGAGCCTGTACGCATCAAGGATATTGCGCGAAGGCAGGAGATTTCGGAAAAGTATCTGGAGCAGATTGTCTCCGTGCTGAACAAGGCGGGCTTTGTCAAGAGCAGCCGCGGACCGCAGGGCGGTTATCGCTTGATGCGTTCACCGCAGGAATATACGGCGGGCAGCATCCTGCATTTAATTGAGGGCAGTCTCGCTCCCGTTGCCTGTATGGATATGGAGGAGAATGACTGTCCAAGGCACGAACGATGTGCAACGCTTCTTCTGTGGCAAAAGCTGCATGAGGCAATGAAGGACGTCATTGATCATGTCTCGCTTGCCGATCTCATCGAGAAGCAAAGGGAACTCGATGAAAAAATCGATTAGCACTGCTCCAAAAAGAAAATTCATGACAAAAATGCTTGAATGGTGTACACTTATGAGAGCATTATGAAATTGTAGGCATGTAGGTGATGGGATGTTCATCCATTCGATGTTTCTCTTGATAAAGAAAGATCTTGCCTTGCTTGAAGAAGAGCTTCTGCAGGCGGTCGTCTCGCCTGTAGATCGCATCACGGAGATCGGCACGCATCTTGTGAAGTCCGGCGGCAAGAGGCTGCGCCCTGCGCTCTTTTTGCTTGCGGCACGCTCCAGCAAGGATTTTGACGCGAAAAAAATGATGCCGCTCGCCGTTGCACTCGAACTGATCCACATGGCGTCGCTCGTCCATGACGATGTGCTCGATCATGCCGATACACGGCGCGGCGCGGTGACGGCAAATGCCATGTGGGGCAATCAACAGGCGATTCTCTCGGGCGACTACTTCTTCGCGAGAGCGTTTCTTCTCATCGTTGAGAACGGCTTCGGCGAGCGCGTTTCGAGGCGTATCGCGCAGCTCATCATGGATCTGAGCTCGGGCGAGATCATCCAGAACAAGGAACTTTATCGCGCCTCGCGTGATGTCGAGGAGTATTATGAGCGCATAGCGAAAAAGACGGCGAATTTCCTCGCCATCTGCTGCGAACTTGGCGCCATCGCGACGAATCTCGGCGCGGAGGCGGAACGGGGGCTTCATGCCTACGGCAAGTACGTCGGTATGGCGTTCCAGATCACGGACGACCTTCTCGACCTGACCTCGAACGAAAAGAAGATCGGCAAGCCTGCGGGCAACGACATCCATGAGGGTATCGTGACTTTGCCCGTGATTCGTGCGCTTGAGGTCAGCTCCGAGCGCGAAGAACTTCTTTCCATCGTGACGAATCCTTCGATGACGCGCGAAGACGTCGAGCGTGCACTCGCCATCGTGCGTGCCTCTGACGGCATCGAATATGCGCGTGCCAAGGTGCGTGAGTTCCTGATCGAGGCGAAGGAGGCTCTGCCTGTCACTCTGCCCGACAAGGTGCGTGATACCTTCTGCAAGGCGGCGGACTATATCGCGAAGCGCGAATCGTAAGTTTTGCTTGAAGTATGCAAGTTCTGCTTTGTGCAGTTCTTTAAGGGGGAAAAGCTATGTTTAATTTGGGCTTTCCTGAGCTCATCCTCATTCTCATCATTGCGCTCGTGGTATTCGGCCCGGGCAAATTGCCCGAGATCGGCCGTGCCGTTGGCAAGGGTCTCAGCGAGTTCAAAAAGGCGACGAACAATCTGATGTCCGACGTGAATAAGCCGATCGAAAGCGCCGCGCCGCCGAGTGTGCAGCAGCCGCCGATGCAGACGATTGCCGAACCGCCGGCGGGGCAGCAGCCGCTTGCACCCGAGCCGATGAATGGGGCGCAGACGACTGCCGCAGAAGGCGATGCAGCGAAGAAGCAGGAAAGCGAGGGGAGATAGAAAATGCTGAGCCTTTATGAGCTTGGAGCCATCCTCCTCGTCGCACTCATCATTTTCGGCCCGCGCAAACTGCCTGAGATCGGCAAGGCGCTCGGCAGGAGCGTGAAGGAGTTCAAGGAAGGCAAGGACGAGGTCGAAAAGAGCACCGTCGACGTCACGCCCGAGTCGTCGACGCTTGCTAAAAAAGATGAGAAGAGCGAAAAATGACGTACGAAAAGCATGAGCAGCCGCAAGGCTTGAACGATGGACAGGCAGGGGCAGGGCACGAGCCGCAGATCCAGCAGCCGTCCGAGCCGCCGATCCAGCAGATGCACGAGCCGTCGATGCAGCAGCTGTCTGAGCCGCGAGAACAAGCGGGGCAGCAGGCGCCGGAGGAGCGCAGGGACGGCAGCATGTCCATCATCGCGCATCTCGAAGAACTGCGGAAGCGGCTGATCTATTCGATTGTCGCCGTCGCCGTTGGCAGCGGCGTCGCCTACTTCTACATCGACGAGATCATGCGCTGCTTGACGGCGCCTGCGGGAAAACTCTACTACATGCAGCCGGCAGAGGCGTTCTTCACCTATCTGAAGATTGCGGTCTTTGGCGGCTTTTTGCTCGCTCTGCCCATCATCTTTTATGAGATTTGGCGCTTCATCCTGCCGGCTTTGACCGTGCGCGAGAGAAAGGCGCTTCTCCTCATCGTGCCGCTTTCCGTCGTGCTCTTCGTCGTTGGCATCGTCTTTTCTTTCACCCTTGTGTTGCCCGCCGCCATCCGCTTCTTCATAGGCTTCGGCACGGACAATCTGGAGCCGCTTTTTTCCTTAGGCAAGTACCTTGACTTCGTGCTGGCGTTCATCCTGCCTTTCGGCTGCATCTTTGAACTGCCGCTCATCATCGTGGTTCTCGCGAAGCTCGGGTTCGTCGGCTCTGCCTTTCTCTGGAAGCAGCAGCGCATCGTGGTGTTTCTGTCTTTCGTCATCGGCGCTGTCATTTCCCCGACGCCCGATGTTTTTTCTCAGACGATGATCGCCGTGCCCATGATCCTCCTCTATGAGATCAGCTACGTCATCGTTCGGTTCGTTTTGCGCAAATAAGGAGGAATATTCGTGGCTTTCAAGGATTTACGCGAGTTTATCGAGGAACTGGAATCGCGCGGGCTTTTGCGCCGCATCAAGACGGAGGTTGACGCCGAACTCGAAATCACCGAGATCACCGACCGTGTTTCCAAGATGGAGGGCGAGAAGAACGTCGCGCTGCTCTTCGAGAACGTCAAGGGCTACGACATGCCCGTGCTCATGAACGCTTTCGGCAGCATGGAACGCATGAGCATCGCTCTGGGCGTTGAGAGTCTTGACGAGATCGCCGATGATCTGCGCGATTTCATGCGTCTGCCGAAGATCTCGCTCGCGAACAAGATGGATCTCGTCACGCTCATCCCGAAGATGCGCAAGGCGGTGAACTTCCCCAAGTACGTCAAGAAAGCGCCGTGCCAGGAAGTCGTAGAGATGGACAATCCGTCGCTCGACATCTTGCCGATCTTGAAGTGCTGGCCCGAGGACGGCGGCCCCTTCATCACGCTGCCGCTCGTTTTTACGAAAAATCCCGAGACTGGCAAGCGCAACGTCGGCATGTATCGTCTGCAGAAGTACGACAAGAATACGACGGGCATGCACTGGCATATTCATAAAAACGGTGCGGAGAACTTCCGTGCGGCAAAGGAGCAGGGCAAGGACCGCATCGAGGTCGCTGTTGCCATTGGAACAGATCCCGTCCTCACGTATGCCGCGACGGCGCCCCTGCCGCGCGACATTGACGAGATGGTCTTCGCGGGCTTTCTGCGTCACAAGTCGGTCGAGCTTGTCAAGTGCAAGACGGTCGACATCGAGGTGCCGGCGACGAGCGAGATCGTTTTGGAGGGCTATGTGCTGGAAAGCGAACGTCGCCGCGAAGGGCCGTTCGGAGACCACACGGGCTATTATTCTCTGGCGGACGATTACCCCGTGTTTCACATCACCTGCATCACGCACCGCAAGAATCCGATTTATCCGGCGACGATCGTCGGCAAGCCGCCGATGGAGGACTGTTTCCTCGCGAAGGCGACGGAGCGCATCTTCCTGCCGCTCCTGCAGCAGATCGCGCCCGAGATCGTCGACATCAATATGCCGCTCGAAGGCGTGTTCCACGACTGCTGCGTCGTCTCCATCAAGAAGACGTACCCGATGCAGGCGCGCCGCGTCATGCATGCGATCTGGGGCATGGGGCAGATGATGTTCTGCAAGATGATCATCGTCGTCGACGCGCATGTGAACGTGCAGGACATGAAGGAAGTCTGGTGGCGCGTCTTCAACAACATCGACGCGAAATACGATCTTGAGATGGTCGAAGGGCCTCTCGATGTGCTCGATCACTCCTCGCCGATGGCGAAGTGGGGCACGAAACTCGGCATCGATGCGACGAAGTCGTGGCCGGAGGAAGGCCATACGCGCGAATGGCCGGACGAGATCGTCATGACGGACGAGGTCAAGGCGCGCGTCGATACGAAGTGGAGGGAACTCGGACTTGGCTAAACTCGGTGCGCACATCAACAACATCGCGCTCCATCATATCGTTTTCGCCCTACCGTTTGCTTACATGAGCGCATTTCTGGCGGCGGGAGGGATGCCGCCCGTGATGGATCTCGTCTGGATCACGGTCGCCATCGCAGGCGCGAGGAGTGCGGCGCTCGCCTTGGACAACCTCGCCGACTTGAAGTACGACAAGAAGCAGCCGCGGCTTGCCTCACGCGCCATGGTGCGCGGCGACTTGAAGCCGCGCGAGGCGAAGCTCTCGATCGTTTTTTATCTCATCGTCTGTATCTTGGCGGTGGCGCAGCTCAGACCAATCTGTCTTTGGCTTCTGCCCGTCGCTGTCGTGCCGTTCTTGATCTATCCGTATACGAAGCGCTTCACATTCCTGTGCCACTTGGTGCTGGGAATCGCCATCGCCATGGCGCCAGCGGGCAGCTGGGTCGCGGTGACGGGAGAGCTTCCTCTGCCCGCCGTCGTCCTCTGCGTCGCCGTGGCGCTCTGGATTGGCGCGTTCGATGCTGTCTACGGCTCACAGGATGAGGCGTTCGACCGCTCGGAGGGGCTTCACTCGCTGGCGACGCAGTTCACGGCGCACGGCGCGCTCGTCATCTGCCGCTTCGTGCATGCCGCGAGTATCGCGTGCTTCTATGGCCTCGGCATCCTCATGGAACTGCAGTGGCCGTACTTCATCGGTGTGGGCGTCGCGGCAGGGACGCTCGTCTATCAGCACCGCATCGTGAGTGCTGACGACTACAGCCGCGTCACGCAGCGCTACTTCATGCGCAACGGCATCGTTTCCATCGCCATGCTCATCTTTACCGTGGCGAGCTTGTACGTTTGATGGGGGAGTGAAATATGACAGCCCGATTGCTCGAAGGCAAGGTCTTTGCCCAAAAGATCAAGGACGAGGCGCGAGAGGAGGCGCTGGCTTTGCGCACCGTACTCGGCAGGATGCCGGGGCTTGCCGTCGTCATCGTCGGCGAAGATCCGGCGTCTGAGGTTTATGTGCGCAACAAGGAACGCGCGTGCGAGGCGCTCGGCTTTTTTTCCGCTCTGATCGCTTTGCCCGAAACGACGACGAAGGAGGATCTTCTCGCCGAGATCGACCGGCTCAATGCGAGTCGCCGCATCGACGGCATCCTCGTGCAGCTTCCTCTGCCCGCGCACCTCGCGAAGAGCGCGGCGGAGATCATCGAGCGCATCGACCCGAAAAAGGACGTCGACGGTTTCCATCCGATCAATATCGGCCGCCTCGTGGCGGGGGAAAAAGCGCTCGTGCCGTGCACGCCTGCAGGCTGCATGAAGATGCTCAAGCTCGCGGGGATTCCCGTCGCGGGCAAACGTGCCTGCGTCATCGGCAGGAGCAATATCGTGGGCAAGCCGATCAGCCATCTCTTGCTTGCAGAGAATGCGACGGTCACAGTCTGTCACTCGCGCACGGAAGATCTCGCCGCTGTCGCACGCGAGGCGGATATTCTCGTCGCTGCCGTCGGAAAGCCGCGCTTCGTGACGGCGGATATGGTGAAGCCCGGCGCGACGGTCATCGACGTCGGCATCAACCGTATCGCCGAGAAGAAGCTTGTCGGCGACGTCGATTTTGACGCCGTGAAGGAAGTCGCGGGTGCGATCACGCCCGTGCCCGGCGGCGTCGGACTCTTGACCATCGCCACGCTTATGGCGAACACGGTGCAGGCGGCGAAGATGCGAGTGGAAAAGTGAGGAGGAGCAGCCATGAAATCTGATGTGGAAATCGCGCAGGCGGCAAAGATGAAGCCGATCGAGGAGATTGCTTCGAAGATCGGCCTTGCGCCTGATGATTTGGAGCTTTACGGCAAATACAAGGCGAAGGTCACGCTTGACGCCTGGCAGCGCGTCAAGGACAGGCCGGACGGCAAGCTCATCCTCTGCACGGCGATCAATCCGACGCCGGCGGGCGAGGGTAAGACGACGACGAGCGTCGGGCTGGCCGATGCGCTTTCTCGCCGAGGCCGCAAGGCGGCGGCGGCTCTTCGTGAGCCGTCGATGGGGCCGTGCTTCGGCATGAAGGGCGGCGCGGCGGGCGGCGGCTATGCGCAGGTCGTGCCGATGGAGGACATCAACCTGCATTTCACCGGAGACTTTCATGCCATCACGACGGCGCACAACCTCCTCGCCGCCATCATCGACAACCATATCCAGCAGGGCAACGCGCTCGATCTCGACGTGCGCCGCATCACATGGAAGCGCGTCCTCGACCTCAACGACCGCGCACTGCGCCATGTCGTCATCGGCATGGGGGGCAAGGCGCACGGTGTACCGCGTGAGACGGGTTTCGATATCACGGTGGCGTCGGAGATGATGGCGATTCTCTGTCTCTCGCGCGACCTCATGGACATGAAGGAGCGTCTCGGACGCATCGTCATCGGTTACACGCGCTCGGGCAGAGCTGTGCGTGCCAATGAGCTCGGCGCGACGGGCGCACTGACGCTGCTCTTCAAGGACGCGATCAAGCCGAACCTCGTGCAGACGCTCGAAGGTACGCCCGTCTTCATCCACGGCGGTCCTTTTGCCAACATCGCGCACGGCTGCAACAGCATCATGGCGACGAAGTTCGCGTTGAAGTTTGCCGACGTCGTCGTGACGGAGGCGGGGTTCGGCGCCGACCTCGGTGCGGAGAAGTTCCTCGACATTAAGTGCCGATTTGCGGGGATTTCACCCGACGCCGTCGTCATCGTCGCGACGGTGCGTGCGCTCAAGATGCACGGCGGACTCCCCAAGAAGGAATTGGAGAGGGTTGACATGACGGCACTCAAAAAGGGCATGGCGAATCTCGCCAAGCACATCGAGAACGTGCAGAAGTTCGGTTTGCCCGCCGTCGTCGCCGTCAACGCCTTCCCGACCGATACGTCCGAAGAGCTTGATTTCGTGCGCCGCGAGTGCGAGGCGCTCGGCGCCGAGGTCGCTCTGTCCGAAGTTTGGGCGAAGGGCGGCGAGGGCGGCGAGGCGCTTGCCGAGAAGGTCGAGGCGGCGCTTCAAAAGAAGGCGGACTTTCGCTATATCTACGATGAGAAGGAGACGATTCCTGAAAAAATCGGCAAGATTGCGCGTGAGATTTACGGCGCGGCAGGCGTCGACTTCACGAAGGAAGCGCAAAGAGAGCTTGAGGAATTGGAAGCGCTGGGCTTCGACAAGATGCCCGTGTGCATGGCGAAGACGCAGTATTCGCTTTCCGACGATGCCGCGCTTCTCGGCAGGCCCGAGGGCTTTCGCATCACAGTGCGCGAGCTTCGCCTCGCGGCGGGCGCGGGTTTCGTCGTCGCCCTGACGGGCAGCATTCTTACGATGCCGGGGCTTCCCAAGCATCCGGCGGCGATGGATATGGACATCACGGAAGACGGCAGAATCACGGGATTGTTCTGAGGAAGCAAGGCGCTTGGAGCACAAGGGAAGGTCATGCGAATGAAAACGATGGCTGAGCCGCAACTTCGTTGGACGGTGCGCGAGGAAAGAATCTTCGCCCAGCTTCGGGAGCTGGCAAAGCGCTACGATGTAGGAAAACTGGTGCTTTTTGGCTCACGGGCGCGCAGGTTGCAAGCGGAGAAAAGTGATGTGGATATCGCCGTCTATGACTGTGCCGATTTTCGTGATTTCGCGTTTGATGTGGAGGAGAAAGTGGACACGCTGCTGACGTTTGACATCGTCAACATGAATGAATCGCCGTCGGCGGAGCTTGTCGCAGAGATTTTGCGCGATGGGGTGATCTTGTATGAAAAGATATAAAGAATTTTCCCGTCATCTGCATGTATTGGCGCAGGCTCCGCTGCAGGATTTGGAGAATGAGTTCATCATCAGCGGTATCATCGACAAGTTTTTCATTCAGTTTGAACTTGGCTGGAAGGTGCTGAAAGAGCTTCTGCGTTACGAGGGAAAGGCGACTGCCGCTTCGGGCTCGCCAAGGGAGATCATCAAGGCGGCATACCGCTACTTTGATTTTCTTGAGGAAGACGTGTGGCTCGACATGTTGCGCACGCGTAATGATTTGACGCATATCTATGACAGCGCGCGTGCAAGGGCTTTGGTGGCGGAGATTTTGACCCGCTTCATTCCGGCATTCGAGACGATGGATGCGGCTGTGCGAGAAGCGTATCCTTTAGAGTTGAGCAGGTGATTGATATGAGCAAAGTGTCGCTTGAACTTGTGCCGCGCGATGAAGCGGTGCTGCGTGAAGAACTCGCGCAGACGAAAAAATATGAGGGAAAGATCGATCTCATCAACGTCCCCGACCTCCTGCGACTTCCCGTGCGCAGTTGGGAGGGCGCGGCGATTGCGGGCGAGACTTTCCCCGCTGTGCCGCACATCCGCGCCATGGACATCGACATCACGAAGCCGCTGCCCATGGCGGAATACCTGCGCGAACATGCGATTCGAGAAGTCCTCGTCATCGAGGGAGATGCGCCGCAGAACATGGCGCACACAGTCTATCCGACGGAGAGCATCGACGTCATACGGAAGTTCCGCGAGGAAATGCCCGAGATTCGAGTCTTTGCGGGCATCGACCAGTATCGCGGCAGCATGAGGCAGGAAGATTACCGCATCCGCCGCAAACTGCAGGCGGGCGCTGTCGGCTTCTTCACACAGCCGTTTTTCGATCGCCGCTTCCTCGCGATGTATGCGGACATGCTCGAAGGCATCGAGGTTTACTGGGGGCTCTCGCCCGTGACCTCGCAGCGCTCTGAGAGCTATTGGGAGACGAAGAATCAGGTCGTGTTCCCGAAGGACTTCGAACCGACGCTTGCATGGAGCATCGCGTTCGCACGTGATGTTTTGGCAGAAGCGCGGGCAAAGGGCGAACACGTCTACCTCATGCCGATTCGCACGGGGATTGATGAGTATCTGGGCGGCATATTTGCCGAAGGATAGAGGGTGTGTCAGAAAACTGATTCTTTGTTTTTAATGCAGAGGAGGGGCATTGGAATGTACAGAATCTTAAAGAAGCAAGAGTTGTCACCGGGCATCCTTGAGTACGATATCGAGGCGCCCCGCGTGGCGAAGAAGGCTTTGCCGGGGCAGTTCATCGTCCTGCGCGTCAATGAGGAAGGCGAGCGTGTACCGCTGACGATCGCTGACTTCGACCGCGAAAAGGGAATCGTCACGATCCTCTTCCAGGTCGTCGGCGCATCGACTGAGCTTCTCGCCTCTCTCCAGGAGGGCGATTCTATTCTTGATTTCGTCGGCCCTCTGGGGCAGCCGTCGGAGCTTTCCAATCACATGGGAACCGTCGTTTTCGTCGGCGGCGGCATCGGCGTCGCGCCCGTCTATCCGATCGCACGCGCGGCGCATGAGCTTGGCAACAAGGTCATCTCGATTCTCGGTGCGAAGACGAAGGACATCCTCATCTTTGAAGAGCGCATGAGGGCGATTTCCGACGAGGTTCTGATCACAACGGACGATGGATCTTACGGCATCAAGGGGTTCGTCACGAACGCCATCGAAGAACTCGTGAAGCGCGGCGAGAAGATCGACCAGGTCACGGCGATCGGCCCGGGCGTCATGATGAAGAGCGTCGCCGAAGCCACGCGCCCCTACGGCATCAAGACCATCGTGAGCCTCAATCCCATCATGGTTGACGGTACGGGCATGTGCGGCGGCTGTCGCGTGCAGGTGGGCGAGGAGACGAAGTTCGCCTGCGTCGACGGCCCCGAGTTCGACGGTCATCTCGTCGATTTCCAGGGATTGATGGCGCGCGGCAGGATGTACCGCACGCAGGAAGCGAAGGAAAAGGATCACATCTGCAACATCGGCTTGGGGAGGAATTGACATGGCGTTGGTGCTGGAAAAACATAAGATGCCTGAGCAAGACCCGAAGGTTCGCGCCCACAACTTTGAAGAAGTGGCGTTGGGCTACGATGAGGAAACAGCGATCGCCGAAGCCGAGCGCTGTCTCAACTGCAAGGTGCCGCAGTGCCGCAAGGGCTGTCCCGTGTCCGTGCGCATCCCCGAGTTCATCCAGAAGATCAAGGCGCACGATTTTGCGGCGGCGCTCGACATCATCAAGGGCGACAATGCGCTGCCTGCCGTCTGCGGCCGCGTCTGTCCGCAGGAGAACCAGTGCGAGAAGCTCTGCATCCTCGGCAAGCGGGGCGAGCCTGTCGGCATCGGCAGACTTGAGCGCTTCGCGGCGGATTGGCAGCTCGCACAGGAAGAAGAGGTCAAGCCCGTCGAGTTCGCCCCGGACGCGCAGAAGGTCGCGATTATCGGCGCAGGTCCTGCGGGACTTTCGTGCGCCGGCGATCTCGCGAAAAAGGGTTACCGCGTGACGATCTTCGAGGCGCTGCATGTCGCGGGCGGCGTGCTCTCCTACGGCATCCCTGAGTTCCGCCTGCCGAAGGACGGCGTCGTGCAGAAGGAAGTCGAAAACCTCAGGAAGCTCGGCGTGACGATCGAGCTGAATTCCGTCGTCGGCAGGCTCTATACGATCGACGAACTCATGGAAGAAGAGGGCTTCGACGCTGTCTTCGTCGGCACGGGCGCGGGCTTGCCGCATTTCATGAACATCCCCGGTGAAAATCTCAACGGCGTCTATTCCGCCAACGAGTTCCTGACGCGCTGCAACCTCATGAAGGCGTACCGTTTCCCCGACTTTGCGACGCCGATTCACGTCGGCAGGGGCGTTGCCGTCGTCGGCGGCGGCAACGTCGCCATGGACGCAGCGCGCACGGCTCTGCGGCTCGGCGCGGAGAAAGTCTACATCGTCTACCGCCGCAGCGAGGAAGAACTGCCCGCAAGGCGCGAGGAAGTACACCATGCGAAGGAAGAGGGCATCGACTTCCGCTTGCTGAACAATCCCGTCGAAATCTTGGGCAACGAAGAGGGTTGGGTCAAGGCGATCCGCTGCATCAAGATGGAGCTTGGCGAGCCGGACGATTCGGGACGCCGCCGTCCCGTGCCCATCGAAGGCTCGGAGTTCGAGCTTCCCGTCGATACGGTCATCATGTCCATCGGCACGGGGCCGAATCCCATCGTCGCGACGACGACGCCCGGCATGGATACGACGAAGCGCGGCAACATCGTCGCTGACGAGGAGACGGGCGCTACGACGAAGGAAGGCGTGTTCGCGGGCGGCGACATAGTGACGGGCGCGGCGACCGTCATCCTGGCGATGGGCGCAGGCAAGAAGGCGGCCGCCGCCATCGACGAGTATCTGCAGAAGAAAAAGAACGCCTGAACTTCGAAGAAGACCGAAGCGGCAGGCGTGTCCGGGGGACGCGGGAGAGGCAGCGTCCCTCGGCGTGTGTACGGCGCGGCAGTGCCGCAGAAAGTGTTTTGCGAGGTGATCGCCATGATGAACTATATCGCGATTGATTTTGAAACGGCGACGGGCAGCATGAACTCCGCCTGCAGCGTGGCTACCGTAGAGGTGCGGGACGGACAGCTAAAGGAAGGATGGTCGACGCTCATCCAACCGCCCGGACTTCGCTTCGACAGCTTCAACATCGGCATCCACGGCATAAGCCCCAAAGATGTGGCAGATGCGCCGACCTTCGCCGAGGTATGGGAAGAGCTGAAGGAGCGCCTTGCTGGCAAGATTGTCGTCGCGCACAATGCGTCCTTCGACATGGGCGTGCTCAAGGCGTCGCTCCTTGCCAATCGCCTGCAGGCGCCGGATTTTAGCACATGCTGCACCGTGCGCATCGCACGCAAGGTCTGGCCTGGTCTTGACGATCACAAGCTCAACACCGTAGGCGCACACCTCAATATCAATTTCCGCCACCACCGCGCCTTGGATGATGCCAGAACGTGCGCCGCTATCCCGCTTTTCGCAGGCATGGAAACGGGCACCGACGATATAGAAGAGCTTGCGCAGAAAATCGGCGTAAGGATCGGCCATTTCGGCGCGTGAGACAAACATCCACCTGTCTGCTGCAGCTATGCAGCGGAAGCTTACCAATCGAAAAGAGGCTATAAAAATGGAAAGACAGAAGAGAGTCTTGGCGATTCATGATATTTCGGGCGTGGGGAAGTGCTCGCTGACGGTGGCCTTGCCGATCATATCGGCGGCGGGCGTCGAGTGCTCGGTGCTGCCGACGGCGGTCTTGTCGACGCATACGGGCGGCTTCACGGGCTTCACCTATCGTGACCTGACTGAGGACATCTCGCCGATGGTCGCGCATTGGCAGTCGCTTCGTCTGAAATTCGACGGCATCTACACGGGCTTTCTCGGATCTTTCGAGCAAATTAAGCTTGTCGGCGATGCTTTCTCCGCCTTGGCGGACAAGGATACGCTGCTCTTCGTCGACCCTGTGATGGCGGACGGCGGCAAGCTTTATTCCATTTTCGACGAGACATTCCCGCCGGCGATGAAGGGGCTTTGCTCCAAGGCGGACGTCATTCTGCCCAACATGACGGAGGCGGCGTTCATGCTCGGTGAGGACTACGCGGAAGGTCCCTACACGCGCGAGTATGTGGAAGGTCTGCTGCGCCGTCTGGCGAAGGCGATTCCCGTCAAGCATATCGTGCTGACGGGCGTCTATTTTGACGACAAGGAACTTGGCGCGGCGGTTTATGATGCGGCGGCGGACGATGTTTGCTATGTCCTCGGCAAGAATATTCCGGGCAGTTACCACGGTACGGGCGATGTGTTCGGCAGCGCCTTCGTTGGCGCGGCGGTCGGCGGCAAGCCGATCGCGGAGGCAGCACGTATCGCCGTCGACTATACGGTGGAGTGCATCGCCTGGACGAAGGAGGCGGGCACGGACATCCGCTACGGCGTCAACTTCGAGCGCTACCTTGGAGACTACAGCAGAAAACTCGGTCTTTGAGGCCGGATATATGCCGGAAGGTGCATGCCGAAGGCTTGCAAGGGCGAAGAAATTGTGCTATAATGCCATAGACGTTTTAAGTAATTCCACAGCTACGACACCGATTTCTCCGACGATGCCGTGGCTGCAGGAGAAAAGAGAGACGCTTAGGAGGGCTTATTCATGCTGACACAGGAAGCGAAGCAGAAGATTATCGAGGAAAATGCCGTACACGAAGGCGACACGGGTTCGCCCGAGGTGCAGATCGCGCTCTTGACGGCGCGTATCGTCTACCTCACGGAGCATCTGAAAGAGCACAAGAAGGATCACCATTCGAGACGCGGCCTTTTGAAGATGGTCGGTCATCGCAGGAGGCTTCTGAGCTACCTCTACAACAGTGACATCGAGCGCTATCGCGCGATTATCGCAAAACTGAACTTGAGGAAGTAAGAGAGAGGCGGGGATTTGTTCCCGCCTTTTTTTGCATGTGGCAAGGATAATGCGTTTTTTTGTCGAATAAGGTCATGAATCAAAGAGTGAAAATTTAGGAGGAACTCAAATGCAGAGTTTTGAAATGCAGGTTGGAGGCCGTCCGCTGATCATCGAGCACGGGAAGATGGCGAAGCAGGCGAACGGCTCCGTTCTTGTCCGTTACGGCGATACGGTGGTGCTCGTCGCGGCGACTGCGTCGGCAGAGCCGCGCGAGGGAATCGACTTCTTTCCGCTGACGGTTGACTTCGAAGAAAAGATGTACGCTGCCGGCAAGATTCCGGGCGGCTTCATCAAGCGCGAAGGCCGTCCGAGCGAATCGGCGATTCTTTGCAGCCGTCTCATCGACCGTCCGATCCGCCCGCTTTTTCCCGAGGGTTTCCGCAACGATGTGCAGATCATCGCTACGGTGCTCTGCGTCGACCAGGACAATGCTCCCGAGATCGCCGGCATGATCGGCGCTTCGTGCGCTCTTTGCGTCTCGGACATCCCGTTTGCTGGACCGATCGCAGGCGTCAAGGTCGGCCGCGTCGACGGCGAACTCGTCATCAATCCGACGGAGGCGCAGCGTGTAATTTCCGACTTGAATCTGACAGTTGCCGGCTCGCACGACGCCGTCATGATGGTCGAGGCGGGAGCGAATGAGCTCCCCGAGGAAGTCATCCTCGAAGCGATCCTCTTCGGACACAAGGAGATTCAGCGCATCGTCGAGTTCCAGCAGGAGATCGTCGCCGCCTGCGGCAAGGAGAAGCGCGAGGTCAAGCTCTTCCTCGCGCCAGAAGAACTCGATCGGGCGATTCGCGACTACGCTTCTTCGCGTCTCGACGAAGCTGTGCGCAATCCCGACAAGCTCGACCGCGACGAACATATCGCCGCCATCGGCGCGGAGGTTCTGGAGCATTTCCTCGCGGACTATCCCGAGAATGCCAAGGAGATCGCCGCCGTCACGCACAAGATCGTCAAGGAGAGCGTGCGCCGCATGATCACGCATGAGAAGATTCGTCCCGACGGGCGTGCGCTCGATGAGGTGCGCCCCGTGAGCTGCGAGGTCGGCCTTTTGCCGCGCACGCACGGCTCGGGGCTTTTCACGCGCGGACAGACGCAGGTACTTACGATCACGACGCTCGGCTCCGTCGGCGACGAGCAGATCATCGACGGTCTCGGTCCCGAGCAGTCGAAGCACTACATTCATCAGTACAACTTCCCCGGCTACAGCGTCGGCGAGGCGCGTCCCGCACGTGGCCCCGGCAGGCGTGAGATCGGTCACGGCGCTCTGGCGGAGCGTGCGCTCCTGCCCATGATTCCCTCGCTCGATGAGTTCCCCTATACGATCCGCCTCGTGTCGGAGGTCTTGGAGTCGAACGGCTCAAGCTCCATGGGAAGCGTCTGCGGCAGCACGCTCTCGCTGATGAACGCGGGCGTTCCGATCAAGCGTCCCGTGTCGGGCGTCGCCATGGGACTCGTCAAGGACGGTGACCACTATACGATCCTGACGGACATCCAGGGCATGGAGGACGCGCTCGGCGATATGGACTTCAAGGTCGCGGGCACGGAGAAGGGCGTGACGGCGATCCAGATGGACATCAAGATTGCCGGCATCACGCGCGACATTCTCCTTTCGGCGCTCTCGCAGGCGAAGCGCGGCCGCGCCTTCATCTTAGAGAAGATGCTCGCCGTCATCGACAAGCCAGCAGCCGATCTCTCACCCTATGCGCCGCGCGTCACGGTCATGAAAATCCATGTCGACAAGATCCGCGAGGTCATCGGCTCGGGCGGCAAGACGATCAAGAAGATCATCGACGAGACGGGGGCGCAGATCGACATCCAGGAGGACGGCACAATCTTCATCGCGGCGGCGGACGGCGAGGGCGCAAAGAAGGCGCAGCAGATTATCGAGGACATCGTGCGCGATGTGGAAGTCGGCGCTGTCTACAAGGGTAGAGTCACGCGCATCATGAACTTCGGTGCTTTCGTTGAAATCTTGCCGGGCAAGGAGGGGCTTTGCCACATCTCCCAGCTCGCGCGCCATCGCGTCGCTCAGGTCGAGGACGTCGTGCATGAAGGCGATGAGCTTGAAGTCAAGGTCGTCGAGATCGACAAGCAGGGACGTGTGAACCTCTCGCACAAGGTTCTTCTCTGATTATAGGAATCGAAGACTCGCGCTGCTTGTTGCGGCGCGAGTCTTTTATTGAGATTTAATTCCTATTCTTGCACCGCGTGCTTTTCGCGCTTATTGTCTTTTCTCTTCTATGACGGTATAATGGAATGGGAAGTTTTATTGGGGAGCTTTCGGAAAGGATGAATTTTGATGATAGGCGATCTTCTGCGCAGGGAACGCGAGAGGCAGAATTTATCGATCAAAGATATTGAAAAGGCTACGAGCATACGCGCTTTATATATAGATGCAATCGAGAAGGGCGAATACAAGACATTGCCCGGCGAGGTCTATGCGAAGGGATTTGTCCGCAATTATGCAAACTATTTGAAGCTTAATGCCAACGAGATCGTAAACGCTTTCAACGAAGAGATGCACCCGCAGGAAGAACTGCACGAGGCGGCGGAGTCTTCTTCTGCGGAAGAAGCGAGGCAGGTGCAGCCCGTGGAAAGGAACAGGGAAGAATACCGAGGGCCGAAGATCACCTCGCTTGAAAGTTATCCGATGGAGAAGAGCTCCCATGGCGTTCGCAACGCCTTGATGGTGGCGGTGGCCGTCTTCGCCGTCGCCTTGGTGGCGCTCATCGCCTTCGGCGGAGACGAAGAGCCGAGTGCTCCCGCACCGCGTGCAAAGACGCAGACGCAGCAGGGGCAGAAGCCGGGACAGAAGCAGACGGAGGCCGCGCCGAAGCCGGCAGCCGACGGTGTAGAGGTGAAGCTCAGTTTCACCGATCTCTGCTGGACAGAAGTCGTCGTTGACGGCAAGACGGAGTTCGAGGGGACGGCTGAAAAGGGCAAGGTCTTGACGCTCAAGGGTAAGGACAAGGTGCGCATCACGGCGGGCAATGCCGGAGCGCTCAACTATTCTCTGAATGGCAAGGATATGGGCGCGATCGGGCAGAAGGGCGAAGTGGTGGAGAAGACCTTTACCAAAGAGAATGCGGCGAAGTGATCGATCGATGGTTGGAAGCGTGAAGGATTTTTTGCCGATGAGCCGGACGGACATGGAGGCAAGAGGTTGGGACGAGCTTGATTTCATCTTCGTTTCGGGCGACGCCTATGTCGACCATCCGGGCTTCGGCACTGCGATCATCTGCCGCGTGCTCGAAGCGCACGGTTATCGCGTCGGCATCATTGCTCAGCCCGATTGGCACAGTGCGAAAGATTTTCGACGTTTAGGCAAGCCTCGGCTTGCCTTTCTTGTATCGAGCGGCAATCTCGATTCTGTTCTCGCACGCTTCACGGCGGCGAAGAAACTGCGTCGTCAGGATGCCTATTCGCCCGGCGGACGCATGAATTGCAGGCCTGAGCGCGCTGTCAGCGTCTATGTGAAGCGGCTGCGTGAGGCTTGGGGGGCGATTCCCGTCATCATCGGTGGCATCGAGGCGAGCCTGCGCCGCATGGCGCATTACGACTATTGGTGCGATGAGGTGCGCCCGTCCATCCTCTTAGAGAGCGGTGCCGATCTCCTGATCTACGGCATGGGAGAGAAACAGATCGTCGAAATTGCAGCCGAACTTCATGCGGGCGTCGCGATCGAGAACGTGCAGGATGTGCGCGGCACCTGCTACCGCGTGCCGAACCGCGACTATGTATGGGACTATGTGGAACTGCTGCCCTATGCGGCGGTCGCGAAGGACAAGGCGCAGTTTGCCGACGCCTTCCGCGTCGAATATCTGGAGCAGGACGCCCTGCGCGGGCGCAGGCTCATCCAGCAGAACGAAGAGATCTGCGTCGTGCAGAATCCTCCGGCGCTGCCCTTGACGACGGAAGAGATGGATGAGATCTACGAACTGCCGTATCGCTATACATGGCATCCCGTATACGACAAGGCGGGCGGCGTGCCCGCCATCGCCGAGGTCAAGTTCAGTCTCGTCAGCCAGAGGGGCTGCTTCGGCGGCTGTCATTTCTGCGCCATCGTGTCGCATCAGGGGCGCATCATCCAGCATAGGAGTAAGGAGTCCCTGCTGCGCGAGGCGAAGCGGCTCATCGCCCTGCCCGATTTCAAGGGCTATATCCACGATGTCGGCGGGCCGACGGCGAACTTCTATGAGCCGTCGTGCAGCGCCCAGCTCGTGCGCGGAACGTGCCGCGGCAGGGCATGCCTTTCACCCTTGTGCGAGAACCTGCGAGCCGATCACAGAGAATACTTGGCCATCCTAGAGAGCCTTCGCACACTGCCCGGCGTGAAGAAGGTCTTCATTCGCTCGGGCATTCGCTTCGACTACCTGCAGCAGGCGCACGATGATTTTCTGGAAGTTCTGTGCCGTCATCATATCAGCGGACAGCTGCGCATCGCGCCCGAGCATGTGTCGAGGCGCGTCACGCGACTCATGGGAAAGCCCGGAAAATCCGTGTACCTGCGCTTCGTCAAGGCGTTCGAGGAAATGAACCGAAAGCTCGGCAAGAAGCAGTACCTCGTGCCGTACTTCATGTCGAGCCACCCGGGCGCGCATATCGAAGACGCCGTCGAGCTTGCGGAGTTCATTCATGAGCGCGGCTACCATCCCGAGCAGGTGCAGGACTTCATCCCGACGCCCGGCACGCTTTCGACCTGCATGTACCACACGGGAATCAATCCTCTGACGGGTGAGAAGGTTTATACGGCGAAGAAGGCGGAGGAGAAGAGGATGCAACGCGCGCTTCTGCAGTATTGGCTGCCCGAGAACGACGCTATCGTGCGCAAGGCGCTGCATCTGGCGGGCAGGAGCGATCTCATCGGCTACGGGAAGAAGTGTCTGCTGCGTCCGAAGCGGCGCGAGACGGTAGAAAAAACGAGAAAAAAACGAAGGAAAGAGAAGGGGATATAGATGCGTTGCCCATTTTGCAAAGAGGAGGACAGCCGCGTCGTCGACTCGCGTGCTGCTGACGACGGCAATACCATTCGCCGGCGCAGGGAGTGCGCGTCGTGCGGCAAGCGCTTCACGACATACGAGACAGTGGAGAAGATTCCGCTGATGGTTATTAAAAATGACGGCAGGCGCGTCGTCTTCGACCGCAACAAGCTGCTGAACGGCCTCATACGCTCGTGCGACAAGCGCGACATTCCGACGGAGCGTATCGTCGCCCTGGCGGATGAGATCGAAAAGGAGCTTCGCAACACGATGGATCGCGAGGTCTACACGCGCGACATCGGCGAACTCGTGATGGAGAAGCTCAAGAACTTCGACGAGGTCGCCTACATCCGCTTCGCCTCGGTCTACCGCAAGTTTGCCGACATCAGCGGCTTCCGCGAGGAGTTGGAAGCGCTGCTCAGGGAGAAGAATCCGTCTTGAGCTGGAAGATCAAGCGGCGTCTGCGCGAGCAGTTGGAACACGAGCAGGGCTATTTTTCGTTTCCGACGGGCACGCGGCGCTCCTTCGCGCTCGTATACCCCAATTCCTACTTCGTCGGCATGTCGAACCTCGGGCTGCACATCATCTACGACCTGTTGAACCGACGCCCCGACACGGCGTGCGAGCGCTTCTTCCTGCCGAGCGACGAGGAACAGCGCGAGCATGAACGTACGGGCACGCCGCTTCTGAGTCTGGAGAACCAGCAGCCGCTCCATCGCTTCTCTTTGATCGGCTTTGCCGTCTCCTTCGAGATGGACTACTTCAACCTGCTGCGCATCCTGCAGCTTGGCAAGGTCAAACTTCTGGCGGCGGAGCGCGGTGAGCAGGACGCTATCGTCCTCGCGGGCGGGCCGTGCGCCACGTTCAACCCCGAGCCATTGAGCCTCTTCGTCGACGCCTTCGTCATCGGCGAGGGCGAGGTCATCATGCCGGCTCTGATGGACGCATACGACGCCGCCGTGCGGCAGGGTTTTTCGCGTGCCGAGCTTCTGCGCGCCCTCTCGAAGGTCGAGGGCGTCTACGTGCCATCGCTCTACGCGCACGACTACGATGCGTCGGGTCGCCTGTGCGCCATTCGTCCTGCGGCGGGCGCTCCTTCGCGCGTCACGCGCCAATGGGTGCGCGATCTCGACGAATTTCCCGCGCACACCGTCGTCGTCACCGACGATACGGAATTCAACCTTTACCTCATCGAAACGGCACGCGGTTGCGGCAGGCACTGTCGCTTCTGCATGGCGGGCTACTGCTTTCGACAGCCGCGCAACCGCTCGCTGAAGGTCTTGGAAAAGGAAGTCCAAGAGGCGAAGAAGTACGAGAAGCGCATCGGACTCATGGGAGCCGCCATCTCGGACTATCCCGAGATCGACGCTTTGTGCCGAGACATTCTGGAAGAAAATCTCGGCATGTCCGTCGCCTCCTTCCGCGCCGATTCCGTGACCGAGGAGCTTGTTGCCTCTCTTTCGAGGAGCGGGCTGCGCACGATCACGCTCGCCCCCGAGGCGGGCAGCGTGCGCATGAGGAAGATCATCAACAAGGGCATCGAGGAGGAGCATCTTTGCCATACGGTCGATCTTGCTCTGCAGGCGGGCATCCGCCAGTTCCGTCTCTACTTGATGATCGGCCTGCCCTACGAGGAGGAAGAAGACATCAAGGCCATCGTCGATATGACCGTGCGACTGCATGAGCATATCCGGGCGAAGAAGGAGCATGCGCAGATCACCTTGAGCATCAATCCGTTCATCCCCAAGCCGTTCACGCCCTTCCAGTGGCTGCCGATGGCGGACGAGAAATGGGTCAAGGATGCGATGAAGACGATCCGCAAGGGGCTGGCGCCCTACAGGAGCATCCGCATCATCGCCGAATCGCCCAAGAGCGCCTATGTGCAGGGCGTGCTCGCGCGCGGCGACCGCCGCGTCGCTCGCGCCCTGCACCGCGCCTTCCTCGCGGGCGGCGCGAAATCGTTCAAGCGTGCGCTGAAGGAAGAGGGACTTTCCTTTGCGGACTTTCTGCAAGTGCGGCACGCAGAAGATGCGGTATTCCCGTGGGATGCGCTCGACATGGGATTTCCCAAGCAATACCTCTACCGCGAGCTGCAGAGAGCGGCGGCGCTGCAATATACGAAACCTTGCTTTTCGGGATGCACACGCTGCGGCGTTTGTGATACAATGGAGGAGAGACATGTTTCAGCTCAGACATAGCGGCGGCCTTTGGCGCGGCTCGTTCTCGCTCTTTCCCGAAGAGGGGCTGGCGCACGGCATTTCCACACGCTTGGGCGGCGTCTCGAAGCCTCCGTTCGCCGCATTGAACATGGCGCTCCACGTCGGCGACTGTGCCGCGGACGTCTTGGAGAATCGCCGTCTCTTTGCTGAGGCTCTGGGGCTTGACGCTGCGCGGATCGTCACGCCGCGCCAGGTGCACGGCGATGAAGTGCGCCTTGTCTGCGCCAGCGATGCGGGCATGGGCGCGAGCCGCTATGACGAGTCCGTGCCCGCCTGCGACGCCCTGATGACGGCGGAGTCGGGACTGCCCTTGCTGCTGTGCTTTGCCGACTGCGTGCCGCTCCTCTTCTTCGACCCTGTGCGCCGTGTCATTGCCGCCGCTCATGCGGGCTGGAAGGGGACGGTCGCCGAGATCGGGCGAAAGACCGTGCAGCGCATGGGCGAGACGTTCGGCTCGCGCCCGCAGGACATCCTCGCGGGCATCGGCCCTTCCATCGGCGCGTGCTGTTTCGAGGTCGGCGAGGAGGTCGCGGCGGCTTTTCGCGCGGCATTTCCTGAAGCGCCCGAGCTTCTTTCGCACTCGCCCGAGGGGAAGTGGACGATCGACCTGTGGGCGGCCAACCGCCTGCAGCTCGAAGCGGCGGGACTCCTTCCCGCGCACATCGACAGTGCTGACGTATGCACGAAGTGCAATGCCGGACTCTTTTTTTCCTATCGCGAAGAGCACGGGACGACGGGACGCTTCGCCGCGTGGATCGCTTTGAAGTAGTTTGCAGGAGGTAAGCAAGTTGATCGAAGAGAATCTGCATGAAGTCTTGCGCTCCATCGAGGAGAGCAGGGCGAAGAGGACGATTGCCGATGCGAAAGAGCCTGTCCGCCTCGTGGCGGTGACGAAGAATCACGGCGTCGCCGAGATGCGCGAGGCGATCGCGCATGGCGTGACGGACATCGGCGAAAACCGCATACAGGAAGCGCGGGAGAAGTTCGAAACGCTTGAGCGCACGGCTGTATGGCATCTCATCGGTCACTTGCAGAAGAACAAGGCGAAGTACGCCGTGAAGCTCTTCGACCTCATTCATTCCGTTGACACCTTGGAGCTTGCCGAGGCCTTGGACAAGGAAGCGGGCAAGATCGGCAAGCGGCAGGACGTCCTCGTGCAGGTCAACCTTGCCAAAGAAGCGTCGAAGTCCGGCATTTACGAAGAGGACTTGCAGCCCTTGCTCGAAGCTGTCGACGCACTGCCGCATCTGCGCCTTCGCGGTCTGATGTGCATAGCGCCCAACTACGACGAAGTCGAGGAGACGAGGCCGCTCTTTCGCCGCATGTATGAAATTTTTCAAAGGACGAAGGACTTTCCGTGGAAAACGGCGAATATAAGTTATTTGTCAATGGGTATGACACATGATTATCGGATCGCTGTGGAAGAAGGCGCCAATATCGTTCGTGTCGGCACGGCCATTTTCGGGCCACGTCAATATTGAGGAGGGAACAAGATGGGCTTCATTGATAAGGTGTGCGGAAAAATCGGCCTGATCGATCCGGAAGACATCAACGATAAAAGGGATTTGCGCGACGAAGACGACGATTTTGCAGAGTTTGACGAGATGGAGCGCGAGGAAGCGCCGGCGTCGAACGTCGTGAACTTCCAAGCGGCAGCGGTGAACGCTGCGATGAACAATGTCGCCGCCTACAAGATGAAGGTCGTCGTCATCGAGCCGAAGTCCTTTGACGATGCGCAGCAGGTGGCGAACTGTCTGCGCGAGAAGCGCCCCGTCGTCATCAACTTTGAGAATACCATCGAGGAGGACGCCAAGCGCATCACGGACTTCATCAGCGGCACGATTTACGCGCTGAACGGCGAGATCAAGAAGGTCAGCAACAACGTCTTCTTCTGTGCGCCGAGCAACGTCAATATCTCCTATTCAGAGGACAAGAAGTCGGTGTCGACGGAGATGCCATGGCTGAAGAAGTAGGGCGGCGGCGATGAAACTTGCATTGATCGGCGGCGGCATGATGGCGGAGGCCATCATCGCCGGCGTCCTGCGCGAAGAGGTGCTTCCTGCGGAGGCGGTCTTCGTCTCCGAGCATAAGGCGGCGCGCGCTGAGGAATTGAAGGAAACGTATGGCGTGCAGGCTTGCTGCAGCGCGCAATCCTTCCTCGGCGATATGGACGTCGTCATTCTCGCCGTCAAGCCGAATGCGGCGGAAGCGGCTCTCTTGGAAATTCGCGGGGCTTTGCGCTCGGATGCCGTCCTCGTGTCCATCGTGGCAGGACTGCCGCTTCCTAAGCTCGAAGCGCTGCTTCCCGGTCAGCCCGTCATCCGCGTCATGCCCAATACGCCGCTCGCCGTGGGCGAGGGCATGTCTGCCTATGCGCTCGGCTCGCGTGCGGGCGCAGCTCACGAGGACGCGATTCGTACGATTCTCGCGGCGGCGGGAAAGGTCGTCTGCGTCAAGGAGTCCTTGATGGATGCCGTCACGGGGCTTTCGGGCAGCGGACCGGCCTTCGCCTTCCTCGTCATCGACGCGCTCGCGGATGGCGGCGTGGCGGCGGGGCTTTCGCGCACGGACGCGCGTCTTCTGGCGGTGCAGACATTGCTCGGCTCCGCCAAGATGGCGCTCGATACGGGCAGGCATCCCGATGAGCTGCGCGATCAGGTCACGTCGCCTGCAGGGACGACCATCGCAGGACTGCGCGTCCTTGAGCAGCGTGCCGTGCGCGGCGCATTCCTTGACGCCGTCTTGAGCGCGGCGGAAAAATCGAAGTCTTTAGGGGAATAGGAGCACTATGTCGAATCGGGAAAAAATCCTGCGTTTCTATCGCGGTTCGGAAGGCGAAGAAACGGCAGCGAAATTAGTCGATGCCGCAGAAAAGGCGATGAAGAATCAAAAGTTCCGCCTGACGGCGTTCCTCGATCCCTTCGGGCAGGAAATCGCCGAGGTCGTGGCGGCGAACTTCGAAGGTCTCGCCGTCTCTTTCAACGGCGGCTATGCGGGGGCGGAGCGCCAGCGTGCCGTCTTTCAGCATGAAGATTTTCGCGGCACGCCCTCTTGGGAAATCGCCGTCGTGGAGGCGCAGTGGAAGGATGCGTTCGCGCACATCTCGCATCGAGACGTTCTCGGCGCGATCATGAGTCTCGGCATCGAGCGCGAGATCATCGGCGACATCCAGATTCAGCAGGGCGCGGCGCGTATCGTCACGGCGGAGAACATGGCGGATTTCCTGCTGACGAACTGCGTGCAATTCGGCGCAGCGCATGTGGCGTGCTCGCTCGGCAAACTTTCCGCCCTCTTGCCGCGCGAGGAGCGCTGCAAGGAGATTCGCGCGACGGTCGCTTCCCTGCGCGCCGACTCGATTGCGGCGGCGGGCTTCGGCATGTCGCGCAGCCGGGCTGCAGTAGACATCGCGGCGGAAAAGCTCAAGCTCAACTGGCAGTCCGTCAAGAGCGCTTCCCAAGCCGTCAAGGAGGGCGACGTGCTTTCCATGCGCGGCAGGGGACGGCTCGAAGTGAAGGAGATTCGCGGTCAGACGAAGAAGGGGCGCACCAGCGTGCTCCTACACCGCTATCTGTGATGACGAAACGAGGTTTCTCTAAGAGAAAGGACTGAGGCGGTTCTCGTGCCGATTTTTTTGAGCATTTGCATCGTAGTCTTGGATCAAGTCGTGAAATTCCTTGTCACCCATGAGATGTTTCCTGGAATGTCAATCCCCGTCATACAAGACGTCTTTCATATCACGTTCGTTCTGAATCCCGGCGCTGCCTTCGGCATCCTCGCCCATCAGCGCTCTTTTTTTATCGTCATGGGCATCGTCATCGTCATCTTGGGCGGCCTTTTCTCGCCCTACATCCGCCGCCAATGTCGCATCTTTCGCTGCGGCACGGCGCTCCTGCTCGGCGGCGCCCTGGGCAATCTGATCGACCGCGTGCGCTTCGGGCACGTCATCGACTTCTTTGATTTCCGTATATGGCCGGTCTTTAATATCGCGGACATCGCCATCGTCGTCGGCGTCGCGGCCATCATCTACGCCATCCTCTTCAAGATGCACCCTGTGGAGGACGCTTGACATGAAGGAACGGCTGATCGTCGACGAAGGAACTGCGGGAGAACGTCTCGACCGCTTTCTCGCCGGCAAGGAAGCGCAGGTTTCGCGCTCCCATATCCAAAAGCTGATCGAAAGCGGTTGCGTCCTCGTCAACGGCAGGACGGCGAAGGCGAACGCCAAACTGCGCGAAGGGGATGCCGTGGAGACGGAAATTCCCGAAGCGCAGGAGTTGGAGATCCTGCCGGAAGCCATCCCTTTGGACATCCTCTACGAGGATTCGGACGTCATCGTCATCAACAAGGCGCGCGGCATGGTCGTCCATCCGGCGGCGGGAGCAGCGGACGGCACGCTCGTCAATGCGCTGCTCCATCACTGCGAGGACTTGTCGGGCATCAACGGCGTCATACGTCCGGGCATCGTGCACCGGCTCGACAAGGACACGTCGGGCGTCATGGTGGCGGCGAAGAATGATCGGGCGCACGTTGACCTCGCCGAGCAGATTCGGGAGAAGACGGCGCAGCGCATCTATCGGGCGATCGTCTGCGGCACGATTGCCGAGGACAGGGGCGAGATCCGTGCGCCGATCGGCCGCCATCCGACGGAGCGCAAGAAGATGGCAGTCGTGCCGGGCGGTAAGGAAGCGAGGACGCTCTTTCGCGTCGTGGAGCGCTTCCCTGCGCACACGCTTGTCGAGTGCCGTCTGAAGACAGGACGCACGCACCAGATTCGCGTCCACATGGCATATATCGGTCATCCGCTGCTCGGCGATCCGAAATACGGCAGGAAGACGCCCGATATAGCGGGGCAGGCGCTTCATTCCTGCGAGCTCTCGTTCACGCATCCGCGCACGAAAGAGCGCATGACATTCGCGGCAGAAATGCCCGAGGATATGAAAGCGATCCTTCATGCCTTGCGGCGAGGGCGCTGAAGCGGCTGAACACATGGAGAAGGCAGGACAGTTGATGGACGAAATGCCATCGAAGAACGGAAAGGGGCGGGATGATATGGCGACCTTGGTCGACAAGACGGTTCTGATGGATGAAGATGCGATCCGCCGCGCACTCACGCGCATTTCGCACGAGATCGTGGAGAGGAACAAGGGCACGGCGGGGATCGTCCTCGTCGGCATACGAAGCCGCGGCATTCCACTCGCGGAGCGCATCGCAGCGGCGATTGAGAAAATTGAGGGAACGAGGCCTGCCATCGGCGTCCTCGACATCACGCTGTACCGCGACGATCTCTCGACCCTCGCATATCAGCCCGTCGTGCGCGAGACGGAGATTCCCGTCGACATCACGGGAAAGACTATCGTGCTCGTCGACGATGTGCTCTACACAGGGCGAACGATTCGCGCGGCGCTCGACGCTCTCATTGACATGGGGCGTCCGAAGAGCATCCAGCTCGCCGTCCTCATCGACCGAGGCCACAGGGAGCTGCCGATTCGCGCCGACTTCGTGGGAAAGAACGTGCCGACCTCCTCCAAGGAGGAGATTCGCGTCATGCTCGAAGAGCACGACGCAGAGGAGCGCGTCGTGCTTGCCGAGAGGCAGGAGGCGTGACATCCGTATATGGAAAAAGAGAAGAGGCCGCAGCGCTTTCGCCTGCAGCCTCTTCTCTTTTTCGTATCGTATCTCACAGCATCGCCTTGTATCGCGCCTGCTTCTTATTTGCCGTACATGCGTGCGAGCGGATTGTCCTTGAAGATGTTTCCCTGCTCGATGTAGCGGTGCACCATCTTCTCCGATTTGTGGCGCGTCTGGCGCATGATGGTCAGGGCGTCGACGTCGTGCTGCGCGGCGCTCGTCGCGAAGCCTCGGCGCAGGCTGTGCCCGGCGAAATCCTCTTCGCTGAGACCGGCTTTCTTGATGTACTTCTTGACGATGAGCGCCACGGACTTGTCCGAGAGCTGCGTATCGCGCAGTTCATGATTGCGCTTGAAGGGGCGGAAGAGCGGCCCTTTTTTGATGCCGCTGAGGGAGAGCCACGCACGCAGCGCACGCACGGCGCAGATTTCCTTGTCGGGCGCATAGGGGATGCCGATATAGCTTCCTTTGCCGAGTTGATCGCCTTTTGATTTGCCGATGAAGACGACCATGCCTTCAGCAGAAAAACTGATATCCTCGACCGTGAGCGCGACGAGTTCCGAGCGGCGGAACGCTCCTGCAAAACCGAGGAGGAGTAGCGCCTTGTCACGAATCGAGGCCTCGTCCGTGCCGAAGCCGTCGGCGATCAGATAGAGCGTCTCCAAGAGGATCGGCGCCTTGCCGTGCTGGAAGGTTCCCTTCTCCCTGCGGATGGCTGACATGGCGTTTCGCACGAGTCCCGAGTGGGCGGGATTGTCGCGCTTGTAGCCGGCGGCGATGTGGTTCTCCGAGATGGCGGTGACGCGGCGCGAAACCGTGTTCGCCTTCGCATTGTCCGCGAGGTCATTGATGTAGTTGACGATGGTCTCCGGCTCTGCGGGCAGGGAAGCAGTCTGGTGATGCTCGCACCAGTCGGCAAAATCGTTCCAATCGCTCGCATATGATTTGATCGTATTGAACGATTTGCTCTTCTGCATACGCCTCTTGCTCTTGGCGGAAAGTTTCTCGTTCTGCTCGACCTGCTGGTTCTTGGCGAGCAGGAAATCGTCGCGCACATCCATCACAAAACACCTCATGCGTCAAAGTTCATTTGGCAGTATCACCATTATACAGGAATCTCGGATTTTTTCCAGATGGAAAAAGCGGATGCAGCTCGATGGCTTCGAGGTGCATCCGCTTTCTTGTCAGGAAAGTTTGTGAAATCGGTTTCTTTTTTTGCAGCAGCAGGCTTACTGCAGCGCCGTCTTCAGTGTTTCCATGTTCTTCTTCATGGTGTCAATGTAGGCGTTGATCGCCTGCTCGTTCGCCTCGCCCGTGACAACGGGATCAAGCGTGTAGATCTTCGCGCCTGTCTCGCGCGCGATGGTTTCAGCGGCGCTCGGCGAATACTGCGGCTCGGTGAAGAGGACCTTGACGGGCAGTTTCTTGACCTGCTCGATCGTAGCCTGCAGCTCGGCGGGCGTCGGCTCGGTGCCCGGCTCGCGCTCAACGACGCTGATGATGTTGAGGCCGAATTCCTTGGCGAAGTAGGGGAAGGCTTCGTGGAAGGTCACGATGTCCTTGTTCGGCACCGTGTCGAGTTCGGCGTGCATCTCGGCCTTGAGTGCTTCGAGCTTCTTGATGTAGGCCGCCGCGTTCTTTTCGTAGGCATCGGCGTGCTTGGGATCGGCCGCCTTGAGCTGCTCGGCGATGTTCTTCACCTGCAGGATAGCGTCGGTGACGCTGAGCCAAACGTGCGGATTCTCTTCATCATCGTCTTTCAGAAGCTCGATGCCCTTGGAAGCGTCGATGATCTTGAGGTTTTTCCGCTGCTCGATGACTTTGTCGAGGAAGCTCTCCATGCCTGCGCCGTTGATGACGAAGGCATCGGCCTTTTCGAGCGTCTTCATGTCCTCGGTCATGAGCTGGTAGTCGTGCAGGCAGCCTGTCTGCGGCTTCGTCATGTTGGTGACGGTCACGCCGTCGACGCCCTGCGTGATATTGATGGTGGCGACGTACATGGGGTAGAAGGACGTGACGATGTGGAAAGATCCGTCTTTTCCGCCTCCCGCCGTGTTCGTGCCGCCGCATCCCGTGAGGAGTAGGCAGAGAGAGGCGAGAAGACAAAAGAGCATGTTTTTGCGTTTCAAAAGAATGACCTCCTGTGCGTGGGGAAACAACATGAATGATTTCCCTTTGAATAGTAATTTTACTATTTGATAGAATAGCACAGGAGGTTTGATTTGACAAGCTTATTTTTGTTGGAAAGAGGAATTTAAAGACCTTTCTTTTTACGGCAGTCTTGGCAAATGCCGTAGAATTCAAAGATGTGCCCCGTGATGAGGAAGCCTCTTGCCTCGGCTTCCTTCGTGTAGGCTTCCTGCATGGGACAGATATCGATGCATTCCGTCTTGCCGCATTCCGTACAGACGAGGTGGTGGTGGTGATGACCTGGCTCGATAATCTCATAGACGTTTCCTGCTGCGCGGTAGATTTCGTGAATAACGCCGAGATTCGAGAGAAGCGCGAGGTTGCGATAGATCGTATCGAGGGAAACATTGGAATGCTTCTTGCGTACGGTGGCAAGAAGCTGCTGCGCCGTGGGGAAGGGATCGCATTCATGGAAGGCGTCGAGAACGGCGCGCCGCTGCGGGGTCAGTTTGTAGCCTTTGGAGCGCAGGAGTTTCAGATGATCTTCAGTCATGACATCCTCCTTTTGTCGAGGGTATACACGGTTTTTCTCATCATACCATAGGAAGGCGGAAAGGGATAGAGTGCGGAAGAAAGAATCGTTGGGCAGATGCTTTGTTCTGTGTGATAGAAACTTGATAATATGGAAATGAAATCGTACAGACGCTCAGAAAAGGGCATACGTAACAGAGCCTTCCCAGAGAACCAAAAAAATATTTGTCAAGCGTAAACGACAACGTCGTGATCTCATCGGTTGCATCCTTTCACTGAAAGCTGCTAAAATATACTATGGATATGCTCCTTTTTCCATGCTATAATGATTCCGTGCTATAATGATTTCGTGAGATCTCTGTAATAAAAATGTGGGCATGATGAGAATCCATGACTGGTAAGGGGAGCGTATATGTGGAAGAAGATTTTTGGCAAGTCTGCAACACAAAAGAATGAAGGGACTCCCGTCGATATCGAGCGCTCGCGCCTGCCACGCCATGTTGCCGTCATCATGGACGGAAACGGACGCTGGGCGAAGGGGCAGGGATTCTTACGCACGGTCGGTCATCGTGCGGGCGTAGATACGTTGCATGATATTCTAGATACAGCGATCGATTTGAAGCTGGAAGTTCTGACGGTCTATGCGTTTTCAACGGAGAATTGGAAGCGGCCGCATGATGAGGTCGATTTTCTCATGCGACTCTTTTCCGAGTATCTCGATAAGGAAGAAAGGGAGATGCACGAGAAGAATGTGCGCATCCGCTTCATCGGGCGCGTCGATGAATTGACGCCCGAGCTGATTCGGCGCGTACGCCATGCCGAAGAACTGATGAAGAACAATACGGGCGTGCACTTCTGCGTCGCTGTCAACTACGGCGGGCAAGACGAGATCTGCCGTGCTGTGCAGGGGTTGGCTGGGAAGGTACAGGCGGGGAAACTTTCGCCGGAGGATGTCACGCCGGAGCTTTTTCAGGCGTCGCTCGATACGAAGGAATTGCCGCCCGTTGACCTTGTGATCCGTACGAGCGGCGACATGCGTCTGAGCAACTTTCTGTTGTGGCAGGCGGCGTATGCGGAGTTTTGGTTCACGGAAACGAATTGGCCGGATTTCAAACCTGAGTACTTCATGGAAGCGCTTCGCGACTATGCGAGCCGCGAGCGGCGCTTCGGTGGAATCAAGGAGAAATAAGAGGAAATAAAGGGATCGCCTAACAGAGAGGTGCTTGACTTGCTTACAAGAATTATCACGGGCGTTGTCGGCATAGCGCTCGCAGCCTTCGTCATTATGCAGGGAGGTTGGCTCTATGCCATTTTTGCCATTGTGCTTTCGTTCGTTGCATGGCATGAGTACGCGTCGGCGTTCGATCATCTGGGAAAGCCTCTCGCGAGACTCGTCGGCTTCATCGCTATCTCGCTCTTCGGCACTGCCGCTTGGCTGTGGGGAAGCGCGTGGCTTGTCGCAATTGCGACGTTTGCTGCGCTCCTCGTTTTTGCCGAGGCTGTCTTTCGCCATGAGACTTTTGCCGTCGATCAGGCGTGCTTTTCCATCGCGGGCATCGTCTATGTCGGCTTCTCTTTCGCGCATCTGATTCTGCTGCGCTTCCTGGCGCAGGATGTCGTTCTCGCAACGCCCGCCGGCGATATGACGCTTGGCTGCGCGTTCCTTTGGATCATGTTCCTCGGCACATGGTCGAGCGATACGTTCGCTTACTTCGCCGGCTCGTTCTTCGGCAGGCGCAAACTGTGCCCCGCCATCAGTCCGAAGAAGACGGTCGAAGGATTTCTTGGCGGCCTTGTCGGCACGACGGCAGTCGTCGCGGCGCTCGGCTGTGCTCTTGGCTTTTCCGTGCCGTTGATGGCACTGCTCGGTGTGCTTCTCGCGCTCGTGGCGACGGTCGGCGATCTTGCCGAATCCGTCATCAAGCGCTATACGGGTGTCAAGGATTCGGGACGGCTTATCCCGGGGCACGGCGGCGTCCTTGACCGTTTCGACAGCGTGATGTTCACCGCGCCCTTTGTTTATTATTTTATTCAAGTCTTCGGCTTGGCAGGAGTTTGATGTATGAAGAATATTGCAATCTTGGGTTCTACCGGTTCGATTGGACGCCAGACAGTTGATGTGGCGCTTGCACATCCGGAGCTTTTTACTGTTTCTGTGCTTGCGGCGAACGCAAGCGACGAATTGCTGGAGAAGCAGATCGAAGCGCTCTCCCCTGAGCTTGCCGTGCTTGCCGACGAGGCGGCGGCGGCGAGGCTCAAGGCGCGGTATGGCGGCAAGACGCGCATCGAAGGCGGCCGCGACGCCTTCATCGAGGCGGCGGCATATCCGGCGGCGGACATCGTCGTCACGAGCATGATGGGGTTTGCGGGGCTTGCACCGACGATGAAGGCGCTCGAAGCGAAGAAAGACATCGCACTCGCGAACAAGGAGACGCTCGTCGTCGCGGGTGAACTCGTCATGGCGAAGGCGCGTGAGATGGGCGCGGCGATCCTGCCCGTCGACAGCGAGCACTCGGCGCTCTTTCAGTGCCTGCAGGGCGAGGAGGCAAGATGCGTCGAGCGCATCATCCTCACGGCTTCGGGTGGCCCCTTCCGAGGGAAGACGCAGGACGCGCTCAAGAAGGCGACGGTCGAAGAGTGCCTTGCGCATCCGACGTGGCAGATGGGGCAGAAGATCACGATCGACTCTGCTACGCTCGTCAATAAGGGGCTTGAGGTCATCGAGGCGCATTGGCTCTACGATGTGCCGTACGATGCGATCGAGGTCGTCGTCCATCCTGAGAGCATCATCCATTCGATGGTTGGCTTCAAGGACGGTGCCGTCATGGCACAGATTGGACCGGCCGACATGCGCCTGCCAATCCAGTACGCACTGACGTATCCGAAGCGCCAGTCTTCGTCTTTTGAGCGGCTGGACTTTTCCAAGCTCGCGCATCTTTCTTTTGAAAAGCCCGACACAGCGACGTTTCGCGGACTTCCTCTCGCCTACGAGGCGGGGCGTGCGGGCGGCACGATGCCATGCATCATGAACGCAGCGAACGAGGTGGCCGTCGCGGCATTTCTGGCGGGGAGAATCCACTTCCTTGACATCTATGCGATCATCGAGCGCACGATGGAGAAGTGCGGCGTGCAGAAGGCGCCGACGCTGGACGATCTCTTCGCCACCGATGGCGAGGCGCGGCGCGTGGCGCAGGGCTTCCTGCAGGAAATAGGGGGTTGAGATGGTCGTAACGCTTCTAGCATCCATTTTCGTCTTCGGCATCCTCGTCCTCGTGCATGAGGTCGGGCATTTCGTGGCGGCGAAGCTCACGGATATGCGCGTCGACCGTTTCGCGATTGGCTTCGGGCCGAGGATCGTCAAGTACACGCACGGCGAGACGGAATACTCCCTGCGTGCGCTTCCGCTGGGCGGCTTCAACGATATAGCGGGCATGGATGCCGCGAACAATACGGCGGGTGAGCGCGGCTATTGCGCGAAGTCGATTCCCGCGCGCATGATCGTCATCCTTGCCGGCTCTTTCATGAACCTTGTCCTGCCGATCTTCCTTTTCTTCGGCATCTTCTTTTTCGCCGGCGTTTCTACGCCTTCGAGCGAGCCTGTGCTCGGCACGGTGGTACCGGGGCATCCTGCCGCCAGTGCGGGACTCCTTGCGGGCGACCGCATCGTCGCCATTGAAGGTGCGCCCGTGAACTCGTGGCAGGACATCACGAGCCTCATTAAGGACGCGGACGGCAAGGTCCTGCACGTTGAGTACGAACGCGCGGGCGAGCATCAGACGGTGAGCGTCATTCCTGCCTACAACGCGCAGGAGAAGCGCTCGCTCATCGGCGTCAGTTCGTCCGTCACGACGCGCATGCCGGGCTTCTTCGAAGCCGCTGAGCTTGCCGTCACGCGCACGGGCACGACGCTCATGATGATGCTCTCGATGCTCGGGCAGATGGTCACAGGCGCACAGCAGGCCGATCTCGCGGGGCCCATCGGTGTCGCGCAGATCGCAGGCGAGGCGGCGCAGATCGGCGTCGTGCCGCTTTTGAGCCTCACGGCTCTCTTGAGCCTCAATCTTGCGATCATCAACTTGTTCCCGATTCCAGCGCTCGACGGCGGTCACTTCCTGACGCTTGTCGTCGAGGCTGTACGTGGCAAGCCCCTTTCAGCGAAGGCGATGCACTACGCGCAGATGTTTGGTGTATCGCTTCTCGTGCTCTTGATGCTCTACGCGACGAAGAACGACATCATGCGCATCTTCGTAGGCGGCTGATATTTTTATTAAAAAAGAAGGGTAGACCATGCAGAGGAAGATCACGCGGCAGATTCATATCGGCGCTGTCGCCATCGGCGGCGGGGCTCCCGTCTCCGTGCAGTCCATGACGAATACGAAGACGCAGGATGCACAGGCGACGGTTCGCCAGATCGAGGCGCTCGCGGCTGCAGGCTGCGACATCGTGCGCCTTGCCGTGCCCGACAAGGAAGCGGCAGCGAACATCGGAAAGATCAAGGCGCAGACGAAGGTGCCGCTCGTCGCCGACATCCATTTTGACTATCGCTTGGCGCTTCAGGCCATCGAGCAGGGCATTGATGCGCTCCGGCTCAATCCCGGCAATATCGGCGGAGCGGAGAACGTGCGCCGCGTCGCTGAGGCGGCGAAGGCACGCGGCATACCGATCCGCATCGGCGTCAATGCAGGTTCGTTGGACAAGCGTCTTTTGACAAAGTACGGTGGCGTCACGGCGGAGGCTCTCGTAGAATCCGCATTGGAGCATGTGCGCCTGTTGGAGGAGCAGGATTTTCATGATATGAAAATTTCGCTCAAGGCGCATGACGTGCCATTGACGCTCGCGGCATATCGCCTGATGAGCGAGAGATGCGACTATCCGCTGCATCTCGGCATCACGGAGGCGGGCACCGTACGCTCGGGCATCATCAAATCGGCAGTTGGCATCGGTGCACTTCTCGCTGAAGGCATCGGCGACACCCTGCGCGTATCTTTGACGGGCGATCCGATAGTCGAGGTGCGCGTCGCGCGAGAGATTTTAAAGTCCCTGGGGCTCAGGGATTATGGCCCGACGCTGATTTCCTGTCCGACGTGCGGCAGAACGGCCATCGACCTTCCTTCGATTGCCGAGCGTGTGGAGGAAAGGCTCAGCGGCATCGCGCGTCCTATCCAGGTCGCCGTCATGGGCTGCGTCGTCAACGGCCCGGGCGAAGCGCGCGGCGCCGATGTCGGCATTGCGGGCGGCAAGGGCGTCGGCCTCGTCTTCAGAAAGGGCGAGGTCGTGCGGCAGGTCAAGGAAGAAGAGCTGGTCGAAGAGCTGTTCCGCGAGATAGACAGTATCTTGGAGGAAGAGCAGGCTTGAATAAAAGCGTCCGCTTGCCTTGAGCGGCGGATTGTTTTCATAGATGGGGAATGCAGCGAACGAAGCGCACGCCCTAAGAGGAGGAAGTTTTCATTGCTTACATCGAAGTTATACGCGCCGACGCTGCGCGAGGTGCCTTCCGACGCTGAGATCACGAGTCATCGTCTCATGCTGCGCGCGGGAATGATCCGTAAGGCGGCGGGCGGTGTCTATACGTATCTGCCTTTGGCGTGGCGCACGATAAAGAAGATCGAGCAGATCATCCGCGAGGAGATGGATGCGGCGGGCGGGCAGGAGCTGTGCATGCCGATCATGCAGCCGGCGGAGATCTGGCAGGAGTCGGGGCGTTGGAGCGTATTCGGACAGGAGATGTTTCGCCTGAAGGACTGCCATGGCCGTGAATTCTGTCTCGGCCCGACGCACGAGGAGATGATCACGACGCTCGTGCGCGATGAGGTGCGCTCCTACAAGCAGCTGCCGCTCCTTCTGTACCAGATTCAAAACAAGTATCGCGACGAGATTCGTCCGCGCTTCGGACTCATGCGCAGCCGCGAGTTCATCATGAAGGATCTCTATTCCTTTGATAAGGACGAGACGAGTGCTGACATTTCCTACAAGAAGATGTACGACGCCTATACAAACATCTTCACGCGCTGCGGCCTGAAGTTCCGTCCCGTCGAGGCGGACGCGGGTGCGATCGGCGGCAATCACACGCATGAGTTCACGGTGCTCGCTGCCGCCGGTGAGTCGGAAATTGCCTGCTGCACGGCGTGCGACTACGCGGCGAACGTGGAAAAGGCGGAGCTTCTTCCCATCGACGCTTCCGAGGAAGAGGCGCAGCCTTTGCAGAAGGCCGAGACGCCCGCCTGCAAGACCATCGAGCTTGTGGCCGACTTCCTGCGCGTGCCGCTCGAAAAGACAATCAAGGCGGTCGCCTTCCAGGATGAAAACGATGCCCTCGTGCTCGCTTTCGTGCGCGGCGATCATGAAGTCAACGACGTGAAGCTACAGAATGCCGTGGGGGCGCTTGAACTGCGCATGGCAGATGAGGCGGCGATTTCGGCAGCGGGCGGCGTCGCGGGCTTCATGAGTCCCATCGGCATCAAGAAGGGCACGAAGATCGTCGTCGACAGCACGGTCATGAAGATGAAGAATGCCGTTGCGGGTGCGAACGAGGTCGACGTGCATTATACGGGCGTGAATCCCGTGCGCGATTTCACGGATGTCCTCACCACAGATATCCGCTTGATGGTAGCGGGCGATCCTTGCCCACACTGCGGTGCGCCCGTCGAGATCACGCGAGGCATCGAGGCGGGACAGGTCTTCAAACTCGGCACGAAGTACAGCGAGGCGCTCGGCGCGACCTTCCTCGATGAGAACGGCAAGGAGAAGGCGCTCTTCATGGGCTGCTATGGCATCGGCGTCGGCAGAACGATGGCGGCGGCCATCGAGCAGCACAACGACGAGCACGGCATCATCTGGCCGCGTGCCATTGCGCCCTACGAGGTCGTGGTTGTTCCCGTCAATGCGAAGGTGTCCGAGCAGCTGGCGCTTGCTGAAGAGGTGTATGAGACGCTTTTGGCCGCAGGTGTCGACGCGATTCTCGACGACCGCAAGGATCGCGCGGGTGTGAAGTTCAAAGACGCCGACCTCATCGGCTATCCGCTGCGCATCACGATCGGTCCGAAGGCCTTGGAAGAGGGCAAGATCGAACTGAAGGTGCGCCGCTCGGGCGAGAGCTGCGACTGCGCGAAGGCGGAGTGCTTGGCGAAGGTGCAGGAGCTTTTGAAAGATCTTTGAGTTTTGAGGAAGTGCAGATGTGTGAAAATGGGCGACTGAATTTATCAGTGCGTCCTTGATACGGGAGACTGCTGAGAAAGGAGAGGGAGCATCATGGAAGGAGAAATCCTCTGGAAGAAGGATCATTATGCCATACGTTACTTCGAGGACGGCGATGAACATCTGCAGTCGCTGGCATTGGGCGATGAGATCGAAGTCCTCGTCAACGACGCATGGAAAAAGGTGAAGGTGGAGGCGAAGAACGGCGAGCCGGTTCTCGTCGGCGTCGGCTATGGCGACGGCATCGGCTGCCAGGCGCGTTTTGAGAAGAAGTAGCCGGAGGCGATGAGCATGGAGAAGATGGGCATAGTGTTTGCCGGCGGCAACGGCAACAGCGCTTATCAGATGGGCGCATGGAAGGCGCTGCACAGCTACGAGCTTGAGTCTTCCGTCAGTGTCGTCTCCGGAACGTCTTTTGGTGCGCTGAACGCCATGATGTTCGCGAGCGACGGCTACGAGAAGGCGGAGGTCATGTGGCAGAATGCCGCGAAGCTTAAGATTACCAACGTGCCGATCACGAAGCTCAAGGAAATCTACGACATCATCGTGACGAGCGGGCTTTCTGGCGTATCGTTTGAGCAGTTTCTCGCACTTTTCGGGCATGGTCTTTTCGATGAAAAGAGCTTCGCTGCGTTCTTGGAAGAGCATCTGGATCTCTCCAAGGTGCGTGAAAGCATCGAGCACATCTTTGTCGGAGCAACGAAATTTCCGACGGTTGAGCCTTCTTACTATGATATCCTGCGCTATCCGGAGAAGATGCGCAAGGTTCTTCTGACTGCGGCGAACGCTCTGCCGATCCTCTACTCGCAGCTGCGCTTTTCCAACGGCGTTGTGCTCTGGGAGGGAAGTTTCACCGATCTTTCTCCGCTCCTGCCCGTCTACGAGGCGGGCGTACGGCTGATCTTCGTGCTGCACCTGTCACAGAGGAGCACTGTGCAGAAGAACCTTTATCCCGATGCGAAGATTTATGAGCTTTTCCCGCGCCCCGATTTCTCCGATCGCCCGGGCTGCGTCGATTTCACGCGTCTTTCTGTCGAAAAGCGCATGAAGGAAGGCTACGGCGATATGGTCGACTTGATTCAGAAGCTCATGAAGGAGGGCGTCGTAAGCTGCCCCATCGGCGATAAGATCAAGGAAGTCAAGGCGAAAGAAGGGGACTTTCTCAAGCAGACGAAGCGGACGGAGGATCGCGAAGCCGAGCGAAAGCGCAGTGAGATCATGGAACTTTTGACGGAAAAATGAGGCGGGCGGCGCTTTTCTGCTGCCGCTTTTCTTTTGAATTTGTGTGAAAGGTGGAGGCGCATGCGGTATGGAAAGGCTGCGGTCTGGCTTCTGACGGGGATCTTGGCAGGGATGTTGCCGACGATGCAGACGGGTGATGCGGCGACTCAGTCGAAGCCGCCGGCCTCGTCTGCCCCCCAAGGTTCGGACGGCAAGACGAATACTGCGGGGACGGCGATGGATGAGGCGGCGTGGGAAGCCGCTTTGGCTGCAGGCGCGACGGTCAGCGCTGTGCATGGGACGGTGACGCCGGATCCGGCTGCAGCACAAGCGGCGCCGGATGCGAGTGCGGCCGCTGGCAAGGCGGATGCTACGCCAGCGGCAAATGCGGGCGCAGTTCAAGTGGAACGTACGGTTGAGTTGCCGACAGCAAATGAAAAATCTACTGCAGCGGAGGCGACGGTGACACCCGATGTCATGGAAGAGCCAGCGTCTTCGTATATGGACGATGAAGGTGGTGCAATGCCGTCGGTTCAGCCTGCGCAGCAGATGCGGCAGGAAAGCGCGGTCGTACAGATGACGACGCCCGAGGTTCAGGCGGCAACGACGACAGCAGTTTCGAATGCGGCAGCACGCGTGCAGGAAATCATGCAGAAGTTCCGGCTCTCGGGCAATCCGCGAAGCGGCGCCTACAGCTGGGTCTACACGTCGCCGACGTGGACGTCGGAAGCCATCAGCCGCCCAGCGGCGGGCAGCAGTTACTTCCTGCTCGCCGGCTCGGAGAACTTGCGCTTCCAGTCCTTTGACTGCGATGAGATATGGTACTTTCATGAAGGCTGCGGCATGAGGCTGACGGTGCTCGGCGCCGATGGCACGTTACGCACCTTCGAACTTGGTGTGGGCGGCGCGGCTATGCCGATGGTTCTGATTCCCAAGGGACAGATCTTCGCGGCGGAGAATGTTGATTCTGCGGGCTACAGCTTCATCAGCTGCATGACGATTCCTGCCTTGGAGACGGCGGGAATCCGCGTTTGGCAGCGTGAGGAGCTTTTGGCAAGGTATCCACAGGCGAAGGAAGCAATCGAGCGCTACACCGATGCGCCGTGGGGAGCGGCTCGAAAGCAGGAGATGGCACAGGCAGGAGGCGATATTCATGGCTGAAATGGTGTACATGGAAACTTTGGAAGAGATTCGCGAAGGCTGCCATAAGAGTGTCAAGCGGTATGCCGTGCTGGGTGCGGCGAATGCGGTCAATCCGATTCCCGGACTCGATATCGGCGTTGATGCGGGACTCTGCTTGCGCATGATGGCGGATATGCGTGCGCGTTTCGGATTGTCCAAGGAAGCCGAGAGCAAGCTGCGTCACTACGACGTCCTTGTGCCTCTCGTCAAGAAGGTGTTCGACTTTGCGACGAAGGAAGGCGTGATGATCGTTTTGAAAAGCTTTGGCAAGCGCTACCTCGGCAAGACGACGGCGAAGTATGTGCCTTTCATTGGACAGGGAATCGCAGCGGCTGCCGGGTATGGCATGATGCGCTGGTTCGCACGCCAGTATATCGAGGACTGCTACGAGCTTGCACGCTTGGCGCGTGAGAATGCGGTCACAATCGATGCGGAGGCGAAAGTACTTCCTTAGTCTTATGGAAAAAATCTGGCAGACATGGTAGCCTTTATACTTGGATTTAGGAATCGACGGGAAGAGGAGAGACAGCGTGAACAGGGTGATCGTAAAAGTCACGGGAGAGCAGAAGGATGCGTCAGGCGATATCAGCCGCATAGAGATGACGGCGATGGGCGAGCATTACTTTCGCAACGGCAAGCACTACATCATCTACGAGGATACATCCCTTGCCGAAGGCGCGCCCGCCTCGACGATGCTTAAGGTCGCGGCAGATTCCCTGACGCTGACGCGGCGCGGCGCCGTCGAGCAGAAGCAGCGCTTCTCGCCGCAGAGCGAGAGCCGCAGCCGCTACCGCACGCCCTTCGGCGATCTCGACCTCTGCGTTGCGACGCAGCGTCTCGACATCGCCTACGGTTCCGTCTCAGGTCGGATCGATGTCTCCTACGACATGCACATCAACGGCGAATGGCAGTCGGCGAACGAACTGCATATCGAGGTTGAGGCGGATGTGTCGGAACTGCAGAAGCTGAACTGAGACGCCTTTTCACGGAGAAGATTAGGAGGATTTTTTTGGACATCAAGGAACAGTTGAGCGCAGCCATTCGGCAGGCGGCGCAAAAGGCGATCGCCGACGGCGTGTTTCCGGCAGGAGAGCTTGCCGACATCCTGCTCGAAGTGCCGCCGGACAAAAAGTTTGGTGATTTTGCAACGAACTTCGCCATGCAGTCGGCGCGCGTCTTTCGCATGAATCCGAAGAAGATTGCCGAGGAGCTTGTATCGCGCATCGAGGGCGACTGGCTCGATCATGCGGAGATCGCAGGGCCGGGCTTCATCAATTTCTACCTCAAAGGCAATGTGCTCTATGATTTGCTTCGTCATCTATACGAAGGGGGCGAGGCGTGTTTCAACCTGCCGCAGAAAGATACGGCGCGCATCATGGTCGAATATGTGAGCGCGAATCCGACAGGCCTGCTGCACGTCGGGCACGGACGCGGCGCAGCGGTCGGCAGCGCTCTCGTCAATCTTCTGCGAGCGGCTGGCTATCCCGTTCAAAGCGAATACTACATCAATGACGCGGGCAATCAGATCGACAACCTCGCGGCATCGGTCAACGCACGCTACTTGGAACTGATGGGCAAGAAGACGGCCTTTCCTGAAAATGGCTACCACGGCGCGGACATCATCGACACGGCGAAGCGCATCGTGGAAGCGGACGGCGAGAAGTATCTCTCGCTGAGCGAGGAACAGCGCCTCGTCGCCTTCAAGGAAATCGCTTTGAAGGAAAAGCTTGCACAGCTGAAGGCGGATCTCGCCGCGTTCAACGTGACGTTCGACGAATGGTTCAGCGAGCGCACGCTCCATCCCGAGGCCGTGCGCGACGCTTGTCAGGTGCTCAAGGAAAAGGGAAAGGTTTACGACAAGGACGGCGCCCTGTGGCTGCGTTCGACGGATTACGGCGACGACAAGGATCGCGTCGTCATACGGGACAACGGCGTGCCGACGTACCTTGCAGCGGACATCGCCTACCATCGGAATAAGCTGGAGCGCGGCTTCGGTCATCTCATCAACATCTGGGGAGCGGATCATCACGGTTATGTCTGCCGGGTCAAGGCGGCGCTCGCGGCGCTTGGCTATGCGCCCGAGCAGTTGGAAGTGCTCCTCCTGCAGATGGTCAGCCTGTATCGCGGCGGCGAACTCGTGAAGATGTCGAAGCGCACGGGCGAGAGCGTGACGCTCGAAGAGCTCATCGAGGAGGTTGGTACGGACGCGGCGCGCTACTTCTTCCTCATGCGCTCACTGGACAGCCAGCTCGACTTCGACCTCGATCTGGCGAAGTCGCATTCCAACGAGAATCCCGTCTATTATATCCAGTACGCGCACGCGCGCATTTCGAGCATCTTCCGCCAGGCGGCCGACGCTGGAATTGAGACGGACGGCGCACCTGAGTTTTCGCGGCTCGTCGATGAGACGGAAATCGCCTTGATCAAGAAGATCGAAGAATATGCGGAAGAGATCGAGCGTGCAGCGAGAGAACGTGCGCCGCACCGCATCGCGCGTTTCGCTTACGATACGGCGGGGCTGTTCCACAGCTTTTACAACAAGTGCCGCATCGTAGGCGTGGAACCTGCGCTCTCGAGCGCACGCTTGGCGCTCGTGGCGGTCGCGAGGAATGTTCTACGCCATGCGCTGGGGATTCTCGGCATTTCCGCGCCGGAGAAGATGTGACAGGAAGCAGGAGGTCATGATTTTGGAAAATACGGATTACGCGAAGCGCTCGGAGACGGATGTGGCGCATGACATTTTGAGTGAAAAGAACGAAGCGATGTACTACAAAGATCTCGTCCTGGAGGTCATCGACAAGAAGCGAAAGCCCGTGCAGTCGCTTTCTCATGCGATTTCAGAGGTCTACACGCTGATCAATATGGACAGTCGTTTCCACTATGAGGGAGAGGGGAAATGGGGACTGACGGAGTGGAATCCGCCCGAAGTGAAGCGCACGCATGCCTCGCGCACGGGCGCTTCTTCCAGCCCCAAGACGTCGCGCCGCCGCGAAAAGCTCTTGGAGGGCATACAGGAGGAATAAGGCTTTTGTGGATGCAGCTTGGCAGATTTGGCCGAGACTGCGGGTGAAGTCGGTCTTTTTCGTAGGATATGCCGGAAACAGGGCAGGAGGAAAAAATGGCAAAGTATATTTTCGTTACGGGCGGCGTCGTTTCGTCCCTCGGCAAGGGCATCACGGCTGCTTCCTTGGGGCGGCTCTTGAAGAATCGCGGCATCAAGGTCACGATCCAGAAGTTCGATCCATATATCAACATCGACCCCGGCACGATGAGTCCATACCAGCACGGCGAGGTGTTCGTCACGGACGATGGTGCGGAGACGGATCTCGATCTCGGACACTATGAGCGTTTCATCGATATCAACCTCACGAAAAACTCCAATATCACGGCGGGCAAGGTCTATAACAACGTGCTGACGAAGGAAAGGCGCGGCGATTATCTGGGCAAGACGGTGCAGGTCATCCCGCACATCACGAATGAGATCAAGCAGCGCGTCTATGATGTTGCGGCCGCTGACGGCGCCGATGTCGTCATCACAGAAATCGGCGGCACGGTAGGCGATATCGAGAGCCTGCCGTTTCTCGAAGCGATCCGCCAAGTCAAGAAAGAGGTCGGTCGCTACGATGTGCTCTACATCCATGTGACGCTCGTGCCGTACATTGCGGCGGCGGGCGAACTGAAGACGAAGCCGACGCAGCACAGCGTCAAAGAACTTCGCGGCATCGGCATCCAGCCCGACATCCTTGTTTGCCGCGCGGAAAAAGAGATTTCGAGCGATATGAAGGAAAAGCTCGCTCTTTTCTGTGATGTGGATAAGAGCGCCGTCATCGAAAACCTCACGGCGCCGACAATTTACGAGGTTCCTCTGATGATGGCGAAGGAGGGCCTCGACAAGATTGTGCTCGAAAAACTCCACATGGATTACAGCCCCGCGAACATGGAAGAGTGGGAGAAGATGGTCTTCAAGATCAAGCATCCCGCGAAGAAGGTTAAGGTCGCCGTCGTCGGCAAGTATGTGGATCTGCCCGACGCCTACATGTCGGTGACGGAGGCGCTGCACCATGCGGGCATCGCGAATGATACGGACGTCAAGATCGCCTGGGTCAATTCGGAGGCGATTGAGGCGGCGGACGTCGAGCTCAGCGAGGTGTTTGCTGGGTGCAAGGGAATACTTGTGCCGGGCGGCTTCGGCGACCGCGGCGTCGAGGGCAAGATTCGCGCCGTGCAGTACGCGCGTGAGAACGCGATTCCGTTCCTCGGACTGTGCCTCGGCATGCAATGCGCCGTCATCGAGTTTGCGCGTCACGTCTGCGGCATGACAGACGCCCATTCGACGGAATTCAATCACGAAACGAAACATCCCGTCATCGACCTCATGCTCTCGCAGAAGGATGTCGAGGACAAGGGCGGCACGATGCGCTTGGGGGCTTACCCGTGCAAGCTTCGGGAAGGCTCGAAGAGCCTTGCCGCTTACGCGGAGAAAGAAATCAGTGAGCGCCATCGCCACCGCTACGAGTTCAACAACGATTTTCGTGCCGAGCTTGAGCGTGCGGGGCTTGCCGTCGCGGGAACGCTGCCCGATGACAGCCTCGTCGAGATCGTCGAGGTCAAGGACCATCCGTGGTTTGTCGGTTCGCAGTTCCACCCCGAACTGAAATCGCGTCCGAACCATCCGCATCCGCTGTTTCGTGATTTCGTGAAGGCGGCTCTTGAAGTGAAATGAGAATCTTCCTGACGGTGGTCTTGGCGGCGCTCTTCTGCAGTGCCGCCCTTTTTTCAGAAAATGCTGCTTCTGCTTCGGCGTTGGGGGAGAATGCACGGACGGCACAAGGGCGAAGGCTGGAGAGCGGCATCGTCGAGGGATTTTACGGTAGACCGTGGACGGAGGCCGAGCGTCGCATGATGCTGCACTTCTTGGGTGAACACGGCATGAATCTCTACGTATACGCGCCGAAGGACGATCCGTACCATCGCGAGAAGTGGCGTGAACCGTATCCGCCGCAGGAGATGCTCGCGCTGAAGCGTCTTGCCGCCGAGGCGCGGACTGCGGGTGTGGAGTTGGTCTTCGCTGTATCGCCAGGACTTGACCAGCGCTTTTCGGGTTGGGCAGGCGAGGCGGATGAAAAGGCCATGCTGCGAAAGCTGAAATCTGTTCATGCGATGGGTGTAGAGCGCTTCGCCATATTCTTCGACGACATCGAGCACAAGGACGGCAGGGCACAGGCACTTTTCGTGAATCGCCTGAACGAGGAACTTCTGACGCGCCGCCTTACAGAGAAGCCGCTGCTTGTCGTGCCGACGGAATATTTCCTGCAAGATATGAAGACTGCCGGCGTGACGAAGTCCTACACACGCGAATTTGCCGCGCAGCTCGATGACGATATCGTCGTACTGTTCACGGGGGAAGGTGTCGTGCCCGAAGGCATAAGCGCCGAAGATATGACGGAGGCCGAGCGCCTTTATGGACGACCGCTCGGCATTTGGTGGAACTATCCCGTGACGGACTACTTGCCAGGAAAGCTCGCGCTTGGCCCCGTACAGGGATTGGATGAAGCTGTGGCAGAGCGTGCCCCCGTGTTTTTGATGAACCCGATGGAAAAGCCCTATCTTTCGCGCATCGCCTTGGCGACGGGTGCAGAATGGCTCTCTTCGCCCGACGCGTATGATGCGGAAAGGGCTTGGCATACCACTATTCGTGAGCAATACGGCGGTTTGGCAGGAGCGATGGAACTTTTCGCGCTTCATTCGCGTCGCATGGAAAAGGATTGGGCGCATACGGGCGCACTCGATGCGCCTGTGCTGAAAGAGCAGATGGAAGCTTTCTGGCAAAAGGTGGAACGTGAGGAAAGGGCCGACAAGGAAGCGGAAGTCCTCGCAAAGGAATTTCGTCGCCTGAAACGTGCTGCCAAGCAGTTGGAAAAGAAGCTTCCGCCAGAAACTCTCGCCGAATGTCTGCCGCAGCTCCAGCTCTTCGCTCAATATGCGGAGTCGGCGGAAACGTCCCTCGCGATGGTGAAAGCGCGGCGCGAAGGAAGCTTTGCGCACGAGACGGTGCTTTATCAAAAAATCAAGGATGTTCCCACAGAGCAGCAAAAAAAGGAAGAACCGCGTCTCTCCGAGCAGGTGTTCGCGGATTTTATCGCGAGGGCGAAGGCGTGGCATGAAATGCAAGAGGCTGGTGGAGGATGGAGGAAAAACTAGCTGATCGGTCTGCGCCTTGACCTCTTGGGAGGTTATGCTAGAATATATCAAAGATGTATGGATGTGCATTTTTCGTAGAGGAGGAGTTCTTTATGTCGTTTCTTGATTTGGCGAAAAAGCGCTATTCTTGCCGCAAGCTTTCGGCGCAGCCCGTGGAGGAGGAGAAGCTGCAAAAGATTTTGGAGGCGGGGAATCTCGCGCCTACGGCAGTCAATAAGCAGCCGTTCCATATCTGGGTTTTGAAGAGCGAAGAGGCGATGCAGAAAGTTTCGCAGACGACGTCCTTCATCTTTGGCGCGCCCGTTGCCTTCGTTGTGGGAAGCAAGGCGGAGAGCGCCTTTGTGCGTTCCTTTGACAAGAAAAACTTCGCGGATGTGGATGCGAGCATTGCGGCGACCCACATGATGCTTGAAATCGAAGCATTGGGTCTGGGGACGACGTGGGTCGGGCATTTCGATGCGCCGAAGCTCAAGGAGCTTTTCCCTGAGATGGCGGACTATGAGCTTGTGGCGATCTTCCCTGTCGGCTATCCTGCCGAAGATGCAAAGCCTTCGGCGCGTCATGCGGAACGAGCAGGTATTGAGATGATTGCGGATTGGCTTTGAGAGATTGTTGTTGCCCCGCTGCACGCATGTTGCGGCGGGGTTTTCCTTATGGAGCGGATTTTGTTGAATGCGAGGAAGATTTATGACATACGTTGAGCAATTGCAGAATATTGTGCGCACGCTGCGCTCCGAACATGGCTGCCCATGGGATCGGAAGCAAACGCATGAGAGCATCAAGCCAGGCTGCATAGAGGAAGCGGTCGAGGTGCTCTGCGGCATCAATATCCTGAAGGAGACGGGAAGGGCGGAAAACCTGCGTGAGGAGCTTGGAGATCTTCTGCTGCAAGTGATCTTTCATGCGCAGCTTGCCGAAGAAGAGGGACTGTTCACGTTGGAGGATGTGGCAAAGGCTGCCGCAGAGAAGATGGTGCGCCGCCATCCGCACGTGTTCGGCAAACCGGTCAAGGATACGTCAGGCAAGCCGCTGACGGAATGGAAGGAAATCAAGGCATGGGAGAAGTGCGGTCGAGAGTGGGAAGAGGACTACCTACCCGGCGCCTTTGCGGAGGCCGTGCAGCTTTTGCAGAAGGCCAAGGAGCGCAAGAAATTGCAGTAGGGGGAGGTGTGTGAAGATGGGCGGCTGAACTTTATCCGTACTTCCCGTAGTGAAACCGTTGTTGACAATATGACAGCTTCGCTATATAATCTCAGATAATATACTAAACATATATGAATTAGAGAGGAAAAATTATGTTAGCTATCGAAAACATCGAAGCATATATCGAGGAAGAATTTCAGTGGTTTCACCGCCATCCGGAGCTTTCTTATGAAGAAGTGGAAACGACGAAGCGTATCCGCGCCTCCTTGGAACATGCGGGCATACGCATTCTCAAATTGCCGCTTTCGACAGGAATTGTTGCGGAAGTGGGAGAGGGTGAGCCTGTCGTTGCCTTGCGTGCCGATATCGACGCCCTGCCCATCGAAGAGCAGACGGATTTGCCGTACCGCTCGGAGAATGAGGGACGCATGCACGCCTGTGGGCATGATTTTCATACAGCGTCCGTTCTCGGTGCGGCGCTTCTGCTCAAAGAGCGCGAGATGGAGCTGAAAGGGCGCGTACGCCTGTTCTTCCAGCCAGCAGAGGAGGCGCCGGGCGGGGCTAAGGTGCTCATGGAAGCAGGAGCCTTGCGCGATGTACAGGCAATTTTCGGACTCCACGCGTCTCCCCTTTTGACGGTTGGCACGGTCGGCATATCGGAAGGTGCTGTCACGGCGGCAGTCGACCGCTTCGTATTTCGCTTCATCGGCAAGGGGACGCATGCCGCGCATCCGCAGCGCGGCATCGATCCGATTCCTTTGGCAGCGGGATTCATCCAGGCGGTGCAGACCGTCGTCGCGCGCAACCTTCATCCGTTTTCGGCAGGGCTTGTGAGCGTCACGCATGTTGCTGCGGGCAATACGTGGAACGTTATCCCTGAAGAAGCGCTCGTCGAAGGAACGACGCGCAGCATGGACGGAGAAGAACGCGCCTTGATTCGTAAGCGCGTCTGCGCTTTGGCCGAAGGTCTGGCACAGGCGCATGGTGCTGAGGTGGTGACGGATTGGTACGAAGGGCCGCCGGCGACGGCGAACGATGTTTTTTGGACATCGTTTTCCAAGCGGGTGGCTGAGGAGTGCGATTTGCAGATTGTGTCTGCTCCGAAATCTTTGGGCGGCGAGGACTTCGCCTTCTATCAGGAAAACGTGCCTGGCTGTTTCGTACTGGTTGGAACGGGATTATCTGCTGCCATCCACAATCCGAGCTTTCGTGTAGACCCCGCTGCGCTCGCGCCGACGGCGCATTATCTAGCGGCACTTGTGCAAGGGGCGCTTATTCAAAGCGCTCCCTGAGCATGGCAATCTCTCTTGCATATCCTGCATCGTCGTTCGGTGTTTCCAAGATGAAAGGCAAATGGCGAATCTTCGGGTGACGGATGACGCGCGTCAGGGCTTCGAGTCCGATTTCTCCCTCGCCGATGCGTGCGTGACGATCCTTGCGGGCGGCGCGGACGTTGAGGCTGTCGTTGAGATGGACGGCATGAAGGCGGGAGAGGCCGATCACACGGTCGAATTCTTCAAGTACGCCGTCGAGATCGTTTGCGATATCATATCCCGCATCCCAAACGTGACAGGTATCGAGACAGACGCCGAGCCGTTCCTTGCAGTCTACGCGCTCGATGATGGCGGCGATTTCCTCGAAGCTGCGTCCGATCTCCGTTCCTTTGCCCGCCATGGTCTCCAGGAGCACGATCGTCTTCTGCGCCGGATTGAGGACATCGTTCAAAAGGTCTGCGATAAGTTCGATGCCTTTTTCTGCGCCCTGCTGTACATGACTGCCGGGGTGAAAATTGTAGAGCGTGTTCGGGATATGCTCGAGGCGTGCTAGATCATCTGCCATCGCTTCGCGTGCGAAGGCGCGCAGAGTATCCTTGGCGGCGCAGGCGTTCATTGTATAGGGCGCATGGGCGACGAGCGTGCCGATGTCGTGTTCTTCACGGTAGCTGCAGAAGGCGTGTACGTCGTCCAAGTCGAGCGGCTTGGTCCTGCCGCCGCGCGGGTTACGTGTGAAGAAGGCGAAGACGTTGGCATCGAGGTTCACTGCGGCCTTGCCCATGGCGAGATAGCCGCTGGCAGACGAGAGATGACAGCCGATGTGAAGCGTATGGTTTGTCTTTTGCATGGTAGAGACTCCGTTTCACTGAGATGAGACGCTCATGTGCGGGCGGCACGCTTGCGATTTTTCTTCTTTGGCAGTTCTGCCGTATGCTTTTTGAAGCCGAGCCAGAGAAAGAATACGAGTGCGATGGTAAAGGCGACGAGACTCGTCATCTGTGCAGATTTGAACAGCCCAAGGACGAGTTCGTTGTAGTCACCGCGCAGGTATTCGAGGAAGAAGCGTGCGGCGGAGTAGAGCATGATGTAGAGGGCGAACGCCTGTCCCTTCGCATGATTCGTCGCGCGAAAGATGAGGAGGAGCGCGAAGATGAAGATGTCAAGTTGGCATTCCCAGATTTCCGCCGGCCACAGGGGCTGGTTGCCGTAGGTGTGGAAGGCGAGCGTGGTCTCGGGATAGAGGATGCCGAAAGAGGAGCCGGTCGGTGCGCCGAAGGCGTCACCGTTCAGAAGATTGGCCGAGCGGCCGAGCGCTTGTCCGAGGATGATGGCGGGCGCTACGATGTCAGCGAGCGCCCATGTGTCGATGCTGTGACGGCGCGTGTAGAGGATGCCGACGATAGCGCCGAGCAGCACGCCGCCCTGGATCGCCATGCCGCCCTGCCAGACGTTCAAAAGTTCCGTCAAGTGGTTCTGGTAGTAATCCCAATCGAAGAAGAAGACGTCCCAGAGCCGTGCGCCTAAGAGCCCCGCAATGCCGCAGTAAATGCCCATGTCGACGATGTGACTGTGGTAGCGTCCGTCCTGTTTGGCGAGGAAGTAGGCGACGCCCGTTGCCAGGATGATGCTGAGGCTCAGGATCAGCCCGTAAGCGCGCACGGGAAAGTCTCCGATGAAAAACAAGTATTGGTGCATGAGAAGTGCCTCCGTCGAATCAGTATTTTAGGCTACAAGGATTGTATCATTTTACGACTTACTCTGTCTACTGTCTGCCTATATTGCATTCACTTATGAAAAACACCCCCGGAACGGGGGCGTTTCTTGTATGGTGTCAGGGTGTAGGAATGAAGCGTGCACAGGTATTGTGACCGCCGCTTAGAAGTTCCGTGCGCACGTTTTGCAGGCGGGAGAAGATTGGAGTGAAGAGGAGGCGCAGCTTGAAGCGCAGGAAGGAGTGAGAGTTGGAGCCAAAGATCGGTATGCGGTTGAGCGCATATTGGTCGTCGCCGGGATGGTCGAGCCCGTAGTTGACGGTGAAAGCCGTGCGGTAGCCGGCTTCCCTTACGACACGCTGCACTTCGTCATTGTAAGCGCCGCAGGGGTAGGCGATAGAAGTGACTTTTTTATTGAGGTGTGATTCAATCGCTTTCTTGGAGTCGACGGCTTCGTGTTGCAGCTCTTCGGCAGAGGAAAGCTCGCTGAGCGCGACATGGGTCATTGTGTGGCACTCGATGTCGATGATGCCCGAGTCCTGCATCTCTTGGCAGATTTCCCATGTGAGATAGTTCGGATAGACGTTTAGATAGTCCGTGATGATGAAGATGGAACCTTTAAGCCCGTATTTTTGCAGGATAGGATAGGCATTTTCGTAATTGTCGATATAGCCGTCGTCGAAGGTGAGGAGGATGGGTTTTTCGGGCAGAGGGGCGCCGTTTTCGAGGTGATCGGCAAGTTCGTTCGGCGTAATGGGATGGTAGCCGTTTTCGGCGAGATACTGCATCTGCGCTTCGAACTCGGGCGTGCTCAGCGTCAGGGCGTTGTGGTCATGGTCGTTGATCTGGTGATAGTTGAGAACGGGAACGCCGCCTTGGAAGCTGCTCGAGCATAGGTATGCTGCAGCGAGGAGCAAGACGAAAAGTGAAAGTATGATGGCAAGAAATTTTTTCTTTGAAGTATGCATGGAGAACACATCCTTGGTTTGTATGATATAGGGGGTCACGAGAAGGTTCGTATGTGATACCCTCTAGTACCCTATCATATAGCAGGGGATTTTCTCTGTCAAGATTGGAAAATCCTGCAAAGAAAAAGGCAAGACAGCATATCGTTTGCTGTCCTGCCTTTTCTTTGCAGATTCTTGGAAAGAATGATCTGCGCTTTCTCAGGTGATGGAGGCCTTGTAGATGCCGTCGACGGCGGTCTTCAAAACCTTGTCGAACTCGGCGTCGCTCTGGCTTGCGCGAAGATCCTGGGCGAGGGCGCGTGAGAAGCTGGCGATGAGGCCGCGATTCTTGGCAAGCTTCTCGTTGGCCTCATCCTGCGGGTAGCCGCCGCTCAAAGCGACGACGCGCACGACATGCGGATCCTTCATGAGGTCTTCGTAAAGATTTTCCTTCGTCGGAATCGTGACCTTGAGCATGATTTTGTCGGCGGCGGGAAGCTTCGCCACATGCGCTTTGATCTCTTCGAGCATGATGGCTTCCGCCTCTTCCTTCTTGGCGCAATGGATGTCGACCTCCGGCTCCAGGATGGGGACGAGTCCCTTGGCGATGATTTCTTTGCCGACGGCGAACTGCTGCTCGATGACAGCCTTGATGCCCTCTTTGTTCGCCTCTTTGATGACGGAGCGCATCTTGGTGCCAAAGATATGGCGCTCTACGGCGCGGTCGAGGAGGGCGGAGAGTCCGTCGATAGGCTTCATGAGCTGTACGCCGTCCTTCTCGGCGGCAAGTCCCTTGTCGACCTTCAAAATCGGCACGATACCTTTCTTTTCCCACAGGTAGTCCGCCGTATAGAGACCGTCGATCTTGCGATCCATCGTGTTTTCGAAGAGGATGGCCGCGAGAATCTGCTCCTTTGTGAATGAGGGACTTTTGATGATGCGCGTGCGCATCTCATGAACGCGCGTGAACATCTCCTCGTCGTTGGAATAGGCACTCTCATCGACGCCATAAGCCTTCAGCGCCTTCGGTGTCGAACCGCCGCTCTGATCGAGGGCGGCGATGAAACCCTTGCCGCTGGTCATGCGATTGAGCTGCTCTTGATTCATTTTGCATACCTCCTTAAATCGTTTCCGGTTCTATTATACCTCTATGGATGCAGAAAGTAAACGGAATTGAAAATAAATATCAAAATATAAAAATCGTGCAGAAAGCTGCTTTCTGCACGATTTTGGAAGAACATTTATTGGGCTGGCGCACAATGTTCGTAAAGCGTCTGTGCTTACTTCAAGAGTGCCATGACCTCTGCAGCCTTGCCGTCGGAGCCGAGGACTTCCTTGATCTTGTGCTCGACGAGTTCGCGGATGTAGTCGCGTCCTGGTGCGATGTACTGGCGCGGATCGAAGTGCTCGGGATGCTGCTTGAAGTGCTCGCGGATGCCTGCTGTCATGGCGAGGCGCAGGTCGGAGTCGATGTTGATCTTGCAGACCGCCGACTTCGCCGCTTTTCTCAGCTGATCCTCGGGAATGCCTACGGCGTCGGCGAGATTGCCGTCGTTGTCGTTGATGATCTTGACGTACTTGGGAATGACGGACGAGGCGCCGTGCAGCACGATGGGGAAGCCCGGCAGGCGCTTTTCGATTTCCGCGAGGATGTCGAAGCGCAGTTCGGGCGGCACGAGCACGCCGTCAGCGTTCTTTGTGCACTGCTCGGGCTTGAACTTGAAAGCGCCGTGGCTCGTGCCGATGGCGATCGCGAGGGAGTCGACGCCCGTGCTTGAGACGAATTCCTCGACCTCTTCGGGACGCGTGTAGTGCGCATCCTCTGCGGCCACCTTCACATCGTCCTCGATGCCCGCGAGCTGTCCAAGCTCGCCCTCAACGACGACATTGTGCGCATGGGCGTACTCGACGACGCGCTTCGTAAGTTCGATGTTCTCCTTGAAGCTCAGGTGCGAGCCGTCGATCATGACGGAGGTGAAGCCGTCGTCGATACAGGATTTGCAGGTCTCGAAATCCGGGCCGTGGTCGAGATGCAGGGCGATGGGCAGATCCTCGCATTCGAGTGCAGCCTGCACGAGGTGCTTGAGGTAGGCGGGCTTCGCATACTTTCGCGCACCGGCGGAAGCCTGCAGGATGATGGGGGACTTCACAGCCGCTGCCGCTTCGGTGATGCCCTGAACAATCTCCATGTTGTTGACGTTGAAAGCGCCGATGGCGTAGCCGCCCTCGTGGGCTTTCTTGAACATTTCTTTTGTTCCGATGAGTGGCATGATCTCAACCTCCTATGAATAGATGATACTCGTTTACCACTCTATTATATCATAATTTAATGAAAGCGTCATGAATCTTTCGTGAAAAGAGAAAAATTACCGTAGATTTCGGGGAAAAAGACGGACATATCTGTAGGCAGAGGTGCGTGCACGGTGATTTCTTCGCCACTCGACGGATGACGAAGGCGCAGGTGATGGGCGTGCAGCGCTTGACGGGCGATGCGATCCGTTCTGCCGCCGTAGAGGTCATCGCCGAGGAGCGGATGAGCGAGGTGCGCGAGGTGGACGCGGATCTGATGCGTGCGTCCCGTTGCCAGGCGAAGCGCGAGAAGCGAAAGCCCGCCATGCTCTGCAAGCGTTTCATAGTGCGTGACGGCGTATTTTCCCGCAGGTGAGACCATGCGCTCGATGATGCTGCCGGGGCGGCGCGCGATGGGCGCAGCGATCGTGCCGCAAGGCTCGGGCAGTTTGCCTTCGATGACGGCAAAGTAGATGCGCTCGATTGCGTCATGTGCGGACAAGAGGTGCTGCATGTGCGCCTCCTTGGCGATGAGCACGAGTCCGCTCGTCTGGCGGTCGAGGCGGTGCACGGGATGAAAGGCGTGCTTTTCACCGTGCGCTTCATAGTGAAAGAGCACGGCATTGGCGAGCGTATGACTGTGCTCGCCGCCCGTCGGATGAACGAGCATGCCTGCGGGCTTGTTGACGATGAGAAGCGTCGCGTCCTCATAGAGAATGTCGAGCGGAATGTCTTCGGGCGCGATGCGGCTCTCTTCCGACAGATGCCAGCAAAGTTCATCGCCGCTTTTGATGCGGGTCTGTGCGGCGTTGGTGGGGCGTCCGTTCAGCGAGAACGTGCCCGAACGCCGCAGTTTTTTCCAGAGCGTCGTGGAGAAGCCGCACTCCTTCTGCAAAAACTCCCGAAGCGCCATACAAGTCAGTCCTTCCGGCACGATAAGTCGCGTCTTTCCCATGCAATCACTTCCTTTTCCAGCAATATAGCATGGAGAAGCGTGGTTGTCCATTTGCATTTTGTATTTTTTTGTTTCTCGCTAGACGTGGACATGAAATTCTTGTATAATATAAGGCGGTCAAGCTCATTTCTTGAGATTTTGTAACGAATGACCATTCTCAAAGGACATTTTTGCTCGTGACATTTTTCTTGTCTACGGGCAATCTAGGAGGAAGTTATGGCTCTGATCGTAAAGAAGTTTGGCGGCAGCTCGGTTGCCACTACGGAAAAAATCAAAGCGGTGGCGCGGCGTGTCCTCGATGGCATGAGGCCCGAAGACAAGGTCGTCGTCGTCGTCTCCGCCATGGGAGACACGACCGATGATCTCATCGAGCTGGCGCGCGGCATAGACAAGAATCCGTACCATTATGCGCGTGAGATGGACATGCTGTTGACGACGGGTGAGCAAGTTTCCATCGCGCTCTTAGCGATGGCGTTCTGCTCGATGGGGCATAAGGCGGTCTCCTTGACGGGCGCGATGGTCGGCATGGGTACGAATTCCGTGCATACGAAGGGGCGCATCATCGGCATCGAACCGAAGCGCGTCGAGGAAGCGCTCAATGAGGGAAATATCGTCGTCGTTGCAGGCTTTCAGGGCGCTGACTCCTTCGGCGATCCCGTGACGCTCGGACGCGGCGGCTCAGACACCTCGGCCGTGGCTCTTGCGGGCGCTCTCGCTGCGGACAGCTGCGAGATTTTCACGGATGTGGACGGCATTTACTCTGCCGACCCGCGCCTCGTCCAAGGTGCACGCAAGATGCAGGAGATTACTTACGACGAGATGTTGGAGATGGCGCGCCTTGGCGCAGGTGTCATGCAGCCGCGCTCCGTGGAGATGGGCAAGCACTTCGGCATTCCCATCCATGTACGCTCGACGTTTACCGAGAAAACCGGCACGATGATCAGGGAGGCTTATACAATGGAAGAGAAGGATTTTGAAATCAGGGGGCTGGCACACGACGACAAGGTGGCAAAACTTGCCGTCATGGGTGTGCCGAACCAGCCGGGCGTCGCACATTCCCTCTTTTCTGCGCTCGCTGATGCCAATGTGAGCGTGGACATGATCGTGCAGAGCGTGCGAAACATCGAGCATAACGTGACGGACATGGTCTTCACTGTCGCCGTCGACGATCTCGAAACGGCGCGTGAGATCGTCGAGGACGTCAAGAAGAAGCTCAACGCCGTGTCGGTTCTCGTCGAGGAGAACGTCGCGAAGGTTTCCATTGTTGGCGTCGGCATGCTCGGCAACCCCGGCATCGCGGCGCGCATGTTCGGCGCCCTGCAGAAGGCAGACGTCAACATCGACATCATCAGCACGTCGGAAATCAGCATTTCCTGCCTGATCACGAAGGATAGGCTCAAGGAAGCGGCGAACGCGATCCACGACGAGTTCTTTCCGCGCGGCTGAGCGGGACTCGATGAAGAAATAAGGGAGCGCCGATACATCCGGTGATTCCGCAGGAAACAAGGCAAGTGGGAGGCTTCATATAAAATGAGCACGAAGATGGCAGCATCGCATACGGAAAATAAAGTTCTGAACGACGTGATTTTCGCCGCGAGCGGCGCGGCGACGATGGCGGCGAAGGAGCATGGAGCAGAGAAGATCACGAACGCCACATTGGGTGCGATCTTTGGCGAGGATGAAAAGCTCGCTTGCATACCGACGGTCGAGAAGGTGCTGCGCGAGCTGCCGATTCCCGAAATCATCGCCTATGCGCCTGTCGCGGGTCTGCCTGCATATCTTGAGAGCGTGAAGGACATCGTCTTCGGCAATCATCGGCCGGAAGGCTATGTCGAGGCCGTCGCGACGGCGGGCGGCACGGGCGCCATCCACCACGCGATCGAAAACTACTCGGAGATCGGCGAAGCCGTGCTCACTGCCGATTGGTTCTGGGGCCCTTACAACGCGCTCTGTCAGAATATCGGGCGGCGCTTGGAGACATTCCAGCTCTTCGACGAGGCGCTTGCCTTCAATGCTGCCGCTTTCACGGCGAAGGTGGAGGCGCTTCTCGAAAAACAGGATTCTCTTCTCATCATCCTCAATACGCCTGCACACAATCCGACGGGCTATACGCTTTCCGATGAGGACTGGGATGCGGTTCTTGCGACCGTAAAGGCCCATGCGAAGAAGGGCAAGCGCATGAGCGTTCTCGTTGATATCGCCTACATCGAGTACAGCGGCACGAAGGACGAGACGCGCGGCTTCATGGAGAAGTTTGCGCATCTTCCCGAGAATGTATTCATCATGTTCGCCTTCAGCATGTCCAAGGGGTATACGCTCTACGGGCAGCGCACGGGAGCAATCGTCGGTCTTTCCGCAAGCCGCGCCGTCATTGAGGAATTCTCTGACGTCAACAAGTTTTCGAGCCGTGCGACATGGTCTAACATCAATCGCGGCGCGATGGCGCTGCTGGCAACGATTCAGCAGGATGCGGCGCTTCTCACCGCCTACGAGAAGGAGCGCGATGCGCTCTATCAGATCGTGCGCTCGCGCGGTGCGCTCTTCATGAAGGAGGCGCAGGACTGCGGCCTCAAGGCGCTGCCGTACAAGGCGGGCTTCTTCCTCGCCGTGCCTTCGGAAGATCCGCAGGCTGTGGCGGACAAGCTGCATGATGATCTTGTCTTCGCCGTTCCCTTGAAGCGCGGCGTGCGTATCGCCGTCTGCGGCGTCGCCACGAAGAAGATCGAGGGGCTTGCCGCGAAGGTCAAGAAAGCATGGGATTTCGTAGGCAAGTGAGCCTCGTTCACTGAGGCACGCAAAAAGGAGCTGCGCGGGGCAGCTCCTTTTTCTTGTGTGCGATTATTTTTCCAGAACCTTCTTCATTGTCGCGACGACGTTTTCCTTCGTGAAGCCGAACTTCTTGAAGAGGACGCCGGCAGGGGCGGAAGCGCCGAAGCCGTGCATCGTGACGGTCGCACCGTCGAGTCCTGTGTAGCGCTCCCAGCCGAAGCTGGCGGCCGCTTCGACGGCGACGCGGGCGCGGATGGATTTCGGCAGGACGCTTTCCCTGTATTCAGCGGATTGCTGCTCGAAGACGTCGACGGACGGCAGGGAGACGACGCGCACGGCGATGCCGTCTTTGGCGAGTTCTTCCTGCGCCTCGATGGCGAGCGATACCTCAGAGCCGGTGGCGATGAGGATGCCCTGCGGCGCCCCCTTCGCTTCGGAAATGATGTAGCCGCCCTTCAGGGCTTCCTTGGAGCTTCCTGCAAGCTGCGGCAGATTCTGGCGCGTGAGCGCGAGAACGGTCGGCGCATCCTTGCTCGTCACGGCGCTGTACCAAGCGGCGGCCGTTTCCGTCGCGTCGGCAGGGCGGAAGACGTTGACGTTCGGCGTCGAGCGCAGCATGGCAAGCTGCTCGATCGGCTCGTGTGTCGGGCCGTCTTCGCCGACGCCGATGCTGTCGTGCGTGAGCACGTAGACGACGGGCAGCCCCATGAGCGCGGCGAGGCGCAGCATGGGCTTCGTGTAATCGCTGAACACGAAGAAGGTCGCGATGTAGGGCAGGACGCCGCCGTGCAGCGCGAGGCCGTTGGCGATCGCCGCCATGCCGAGTTCGCGCACGCCGAAGTGCAGGTTGCGTCCCGCACGATCCGTGCAGCTGAAATCGCCTGCGCCGTCCATCACGGTCTTGTTCGACGGCCCGAGATCTGCGCTGCCGCCGATGAGCTGCGGCACGATCTCCTTGAGACGCTGGATCATCTTGCCCGACAAAGCGCGCGTCGCGGCGGGCTTGTCCTCGTACGCCCAGAAGTCCTCGCTCTTGAGCAGCGCCGCAGCATCGACGGGCGCGTGGAACGCATCCCAGCGAGCCTTCTCCTCGGGGTATTTCGCGCAGTAGGCGGCAAAAAGCTCGTTCCACTTTGCCTCAAGAGCCGCACCCTCAGCGGCGAGCTTCTCGTAATGTTCGTAGACGGCGGCAGGAACGCAGAAGCTCTCGGCAGGATTTTCCCAGCCGAGATTTTCCTTGAGCGCGCGCAGATTTTCTTCGCCGAGCGGTTCGCCGTGGGCGCTCGCCTTGCCTTCCTTGGCAGGGCAGCCGAAGCCAATCTTCGTTTTGATCGTGATGAAGGACGGCCGCTTCTTGTCCGCTTTCGCCTCTTCGATCGCCTTGCCGATGGCGGCGAGATCCGTGCCGTCCTCGACCGTGAGCGTCTGGAAGCCGAAGGCCGCCATGCGCTTTTCCACGTCCTCGGTAAAGGCGAGGTCGGTGCCGCCCTCGATGGAAATGTTGTTGCTGTCGTAGAGCACGATGAGCTTGTCGAGCGCGAGCGTGCCCGCGAGCGAGAAGACCTCGGAGGAGATGCCCTCCATCATGCAGCCGTCGCCACCGAGAGCGAAGGTGTAGTGATCGACGATGGGGAAATCCGGCTTGTTGAAAACGGCGGCGAGGTGCGCTTCGGCAATCGCCATGCCGACCGCCATGCCCATGCCGGCGCCCAGCGGTCCCGTCGTGGCTTCCACGCCCTTCGTATGACGGTACTCGGGATGGCCGGGCGTCAAGGAGCCGTCCTGGCGGAAGTTCTTGAGGTCGTCGAGCGTCAGCCCGTAGCCGAAGAGGTGCAGCAGGGAATAGAGCATGGCGGAGCCGTGCCCGGCGGAGAGGATGAAGCGGTCGCGGTTCGCCCAGTTTGGATTCTTGCCGTTGTGCTTCATGTGGTGCGCCCAAAGTTCGTAAGCAATCGGGGCTGCGCCGAGCGGCAGGCCCGGATGGCCGGAGTTCGCCTTCTGCACGGCGTCCGCCGAAAGTGCGCGGATCGCATTCACGCAGGTGGTGTCAATATTGCCCATAGATTTCTCCTCCTTGAAATCGTCGTTTGTTGACCTCTTTCATCATACATGATTTATTTGGAAATGTATAGCGCGAGAGGAAAGTTTTGCAGAGAGTCATGCTGTAAAATACTGCGTCAGCGTTTGTTGAGAAGCGCGATGGAGAACAGGATCAGCACGACGCCGACCGATTCGGTGAGGCCGAAGGGGACGGCGAGCAGCATAGTGGAGAGGAGTACAGCGGATAAAGGCTCGATGGAACTCAGGATGCCGATGGTGCTCGGCCGGATGTATTTGAGGCTTTCGAGATATGACCAAAAGGCGATGACCGTACCGAAGAGGACGACATAGATGAATACGGCGACGGAGGCGGCGTCCAAGACGCCGGCGAAGTTCCACGGTGCGCGAAAGGACATGAGCAGGAAGCCGCCGAGGAGCATCGCCCAGCCGATGACGAGAGGCGAGCGGAAATTGTCCAGCAGCCATTTGGGCTGTATGGTGTAGATGGCAGCGCAGAAAGCGGAAGCGACTCCCCAGAAGAGAGCGATGGGCGGGATGGCGAGAGTCGAGAGACTGCCGCGCGTCAAGATGAGGAATGTGCCGACGAAGGCGAGCAGCACGCAGCCGCTCTCGCGCAGCGAGGGCAGGCTGCGGCTCTTCAGAGCGAGCCAGAGGACGACGATGATCGGCATCAGGTACTGCAGGACGCTCGCCGCTGCCGCGTTGCCGTGCTCGATGGAAGAAAAGTACGTGTACTGCACGCCGAGCATGCCGAACAGGCTGAAGAAGAGGAGCCGCTTCGTCGCCGTGCGGTTTCGCCAAACGGAGAAGATGCTCTCGCGGTTCTTTGCCGCATCGAGCAGCAGAAGCAGTATGCCTGCGAGCGTCATGCGCATCATGACGAGCCATTCGGTGGAAAATCCTTTTTGCTGCAGCAGGAACTGCGCGGCGACGCCCGAGCCGCCCCAGAGCAGCGCGCCGAGCGCCACGAGTGCGACGCCTTTTTTCGATGGATTCATGGTATCGCTCCTTGTCTTTCGTTTCGTCTCTGACTATAGCATTTTTGGGAGCAAAAGAAAAGGGAGCAGAAGCGTGAGGTTTTTTAGGAAGCTGGGAAGGCAGATGAAATGATGCCGGGAAGCCGGGCAGCGGAAAGTTTATGCGCGATTGCTCACGCCGATGGGATGAATTTGGCAGGCCGATATGCTATAATGAAAGCGCAATATCGGATGCGGGGCAAGGGGAGGCATCCAAACATTCTTGTCATTCAAGAAAGGGAGGATTCGCATGAAACTCGTAATCACGGAGCCGCTGGGAATCTCGGAGGCGCAGGCGGAGGCGCTGAAAAAGGAGTATCTGCCGCAAGACCTTGAGATGGTCTACTGCAATACGCCGCCGCAGGACGACGCGGAAAAGGCGGCGCGCGCCAAGGGGGCGGAGCTTGTCATGCTCGCGAACATGCCGTTCAAGGAAAACGTCCTGCAGGAGCTTTCGGACGTCAAGTTCCTGAGCGTCGCCTTCACGGGCGTCGACCATGTGGCGATGGACTACTGCAAGGCGCATGGCATCGTCGTTTCCAACTGCTCGGGCTACGCCAATGAGGCGGTCAGCGAGCTTGCCATCGGCCTGGCACTCGGACTCTACCGCAAGATGCTTGCCTCAGATGAGGCGGTGCGTGCGGGCAAGACGCGCGCCGGTCTCCTCGGCATCGAGCTTTCGGGCAAGAAGTTCGGCGTCGTCGGCGCAGGCGCCATCGGCAGGCGCACGATCGCGCTCGCGCAGGCGTTCGGCTGTGAGGTGTACTACTACAACCGCAAGGAAGCGAAGATCGACGGGGCGAAGTATGTGAGTCTCGACGAGCTGATGGAAGTCTCGGACATCGTTTCGCTGCATGTGCCGCTGACGGCGGAGACGAAGGGTCTGATCGGCGAGAAAGAGATTGCCAAGATGAAGAAGACGGCGATCCTCATCAACACGGCGCGCGGCCCCGTCGTCGACAGCAAGGCTCTGGCAGACGCCCTCAAGGAAGGTCGCATCGCGGGGGCGGGCATCGACGTCTTCGAGGGCGAGCCGCCGATCGCGGGCGATCATCCGCTGCTTCATACACCGAACGTCATTCTCGCACCGCACGTCGGCTTTGCGACGCAGGAGGCGATGGAAAAGCGTGCCGTCATCGCCTTCAAAAATGTGCAGGCGTACCTTGCGGGCAAGCCGCAGAATGTGATGTAAGGGCGCAGATTTTTAGCAGATTTTTATAGGAAGCGTGCAGAAGCTATGGCTTTTTTGCCATAGCTTCTGTTTTGACGGATGGGGTGAGGCGTTGAAGTACGGGCCGTTCATGGCGGCGCTCCGCAAGGGAGAGCCGAAGCATGTCTACCTGCTCGCGGGCGAGGAGCATTACTATATCGAGAAGGCGAAGGCGGCGATCTTAGAGCGCCTCTTTCCCGCAGGCGAGGGCCTGCAGGACACTCTGGAAGAAGCCGCGCCCGACATGGATGCCGATGCGCTTATCGGCCTCTTGGAAATGGTGCCGTTCTTCGTGCCCAAGCATGTCGTGCTCGTGCAGGACAGTCCGTTTTTTCGCGAGAAGAAGCGGACGGCAGCGGACGGCGAGGATGCGAAGGCAGCGAAAGGGAAGAAGGGCGGCGTGGACAAGAAGGAAGAGCGTCTCCTGCATCTTCTGGCCGATATGCCCGACTACGCCTATGTGATCTTCCTCTGCGCGGGCAAGGCGGACAAGCGGCGCAAGGCGTACAAGGCGGTTGAGGCGGCGGGCGCGGTGCTCGATGCCGATGCCGTGCGCCCGTGGGAGATCGGCGATTGGCTCGCGGGAAAGCTCGCCGAGATTCACAGGGAGTTTGATCGCGAGGCGCATGCGTATTTCATGGGCGCCGTTTCCATGATGCATGAAGTCTCGCTCTCGTATCTCGACAAGGAGTTTGAAAAGCTCGCGCTCTATACTGCGGAGAAGCGCATCGGCAGGGCGGAGCTTGCCGCTGTATTCTCAGGGCTGCCCGAGGTATCGTCGTTTGCGATGCTGGACGCGGTGAGCGAGAAGGACGTGAAAAAGGCTCTGACCCTCCTGCGCCGTCAGACGGCGGACGGCGTGTATGCGCCCGTGCTGCTTGCCCTGATGGTGCGCCATGTGCGCCAGTTGTGGCAGGCGAAGCTCCTTCTGGCGCAAGGCGTGCGCGGCAAGGCATTGGGGCCTTCGATGAAGCTCAATCCCTTCATCGCGGAGAAGCTGGGACGCGCGAGCATGAAGTTCTCCGAGCCTGTTTTGAAGCGGGCGATGCTATCGCTCATCGACGCTGACTATCTGCTCAAGACAGGGCGGGGCGGCGTGGAACTGCTGGAAGATGCCGTGATCTCGCTGTGCAGTTGATAAATGAAAAGCCGCCCCATGCGCGGGGCGGCTTTTCCTCTGTCAAGTTTCGCTGTCGAACGACTGCATCGGTGCACCCTTGCGGGGTTTCGGCAGGTTACGGTAGGCACGTGAAGCGCTGAAGAAGCGCGTGGCTACTGTCATGCTGGCAGGGTCGAGGTTTTCGACGGAGCGCTCTGCTGTGCTCGTGAGTTCCCGATATTTCGCCGTTTGCGTGAATTTCGCCCATGCTGCTTGCAGAGCGCGCGCCATGATGAATTCGATACCCGTCGTGTCCTCGGGTTGCTGCACGAAGGCGGAACTCGTCTTGGGCGGCGGAGCGCTGCCCGTACGCTTTTCGCGTACTGCAGCGGGGGCGGCAGCTGCAGAATGCGCAGGCTGCTGGTTTACGGCGGTTTTCATCGTCGTTGAGGTTTTTGCAGTGGTCGTGCTCGACGCGCTCGTTGCATCGAGCTTCCAGCGCGTGCGCGGCTTCGGAGCACCGAACGAATCGCGGGCAGGGGAAGTCTTTGCCGATGCCCTCGTATCGGCGGAAGGCGTGCGCGCAGACGCTTCCTCTGCCGCTTCCTTTTGACGTGCGGCGTTCCCAGCTTCATTCACGAGGCCGCTTGCGATGAGGAAGGCTTCGCTCGCCTCCTCCTTTGAGGCCGCGGCTTCGAGCTTTTCTACGAGCGCCTCGCGCGCGTCCTGCGCGGCTCGCGCCTTGGTGTAAAGTCCCGTATCGGAGCGCTTCAAAAAACGCATCTCGTCCGCCATGAGTTCGTCGCCGTTCAAAAGCTTCTGCTGAATGATGCGGCGCATGGCGCGGCTCGCGCCATCGAGCTCTTCTGCCTGCGGCTCGTCGTCTGCAGTGCCGGCGTCCTGCGGCGCACGGTTCTTGAGCACTTGCCTTGCTTTGCCGCTGTAATCGATCTTCATGCCGATGTTCTTTTGCTTCACATAGGCGCTGACTTTGTCGCTCTCGTCAAACATGCCGAAATCCCTCCTGCAGCCGATTTCTTCCTGCGATCAATATATAGGCTTATTATACCATGGAGACATATATCTGTAAACGTTTAGGCATACATTCTCTGCCTGTCAGACGGCTGCCTTTGCGTGGGAATCGGTTTTGCTAAAGACTTGCTATGACATAGCGCTGATACATATTCCCTTGCTTTTCCGTGCGCGATAGCTTAACATGGAAAGGCAATATGAGAAAGGGGCGGGAGACGGAGTCATGACAAAGTTTATTTTCGATCTCGACGGAACGATTACGAAGGAAGAGACGCTTCCTGTTATTGCCAAACATTTTTCGATGGAAGAAGAGATTGAAGAGCTTACGCGGCAGACAGTCATGGGACATGTCCCTTTTGTCGAATCATTCATTCGGCGCGTCGTCCTTCTTGGGAAGCTGCCGATCGATGAGATTGATGCACTTTTGGCGGGGGTGGAACTTCATGAGCCGATCGTGAAGTTCATTCGGAAGAATCGTGCGCATTGCGCTATCGCTACGGGAAATCTTTCGTGCTGGGTCGCGAAACTCGTCGCACGAATTGGCTGCGAAGCCTACTGCTCCGAGGGAAAGATAGAGAACAACCGAGTGGTAGAGCTTATGAATATCATAAAGAAAGAAACCGTCGTTGAAAAATATCGTGCCGCAGGGCATCGCGTCGTCTTCATCGGCGATGGTCATAATGATGTGGAGGCGATGCGTGCCGCGGACATTGCCATCGCCTCGGGATTGACGCATGAGCCGGCGCAGAGCGTCCTTTCTGTGGCGGACTGTCTTGTACGGAATGAGGTAGAACTGTGCAGCCGGCTGAATCAGCTGCTGGTAAATATTGTAGAGCCGCGAAAGCAGGATGTTTTGCCGAAATAATCAGGAAGACGTCCCGTCCGGTGCTTGAAGATAAGGAAAGTAGCTGCGGTAGGCGGCAGGCACGCTGTAAATGTCGGCGATTTCCTGTGCCGTCGCCCAGAGAAGCGGCGGCGTTTTTGTCTGAGTATCGTAGGGAGCGGTGGCTTCGTGGAGGCGCAGGGAGGCAGGGCGTGCATTGGCCTCGACGACTTCGGTTGAAGCAGGCGAGGATTTCGTCGCAGCGGATGGTTCATCGCTCGACGTTTCCGCCAGTTCGACGTGCCAGCCGACTATTTGCCATGTGATATGGGAGAAGATGTGCTGTGCGGCGGGGAGCGCGTGAAGTTTTGCGGGGATAAGTCCGAGGGCTTGCAGCGCCTTCGCCGCCTCGTTCTTTTTAAGATGGCCTTCCATGGCAGGAAAGCCCCAAAGTCCTGCGAGAAGCCCGTGTGCGGGACGCTTTTCGAGGGCGATTTTACCGTTTTTCGCCAGCAGGAAGATCGTAAGTTTTTCCGTACGCCGCCTTTTGGGCGGCGTTTTTTGGGGCAATTCCGCCTGAAGATTGGCTTCCTTGGCGAGACATAGGCGTTCAAGCGGACAGGAGGGACAGCGTGCGGCGCCGCGCGGCAGACAGACGAGGGCGCCGAGCTCCATCAAGGCTTGGTTGAAGTCGCCAGCATTTTCGGGCAGATGCGCGATCAGTGCTTCCTCGACAGCGCGCTTCGTGCTCTCCTTCAAGATGTCAGCCGGGCAGGCGAGGAGGCGCATGATGACACGCAGCACATTGCCGTCAACGGCAGGACGGCGCTCGCCGAAGGCGATGGAGGCGACGGCGCCTGCTGTGTAGCGGCCGATGCCGGGCAAAGCGAGCAGGTCGTCGAAGCGCGCGGGAATCTCGCCGCCATGGTCGCTGCAGATGAGACGCGCGGCAGATTGCAGGTGGCGCGCGCGGCTGTAGTAGCCGAGACCTTCCCAGAGCTTCATCAGCGTGTCTTCGTCGGCTCGGGCGAGAGCTCGTACGTCAGGCAGCGCGGCGACGAAGCGTTCGAAGTACGGTTTGACAGCCTCGACGCGCGTCTGCTGCAGCATGATCTCGGACACCCACACGCGGTACGGCGTAGGTTCTTCACGCCACGGCAGTGCGCGCTTCTCGCTATGAAACCAGCGCAAGAGAGGCGCGGCGATCGCGTCAAGCGTTTCTATGTTTTTCAAGATATTTTCCTGCGGCTTTTTTGCCATCGAAATCTCCTTTGGTCATGGTGCTGCGCTGGGATACGGATGAGCGGCATAGGGTCACTTTGTCTCAGTCAGAAGTGTCGCGAGCTTTTGACACATGTCAAAAACAAGCCCGTCGCAGTTTTCCTTGCGTGTGACGCCTTTTTCTTCGGTGGCGGCGAGAAGACATCGGCAGTCCGTCGTGCCGTGGGCGGCGAGGAAGTCGTCGACGAGCTTCTTCGCCGTTTCCTTATCCTTGCCCGCTTTGCCGAGGATCATCAGCGCGGCGGTCAGCGTGCCGCAGGCAGAGCCATGCATCATGCCCGCGCCGAAGAAGGCGCCGAGAGCGTCAGCTGCTTCCTTTTCCATGCCGATTTCGGCGGCGAAGGGCACGAGGAGCGACTGCGCGCAGTTGTAGTGACGGCCGCCCGGCTCCTGTCGCAGAAGTTTTGCTTCTTCAAGGTGGTTCATGGATGTGTTCCTCCTTTATGATGAATGCTTTCCTTTATTCTACCCGCTTTTTACCTCGTGCGCAAAGGTTGTTTTGACAAGGCGCATTTCGTGCGATAGAATCGTGTTAGCAGACTTGCCGCAATGTTTTGCGGGGAGATTCCAGAAACGTTCGGAGGAATACGATGAAGATCATTGCTGGCCTCGGAAATCCTGGGGCGGAGTATGCACGTACGAAGCACAATGTCGGCTTCATGCTTGTCGACGCCTTGGCTGAAAGACTTGGCGTCGATGCTTGGCGTGAGAAGTTCAACGCGCTTACAGCCGAAGGGCGCATCGGCGCGCAGAAGGTGCTGCTCGTCAAGCCTTTGACCTACATGAATGAGAGCGGACGCGCGGTAGGCCCTCTGCTCGATTGGTACAAGCTCGCGCCAGAGGATTTGATCGTCGCGCATGACGACATGGACATCGCGGCGGGCACGATCCGTCTGCGGCGCAAGGGAAGCGCGGGCGGTCATAACGGCATTAAGTCGCTTCTCGCGCACATCGGTTCGGCGGACTTCTCGCGCGTTCGCATTGGCATTGGGCGTCCTTTGCCCGGTTGGACGGTAGTCAGGCATGTGCTTGCGCCTTTTCCCGCAGACGACGCGCCGAAGATTCAAGAGGCGATTTCTTATTTATTGCCCGCCGTCGAGTGCATCGTGACGGATGGAATCGACATGGCGATGAACCGCTACAACCCGCGCAAGAAAAAGGCGGCAAAGCAGGAAGCGCAGGAGAGGGAAAGTGCGGAGAAAAGCAGCGCTGTACCGCAGGCCGAGAGGCAGGAGGGCGAAGCATGAAGGCGGAAATACGTGCGCTTTACGCCGATGAGGACGGGGCGATCTTCGATGCGCCGGGCATCGCGGGACTGGGGCGCTCGGGTGATACACTCGTGCCGCTTGCGCCTGCCGACCTCATTCCTCTGCCCGAGTCGGCGGACTTGATGTTCCTGCCCGAGCGCGCGGCGATGGGAATGACGGCGGCTGGCGAGATGCTGCCTCTGGCGGGACGCGCCGTCGCCGCCATCCTGCCTGCGGGCTATACGCGGCTCTTTCTGCCTGCCTTTCAGCGCGAGGAGAGGGCCGAAAGACTCGCTCTCTACGGCTACACAGCGGTCGTGCTCTACAAGGACGATCTCTATGCGGCGGCTCTCTACACGGATGAGAATATGAAGTGGGATCCCGTATACTACAATACGCGAGAACTCAAGAAACTCGTGCGCCGCGTTGAAAAGGATCTGCCGGGCAATCGCATCGTCGAACAGGTGGCGGGCTGCTCCTTGAAGTGGCACTGCTGCACAGCGCAGAATCTCTTCTACCGTCGCTGGGAAGCGGGCATACCGACGTCGCCCGTCTGCAATGCGAACTGCTTCGGCTGCATCTCCCTGCAGCCCGCTGAGTGCTGTCCTTCGCCGCAGAGCCGCATCGCGTTCCGTCCGACGCCCGAGGAAATTGCGCAGGTCGGCATCTATCACCTTTCGACCGCGCCCGACGCCATCGTGAGTTTTGGGCAGGGCTGTGAGGGTGAGCCGTCGCTTGCGGCGGATGCGATCGCGGCAGCCGAGCGCCTGATTCGCGCTGAGACGAAGCGCGGGCAGATCAATATCAACACGAATGCCGGCTATACCGAGGGCATCCGAAAGATCGTCGACGCCGGTCTTGATTCCATGCGTGTGAGCATCATCAGCGCCATCGAGGAGAGCTATGCGGCCTACTACCGCAGCAATTACACGCTCGCCGATGTCAAGGAGTCGATCCGCTACGCGCTTTCGCACGGCGTGTACGTGTCTCTCAACATGCTCTTCTTCCCAGGTTTCAACGACCGCGCCGAAGAACTTGAAGCGTGGCGCAGCTTCTTTCGCGAGCTGCCCGTCAACATGGTGCAGGTGCGCAACCTCAATGTTGACCCCGATGCCTTCCTCGAAGTCATGCCCGAGGCGCAGGGCGAGGCAGTCGGTGCGAGGGAGTTTTTGGAACGACTCAAGAAGGAGTTTCCGACGCTCGTCATTGGCAGTTTTAGCCACTATGTTGAATAGGGAATTTTTCGCAAAGAGAATGATTCCTATCGAATTTCTATGCTTGACATAGAAATAAATCAATGCTATTCTTTTATAGGAATTTTATATCGTTGGATCAGGTGTCGCAAGACTTAATAGGGAATTCGGTAGAAGCCGGAGCGGTCCCGCCACTGTAGCAGCGAGCAACCCTGCAAGGAATGTCACTGGGGCGAATGCCTTGGGAAGGCGCAGGGGAGCGATGAACTGGAGCCAGGAGAACTGCCTGATGGACAATCGCCATTTGACCTGCGAGTGATGGGAAGGGGATTAAGGAAGCGCCGTTTGGCGTTTCTTCGGCTGCACGAACATAATCCTCCCGGCGAAACTGCCGGGAATTTTTTTGCGCCGCCCTTATGCGCCTTTTCTGCTTTGCAGGAGGGGCGCTTTATTTTGGGAAAGGGTGATGTAGATGAAAGGCAAGAAACATCTGACATGGGCGGTGCTCGCGGCAGTTGCGGGCATGAGCTTTGCGGGCGAGGCGTATGCGACGGAAAATGCGGCGGCAGGAAAGGCGGCAGCGAAAACGACGCAGGTGCAGGAACAAGGTGCGGAAACTGCAGAAAGCGGCGGCCATGATTTGCCTGATACGCTCGTGACGGCGCAGCGCAGGCGGAAGAGCGATCTCGATACGCCTGCGACGACGACGATCATCACAGCGAAGGATATTGAAAAAGCGGGCTATCGCAACGTATTCGAGGCGATCGACCAGCAGATCGGCTCGACGAGCACATCCTACGGCGAGGCAGGACAGGATTTTGGTCTTGCAGCCGGGCGCATCACATTGCGCGGCTATGACAGGGGCACGCTCGTCATGGTCAACGGCGTGCCGATGAATCTCAAGAACTATCCGAGTACGGAAAATATACCCGCCGCGATGGTCGAGCGCATCGAGATCGTCAAAGGTGCGGCATCGACGCTCTACGGTGCCAATGCAATGGGTGGTGTTGTCAATATTATTTTGAAAAAACCGAAGGCGGACGAATCTGAATTTCAGGTTAGTCAGACGGTTGGAAATTATTTCAAGAAGAGTGAAGCGTTTTATGCAGGAGATCGCATTTTCGTTGATGTGAGTCGCGAGTGGTCAAAGAATATTCCACATTCTAATGGGTTTGGTCTCCATAAGATTTCTTGGGTTGATTGGTGGGTCGGCAAGGGCAAAAAAGATCGTATTGCGGTAATGGCACAGATTACAGATGAGTTGTCGCTCAACTATAATTACATGGACGCTGAAATCACTCGCGGCGGAACTCGCTATAAGAAGGGCGCTGGGGGCACATCCCTTGTCTTAGAGGGAACAAGATATAGTTATCGTCATAATGATTATCGACACAATGCAAGTCTTGTCTATCAGGGAAAAGACAATGGTGTCCACGCTGTTCTCGGCTATGCTTACCGCAAGGTGTGGGGATACGATTTTATTGCAGATAAAGCGTCGGCATCCAATGCGACGCTGGATGGTGAAATCTTTGATGTGCAAAAGAATTGGAAGATTGACGCCGATTCACTTGTCGTGGGGTATTCCTATAAGCGAGAAGCGATTGATACTCCTGCTAAGAAACGCAGCGCCGTACGTACTGGAAATTCTCTCTACGCCTCCTACAGCAAACAATTCACGCCGCGGTTCAATTTTACGCTTGGTTTGCGTGGTGAATGGATTAATGATCCTGTAAAGGATCAGCAGGTATTCACACCTCAGTTCCAAACGGATTATAAGTTTGACCGCAATACGGCATGGTACATCAATATTGGCAAGGCCTTCCAGATGCCGACCGTTGATGACAGTTTTAGTTATACCCATTACAATCCTTTGGGTTTGAAGCCAGAGAGCGGCTGGACTTACGAGACGGGAATCAAGATTCGTCGTGGGAATGATATGTGGAAAGCTGCTATTTATCATATGGATATGAAGAATAAGATTGGCTGGGCGAGAGATCCCGTAACATTGGAGAATTATCCTATCAATAAGGGGAATTTCAGGAATACAGGAATCGAGATTGAATATACAAAACGGTTTAATGACATGTGGAAACTCACCCTTGGTGGGAGTGTATCGAATCCGGAAGTTCAAGATCCGAGTACCGTAAAAAAGGAATGGGTACAGGATGCAGCGCGTCTTGAGGGATTGGTGCGTCTTGATTATCAGATGAAAAAGTGGCAGGGCAATCTAAATCTCAAGTATCTTGGTGATCGTGAATATACTGCGCAAAGATATGGTGCAGCACAGGATGTACCCAGTAAACTGCAGCTCAATATGAATATCATCTATACGGCGGGCAAGAACGATACCGTAACGCTCGGCGTTTACAACCTCTTGGACAGGGAAAACTACTCGAATCGCTACGGCAACCTTGATCTGCCGCTGAACTTCCGCCTGACCTATGCGCATACGTTCTGACATCGTGCGGCGCAGCGGTGCGCTGTTGCTTCTTTTTGCCGCGAGTTTCTTCCTCTGCGCCTGTGCGCGAGGAGGAACGGCGGCAGAAGAGGAAGAGGGCGAGTTTTTCCGCGGCGTCGATGATATGGGGACGGAGATCGTGCTGCACGAGAAGCCGCAGCGCATCGTGTCGCTCAATCTCGGCACGGATGAAATCCTGCTCGCGCTCGCGCCGCCCGAACAGATTGCGGCGCTTTCATCCTACGTGGATGATGCGGGGCTTTCGTGCATGGCAGAGGCGGCGAAAGCCGTACCCGTGAAGCTGCACGACAAGAGTCCCGAGCGCGTGCTCGCACAGCATCCTGACCTTGTGCTTACAACGGACAGTGTGCCGAAGGAGCTCGTGGCGAGTATGCGCGATCTGGGTCTGACGGTCTTTGTTTCCAAAACGCCCAAGAGCATCGAGGCGGTTTTTCCACGCATTGAGTCCATCGGCAAGGTGATCGGCAGGGAAGAAGAAGCGGCGGCCTTGACTGGAAGGCTGCATAAACGCTTGGCGGATGTGATGCGGCGCACGGCGGACATTCCCGAAGATGAGAGGCCGATTGTCGTCGCCTTCGCCTTCAGCGGCGTCTTCGGGCGGCGCGACGACCTCTTCGACGACATGTGCCGCCATGCCGCGCTCAGAAACGGCGCGGCGATGGCGGGTCTCACGAAGGACAACAGCATATCCATGGAGCAGGTCGTCGCGCTCGATCCCGACGTGTTCCTGCTGCCGTCGTGGAGCGGCGAGGGAGAAAAGACGGAAGAATTCCGTGAGAAATTGCGCAATGACCCGTTGTTCAAGCATGTAAAGGCGGTGCGCGAGAATCGCCTCTACTGCGTGCCCGATACGTACCGCTACAGCGCCTCGCAAAATGCCGTTGAAGCCGTCTATGTGCTGGCAAAGACCGTCTATTCCGAACGTTTTGCCGATGAAGGCGGCGCGAATGCAGGAAATTGATGCTTGATGTGCAAGCGTGCAGGAAGGGGGCGTGCGATGGGACTGAAGATGCTGGTGCTGAGCTTGACGGGAGACTGCAACCTCGCCTGTCGCTATTGCTATGCAAGCGGTCAGGCGAGGCACACGATGGCATGGGAAACGGCGCGGCGGGTTGTCGATCTGGCTGCCTCCTGCGGTGAGCCGTTCCTCCTGCAGTTTTCGGGCGGCGAGCCTCTGCTCGCATTGCCGCTCCTTGCGCGTATCGCCGCCTATGTACGCGATCATCGCATCGAATCGCGCATGGCTGTTCAGACGAACGGCACGCTGCTGACGGAAGAGGCGGTGAACATCCTATGCGATTCCAACATAGGCATTGGCGTTAGCCTCGACGGCAGACCTGCGCTGCATGATCGCCAAAGGCAATATTCAGATGGCAGAGGTTCCGCCGCTGACGTGGCGGCGGGTATCGAGCGCCTTGCGCGGCGCGGCATTGGCATCGGCTTGACGTGCGTCGTGACAGCGGAGAATGTCCACAGCCTGACCGATGTCGTCGATATGGCCTATTACTTCGGCAACGTGTATCGCTTGGGCTTTGATCTCCTGCGTGCGCAGGGGCGCGGCACGAACGCCGCTTTGCCGCGAGAAAGCGATATGGCAGCGGCGATGTGCGAGGTTTTCGCTCGGCGCGAGGCGCTTTATCGCTTGACGGGACGCCGCCTCGCCATATCGCAGGAGGAGCAGGCGAGAAGCCTCGCAGGGCGCGGCGGGAGCGGCTTTTCCCACTGCCATGCGATGAACGGCGAAGGTGTCCACGTCGACATCGATGGCGGCATCTACGCGTGCTCCTCTTTCGTCGGTGATGAGCGCTTCTTCCTAGGCGCTGTTATGCAGGGAGTGAATTTGCGTCGGCAGCAGGAAGTATCTGCTAAGATGCAGCGAAGTATGATTTTTTGCCGGCGATGTCCCGATTTCCGCGCCTGCGGAGGCGGCTGTTTCGCGCGCTGGCTGGGAATGGAACAAGAAGAGCCGTGCGCGGCGGAATGTGCGTTGAAGAGGGCTGCAGTATCGGCAGTTTTCGGAAAGGAAGGATACCGTGCAGAGTAAGGTCTTCATGCAATCGTCGCTCATCGTTGTCGTCGTTTTGCTGCTTTTTCTGACAACATCGTGCGGCGGCGAAAAGAATGTGGAGGAGCAGTCTGCGAATTCTTCGACATCGTATTCGGTGACGGACATCACGGGGCGCACGATACATTTCGACGCTCCGCCGCAGCGCATCGTCACTTTGTCGGCGACCTTGGATCAGATCGTTCTCAGCGTCGTGCCGCCTGAAAGGCTTGTCGCCGTTCATTCGAGCATGAAGGAATCCGTCAATTCCAATATGGTGGAGCTCGCTTCGCAAATACCTGAGACGATACGTCAGCCGAGCGTAGAATACATCGTCTCCCTTCATCCCGACGTGGTTCTTGTTGCAGATTGGCAGTATATGGAGCTTGCCGATCCGCTGCGCGATGCAGGACTCAAGGTCGTCATCGGCAGGGGCCCGCATAATCTCGCAGAGGTCAAGGATCTCGTGCGCCTTGCGACGGAAACCATCGGGGAGAAGAGAAGGGGTGAAATCCTGCTCAAGAAGATGGATGAAAAGCTGGCGGAGATCAAGACTAAGGTCGACGCCATTCCACAGGAGAAGAGGAAGAGCGTCGTGTTCCTCTCGCTCATGCCCACGTACGGCGGCAAGGGATCGAGCTTCGACGACGCCTGTCACTATGCGGGCGTCATCAACGGCGTTTCCGCCTACGGACTGCGCAACGGGCAGGAAGTGACGAAGGAAGTGATTCTATCGATCAATCCCGACATACTGTTTTTGCCCGATTATCCATGGAAGGGGCAGGCATGGCTCGACGAGTTCATTCGCAGCTATACGGAAGATCCGGCTCTTCAGACGCTCAAGGCGCTCAAAACTCACAGCCTGGTGAAGCCTCGCTCGTCCTTCCTCTACAACTGCTCGCAGGACTTTGTCTACGGCGTGCAGGAAATCGCCTACAGGGTTTATGGCGATGAATTTTATCTGCCTGATAATGCGCATATTTCGGCAGTCGATGAGTGAATGTGCCGAAAGATAGATTCCAAAATCTGGAGAGAGGGAAAACCTGTATGATGAAAAGGACGTATCCCTTTTCTGCCATCGTGGGGCAGGAAGAGATGAAGAAGGCGCTTTTGCTCAATATCGTCATGCCGTCCTTGGGCGGCGTGCTGATCAAGGGCGAGAAGGGGACGGCGAAGTCGACCGCCGTCCGCGCCGCCGCTGAGCTGCTGCCCGCCATGCGGGCGGTGGCGGGCTGTGCGTGCCGCTGCGATCCTGCGGCGCCGGAGTTTTTTTGCGACGATTGCCGCAGAAAGGCTGCTGCGGGCGCACGCATGAAGGAAGAGAGCGTTCCCATGCGCGTCGTGGAGCTTCCCGTCAGTGCGACGGAGGATCGCGTCGTGGGCACGCTCGATATCGAGGCGGCGATCCGGCATGGCAGGAAGGAGTTTGAGGCGGGCATCCTCGCGGAGGCGAACCGCAGCATTCTCTATGTCGATGAAATCAATTTGCTTGACGATCACATCGTCGATATCCTGCTCGACTCGGCGGCGATGGGGGTCAATACGGTGGAGCGCGAGGGCATTTCCTATGCGCATCCGGCGCGGTTCGTGCTCGTGGGCACGATGAATCCCGAAGAGGGCGACATACGCCCGCAGCTGCTCGACCGGTTCGCCCTTTCGGTGACGGTGACGGGCGAGCGCGAGGCGAAGGATCGCATCGAGGTGGTGAAGAGGCGCATCGCTTATGAGCAGGATGCGGAGGGCTTTGCCGCTTCCTACAGGGAGCAGCAGGAAGCATTGCGCGAGAGGATCGAAAGGGCGCGTGCTCTCCTCAAAAGCGTCGCCGTGGCAGATGGAATGCTGGAAAAGGCGGCGCACATCTCGCTCGCGCTCGGCGTTGACGGGCATCGCGCCGACATCACGCTCATCAAGGCGGCGATGGCGAATGCCGCCTTCTCGGGGCGCACGGAGGTCGCAAAGGAAGATATGAAGGCCGTCAGCCGCCTCGTGCTCGCGCATCGTCTGCGCCGCCGCCCCTTCGAGGAGGGCGAGGTCGACTGGTCTGCCGTGGATGATGTACTGGCTTGAGGAGATGGGCATGGAATATCCGCGCTATCCGTTTACCGCTGTCGTCGGTCAGGAGCAGGCAAAGAAGGGGCTTCTTCTCGCGCTCGTGAATCCGCGCATGGGCGGCTTGCTCATTTCAGGCAAACGCGGCACAGCGAAGTCCGTCCTTGTGCGTGCAGCAGCGCCGTTCACGCCGACGGGGAGTCTCGTCGAACTGCCGCTCGGCGCGACGGACGACATGGTTTTCGGCAGTCTCGATGTGGATGCGGCTGTGCGGGACGGCGAGCGTCGCCTGCGCCATGGTCTCCTGCATCGCGCGGCGCATACGCTCATTTACATGGACGAGGTGAATCTCCTGCGCGAGGAGGTCTTGAAGTCTGTCTTAGAGAGCGCGTCGGCGGGGATGTTTTCCTTGGAGCGCGACGGCGTATCGGCGGTCGAGGAGATAAGCTGTCTGCCTGTCGGGACGATGGATCCCGCAGAAGGCGTGCTCTCGCCCGCGCTGCTCGACAGCTTCGGCATGTTCGCGGCGATGGATGATGTGGAAGAGACGGAGCAGCGTGCCGAGATCGCGCGGCGCGTGCTCGCCTTTGAACGTGCGCCAAAAGCTTTCTGCCGCGCGTATGCGCAGCAGGAAGCCGAGCTGCAGCAGAAGGCGGCACGAGCGCGAGAGATGCTTCCTGCTGTGGAAGTTTCCCATGCCATCCTGCATCTCGCCGCGCAGTACGCCGCACGCGCCCTTTGCGTGGGAAATCGCGCCGAAATCTATCTCGTGGAAGCGGCACGCGCCTTGGCGGCGCTCGCCGGGCGCATCTATGTGATGCCGCAGGACATCGAGGAGGCGGCGCTCTTCGTGCTCGCGCATCGCATGAGCCGAAAAAAGGAGCAGCGCGAAGAGAGAAGCAGACAGCAGAAAGAGCCGCAGGAACAGGAACAACCACAGGAACAACCGCAGGAATCGCAAGCTGAGCCACAGGAAGAGTCGGAAGATGAGGCGGAGGATGCGCCGCAGGAGGAGCGTCCGGACGATGCTTTGACGAGAGATGCGACGGGCGGCGAATCGAAAGAACAGGAAGATGATAGAGGAGAAGCGCAGGAAGAAGCGGCGCAGACCGATGCGGAGCGAACGCCGCCTGCGGACGGCGATTCGGGCGGCGAAGACACGGATGAGACGCACTCTATAGAAGCGGTTATGGCGCGGCTTTCTCTCCTGCGTGAGACGGTGTGCGGGAGGAAGGGCAAGAGCGGCAGACGGACAATCATGCAGCTTGACGTGCCGGCGGGACGTCCTTGGCGCACATCGCTGCCGCGCCGCGGACGGCGCATCGACCTCGCCTTTGCCGCTACGCTTCGTGCGGCGGCGCCCTATCAACGGCAGCGGCATGGCGAGCAGGCCGTCGTCATACGCGCCGAGGATTTGCGCGTGTGGATCCGAGCGCGTCGTGCCGCCGCGAACATCCTCTTCCTCGTCGATGCGAGCGGCTCTATGGGTGCGAAGGAGCGCATGAAGATGGTGAAGGGCGCGGTGCTCGCCCTCCTGCGCGAAGCGTACCAAAAGCGTGACCGCGTGGGACTGATTGCCTTTCGCCGCACGAGCGCCGAGATGCTCTTGCCGATGACACGGAGCGTGGAGCTGGCGGAAAAGGAACTGCGCTCTTTGCCGACGGGCGGCAAGACGCCGCTCGCGGAAGGGCTTGCCGCCGCGCTCAAGATGATGGATGAGCTTGCTCGCAAAGAAGGCGCAGAAACGGTGCTCGTGCTTGTGACAGACGGCAGGACGAATGTTTCTGCGGCGGGGAAGGCGAAGGAGGAGGCGCTGCGCGCAGCGGAGGAGATCGCGCGAAGAGACACGCACTGCATCGTGCTCGATACGGAGAAGAGCTTTCCGAAGGTGGGACTGGCGCCTGAGATCGCGCAGCGCATGAATGCGGGCTATGCCACGCTGGAGCGCCTTTGTGCCGAAGGCGTATTGGAAGTCGTGCGGCGTTTTCGCGATATGCAAGAGTGATGGTGCGTGATGGAGGGGCAAGAGCAGATGGAATTGGCAAGACTGACGACGGGCGACGTCGCTTATCGCTATGACAAGAGCATCGTTTTGGTTTTCAGCGGGCGGCGCAAGGTGCTGAGCACTTCGCTTTACAACGGCGGCTACCATGAGGATTTCGAGGCGGTGTTCAACCGCGATATGACGCAGGGATCGGGAATGCCCTGCGAGTCCTTTGCACCGACGTACGTCGAGAGCATGAAGATCGTGGCGGAGCGGCTTGGTCTTGCGCCAGAATTGACCTCGGGCATGGGTACGGCGGCGCACATGGAAAACGCCTCCATCGTGTCGCGAAGCTACAAGGAACTGACCGTGACGGCGATCGTAACGGGTGGCGTGGAAACGAACGGCGGGCGCGTCGGCGATCCTGCGTCTTACTACAAGATGGCGGAGAAGAAATGCGGCACGATCAACATCATGCTCGTCATCGACGCCGATCTGCCGCCTGGCATCCTCGCGCGTGCCCTCGTGACCTGCACGGAAGCGAAGACGGCGGCGCTGCAGGAACTCATGGCGCCGAGCCGCTATTCCACGGGACTCGCCACGGGCTCGGGCACGGATCAGACGATCGTCATCGCCAACAGCGAGTCGCTGCTCTTCTTCGAGGGCGCAGGAAAACATTCCAAGCTCGGCGAGCTCATCGGACTTGCCGTCATGGCGGCGGTCAAGGAAGCGCTCAAGAAGCAGTCGGGTCTTACGCCCGCGCAGCAGCACGATCTGCTGCGCCGCCTGCGCCGCTTCGGCGTCACGGAAGAAGCGCTGTGGCAGCGATATAAGGAAGTGGCGGGCGCCGATGCCTTAATTAAGGCGCAATTCATCGCAGCTTTGGAAAAAATGACCGCCGTGCCGGCGCTCTTCCCCTTGGGCGTGCTCTTCATCCATCTCTATGATGAGCATCTCTGGGGACTGCTGGAAAAGGAGGAGACTTGGGAAGCAGCCGAAAAGCTGCTGAAAGAGATGGCGGCAGCGCTTTGCCTGAAGACGCAGGAGGGCGTGCTCATGCAGGAAGACTATATGGAGTCCCTTGCGATGCTTCTCGTGCGTGCCGTCGTCGAGCGTGCGGCTCGGACAGTTTCGGAAGCAAACGGATGCAGATGATGCATGAACAGTGAACACGAGAGGTGCAGCAAAATGAAGATCGCAGTCTATACGAATATTCAGCGCGTCTTTGCGCTCGTCCATCACGTGCAGGAAGCGTGCATGTCGGCAGTTCCCTCGCTGGCGATTGCCGTCCGCCTGGCGGATGGCATGGATTCGTGGCGCGAGGCGCAGGAGAAGGCCGATGTCACACTGTTCCTGTGGATGGGCACAGGGCTGGACAATCCCTTCTTGCAGCAGGCGTCGCGCACTTTGCAGAAGAGCCGTGCGCCGCATTTGATTCTCGTGGACAATGCCGAGCATGATAAGGTCAGCTATGGCTTCTCGGCAGAGGAAATCGCTCTCGCTTGGCAGTATTTCCGCTACGACGGCGAGGAGAATATGAAAAATTTCCTGCTGCATCTTGCCAAAAAGTTCGGACTTTCTGCTGAGCCGGAGCCGCCGCGCGCGCTGCCTTGGCACGGCATATACCATCCCGATTGGCACGACGATTGCCAGGACATTGAGGGATATCGTGCCGCGCATTGCCGTGACGGCCGGCGGACGGTCGGCGTCATCTTCTATCGTTCGGAGTGGATCGCGGGGGACTTCACCTATCACACGGCCTTGATTCGTGCGATCGAGGCGCAGGGACTCAATGCCGTCGCGGTCTTTTCCAATTCGTATCGCGACGAGCGCGTGGAGTCGCCGACGCTCTTTGATGCCATGAAGCGATACTTCTGCTGCGAGGGGAAGACCGTCGTCGACGCCATTATCACGACGATGAAGTTTTCCATCAAGGCGGGCGGCACGCGCATCGAAGATCTCTATGCGCTCGGCGTGCCGCTTCTTGAAGCGTACACGGTGCTTGCTCCCAAGGAAGAATGGGAAAGGTCGCCTGCAGGTCTCGACCCGATGGAGGTGTCCTTCAGCGTCTGTATGCCGGAGTTCGACGGCGTCATTCATGCCGTGCCGATTGCGGCGAAGGTACTCGATGAGATGGGAACGCCTCGCTATGCGCCGCTTGAGGAGCGCATGGAGCGTCTGGCTAGGAAGGCGAAAAAGTGGGCGAGTCTGCGCCATAAGGCGAACGAGGAGAAGAAGATCGCCATCGTCTTTCACAACTATCCGCCGACGAATGCGAATATCGGCAGTGCGGCGGGGCTTGACTCGCCCGAGAGCGTGCGCCGCTTGCTCGCGAGGATGCGCGAGGCGGGCTATCACGTCGATTTTGTGCCGGAGAGCAGCCAAGAGCTCATGGATATTCTTACGAATCACGCGACGAATGACCGCCGCTTCATGAGTGAGGAGCAGGTAAAGAATGCCGATGGACAACTTACGGCGGCGCAGTATGAAAGATTCTTCAAGGCGCTGCCGCAAAAGGTCAAGGAACATCTGAGAAAGGATTGGGGCGAAGAGCCGGGCGAGGTGTTCAACTACGACGGTACGCTGCTCGTGCCCGGCACGCTCAACGGCAATGTCTTTCTCACGGTGCAGCCGCCGCGCGGCTTCGGCGAGGATCCGGGCAAGCTGCTGCATTCGCCCGACGCCGCGCCCACGCATCACTACATCGGATTTTATCACTGGCTGCGCGATCTGTGGCAAGCGGACGCCGTCGTCCACGTCGGCACGCACGGCTCGTTGGAGTGGCTGCCGGGAAAGAGCACAGCGCTCTCAAACGAATGCTATCCCGACGTCTCGCTCGGCGATCTGCCCGACGTATATCCCTACTGGATCACGATTGTCGGTGAGGGCATACAGGCAAAGCGCCGCGGCGCAGCGTGCCTCATCAGCCATCTTTCGCCGCCGATGCAGCTTGCGGGCGCTTTCGACGAGCTGCAGGAGCTTGAGCAGGCGCTCGACGAGTACGTTCATTTCCGTGCGGCGCAGCCCGACAATCTGGCAGCGGTACAGGAAATCGTGCGCGAGAAGGCGGCGCTCTGCCATTTCGAGGATTCTATCGAGGAAGGCGAGGACTTCGACGCCTATGTCGCTGCTCTGCACAATTATGTGACGGACATCAAGAACATGCAGATCCGCACGGGACTTCATATCCTCGGGCAAGTTCCAGAAGCCGAAAAACTCTTAGACCTCGTGCTTGCGCTCGTGCGCGTCGAGCATGGCGGCGAGCCGTCGCTCCTGCGCCTCATCGCCAAGGAAGAGGGCTACGATTACGAAGAGCTTTTGGAGCACAGCGAACGCATGACGGAGGACGGCATGACGTACGGCAGAAAGCTCGATGCGGTGGAAGACGTCATGCGCCTGCTTCTCGTGCGCCTCGCCGCGCGCGCCTACATGCCGCAGGCGGCGAGAGAAGTGTTGGCTTTGGAACCGTTCGCCTCGTACAGTGCAGCGGGCAGGGAAGGACTTCTGGCGGCGTTCGGCGAAGTTACGGAGAAGATCGTGCCGCGCCTCCTGCGCACGGAGGAGGAGCTGACGGGCACGCTCCGCGCCCTTTCGGGCGGCTACATCGAGCCGGGGCCGGCGGGAGCACCGACGACGAACGGCGCAGACGTCCTGCCGACGGGACGCAACTTCTACGGACTTGATCCGCGCTGTCTGCCGACACCTGCAGCGTGGGAGTACGGCAAGGAACTGGGCGATGCGCTCGTCGAGCAGTATATCAGCGAGGAGGGACGCTACCCGGAGGCGGTCGGCATCGTCTTCTGGGCAGGCTCGAATATGCGCAGTCATGGACAGTGCATCGCCGAGCTGTTCTATCTCATGGGCGTGCGCCCCGTCTGGCAGAGACCGTCGCAGCGCGTCGTCGGGCTTGAGGTCATCCCCCTCGCCAAGCTCAAGCGGCCGCGCATCGATGTGACGGCGCGTATTAGCGGTCTTTTCCGCGATGCCGTGCCGAACGCCATCCGCTGGGTCGACGAGGCTGTGAAGCTTGCAGCAGTGCAGGAGGAGAGCGAAGATGAAAATTTCGTGCGCAAGCACATCCTCGCGGACACGGCATGGCTCGAAGAGCAGGGCGAAGAGCATGCTCTCGCTTGGGAACGCGCCTCGTGCCGTATCTTCGGCGATCCGCCAGGCGCTTACGGCGCGGGCGTCGGCGACCTTTTGGAGTCGAAGGCATGGCAGACGCTCGACGATCTCGCGGCCGTCTACACGCGCTTTTCGGGCACGGCGTACGGCGCGGACGGCATGGCGCGCGGCTACGATCCCGAGCTTTTCCAGCGGCGCATGAAGGAACTTGATGTCACGGTCAAGAACGAGGACACGCGCGAGACGCACATGTTCAGCTCGGACGATTATAACGCCTACCACGGCGGCATGATTGCTACCGTGCGTGCACTCACGGGCAAGGCGCCGCGCTCTTACAGCGGCGATACGAGCGACCGTCAGCGCATCGTCGTGCGCACCGTCGCAGCAGAAGCCGAGCGGCTGTTCCGCGGCGAGGCGATGAATCCGAAATTCATCGAGGGCATGAAAGAGCATGGCTACAAGGGAGCTTCCGACCTTGCGAATTATCTCGCGCACAGCTATCAATGGGATGCGACGAGTGCCGTCATGGAGGATTGGATGTACGAAGGATATGCGCGCAAGTACGTGCTCGACGCGTCAATGCAGGAGTGGCTGCAGGAGGTCAATCCCTGGGCGCTGCACCGCATGGCGGAAACGCTCCTAGAGGCGGAGCAGCGCGGCTTGTGGAAAGCGCGTGAGGAGACGAAGGAGGAATTGCGCGAGCTGTTCCTCTCCATCGAGGGCGATCTGGAAGAGAGGGCGGAACAAATTGTATAAGACAAAGAAGTATCCGCGATTTGCCGCAGTTGTCGCATGCTCTGTGCTCCTTTTTGCGCTCTTTCTGACGGGCTGCATGGGCGAAAAGGAAGAGGCGTCGAGCGCATACCGCGTGACGGATGCGGAGGGAACTGTCGTCGAGATTCCGCATAAACCCCGGCGCATCTTGACGATCAGCGCGGGCACGGACGAAATGATGCTCGGTCTTGTCGAGCCGGAGCGCATGGCGGCGGTCAACGATTCGCTCGCGGACGAGAAGCATACGAATGTGCCGTGGGTGCGCGAGAAAATTCCTACGGTCATCACGCGCAGTCCCTCTGTCGAGCAGGTTGCCGCGCTTTCACCCGACCTCATCATCGTCACGCCGTGGCTTCCTCGCGAGAACGCTGATGCCATGCGCGAGCTTGGCGTGCCTGTCGTCGTCTGCCGTGCGGCGGCGACGATGGAGGACATCCATGCCAATATCCGCCTCTTTGCAGCAGCCGTCGATGAGAAGGAGCGCGGCGAACGACTGATCGCGAAGATGGAGGAAAAGCTCGCGGAGATCGAAGAGAAGATGAAGGATGTTCCCGAGGAAAAGAAGCACAAGAGCATCGTGCTCATCTCCATCATGCCCAACTACGGCGGCGCCGGCTGCACCTTCGACGAACTCTGCAGCCATACGGCGTCGATCAACGCAAAGGCTGCCGCAGGGAACCGCATGGGACAGGAGATGACGAAGGAGCAGCTCGTCGCGGCGAATCCCGACTACATCTTCCTGCCGAGTTACGAGGACGCGGAAACGCGTGAAGAGAATTACGGCAGACAGTACATGGAAGATCCGTCTCTTCAACAGATGACGGCCGTGCGGGAAAAGCAGATCGGCCATCCTTGGGCGCGTTACGTTTACAACATTTCACAGAACATCGTTTTCGGCGTGCAGGAGACGGCATGGATTCTCTACGGCGATGCTTTTCGTCAGTCGCGGCAGGAATTTCTCTCGGCGGTGGAGTAAAGAGGAAAGGCGGCTTTGAGATTGAAAAAGATTGCGTTTTACGGCAAGGGCGGCATCGGCAAGTCGACGACTGCTGCCAATGTATCGGCGGCGTTTTCGCGCGGGGGAAAGAAGGTCTGTCAGATCGGCTGTGACCCGAAAAACGATTCGACGCGGCTTCTTTTAGGGCGCATCGCGCCGCTCACCGTGCTCGATGCGGAGCGCAGCAAGAAGGGCGCGGCGCTTTCTCTTGCGGAAATCGCGCACGAGGGATACGGCGGCGTGCGCTGCATCGAGGCGGGCGGCCCTGAGCCGGGCGTCGGCTGCGCGGGGCGCGGCATCATCGTGGCGCTCGAAAGGCTCAAGGCGCTCCATGCGTTTGATGCTGTCGATGTCGCCATCTACGATGTGCTCGGCGATGTCGTCTGCGGCGGTTTCGCCGTGCCGATACGAGAGGGCTATGCCGAGGAAATCTACATCGTTTCCTCGGGGGAGCTCATGTCGCTCTACGCGGCGAACAACATCGCCAAGGGCGTGCGCCGCTTCGCTGCGCGAGGTGTCGTAAAGCTCGGCGGCATCATTGGCAACGGGCGCGATGTCGCACGCGAAAAGGAGCTTTTGGAAGCCTTTGCCGCACGCCTCAGCACAAAGCTCATCGCCTACATCCCTCGCTCTGCCGCCGTACACGAGGCGGAGATCCATCGGCAGACGCTCATCGCCTATGCGCCGGATTCCGCACAGGCGAAGGTTTACGAAGAGCTTGCGGCGGCGATTGAGGGGAATGTGGATCTAGTCATCCCCAAGCCGATGGCGTTTGAAGAGTTGGAAGATCTGGTGGAGAGCTATGGGAACTGAAGCGAAACGCGTGGTGATGCGCCGCACGAATTGCAGCTGCAGCATGCCGGGCGTCTGGCGTGCGCTTTCCTTCGTGCGCGGCGCTCTCGTCATCTTCCACAGTCCGCGTCCGTGCGCTCACATCGCCCATGGCATGGATGTGGGAAGCTTCCATCGCCTGCGTGCAGCGGGAACGAAGGTGCGCCTCTCGCCCGTGCCGCTTCTGACAAGCTCCTTGTCGGATGCAGAGGCGATTTTTGGTGGCGAGGATCGTCTGCGCGAGTGCATACGTTTTGCTGCAGAAAAATATCAGCCGCAAGCGATATTTATCGCCAATTCCTGTGTGAGCGGCGTCATCGGCGACGATACGTGCGCCGTGGCCGAGGAGATGGAGCAAGAGATTGGCTTGCCCGTCAGCGCCGTCTCGGCGCACGGCTTTCTCGACGGCGAGTATTATGCAGGCTACCTTGACGCTGCACGCGTGCTCGTCGATCGCTTCATGAAGCCGGCAGAGCGCCGTGCGGGAAGCGTCGTGCTGCTCGGCGACTGCGGCGGCATTCACGGCGAGTACGTGAAGGAATTATGCCGCTTGCTCGGGCTTCTCTCCCTGCGCGTTGCGGGGCAGTTTCCGTCGTATCTCGCACTATCTGAGATGGATGTAGTGCCGGCGGCGGAACTTCTCATCGTGCTCGGGCGGCGCAGCGACGAGAAGCAGGCGCTTCTCGTCGACTTGGCGCGGCACATTCATGAGCGTTTTGGCACGCCGTACCTCGCCGACGTCTATGCGGTCGGCTCGGAGGAAACGAAGGAGTGGCTGCGTGCGGTCGGCAGGCTTTGCGGCAGGGAAAGGGAAGCGGAAGAAGCGATTTGCGCGGAAGAAGCGGCGTTTCAACGCGCCGTGGACGAGGTGCGCCCGACGCTCGCAGAAAGGCGCGTGACATTCGCCATCGGGCGCGACCTCGACTGGTTTCAGCCGAAGATCGTCATGCGCCTTCTGAAGAAGGTGGGCATCGAACTAGCGGGCGTCGTCCTCCTTGATTCGTTCCTGCCCGGGCGGCGCAAGGTCATGGAAGAAGAGGTAGCGTGTCTGACGGATGCGTCGATCGCCCATGAGGGCAGCCGCGAGGCGGAGGAGCTTTTCAAAGCGGCGGATTTCGTCCTGACGACGCACGAGCTTACCGACGCAAGGCTGCGGCAGATCTTTCTGGCGCTCATGCCGTCCGTCGGCTGGTCGATGGAAAAGAAGCTCCTGCACGATATGGTGCATATCGTCTGTCGTCACGAAAGCCGGGGAGGTCTGATCTATGGCTGAGCAGAAAAGGCATTTCGATGACGTCTGCGCTTGGACGGACAGCTGTGCGCTCGCTGGAGCAATGGCATTTTTTGCCGCTTGGCAAGACGCTGCCGTCATCGTCAACGGCCCCATGTGGTGCCATTACTTTGCGCTGCGCCACGTCGAGCATGGCGTGAGCGATGCCGTGCGGCGCACAGGCTGCACGCAGCTTGACAACGACGCCATCGTCTTCGGCGCGGAGGATTATCTGCTGGAAGCCCTGCAGCCTTATATCGCTGAGTCGCCGCGCCTTTTGGCCATCGTCAGCAGCTGCGCCGCAGGCCTGATCGGCGACGATGTAGCTGCCATCGCGCGCTCGGCGGGCATTGCAGCGCCCGTCGTCGCCGTCGACAGCAGCGGTCTTGCGGGCAGCTTCGCCGCAGGCTGGAGCAAGGCCGCGTGTGCGGCAATCGAGGCACTTCTGCCTGAGAAGAAGGAGGAGAAGTCGCATGGCGTGAACCTTCTCGGCATGACGGCGAGCTACTGCAACGGGGCGAACGACGCGCGAGAACTCGTGCGCCTTTTGCATCTGGCGGGCTATGAAGTGAACGCCGTCCTCGGCTGCGGCGAGACGGCGGAGGAGCTGCAGCATCTGCCCGCCGCCGCGCTCAACATCGTCGTGCACAGGGAGTTGGGACTCGCTTCGGCAGAGATACTATTGGAGCGCAGCGGCACGCCGTTTGTCGCACCGCTGCCGCCTTACGGCAGGGCGGGCACGCGGCATTGGCTTGAAGAGATCGCGGGCGCTTTGCCCGCGCCGCGCGAGAAGGATGTGCAGGAAGAACTTTCGCGTGTGGAAAAGGAAGATTTCCTGCGCCTGAACGAAATAAAGAGCATGTGGGGCGAGCTTTGGTTCGACGAGGCGCTCGTTCGTGCGCCTGAATCTATGGCTTGGGGCTTGGCAAGAGCCTTGCGCACGGAGTGGGCGGACGTGCGCCGCCTCGCCGTGGCGGCGGAGGCAGAGGAAGCGGCAGATGCCACTGGGATCGCCGACGAGGTTTTTTCTGAGACGCATACGGCGGAGCTGGCGCAGTTCCTCGCCTCCATGAAGAACGGGCTGCTGCTCGCGAGCAGCAACGAAGCGGCGCAGGTCGCGCCGCAGCACGCGCAGTTCCTGCCCGTCGCCAGTCCTGTGCTCGACCGCATTCAGCTGACGGATGCGCCGTTCATGGGACTGCGCGGCTCGCGCTTCATCGAGGAGCAGCTTTGGAACGGACATATTCTGCGACGACAATGGATGTTATAGATGTCATAAGGGAAACACGGATAAATAAAGCCGCCCGAATGTGTGAAGATGGGCAACCGGATTTATCCGTGCTTTCCGAGCAAGGGAGCGGTGGAATTTGCAGGAAATGATACGGGTTGCGGGACTTTATGCGGGCTATGAGCGGCAGGTGATCTTGGAGAACGTTTCGTTCGGTATTGCAGCGGGCGAGATGGTCGGTCTTATCGGGCCGAACGGCGCGGGCAAGAGCACGCTTTTGAAGACGATGCGCGGCATCTTGGCGCCGCTCGCGGGTGAGATCTCCGTCATGGGACAGAGAATCGGCGATTTGCCGGCGAAGGAGTTTGCGAAGAGCGCCGCCTATTTGCAGCAGCATCTGGAGATGACGTTCGATTACTCGGCGCGCGAGGTCGTGCTCTCGGGGCGCTATCCGTATCTCTCGTGGTGGCGGCAGGAGCAGGCGCACGATATCGCCATCGCCGAGGCGTGCATGGCGTATACGGGCGTCGCAGAACTGGCGGAGAAGCCGCTTCAGGCCATGTCGGGCGGACAGCGCCAGCGCGTGCTGCTCGCCAAGGTGCTCGCACAGCAGACGCCCGTGCTCTTTCTCGATGAGCCGGCGACGGGACTGGACATCATCTATCAGGAGGAGATCTTCCGCTTTTGCCGCGAACTTTGTGCCGCGGGAAAGACCGTCGTGCTCGTCGCGCATGAGCTTTCCCTCGCTGCACGCTTCTGCTCGCGTCTACTGCTCATCGGGCGCGGTGCGCTCCTCGCCGACGGCCTGCCGCGCGAGGTGCTGACGGCAGAGCTTCTGACACGCGCTTACGGTGCGCCCATCAAAGTCGTGGAGAATCCGCTGACGAATCATGCGGAGGTCTTCACGGAGGCGGAGAAGGGTGCAGGCAGGAAATCACATCTCCTGCAGGTCATCTTGGGAAGGAAGGAGGCGGCGTCGTGAAAAAATTCTGCGAGAAGAAAAACTTCTTCTTTTGGCTTCTTCTGCCGTGCCTCGTCGTCTTCGCTGTCGTCCTGTCGATGAGCTCAGGGCAGTATGACATCTCGATGGAATGCGTGCTCGCGGCTTTCTCCCACGCGGCGGGTCTGCCATTCTTTTCCGACGTCACGGTTACGCCTGAGCAGCAGGCGGTGCTCTGGCACATTCGTCTGCCGCGCACGCTCGTCGGCCTCATGGTGGGGGCGGGGCTGGGCATCTCAGGCGCAGTGCTGCAGGGCATCTTCAGCAATCCGCTCGCCGATCCCGGCATCATCGGCGTATCGAGCGGCGCTTCCGTCGGCGCTGTGCTCGCCATCGCGCTCGGCGTCTCTGCCGTCAGCGTCTTTTCGCTGCCTGCTTTCGCCTTCACGGGCGCCATACTCGCCGTGGGGCTTACCGTGTCGCTTTCCATGCGTCACGGGCGCATTCCTGTCATGACGCTCCTGCTCTCGGGCGTCGTCGTCGGCATGTTCCTCGGCGCGTGCACGGCGGCGATTCTCACGGTCATGAACGAGCAGAAGATGCAGCAGTACCTTTTCTGGACGATCGGCGGCCTCGACTATCGCCGCTGGGATCATGTCCTTCTGGGAATCGCACCCATTAGCGGTGGCGCCTTCCTCATGCTGATCCTCTCACGCCATTTGAACCTCCTTGCGTTCGGTGAGGTCGAGGCGCGTGCTGCGGGCATGCCCGTGACCTTCTTCCGCCTGCTGTTTCTGGCGCTCGCATCACTGACGACGGCGGCGGGCGTCTGCATCAGCGGCAACATCGGCTTCGTCGGACTCGTCGTGCCGCACATGATGCGGCTTCTGATCGGCCCTGACCATCGGAAGCTGCTGCCTGCAAGCCTCCTGGCCGGCGGCGTATTCCTCGTCGTCTGCGACTCTCTGGGGCGCATCCTGCTTCAAGGCATGGAGATCCGCGTGGGCATCATGACGGCGTTTATCGGTACGCCGTACTTCCTCTATCTGCTGCGCCGCCACATGAAGCTGACGTCTTGATTTTTCCTCGACAACCTTGTCCGTCGCTTGAATTTTTTAGCAAAACACCGTATAATATAGAAAATGAGAATAGGACGTGAGTGTTGATCGGAGGGAAACGTCATGATTCGCAGCATACCTTTCAATTTCCGAAACAATGCGGAGAAGACGCGCGATACGGTGGAGCGCGTGGTGGACTTCATCATGGAGCAGCCGCTCAATCCCATTGGCAAGGTGACGGGGGCGCTTGCTTCTTTTCGCTGCGACATCCTCGATGAAGAAAATTACTATGAGATTGAAGCAGAACTGCCCGGCATCCTTAAGGAAGACATCTCTTTGACCTACGAGGACGACAAGTATCTGACGATTGCCGTGGAAGTTCCTGAGCGCGAGAACCACTTGAAGTATCTGATGCGCGAGCGCCGCACGGGTCGCTTCGAGCGTTCCTTCGCAGTCGACGGCATCAAGTGGGAGGAAAGTGCAGCTTCGATGGAGAATGGCATCCTCAAGATTGTCCTGCCGAAGCTCGGTGTCGAGGACGTCAAAAAGAACAGCATAGAGATCAAGTAGGCTGAGGGTCATCATGGGCTGCTGCTCAGTGCAGCAGCCTTTTAGCGCGTCCATGAGAAAAAACAGGATTCTTTCCCTTTGTGTAGAATTAAAAGAGTAAGGTGTGCCATCTCGCTTTGAAAAGCGGCTTGGCACTTTTCGTAGAACGAAACGAGAGGAGACGGCGTACCGTCTCCGCCGGCAGGAGGTAAAACGAATATGTTGGACGATCAGGATTGGGGCGCATTCAAGCGGAAGCTCAAGGCGAAGACGGAGATTGACCTTGATCTCTACAAGGAGCCGCAGATGAAGCGGCGCATCGGCAGTCTTGTGACGCGCAAGGGCTACGATTCGTATACGAAATACTTCGATATGGTGACGCAGGACAAGACGGAGTTCGACGCCTTCATCGAATATCTGACGATCAACGTCTCGGAGTTCTTCCGCACGCCGGAGAAGTTCTCGAAGCTTGAGACGGATGTCATTCCCGATTTGCTGACGCGCTCGTCCAAGCTCAATATCTGGAGCGCGGGCTGCTCCATCGGCGCTGAGCCGTATTCTCTGGCGATGATCTTGAAAGAGATGACGCCGGGCAAACAGCATCGCATCCTCGCGACGGATCTCGATGTCGAGATCATTGCCAAGGCGAAGCGCGGCGTCTACACGGACAACGAGCTCAAATGTGTCGAGAGTCCGCGCCTCAACAAATACTTTACGAAGGGAAGCGACGGCACGTTCGCTGTGCATGAGGACATCAAGAAGCTCATCGAGTTCAAACGTCACAACCTTTTGAAGGATCCCTTTGAGACGGGCTTTGATCTGATTCTCTGCCGCAACGTTGTCATCTATTTCACGGAGGAAGCGAAGTTCGACCTCTACACGAACTTCTTCCGCGCACTGAAGCCCGGAGGCATCCTCTTCGTCGGCGCGACGGAGGCGATTTTGAATTTCCGCAAGATCGGCTACACAAGTTACCAGCCATTCTTTTATCAGAGACCGCTGGCGTGAGCGAGGCGGCATCTTTGAGGAAAGGGGGCGGGGCAGGTGTTTGCAAACGAGAAGATCGAGTGCATGAGCCGCGATGATTTGCGGGACTTGCAGCTTGTGCGGCTGAAGAAGGCGGTCTCTTGGGCGAGCGAGAAGAGCACCTTTTACCGTACGAAGTTTGCAAACGTCTGCGCGTCGCAGATTGAGAAGCTGGAAGACATTGAGAAATTGCCGTTCACTTCTCTGCCCGACATCCTCGCGACATCGCCGTTCGATTTCCTCACGCTTCCCTTGAGCGGCGTCCTGCGCATCAGCTGCCGCAATCATACGGGCGCTGTCGTCAAGATGTATACGAACGGCGACATTGCGAGGAACGTCGACATGCTGACGCGTGCTCTCGCAGCGACGGGCGTCCATCGCGCTTCTGTCGTCGGCATTCTCGGCGACATGTCGGACGGACGGCTGCTCGATTTGCAGATGGCGGCGGAGGTGATCGGCGCGACGACCGTGCTGCTCGGCGAGGACATGCAGTCGGCGGTCGAACTCGTGCGCCTGACGGGCATGGATACGCTCTTGGCGAGCCAGCCGCTCGTCATGCAGCTCATCGTGCACGCGCAGATGAAAAACATCGAGCCGTCGGCCTTGCCCATAAAGACGGTCGTCTGTCTGAACGAGGCGATCTCGAATCCGATGAGACGCCATATCTCGGATCGGCTGCAGACTGAGGTGCATGACCTCTTCGCTTCTACGGAGCTGGGCACGGCGGGACTTTTCTATCCGTGCGGCAAGGGGCAGGGGCATCATGTGCAGGAGGATTACTGCTACACGGAGCTCATTGAGTTCAGCGGCGCGAAAGTCATTCATGAGCCGGGACGCATGGGCGAGCTTGTCGTCACGATGCTCGCCGCAGAGGCGATGCCGCTCATACGCTACCGCACGGGGCAGGCGGTCATGCGGCTCGACGAGCCGTGCGGCTGCGGCCGTGCGTTCGTGCGCCTTGCGACGCCGTTCGGCTTGACGCGCTGAGCCGTTTGTATGACAAAAATGCCGCGGGCATCGTTTATGCCGCGCGGCATTTTTCTTTGGCACGAATGGGAAACGAGGGAGAAGATATGATCGAGTTCATCTTGGGGCGTGCGGGAACGGGAAAGACACACGCCTGCCTCTCCAGCATGGCGGAGCGCATGAAGGCAGAGCCTATGGGCAGCGCCCTCGTGCTTCTCCTGCCCGAACATGCGACGTATCGCGCAGAGCGCCGCCTCGCCGCCATGATGGCGGGTGCGGGTGAGGGATTCGTGCGCGGTCTCGTGTTCGGCTTCAAGCGCTTCGCGCGTCATGTGCTGCAGGAGACGGGCGGTGCGGCAGCCGCGCGCATCACGAGCGTGGGCAGACGGCTGCTGCTGAAGCGCATCCTCGCCGAAGAAGGCGACAGCCTGCAGGCATTTGCGCGTGCGGCGAAGCAGCGCGGCTTTACGGAGACGCTGGAAAGAGCCATGGAGGAGATGCGCAGTTACGGCATCGACGGCGACGCCCTGCTGCAGGCGAAATCTGCGCTCGCTGACGATGATCTGTGCCGGAAGCTCGCGGATCTCGCGCTCATCTACAGCCGCTACAGAGAGAAGATGGCGGGGCGCTACAACGATACGGGCGACATGCTCGACGCGCTTGCCGAGAAGATTCCTTCCTCGCGCCTTTTGGAGGGGGCGGAGGTATGGGTTGACGGCTTCTCCTTCTTCAATCCGCAGGAAAGAAAGATTCTTGCGGCGCTCTTTCAAAAGGCGAAGAATGTGCATATCACGCTGACGTTCGATCCGACGGACGAGGCGGCCATGCAGCGCGAGGGCAGTCTCTTCTATCGGCAGGCGCAGACCTTGCAGCAGCTGCGGCGGTTGGCTCAGGAGATGCAGATTCCTGTGCGCGTGCGCAGTTTGGAGGAGAGGCGGCGCTTTCAAAGCGACGCGCTCGCTGCCATCGAGCGCACGGCGTTCTCCTTCCCGCTCGTGCCGCAGGCGGGGACGGCGGGCGTCGCGCTCGTCGAGGCGGCGACGAGGCGGCTGGAAATGGAGGCGGCGGCTGCCGACATCGTGCGCCTGTGCCGCGAGAAGGGGCTGCGCTGGCGCGACGTCGCCATCTTGACGCGCGACGAGACTGCCTACGGCGACATGCTCGCCCTGACGCTTGAGGACTGCGGCATCCCGTACTTTCGCGACAACAAGCGTGCGGGCGTCCATCATCCGCTCGCCGAGCTCGTGCGCTCGGCATTCGAGGTGCTGCGCGGCTGGCACTACGACGCCATGTTCCGCGCATTGAAGACGGGATTTTTCCAAAAGACGCGCGAGTGGATCGACCTGCTCGAAAACTATGTGCTGGAGTTCGGCATTCGCGGCTCGCGCTGGACGATGGAAGAGGACTGGCACTGGCATCGCCGCCGCAGTCTGGACGAGGAGGAAGAGGGCGCGACGCAGAAGGAAGAGGAACGCCTCGCGCAGATCAATTCCTGCCGCCGCGCCGTGGCAGAACCCCTGCAGGAGTTTACGGCGCAGGTGAAGGCGGCGTCGACGGTGCGCGGCTACGCTGAGGCGCTCTATGGTCTGCTGCTCGCGCTCGATGTGCCTCAGACGTTGGAGCGGTGGGCGGATGAGGCGGAGAAGGCGGGGCGCCTCGCCGAGTCGCGTGAGCATCGCCAGATCTGGGACGACGTCATCTCCCTGTTGGATCAGATGGTGGAGACGAGCGGCGACGAGGCGATCAAGGTGCGCGAATTTGAGGACGTCCTGGGCGACGGGCTTGACGCCCTGCAGATTTCCCTGATTCCGCCGGGACTCGACTACGTGACCGTCGCCGACTTCGATCAAAACAGCGTTGAAAATGCACGCGCCATCTACATCCTCGGCGCGAATGAGGGCGTCATGCCGCGCCGCAGCCAGGAGAAAGGACTGCTCTCCGATGCCGACCGCCTGCGTTTGAAGGAGGCGGGGCTGGAGCTTCCGCAAGGCTCCGTCGAGGGAAGTTTCAACGAGAGATTCCTGCTCTACAAAGGATTCACGGAAGCGCGTGACTATCTGTGGGTTTCCTATGCTCTCGCCGATACGGAGGGAAAGGCTCTCCTGCCCGCCTCTCTGCTCGGGCAGATCCGCACTGTCCTGCCCGCTGTCCGTTTGCAGACCGTTCCGTTGGAGGGGGCGGAGCGCCGCCTCTTTGCGGGCGGTCGTCAGGCGGTGACGGCTCTGGCGGCGGCGCTGCGCAGCTACCGCGAGAAGGGGACGCTTGAGCCTTTTTGGCGTGACGTCTACAACTGGGCGTTGGGGGAGAAAAAGATGAGCATTGTCCTGCAGAAAGTGCGGCAGGGCATATTTTCGCGTGCTGCGGCGGAGCTTCTGCCCAAGGAGCTGGCGGCGGCGCTCTACACGAAGAATCGTCGTCTGCGCGGCAGCGTCACGCGCTTTGAGTCGTTTCGCGCCTGTCCCTTCCAGCATTTCGCACGCTATGGCCTGCATCTGGCGGAGCGTCCTGAGCATGGCTTTCGCACGCTTGACCTCGGCGTGCTGCTTCATGCGGCCCTGCGCGAATTTGGCGAGCGGCTGAAAAAGGACGGCAGACGTTGGCGCGACGTAGGCGAAGAGGAGTGCGGCGAGATCCTGCATGAGATTCTTGGCCTGCTTGCGCCGCGGCTGCAGAATGAAATCCTCCTGAGCTCGAAGCAGTACGAGAATCTCCTCGTGCGCATCGAGGAGACGGCGAAGAAGGCGCTCGTGCGCCTCATCGAGCTCGATGCGGCCAGCGAGTTCCGCCCCGTCGCCTTCGAGCGCTCCTTCGGACGCGGTGCAGGCAGCCTGCCGCCGCTGACGTATGCGCTCGCTGACGGCTCTTCGCTCGAAATCATGGGGCAGATCGACCGCATCGACATGGACGAGGCAGGGCGCTACTTCCTCATCCTCGACTACAAGACGGGCGAGGCGTACATCAACCTCGTCGAGGTGTACTACGGTCTGAGGTTGCAGCTTCTGACCTATCTGCTCGTCGCCAGAAACCTCCTCGCGCACACCGAGGAAAAGGAGCTTCTGCCCGCAGCGATGCTCTATTGCTTCTTGAAGAATCCGCTCGTCACAGCGCCCCATCGCATAGATGCGGCGGAGGCGAAGAAGCTTCTGCAGGGGCAGCTCAAGATGCCCGGCTGGGTGCTCGCGGACGCCGACGTCATACGCGCACTCGACAGTACCTTCAGCTTCACGAAGGTCGCCTTGACGAAGAAGGGCGAGATCGACAAGCGGAAGCTCGATTACGTCAAGACGGAAGAGGAGTTTGCCATCCTGCTCGACTACATCGCCTACATTCTCAAGGATACGGGAAGGCAGATCCTCTCGGGCGAGGTGCGCGCCCTGCCGTACCGCCTCAAGGACAGGACGGCATGTCGCTTCTGCCCGTACATCGCCGTCTGCGGCTTCGACCCGCTCGTGCCGGGCTTTTCCTATCGGCGGCTGCAAAGCCATGAGGACGCAGAATTGATGGACAGCATGGAATTGAAAGGACAGGAGGATGCTGAATGAGCGACGTACGCAAATGGTCTGCGGCACAGCTGAGGGCGATCGAGGAACGGGGAAAGAATCTGCTCGTCGCGGCGGCGGCCGGCTCGGGCAAGACCTCGGTGCTCGTCGAGCGCATCATCCGCCGCATCCTGCAAGGGGAGACGGACGTCGATCGGCTTCTCGTCGTCACCTTCACGAACGCCGCCGCCGCCGAGATGCGCGAACGCATCGAAGCGGCTCTCGCGCAGGAAATTGCCAAGGGAGCAGCGTCGCCGAGGCTTGAGCGCCAGCTTGCGCTCCTTTCCAACGCCTCGATCTCGACGCTTCACGCCTTCTGCCAGAACGTCCTTCGGCGAAACTTCGCCGCCATCGATCTCGATCCGAAGTTTCGCCTTGCAAACGAGCAGGAGAAGCGTCTCTTACAGCAGGACACGCTCGAAGAAGTCTTTGAAAAGAAGTACGACGAAGCGCAGGAGGACTTCCTTTCCTTTACCGCCGCTTACGGTACGGAGCGCGGCGACGAAGCGCTCTATGCCATGGTATTGCGCCTCTACGCCTTTTCGTGCAGTCAGCCCTTTCCTTCGCGCTGGCTCGACTCGCTCGTCGAGAGCTTCGACCTCGCAGAGCAGAAGCGTCTTCTCGATACGCCGTGGGCGCAGTCCGTGCTCGCGCAAATTTCCTTTGAGCTTGCCGCCGGTCTTGCCACCATCGAGCGGCTTGTCGAGAAGGCGGAATCGCTCGGCTATGAGACGTGCCATGCCGCATTGGAGGGGGACGAGAAAATCCTTAAAGACCTGCTCGACGCCTTGGCGGCAAGGGATTGGGAAGGGCTGCGGCAGGCGTTCTCCTCGTATGCTCATGCGAGGATGAACTTTCCCAAGGGCATGGACGAGGAGGAAAAGGAGGAGGCGAAGCGTCTCTTTACGCAGCCGCGCGATCGCGTGAAGCAGCGTCTCAAAAAGCTCAAGGACACGTATTTTCATGCGACGGAAGAGGAGCTTCTCGACGATCTTCGCGCTCTTTCGGGCATGGCTCATGCCATCGTCGATGTCGTCAAGGATTTCACCGCCTCTTTTCAAGCGGCGAAGAAGGAGCGCGGCGTCGTCGATTTCAACGACTTGGAGCATTTCGCGCTCGCCGTCCTCTGCGACAAGGATGCGCCGGAGGGAGAGCTTCGCCCCTCGGCGCAGGCGCTCGCCCTGCGCGAGAAGTACGAGGAAGTGATGGTTGACGAGTATCAGGACACGAACGGCGTACAGGAGGCGATTCTCTCTCTCGTCGCGCGTGATGACAACCTCTTTGCCGTCGGCGACGTCAAGCAGAGCATCTATCGCTTCCGTCTTGCCGACCCGCAGCTCTTCCTCAAGAAGCAGCGCGAGTATCCGACCTTGGGCGAGAAGTATGCACGCATCGACCTCTCGGAGAACTACCGTAGCCGCGCGGGCGTGCTCGCAGCTGTGAACTGGATCTTCTCGCAGCTCATGACGCCCGAGGCGATGGAGCTTACATACGACGATGCCGCGGCGCTGCACTTTGCGGCGCTCTATCCTGAGGATTCGCCAAAGAGTCTTGCGGGGGCGGCCGAGCTGCATATCATCGAGAGTGACGCCGAATCGTCTGTTGAGCCTGAAGAAGAGGACGAGGAAAAGGCGGAAACTTCGGCTGTGGCAGATGGCGGTGCAGAGATGCCGGCGGGAGAAGAGGAAGAAGAGCTCAAGGGCTTCGCTCTGGAGGCGGCGTTCATCGCACGGCGCGTGCGCGAGCTGATGGAGAGCGGCGCTCTCGTCGCCGACAAGGACGGCTATCGTGCGCTGCGCTGGCGTGACATCGTGATCCTTCTGCGTGCCGTGCGCACCAAGGCGGACATTCTCCTCGAAACGCTGCGTGATGCCGACATCCCCGCGTATGCGACGCTCGATGCCGGCTATTTTCAGGCAACGGAGGTGCGCGTCGTGCTCGCCGTGCTCGCCGTCATCGACAATGCGCGTCAGGACGTGCCGCTCGCGGCGGTGCTCTGCTCGCCGATCGTCGGACTGTCGGTCAGCGAGTTGGCGGAGCTTCGGCTCGCCGCGCCCGAAGAGGACATCTTCGGCGCACTCCTCGTCGTCAATGACCCTGCAGCGAAATTCTCTGCATCTTTGCGTGAAAAGGTCGACGCCTTCCTGCGGCTTCTCAAAGATTGGCGCGACCTCGTGCGGCGCGTCAGCGTGCCCGAACTCATCTGGCAGATCTACCGTGACACGGGCTACTACGATTACGTCGGTGGCATGGCGGGCGGGCTTCTGCGCCAGGCGAACCTGCGCATGCTCGCCGACCGCGCACGCGACTATGAAGAGACGAACTTTCGCGGACTCTTCCGCTTCCTGCGCTTCATCGAGAAGATGCAGCAGATGGAAACCGACCTCTCCGCCGCACGCACGCTCGGCGAAGGCGAGGACGTCGTGCGCATCATGACGATTCATAAGAGCAAGGGACTGGAATTTCCCGTCGTCATCGTCGCGGGACTCGGCTCGAAATTCAACATGCAAGACGCTTCGCAAGACCTCCTCATGCATCGTGAACTGGGGCTTGGACTCTACCGCACGGAACGCGAGAAGTCGCTCCGCTACTCGACATTTGCGCGGGAGGCGGTCGCCGAGCGCATCAAGCGCGAGAGCAAGGCGGAGGAACTGCGCGTCCTCTATGTGGCGATGACGCGTGCGAGGGAAAAGCTCATCCTCGTCGGCTCGACGAAGAAACTTGCTGCATGCGCAGAGGGCTGGTGCAGTTTCGTCACGCAGACGGAGCGTGCGCTTCCCGCCCATGCGGCGCTTGCGGCAAACTCCTTCCTCGACTGGCTCGGCATGACCGTCGCACGCCATGCGGACGGCGCACCCCTTCGGGAGAAGGCCGCGCTCCTCGAAAAGCGCGTCGCGCCCGTTGGCGAGGACGACTCGCGCTGGCAGGTGGAAATCGTGCCGGTCGCCGCCGTCAAGAGTGTCAGCGCTGCCGTCGCCGAAGACGACGAATTGTTCGAGAAACTGCGCAGGGGAGAGCCTTTGGAAGCGAGCGAGGAGAAGGACGATGTTGAGCAGATGCTCGCTTGGCAGTACGCGCCGCACGGCGTCGATAACGTGCCGGCGAAGCTCTCCGTTACGGAACTCAAGCGTCGCTTCTCCGTCGAAGATGCGGCGGAGGAGAAGGCCTATATACCGTTGAAGGAAGTGCATGGCAGTTCCAAAAATGTATTCAAACGCCCCGATTTCATGCAGGAAAAGGCAGGATTTTCTGCGGCGGAATACGGCACGCTTATGCACGCAGTATTGCAGCATATCGACCTCACGGGAGACACTGACCGCGAGGGCTTGGAAAAGCAGCTGGCGAATATGGTGGAAAAGGAGCTGCTTCTGCCCGAACAGGCGAAAGCCGTCCGTCTCGACGCCGTAGCATCCTTCCTGCAGTCGCCGCTCGGCACGCGCATGAAGAAGGCGCGGCGCCTCTGGCGCGAACTTCCCTTTAGCCGCCGCCTCGAAGCGCATCGCTTCTACCCCGAAGCTGAGCCCGAGGCGCGAATCTTCGTCCAGGGCGTCATCGACGTGCTTTTCGAGGACGAAGCCGGCGCACTCGTGCTCTTGGACTACAAGACGGACAAGAACACGCGTCCCGCAGCCGTGCGTGAGAAGTACCGCCTGCAGATCGAGATCTACACGGAAGCCGTGGAAGCGATCTTGGGCCGCAAGGTGGCGGAACGCTGCCTCTATTTGCTGCAGGACGGCAGTGTCGTGCAGTTGTAGGGAAGAGGATGGCATCATGAAAGAAATGAACGCATCTATCGAAGTTCCCCATGGAGCAGGAGTTTGGCAGGATGCACAGCTTGCTTTGAGCTGGTAGCGTGAAACGTAGATGGACTTTCAATATTCGTGATTCCCGTAAGAATCATAAGGAGAGGGCTGTCGCACACATGATGCAACAGTTTTTCTTTTTCATTAAAAAGTGAATGAGATTCAAAAATATGAATAAAATAGAATTTTTTTCATATTTTTTGCCCAAAAGGGTAGATTTATTCTCAAAGAGTGATATAATTAATGAGAATAAGAGTTGATTTCATAAATTTATAGGAAGCACGGCATCGCCCCGTGCTTTCCAAAGCATTGGAGGGAAACGCAAGTGAAAGAAATCACCGTTCGGAAAAAGAACGCGTTGGCGTTCGCTGTCGCGCTCCATCTCATGCTGCCTCTTTGTACGGTACAGGCGCATGAAAGTGCGGGAGAGATAGACGTTCAGACGGGATCCGTTGACGTCGAAGCAAACGCCGCGAAAGAGGATGCGAAGTACGAGTCGCAGTCTACGACGATCATCACGAAAGAGGACATCGAGAAGAAGCAGGCGAAATCCGTCGAGGACATCATCTTCGACGAGACGGGTATGACGCGGAGCGTCGATGCCATGGGGCGCGTCACGCTCTCGATTCGCGGCGCGGAGCCGCGCCATACTTTGATTCTCGTCGACGGTCAGCCCGTCATGGGCGACTTCGCCAAGTATACGGGCGCGGGCGACGAACTGCAGCGGCTCGGCACGGAGAACGTCGAGCGCATCGAGATCATCCGCGGCGCGGCGAGCGCGAAGTACGGCGCCGACGCTATCGGCGGCGTCGTCAACGTCATCACGAAGGCGGCGGCGAAGAGTGCAGGTCTGCGTCTGAATCTTGAAGGCAGACGTGCTGCGGGCGATTCGAATCTGCCATACAAGAACTTCTTCCTGCGCGCCGACTCGGGCAAGATCGGCAAGCTGCGCGTCGCAGCCTACGGCGGCAAGCGCGACATCATGCCGATTTACAGCATGGAATCCTTCGGCGGTCTCATCAAGAGCGGCGACTCTTATGAAGACGAGGAAAGCCGTGTGCGAAACTCACTGCGCTACTATGGCGACATTAAGAACATCGGACTTGTCGCATCCTATGATCTTGATAAGAATCATAGTCTTTCTTTGAACCTCGATCATACAGCAGAGGATATGGAGCGTTTCGTCAAGCGATCTAATTCTGGGGGAGAGGGTCTGCAGAACTTCAAGCGTGAGCTTGACCGCAACACCTATCGCCTCTCGTATGCTGGGCGCGGCGGCAATTCGGATTGGAATGTCTCTCTCGACTATGCAAAGATGAACGAGGACGATACGACGCTGACCTCGGACTATATCAATTCTCCCTATGAAGGCAAGAACACGCTCAACTACATCGACGACATCATGCATCAGCAATGGAGCCTCAAGGCATCGGCAAACACCCAGATCCATCGCGATCATCTGCTGACCTACGGCATTGGCTACACGCAGGAGAAGGGCGAGGGCAGCCGAATCAAGAACGCGCCGAACAGCCATACGCGCATGATCGATCCGTGGGAGTACGATAAGAACCTTTATACGAGAGGCGGCGCGGGTGCGCCATCTTCGCGCGTGCACGACTATGCGATGACGCGAAATGAAGCGGGAGTGCCGAAGTATGACAATGAATACGAGTGGTATGGATATAAGGACGCTGCCGGACGTTCGCTGGAGCCAATCTATACGTATCAGGATTATTTGAAATATGGCTCGCAGGGCTATGATAAAGACTGGAATCCAGCGCCGCCGGATGTCATGGCGCGACTGATGGCATTCGGTCAGCAACTGCTTGATGATGCTCGCAACCAGGATCTGACTCATATTGATACGCCGACTTCGGCAATCAATCACTACTATGACCAGGAATTTGCCAATTATGATCGTAAAATGTTTGGACATGCAGTACTTTGGAACGGAAAAGCGTTCAATGAAGAGTTTGAGGCGCGGCAGAACCGATTGACGATTGGCAGTGTGGAGATCAAGAAGCAATATGTGTTTTTGCAGGACGCATGGCAGATCAATCGAAATACTTTGCTCTCGCCAATTCTGCGCGTCGATCACAGCAGCCTTTTCGGCACACATGCGACGTTCAATATCGGCATGACGCACAACATCGGCGGCAAGACGAACCAGCGCTTCAAGGCGAATCTCGGCACGGGTTATACCGAGCCGGGCATGGGCGAGCTTTATTACAACTGGGAGATGTATGCAGGTGCGCCGATGGGGCTTGAACGAGCGCGCCTTGGCTACTATTTTGTCGGCAATCCGAACTTGAAGCCGGAGAAGTCCCTCAACTTCGATCTTGGCTATGAGGGCGAGAGCAAGGATGGCAGGGACAGCTACCGTATCAATGCTTTCCACAACCGCATCGACAACTATATGACGACCTACTTCACGGGTTATCTTATGGATTTCCATCCGGAAATTTCCGCTGATGCCAGATGGCTCCTGCCGCCCGATATGATTTACAGCTTCAAGAACATCGGCAAGGCAGAGATCACAGGTCTTGAAGCGGAGTATAACCATCGCTTTGACAAGCATTGGTCGGCGAAGCTCGGCTATACCTATCTTCATGCCATCAACAAGAGCGATCCGAACATGCCGGATCGTTTGCTCGATCGGCCGCAGCACAAGATCGACCTTGGCGTGACCTACGAGAATCAAGGCTGGCGTGCGACGCTTTGGGGGAACTACTACGTCAACATGCTCGACAGCAACAGTGTTGCGAACAACGGCAACTATTACGATTGGGACGGCGTGACAGGAAAATGGCACTACAACTTCGCTGAAGGCGGCAAGCAGACGTACGAGACAAAGACCTTCGGTATCTGGAACTTCATCCTGCAAAAAGACTTCGGCAAGGACGCGAGCGCCTATATCGGCGTCGACAATATCTTCAACCACCGCGATGACGACCGCGCGATCAACGAGCGCACGTACCGCATCGGCGTGAACTTGAAGTTCGGTCCTGACGCGAGCACGGGGGCGGGCGGGCGCTTCAAGAAGGAAGAAGTGCATCTCATCCCCGAAGACGCATGGTTCATCCAAAAGCCCTTCGATACGACGAAGGAAAAGGGCGTGCGTGTCATCGGCGATTATTGCGCACGCTGGAATGCCTTTACAGGCAAGGAAAAGCCGTCTGAAGCGCGTGTCACGACCACCGCGAGCGTAAGTGACGGCGCGTATAAGAACTACCTCGAAAAAGCCGAGCACGGTTTCGAGCAGCGGCTGCGCGTCGGCGTGGATGCGAGGATCGATGCGAACACGAATCTCACTATTTTGGGAAGCGCTTCGGGCGCAGAGGGCGTCGGTACCGATACCGATGTCGCCAAAAGCCGTGGACTCAACCATGTGCGCCTTGACGAGGCGAATCTCACCGTACATGCGAACGACTGGGACTTCTCCCTTGGACGCATGACGGAGCCGATGGGCGTCACAGGCTATTACTTCGGCAAGGAGTACGACGGCGGTCGTGCTGTCTGGACGGGCGCTCATACGCAGGTGCGTTTCGGCTACGGCGACTTCCGACACTCGACGGGCGTCACAGACTCCGCCTATACGCACGCGACACGCCAGAGCTTCGTGCGCGGCGTGACCAAAGAGGAATGGCTGGGCTATAAGGCGACCTCGATCAACAGCCGTACGACGGACGCCGTTCCGTATTATCCGAACTACAGTACGCTCATCAAGGATACCCCGGGATTTGACGGACTGTATCAACGGCTCGCCAAGGTGCAGAGTTTGGCAGAGGAAAAGCAGATTCTTGACGAGTATCTGAATGTTGTCAAACAGGATAATCCCAAAGCATATCAAAAATTGATGGATCAGTTGTCTGAGAAAGGGAAAATCCAGCACGATGACTTCGCATGGTACAAGGTGACCGTGAGGGACAAACATGGCAGCGTCGTCGGGACATATCTTTCACAGGAAGAAAGTCCGCAGCTGAAGAAGCTGCATCCGAGGGCAAGCCTTTCTTATCAAGATAGATTCAATCGCGAGAAGATGGAGGATGTCACCCGTAAGGCATGGGAGTCGGCAGAGGCAGATCTGGAGACGACGCGGACGCGGGTGGAGAAGCCTGATAATATCGACGGTCATCCGGACGGGGTTTATAATCTGACGTATGAGTTCTACGGCTATGGAACATATCACGGAAAGAAGCCGATCCTTGGCTACAATTTGAAGATGAGTGATTTGCAGCCCGGAGATTTCAGATCAATGACGAAGGATGAGGCAAAAGAGCGCACCATTCGTTCCTCTTGGGATAAAAGCGCTTACCACGAGGTGCAGTCGTTGAAACGCGACCCGGATGATCCCAATAGTGGATTTACATTAAACGGGAAGATTCCGGTAGGCAATAAAAGGGGCATATCGTATCTCGGTCAAACGATCATCGACTATCTGATTGATGATTATTATTGGGGTCCGGAGGACAAGAGCGCTCAACCGCTCAAGCTGCTGGAACGCGCAGGCTATTTTGTGCTGCAAGTCGGCACCGTTCTCGAGCGCGACCAGATCCCTGCGCTCAAGCAGGCGTTCTATGTGCAGGCACGTCACGAACTTACGCCGAATCTCGGCGTCGCCGCTTGGTATCTGCGCTCGGTCGGCAATGACTCGCATCGCTTCCTCGCGGCGAACGGCACGACGAACGATGTCAGCACATTCGATACGCTCGCGAACGTCGTCGGCGTCGGCGCGAAGTGGCAGCTCTCGAAGAACGCCGCGCTGTCCTTCGACTACGGCGTGAACACGACTGACTTTGGCAAGTACATGAACGGCCACACGCGCTACGAGCACAAGAGCGGCACAGCCGACTTCGCCATCAAAGGCAGGGAAACCGGCTCTGCACCAAAATTCTGGGTCATGCGGCTCGATCTCGGCAAAGCCGATACGAATGTGCCGCATTCGTGGAATGCGTTCATCGACTACAAGCGCTTCGAGCACGGCTCCTTCTTCGGCGGCAACGGCACGGAAGCGCTGCCCGACCGCTACCTCGACGGTATCAAGAGCTTCACCGTCGGTGCGGGCTACGTGCCGATGGAAAACCTCCTCGTCGAAGCCTTCTACACCTTCGGCGCCAAAGGCATCGGCGCACGTGACACCCTCTACGGACCCGAGCGCTTCAGCCTCGGCGACTACGCAAGGGTGCAGCTCACCTATCGCTTCTAAGGTCGAAAATCAAGAAAATGTCAAACAGCCCGACGAAAATCCGTCGGGCTGTTTGACATCTTTTTGATAGAAAGGCAGCGGGTGCTCTTCATGAGACGCGACACAGCGCTCTTCGGCAGCCGAGCCACAGCAGTCCTGTCATGACGAAGAAGCTGACACTGTAGGCGCTGTAGACGATGTGCATGGAGTGGATGCCAGTCATGTCCCAGCCCCAGCACCATGCGACGCGAAAGAGGCAGTAGGCGGCGAGCGCGGTCATCATGGGATAGAGGGTGTCGCCCAAACCGCGGATCGCGCCGATGTAGATCTGATTGACGCCGTAGAGCCAGTAGAAGGGGAATGTGTAGTAAACGGCGTCAAGCGCATTCGCAGCGACGGCAGGATCGTCGGTGAAGAGCGCGATGAGCGCGGGCGCAGCAAGACCTGCGATGAATGCCATCGCCATTGCCCCGCCCGCCGCGAGACGAAGGCTTATGCGAAGCCCTGTACGCACGCGCGCAAGGTCGTGTGCACCGACGTTCTGCCCGATGAAACTTGTGAGCGCTATGCCGAACGCGAAGAGCGGATAGTAGAGGAAGCCCTCGATGCGTGCATAGACGGTCATGCCCGCCATCGCCGCATAGCCGAAGGAGTTGATGTACGTCTGGATGACGAGGGAGGAAAGGCTCATGAAGACGGCCTGAAGCCCGGCGGGAATGCTTGTGCTGAGGATGGGCAGGAGATGCCCCAAAGCGAAGAAGGGGCGGCTAAAGCGCAGTTTCCATGTGCCATGGAGATGGAACAGTTTCCACAGGGCGAGCAGCGCCGCTGCATACTGCGCGAGGACGGTCGCGGCTGCCGCGCCTGCAATGCCGCAGGGAATGACGATGAGCAGCACGACGTCGAGCGCGATGTTGAGCACGACAGCGGCGGCGAGATAATGAAGAGCGCTCGTCGTATTGCCGAGCGCTCTCAGGATGGCGCTCGCTGTATTGTAGAGAAGCTGTGCAAGCATACCGTAGAGCACGGTTCGCAGATAGAGGCTCGCTGCCAGGATGAGTTCGGCGGGCGTGGAGAGTGCCGCGAGCAGCTGCTCGGTCAGAACGATGCCGGCCGCCGTAAAGAGAGCGGCGAACAACGCGACGGTGATGAAGATGCTCTGTACGAGTGCGCTGAGACGCGCATAATCCTTTTCCCCGTAGAGGTGGGAGACGAGGACGCTGAGTCCCGCCGAGAAGCCGATGAAGAAATTGACGATGACGGAGAGGATGAGGCTCGCCGTGCCTACAGCGGCAAGCGCCTGTGCGCCGAGCACCTGTCCGACGAGGGCAGTATCCGCAATCGTGTAGAACTGCTGCAAGAGCTGCGAGAGCAGGATCGGCAGCATGAAGACGAGCAGCTGACGCGGGATCGCCCCGCGTGTAAAATCCTGTTGATCAGCGCTATGGAAGAGCAGAACGTGGAGGTGGTGCAGATTGTGATGAAGAAAGTCATAAGTGAGCGGATTGTGCACGCCGTAAATCCGCTCGCGATGCCGCAAAGCACGAAGTTTGCCAAGAATCTTGTCCATAAAATTCGATTCTAGCACGAGCTTTTCCCGAGCCTTGGATGTGTGCTCGGGCGCAGGCTGCGGATTCTTATGAGACGCAGTGCTTCTTTGATGTCTACATCGTCCCGCATATCACCCCTTTCGTAGACGCAGACAGGATCTTTGACACCGATCTCGCTCGCGGGCATGTAGATGTATTCGGCGTTTTCTGCATCACCGAAGATGAGGCCGCTCTTTAGCTCGGATTCAATGAGGGATGCCATACTTGCCTCCGATTCGTAGCTTCAAAACATATTCTTGCGCCATAGGACATAGGATGACGCTCCGGCGATGACGGCGGCGAGGATAGCGATGGAGAGAAATGCCGTCGAGTCGTCTGCCAGCGGGACGGGGACGTTCATGCCGAAGAAGCTCGATATGACCGTCGGGATTGCGAGGATGATCGTCATGGCAGCGAGGAATTTCATCACGAGGTTCTGATTGTTCGAGATGATGGAAGAAAAGGTATCCGACATGCGCGCGAGGATCTTGTTATAAAGCTCAACCATCTCGCGCGCCTGCTTGTTTTCGATGATGACGTCTTCCAAGAGGTCCTCGTCCTCTTCGTAAATCTTGATGATGGGCGTCAGGGATTGGTTGGAGCGCAAACGCAGAAGCTTATCGAGAACAGCGCCGTTGGAGCGCAAGGCTGCACTGAAATAAGTCAAGCCTTTCTGCAGTTCGAGGAGGCGCAAGATGTCGCTGTTTTCCATCGAGCGGCGCAGGTTCAGCTCGATTTCATCCGAGTGTTTGTTGATCTGCCTGAGATAGCGCAGATAGAAGGTCGCCGACTTGTAGAGAATCTGAAAGAGGAAGCGCGTCTTCTTGAACGTGCGGAAGAGCTTCGCCGTGTTCTCGTTGAATTCCGATAGGACAGGCGTATCCTCCAAGCAGACTGTGATGAAGTAGTCCGCCGTCAGAATGATGGCGAGCGGCAACGTGTCATAGCTGTCCTGACCGCGCATGACAGGGACATTGGTCAGGACCATGACGGAGTTGTCTTCGACATCCGTATGGGAACGCTCCTCGTCATCGAGTGCGGAACGCAGAAAGTCCGGCTCGACTTCTGTGAGGTTGCTGACAACCTTGAGTTCGTAAGGCGTGGGGTCGATGATGTTGATCCATGCGCCCTTTTCGAGCGTCTTGAGCGTCAGAGTCTGCAGGGGGCCGCTCTCAAGGGACTTGAAGATTTTGAGCATAGACAGGGAGTCTCCTTTCGCGGAAGCTCCCCAAGGTCAAATGCAGGATGCTTTGAGAAAAAGGAGGCTTCCAAGCGTTTTCTTTTTATTTGTCGTGCAACTAGGGTGATCTCCGTCCATTTCCTCACCAGCTTTCCTTAAGACGAATACGAACAACGATTATTCTTTTAGCTTACTCCAGAGAAGAGCTTTCGTCAACTGTTTAAGTACGTTTTTAGCGTTTTTGAGAAACAATTATCCTTGAATCCAGAGAGAAAAAGCGTTAAAATACAAGAATAAGTTTGAGACTGAATCATACGTTACGGCAGGTTTTTCTGTCAGATATTTTCAGCATATACTATCCTAGATTTTAGGCGGTGAGTTCATGAATTCTATATTTGATGTGGGGATCGACATCGGCTCGACGACGATCAAGCTCGTCGTCCTTGATCATGAGAAGAAGATCGTGTACAAAAACTACGCACGCCATTTTTCCGAGATCGGTACTTCCCTCTGCGAGAATCTGGAAAGCCTTAAGAAGATCGTCGGTGGTGAGAAGTTTTCTTTTGCGCTGACCGGATCGGCGGGCATGGGCGTCGCACAACATATCGGGCTGCCTTTCGTGCAGGAGGTCATCGCGTGCGCTTCAGCTGTAAGGTCGCTGATTCCCGAGACGGATACAGTTGTTGAGCTTGGCGGCGAGGACGCCAAGGTGACGTACTTCGGCGATGCACCCGAACAGCGCATGAACGGCGTCTGTGCGGGCGGCACGGGTTCTTTCATCGATCACATGGCGTCGCTTCTTTCGACGGATGCGGCAGGACTCAATGCACTCGCGGAGAAGGGGAAGCAGATCTATACGATTGCTTCTCGCTGCGGCGTCTTTGCCAAGACAGACATCCAGGCTCTGATGAACGACGGTGCGGAAAAGGCGGATATTGCCCTTTCCGTTTTTCAGGCTGTCGTCAATCAGACGATCAGCAATCTCGCGCAAGGTCGCCCGATTGCGGGCAAGGTCGCGTTTCTTGGCGGGCCGCTGCACTTCCTTCCTGCGCTCAGGCAACGCTTCATCGAGACGCTGCAGCTTGCACCCGAGAACGTCGTCGATGCGCCCGACGGAAATTTTTTCGTCGCGCTCGGTGCGGCACTCTCGGAGGAGACTGAGGTCGTCGATATGGCGCGTCTGGAAGAGAGCATGGAGAAGGCGCGAGACGTGGCGGCGAAGGAGACGCGGCAGGCGGACTTCACGCTCTTTTCCAATGCAGCGGACTATGCGGCGTTCAAGGAGCGCCATGACCGTGCGAAGGTGCGGCGCGGCGATCTCGCCGCGTATGAAGGGCCAATCTACATTGGAATCGACGCCGGATCGACGACGACGAAGCTCGCGGCGATCGGTACGAAGCGTGAACTTCTCTACACGTCGTACGGCAGCAACCAAGGGTCGCCGCTTCATACGGTCATTCGTGAACTGAAGGGGCTTTACGCCGCGATGAACGAAAGGACGTACATCGCGGGCGCACTTACGACGGGGTATGGTGAAGCGATCGTCAAGGCGGCGATTCACGCGGATGCGGGCGAGGTCGAGACGTTCGCCCATTTGCGTGCGGCACAGGAGTTCTGCCCCGAGGTCACGTTCGTCATGGACATTGGCGGGCAAGACATGAAATGCTTCTTCGTCAAGGACGGCAGCATTGGCAACATCACGCTCAACGAGGCCTGTTCGGCGGGATGCGGCTCCTTCATCGAGAATTTTGCGCAAGGCCTCAACATGACGGCGGGGGAGTTCGCTGCCATGGCGATGGAGTCGAAAGCGCCCGTCGATCTCGGTACGCGCTGCACGGTCTTCATGAATTCCAAGGTCAAGCAGGCGCAGAAGGACGGCGCGGCGGTCAGCGACATATCGGCAGGCATCGCTTTTTCCGTCATCAAGAATGCGCTCTTTAAGGTCATGCAGCTCAAGGATGTCAAGGAGCTTGGCGAGCATATCGTTGTGCAGGGCGGCACGTTCTACAACGATGCTGTCCTGTGCTCGATGGAAAAGCTCATCGAGCGCGATGTCGTGCGCCCCGATATATCGGGCCTCATGGGCGCGTATGGCGCGGCTATTCTCGCACAGGAGGAGGGGCTTGAGCGCTCTTCGATACTCGCTGCCGATGCGCTGGAAGACTTTTCTGTATCGACGAGTTCGTACCGTTGCAGGCATTGCGGCAATCAATGCCTGATCACCATGCAGAAGTTCAGCGACGGCAGCAAGTACTTCACGGGCAACCGCTGTGAGCGCGGCATTGGCAAGGCGAAGCGCGAGAATCGGGAGACGGCGAACATCTACGATTACAAGTACAAGCGCCTCTTCGCCTACTACAAGCCGCTGACGGGCGCCGCCGCGCCGCGCGGTGCAATCGGATTGCCGCGCGGACTCAACATGTACGAGGACTATCCTTTCTGGTTTACATTCTTCACGCAGCTTGGCTACGAGGTCGTGCTGTCGGACAAGTCGTCGGCGGCGCTCTACTACAAGGGCATGGCGACGGTGCCGTCGGATTCCCTCTGCTATCCGGCGAAGCTCGTGCACGGGCATATCATGGATCTTGTGGAAAAGGGCGTCCAAAAGATTTTTTATCCGTGCATCCCTTTCAATGTCATCGACGAGCAGCATCCGGGCGACAATCACTACAATTGCCCGGTCGTTGCATCCTATGCAGAGAATATCCGCGCCAATATGGACGTGCTGCGCGAAAAGAACATCGAGTTTCTGCAGCCTTTTTTGCCGCTTGACGACAAGAAGCGCATGGTTGAACGCCTTTTTGAGGAACTCGGCGCTTCCGAAGGTCTTTCCAAGGGCGAGATCAAGGAGGCGGCACTCGCTGCCTACGCGGAACTTGAGAACTACAAGCAGGACGTGCGTGATTACGGCGTGAGCATCCTGCGCGAGATCGAGCGCACGAAGCAGCCTGCCGTCATGCTCGTCGGCAGGCCGTACCACATCGATCCTGAGATTCATCATGGCATATCCGACATGATCGCTTCCTACGGTCTTGCCATCTTGTCGGAAGACGCCGTCTATCATCTGCCGGTCAAGGGTGCGGGACTCAACATCGTCAATCAATGGAGCTATCATGCACGCCTTTACCATGCGGCGCATTTCGTCGCTGAGCACGAAAACTTGACGCTCATCCAGCTCAGTTCCTTCGGCTGCGGACTCGATGCCGTGACGACGGGGCAGGTCAAGTCGATTCTGGAAAGCCATCATCATATCTACACGATGATCAAGCTCGACGAGGTCAGCAACCTCGGTGCGGCTCGCATACGCCTGCGCTCTTTGATCGCGGCTCTCGCACGCCGCAGGAAGACGCCGTTTCAGCCAACGGCCGCCGAGGCGCGTCCGCGCTTCACGGAGGAGTGCCGCCGCACGCATACGATTCTCGCGCCGCAGCTTGCACCGATTCATTTCAGCCTCGTGCGTCCCGTGCTCGAAAAGCATGGCTATAAGGTTGTCGTGCCGGCTCTGCCGGACAAGGCGGCGATCGATCTCGGGCTGCGCTATGTGAACAACGACATGTGCTATCCCGCCATCGTCGTCATCGGCCAGCTGCTCGCTGCGCTGAAATCGGGCGAGTACGATCCCGATCACACGTCGATCCTGCTGTTTCAGACGTGTGGACCGTGCCGTGCGACGAACTATATGGCACTGATGCGCCAGGCGCTGAAGTATGCGGGCTATCCGCAGGTGCCTGTATTCGCGTGCTGGGGACTCGAAACGGATGCGTTCGCCCTCGACCGAAGCTGCTTTGTCGATGCGATCAAGGCGTTCCTTTACGGCGACCTGCTGCAAAAGCTGAGAAATGCGACACTGCCGTACGAGAAGGAGCGGGGAGCGGCGGAACGGCTGTATGAAAAGTGGCATGAAAAATGCCTTGCCGAGCTTATGGATGGAAGTTATTTCAAGTATGCGGACACGGTCAGGCGCATGGTGCAGGAGTTTGATGCTCTGCCGCTCGTCGAGGGGATCTGGAAGCCGAAAGTCGGCATTGTCGGTGAGATTCTCGTCAAGTATCATCCCGTGGCGAACAACCACATCGAGGAGGTCTTGATCGAGGAGGGCGCCGAGGTCGTCATGCCGGACTTTGCGGACTTCTTCCTCTACATGGCGTACGATTCCATCGTCGAGCGCGAGCTTTTTGCGGGCAGGCTCAAGGACAAGATGTTTGCGCAGATGTTCATCAGCCTCGTCGAGTTCTTTCGCCGCCCTATGCGAAAGGCGCTGAAGAAGAGTCGTCGCTTCACGCCGCCGTACAAGATCAGCGAAACGGCACGTCTCGCGAAGAAGCATGTGTCGCTCGGCAATATGGCGGGCGAGGGCTGGTTCCTCACGGGCGAGATGGTCAAGCTCATCCATGAGGGCGTGCCGAATGTCGTCTGCCTGCAGCCCTTCGGCTGCCTGCCGAACCACATCACGGGCAAGGGCGTCATTCACAGTCTCCGAAGTGATTACAAAGGGGCGAACATCGTGGCGATTGACTGTGATCCCGGCTCTTCGGAGGTCAATCAGCTCAACCGCATCAAGTTGATGCTGGCCGTCGCCAAGGAGCGGAATCCGCATCGCGACTCTGCTCCAGCGAATGATGCTGAGCGGCGCTGACGGTTTCGGTGAGCGATATGGTCTTGCAGAAAAAGTATAAAGCGACGCTCGCGCTTTCTGTCAGCGTCATCGGCACGCTCGCCGTCCTGCCTATGGTCGGTAGCGGGTTCCTCTGGGATCTTCTGGAGGCGGCTTTTCTCGCATCGACAGTCGGCGGACTTGCCGACTGGTTCGCTGTCACGGCGATCTTCCGAAAGCCCTTGGGAATATCCTACCGTACGGACATCCTGCGCCGGAATCGCACGCGCATCATGCAGGCACTCGTCGACTATGCTGCCAACGATCTTCTGAGTGCGGCGAACATCATGGCTGTAGCGAGGAAGATCGACATGGCGCAGATGTTCGTCGCCTATCTTGAGGAGCGCGGCGGGCGCGAGCGGATCAAGGACATCTCCTTCGCCGTGCTTTTGCGTGCGGCTGAGACGATGGATGCAGTGCATGTAGCCGAGCGCATCTGGCCGGCGATTCGCGAGAGCTTCAAGAGCTTTCCTTTGGAAAAATTCCTGCTGCGGTTCTTCGACATGCTTGCCGAAGAGATGAATAGCGCACGCATCCTGCATGTGGCACTTCGCGCTGTGCGCCGAACTCTGCATGACGCGAAGATGCAGGAGGTGCTGCTGGAAAACATTCGTGAGCTGCGCGAGCGGTATGAAAGACAGGCGTCGCTTCGAGCGACGGTCATTCAGGCGATGGACTTGAGTGATGAGCGCTTGCGGGAAATCGCTGTGAGGCACATGGACGCCTATATCAGCTCCATGCTCAAGGGCGAGGGGGAGGCGTATGAGCGCCTTGCAGCAGAATTCCGTTCACTGCTGCATTCCCTCGGCAAAAACGATTCGCTGAAACAGGCGATTGCAAAGTGGAAGGAAACGTCCTTCGAACGGATCGATCTTTCGGAGCAGTTCGCCCTTTGGCTGGAGCGCAACGCCAAGGGGGAGACGCCCTTTTGGCGCGAACCGTTCTTTCTTCTTGTAGATGGCAAGATTGACGAGTTTATCAAGAGGAAGAGTCTGCAGAGGCGTGCGGATGCCATGTTCAAGAATCTTCTTGAAGCGGAGCTGAACGATCATCACGCCTTTATCACGCAGATGGTCAAGGCGCGGCTGGAGGATTTCTCCGATGACGAGCTCATCGCCTTCGTAGAGAGCCGCGTCGATGACGATCTGCAGATGATTCGCATCAATGGTTCCGTCGTTGGAGCGATGGCGGGCATGGCGCTTTTCCTCATCGCATACTTTGTGGAAAAGGCGGTGGGCTGATGTTTTGGCGTTCGTGGAACAAGGCGGACAAGACGCTGCTCTTTGCCGCTGTCGTATTCTTCTTGGCGCTCGCGTTGGTCATCGCATATCCGAAGAGTCTCCTGGCACGCGGCTTTCTCGCCTGTGCCGACGCTGCGCTCGTCGGCGGCATTGCCGATTGGTTCGCCGTGACGGCGCTCTTCAAGAAGCCGTTGGGCTTCCCATGGCATACGGCGCTTTTGCCGCGCCGCCGCGAGTCCTTCATCGAAGCGTCGGTCACGCTCGTGCAGAAGGAGTTCTTTTCACGCCGCAAGATTTTCCAAGCCTTGCAGCACATCGACCTCGTCGCTCGCTTGCTTGAGTTTCTTCGGCGAGAGGATGTGCAGGAAAAGCTCGTCGCGCAGTTCCTGCACTATGTGCGCAGTTTCGCCATGCACATCGATCGCGAGAAGCAGGCGAATGCCTTTGCGGCCGAGATGCGCAGCGAACTGAAGCGGTCGCGTCCCGAAGAAATTTTTTCTTTGATCGGACGCTGGATGCGCGATGACGAGCGCGACCATGTGCTCGTCGCGCGGGCGGCGCAGTTTCTCGCTGAGAAGGCTGCTGCCCCGGAGTTTTCCCGAAAGGTCGAGGATCTGCTCTTCAACTATGCGAAGGAAAATGCCAGGAGCACTTGGGACAAGTTCCTGCTCGGCATCGGGCAGATCGCGGACGTCGTGAACTTCGCCGATCTCGCTCACCTCGTGCGTCATCAGGCCTTGACCGTACTGACGGAATTGGCCGAAAAGGATTCAGCGCTGCAGAGGGAATTTCTTGCAGTATGCTATGAGAAGGCGGAGGAGCTTTGTGCCGACGAGGAGTTTCGTTCCTTCTCGCTGGAACTGCGCGACGCCATGCTCAGAGGGCTGCCGCTTGAGGAAGCGATCGAGCGAAGTTTGGCGTTCGTGCAGAAGCATTTCTTCTTGGCGCGGGGCAGGCATAGATTCGACACAGTACTTCCTCTTTTGCGTGAGAAATTTTCTGCCGTCCTCGTAGAAGAGCTGCGGCGTGCGCTTGCGCTCGTCGGCAAGGATGAGAAGATGCAGCGTGCGATCGACCGGCTGCTCTACGATCTCGCGGCGCGTTCGGCGCTCGCCGCGCAGGATCTCGTCGCCGTCATCGTGCACGACGTGCTCGCGCGTCTGACGGACGAGCAGCTCAACCATCTCGTCTACGACAAGGTGGAGCCTGATCTCCTGTGGATTCGCATGAATGGATCCATCGTCGGCGCGGGTCTGGGGCTTGTCATCTTCGTTTTGCTGCAGCTTGTCCATTGAATATAATGAGGTGATTTTGTGAAAAAAGGGATGAAGACGGCAGCTTTGGCTGCTATTCTTGTGGGTTCTGCCGCTTGGTGCGGCTGTTTGCCGGCTGCGGCTTCTGCAGTGGACGATGCGCTCGCGCGTACCCTGGGGACGTTCACGCCAGCAGCGCCTGTCGAACCGCAGAAGCCGAAAGCGGAGCAGAGGGAAGAGCAGAAGCAGGTGCAGGAAACGCAGCCGAAGAAAACGCACGAGCAAAAGCGAGAATCTGTGCGTGAGGATCGCCGTGAGCAAAAGCCTGCGTCCAATGCTGCTGCTTCGCGCGATGCAGCAAAGCCGATGCAGATGCTGCCGAAGCCGGATGCGGGCAAGATGGCGCAGGAACTTCCGAAAGGGCAGGGGGAAGTTGCCGGACAGTCGCCGGACTTCGCCGCAATTCAGAGCGGCATTGCCAGCTACCAAAAGCGCGATCTCGATGCTGCCTACAGAGAATTCAGCAAGGCGATTGCAATCAATGGAGAAAATCCGACGGCTTTTGTCAATCGTGGCATCGTCTTGCGCGATATGAAGCGCTATGGGGATGCGCAGAAAGATTTTCTCACGGCGCAGTCCTTCGATCCTCAGAATGCGCTTATTGAATTCGAGATGGGATTGACTGCGCTTGCCCAAAATGACAGCGGCACGGCGTTCGCGCACATGGATCGAGCCGTTGCCTTACAACCGGACGATATGGGGGCGCAGATGTATCGCGCTTCCTTGCTCTATCGTCTGGGGCGCTTCGATGATGCCATAGATGGCTATACGCATGTGCTCGAAAAAGCCGATGACGCTCTCAAACTGCGCGCCTATATTGAGCGCGGCTTGGCGAAGGAACAGAAGCAGGATTTTGCTTCTGCCGTGGACGATTATACGACGGCATTGACGCTCGAAAAGGAAAATGTTCCAGCCTTGAGCCGGCGTGGCGTTTGCCTTGAGCGTTTGGGCAAGCACGAAGAGGCGATTGCAGATTTCACGCATCTTTTGGAAGGCGTGCCCGCCGATCAGGCGTCGCTCATTTATTTTAATCGTGCGGGAAGTTATCGTGCGCTCGGTCAGCTCAATGAAGCCATCGCCGATTATACGCATGCATTGGAGCATACGTCGGATGTACTTCCCATCTACATCGAGCGATCGATTTCCTATCGTTTGATGGATCGGAACGAAGAGGCGCTTCTCGACATTGAGAGGGCGCTGGCAATCGAGCCGAAGAATGCGGATCTTCTCAACTTGCGTGCGATTGAAAAGATCCAGCTCAATGATGTTCACGGGGCGCTCGCCGATCTTGATACAGCAATCGATCTCGAACCGAAGAATGCCGCATTCTTTGGTAATCGCGCGGGTGTATTGGAGAATATGGGCGAGAAGGCGAAGGCCATCGACGACTATACGGCGGCGCTTCGGTTGGAGCCGGGCAATGCCAAATTCTATTATCGCCGCGGTTATCTGTATCGTTTGTCGGGTAAGGCGGTGGAGTCTGAGAGCGACTACAAAGCGGCGACGGCGATTGAGCCGGATCTTCCCGCCTATAAGTGAAGGTGAAATAGAAAAGGCTGCCGATGGCAGCCTTTTTTCAAAAGTTCTTCTTGCGGTTGCGACGCGCGAGAAGTCGGATGACCTTTGCGCCTGTGTTGTGGATGCGCCGAAGCGGCGCGACGCGCGACTTGATCTTTGGCTTCATGTCCTTGGCCTTGCCGAAGTCGCCGCGCTTGAGGAAGGTCGTGCGAATCTTTTCAGGTTTGAAGAAACTCCTAAGCCCTTTGAAGAGCGTTTCAGGCTCGGCATTCGCGTCACAGAGGAAGATATCGCCCGCCGCGTAGCGGAGTTCCGTGTAGGTGTGCAGTGCGAGATGTCCCTCCTTGAGGGCGAGGAGGACGACGAAATGACCCTTTTCAATCACCTGCGTGTCGACCTGCAGAATGTGAAGGCCCGCTTCCTCGGTGAGACGCCTCAAGGAGGCGACGGTCATCTCCATGTCGAGCAGCTTGTTTTCTTTACAGTTGTATAAGTCGGCCGTGAGATGCCGTGCGATGATCTTCAAGAGGGAATCGCTCCTTTGCGGTAAAGTCAAAAAGTTGATCATTTCCATTATAGAGGATTTAGTTGACAATGTAAAGTTAGAGGCGTATACTGTTTCGCATTTGCAGAATTTGAGAGAATTTTACGGGGGGAAGAGGATGGTAGGAGGATTGTCAGATCGGTCGGGCAAGACATACAAGGGGGAGCCGCCCTTGCTCATTCAAGGTGCGATGAGGGTGGAGACGAGCCATATAGTCGAGCAGCTCGACGCTCTGGAAGAATACCGGCTCGGCGAGTGGTACTTCGCCTCGGGCACTTATCATGGCGTGCCTCTCGCCGTTTCGCGCACGCAGTGGGGTTTGGCGAATGCGGCGGCGACGACGGCGCTTGCCATGGAGTTCTTTCACCCCTGCGCCGTCATCAATCAGGGGACGGCGGGAGCGCATGATCCGGTTCTAAAGAATTTCGATATTGTCATAGGCAGAGAGACGGTCAATATATCGGCATGGAAATCGCACTTTCGCGCACGCGGTGAGGGTGTCGATGAAGAGGCACTCGACAAGCTCGGCGTCTTTGCCTACGACAAGGAAGCGCGTCGCTTCACGCAGGAGGTCTTTCACAGAGCAGACGAGGATCTCTTTCGGACGGCGCTCGTGCTCAAGAACTCCTACAAGAAGGGAAGCGTGACGGAGGGCGTCATCGGTACGGCGGATAGCTGGAACTGCCAAGTCGACCGCGTGCTCTTCCTGCATGATTTCTACGGCACTGTGGTTGAGGAGATGGAGGGTGACGCCGTCGCGCAAATTTGCCAGACGTACGATGTGCCGTTCCTTACGATCCGCGTCGTTTCCAATACGGTCTTTGCGGGCGACGTTGATTGGGATCTCGCTGTCGGTATCGCGCTGCAGGAATATGTTCTCTCTGTTGCCGAAGCGTATATGAAGAATCGTTGAAGGTTTGCTCGTTTTCCTTTATAATAGGAGGAAGCGAAACATAAAAGAGTGATAGAGGAGGCTGCCATGACGAAGATTCCCTTTGCACATTTGCACGTTCATACATGCTACAGCCTTCTCGACGGCGCGAGCCGCATTCCCGAGCTTATCGCACGCACGAAGGAGCTTGGCATGGATTCCGTCGCGATCACCGATCACGGGGCGATGTACGGTGTCATTGACTTCTATAAGGAAGCAAAGAAGCAGGGAATTCGTCCGATCATCGGCTGTGAGGCGTATCTTGCACCTGAGTCGCGCTTTGACCGCACCGAGGTGCGCGGCACGCGCTATTATCATCTGATTCTTCTTGCGGAGAATGATGAGGGATATCGAAGCCTCGTGAAACTCGTCTCGCTCGCCAATACGGAGGGCATGTACTACAAGCCGCGTGTCGACAAGGACATCCTGCGCAAGTATCATAAGGGTCTCATTTGCCTCAGCGCCTGCGTCGCGGGAGAGATTCCGCAGGCGATCCTGCGTGGCGAGCGCGAGCGCGCGAAAAAGCTCGTCGAGGAGTATATCGACATCTTTGGACGAGAGAATTTCTTCCTTGAGATTCAAGACCATGGAATCCCCGATGAAAAGACGGCGTTCGCAGGTGTCATCGAGCTGGCGGAGAAGTTCGGCGTCGGACTCGTGGCGACGAACGACATCCACTATGTGCATAAAGAGGACACGGAGGCGCACGATGTCCTGCTCGCGATTCAGACGGGCAAGGGCGTCCATGATCCGACGCGCATGCGCTATGCTGAAGGGGAGTTCTACATGCGTTCGCCCGAGGAGATGCAGGAGCTTTTCCACGATCACCCAGAGGCGCTCACCAATACGCAGAAGATCGCCGAGCGATGCAAGGTCGACTTCGAGTTCGGGCATCTTCATCTGCCGAATTTTCCGCTGCCGGAGGGAATGACGGACGAGGCCTACTTAAAGCAGCTCTGCGAGGAGAATCTGCCCCTTCGCTACGAAAAGATCACGCCAGCCGTGCGCGAAAGGCTCGACTACGAGCTTTCCATCATTCACCGCATGGGCTATGACAGCTACTTTCTCATCGTCTGGGATTTCATCAAGTATGCGCGCGGCGAGGGCATCGCCGTTGGTCCGGGGCGCGGCTCGGCGGCGGGCAGCATCGTCGCCTATCTCCTGGGCATCACGAACCTCGATCCCTTGAAGTATGAATTGCTCTTTGAGCGGTTTTTGAATCCGGAGCGCGTGACGATGCCTGATATCGACATCGACTTCTGCTATATTCGCCGTGAGGAGGTCATCGACTATGTGAAGCGCCGCTACGGCGCCGATCATGTCGCGCAGATCATCACCTTCGGTACGATGGCGGCGAAGGGCGCGATTCGCGATGTCGGGCGTGCGCTCGAAATGACGTACGCGAGCGTCGACCGCGTGGCGAAAGCCGTTCCGTCGGAACTCGGCATCACGCTCGACCGTGCGCTTGCCGACTCGCAGGATTTTCGCAGCATCTACGAGGAGAGCGACGAGACGAAGAGGCTCATCGACTTCGCGCGCGACCTGGAGGGGCTGCCGCGCCACTCGTCGACCCATGCGGCGGGCGTCGTGATCGCGCGAAATCCCTTGACCGACTATGTGCCCGTGCAGGTCTCCGACGGCACGCTTGTGACGGAGTACGACAAGGATCACGTGGAAGAGTTGGGCCTTTTGAAGATGGACTTCCTTGGCCTGCGCACGCTCACGGTCATCGCTGACGCCTTGAAGAACATCAAGAAGAGCCACGGCGTCACGATCGACATCGACAAGATACCGCTCGAAGATGAGAAGACGGCAGAGATGCTCTGCCGCGGCGATACGGGCGCGGTCTTCCAGATGGAATCAGCAGGCATGACGAATCTCGTCAAGGATCTGCAGCCGAAAAACTTCCAAGACCTCATCCCGACGGTCGCGCTCTACCGACCGGGTCCCTTGGGCAGTGGCATGGTGACGGATTTCATCGCGGGCAGGCACGGCAAGAAGAAGGTGACCTACCTGCATCCTCTCTTGGAGCCTATCCTTAAGGAGACGTTCGGTGTCGTGCTCTATCAGGAGCAGGTCATGCAGGTCGTGCAGGTGCTCGCGAACTTCACGCTCGGGCAGGCGGACATCCTGCGCCGCGCCATGGGCAAGAAGAAGCATGAAGTCCTGGTGTCGCAGCGCGAGACGTACATGAAGGGAACGCGGGAGAACGGCATTGATGACGCTTTGGCGGAAAAGATCTTCGATCTTCTGACGCATTTCGCTGACTACGGCTTCAACAAGTCACACAGCGCGGCGTACGCGCTCGTGGCGTGGCAGACGGCGTACTTGAAGGCGCATTATCCGCAGGAGTTCATGGCGGCGATGCTCACGAGCATCATGGACACGAACGACAAGGTCGGCGTCTACATTGAGCTTTGTCGCCGCATGGGCATTAAGATCCTGCCGCCCGACGTCAACGCGAGCGAGGCGAATTTCAGCGTCGACGGCACGGCCATCCGTTTTGGTCTCGCCGCCGTGCGAAATGTCGGCGAGGCGGCGATCAAGAGTCTCGCCGCCGTGCGCGAGGAAGGCGGCGCTTTCACGTCGCTCCTGGACTTCTGCACGCGCGTCGATATGCGCACGGCAAACAAGCGCGTGCTTGAAAGTCTCATCAAATGCGGTGCGTTCGACTCGCTCGGCGCATACCGCTCGCAGCTTCTTGCCGTCTTGGAGCGCGTCATCGACGTCGCATCAAGAAAGCACGCGGATGCAGCGAGCGGGCAGATCGGCCTCTTTGGCGAGGCGGCGATGCAGGAGACCGAGGGCGTCGCGCTTCCCGACATCGCTGAGGCAGACGCCGTGCAGCGGCTCGCGTGGGAGAAGGAGAACACAGGCTTTTTCATCACGGGACATCCGCTCGATCGCCACGCGAAGAAGATCAAAAATCTCGTGCCCATCCGGGATATTCTGGACGGCAAGAAGAAGGAGCGCCAGCTCGTACGCATCGGCGGCCTCGTCTCCTCGGCGAAGCGGATCGCGACGAAAAAGGGCGACACGATGTGCTTCTTGGATTTGGAGGACTATACGCATTCCGTCGAAGTTGTCGTCTTCCCAGCGGTCTTCTACCCGCATGTGAACCTCCTTGTTCCCGATGCGGCAATCGTTGTGCAGGGGCGCGTGAATTTCACGGACGACGGCGTCAAGGTGCTTGCCGACACGATTACTGCGCTCGACGATTATCGGCAGGATTATTACATCACGCTTGCCGCAGAGCACGAGGAAGCGGCTGCGCTCGATGCACTCTACGGCATTTTTGCGGCGCACAGGGGCGACCATGTCGTCTTTTTGAATCGGAAGGGACGTTGGCAGAAGTTGGAGCCGCAGTATTGGCTCGACGCATCTCCCGCCGTCGTGCAGGAAATCGAGGCCTTGCTCGGCAAAAACTCGGTGCTGCAGAGATAGCGCCGAAGGAGGAAATTTTCATGTGGACATCGATCTTTGTGGCTGCAACGAAGGGGCAGGCGGAGAAGATCTGCGAAAGGCTGGAGGCGGAAGGCATATTGACGGATCGGAAATCCGTCGGCAGCCAGCGCAAGGCAAACTTCGAGATACGCGTCCTCGCCTCGGAAGTGGAAGAGGCGCGCGACATCGTCTGCAATATGGCGAATCTCTGAGCGCGGTGTGCGTCGGATGCGTCCAATAAGAGTTTACGGGTAAGGGTGAAGTATGGAAGAACGATTGCAAAAAATCATCAGCCGCGCGGGCGTGGCGTCACGCCGCAAGGCGGAGGAGCTCATTGCGGCGGGGCGCGTGACAGTAGACGGCGCGGTGGTGCGTGAGCCGGGAACGAAGGCGGACGCGGCGACCGCATGTATTGCGGTGGACGGCAAGCCGCTTCCTGCAGAGGAGCGTCTCGTCTATTTCTTGCTGAACAAGCCCAAGGGCTGCGTCTCGACCGTTTCCGACGAGCGCGGCAGGCGCACGGTGCTCGACCTTCTGCCCGTGAAGGACGTGCGCGTCTATCCGGTGGGAAGGCTCGACCAGAATACGGAAGGGCTGCTCCTCCTTACGAATGACGGTACACTGACGCAGGCTCTTCTTCATCCGCGCTTTCTCGTGCACAAGACGTACCGTGCGAAGGTGGCGGGCGACCTTACGCCCGAGGCCCTGAAGAAGCTCCGAGGCGGTATCGAGCTTGCGGACGGCATGACGGCACCGGCGGAGGTGCGCGTCTACGGGGTGACGGAAAAGGGGCTCAGTGACGTCGAGGTCACGCTGCACGAGGGCAGGAATCGGCAGGTGCGTCGCATGTTCGAGGCCGTGGGGTGCGACGTGCGCGCCCTGAAGCGTACGCGTTTTGCGCAGCTCACGCTGGACGGCGTCAAGCGCGGCGCTTCGCGTCCGCTGACGAAGGCGGAGGTCGAGGCGCTCTATCGCCTCGCAGAAGAACGATGAGTGTGCGGCGCATCCTCGTTGTCGGCGCGGGACCTGCAGGCTTTATGGCGGCGGCGAAGGCGGCGGAAGCAGGCGCTTCCGTGCTCCTTTTGGAGAAAATGAAGCAGCCCGGCCGCAAGATGATGATTACGGGCAAGGGGCGCTGCAATATCACGAATGTCGCGCCCGTCGCCGAGATCGTCAAGAATATCCCGGGCAACGGCTCGTTTCTCTACAGCGCCCTGCACGCCTTTGACAATGAGGATGTGCGGGAATTTTTCCGAGAACTTGGCGTGGAGACGAAAGTGGAGCGCGGCGGGCGTGTCTTTCCCGTCAGCGATCGTGCCGCCGATGCGGTCGAGGCACTCGTCCAGCATCTTCATGCGCTTGGCGTGAAGATCGAGACGGAGACGCGCGTCGCCGAGATCTTCGTGGAAGAGGGACATGCGACGGGAGTCAGACTCGCGAGCGGCGCGAAGATGCGTGCCGACGCCGTCGTGCTCGCGGTGGGCGGCGCGTCATATCCAGGTACAGGATCGTCGGGCGACGGCTATACGATGGCGCGTATGCTCGGCCATACGGTCACGAATGTCTTGCCGTCGCTCGTGCCGCTTGTCACGGAGGAGGACTGGGTCAAAGAGGCGCAGGGACTGTCCCTGCGCAACGTGCGCGTGACGCTTCTTGCTGACGGCAGGAGAATCGGCGAGGAATTTGGCGAGATGATGTTCACGCACTTCGGCGTGACAGGGCCCATCGTTCTGTCTTTGAGCCGTGCGGCGGCCGAGGCGCTTGCGGCGGGGAAATTCGTGGAGCTTGTGCTCGACTTGAAGCCCGCCCTGACGCCTGAAGTCTTTGCGGCGCGCGTGCAGCGCGACTTTGAAAAATACCGAAACAAGGCGCTGAAGAATGGTATGCGCGATCTTTTGCCCGGGAAACTCATCGCGCCCGTGCTCGATGCGGCGTACCTGTCTCCCGAAAAGTTCGTGCACGACTTGCGGCGTGAAGAGCGCATGAGAATCTCCGAGGTGATCAAGCATCTCGTGCTCACGATCGAGAAGACGCGGCCTCTCGCCGAGGCCATCGTGACGGCGGGCGGCGTCTCGACGAAGGAGATCGATCCCAAGACGATGGAATCAAAGCTTGTGCCGGGTCTTTATTTTGCCGGCGAGGTCGTCGATGTCGACGGCTTCACGGGCGGATACAACTTGCAGGCGGCGTTTTCCATGGGGGCGGCAGCGGGACGCTGGAGCGCCGCCCGTGTGGGACAGGCAGAAGTTTGAAAGCATGATTTTGAGGGGAAGATGTATATGGCTGAAGGAAAAGAAATCCGTCCGGCAAAGAGGGGGTTGACGGGGAAGATCCGCGTGCCCGGGGACAAGTCCGTTTCACATCGCAGCGTGATGTTTTCTGCCATAGCGAAAGGAAAGGTGCGCGTCCGAAACTTCCTCGAAGCGGCGGACTGCCTTTCGACGGCGGCGTGCATGAGGGCGCTCGGCGCAGGCGTCGAGCGGCAGGCGGACGGCTCCTTCCTCGTCACGGGCGTCGGTCTGCATGGCTTGAAAGAGCCGCAGGGCGTCCTCGATGCGGGAAATTCCGGCACGACGCTGCGTCTTCTACTGGGGATTCTTGCGGCGCAGCCGTTCTTCTCGGCGCTCTCGGGCGATGCGTCGCTCTCGCGCCGTCCCATGGGGCGCGTCGTCGAGCCGCTCACGCGCATGGGCGCGACGATCCGAGGACGCGGTGCGAATCGCTTCCTGCCGCTCGCTGTACTGCCGCATGAGGGATCGCTTCGCGCGATGGACTACGAGAGTCCCGTCGCGAGTGCGCAGGTGAAGTCGGCGGTGCTTCTTGCGGGTCTTTATGCGGAAAGAGAGACTTGTCTAACGGAGCCGGCGCTTTCGCGCGACCATACGGAACGCATGCTCAGCGCATTCGGTGCAAGGATTGAGCGCGAGGGGACGAAGGTGACGATCGAGCCGGCCGACGAACTGTTTGCGCCAGAGGAAATCGTTGTGCCCGGCGACATCAGTTCCGCTGCGTACTGGCTCGTCGCAGCGTCTCTCATCGAGGGCAGCGACATCATCCTGCAGGATGTTGGCGTCAATCCGACGCGCACGGGCATTCTCGATGTATTGTCCGACATGGGTGCGAACATCACGATCGACAACGAGCGTGAGAGCGGCGGCGAGGCGCTCGCTGACATCCGCGTGCGGACGGCGTCGCTTCGTGGTACATCGTTTGGTGGCGAGATCATTCCGTGTCTCATCGACGAGATCCCGATCCTCGCTGTCGCGGCTCTTTTTGCAGACGGCGACACTGTGATTTCAGGCGCGGCGGAACTGCGCGTCAAGGAGACTGATCGACTTGCAGCGGTGACGACAGAGCTCAATCGTCTCGCCTCGGGTGCTGTCGAGGCGAAGGAGGACGGTATGGTCATCCATGGCGGGCGCACGCTTTCGCCCGCTTCCTGCCGCACCTACGATGATCATCGCATGGCGATGTCGCTCGCCGTGGCAGGCGCCGCAGGAGTGGGCGTGACGCTCGATGCGCCATCCTGCGTCAATATCTCATATCCGTCTTTTTATCAGACGTTGGATGGACTTGTGCAACAGGGGGAAAGATGATGGCAAAGAAACTCGTGGTGGCGATCGACGGGCCGGCGGGTGCGGGCAAGAGCACGGTAGCTCAGCTCGCGGCGAAGGAACTGGGCTACACTTACATCGACACGGGCGCGATGTACCGTGCCGTCGCGTGGAAGGCACTCAAGGCAGGAGAGCCTCTAACGGATGAGAAGATTCTCACAGCCGTCGCCGACATCGCGGTCAGTCTGCGCTATGATGGGAAGCGGACGCAGGTTTTCGTCGACGGTGAAGAGGTTACGAACGAAATCCGCACGCCTGCGGTCAGCGCCGTCGTATCGCAAGTGGCGCGCTTGGGTCCCGTGCGCGAGAAGATGGTCGAGCAGCAAAGGCGCATGGCAGATGCGGGCGGCGTGCTCATGGACGGCAGGGACATCGCCACGCACGTTCTGCCGAATGCTGATGTGAAGATTTTCCTCACGGCCTCCTTGGCAGAGCGTGCGAAACGTCGCTGGAAGGAGATGAAGGAAAAGGGCTACGACATGACGCTCGCAGAGCTTGAAACAGACATCGCACGGCGCGACAAGGCGGACAGCGAGCGTGAGATCTCGCCGCTCGTGCAGGCGCCGGATGCAGAGCTGCTCGATACGACGGGCATGGACATCGCCGCTGTCGTGCGTGCTATCGTAGAAAGGTGCGGCAAATGATTTACGCTCTATTGAAAATCAGTTTTGCCATGCTCTTTTCCATTGTTTTTCGTGCCAAGATTGAGGGTAGAGAAAACATGCCGAAAGAAGGGCCTGTGATCTTGGCGGCGAATCACATGAGCAACTGGGATCCGCCGCTCTTGGCGACGTTTCTTGCGCGCCCCGTCAGCTACATGGCGAAGCAGGAACTTTTCTTCAATTTCATCGCGGATTATATCTTAAGGAGCTGTCATTCGTTTCCCGTAAAGCGCGGTGCAGCAGATCGGGGCGCGATCAAGGCGGCTCTCGCCGAACTCAAGAAAGGACATTGCCTCGGTGTTTTCCCGCAAGGAACACGCAGCCGCCATGGGGAGAGGAAGAAGGCGGAACCTGGCGTCGCGCTGCTCGCGGCCATGGCAAAAGCTCCCGTTGTGCCGGCCGCTATCATCGGCACTGATCGTGTTTTTGCCAATGGCGGCTTCCTGCCGAAGCTTCGCGTCATTTACGGAAAACCCCTGATTTTTCAAGGAGAAAAGCAGGATAAGCAGGCGCTGCAGGATTTTTCGCAAAAAATAATGGATGAAATTTACGCAATGATAAAAAATGATAGCATAAGCGATTGATTTTATGCTATAATATAGAATAGATTGCAGAAATGGGGAGAAACTGCCTTTCTGCGATACATTGGATATTTGGTGGTAGATATATGGAAGTATTTCTGGCAGAATCCCTCGGCTTCTGCTATGGCGTGAAGCGTGCGATCAAACTTGCGCGTGAACAAGCCGCACCTGACGGGACTTCCTGTACGCTCGGTCCCATCATTCACAATCCTCAGATGGTTTCGCGTCTGGCGGAGGAAGGCGTCGGCATGGTCAATGCCTTGCCCGAATTGGAGAAGGGGACGGTCATCATACGCTCGCACGGGGTTGGCCCTCTCGTCTATGATGAAGCGAAGGAGCGCGGGCTTTCTCTCGTCGATGCGACGTGTCCGCATGTGAAGAAGGCACAGTCCACGGCGCATGAGCTTTTTCAAGAAGGGTATTCTGTCGTTATCGTAGGGGAGAAATTTCATCCGGAGGTCAGGAGCATCTTCGAATGGGCAGGCGGCGATGCCGTCATCGTGGATTCCGTCGAGGGAGCCGAAGCTGTCGCACCGTGTGCGCGCTTGGGCATCGTCGCGCAGACGACATTTTCCGGCGCGAAGTTCAAGGAAATCGTGCTCCATCTGTTGGACAAGTCGAACGACGTTCGTATCGTCCGCACGATCTGCACGGCTACGGATCAGCGTCAGGAGGCGGCGGTCAAGCTTGCGCAGCAAGTTGATCTGATGCTCGTCATCGGCGGCAAGAACAGTGCGAACACGACGCGCCTCGCGCAGTTGTGCGCCAAGGAATGCCAAACCTATCATATCGAGACTGCGGCGGAGCTGCAGGACGAATGGTTTGATAAAATCAAAAAAATTGGTATTACAGCTGGGGCTTCAACTCCGGACTGGATTATCAAGGAGGTATATCAAAAGTGCAAGAACAGGACATGAAGAGTTTGCTTGAGGCTGAAGAGGAGTCCATGCAGGAGGTAAGGGAACACGATGTCGTGAAGGCTACGGTCGTCGCTGTCGACGATGGTCAGGCTTATGTCAACATTGCTGGCCTCAAGGCGGATATTCCCATCTCGAAGAGGGAGCTTGCCTCACCTGAGCCGGATTCCGCCAAGGATGTCGTGAAGGTCGACGACGAGATCGAGGTCTTCGTCGTGAGCCTCGGCGGTGAGAATGGCGCTACGGTTTCCAAGGTTCGCGCTGACCGCATGGTCGCATGGAAGGAGATCGAGGCGCTGAAAGAAGAAGGAAAGACTGTGCAGGCGCAGGTCACGCAGGTCGTCAAGGGTGGTCTCGTCGCATCCGTTAACGGTCTGCGAGGCTTCATTCCCGCGTCGCAGATGGAGCTTCACTTCGTCAAGGATCTTTCCATCTATGTCGGCCAGACGGTGGAAGCTCTGCCGATCGAGATCGACATCCGCAAGCAGCGTCTCGTTCTTTCGCGCCGCAGCCTCCTGGAGGAAGAGCGCGAGAAGAAGCAGGAAGAGGTCTTCTCGAAGCTTGAAGTCGGGCAGATCATCCGCGGTACGGTCAAGCGTCTTGTCGAGTACGGCGCCTTCATCGACATCGGTGGCGTCGACGGCCTTGCGCATATCTCGGATCTCGCATGGCATCGCGTGAAGCAGCCGTCGGACGTTCTTTCCGTCGGCGATGAGGTCGACGTCTATGTGAAGAACTTCGATCCCGAGACGAAGCGCATCTCTTTGTCCGTCAAGGACACGATGCGCGACCCGTGGCTTGACAAGGCGGAGCGTTATGCAGAGGGAACGCACATCAAGGGCAAGATCATCAAGCTCACAGATTTCGGTGCCTTCATGGAGATCGAGCCAGGCTTCGATGGCCTGATTCCGATGGGCGAGCTTGCCGACCGCCGCATTGCGCGTGCCGATGAGGCTGTGCAGCTCGGCGACATCGTGAAGGTTAAGATTCTGCACATCGACATGAAGCGTAAGCGCATTTCGCTCTCCATCACGAGGGCACAGCGTGATGCCGAGGTTTCGGACGTTTCCTACTACAAGGATGAGCCTGTCACTCACGAAGAGGGCGGCGAGGACTGAAGAATCAAGCCTCATAGCTGAATAAGTAAAAAAGTCGGGGAGTGATGAATATTCATCACTCCCTTATTCATCAGAGCGGGGCATATCCCCGGAGAAAGTCAGAGGAACAGCATGTTGTCAGGGGAAATCATACGCGTAGCGCCGGGAAGTCTGGCGGAAGAATTGGAACTTGCGGCGGGAGACAAGATCCTTGCTGTCAACGGGCAGGAACTGCGCGACATCATCGATCTGAGCTTTGCTTTCGCCGAAGAGGAGATCGAGCTTCTCGTCGAACATGCAGACGGTGAGCAGGAATTGCTTGCCTTCGACAAGGACTATGATGAAGAACTTGGCGCAGAGTTCGCTTCCGCCGTTTTCGATGGCATACGTTCGTGCGGCAATCGCTGTTACTTCTGCTTCGTCGATCAGGTGCCGCCTGGCATGAGAAAGAGCCTGTCGGTCAAGGATGATGATTATCGCATGTCTTTCCTCTATGGCAACTTCGTCACGCTGACGAATATGCGCGAAAAGGATTTCCAGCGGATCGAACGCTATCACCTGTCGCCGCTCTTCGTTTCCGTCCATGCGATGAATCCCGATCTGCGCGCCGCCATGCTCAATACGCGGCGGGCGGCTGAGATTGCAAACCATCTCGATCGCTTGGAAGCGGCGGATGTCGAGTACCATACGCAGGTCGTGCTTTGCCCGGGACTCAATGATGGCGGGGAGCTTGACCGCACGGTGGAGGAATTGATGGCCAGGCGGCCGCACGCGCTGTCGCTCGCCATCGTGCCCGTCGGACTCACGCGCTTTCGCGAGGGATGCTACCCGCTGCAGATGTTCGATCGTAAGGGGGCGGCCGCCGTCATTCACCAGATTGAGGTTTGGCAGCGGCGTGCGCGAGAGGAAACGGGCAAGAGTTTCGTCTACCTCGGTGATGAATTCTACTTTCTCGCAGGGCTTCCCGTGCCGCCCGTGGAGGAATACGACGGTTTTCCACAGCTCGACAATGGCATTGGGCTTGCGCGAAGCTTCATCGAGGAGTGGAAGAACACTTTGCAGAAGCTGCCTGCGCCCGAGGGATATGAAGAGCCACTGCATCTCGTGATCCTCTCGGGCACATCGGTTGTACATCTCTTTGAAAAGCTCATGGCGGAGCTTTCCGTGCCCGGACTCCATATCGATTGTCTTGGCGTGGAAAACGATTACTTTGGCAGGACAGTCAATGTTTCGGGACTCCTGACGGGTGAGGACATGCTGCGCGCTCTTGACACTCTGCCCGTTGTGCCGCACGGCGTCATCGTGCCTGAATGCGCCCTGCGTACGGGCGAGAACGTCCTGCTCGACGATATGACACTCGATGCATTTCGCAGCGCCGTGCCGCACCTTCGCGTTGAGACGGCGCAGGGGGGCGGCGATCTCGCGCGCGCCCTTCTCGATTGGGAACATTATCGAGGGGCGTCGGATGATGAGGCTTCGTATATGTGGCAGAGCAACGCAGCGTATACGAAACCGAGGAAAGAGGAAAAGGAGAGGATGGAATGAGCAAGCCGATCGTAGCGATCGTGGGACGCCCGAACGTAGGCAAGTCCACGCTCTTCAATAAATTGGGCAGGAAGCGCGTGTCCATCGTCGATGATCTGCCGGGCGTCACGCGCGACCGCATCTACCTTGATGCCGAATGGCTCGGTAAGGAATTCACGATGATCGATACGGGAGGCATCGAACTCGATACGAGCGATGTCATCTTGCGCTCGATGCGCCAGCAGGCGCAGATCGCCATGGAGGAGGCGGATGTCATCCTCTTTCTCGTCGACGGCCGTACGGGCCTGACGCTTGCTGATGAGGAAGTCGGCAAGATGCTGCGCACGACGAAGAAACCCGTGCTCTTGGCCGTGAACAAGATCGATTCCCCCAAGCAGGAGGCGGACGTCTACGAGTTCTACAACCTCGGCCTTGGCGATCCCGTGCCGATTTCTGCTACGAACGTCATGAATCTCGGCGATCTGCTCGATGCTCTCGTGGCGCTCTTTCCCGAAGGGGCGGAGGAAGAGAAAGAGTCGGATGAGATCAGCATCGCCGTTATCGGCCGTCCGAACGTCGGCAAATCCTCGCTTGTCAATGCACTCATGGGTGAGGAGCGCGTCATCGTCAGCGACGTCGCGGGCACGACGCGCGATGCCATCGACACGCACTTTATGGCGGAGGACACGAAGTTCATCCTCATCGACACGGCGGGCATGCGACGCAAGGGAAAGATCGATGCGCCAATTGAGCGCTACAGCGTCATGCGAGCGCTTCGCGCCGTCGACCGCGCCGACGTCGTGCTCGTCGTGCTCGACGCCACGGCGGGCATCACCGAGCAGGACAAGAAGATCGCAGGCTATGCCCACGAATCGGGCAAGGCGGTCGTGCTCATCGTGAACAAGTGGGACATCTATGAAAACAAGGATGAAAAGTCTACGCTGCGCTTCACGGATGAACTGCGCATAGAACTTGGCTTCCTGCAGTACGCGCCCGTCCTTTATACTTCGGCGCTCACGCATCAGCGCGTCGCGCGCGTCACCGATCTCGTCAAGTATGTGGCAGATCAGGCGTCGATGCGCGTCAAGACGAGCATCCTGAATGACCTCGTGCGCGATATGATCGCCGTGAATCCACCGCCTGCTCACAAGGGCAAGCAGCTCAAGATTCGCTATATGACGCAGGCGGACATCCGTCCGCCGAAGTTTATCGTTTTTGTGAACGAGCCTGAGCTTATGCACTTCTCGTACCTGCGCTACATCGAGAACAAGCTGCGCGAGAGCTTCGGTTTCGAGGGAACGCCGCTGCGTCTCATCGTGCGCGGCAGGGAGGAGGAAGAGATATGACGCTTTTCGCCTGCATCATTGCCTACCTTCTGGGCTCTGTGCCGAACGGTCTGCTTCTTTGCCGCGCCATCTGGCACATCGACATCCGCGAACACGGCAGCCGCAACATCGGCGCGACGAATGTCTACCGCACGCTGGGCAAGGGGCCGGGGGCGCTCGTCTTCGCGCTCGATTTCCTCAAGGGCTTCCTCGCCGTCTATATCGCCATGCTTCTCGTCGGTACGCCGCTTTCCATGGTCTTGGGCGGTATCGCCGCCATTCTCGGACACTCGGCGTCCGTCTTTTTGCGCTTCAAGGGAGGCAAGGGCGTCGCTACGGGTCTGGGCGTCATAGCGATGCTCATGCCGGTGGTGACGGGCGTCGTCTTCTTTGCATGGCTCGTCATCGTCCTCGTCACGCGCTACGTTTCGCTCGGCTCCATCGTCGGCGCGGCGCTCGTGCCCGTGCTCGCATTCTTCTTCGGCTGCCCAACGGAATACACAGTCTTCGGCGTCCTCGCCGCCGTTCTCGTCATCGTGCGTCACCATACGAACATCACGCGCCTCTTGAATGGCACGGAGAGCAAGATCAAGGCGGGGCATCGGTGAAAGGGAGTATTTGAGAATTCTTTTCTCGTAAAATGTCTATAGGGACTGTACAATAGTGTTGGACAATGGTATAATTCCAAGCGTGGAATTTATGCGGCAGGAGGAATTTTTATGCCAAGAGAACGCAAAGAAAACACGGAACGAAAGGTGCAGAGCGGATTCTTCCTCGTGCAGGAGCAGATCCTGCCCGAGGCGATCAAGAAGACAATCCGCGTGAAGGAGATGCTCAAGCGCGGCGACGCACGCACAATCAACGAGGCGGTCGACAGTATGGGATTGAGCCGCAGTGCTTATTACAAGTACAAGGATTATGTCTTTCCCTTCTACGAAGCGAGTCGCAACAAGATCATCTCGCTGACGCTCCTCTTGGAGCATAAGAAGGGCGTCCTTTCGAGCGTGCTCAATACGATCTCGGCGGATTCGGGCAGCGTTCTGACGATCAATCAGGGCATCCCCCTGCAAGGTGTGGCGAATGCGACGGTTTCCATTGAGACGGCGAACCTCGCGGTGGATCTTGAAGCGCTTCTCGACAAACTGCGCATGGTGGACGGTGTGAAGCGTCTCGAAGTCCTCGGACAGGCATGATGAAAGGTGAAGAGATGAAAGAGATCAAGATCGGCATGCTGGGCTTCGGCACGGTCGGCACGGGCGTCGTGCGCGTGCTTCGCGAGAACGAGCGCGAGATCACGGCGAAGGCGGGGGTGAAGCTCACGCTGAAGTCCGTGCTCGTGCGCGACGCGAAGAAAGAGCGCCCCTATATGGAGGGGCTGCATCTGACCGAGAATGTGGATGAAATCCTAAACGATGAGGAAATCGACATCGTCATCGAACTTCTTGGCGGCATCCATCCGGCGCGCGAGTACATGCTGGTCGCGATGGAGAAGGGCAAGAACGTCGTGACGGCAAATAAGGACGTCGTGGCGCAGTTCGGCAAGGACATGTTCGAGGCGATGGAAAAATACGGCGTGGACTTCCACTTTGAAGCGAGCGTCGGCGGCGGCATTCCCATCGTCATGCCGCTGAAACAGTGCCTGACGGCGAACCGCGTCACGGAAATCATGGGCATTATCAACGGTACGACGAACTACATGCTCTCGCAGATGGCGAAGAACGGCTCCGACTACGACAGCGTGCTCAAGGAAGCGCAGGCGAAAGGCTATGCCGAGGCGAACCCTGCGGCCGATGTCGAGGGGCTTGACGCGGCGCGCAAGATTGCAATCCTCGCGTCCATCGCCTTCAATACGCGCATCCGCTTCGAGGATGTCTCCGTCGAGGGCATCACGAAGGTCACGCCCGAGGACATCGAGTACGCAAAGGCTCTCGGCTATGTCGTGAAGCTCCTGGCTATCGGACGCGACTGTGGAGAGGCGGGCGTCGATGTGCGCGTGCATCCCGTATTTTTGCCGAAGGCGCATCCGCTCGCCTCCGTCAATGACGTCTACAACGCGATCTTCGTGCGCGGCAACGCCATCGGCGAGGCGATGTTCTACGGACGCGGTGCAGGCTCTTTGCCGACAGCTTCAGCCGTCGTCGCCGACGTCATCGACATCGCACGCGACATGCAGCTCGATACGTTCGGGCGGCTGCACTGCACGTGCTATGCGCACAAATCGCTTTGCCCCGTGGAGGAAACGAAAGCGTCCTACTATGTGCGCCTTCTCGTCGATGATGAGCCGGGCGTTCTCGCTGCCATCGCGACGGCATTCGGCAACCACAAGGTCAGCCTGAAGTCCGTCATTCAGACGAGACGATATAAGGAGCGTGCGGAAATCGTCGCGGTCACGCATGTCGTCAAGTATAGAAAGATGCAGGAGGCGGCGGCGGATCTTGAGAAGCTTGCCGTCGTCAGTGAGATCCGCAGCATCATCCGCGTGGAAAATCCGCAGGAGGACGGCGCATGCTGAATCGAACGATCTGCGTTCGCGTGCCGGGTACGAGTGCGAACTGCGGGCCTGGCTTCGACGCCATAGGGGTCGCCTGCACGATCTATAACGATCTGGAGCTTACGCTGAAAGGGGAAGAGGGGCTCGTCATCGAAATCGAGGGAGAGGGTGCGGCCAATATCCCCGCCGATGAGCGCAACATTGTCCTTCGCGCCATTCGCACGATCTTGAAGCGCGCGCATCGGGAAGATGAGGTCAAGGGCTTCCATATCCGCATGACGAACCACATCCCTTTATCGCGCGGTCTTGGCAGCAGTGCAGCGGCGATCGTTGCAGGACTCAAGGCGGCGAACGCCCTCTTAGGCAACCGCTTTTCCAGGCGCGAGCTCCTGCAGATGGCGACGAACATCGAAGGTCATCCCGACAATGTGGCGCCCGCCATTTTTGGCGGCTTCACGATCAGCGTCGTCAAGCGCGGCAGAGTCGAATGCTTCTCCCTGATGCCTCGCATGCCACTGAAGCTCGTCGTCGCCGTGCCGGAGTTTCCGCTTTCGACGCGGCTTGCCAGAAGCGTTCTGCCCGAGCAGGTGAAGATGAAGGACGCCGTTTTCAACCTCAGCCGTGCGGCGCTCCTTGTCGCTGCATTGACGAAGGGGCAGCCGCGTTTTTTGCGCAACGCCTTCGCCGATGCCCTGCACCAGCCGTACAGAGAAAAGCTCATCCCCGGCATGAAGGACGTCTTTCGTGACGCATGCCGGGCAGGTGCGCTCGGCGCAAGCCTCAGCGGCGCGGGGCCGTGCCTCATCGCCTATACGCTGGAGAATGAAGAGGCGGTGGGACAGGCGATGGTCGAAGCCTTCAAAGAGCATGAAATCAAGGCGCACGCACTGCAGCTTTCTCTCGATGCACATGGTGCGAGAATTTTGAAACATCGCTGACGCAGGAAAGGCGTCGCAGGTGAAGGAGTCGTGTATGCGTGAGGAGGAGTTCGTCAAGGCAGTGGAAGGGGCGGGCGGTACGGTCTACCTCGTCGGCGGCTGGGTGCGCGATCATCTTAGAGGCGCGAAGCCGCGAGATAGGGACTTCGTTATCACGGGGCTGGAGAGGGATGTTTTCGCAAAGCTTTTCCCTGCCGCCTCCCTCATCGGTCACGCCTTTCCTGTCTATCTCGTGGAAATCGATGGCGTACGGTCGGAAGTTTCCTTCGCGCGTCGCGAGAGGAAGTCGGGGCATGGATATCGCGGCTTTGCCGTAGATTTTGGGGCGGAAGTCACGATCGAAGACGATCTCTTTCGCCGCGATACGCGCATCAACAGCATGGCTTATCGCCTGCCCGCGATGGAACTCATCGATCCCTACGGTGGACGGGGCGACCTTGCGCATTGCGTGATTCGCGCGACGTCGCATCATTTTTCCGAAGACCCCGTGCGGGCCCTTCGTGCAGCGCGTCAAGCGGCGGAACTGGGATTTGTCATCGACGAGGGTACTCAGGTGCTGATGGCGGATTGTGCGGCAGAGCTTGAGGAAGAACCGACAGAGCGCATCGTGCACGAGCTTTCGCGTGCGCTTGCCGCGCCGCAGCCCTCGCTTTTTTTTGAAGCTCTTGCGCACGCGAGCCTCTTGGAATCGGTGTTCCCGGAAATCTTCGCCTTGAAGGGAAAGACGCAGCCGCCCCAGTATCATCCTGAGGGCGACGCCTACTGCCATACGATGCAGATCGTCGATGTCGTAGCACGAAAGACGCGGACGATCGAAGCGCGCTTTGCCGCTCTCGTGCACGACATCGGCAAAGGGAAGACGCCTGAGGAAATGCTGCCTCATCATTACGGGCACGAGCAGCGCGGACTCCTCGTACTCGATGCGTGGAACGAGCGCATGACCTTGCCAAAATCGTGGCTTATGGCGGCGCGCTTCGTCATCAAGGAGCACATGCGTGCACCGCTTTTGAAGAAGACGGGAAAGATCGCCGATCTTTTGCTTGCGGTCGAAAAATCGGGGCTTTCGTTTGCCGATTTTCGTCGTATCATCTGTGCCGACCATGGCACTTTGCCGTACTATTTGGTGCATGGGGAAGAGTTGTTGCGGAAAATGCTTCAAGTGCGCGGTACGGAGGCACCGCCCGAACTTCGTGGCGCGGCGGTGGGAAAGTGGCTGCGTGAAGAAAGAGTGCGACGCTTGGCGCATCTGCTTCCAACATGAGGTCTGCTATGAAGTGCGCTTTTGAAATGGATTTGTCTGAGGTCTGAGTCAGCATGGATATGGGCGTCTCCTTTACAAGCGCGAGAAAATTCCTTATAATAGTTCTGTCCGATAAGGGAAGAAGGAAAGGGAGGGGTTCGCATGGCAGTCATCCTGCCTTACAAAGGCAAAGTGCCGAAGATCGACCCGACGGCGCTCATTGCACCGAACGCTACGATCGTCGGCGATGTGACGATCATGGAAGGGGCGAACATCTGGTTCAATGCGGTCATCCGCGGTGATCTGCAGCCCGTCGTCATCGGCAGGTACACGAACGTTCAGGACAATGCGACGATCCATGTCATGGGCGATGCGCCGACGATTGTCGGCGATTATGTGACGATCGGTCATAACACGCTGATCCACTGCAGCAAGATTGGCAATAACTGTCTGATCGGCATGGGATCCACCTTGCTCGGCTACACGGAGATCGGTGAAAATACGATCATCGGGGCAGCGACGCTTCTGACGCAGCACAAGAAGATTCCGCACGATTCCCTGGTCTACGGCAATCCTTCGCGCATCATCCGTGCGCTGCGCGAGGACGAGGTCGAGGCGGTTCATGCCTCGGCGATGAACTACTGCAAGCTGGCCCGAGTCTATCGGGAGGAGCGCGAAGCGCGGGAACATCAAGGGAAGTAAAAGGAGATATGAAGATGCAGGAAAAGACTTTGGTACTCATCAAGCCGGATGCTTTCGAGAAGCAGCACACGGGCGACATCATCGCCATCTATGAAAAGGCGGGACTCAAGATCCTCGCGATGAAGCTCATGCAGATGACACCGCGCGTGGCGCAGAAGCACTACGCCGAGCATATCGGACGCCCCTACTATGCGGAGCTTGAAGAATTCATGACGTCGGCACCGCTCGTCGCCATGGTGCTCGCAGGTGATGACGCCATCGCACGCGTGCGCGAAATCAACGGCAAGACGAATCCGGCGGAGGCCGCCGAAGGAACGGTTCGCAAACTCTACGCCGAAAGCGTTGGCAAGAACGCCGTCCACGCTTCCGACAGCCCTGAGAGCGCGGCGCGCGAAATCGCCATTTTCTTCAGCGCGATCGAAGTCCTCGACTGATATTTTCCTGCCGCATGATTTCTGAAAGTTTAACAGCATTGAGGTGAAAGAGATGGGCGTTTATACGAAGACAGGTGACAAGGGGCAGACGAGCCTATATACGGGCGAGCGCGTCGATAAGGATGCGCTGCGCGTCGAGACGTACGGTTCGGTTGATGAAGCGGGATCGGCGCTCGCCATGGCGCGCGCTTTTGCGACAAAGGAAGCGGTGCGGGAGAAGGTTCTCGTGCTGCTCAAGAAGCTGCCGCTTCTCATGGCCGATATCGCGAGTCTTGGTGAAAAGCCGATGATCACGTGCGAGGATTCGGAGATGATGGAGAAGGACATCGATGCCATCGATGCGAAGCTGCCGAAGCTCGCTCACTTTCTCATCCCCGGCGATACGCAGGCGGGCGCGATGCTCGATCTTGCACGCACGTCCGTGCGCCGTGCTGAGAGACGCTTCTGCGCCTTGGCGAAAGAGGCCGATCTCCATGAGGAAGACCGCGTCTTTCTCAACCGCCTCTCCGATTACTGCTTCATGCTGATGCGCTTGGAGGAAGCGGAAGATTGAGCAGAGGAACGTGAAGGAAGAAGAGATGCCGCCATCAGGCAAAGGCCGCTTGATGGCGGTATTTTTTTGGAAAATTATCTCGCTGTAAAAAGCAGGATATATCTCATTTTCAGAGAATAAAGAAAACATAAAATAACGAGGAGTTGATCAAATGAAAGAGTACGCAAGCACGAATATCCGCAATATCGCCCTTGTTGGGCACGGCAAGTCGGGGAAGACGAGCATCGCGGAGGATTGCCTTTTCAATACGGGGGCGATCAAGAGGCGCGGCAGCATCGCCGACGGGACGATGGCTTCGGACTATGAGCCGGAAGAGACGCGGCGCGAGCTTAGCATACAGACCTCGCTGCTCGCCTGTGAATGGCTCGATCATAAGCTCAATATCCTTGATACACCGGGCTACCCGGACTTCGTCGGCGAGGTGAAGAGCGCCTTACAGGCGGCGGACAGTGCTCTCGTCGTCATCTCGGCCGTCTCGGGCATCGAGGTGGAGACGGAGAAAGTCTGGCGCTATGCGGAAGCGCTGGATTTGCCGCGCGCCTTCTTCGTCAATAAGATTGATCGCGAGCACGCCGACTTCCAAAACGTCGTCAATGAGCTGCGCCTGCGCTTCGGTACGGGCGTCGTGCCAATCCAACTGCCTGTCGGCAAGGAAGCGGCTTTCCAGGGTGTCGTCGATCTCCTTGCCATGACGGTTCGCATCAAGGAGCGCGACAGGAACAACTGCGTGGCGCTCGATGAGATTCCCGAATATATGAAGGATGAAGTAGAAGAGGCGCGGCAGACACTCATCGAGGGTGTTGCTGAAATAAACAATACTCTTCTTGAAAAATACATCGAGGGTGAGACGCTCGATGAGCGCGAGGTGGCAGAGGCTCTGATCGAAGGCATCGAGACGGGGAAGATTTTTCCCGTACTCTGCGGCTCAGCTTCCTTGAACGTCGGCATGCACGCGCTCCTCAACGATATGGTCGAATATCTGCCGGCGCCGACGGATCGAACGGTCGTGGGAACGCTGCCCGGTGGCGAGGAATTGGCGGAGCGCACGCCTGGCGATCCCTTTTCCGCGCAGGTTTTCAAGACGATCGTCGATCCGTTCGTTGGACGCTTGAGCTTCATCCGCATCTTTTCGGGTGAGATGAAGAGTGACGCCTCGTATTGGAATATCTCGACGCAGCAGATGGAGCGCGTGAGTACGCTTTACACGATGCAGGGCAAGAAGCAAGTCGCTGTTGCCAAGGCGCACGGCGGCGACATCGTCGTCGCGGCGAAGCTGCAGAATACGCGCACCTCGGATACGCTCGTGGCGAAGGAAGCGCCGCTCTCCTACGATGCCATCGAATTCCCCATGCCGATGCTTGCACAGGCCGTTTATGTAAAGAAGAAGGGCGAGGAGGATAAGGTTTTTGCGGCGCTTGCCAAGGAGTGTGAGGAAGATCCGAGCCTCAAGCTCGAAAAGGATGCGGAGACGAAGGAGACATTGATTCGTGGCATCGGCGAGGTTCACCTTGAGGTCCTACAGGAGAGGATGAAGCGCAAGTTCGGCATCGAGGCGATCTTTGCCGAGCCGCGCATCGCCTATCGCGAGACGATAAGGAAGAGCGTCAAGGCGGAAGGAAAGCACAAGAAGCAGAGCGGCGGACACGGCCAGTACGGTCACGTCATGCTGGAGATTTCGCCGCGCGATGCGGGCACGGGCAACGAGTTCACGGAGAACATCTTCGGCGGCAGCGTGCCGCGCCAATATGTGCCCGCTGTGGAGAAGGGGACAGCGGAGACGCTTGCTGCCGGCATCCTCGCAGGCTACCCCGTCGTCGATGTGCGGGTAAACCTCTACGACGGTTCGTACCATACGGTCGATTCGTCGGAAGTCGCCTTCAAGACGGCGACGGCGATCGCCCTTAGAAAGGGCATTATGGAGGCCTCGCCCGTGCTTCTTGAACCGATTTACGAGATGTGCGTCCAGGCGCCCGAATACTATATGGGTGACGTCATGGGGCAGCTCAATGCGAAGCGCGCGCGCATCCTTGGCATGGAGATGATCAGCAAGGATACGAGCGAGGTGCGCGCGCAGGTGCCGCTCGCCGCGCTGCACAAGTACGCGACGGAACTGCGCTCCCTGACGCAGGGGCGCGGCACCTATACGCTGCGCTTCTGCCACTATGAGGAAGTGCCGGAGAAGACGGCGCGCCAGCTCATCGAAGCGGCAAGGGAGCGAAAGGAAAAGTAAGGAAAAAATCTTGTTGACAAACCGAAGCGATGTTGCCATAATGTATACATGTTTACACTAGGGTTATGCGTTGGGAGGATTTCAGATGCGACATGTGCTTTCCATACTCGTGAGGAATCAGTCCGGCGTACTTGTCCGTGTTGCAAGCATGTTTTCGCGGCGGGAGTTCAATATCGACAGCCTGTCTGTCGGTGTGACCGAGACTGCGGAGTTTTCCAGGATCACCGTCGTCGTGCATGGCGATGAGGAAATGGTCGACCAGATGATGAAGCAGCTCGAAAAGCTGCCCGATGTCGTCGAGGTGCAGGCGCTCCTTTCCGCCGCCTCGGTTTTCCGCGGCATGACGCTTATCAAGGTAAGGGCGGACGACACGAATCGTCTCGACGTGCTCAAGATGGCGGAGATTTTTCGCGCACGCGTCGTCGATGTGCAGCCGACAACCCTGATTTTTGAAATCACAGGGGATGATGCGAAGGTCACGGCATTCCTGCAGCTTCTTTCGCCCTACGGCATCCTGGAAACGATCCGCACGGGTCTCATCGCTCTCGAACGCGGTGAGCATACCATTTATCAAGATTGTGAGGAGAGAGAGTATTATGGCAAAAACTTATTATGATCAGGACGCGAACTGGGAGGTCATGAAGGGCAAGACCGTTGCCATCATCGGCTACGGCAGCCAGGGACATGCGCATGCGCTGAATCTCAAGGAGAGCGGCGTCGACGTCGTCGTCGGTCTTTACGAGGGCTCGAAGTCCAAGGCTGCTGCCGAGGCTCATGGTCTCAAGGTTCTGACGGTCGCCGAGGCGGTCAAGCAGGCGGACATCACGATGGTTCTGATTCCGGATGAGAAGCAGGCGGACGTCTACAAGGAAGAGATTGGTCCGAACCTCAAGCCGGGCAGTGCTCTCGCCTTCGCACATGGTTTCAACATCCACTTCAAGCAGATTGTTCCGCCGGCTGGCATTGACGTTTTCATGGTTGCACCGAAGGGCCCCGGTCATCTCGTTCGCCGCACCTTCGAGGAAGGGTCGGGCGTTCCGGCGGTCTTTGCCGTTGAGAAGGATGAGACGGGCAAGTGCTTTGACATCGCGCTCGCTTATGCGCGTGGTCTTGGCGCAACGCGTTCCGGCGTCCTTCAGACGACGTTCCGCGATGAGACGGAAGAGGATCTTTTTGGCGAGCAGTGCGTGCTCATGGGCGGCGTATGCCAGCTCATGCAGACGGGTTTTGAGGTTCTTGTTGAGGCAGGCTATCCGCCCGAGATGGCATATTTTGAGTGCTTCCACGAGATGAAGCTCATCGTTGACCTCTGCTATGAGGGCGGCATGACGAAGATGCGTCAGTCCTGCTCCGACACGGCTGAGTACGGCGACTACATGATCGGACCGCGCATCATCACGGAAGAAACGAAGAAGGAAATGAAGAAGGTTCTGAAGGAGATTCAGGACGGCACGTTTGCCCGCAATTGGCTGTTGGAGAACCGTGCCGCCGGTCGCGCGAACTTCCTCGCACAGCGTCGTCTTCATCAGGAGCATCCGATCGAGAAGGTCGGCGCAGAGCTCCGCAACATGATGCCTTGGCTTCGTGACAAGAAAGAGCTGAAGTTCTGATTTGAGCAACAACAAACGTTGAATCTTGGAACGGCTTACACTCCTTTATGGTATAATGAGGTGTAAGCCGTTTTCTTTCGACTTATCCAGGAGGAAATTTCATGGGAATGAATATGACGGAGAAGATTCTCGCGCGTCATGCAGGACTTTCGCATGTCGAACCAGGACAGCTGATTACCTGTCAGCTTGACATGGTGCTCGCGAATGACATCACGGCGCCGCCGTCGATCAAGGAGTTCGAACGCATCGGCCGCCCTGTGTTCGACAACGAGAAGATTGCGCTCGTGCCCGATCACTTCCAGCCGGCGAAGGACATCAAGGCGGCGGGACTCGGCAAGATCGTGCGCGACTTCGCGAGAAAGCATAAGATCAAGAATTACTTTGAGATCGGCCGCGTGGGCATTGAGCATGTCATCCTGCCTGAGTTCGGTCTTGTGGGACCGGGCATGCTGACGATCGGCGCGGATTCGCATACCTGCACGTATGGCGCCTTGAATGGCTTTTCGACGGGCGTCGGCACGACTGATCTCGCCGTCGGCATGGCGACGGGGCGGGCTTGGTTCAAAGTGCCCGAGACGATCGAGGTGCATCTGACGGGAGAGAAGCCTGCCGATGTCAATGGCAAGGACGTGATTCTGACGCTCATCGGCATGATCGGTGTCGACGGCGCACTCTACAAGTCACTGGAATTCACGGGCGAAGGAGTCGCCGCACTGACGATGACGGATCGTTTGACGATTGCCAACATGGCCATCGAGGCAGGTGCGAAAAACGGCATCTTCCCGTTCGATGAAAAGACGAAGGAGTACGTTGAAGGCCGCGTCAAAGGCGCGTATGAGCCTGTGACCTCGGACGCTGACGCGAAGTATTGCCGCACCATCGAAATTGACCTCTCATCTCTGCGTCCCGTCGTTGCTTTCCCGCATCTGCCGGGCAACACGAAGCGCGTCATGGACATCGCTGAGCCGATCAAGATCGATCAGGTGGTCATCGGCTCCTGTACGAACGGGCGCTTGGAAGACCTTGAAATTTCCGCAGGGATATTGAAAGGGCACGAGGTGCATCCCGATGTGCGCTGCATCGTGATTCCGGGCAGTCAGGCGGTTTATCAGGAGGCGATGCACCTCGGCTACATCGACGTCTTCATCGATGCGGGCTGTGCCGTCGCTGCGCCGACGTGCGGTCCTTGCCTCGGCGGCTACATGGGTATCTTGGCGGCGGGCGAGCGCTGCGTTTCTACAACGAACCGCAATTTCCGCGGGCGCATGGGGCATGTCGACAGCGAGGTCTATCTGGCAGGCCCGCATGTGGCGGCTGCGAGCGCCATCTTGGGCAGGATCGCCGCGCCGGAGGAGGTAAAGTGAGATGAGTTTGCAAGGAAAAGTCTGGCGCTACGGCGACAATATCGATACGGATGTCATCATTCCCGCGCGCTATCTGAACAGCTTCGATCCGAAGGAGCTGGCGGAGCACTGCATGGTTGACATTGATGAGAGTTTCGCGAAAAACGTGCAGGAAGGCGACATCATGGTCGGCGGCAAGAACTTCGGCTGCGGCTCGTCGCGCGAGCACGCGCCCGTCGCCATTAAGGCTTCAGGCATCCCCGTGATCATCGCGGCAGATTTCGCGCGCATCTTCTATCGCAACGGCATCAACATCGGTTTGCCGCTCCTGGAAATCGGCGATGATGTGGAGAAGATCAGCGCAGGCGACGAACTGCGCGTCGATACGGAAACGGGCAAGATCGAGAATCTCACGACGGGCGACGTCTTTCAGGCGCATCCTCTGCCGGGCTTCGTGCAGGAGATCGCCGAAGCGGGCGGTCTGATCAACTACATCAAGGAAAAGGGGGCGCTCTGATGGCAAAGAAGATCGTGGTGATACCGGGCGACGGCATCGGCAGAGAAATCACGGATGCAGCCGTCGCCGTGCTCAAGAAGACGGCGGAAAAGTTCCATTTGGCGCTCTCCTATGAGGAGCATGATGCGGGCGGCACGGCTTACGACAAGTGTGGCACGCCGCTGCCGGAGGCGACGCTCGCCGCCGCGCAGGCGGCGGACGGCGTGCTCTTCGGCGCTGTCGGCGGCGATAAGTGGGACGCGGTAGAGCCTGCTCTGCGCCCTGAGAAGGCGATCTTGGGTCTTCGGAAAGGTCTCGGCCTTTACGCGAATCTGCGTCCCGTGAAGGTCGCTGATGCGCTCGTCGAGTATTCGCCGCTGAAGCCCGAGCTTGTCAAGGGCGCTGACCTCGTCATCGTGCGCGAGCTGATCGGCGGCATCTACTTCGGCGAGAAGTGCGAGTCGGAGCTCAAGGACGGTCACGAGAGGGCATGGGATCTCGAAAACTATTCCGTGCCCGAAGTCGAGCGCATTGCAAAGCTCGCGTTCGAGACGGCGAAGCTGCGTCGCAGCCATGTCACGAGCGTTGATAAGGCGAACGTGCTCGCGACTTCGCGCCTCTGGCGGCGCACGGTGGCTGAGGTCGCGAAGGACTACGCGGACGTCGAGCTTACGAATCTCTATGTCGACAACTGTGCCATGCAGCTTGCCGTGCGTCCGACGCAGTTCGACGTCATCGTCACGGGCAATCTTTTCGGCGACATCCTGTCGGACGAGGCGGCAGTCGTTGGCGGCTCCATCGGCATGATGCCGTCCGCGAGCATCGGCGAAAAGACGAGTCTCTTCGAGCCGATTCACGGCTCTGCGCCCGATATTGCGGGCAAGGGTATCGCCAATCCCGTCGGCACGATTCTTTCGGCGGCGATGCTGCTGCGCTATGCACTCGCCGAAGAAGAAGCGGCGCAGGCGATCGAAACGGCCGTCGATGCGGCTCTCGCCGACGGCTGGCGCACGGCAGACCTCTGGAAGGACGGTTTCAAGAAGGCAACCACCGAGCAGATGGCGGAAGCGGTGCTCGCGAATATATAAGCGCGGGCAGGAAAGGAGAGGCTTTGCATGAGAGGCGCGAAAGCAGTTGTCGAATGTCTGAAAGAGCAGGGCGTCGACACGATCTTCGGCTATCCGGGCGGCATGAACTTGCCGCTCTACGATGCGCTTTACGATGAAAGAAATATTCGTCAGATCGTCACCTCGCACGAGCAGTGCGCAGCGCACGCCGCCGACGGCTATGCGCGTGCGACGGGCAAGGTAGGCGTCTGTCTTGCGACATCAGGGCCTGGCGCGACGAATCTCGTGACGGGCATCGCCACGGCGTTCATGGATTCCATCCCCATGGTAGCGATCACGGGGCAGGTCGATACGGGGCTTCTGGGGCGCGACGCCTTTCAGGAAACGGACATCCTCGGCATCACGATGCCCGTGACGAAGCACAATTTCAAGGTCAAGGACGCGGCGAAACTCATACCGACGCTGCGCGAGGCGTTTGACATCACGCGCAGCGGCAGGCCTGGACCTGTGCTCGTCGACATTCCGCGAGACCTCTTCTTTGCCGACGTGAAGTACGAAAGTTGCATCTATGAGGAGAAGACGCCCGGAAAACCCGACGCAGACTTCCTGATATGTGCGGCGGAGGCGGCGGAAGCGATCCGGCAGGCGCGAAAGCCCGTCATCATCGCGGGTGGCGGTGTCATCTATGCAGGAGCTTCGAAAGAGCTGGCCGCTCTTGCTGAGCACTACGGCATCCCTGTCGTGCAGACCTTGATGGGGCTTGGTTCTCTGCCGCAGTCGCATCCCCTGTGCGTCGGCTTTGCCGGCATGCATGGACACAAGGCGGCAAATCATGCGATTGCTGAGTCCGACGTTGTCATTGCGCTCGGCAGTCGCTTCGGCGACCGCCAGACGGGCAATGTCGTCAAGTACATGAAGGGCACGACGTTCATCCATGTCGACATCGACCCGGCGGAGATCGACAAGAACATCCCCAGCTCCATCGGTCTTGCGGGCGACATGAAGACGATTTTGCATCTCTTGATGAAGCCCGAATCCCTGCACCATACCGAGGAATGGCTTAAGAGCATCCGTCAATGGCGTACGAAATACGCCTACGACTACGACGCGGGAGATCTGAGCGTGCCGTGGGCAATGCATCATGTAGCGCTCGCTACGGCAGGCAAGCCGTACTCGTTTGCGACCGATGTCGGACAGCATCAGATGTGGGCGGCGCTTCACCTGCGGATTGAGGAGCCGAGATCGTGGCTGACCTCGGGCGGTCTCGGCACGATGGGCTTTGGCCTGCCCGCCGCCATGGGGGCGCAGGTCGCCTATGGCAGGAGCCGTCGCGTCATTCATATCGCAGGCGACGGCGGCATGCGCATGACAGGAAACGAGCTGTATACGATCGCGAGGCTCAAGCTTCCCGTGATTTCACTTGTCATGGACAACTGCGCTCTCGGCATGATCCGTCAGCTGCAGAAGGTCATGTACAAGGAGCGCTACATTGCCTGCGAACTCGCACATCCGATGGATTTTGTCGCCTACGCCAAAAGCTTCGGCATAGAAGCCGAAGCCGTGCAGACGCAGGAGGAGTTTATCCGCGCGTTCAGCCGTGCCATGCAAGCCAACGAGCCCCGTGTCATCGTGCTGAAACTTGCGAAGAGCTTCGTCGAGCCGATGATTAAGGGCGGCGCCAGACTCAATGAATTTGTCGAATTTAAATAGAAGAAGCCTCATCCCTTATGCTACACGGGATGAGGCTTTTTTTGACTTGATCGAGAAATATTTCGTTTTTACTACTGCTATCTATAATGTCAAAGGAGAGAAATATGTACGAGAAGAAGTCTATCTATGTGAAGATTGTACGAGGCATCCTTATGCCGTGTAGTGTAAAAACGGTACGAAAAAAGAGCCGTGACAAAATGCTTTCGCACTATGTCATGGCTCCTTCCTTTTCTGAAGAATGGTCGGGATGACAGGATTCGAACCTGCGACCTCATCGTCCCGAACGATGCGCTCTACCAAGCTGAGCCACATCCCGACAACAGTATTTATTATACTATGAGGCTTTAAGAAATGCAATAGGAAATAGGAAAAATTTTAGGGGTAAATTTCCAAGGTGAATTTCTAAAATAAAATCAAAATTGGCATGAAAAAGGGGCTGTGACAGAATGTGAGAGCATTCTGCCACAGCCCCTTTTTGTGTGTGCCTCCTCCCATAGGAAGGGAGGAGTGCTGACAGTTTTGGCTTATGCCTTGTGAGACATATCGTAAGCGTTCATCGGTGCATAGTGCTTCTTGAAGAACTCTTCTGCGACCTGCGGGAAGAGGGCGTAGGAGAGGACATCCTCTTCCGTCGGGTTGAGGAAGCCCTTTGCCTTCATTTCCTTCTCGAAATCTGCAAGCTTCGGAGCCTTCGCATCCTCGGCAACGATGTCCGTGATGATCTCGCTCTCGGGGATGCCGAGCGTCTTCGTGAGGTACTCGTGGCTGACTTCCACCGGCGGCTTGCCGAACTTGCCGCGTGCGAGGTCTTTGAATTCCTTCGGAACGATCTTGTAGCGCTCGCCCGTCATGACGTTGAACGTCGCCATCGTGCCGACGATCTGGCTGGACGGCGTGACGAGCGGCGGATAGCCGACATCGGCACGCACGCGCGGCATCTCGTCGAGGAGATCCTGGAACTTGTCTTCCATGCCCTGTTCCTTGAGCTGGTTCGCAAGGTTCGAGAGCATGCCGCCAGGAATCTGGAAGTCGATGACGTTCGGGTTGACGTCGAAGTAGCCCTTGAGGTTGAATTCCTTGATGAGATCCTGCTTGACCTGCAGGAAGTGCTTGGCAATCGGCGTCATGGCCTGACGGTCGAGACCCGTGTCATACGGCGTGCCTTCGAGAGCAGCGACCATCGTCTCCGTGCAGGGCTGGGACGTATCGAGAGCGAACGGCGAGAGCGCGCAGTCAACGGTGTCGACGCCTGCCTCGATCGCCTTGAGGTACGTCATGCTGCCGAAGCCGGACGTATAGTGCGTGTGGAGCTGGATGGGGATGTCGAGCGCAGCCTTGAGCTTCTTCACGAGGTCTTCTGCGACATACGGCTTCAGAAGGCCGGACATGTCCTTGATGCAGACGGAATGGCAGCCCATTTCCTGCAGCTTCTTGGAAAGGTCGACGAAGACTTCGTTCGTATGATAGGGGCTGAGCGTGTAGACGAGGCAGCCCTGTACATGCGGCTTTTCCTTGCAGCCGAGAGCAGCGTTGATCGCCGTCTTGAGGTTGCGAACGTCGTTCAGCGCATCGAAGATGCGGAATACGCCCATGCCGTGCTCGGAAGCCTTCTCGACGAACTTCTTGACGACATCGTCCGAATAGTGGTTGTAGCCAAGGAGGTTCTGACCGCGAAGCAGCATCTGGATCGGGGTCTTGAGACGAGCCTTGAGCTTGTCGAGCCTCTCCCACGGATCTTCGTCGAGGAAGCGGAGGCACGTATCAAAGGTCGCACCGCCCCAAGCTTCCAACGAGTTGTAGCCGATCTTGTCGAGCGCTGCAAGCATGGGCTCCATCTGGGAGTAATGCATGCGCGTCGCACACAGGGACTGATGCCCGTCGCGAAGTACTGTTTCGGTGATCTTTACCTTTTTTGCCATAAAAAAACACACTCCTTCGGGTTATACTACCATAAACATGATGTATTTGCTTCACTACAAGTATAGGTACTATTTTGGATATTGTCAATGAAAAGTTGCGATTTTTGCAGGTTTTTTCCAATACGCGAAAAATTCTGCCAACACGAGACAAAACGGCTGATGTACAGCCGCTTTTGTCTCGTGCATTTCAGTTGAAGCACTCTTTTTTTATCAATCCTTGGAAGGATTCCATGATCTTTTTCGTGATCTCGCCGGGAGCGCCTGAGCCGATCTTCTTGCCGCCGATCTTTATGACGGGCGTGACTTCGAGGCTTGTGCTCGTTTCAAATGCTTCATCCGCCTTCTGAGCGAATTCCGGCGTGAAGGTCTTTTCGATGACGGTCAGACCGAGTTCCTTGGCGCATTCTTCGACGACGACGGCACGCGTGACGCCAGGCAGTACGAGATGGTCAAGCGGATGCGTCCAGACGACGCCGTCCTTGATGAGGAAGAAGGTGCTGCTCGCGCCCTCGGTGACGAGTCCCGTATCCTTGCGGTAGAGAAGAGCCTCTTCGCAGCCTTCCGCCTTCGCCTTTTCCTTGGCAAAGACGGCGCCGAGGAGGTTCAGAGACTTGATGTCGCAACGCAGCCAGCGGATGTCTTCGGCGAGCGTGAGCGAGATGCCGCGTTCTTGCTGCTCACGGTTCGGCGTGCTCTCTCGGATCGTCATCGAGAGATTCGGCGTGGCACGGCCGGGGAAGGGGAAGGCGCGCGCTGCCGCGCCGCGCGTGACTTGGAAGTAGATCGCGCCGCTCTTGATGCCGCTCTTTTCGATGAGGTCGTTGTGAATGGCGGTGAGTTCCTCGTCCATATAGGTGATGGGGATGTGCATTTCGCGCATGGAGCGGCGGAAGCGTGCGAGGTGGCGGTCGAAGGCGAAGAGCTTGCCGTTGTAGACGTGCGTGACCTCGTAGATGCCGTCGCCAAACTGATAGCCGCGGTCCTCGATGTCGACCTGCGCCTCGCCCGGTGCATAGAAATGATCGTTGAAAAAGCTGAGTTCCTTCAAAAGAATGGCCTCCTTGATGATGTAAGGATGAATTTTTTGCATTGTATCAGGAAATGCTCCTCTCATTATAACGGAAACGGATGCAAAAAACAATTTGGGAGACGCGCCCTCTTGGATTTTCAGCATTTGACTGATATAATGAAAAAACATAGCATTTCAAACAGAAAACTGCGGCAGTGCATATCGCATTGTCGGAAAGAATGAGGGGTTGCAAATGAAAATCGTGGTTACGATCGTCGGCAAGGACAGTGTGGGCATCATCGCGGCAGTCAGCACGCTCTTGGCTGAAAACGGCGTCAACATTCTGAGTATCAACCAGAATATCATGGACGGCTTTTTCAATATGGTCATGATCGCTGATATGGCGGGCAGCAAGATCGAGCTCGCTGCTGTGCGGCAACTTTTGCAGGAGAAGGGCGAAGCGCTCGGCGTCGAGATCAAGACGCAGCATGAGGATATTTTCAACGCGATGCACAAGGTTTGAGGACTTGGACGATTTTTTTACATGCTGCAGGAGGTCTTTCTGTGATTACCATTGACGATATATTAGAAACAAACCGCATGATTACGGAGAACAAGCTCGACGTGCGCACGATCACGATGGGCATTTCGCTCCGCGACTGTGCGCATCCGAACATCGAGCAGTTCTGCCGCAACGTCTACGACAAGGTCACGAAATCGGCGGAATTCCTTGTGCAAACGGGCAAGGACATCGAGGCGGAGTACGGTATCCCCATCATCAACAAGCGCGTTTCCGTCACGCCGATCGCCATAGCGGCGGACGCCTGCAAGACGGATTCCTACGTTCCCGTAGCCGAAGCGCTCGATCGTGCGGCGAAGGAGATCGGCATCAACTTTATCGGCGGTTTTTCCGCGCTCGTGGAAAAGGGATATACGCACGGCGATCAGGTGCTCATCTCGTCCATCCCGCAGGCGCTTTCTTCAACAGATCTCGTCTGTTCCTCGGTCAACCTCGGTTCGACGAAGGCGGGCATCAACATGGACTGCGTGCGCGAGATGGGCGAGGTCATTAAGCGTACGGCGGAACTGACGCGCGATCAGGCGGCCATCGGCTGCGCGAAGCTCGTCGTTTTCTGCAATGCGCCGGGGGACAATCCCTTTATGGCGGGCGCTTTCCACGGCGTTTCCGAGGCGGATAAGGTCGTGAGCGTCGGCGTCAGCGGGCCTGGCGTCGTCAAGCGCGCCTTGGAGGACATCAAGGGTGCGGATTTCTCCGAGGTGGCGGAGATGATCAAACGCACGGCGTTCAAGATCACGCGCGTCGGACAGCTCGTGGCACGCGAGGCGTCGAAGCGGCTCGGCGTACCCTTCGGCATCATCGACCTCTCGCTTGCGCCGACGTCGGCAGTCGGCGACAGTGTCGCGCACATCTTGGAGGAGATGGGACTCGAAAGCTGCGGCGCTCCCGGCACGACGGCGGCGCTCGCGCTCTTAAACGATGCGGTCAAGAAGGGTGGTCTCATGGCGTCTTCGCATGTGGGCGGTCTGTCGGGCGCGTTCATCCCCGTCAGCGAGGATGCGGGCATGATCGACGCTGTGGCACGCGGCAGCCTCTCGCTGGAAAAACTTGAGGCGATGACGTGCGTCTGCTCCGTCGGCCTCGACATGATCGCGGTCGCGGGCGATACGTCGGCGGTGACAATTTCGGGAATCATCGCGGACGAGGCGGCGATCGGCATGATCAACAACAAGACGACGGCGGTGCGCGTCATCCCCGTGCCTGGAAAGAAGGTCGGTGATGAGGTGGAGTGGGGAGGCCTCTTGGGGCGCTGCCCGATCATGCCCGTCAAGGACGCCTTCAGCTCGGAGGCCTTCGTCGCTCGCGGCGGACGAATTCCCGCGCCCGTGCGCAGTCTGACGAACTGAGGACGCGATGCGAGTCACGAAGAAAATACGCGAAAAGCAGCTGGAAATCCTCGAAGAGACGTATCGCGGCGCCAAGCCTGAGCTGCATTTCAACAATCCCTTCGAGCTCCTGATCGCCGTCATCCTGTCGGCGCAGTGCACGGACAAGCGCGTGAACATCACGACGGCACGGCTCTTCAAGAAGGCGGCGACGCCTGCGGCCATCGTCGCCTTGGGGCTTTCGGGCCTTGAAGAGGAAATAAAGGACTGCGGACTTTTCCGCAATAAGGCGAAGAATATCATGGCGACGTGCCGCACGCTCGTCGAGGAGTTCGGCGGCGAGGTGCCGTCCGACTATGATACACTCCTCAAATTGCCGGGCGTCGGCAGGAAGACGGCGAACGTCGTGACGAGCGTCGCCTTCGGCCGCCCCGCCATCGCCGTCGATACGCACGTTTTTCGCATAGCGAATCGCTTGAAGCTCGCTGTGGGCGAGACGCCGCTCGCGGTGGAGAAGGGGCTGATGAAGGTGATTCCGCGCGAAAAGTGGAGTGCGGCGCACCACTGGCTCATCTACCACGGCAGACGCGTATGCAAGGCGAATCGCCCGCTCTGCAGCGAGTGTCCGCTCGTGGATGTCTGCCCAAGCCGTGAGTGAGCAGCGAATGGGGGAAAGATTTTGAAATACAGAAAGGCTGTGTTCGCTGATGTGGAGAGCATCTTTCATCTCGTGAACGACTATGCGGCGGACGGCGCGATGCTCGCACGTTCGCGCAACACCCTCTACGAGACGCTGCGCGATATGATCGTTGCCGAAGATGACGGGGGCAAGATCGTCGGCGTCGGCGGCCTGCACATGATGTGGGACGGTCTCGCAGAGGTTCGCACGATGGCGGTCGACCCTGCGCTTGCACGCTGCGGCATCGGATCGGAAATCGTGCATCGACTCATGGAGGAAGGGCGTGCGCTCGGCGTGCGGCGATTCTTCACATTGACGTACAAGCCGGGCTTCTTCAAGACGCTCGGTTTCCATATCGTTGCCAAGGAAGAGCTGCCGCAGAAGGTCTGGAAGGAATGCATCGACTGTCCGAAGTTTCCGAACTGTGACGAGATCGCCATGGTGCGGGAGGCTGCGGACGCGAACAGTCATTGATTTTGCAGGAGGTTGTGTCATGATCATTGTAATGAGTCCGACGTCGACAAAGGAAAATCTTGAGAAAGTGGAGCAGAAGATCACGCAGGCTGGCCTCAAGTATCATCTTTCTACAGGCGATGACCGCACGATCGTTGGCGTGATCGGCGACAAGAAGATCATTGCAGGACTGCAGATGAATTCTCTCGACGGGGTGGAAAAAACGGTGCGCATCACGGAGAAGTACAAACTTGTAAGCCGCGAGTTCAAGCCCGAAGACACCGTCATCGACGTCGGGGGCGTGAAGATCGGCGCGGGGCACTTGACGGTCATGGCGGGACCGTGCGCTGTCGAGAGCATGGAGCAGCTCATGGAAGCGGCTGAGTGCGTGAAGAAGTACGGCGCCAAGTTCCTGCGCGGCGGCGCCTTCAAGCCGCGCACTTCGCCCTACGATTTCCAAGGACTGGCGGAAGAAGGGCTGAAGATGCTGCGCGAGGCGGCGGACAAGACGGGGCTCAAGGTCGTGACGGAGATCGTGAACATCAACGACGTCGAACTGATCACGAAGTATGCCGACATGATCCAGATCGGTGCGCGAAACATGCAAAACTTCCAGCTGCTCAAAGAAGTCGGCAAGGTGCATACGCCCGTACTCTTGAAGCGCGGCCTTTCCGCGACCATCAGCGAGTGGCTCAACGCGGCGGAGTACATCATGGCCGGCGGCAACGACAACGTCGTGTTCTGCGAGCGCGGCATACGCACTTACGAGACGTATACGCGCAATACGCTCGACTTGAGCGCTGTCGCTGCCATCAAGGAGATCTCGCACCTGCCGATCATCGTCGACCCGAGCCACGGCACAGGGCGTTGGCAGATGGTGCCCGCGATGGCGCGTGCAGCGATCGCGGCCGGCGCGGACGGCCTCATCATCGAGGTTCATCCGCATCCTGAAGTCGCGCTCTCGGACGGCGATCAGTCTCTGACGCCTGAGAACTTCCAGAAGACGATGGAAGAGGTGCGTGACATCGCACGCTTCATGGGGCGCGAGGCATGAAGATGAAGCTGGCTATTATCGGCGTCGGACTCATCGGCGGCTCTTTGGGACTTTGCTTAAAGGAGAAGCTCGGAGCGGACATCTTCATCACGGGACTCTGCCGCACGCAGAAGTCCATGGATCTTGCCGTAAAACGCGGCGCTGTTGACATGGCGTCACCCGATGTCCGCGAGGTCGTCGAGGGTGCTGACATCGTGTTTCTGGCGACGCCCGTGCTGCAGATGACGCCGATGCTGGAACGAATCGTGCCGTATCTCAAGAAAGGCGCGATCTTGACGGATGCGGGAAGCACGAAGGCGTATCTTTGGCAGCACATCCAGGGCATTCTGCCCGCGGGCGTCCACTACATCGCAGGGCATCCGATGACGGGGCGCGAGAAGAGCGGCGTCGAGGCGGCGTCCGCCGATCTCTTCCGGCACAAGGCTTACGTTATCGTCGAGGATACAGGAGCGCCGCCCGAGGCGCACGAGAAATTGATGTCGGTGCTTTCGCATACGGAGGCGAACTTCCTGCGCCTCGATATACAAAAGCACGATCGCTGCGCTTCAATCATCAGCCATGTGCCGCATGTGACGGCAGCGGCGCTTGTGACGCTCCTCAATCAGAGCGAAGGCGATATGGAATCATGCCTGAAGCTCGCGGGCGGCGGCTTCAAGGATACGACACGCATCGCATCTTCGAACGCCGATATGTGGGCGGATATCTGCATGACGAACCGAGAGGCAATCACGGGTCACTTGCGCGATCTGCAGGCGATCCTCGGAACGGTCATCGCTTCCATCGAAGCGGGCGATCGTGAAGCCGTGCATCGCTACTTTGCCGTGAGCAAAGAGCGGCGTGACGCCATCCTCGACCGCACGGAAAAGATGTACGATCTCGTATGACGGGGAGGGACATTGTTGGAAATTTCTTTGCAGGAGCTGGCCGCTGCACTGGAAAAGACAGATGTATTGCAGGGCTATGCCGATACGCGTGACGGGCGCATCATCTTGATGGGAGAAGACGAATCCGACGCGCGAACCGAAGCGGCGTCTCGGGAGGAAGAACGCATGGAGCGGCTGCTTTCCATTGAGGAGGATTGGCAGCGCTATGTGCCGCTGCCTGACATCTACGATGCAGAGATTCGCTCCATCATGCAGACTTTTGCAGAAAAGGTGCCTCAGGAGGCGCGTGTTGCCCTTGAGGAAACCCTGCGCGGCGCTTCTGCCCGGCTGCGCTTTGGACGTGCGGTGCAGAGCCTTTCCTTGGCGGCGGCCTGGCAGGCACATCTTTCGTCGAGTCTTTTCGCGCTTGCGCGGGATTGGTGCGAGGAGAATGCGATCGCCTATCGTGAATAAATCTGTGAAAAATTTCCTTAAGGGAGAAAAGACCCATTGAATATTGAACAATCCCATGCTAGAATTGCTTATTACAGCGTGTATGTTCTTCTAACTATGCGCATTTGCGCGTTTAACGCATTGTTGGACGCATGAGAACTGAATAAACGTAAAGGAATCGCTGCATTTATCAGCGCTTCCCGAATGATAGCGAGCAAGATGGGAGAGAGCGGACAAGGTATCAAGCGACAGTTTTATGCCTTGTCTTTTTTTGGCTTTCCTGTCCTTCGTTGTCTTTTTTGCGTGCTTTTGGTTATAGACCGATATTTGGCTAAGGGGTGAGGGATTTAATGTTTAGTCCTGTGCCGGTGGGCAAGAGAAACAGGTATACCTATGCAAGGATCAAGGAAGTCATGGATATGCCGCATCTTTTGGATATTCAGAGGAACTCCTACGAATGGTTCTTGAAGGAAGGCCTGCGGGAGATCTTCCAGGATATTTCACCGATTCAAGATTTTACTGGAAATCTTGTGCTGTCCTTTGAAGACTTCTCGCTCGGCGAGCCGAAGTACGAGCTTGATGAGTGCAAGGAGAGGGACGTTACGCTCGCAGCGCCGCTGCGCGTCAACGTGCGCCTGATCAATCGCGAGACGGGCGAAATCAAGGAACAGGAAGTGTTCATGGGTGATTTCCCGCTCATGACTGATACAGGAACCTTCATCATCAACGGCGCGGAGCGTGTCATCGTCAGCCAGCTCGTGCGTTCACCAGGCGCTTACTATGGTGAGACGATCGACACCACGGGCAAGAAGCTCTACAACGCGACGATCATTCCGAACCGCGGCGCGTGGATTGAGCTGGAAACGGATGCGAACGACGTCATTTCCGTACGCATCGACCGCACGAGGAAACTGCCCGTGACCATCCTTGTGCGTGCGCTCGGCTACAGTTCCAACAGTGCGATCGCCGAGCTGTTCAACTACGATGAGCGCATCCAGGCGACGCTGGAACGCGATGGCGCAAGCTCCAAGGAGGAGGCGCTCGTCGAGATATATAAGCGTCTGCGTCCCGGCGAACCGCCGACGGTCGACAATGCACAGCAGCTCCTCGACAGTCTTTTCTTTGATCCCAAACGTTACGACCTCGCGATGGTCGGCCGCTACAAGCTGACGAAGAAGCTTGGCTGGAAGCGCCGCATTCTCGGCAGGGTGCTCGCGCAGCCCATCGTGGACAAGGAGACGGGCGAGGTCGTCGTGCCGGCTGATGTCGTCGTTGACGAGGCGATGCTTGAAAACATCACAGCAGAGCAGGAGGATGCTCTTTTTGGCGAGGATAAGCCCGCCGTCTTTTTTGCGCGCACGCAGACAGGCGACGGCAAGAGCATGAAGGTTTTGTGCTCGCGCACACTTCCCTACAATCATCGCACGATCACGTGCAACGACGTCATGGCGTCCATCAACTATCTGCTGAACCTCATGGACGGTGTCGGCACGACGGACGACATTGATCATCTGGGCAACCGCCGCGTGCGCTCTGTCGGCGAACTTTTGCAGAACCAATTCCGCATCGGACTTTCGCGCATGGAGCGCGTGGTCAAGGAACGCATGACGATCCAGGATGTCGACGTCATCACGCCGCAGGCGCTCATCAATATTCGTCCTGTCGTCGCGGCGATCAAGGAGTTTTTTGGCTCGTCTCAGCTCTCGCAGTTTATGGATCAGCATAATCCGCTGTCGGAGCTTACGCACAAGCGCCGCCTCTCAGCGCTCGGCCCCGGCGGCCTCTCGCGCGAGCGCGCAGGCTTCGAGGTGCGAGACGTCCACAACTCCCACTACGGACGCATGTGTCCGATCGAGACGCCGGAAGGTCCGAACATCGGCCTCATCGGTTCGCTGTCGAATTACGCGCGCGTCAACCAGTTCGGCTTCATGGAAACGCCGTACCGCAAGGTGGACAAGACGGCACACCGCGTGACGGACGATGTGCGCTACCTGACGGCAGATGAGGAGAACAAGATCGTCATCGCGCAGGCGAACGAACCGCTCGACGAAAACGGTTGGTTTGTCAACGAGCGCGTCACGGCGCGTTACAATGAGGAGACGGTTCTTGTGGCGCGCGATCGCGTCGACTACATGGACGTTTCGCCGAAGCAGGTCGTCTCTATCGCCACAGCGATGATTCCGTTCCTCGAAAACGATGATGCGAACCGCGCCTTGATGGGAGCGAACATGCAGCGTCAGGCCGTGCCGCTTCTGCGCACGCAGGCGCCTCTCGTCGGCACGGGCATGGAGTACAAGGCGGCGTGCGACTCGGGCGTCATGATTCTCGCGAAGCGTGCGGGCGTCATCGAGAAGGTCACGGCCGATCAGATTCAGGTGCGCACGCACGAGGGAGACCTCGACATTTACAAACTTCAGAAGTACCAGCGCTCAAACCAGGGAACATGCATCAACCAGGTGCCGATTGTTGAGAAGGGCGAGGAGGTCTTCGAGAAGCAGCCGATCGCCGACGGTCCTGCGACGGATCATGGCGAGCTTGCGCTCGGGTACAATATCATCGTTGCCTATATGCCGTGGGAAGGTTACAACTACGAGGATGCTATACTCCTTTCGGAGAACCTTGTAAAGCGCGACCTCTACACATCCATCCACATCGAGGAGTACGAGTGTGATGCACGCGATACGAAGCTCGGTTCGGAAGAGATCACGCGCGACATCCCGAACGTTTCGGGCGATGCACTGAAGGATCTCGACGAGAATGGCGTCATTTCCATCGGCGCCGACGTGCTGCCGGGCGACATCCTCGTCGGCAAGGTCACGCCGAAGGGAGAGACGGAACTGACGGCGGAAGAACGCCTCCTGCGGGCCATATTCGGCGAGAAGGCGCGCGAGGTGCGTGACACATCGCTTCGCGTGCCGCATGGTGAGGCGGGAAAGATTGTCGACGTCAAGTCGTTCAGCCGTGAGAACAACGACGAGCTGCCGCCGGGCGTCAATCATCTCGTGCGCGTCTACATCGCGCAGAAGCGCAAGATCTCGGTTGGCGACAAGATGTCCGGTCGTCATGGCAACAAGGGCGTCGTCTCGCGCATCATGCGTCAGGAGGACATGCCATTCCTGCCGGATGGCACGCCGGTCGATATTGTGCTCAACCCGTTGGGCGTACCTTCACGCATGAACATCGGACAGATCCTGGAAACACATCTGGGCATGGCGGTGCGCGCCCTCGGTATGCAGATCAAGGCGGGCGACCCGACGGTGGGTGAGCGCCTGCGCTCGATCGGCTACGATGTCGAGGCGCATGGCGTGCCGAAGCCGGACGTCGCGGGTATCCACATCGCGACGCCCGTCTTTGACGGTGCGGGTGACGCCGAAGTGTTTGGTACGATTCGTGCTGCAGGGCTGCCCGAGGATGGCAAGACAATCCTCTACGACGGACGCACAGGAGAGCCGTTTGAAAATCGTGTGACGGTTGGCTGCGTCTACATGCTCAAACTGCATCATCTCGTCGACGACAAGATTCATGCGCGTTCGACGGGTCCGTACTCGCTTGTCACACAGCAGCCTCTGGGCGGCAAGGCGCAGTTCGGCGGTCAGCGCTTCGGCGAGATGGAGGTCTGGGCGCTTGAGGCCTACGGCGCGGCTTACACCCTGCAGGAAATCCTCACGGTGAAGTCCGACGACGTCGTAGGGCGCGTCAAGACGTACGAGGCTATCGTTAAGGGAGAGAATATCCCGGAACCGGGCGTGCCCGAATCGTTCAAGGTGCTTATCAAGGAACTGCAGAGCATCGGCCTTGACATCAAGGTGCTTACGGAGGATGCGCAGGAGATCGTCATCCATGATGATGACGACGATATCAATACGACGGCGCACGAACTCGATCTCGACGTCGCGGGAGTTGCTGCGCAAAAAGATAAGGAACAGCTGCCTGCGGACGCTGAAGCGGGTGAAGAAACCGAGGAAGAATCCTCCGAGGAGTTGAACGGCGATGAGATTATTGCCGATTTCAGCAGCTTCGAGACTTTGGGGGAGATGGATGACATCGCGGACGATGTGATACGCGATGACGATTTCTCGGATAAGTAGAAGGGAGTGAACCCTCGTTGTTGGATGTAAACGAATTTGACTCGATGCGCATCGGTCTGGCATCGCCGGACAAGATCCGCGAGTGGTCCTATGGTGAGGTCAAGAAGCCGGAGACAATCAACTACCGCACGCTGAAACCTGAGCGCGACGGGCTCTTCTGCGAGCGCATCTTCGGACCGACGCACGATTGGGAATGCCACTGCGGCAAGTACAAGAGGATTCGCTTCAAGGGCGTCGTCTGCGACCGCTGCGGCGTCGAGGTGACGCGCGCCAAGGTGCGCCGCGAGCGCATGGGGCACATTGAGCTTGCTGCTCCCGTTTCCCATATCTGGTATTTCAAGGGAATACCGAGCCGCATGGGACTCATCTTGGACATTTCCCCGCGCGCGTTGGAAAAGGTTCTCTACTTCGCTTCCTACATCGTCCTTGATCCAGGCGATACGCCGCTCATCAAGAAGCAGCTCTTGACGGAGAGCGAGTACCGCGACAATCGAGCAAAATATGGAGAATCCTTCCGCGTCGGTATGGGTGCTGAGGCCGTGAAGGAACTTCTCGTGGAACTCGATCTCGACAAGATGAACGAGGAGCTTCGCAAAGATTTGCGCGAGGTCAGCGGACAGCGTAAGATTCGCGCGATTCGCCGCTTGGAGGTCGTCGAGGCGTTCCGCAAATCGGGCAATCAGCCATCGTGGATGATCCTCGATGCTGTTCCCGTCATCCCGCCTGAGCTTCGCCCCATGGTGCAGCTTGACGGCGGACGCTTTGCGACGAGCGATCTGAACGACCTCTACCGCCGCGTCATCAACCGCAACAACCGATTGAAACGTCTCCTCGATCTCGGTGCACCGGACATCATCGTCCGCAACGAGAAGCGCATGCTGCAGGAGGCCGTCGACGCCCTGATTGACAACGGCCGCCGCGGCCGCCCTGTCACGGGACCGGGAAATCGCCCGCTGAAGTCGCTTTCCGACATGCTCAAGGGCAAGCAGGGACGCTTCCGTCAGAACCTTCTCGGCAAGCGCGTCGACTACTCGGGACGCTCCGTTATCGTCGTCGGCCCTGAGCTCAAGCTTCACCAGTGCGGTCTGCCAAAGGAGATGGCGCTCGAACTCTTCAAACCTTTCGTCATGAAGAGGCTCGTGAGTTCCGCTCTCGCACAGAACATCAAGAGCGCCAAGCACATGGTTGAGCGCGCACGTCCAGAGGTCTGGGACATGCTCGAAGAGGTCATCAAGGAGCATCCGGTCCTCCTGAACCGCGCCCCGACGCTGCATCGTCTCGGTATCCAAGCGTTTGAGCCTGTGCTGACGGAAGGCCGTGCACTGAAGCTCCATCCGCTCGCCTGCACGGCGTATAATGCGGACTTCGACGGCGACCAGATGGCGATTCATCTACCACTGTCGGCAGAGGCGCAGGCAGAGGCGCGCATCCTCATGCTCGCTGCGAATCACATCCTTGCGCCGAAGGACGGCAGACCGATCATCGTGCCGACACAAGACATGGTGCTCGGCTCCTACTATCTGACGATCCTGCGTCCCGGCGCCCTAGGCGAGGGCAAGATCGTCACGGGCATCGAGGAAGCTCTTCTGATGTACCAGCATCAGGAGCTTGCGCTGCAGGCGGAGATCCAGGCGCGCATCGAGGGATACGGCCTTGTCAAGACTTCGCTCGGGCGCATGATCTTTAACGAGATTCTGCCGCAGGAGCTTCGCTATTACCACAAGGATGAAGAGACGGGACAGTGGTGCCTCGGTATCCGCATGGACAAGAAGCAGCTCGGCAAGCTCGTAGCAAACTGCTTTGACCACTTCGGAGCTGCACGCACGGCCGTCGTCATTGACGACGTCAAGAACCTCGGATATCACTACGCGTGTCTTGCGGGCATGACGGTTGCGATTTCCGACATCATCGTGCCCGAGAAGAAGCAGGACATTCTCGCGGCGACGAAGAAGCAGGTCAACGGCATCGAGCGTCAGTTCAGCCGCGGTCTCATTACGGATGAGGAGCGCTACAACAAGGTCATCGCGCTTTGGACGCAGGCGACAGATGATGTGACGGACGCCATGATGGACAACATGGACGCCTTCAACCCCATCTTCATGATGGCGGATTCGGGCGCACGCGGCAACAAGCAGCAGATGCGCCAGCTCGCTGGTATGCGTGGTCTTATGGCCGACCCGTCGGGCAAGATCATCGACCTGCCGATCACGGCGAACTTCCGCGAAGGTCTTACGGTTTCCGATTACTTCATCTCCTCGCACGGCGCAAGAAAAGGTCTTGCCGATACGGCGCTTCGCACGGCGGACTCGGGCTACCTTACGCGCCGCCTCGTCGATGTCGCACAGGATGTCATCGTGCGCGAGGACGACTGCGACGTGGAGAGCATCAACTTGCTGCGTGAGCGAGCGAGGTTGGCGGAGTCGGCGGCGGATGCCATCGAGATCCTTGACGAGCAGCTTGTCGGCCGCCTGACGGCAGCGGATATCATGAGTCCTGCGACGGATGAACTGCTGCTGCCGAAGGACACGGTGCTGACGGAAGGCGATTTGGAACTTCTTGCCGAGGAAGATGTGCATGAGATCGTCCTGCGCGGCTCTTCCCTGACCTCGGAAGCCATCATCAGCAGCACGATGGTCTCGGAGAAGATCGCTCTTGGTGAGCCGGATGAGGCGCGCCGTGCGGAGATCAAACACGCTATGGTTCACGAAATGCTCGGCAAGGAAACGCGCTATGCCGTCGTGGACAGCGAAGGCACGGAGATCGTTCCTGCCGCCGTCGATTTGACGGAAGCGCAGATCGAGGCCATCCTTGCGAGCGACGCTAAGGAGCTCAAGGTGCGCAACAACAACGTGCGCGGCATCGAGGTCGAAGCCATCAAGGAGGGCAACGGCATCATTGAGTCGTTGGAGGATCGCATCACAGGCCGCGTGCTGGCAGAGGACATCTTCAATCCCGAGACGGGTGAGAAGGTCGCTTCGCTCAACGATGCGATCGACGAGGCGCTTGCCAAGAAGATCGCGGCGGTGCGCGAGCGTGTGTCCATCCGCAGCGTCCTGACGTGCAAATCGCAGTTTGGCGTCTGCGTCAAATGCTACGGACGCGATCTCGCGAACCAGACGGAGGTCGAGGTCGGCGAGGCTGTCGGCACGATTGCCGCGCAGTCGATTGGCGAGCCAGGCACGCAGCTCACGATGCGCACGTTCCATACGGGCGGCGTTGCGGGTGAGGACATCACGCAGGGTCTGCCGCGCGTTGAAGAACTGTTCGAAGCGAGAAAGCCCAAGCACCATGCGATCATCGCTGAGATCGAAGGAACGGTCGAGATCACGGATACGGGCAAGGGCATGAGAAAGCTCCTGATCGTTCCTGAATCGGGCGAATCGCGCGAGTATGCGATTCCCTACGGCGCACGCCTCGCCCTGCATGACGGCGACCATCTCATGCCGGGTGACCGCCTGACGGAGGGATCGATCAATCCGCACGACATCCTGCGCGTCTGCGGTCTGCGCGACACGCAGCGCTACCTTGTCTATGAGGTGCAGAAGGTCTACAAGTCGCAGGGCGTTGAGATCAACGACAAGCACATCGAGGTCATGGTACGCCAGATGTTGCACAAGGTGAAGATCGAGGAGGCGGGAACGACGAGCTTCTTGCCCGGCGAATACGTCGACATCAATTCCTTTGAAGCGGCGAATGCCATCGCCATCGAGGCCGACGGCGAGCCTGCCGTCGCGAAGCCGATTCTCCTCGGTATCACGAAGGCGTCGCTCGCGACGGATTCCTTCCTGTCGGCAGCCTCCTTCCAGGAAACGACGCGTGTTCTCACGGACGCTGCCATCAAGGGCAAGGTCGATCCTCTGATCGGTCTGAAGGAAAATGTCATCATCGGCAAGCTGATTCCTGCAGGAACGGGCATGGGACGCTATCGTAACATCGCGGTCGTTGATCCGAATCCGCCCGTTCCCGAGCCGCCCGAAGGCGACGGCGAGGAAATGGAGGCTGAGTCCGAGGAGACGTTGACGGAAGAGCCGACGCTCAATGCGGAAGAAGCTGTCGAAGAGAAGGAAGACAAAGCGACAGAAGAAAATATCGGCGCTTGAGAGCGATTTTCCTGTAAAAAAATCCCGCGAGTTTTGGCACTCGCGGGATTTTTTATGTGGAAAACTGCTGTTTTTACAGCTTGAACTTCACCAACACTTGCTCAAGGGCGTCGAGCACGTCGTTGATATTCTCGTCCGTGATGATGAGCGGCGGCTGGAACGCCATGACGTTTCTGGCGACGCCGTTCTTGCCGACGATGAAGCCGCGATCTTTAAGTTCTTCGAGCACCATGTCCAGCTCTTCGGGGGCGGGACTCTTGTCGCTGTGGACGAATTCTGCGCCCGTCATGAGGCCGAGGCCGCGGATGTCGCCGATGATCGGGTGGCGTTTCTGGATCTCGGCGAGTCCCTTGCGCAATTGTTTGCCGCGCGCCTCAGCATTTTCGGCGAGGCGATGCTCCTCGATGTAGTTGAGGACAGCGAGTCCGGCCGTGCTTGAAACGGGGTTGCCGCCCAAGGTCGAGGCGCCGGGCTTCGTGTAGCTATCGGCAACCTTGGCGCTCGCGATGAAGGCGGAGATGGGCTGCCCGTTGCCGAGCGCCTTGGCGACGCACATGATGTCGGGCACGACGCCCGAGTGCTCGATGGCGAACATCCTGCCCGTGCGAGCAAATCCCGTCTGTACCTCGTCCGCGATGAAGAGACCGCCGTAGGCTGAGATGATTTCTTTGACGCGCTGGAAGTAGCCTTCAGGTGGCACGATGATACCGGCGTTGCCCTGAATGCTCTCGGCGATGAAGGCGGCGGGCCTGCCGCTCGTCGCCGTCCGAATGATCGTCTCGACCTCATCGGCGCAGGCAAGGCCGCATTCGGGATGGGTCTTGCCGAGCGGACAGCGGTAGCAGTAAGGATTCGGTGCAAACTGTATGCCGCCTACAGGGTTCGGATCGGTGCGCCACATGCCGATGCCCGTAAGGCTCATCGTGAGCTTTGTGCGCCCGTGCAGACCATTTCGGAGTGCGATGAACTCGCTGCTTCCCGTGTGAATGGTCGCGAGCAGCGCTGCGCCCTCCGTCGCTTCTGTGCCCGTCGAGCAAAAGAAGCTCTTCTGCAGGTCGCCGGGCGTGACCTCGGCGAGTTTTTCGGCGAGGTTCACGAAGTTCTCCGTCAAGTAGATGTTGCAGACATGCTGCAATGTTTCGACCTGTTTTGTGACCTTTTCCGTAATCTCGGGATTACAGTGGCCGCAGTTGATGACGGAAACACCCGCGAAACAGTCGAGATACTTTCTGCCCTCGCTGTCGAAAAGGTACTGCATGGAGCCGCGCACGATTTGGCGCGGCTCACGGTAGAAGTGGCCGAGACAGGGCATGATGTACTTCTTCTTCTTTTCGAGGATGGCTTCAGCGCCGATGTATTCTTTCAAATAATGACCTCCTTAGGGGAGCGTGGATGAAATGAGTGTTGGATTCATCCGCGCTTTTTTAGATCGAATCCTTCGACTCGCGGAAACGGTAGATGCCGAGACCGAAAGCGCGCGGACTCTTCGCGGCGAGTGCGGCGAGCGCGGATTCATCGAAGGCCTTTTCCCCGCGTGAGAGCGCATCGAGCGCCTCGCGGTACGTTTTCGTGACGAGAGCGATAAGCGCAGGCGCGTAGTCCTGCGCCTCAATGCGGTAGGAGGCGATGCCGTTGAACTTCTCAAGGTACGGATAAAGACACAGATCCTTCGCGAAGTAGAGGTGGTTGCGCCCGAACTGGTCGATGCGGATGGAATGAACCTCGCCCGCCCTGTCGCGCAGTGCATAGCGGCGATCGAGAAATTCGGGATTCTTCAGCGGGTCGTAGTTGCCCAAGGACATCTCGGGCAGATTGTGATCGAGGATCATGGATTCGTAAGAGCCGTGCACGACCGTTTCGATGGGAAGCTCCGAGGCTTCGACGAGACATCTAAGCTGCTCGAAGGAAAGTTCGAAGGAGGATGCCGCCATGGCAAGACCGTTTTCCTTGAGGAATTTTGCGGCGAGATGGTTGAAAAGGTTGAACGAGAGATCAGCCTGTACGGGCAGGTTTGTGATCGTCTGGGCGAGACGCAGGGAGCCGAGGTTGCTGACGAGAACGCCTGCGGGCTGTAGGCGTTCAAGCGCCGCGAAGAATTGCTCAAGCTCGCCGCACTCGCGGCGCATCGTCGTGCGCGGCGTATTGACGAAGACCTTTGCGCCCGATTCATTCGCCGTTTCGATGACGGATTCGATGTCCGTGAGCCGCCACGGCTTCTGGGGGCGGAATGCCTCGCCGCCGACGTAGACGGCATCGGCGCCGCTCTCGATGGCGGCGCGTGCGCCTTCGATGTCGCCGACGCGTACCGAGAGGCGGTGATGGGGCGCATTCTCGCGTGCGATGGGGCGCTCCGCCTTCAGAATGTCGTCCTGGAAGCCCGGCTCCTTCACGGCCTCGCTGAAGAAGCGAGGTTCGCGCGTGCCGTCAAAGCCGATGTCGCGTGCCGTCGTCGGACCTAAGGCGAACGTCGTCGTGAAGTCGCGCGCACGGTTGTCGAAGAGGTCATGCCAGCCCGCCTCGTCGACCTGGTAGCCGAAAGGATCGGCAATGTAGCTGTCGATCGCCTTGCGGTAGGTGCGCACGATGCGGCGGATGAACTCCGCCGGGCGCATGCGTCCCTCGATCTTGAAGGAGTGAACGCCTGCCTGAATGAGCTCGGGGATGTTGCGATACATGCACATGTCCTTCAAGGCGAGCTTGTACGGGCCTTCGCTCTCGGCGTCCAAGACCTCGCCCGTTTCTTCGTCGATCAGTTCATACGCCCAGCGGCAGGGCTTCAGACAGCGGCCACGATTGCCGCTCTGACCGAAGAGCACGCCTGAATGGATGCACTGGCCGCTCTCGGACATGCACATGTCGCCGTGCATGAAGTATTCGACTTCGAGCCCCGTACGTTCCTTGAAGAGGCTCAGTTCAGAGAGCGTCATCTCGCGCCCGACGACGATGCGCGTGATGCCGTATTCCTTGAGTTTTTCAATCGCTGCCTCGTTGTGCGTGTTCATCATGACCGAGGTGTGCAGCGGGATGTCGATGCCCAGTTCCTTTTTCAGATCAAGTACGGCGAAGTCTTGCACGAGGATCGCGTCGGGGCGGATCTCCTGCAGGTAGAGCAGATATTCGCGCAGGGCGGGAAGTTCTTCCTCGCTAATGAGATTGTTCAATGTGATATAGAGCTTGACGCCGTGCTCGTGCGTAAAGTCGACGGCTTTTTTCAGCATTTCGTTGTCGAAATTCGTATCGCCGTGGTGCATGCGCATGTTGAAGTGCTTGCCGCCCAGATAGACGGCATCCGCGCCCGCCTCGACGGCGGCGACGAGGGCATCCCAGGTGCCAGCCGGTGCGAGAAGCTCCACGCAATTACGGGTTAATAGCATATTTTTTTCATGCTCCTTTGCTCATAATTTTTCCGTTTAGCGTATAGTATACCATATTTCTAGCCTTTCTGGCGAATTTCCGTAAAAGATTTGCCTTTTCTTCCCTTCTGTAATATACTTTTATCGGTATTGCAACAATAATGAACGGCTGGGCGCAATGCCTCGAAGTGCTTGGGGTGGCGACACGAACCTTCGCCCCTTGGCGGGGGCGGAGGTTTTTGCTTTGCCGTTTTGCAGTTTGGGAGGTCATTTCATCTATGGAAGGCAAGATAGCAAAGATTCGCGAGGACGCCGTCGCAGCCATCGAAGCGGCGGGCGTGACACTCGCAGATCTTGACGGCATCCGCGTCAAGGTGTTCGGCAAGAAGGGCGAACTGACGGCGATCCAGCGCGGCATGGGAAAGCTCGACCCTGCGGAGAGGCCGCGTCTCGGGCAGATCGTCAATGAGGCACGCGCGGCGATCGAAAGCGCGTTGGAGAAGAAGCGTGCGGCGCTTGCCGAAGAGGCGCTTGTCGCAAAGCTTGCAGGCGAGAAGATCGACGTGACGCTTCCTGGGCGGCGCGCGCCTCTGGGGCATCTGCATCCTCTGACGGTCACGATGGAGCGCATCAAGAGCATCTTCATGGCGATGGGCTACAGCGTCGAAGAGGGGCCGGAAATCGAGCGTGACCACTACAATTTCGAGGCGCTGAACCTGCCGAAGGATCATCCGGCGCGCGATATGCAGGATTCCTTCTACATCACAGAGGACATCCTCATGCGCACGCACACCTCTCCCGTGCAGGCGCGCACGATGCAGGCGCACGAGCCGAATTCGCCGATCCGCATGATCGCTCCCGGCAGGGTCTATCGCCGCGACGATTACGACGCGACGCATTCGCCGATGTTCACGCAGGTTGAGGGTCTTGTTCTCGACAAGGGCATTCGCTTCTCCGACCTCAAGGGAACGCTCGAAGACTTCCTGCGTCAGATTTTCGATGAAAAGGCTCGCGTGCGCTTTCGTCCGAGCTTCTTCCCGTTCACCGAGCCGAGCACGGAGGTTGACATCTCGTGCGTCATGTGCCACGGCGAGGGCTGCCGCGTCTGCAAGGGCACGGGCTGGCTGGAGATCCTCGGTGCGGGCATGGTGCATCCGAACGTCCTCAAGATGAGCGGCTACGATCCTGAGAAGGTCACGGGTTTCGCCTTCGGCATGGGGGTCGAGCGCATCGCCATGCTTTCCTACGGCATCGACGATCTGCGGCTCTTCTATGACAACGATGTGCGTTTCTTGCATCAGTTCTGAGGGGGAGGAAAAGTTTCATGCAGGTATCGATCGAATGGCTTCATGACTATATAGACTTCAAGGAGACGGCGGAAGAACTCGCCGACAAATACACGATGGCGGGCGTGCCCGTGGAGAATGTCGTGCGTGCGGACAGCGGACTGGACAAGGTCGTCACGGGACGCATCGAAAAGCTTGAACCGAATCCCGACTCCGACCATCTTCTCGTCTGCCAGATGAATGTCGGGCAAAAGGAACTCGTCACGATTCAGACGGGCGCGGACAACGTGCATGAAGGCGACATCGTTCCCGTCGCGCTCGTCGGCGCGCATCTGCCGAACGGTTTGAAGATTGCGAAGGGCAAACTGCGCGGCATCGTGTCGAACGGCATGCTTTGCTCCGCCGGCGAACTGAAGCTCGATGAATCGAAGCTGACAGAGGAGCAAAAGAACGGCATCTACATCCTGCCGCCCGATACACCCGTAGGGATTCCGGCGAGCAAGGTCTTGGGACTCGACGGCGTCGTCCTGGAATTCGAGCTCACGGCGAACCGCGGCGACTGCTTCAGCGTCTTGGGGCTTGTGCGCGAAGCCGCCGTGCTCACGGGAGGCGAGGCGAAGTTCCCTGAGATTCGCGTCGAAGAAGACGCCTCCGTCAAGGCTTCTGACCTCATCGAGATCGGCATAGCGGCGCCCGAGCTTTGCAGTCGCTTCTCCGCGCGCGTCCTGCAGAACGTCAAGATCGCGCCGTCGCCCGCATGGATGGCGAAGCGGCTGGAAGATGCAGGCATCCGCGCCATCAACAATGTCGTCGACGTCACGAACTTCGTCATGTTGGAACTCGGCCAGCCAATGCACGCCTACGATTGGGCGCAGATCGCGGGGAAGAAGCTCACGGCGCGGCTTGCGGCAAAAGACGAGGAGCTTCATACGCTCGACGATTCCTCGCGCCGCGCCAAGGGAACGGAACTCGTCATTGCCGATGCGGAAAAGGCTGCGGGTCTTGCCGGCGTCATGGGCGGTCTGGAATCGGAAGTCACCGACGCGACGCAGACCGTCGTCTTGGAGGCTGCCGCGTTCAACGGCGCGAGCATCCGCCGCACGAGTCGCGCCCTCGGCCTTCGTTCCGAGGCGTCGGGGCGCTTCGAGCGCGGCGTCGACGTCGCGCATACGGTGCGTGCGCTTGATCGTGCAGCGCAGCTCCTGCAGCAGATGGGCGCCTGCACGGTTGCCTCGGGCGTTGTCGACGTATATCCGACGCCCAAGGCGCCTGTGGAAGTCACTTTCACTGCGGCGGCGGTCAATGCGCGTCTCGGCACGGAGATTGAAGGTGCGGAGATGAAGCGCATCCTCGAAAAACTTGGCTTCGTCGTGCGCGAGGAGGGCAGCTCGTACATCGCAGGCGTGCCCTCGTGGCGCAGCGATGTGACCTTGATGGAGGACATCTCTGAAGAAGTCGCGCGCATCCACGGCTACGACAAGATTGCCGCGACGCGCCCGCGCGGCGAAGCCGTGCAGGGACGCCAGAGCGAGCGGCTCGCATTCATCGGCCGCATCAAGGAGATTCTCACAGGACTCGGCATGACGGAAACCGTGTCCTTCAGCTTCACGCATCCGAGCATGTTCGACAAGATGCAGGTGCCGCAGGCGAGCGCCCTGCGCCGCGCCGTGCCCATCATGAATCCGCTGACGGACGAATATCCGCTCGTGCGCACGACGCTCCTTTCAAGTCTCTTGGAAAACGCACAGCGCAACTTCTCGCGCAAGAACGAAGATCTGCGCCTCTTCGAGGTCGCGCCGATCTTCGTGCCGAAGGAATTGCCCGTGACGGAGCAGCCCGAGGAAATCATGAAGCTCGCAGGGCTTCTTGCAGGCAGGCGTCATCCGATCGGCTGGAATCAGGACAATGAAGCCGTCGACTTCTACGACGTCAAGGGCGTCGTGGAAGAACTCCTCGCACGCCTTTCCATTGCCAACTATACGGTGGAAAGCGGCGAACACTTCGCGCTGCATCCGGGGAAGACGGCATTCTTCAAGAAGGGCAGGGAGGTCATCGCCGTGCTCGGTGAGGTGCATCCCACCGTCCTGAAAGCGCTCGGCATCCACAAGAAGGCATACATCTTTGAGATGGACGTCGAGACCTTGCTCAAGTATCGCGCGAAGAACTTCCGCTATGAGCCGCTGCCGCGCTTCCCCGCGATCTCGCGCGACCTCGCACTGCTCGTCGACGAGCAGACGGATGCGGCGCGACTCGCACGCACCATCGAAAAGAGTGCGGGCAAGTTCTTCAAGGATCTGCACCTCTTCGACGTTTACACGGGCGAGCAGGTCGCCGAGGGAAAGAAGAGCATGGCATTCAGCGTCGACTTCCAGTCGGCGGACAAGACATTGAAGGACGAAGAAGCCGACGAAGCCGTAGCGAAGATCTTGGCGGCGCTCCAAAAAGAATGCGGCGCTGAGCTTCGCGCCTGAAGAGACAGCGGGTGAAACAATGGAAAAGAAGAAGGTAGTCGTGGAGATATTCGGCGAAGTGTATCCGCTCAAGAGCGATGAACCTGCCGACTATGTGCGCCAGCTTGCCAAGCTCGTGGATGACAACATGCGTGATGTCGCCAAAAAGACCCGCAGTTTCTCGGGCACGAAGATCGGTGTGCTCGCCGCCCTGCAGATTGCCGATGAATACTACAAGCTGAAGAAGGACTACGACGAATTGCTCGCTCTTTTGGAAGAGCCGAAATAAGCGAAGGATGAATGTTTGTGATGCCTCTGCAGTCTCCTAAACATGACCTTGCCATTCCTTGAAGGAATGGTATATAATGGCGAGAGGGAATTGCCCCAGAGGCGAATATGAACCGCTCGAAGCTGGTGCAGTTGTGCCCGCTCGGGCGGTTCTTTTGTGAAAGCAATAGGAGGTACGGTATGAAAGGAACATTTTTCGGCATTGGCGTGGGACCGGGTGACCCAGAGCTTTTGACGGTCAAGGCAATTCGTGCGATGGAGAAGGCGGATGTGCTCATCGCGCCTAAGACGGAGAAGAAGGACGGCAGCGTCGCGCTTTCCATCGCGCGTCCTTACTTGAAGAAGGATATCGAGATCGTCTATCAGGTCTTTCCGATGGTTGCGAATTTTGCCGAGTCCACGAAAGCCTGGGAGGAGAACAAGGCAGAGATTCTCGCACTCCTGGAGGCGGGAAAGAATGTGGCGTTCCTGACCTTGGGTGATCCGATGTTTTACAGCACTTACATCTATGTCTATCGTCTGCTTGAGCATGAGGCGGTGACGATCGAGACGATTCCGGGGATTCCGGCGTTCTGCGCCATCGGCAGCAAGCTCGGCTATCCGATCGTCGAGGGCAACGATATTCTTTCCATCATTCCGGCGACGGCTTCGCTCGAGAAGATTGCCAAGATCCTGCCTGTGACGGACAATGCTGTCCTGATGAAGGTATACAAGAACTTCCCCGAAATCGCTGATATGCTCAGCGAAAGCGGCTTGGCGAAGGATGCCGTGATGGTGAGCCGCTGCGGCCTGCCCGATGAGGAACGCATCGATGATATCGAGGCGCAGAAGGATAAGAAGGTCAATTACCTGTCGACGATTCTGACGCGACGCAATGCTTGAAGGAGGTCTTGAACATGTGCGGAAATTTTTATAGGGCATGCGCTCTTTCCCTTTTGGTCGTGATGCTTGCGCTTCTTGCCGGCTGCGGCGCGAAGGAAGCGGCGAAGACGGAGCAGGGCGCAAATTTTGCCGTAATCAAGGACGATATGGGGCGCGAGGTCGTACTTAGAAAGAAGCCCCAGCGCATCGTCGTGCTGTCGGCGTCGTTCCTTGAGCCACTTCATGCCGTGGGCGGCGATGTTGTTGGCCGGCCGGATTCCAAGACGAAGATGCCCGATTATGCCAAGGATAAGGCAAGCGTTGGCGAGGTCTACCAGATCGATGTGGAAAAGGTGCTCGCTTGTCAGCCTGATCTCGTCATCGTCAACAAGGGCATGAACGAAAAGCTCCTGTCGACGCTTGAGGCAAATGGGATTCCGTCCATCGTCATCGACATGAAAAGCTACGAGGACGTGAAGCGCGAGGTCAGGATTTTTGCGCAGGTCACAGGAGAAAAGGAGAAGGGCGAGACGCTTATCAAGGAAATGGACGAGAAGATTCAAGGCGTCCTTGCACGCGTGCCAAAGGAGAAGAAGCGTGTCGCCATCCTGCACAGCACGTCGCAGGGCTTGAGCGTGCAGCTCGACGGAAGTATCGCAGGCTCCATCGTCAAGCTGCTCGGCTGGGAGAATGTGGCGAGCGGGATGACGCCGCTGGAGAAGAATCCTGATGCTGCACCATACAGCATGGAAACTCTCGTCGAGCAGAATCCGGACATCATCTTTGTCACGAGCATGGGCAAGATGGACGAGATTAAGAAAAATATGGAAAAGACGATCGCTGAAAGTCCCGCGTGGCAGAGCATTCCTGCAATCCAGCAGGGAAAGCTCTATTACCTGCCGCAGGATCTCTTCCTTCTGAGTCCCGGACTGCACTATCCTGAAGCCTTCGAGATGATGGCGAAGCTCATCTATCCTGAGGTATTTCCATGAGCGGTGCGGAGGCTGCAGAAACAAAATTCAGCGCTTTCAGGCGGCGAATATCCATCGTGGTGATATTCGCCGCTTTGGCGTGCGTCGGCTTCGTCTTGAGCATCATGAAAGGATCTGTCGAAATTCCCGCAGCGGAAATAGGACAGGCACTCACAGAGGGCGCCGAGGGCATACACGCGCAGATCCTCATGAATATCCGTCTGCCGCGCACAATCGTGGCGGCGCTCGTCGGCGTCCATTTATCGCTTTCAGGCGCTATTTTGCAGGCGATCATGAAGAATCCCCTCGCCGACCCGCACATCATTGGCATCTCGTCGGGGGCGGGACTTGCGGGCATCTTCGTCATGCTCGTCTTCCCCGGGCACGAGGCCTTCGTGACGCCTGCCGCCTTCCTCGGCGCGATGGCGGCCGCTGTCGCCATCTACTTGCTCGCATGGAAGAATGGCATCCGCCCGATCCGCATCATCCTGGCGGGCGTTGCCGTCTCGGCTTTTCTCGGCGCGGGCATCTCCGCCCTGATGATCTTTTACAGTGACCGCGTGCACGGCGCCTTGATGTGGATGGTCGGCGGTCTGTCGGCGCGCAGCTGGCCGCAGGTCGACATGATCTTCCCGTATACGATTGTCGGTCTCGTGCTCGCCCTCGCCTTCTCGCGCAAGCTCAATATCCTGCTCCTGGGTGATGAGATTGCGCGGAGTCTCGGCCTTCGCGTCGAGGTCACGCGCCTTTTGCTCACGGCGATCGCGGCTCTTCTGGCAGCGAGCGCCGTCGCTGTCGTTGGACTCTTGGGCTTTGTCGGACTCATCGTGCCTCATGCGGCTCGGCTCCTGGTCGGCTCGGACTATCGCTTCCTTCTGCCCGCGTCAGCGCTCTTGGGGGCGGCTGTCGTGACTTTGAGCGATACGTTCGCACGCACGGCGTTTGCGCCTGTCGAACTGCCCGTCGGCATCCTCATGGCTGTCCTCGGTGCGCCGTTCTTTTTGTTTCTGTTGAGGAGGGAACTTTGATGTCTGTGACGGTTCGCCATCTTTCGGTGGCGCTCGCAGGAAAAACGATCCTGCACGATCTGAACGTCGAGTTTCCCGTCGGCAAGCGCACGGCGATCATCGGCCCGAACGGCGCGGGAAAGTCGACGCTTCTGCGCGTGCTTGCCGCCTTGAATCCCAAGTATGAGGGTGAGGTGCTGCTGGACGGTACGGACATCCATGCCATCCCTCGAAAATCGTTGGCGAAGCGCCTCGCCATCCTGCCGCAGGGACTTGCCGCTCCGCCTGATCTCACGGTGGAGGCTCTCGTCGACTATGGCCGCTACCCGTACCGCAGCTGGCGCACGATCAGCCGCTCGAAGGAGGATCGCGAGGCTGTCGCACAGGCGCTGGCCGAGACGCGGCTGGAAGCGATGCGCACCCGTCAGGTCATGTCGCTTTCGGGCGGCGAACGTCAGCGCGCCTGGATCGCCATGGCGCTGGCTCGCCAGCCCGAATACCTGCTGCTCGATGAGCCGACGACATACCTCGACATTGCGCATCAGCTTGAAGTCATGGAAATCATCAAGCGGCTCAATCGAGAGCATGCGATGACCGTCATCATGGTGCTGCATGACATCAACCATGCTTTGCAGTATGCGGACGAGATCGCCGTCATCAAGGATCGGCAGATTTTCAGCACGGGAACGCCGCACGATGTGCTGAACGTCGCGATGCTCGCTGAGGTCTTCGGCGTGCGCGCCGACATCTTTACGAACAGTCAAGGAGCGCAGGTGCTGTCGCCTGTTTCGCTCGTGCGGTAAATGTCGTGTCAGGATTTTAATGACGACGTGTCGTTTCCTATGGAATTTTCTCTATAAGATTCCTCACAGTTATGGTATAATACCTAGTGAGAACTGGAGGAGGGAATAGCTTGGAAATTCGACAATTGGAATATTTTTGCACGCTCGCCCATCTCGAAAACTTCACGCGCACGGCGGAGGCTCTCCACGTTTCCCAGCCGTCTGTCACGAAGGCGATCAAATCGTTGGAGTCCGAGATTGGTCTGATGCTCGTTGATCGTCGGCAGAAGCGTGTGTCTTTGACGATGGAGGGAAGGGCGTTTCTGCTTCATGCGGAGGAGATCATGCAGGCGGTCGAACGTGCGGAGCAGGATATGCTGCGCTTTCGCCCCGATGCCAGGCGGACGGTTCACTTCGGTCTGCCGCCGATGCTTGAGGCGTATCTTTTTCCGGACTTTTTTACGAAGTTTATGGCGGCACATCCCGACATCAATCTCGATGTTTGCGAATACGTCGATTCCGTCGAGGTCAGGGCGAAGGTGGAGGAAGGGCTTCTCGACTTCGGTGTCGTTCTTGCGCCCGCAGTTAAGACGCACCGCAATGAGATGGCTGTGCTCAAGGATAAGATGGAACTGTGTCTGCCGCTCGACCATCCGCTGACAGCGCGTGAGCATGTGGCCGTCGCCGATCTCCGTCGGGAGAAGTTCATCATGCAGCAGCCGAATACGTATCAATACGATACGGTCTATCGCAGTTGCGTGGAAAACGGTTTTACGCCCGAGATTTTGCTTTGTACGTCGCAGCTCAAGACGATCAAACAGCTCGTCGCGAACAGCCTCGGCATATCGATTTTGCCGGATTTTGTGACGCGCAGCGAGACGATCTTTGCACGTCGTCCCCTTGTGCCGGAAATGGAAATCCAGGTCAATCTTTTCTGGAGTCCGCAGAAGCGCCTGAGCGAGACGGGGCGCAAGGTCGTTTCCTTCATGGAGGAGTACACGACGACGGATGAGTTCAGGGAACGTTTTCGCCAGTGAGGCGATGTAAGAAATATGGGCTGGTGAAAAAGTTTTGCAGTTGAAACGCCTCGAAGCCTACGGCTTCAAATCGTTTGCCGATAAAATCGAGATCGAGTTCCATGCGGGCGTTACGGCGATTGTCGGGCCGAACGGCAGCGGCAAGAGCAACGTCACAGATGCGGTGCGCTGGGTGCTCGGCGAGCAGAATGTGCGCGCCCTGCGCGGTTCGAAGGCCGAGGACATCATCTTTACGGGCAGTGCGACGCGGCGTGCCATGGGCGTTGCAGAAGTCTCTCTCTTCTTTGAAAATGAAGGGGATATGCCCGTTGATTACCATGAAGTCGTCGTGACGCGCCGTCTTTTCCGCTCGGGTGAGAGCGAGTTCTTCATCAATAAATCGCGCTGTCGCCTGAAGGATATCAGCAACCTTTTCGCCGATACGGGACTCGGGCGCGATGGCATGAGCGTCATCGGTCAGAACCGCATCGATGAGATCCTGAACAGCAAGCCTGAGGAGCGCCGCCTTTATTTTGAAGAAACGGCGGGCATCACGAAGTACCGCAACCGCAAGCGCGAGTCGATGCGAAAGCTGGAAGACATGCAGGGGAATCTCGTGCGCGTCAGCGACATCATGCAGGAGATCGAAGGGCAGCTCGAACCGCTTGCCGAGAGCGCAGAGAAGACGCGCCGCCACGATGAGCTGCAGACGGTCTACAGGCGCTGCGCCTTGACGGAACTTTTCCAGCGTGAGGGTCAGCTCAAGAAAGAGCGTGCAGACAGCGCGGGCAAGATCGAGGCGATGCGCGATGAGGCTCTGGCTGCCGAGACGCAGGTGCGCTTGCTGGATGTGAAGAAGGAAGAACTCGATCAGGCGATCCTCGTTCTGGAAGAAAAACTGCAGGAGCAGGCGGAGAAGAACAACGCGCTGAGGACGCAGATCGAGCAGGCAAACAGCGAAATCGCCATCTTGGAGGAGCGAGCACATCAGCATGACGCCTTGAAGGCGCGTCTCCTCCAACAGCGTGCGGATTTCGAGAGCACTGCCGGAGAAGCTGCTGCTGAGAAGCAGCGGCTCTTTGCTGTCGAGAAGGAACTTCTTGAGAAGCATGCGGCGATTGATGACGCCATAGCGAAGGATCGCGGCTCGCTCAAGGCTCTGGGCGAGAAGCTGCGCGAGGTCAAGGAGAAGCATCGCACGCTCGCGGACAAGAAGGATGCGGCGCAGCGCGACATGCTCGCGCGGGAAAATGAGCTTCTGCTCATTGAGCATGAGTTGGAACGGTATTCGACGAGCGGCACGGAACGTGCCGATGAGCTGGAAAGAGCGACAGCGGCAGTTGACGCTCTGACGACTGAGGCGAAGGCAATCGGCGAAGAGCGACGCCGGCTCGAAGAAGAGCGCAGAACACTCGAAGAAGAACGCACGAAGAAGACGCAAGAGAAGGAGCATTTGGACGAGAAGCTCCGCACGCTGCTTCATGCGGAGAATCGTACGAAAGAAGAGCTGCACGCCGATGAGAACAAGCTCAAGTTCCTGCGCAACATGCAGGCGTCGTACGAAGGTTTCGCGCGCGCACCGAAGGCTGTACTGCAGGCGAAGGAACCTTGGCAGAAGGGCGTCGCGGGCGCTGTCGCCGAGCTTGTTTCCGTGCCGCATGAGTACATCCGCGCCGTCGATGTCGCCTTGGGCAGCAGTCTGCAGAACATCGTGACGGAGGATACGGATACAGCGAAGGCCGCCATCGCCTTTCTGAAACGCGCACGTTTGGGACGCGTGACGTTCCTGCCGCTTTCGACGCTCGTCGTGCGCCGCTCGCAGGATGAAGCGGCGAAGAGGGAAGCGGGCGCCATAGGCTTTGCCAATGAGCTGGTCGGTGCGGATGCGAAGTACCGGAAAGTCGTGGACTTTCTGCTGGCCCGCACGCTCGTCGTCGATACGCTCGATCACGGTCTTGCCATCGAGAAGAAGATGGGGTGGCGGCTGCGCATCGTGACGCTTGACGGCGAGTTGCTGAATCCCGGCGGCTCGCTTTCGGGCGGCGGCAGGCAAGGGCAGGAGACGAGCTTTCTCAATCGCGGCGGTGAGATCGAGCGCTTGGAAAAGAGCGTGCGGGACGCGGAAGAAAAGCTTGCTGCGCTTTTGAAAGAGCGCACGCTTTTTGACAAGGCGGCGAAGGAAATGGCCGAGGTGCTGGAATTTATTGCCCGCTCTTTGCAGCAAAAGGATGTGTATGCAGCGGAACTGCGCGTCAAGGATGAACGCATCGCCGAGGCGCGAAAAGAGAAGGAAAAGGCGAGAGAGACGCTCAAGAAGCTTGCAGAAGAGGCTGAAATGACCTTTTCCAAGGCGCAGGCGAAGAAGAATGACGCCGTGCAGCAGGCGAAGGCCGCGCGCCGCCTGTACGAGAAGATGGAGCGGGAGACAAAGGAGAGCGAGGAAGAGCTCGACGATCTTGAGCAGGATGCTGATGACCTCAGCAAGTATATCAACGAGCGGGAGCTAAAGCGCGCCGTCCTTGAGCAGGAGAAAATCCGTGCGCGTGAGCAGGCGCTCCTAAAAGAGAAGGAAGAGACGAGAGCGAAGGAGCAGGCGGAAAAAACGCGCGAGGAAGAAATTGCGTTGGATGAAGAACAGAGCAACGGCGGCACGAAGCGCGAGGAAATCGCCGCGCGGGTTGCCGCCTGGCAGGAAAAGCATGCCGAGGGAAAAGCCGCCTACGACAAGCAGTATCAGGAAAAGCTCGAACGTCATGCGGAAAACCAAGAGAATGACAAGGCGGCGAGGGCAGCAGGACAGCGACTCTCAGAGATGCAGGGCAAGCTGCATCAAATGGAAATTGCTGCCGCCGAGGTGCATGTGAAGATTGAGCAGGTGCAGGCGGAGCTTTTGGAGCAGTATGGGCATACATGGGAAACGGCAGCGGAAGAGGCGCTCGATCTGACGGGCACGGAGCTTAAGAAGAAGATGCAGGACATCTCCCGTGCGCTCGCGGAACTCGGCCCCGTCAATCCCAACGCCATACGCGAGCATGAAGAGCTTGTGGAGCGTCATGCGTTCATGGGCAAGCAGGCGGCGGATCTCGAAGCAGCGCGCGAAAATCTCATGGCGATGATTCATGAGATGGACGTGACGATGACGCGCCAGTTCAAGGCGGCGTTCGAAGAGATTCGCGGCTATTTTGCCGACATCTTCGTGCGCCTCTTCGGCGGCGGCAAGGCGGAGCTTTTTCTGACCGATGAGAAGGATGTGCTCCATGCTGGTGTGGAAATCGAGGTGCAGCTGCCGACGAAGAAGCGCCAGAATCTCTCCGTGCTCTCGGGTGGTGAGCGTGCCCTGACGGTCATCGCACTGCTCTTTTCCTTTTTGCGCTACCGTCCCGCGCCGTTTTCCGTGCTCGATGAGATCGATGCGCCGCTCGATGAGGCGAATGTCGCTCGTTTCGGCAAGTTCCTCGGTGAATTTGCTGAAAATACGCAGTTCATCGTCGTCACGCACCGAAAAGGGACGATGGAAGCAGCTGATTTCATGTACGGCATCACCATCGAGGATGCGGGCGTGTCGCGCGTTCTTTCCGTGCGCCTCGACGAAGCGATTTGAGGGAGCACGTTGATAATTTGGAGGTATTATGGGATTTTTTGACCGATTGAAAAAGGGGCTTGCCAAGACGCGCGAGACCTTTACGAACAAGATTGAAAAACTCATCATCGGCTATGCGGATATCGATGACGATCTGCTCGATGAGCTGGAGGAAACTCTGATCATGTCCGATGTCGGCGTGAAGACGACAGAAAGACTCATGGCAGATGTGCGAAAGGGCATCAAGAAGAAAGACATCAATACGCCGGAAGATTTGAAGCCCTTCCTCGCTGAGAAGATTTCCGAAATCCTTTCAACAGGTTCGGACGAAACGCGGATCGCTTCCGCAGGGCCTACGGTGCTCCTCGTCATCGGCGTCAACGGCGTCGGCAAGACGACGACGATCGGCAAGCTCGCCGCCTACTATAAGGAGCAAGGCAAGTCCGTCATGCTCGCTGCCGCCGACACCTTCCGCGCTGCCGCTATCGATCAGCTGCAGATTTGGGGCGATCGCACGAGTGTTCCTGTCATTCGCCACGAGGAAGGCTCCGATCCTGCCGCCGTCGCCTTCGATGCGGTCAAGGCGGCGAGGGCGCGCAGCATCGACGTCTTGATCATTGATACGGCGGGGCGTCTGCATACGAAATCGAACCTGATGGAAGAGCTGAAGAAGATCAACCGCGTGATCCGGCGCGAGATTGCTGAGGCGCCGCATGAGACGCTGCTCGTCCTCGATGCGACGACGGGGCAGAATGCGATCAGTCAGGCAGATCTTTTCCAAAAAGCGGCGGCAATCACGGGCATCGTTCTGACGAAGCTCGACGGAACGGCGAAGGGCGGTGTCATCATCGGCCTGAAATCGGAGCTTTCCATGCCGGTGAAATGGATTGGCGTCGGCGAGGGAGTCGACGATCTGCGCCCGTTTATCGCCAAGGATTTCGCGCGCGCCCTCTTCGGGCTGAATGCGGAATGAATCACTGCAGGATGCAGAAAGCAAACGTATTTTCGGCAGGGAAAATGATTTGACATTGCAGGACAACTATAATAAAATTGTACTGCTATAGGTGAAACGTATTTAGGAGGACATCGGACAAAAATGAGTGTAAATGAAAAGTTGAGGAATATCGCGATCATCGCCCACGTCGACCATGGAAAGACGACGCTGGTTGACGCCATGCTGCGGCAGAGCCATGTTTTCCGCTCGAACGAGCAGGTGGCAGAGCGCGTCATGGATTCCGGGGATTTGGAGCGCGAGCGCGGTATTACGATTCTTTCCAAGAATACCTCGATCCTCTACAATGACGTGAAGATCAATATCGTCGACACGCCGGGTCATGCGGATTTCGGCGGCGAGGTGCAGCGTGTGCTCAACATGGTGGACGGCGTGCTGCTGCTTGTTGACGCCTTCGAGGGTCCGATGCCTCAGACGAAGTATGTCTTAAGGAAGGCGCTTGAGCAGAAACTTAAGCCCATTGTCGTCATCAACAAGATCGATCGCCCTGATCAGCGTGTTGATGATGTTTATGATGAAGTTCTTGAGCTGTTCATGGAGCTTGATGCGGACGATGAGCAGCTGGACTTCCCTTGTATCTACGCAACGGCGCGCGAAGGTATTGCGAAGTACAACATGGAAGACGAGAGTGACAACCTCGTCCCCTTGCTGGAAACCATCATTAAGGACATTCCTGCCCCTTCGGGTGATGCAGATGGTGCGCTGCAGATGATGGTTACGACGCTCGAAGCCGATGAGTATGTCGGCAAGGTTGCCGTCGGCAGAATCATTCGCGGCAGTGTGAAAGCGAACCAGAGTGTCGCTCTCTTGAGCGGCGACCATGAGTCGAAGGCGCGCGTCGGCAAGATCTTCGTCTATCAGGGGTTGAAGCGTGTCGAGGTGCCTGAGGCACAGATGGGTGATATCGTTGCTCTGACGGGTCTTGGTGATGTCAGCATCGGCTATACGGTGGCGGATGCGGAAAATCCCGAAGCTCTGCCGACGATCAATATCGACGAGCCGACGCTTTCCATGACCTTCGGCGTCAATACGAGCCCCTTTGCCGGCAGGGAAGGGCAGTTTGTGACCTCGCGCCATCTGCGCGACCGTCTCTTCAAGGAAGTGGAGACGAATGTCAGCCTGCGCGTTGAGGAGACAGATTCCGCCGATGTCTTCAAGGTGTCGGGACGCGGCGAACTGCATCTTTCCATCCTCATTGAAACGATGCGCCGCGAGGGCTATGAACTTCAAGTCGGCAAGCCCGAGGTTGTCTACAAGACGATCAACGGGCAGAAGTGCGAGCCGATGGAAAACTTGACGATCGAAGTTCCCCAGGAGTATATGGGTGCGGTCATGGAGTCTCTGGGCACGCGCAAGGCGGAGCTTTCCAATATGACGGAGGTTTCGGGCTACATGCGCATGGAGTTCGTCATTCCTGCACGCGGACTCATCGGTTTCCGCTCGGAACTTTTGACGAATACGAAGGGCAACGGCATCATGAACCATGTGTTCTGCGGCTACGTCCCTTTCAAGGGAGACATTCCCGGGCGCACGCGCGGCTCGCTCGTGGCGTTCGAGCAGGGTGAGACGACGGGCTACGGCATCTACACGCTGCAGGATCGCGGCACGATGTTCATTTCGCCGGGTCAGCAGGTCTACGAAGGCATGATCGTCGGCGAAAATTCGCGCGAACTCGACATCGACATCAATCCGTGCAAGAAGAAGAATGTTTCCAACATGCGCACGTCTTCTTCCGATGAGGCAATCCGTCTCGTGCCGCCGCGCATCTTGAGTCTTGAGCAGGCGCTTGAGTACATCAACGAGGACGAACTTGTCGAGGTCACACCGGAAAATATCCGCTTGCGCAAGGCGATACTCGATCGTACAGCTCGCGGACGTGCGAATAAAAATGCACGAAAGTAACAGTGATGGCAGGACTTTTCGATGGGGATATCTATCTTATGCGCCCATCGGGAAAACTTTTTCCAGATACTTAACTTTTTTAGAGGATTTCCGAAAGAAAGAGCGAACATAGTAAGCATGATTCATTAAGAGGTTTCCAATCATTTGTTCGGTTTATTTTGTCGCTATCATGGAATTATTACGCTGGAGGCGGAGTGCGGTGGATTTTTTGAAAAGGGTGACGGACTTCCTCATGCCCGTGGAGGAAGAAGAAGTCGTCAAAACAGAGTCGGCAAGGAAAGAGGAGCAAGAAGAGGAACGTATGATGAGCGCTGACTCTTATGAGGAACGCAAGGTTTCTAACGGTGCATCAATTTCCTATGCGTCGGCAGAGCCGCCGATGTATCCATCTGCGTCGGAGCTGCGCCGCCCGCGCTATACGACGGCGGTGCATGCGCCGCGCACGCGTGTGACGGTTCAGCAGGAGCGTCCGAAGCTGACGGTTCATACGACGCAGATTCCTTCGCTCAACGTGAAGATCTATGTGCCGCGCAGTTTCGATCAGGTTCAGGAAATCGCCGATGATTTGAAGGCCGGCAGGGCGGTGCTCGTGAATTATGAGCGCGTTGAGCTTGAGGAGCAGCGCCGTCTCTGCGATTTCATCAATGGTGTGTGCTACATTATGAACGGTGAAGTCAAGCGCGTTTCCACGGCCATGGTGCTCTATGCGCCGGATGGCGTGAACGTCTATGAGGCCGAGCCGATTCCCTTGCAAGATTGAATATGAGGTGTCAGGAGGCTTTCCTTGCGGATGCAGGGAATGGATGCTTCCTTGGGCAGGGCAGTCAGGCTTGATTGCCCTGCCTTTTCTATGGAAAGAAGGAGCGACTTATGAAAAAGAGCGATATTTTAGAAAGTGTCATGAAAGAGTTTCGTGCCCTCGCCGCGATTCCGCGCCCATCGGGACACGAGAAGGCAGTCAGCGACTATCTCCTCGCACATTTGCGCGAGATGGGGCTTGAGGTCGTGCAGGATGAGAGGAACAACATCATCGCCGATCTTGCCGCTGCGCCAGGCAGAGAGAATGCCCCGCGCGTCATTCTCCAAGGGCACATGGATATGGTTTGTGTCGCTGCATCGGGCGTCGCTTATGATCCGCTGCACGATGCCATCCGACTTGTGGAAGAGGGCGATGTCCTGCATGCGGAAGGGACGAGCCTTGGGGCGGATGATGGCATCGGCGTCGCCATCATCCTGCACATCTTGCGCCACGTGAAGGAGAACGGCCCCGTGCGTGCGATCTTCACCGTTGACGAAGAACGCGGCATGACGGGCGCCATCCACTTGGCGGAGAAATATCTGAAGGATGCGCAGTATCTGATCAACTGCGATTCGGAGAATCTCGATGAGCTTTGTGTCGGCAGTGCGGGCGGAGTCGATCTGACATTTTCGCGCACGATGAAGTTTGTTGTTGCTGCGAAGGGAAAAGCGTGGCAGATTGCCGTCGAAGGACTAAAAGGCGGGCACTCGGGCGAGGAGATAGGTGAAGGACGCGCCAATGCACTGCGTCTATTGTCCTTGGCGCTGGCAGGACTGCAGGAGGCAGGCGTGGATTTCTCACTTGCCTCGCTTACGGGCGGCAAGGCGAAGAATGCGATCGCGTCGGAGGCGGAGGCAATCGTCGTGACAGAGGCGACGGAGGAAGCCCTGCGCGAAGCCTTGGAGCAGGAAGAAGAGAAGTTTCATCGGACGTACAGCGTAACAGAGCCGTCGCTTAAGTTGTCACTTGCAGAAGCGCCGCATACAGAGAAGACTTTTACGCCAGAGGATGCAGCAAACTTGCTGCGCATCCTGCGCCTTTTCCATACGGGCGTCTACCAGATGTCCGCCGTCACGCCGGGCATGGTGGAAACCTCTGCGAATCTCGGCGTCGTGCACATGGAGGGTGCGGATATCGACATCGACTTTTATCCGCGTTCCAGTGTGGAGGGCAAGCTCTTTGAATTTTGCCGCATGGCGAAGGATCTGGCAGAACTTACGGGCTTTGCGCTTCATATCGGCACGATTGCGCCGAGTTGGGACGAAGACATGGACAATCCGCTCGCGAAACTCATCGCGGAGGCTTTTGAGCAGCGCATGGGCAAGCCGATGAAAGTCGAGACAATTCATGCGGGGCTGGAGTGCGGTTGGTTCTATCGTAAGAATCCGCAGATGAAGTTCGTTTCCGTCGGCGTGACGACGCACGACATTCACAGTCCTAAGGAAAGTCTTGAACTGCCAACCGTAGTGCCGTTGGTAGAAATTCTTTCTCAGACATTGAAAAAACTCGCTGAGCAATAACGCTCGGCGAGTTTCGTCGAATGCTTATTTCTTCTTTGAAGCGGCAATGCCCAAGGAAGCGCTGATAAAATGAGGTCGCCCAGATTTGCACAGATGCGCTGTATCTATCGAGGAGACAAACCGCAGGCGTAGCGGTGCTACGTCGAGGATTTGTCGACGATGAGAGGACAGTGCAGATGTGCGAAGATGGGTGGCTGAATTTATCAGCGCTTCCCTAAGATGAGCATGTTCAGCATGGGGAATCTTTCTCCGATGGAGCGGGTGATTGCAGCCGCTGCTATGGAAAGGACGACAGTTGCGAGATAAAAGGCGATTGCCTTGGGCGCTGTCATGATGATGCCGCGCCCTTCGAGCGCAAGCATCATGTAGCCGATGAAGAGAGGGTGGACGAGGTAGGCGAAGTACGAATGCCTGCCTAGGAGAGAAAAGAGGGAGTTGAGTATCTGCGGATACCGCTGCTCGGTGAAAATCGTGAAGAAGAAAATGGACGCGGCTAGGGTGTAGACGATACCGAGCGGACAAAGCTGATGCGCCGTGTTGATGGCGTCCATTTGCGTATAATTGCGGAAGGAGAGCAGAAAGTAATAATAGCTGAGCAATCCTATGAGGGACACCGCGAAGAAGAGACAGATGCTCTTTCGCTCGTTGTGCATGAATGCCTTGAAAGCGTCGAAATGCACGGCGAGGTAGCCGCCGATGACGAAGATGAAGACGTAGTGGAGCACCCAATAATTGAGCCGATAGAGCAGGAAACTCTTGAGCACGGGATTTTCCATGCCGTAAACCATGGTATTGAAAGGGACATTGAAACTTGAAAAGTAGTCGAAGGCGACCTGCAGTGCGAAGAGGAGCAGAAGCCCCTTGCCGTTGATATGCTTTACTACGGAAATCCAAAGCGGCATGAGGAGGTAGAACCAAATGAGGATTACGAGGAAGTAAAGCTGGTACTTGGCATTGCCGAAGAAAATGAGGGACGCGAGCGAGAGCGGCGCTGGAAAGCCGACACCATAAAGCCAGCCGTCATGCAGGAGGTAGAAGAGAGACCAGACGAGATACGGCAGGACGACGGCACGCGAGCGTTTTTGCAGGAAGTGGCGATAGCTGAAAGGCTTGTCCAAATCCATATTGTAAAAGATGCCGAAAGCGGAAATGAAGAAGAAGATGGGCACGCTGAAGCGTGTGGCAATCTCGAAAAGCGCTGTCAGATGTGCGTTGGATGAGGGATTCATCAAGTATTGCGAACCGACATGGATGCCGATGACGCCGAGCATGGAAATGCCGCGGATATATTCGATGGCGGCGAGATGTTGTTTTGCCATAGAGAAACCTCCTGCAGGGATTTTTGTATGATGTGCTTTTTAAGGAGCGCTGATATAATGAAGTCTCCCAGATCTGCTGTCCTCAAAGGTTACTATATATTTTTTCTTCCGTCTTGTAAAGGAAACAATGCTTGCGGTTGATTTTTCGCGGCAAACTCATTAGAATATGTAAGAGGCGGATTCTTGCGTATGGGAAGGATGCATTGGACGACGTGAAAAAGGAGCAGCCCATCGGTGTTTTTGATTCAGGACTCGGCGGCATCAGCGTGCTGCGCGAGCTTGTTTCTCTTTTGCCGAAGGAGGATTTCATTTATTTTGGTGATGCCGCCCATGCGCCTTATGGCGAGCGAACGGAGCGAGAGATTCGCGCCTTGACGACGGCGCAGATCGACCGCATGGCGGCAGAGGGTGTCAAAGCCGTCGTGCTTGCCTGCAATACGGCGACGAGCGCCGCCTGTGCGCCGCTGCGCCGAAGATACAGGCAGATGCCGATCATCGGTATGGAGCCGGCGTTGAAGCCTGCAATCTTGAGCGGTGAAAAGCCGCGCGTCGTCGTCATGGCGACGCATGCGACGCTTAGACAGAAGAAGTTTGCACGTCTCATGGAGCGATTCAAAGATGCAGGGGATATCGTCAAGCTGCCATGCCCTGAGATTGTGGAATTCGTCGAGTGTGGCGAGATTCACTCGGCAGCTCTGCACGAGTATCTGGAAGAGCGGTTTTCGAGCGTATCGCAAGATCCTATCGATTGCGTCGTCCTTGGCTGCACGCATTTTCCTTTTGTGCGCGATGCGATTCAAGATGTCGTGGGTCGGGCTGTGCAGATTTTTGACGGTGCGGCGGGTACGGCTCGCGAACTTAAGCGTCGCCTGTTGGAAGCCGATGCTCTGCGGGAAAGCGGGCAGAAGGGTGTGATCGAGTGGCTGAGCAGCAGCAGCGATCCGAACTATATCGAGCGTGCAAAGATGCTCTATGAGTTATGAGGGTCAGATAATTCTTAGGATGCTGTGGAAAATTTTTATAGGGGGAATTCACCATGGTGGAAACGAAGATTGAAGTAGGTATGAAGCGCGAAGCTGCAGCAAAAGTGACGGAGGAGAACACCGCCATCGAGATGAAGAGCGGATCTTTGCCCGTATTCGCCACACCTGCGATGACGGCTCTGATGGAGCAGGCGGCGGCGGAACTCGTCGACGAACTTGTGCCGTCCGATTGGACTTCGGTGGGCATTTCGCTTAATATTCGTCATAAGGCGGCGACGGCTCTGGGACGCAGTGTGCACGCCGAAGCGGAGGTCAAGAGCTTCGACGGACGTCAGGTTACATTTGCCGTCAAGGCTTTTGACGAGGCGGGGGAGATCGGAGAGGGGCTTCATGAACGCGTTCTCGTGAACCGCGAGAAGTTCATGAGCAAAGTGTCGGCGAAATGACAGGAGCGCCCATCGGTGAGAAAACGAATCGGCAGCTTTTCCGCGAAGGCATGCGCGACGGCACTCCGATTGCGCTTGGATATCTCGTCGTGAGCTTTACGCTCGGCATAACGGCGCATAATGTGGGGCTTGATGCTGTTGACGGCTTTGTTGTGAGCTTATTTAACCTCGCTTCGGCGGGAGAGTATGCAGCATTCACCGTCATCGCTGCGGACGCTCCGTATTGGGAAATGGCGGCGATCACGCTCGTGGCGAATGCGCGCTACATGCTCATGAGCTGTGTGCTCAGTCAGAAGTTTTCACCTGCGACGCCTTTTTATCACCGCCTGGGAGTAGGCTTCGGCATTACGGATGAGATCTTTGGTATATCGATTTCACGTCAAGGCTTCCTGCGGCCTGCTTACAATTATGGAGCGATGTCGCTCGCCGTACCCGTTTGGGCTTTGGGGACGTCTCTTGGCATTGTGGCGGGCGACATCCTGCCGCCGTCCTTGCTCAGCGCATTGAGCGTGGCGCTCTACGGTATGTTCATTGCCATCATCATTCCGCCGGGGAAAGAGAACAAGATTGTCTTGGCGCTTGTATTCATCAGCTTCGCCATGAGCTTTTTGGCGGCGAACCTGCCGTTTGTTTCGGAGCTTTCCGCATCGTCGCGGACGATTGTTCTTACGGTGCTTCTTTCAAGTGCGGCGGCATGGCTCTTTCCTTTGCGAGAGACGGAGGAAGGGGAAATGATGGATGAAGCATGACGTTTTCCTTTACATCCTCGTCATGACTGCCGTGACGCTCGCCATCCGTCTCGTGCCGCTGACGCTTCTGCGCCGCCCGATCAAGAGCTGTTTCCTGCGCTCTTTTCTCTACTATGTGCCTTATGTGACCTTGGCCGTCATGACCTTTCCTGCCATTGTCGACGCTACACAGATGCCGGCAGCAGGTGTGGCAGCTCTTTTGGCCGGCATTTCGCTCGCTTGGGTGGGTGCGAGCCTTTTTCAAGTCTCCGCTGCCTGCTGTGTTGTCGTTTTTCTGTTTGAACTTGTTCTCCTTAAATAAAAAAGAGCCGCACGATGCTTCTTGTATTTGGCATTGTGCGGCTCTTTTATTGTTGACTTATTTCTGCAGCCCGTTGACAAAGTTCTGCAGTTCTGTGATGATGTCACGCACGCGCGAGAGGTTGTCTGTGATTTCCTGCGTGGAAGCAGCTTGTTCTTCGCTGATCGCGCCTGTCGACTCGATAGATTTGGAGATTTCCGCGACGGATTTATTCATTTCGGAAAGGGTTTCTTGAATCTTCTCTGTGGCCGTGCGGGACTGCTCAGCAAGTTTTCTGACCTCTTCAGCGACGACGGCGAAGCCTCTGCCTTGCTCGCCGGCGCGCGCAGCCTCGATGGCGGCGTTGAGACCCAAGAGATTCGTTTGCTGGGCGATTTCGTTGATGAAGTCGATGACCTTGATAGTCTCTGCGTTTCGCTCCTGCAGCGTGCTTGCCTGCGAAACGGATTCCTGCCCCGTGCGGGCAAGCTCGCCTGCACTGTTGGCGACTTGCTCGATGGACTGATATACGGTTTCCGTTGCATTGGCGATGCGGTCGATGTTGTCGGCAATCTTGTTCAGCGTATCACTGATTTCGTAGCTTGAAGAAATGACGATGGGAACATCGCCGTTCGGCCCGGTAACGGGTGCCGCCGTAACATGAATCGGTACGCCGTAAAGGCTTGGATCGAGCGCCGAAGATGTCGTGCGGCGTTCGTTGAACGCCTGCTGTACGACGGCGATGTTGCGCACAGAGTCTCCGGGAGAACTCTTGATCTGCAAGTGTTTTGCAGGTGCGACGTCGAGGATGGCTTCGGGCGATGATATGACGAGCCGCGTATCGTCTGGCAGGATGGGATTCAGATAGGGCAGTACGAGTTTGAAGGCGTCGATGAGCTGTTCGTTCGTCTGGATATTTTCTGGCAATGCCATAGGGATGTTCCTCCTCCATATCAGTCGTTTCTTGCATGAAACGGGGGTACTTTCATTAAAGGCAGCGCACAATGGCTACGAGGCGAATACTTGTGCGTGTAGTTTATTTCAGTTCTTTGACGAAGCGCTTGAGATCTTCGATGATGTCGCGCGCCCCTGCAAGGCTCGCCGTAATTTCTTCGGTTGAGGCGGCCTGCTCCTCGCTGATGGCACCAGTTGATTCGATGGATTTGGAGATTTCCATGACAGCTTTGTTCATTTCAGAAAGAGTCGCTTGAATTTTCTCCGTGGCCGTGCGCGACTGTTCCGCCATCTTTCGCACCTCTTCGGCGACGACGGCGAAGCCTTTTCCCTGCTCGCCTGCACGCGCCGCTTCGATGGCGGCATTGAGACCGAGGAGGTTCGTCTGCTGGGCGATGCCGTTGATAAAGTCGATGACCTTGATCGTTTCCGCATTGCGTTCCTGCAGGATAGTGGCTTGGGAAACGGATTCCTGTCCGGATTTTGCAAGTTCGTTGGCACTTTCCGCGACCTGCTGAACGGAAGCATGAATCGTCTGCACGGCAGATGATATGCGTTCGATGTTCTCAAGCACGGTTTCCGTGGCGCTCGGACGGAAGCCGGCAGCGATGGCGCCGATCACCTCGCCGTTTATGCCGAAGATCGGTGCTCCGGCAGTGCGAAGCGCAACGCCGGCAACGGAGGCGGGCAGCTCGACGATTGATGGACGCTTGGTACGTATTGCGTCCTGGATTGCCGGATGTTCGAGCATGGAATCCCCTACGTTCAGCGGGAGGGAAAAACTCTTGGCGGGTACAAAGGCAAGACATTTCGTTCCATCCGAGAGAACAGAGGCGATATCAGCTTCCACCACTTCATTCAGATAGGGGAGCACGGCTTTGAAGGCGTTGATGATGTCTTCATTTGTTTTGATGGTTTCTGGCAGAGCCATGAAATATTCCTCCTCAAAGTTGGGGTATGGCTTCGTACTCTGTTTTGCCCCTTGTAGTTGTACTTAGGCCAAAGGACGGATAAGCCTTCTCCTAAAAATGCTTTTCCGTTATTCTTTCTAGATAAAAAGAGAAATCCCTGCAAAAGGATAGGATGATCATGATGAAAATTAAGAGAAAATGTGCATTTTATAGAAAAAGATAGGAAAGTCCTAATCTTTTATTCTTTCAGCAAGACACGGAAAAAGGCACAAACTGCGCTGCAGGATACCATGCAGATGAGCGATGAGCGTGCCGTAGTTCGTCATGGGCACGCCTTGATCTTTAGCGCATTTCATGCGATAAAGCATCTCGCGCTGATTGAGCATACAGCCGCCGCAATGGATGATGAGCTGATACTTCTGCAGATCCTCGGGGAAGGTCTGGCCACTTGAGGTTTCAAAAAGCAGCTTCTTCTTTGTGTGTTCTGTGAGCCAATGCGGAATCTTGACCGTGCCGATATCGTTGCATTGACGATGGTGCGTGCAGCCTTCGGAAATGAGTACGACATCGCCGTCCGCAAGGCGAGGGAGAGCGGCGATGCCGTTTACGGCCTCAGAAAGAAAGCCTTTGTAACGCGCCATAAGGATGGAGAAGGAGGTCAGAGGGATGGACTCGGGTATGAAAGAAGCCGCTTTTTTGAAGATCTGGCTGTCGCAGATAACGAGATCAGGTGAGTTCTTCAGACTGTCAAGTGCAGCGGAAATCTCCGTTTCCTGACAGATGAGAGGAAGGGCTCTTGCTTCTAAGATGTCCCGAATCGCTTGCTGCTGAGGCAGGATGAGCCGGCCTTTCGGCGCCGCCTTGTCCATGGGCGTGATGAGCAAGACGAGAGCGTGCGGGGCAAGCAGATCGCGCACGAAAGCGCGGGGTTTTTCTTGCGGCGCAATCTGGCTCAAGCGTTCTTTCAGCTCGTTTATGCCGAGGTTTTTCATAGCGCTGACTTGGAGTATGCTTTCATTGCCGGCAGAGGAAGGAGGCTTTTCGACCTCGCATTTGTTGCAGACGATGAGATGGGGGATGTCCTTCTCGCGAAAAATCTGCATCAGCTCTTCGTCGACCGCTGTCATGCCTTCAGCGGCATCGAGGACGAGAACGGCGATATCCGTCTTGTTCAAGATGCGGCGCGTCCTCTTGACTCTGAGTTCGCCCAGGTCGCCCGTGTCGTCAAAGCCCGGTGTGTCGATGAGGAGGACGGGGCCGAGCGGAAGAAGTTCCATCGCTTTCGTCACAGGGTCGGTCGTCGTACCCTTTTTGGGGGAGACGACGGCGACTTCCTGTCCCGTGATGGCATTGATGAGGCTGGATTTCCCGGCATTGCGGCGGCCGAAAAAGCCGATGTGCAGGCGTTCGCCCGAGGGTGTATCGTTAAGTCCCATGAAAAGTTCCTTTCTATTCGTAGTTGCTCTATTTGTCCTTCAGGCACTGCATGGCGAAGAGCGCCTGTCCGACGGCGATGCCGCCGTCATTCGGCGGGATGATGCTGTGATGCAGGACATGAAACCCGTCTTTTTCCAATGCGTTTTGTGTCAGGCGCAACAGCAAGGTGTTTTGAAATACGCCGCCTGTCAGTGCCGCCGTGCTGCAGCCTGTCATTTCACGCGCGTTTTTGCAAGCGTCGCGGATGGCGGCGGCAAGTCCGCGATGAAAAGCGAGTGCTAGGAGGTCGCTTGACACATTTTGCAGGCGATATTGCAGCAGATGGCAGAATAAATCGTTTGAGGTCAGCAGGAAGCGACCGTCCGTAATCGTAATGGCGCTTTCTGCCGGCGTCGCTTGGAGCGTGCCGTCCGCTTTCCAGCGTGCGAGCAGCGCGTCCGCTTGTGCAGAATTTCCAGCCTTTTCGGCGGTCTCAGCTGCGAATTGCAGGTATACGGCGGCTTCTCCCTCATAGGTGGAGATGCGGCGGATGCCGAGCAAGGCGCTGACGGCATCGAAGAGCCGCCCCGCGCTCGTCGAAATCGTCGTATGCAAGCCATTCTCCAGTTGGAAGATGACGGAGGCAGCTTCTTTTTCTGTCGCAAGGCCGAGTTTTTTGCTGTGGAGGAGGGCATCCTCCCTGCCGCAGTAAAGATGGAGCAAGGAAACGGCAAGACGCCAGCCTTCTCGCGCGGCGAGGTCGCCGCCTGCATGGAAGAAGGGCGCAAGGGAGGCGAGCCTTTGAAAATCACGCGTTGTAGCGAGCATGATTTCGCCGCCCCAGATCGTTCCGTCCGTACCGTAGCCTGTGCCGTCGAAACTCACGCCGATGACGGGGGAGAGGTGATCGTTCTCCGCCATGACGGAGAGCACATGCGCGTGGTGATGCTGCACCTTGAAGATGGGAAGTCCCAAGGTTTCGGCGAAGCGGCTCGTTTCGTAGCGCGGATGAAGGTCGGCGGCGACGGCGACGGGAGTGATGGCGAGCAGACGCTTCATGCGCGGCAGGGCTTGGCGCAGAGCTCGGAGGGTGCGCAGATCGCTCATATCGCCGAGATAGGGCGAGGGGTAGAAGAGTGAATTCTTGGCAAGGCAGAAAGTGTTCTTGAGTTCGCCGCCAATGCCGAGAACCGAGCCTTGGAAATCGGCAGAGAGCATCAAGGGAAGCGGTGCGTAGCCGCGGCTGCGTCGAATCATATAAGGCGCACCTTCGTAGAAATCCATGACGCTGTCATCGGCGCGCAGACGAATCTCGCGGTCGTGCGAGAGGATGAGGTCGGCGATGGAAGAAAGCGCGTCGAGTGCGTCCTCGTCCGTACGGCAGATCGGCGCTCCCGAAGGGTTGCCGCTCGTCATGACGAGGCAATCTGTGAAATCAGCGAGTTCGTCGGGCAAGGAAAAGAGCAGAAGGTGCAGCGGCGTGTAGGGCAGCATGACGCCGAGGGAGGGCATTGCGGGTGCGACGCTCGCAGTGATTTTTCCGCTGCCGCTTTTTTCCAGCAGTACGATGGGCTTTTGGTGATTGTCGAGGTGCGCTTTTTGTGCGTCGCTGAGGCGGCACTCGCGCCGCACGGCGTCGAGGCCGCGCAGCATGACGGCGAAGGGCTTCTGCGGGCGGCTTTTGCGCTCGCGCAGCCGCTGCACGGCCGCCTCATTTCTTGCGTCACAAGCGAGGTGAAAGCCGCCGATGCCCTTGACGGCGACAATGCCGCCCGCCTGCAGCACATGCCTTGCGCGTGTGATTGCAGCATGGTCGCGCTCTTCACCGCCCAAGAGATAGACGTGCGGCCCGCAGTCGTTGCAGCATACGGGCTGCGCGTCGTAGCGGCGCGTCTCGGCATGGGTGTATTCGTAACGGCACGCCGGGCACATGGGGAACGCTCCCATGCTCGTACGCTCGCGGTCGTAGGGCATGGCGTCGAGGATCGTGAGCCTGGGACCGCAAGAGGTGCAGTTGATGAACGGATGGAGGTAGCGGCGGTCGCTTTTATCGAAAAGTTCGGTTTGACACTTGGGACAGACGGCGATGTCGGGTGAAACAAATACGTCGCCGCTCTCATGGGCGCTTTCGATAATTTGGAAATCGTGAAACAAAGGGGCTTTTTCCATAGAATCTTGCAGGATTTTCAGTATGACTGCGCGTTCGGGCGGCTCTTTTTCCAGTTTCTTGCGAAAATCTTGCAGAGCGTCCTTCGTGCCTTGGGCACGAACTTCTACATAGGAGCCCTTGTTGCAGACGTCTCCCGTGATGCCGAGCGCATTTGCCGTGCGGCTGACGAAGGGGCGAAATCCGACGCCCTGCACGATGCCGAAGATTTTGAATCGACTGGTTTGCAAAACTTTTTTTGCCATGCGGATGCTGCCTTTCCTTGAGAGGTGTCTTTCAGCGATTATACCACGCCAGCGGAAAAAGTTCCTGCTTTTGGCAGAATTTTGCTGGACAGAAGGAGAAGGAGGTGCTATGATAGTCGCATGGATAAGTATGTTGGCAGCGTTGCCGTATAGCTTTGTTTTCCGCGCATGTACGGGAAAGCTTTGCTGTGCGGTTTTTTTTGTGCCGCTGTCGTTGCAGCGAATGAAATGTCTGCCCACGAAAGGAAAAGGATGGTTGAAATGGAAGACTTGTTGTATGTGATTCCAGCAAATTCCTCGAAGAAAGAAATCGTTCGTCTCTTGGAGGCGCATCCGGAGATAAAGTTTGTTTCTCTCGTCGGCATCGATCTCGCAGGCAATGATACCGATGAAAAGATACCGATGCGCATCTTCCTCAAGGATATGGATGATTTCTACAATGGTACGGCGGTGCAGACGGACGGTTCTTCGGTCGTGCTGACGGGCATTGCCATCTTGAACAACGCGAAGGTCGACATGCCGATCGATCCGGAAGCGAACTGGTTCATCGATTATAATCTTGAGCATTTCGATGAGGAAACGGGCAAGCCCATCGGCACGCTGCGCATTCCGTCCTTCCTCATTCATGACGGCAAGCGCGTCGATTCGCGTGCCATCTTGAAGGATACCCTGGTCTACTTGAAAAAGGAACTCTTGCAGATGTTCAAGGAGCATCCGCACGTTTCGGGCCTTGAGCATATCGACGGCTCGAAGATTGTCGATTTCCAGTTCACTTCGGCTACCGAGTTGGAGTTCTGGGTCAAGACGCCTCTCGAAGAGACGAATGTGGAGGAACTTTCGGCTTCTCAGGTCATGCAGGAGCAGTATTGGCAGCGTACGCACGGCGCTGTGCGCACGGCGTTGGAGCAGGCGGTCATGCTGCTCGATCGCTACGGACTGCAGGTTGAGATGGGGCACAAGGAGGTCGGCGGTCTCAAGGCGCAGATTGACGAGTCGGGCAAGATGACGCATGTGTGCGAGCAGATCGAGATCGACTGGCGCTTTTCTGACGCCCTGCAGGCGGCGGACAATGAATTGATTGTGCGCACGATGGTGCGCGAGGTCTTCCGTGAGAACGGCCTTGAGGTGAATTTCAAGGCGAAGCCGATGATCGGCCTTGCGGGCAACGGCGAGCATACGCATTTCTGCATCGCCGCCGTCATGGAAGACGGCAAGGTGCACAATCTCTTCACGCCGCAGGATATGACGAAGGACTACCTGAGTGCCGTCGGTTATGGCGCGATCATGGGGCTCTTGAAGAATTATGAGGTCATCAATCCCTTCGTGTCGGCGACGAACGATTCGCTCAACCGCTTGAAGCCCGGCTTTGAAGCGCCCGTCTGCATCGTCACTTCGCTCGGCTATACGCCGGAGATTCCGTCGCGCAACCGCACGATACTTGCAGGATTGATTCGCGATTTGGCGAATCCCTATGCGACGCGCTTCGAACTGCGCGCCTGCAATCCGTATTCCAATATATACCTTGTTTTGGCTGCGGTCTATTCTGCAGTGCTTGACGGTGTGAAGACCTCGATTCACCATACGACGGAGGAACTTCTGGCAGAACTTTCCAAGGAAGCGGGGAAGGAAGGCTTTTATCTTGAAAAGGATCGCGCTTATCGTAGCGAGGTCGACGTCTTCGAGGATTACACCGAAAAGGAAAGAAATCGCCTCTTCGGCGCACCGCCGGCGACGGTTTGGGAAAATATGCAGGGGTTTGAGAATCATCCCGAGAAGGTCGCCGCCATCACGGTGGGCGGCGCTCTGCGTCCGCAGATCATCGAGGCGTTCAAGGCGGGCGCTCTCCTGCGCTGGAAGACGGAACTCATCAGCCGCATCATTCCTGAGAACCGCGACATCGTGCGCAAGGCAAAGGAAGTGCAGGCGACCTTCGTGACGGATCAGGATTCCTACAACTGGAACAAGATCAACGGCATTCGCTCGTATCTCGCGAAGGACAGCATCGACGAAAAATCTCTGTTCACGCTTCTCATCAAGGCCTTGCACGAAGGCGATTACGCCGTGGCGTCGGGTCTGCAGGTGGAGATGTATGACAAGATCGAGGAACTCAAGGCGCTTTATGACGCCTATATCAAGAATATGATCTGATGGATTGCCGCCAAAAAGCGCCTTTGCGGGCGCTTTTTGGCGGCAATTGCGTTTCTTAATAAATATGGTACGTCTTCCAGGGAATCTGCTCGACCTTGACCGTCTTTAGAAAATCGACGATGTCCTTTCTGCCATAGTAGCGCGGATTGCCGTCCTTGTCCTGCGACATCAGTACGATGGGCATGTTGCGGAAGAAGGGGGCGATCTCATTGCGGAACGATACGGCGCGAGCCGTGTACTGCGTGACGTGGGGCTTGACGACGACGATGGCGAAGGTCACGCCCTGCTCGATGATGACGGATCCATGAACTTTGATCATGCTGTGTCTCCTTGTGCAATTTTGAAGAATCGTAGAAAATCGTAGAAAATCTATGCAGAATCAAACCATATTTTTATTGTAAAAGACTTCGGGAGTATTGACAATCCCCAATAAACAGAGTTAATATAAAGATGAAAACAACATATTGTTGGAGACAGGCGTCGCAAGACTTAATAGGGAATTCGGTAGAAGCCGGAGCGGTCCCGCCACTGTAAGAGGAGTCCTTCATAAAAGGCCACTGGAGAAATCTCTGGGAAGGCATGATCGGACGATGAATCTGAGCCAGGAGAACTGCCTGTTTTGACATCACCGTCAGCGCGATTTGCGCTGGTACCTGCGAGCGATGGGTAGGGGATTTTGTCGTTTCACGGCAGGCTCTCCGGCGCAGATTTGCACCGGATTTTTTATTGGAAAATGCACTTTGCACGGACATGATGTGCAGAAGAGATTTCCTGCAAGCCTGTTCACGAAAATGATGAAGCCGCCCTCGACTGCAGGGCGGCTTTTTGTTGTATTCCGTATTATTTCAAGGGAGGCTGTGGAAATATGAGCAATGAGACAAAGGGTCAGGACGAGAATCTTGACCTGCAGGCCATCTTGAAGAAGGCCGAACAGCAAACGAGTTTCCCCGATGTGCCGCTCGACGAATTCGAACCGCCGACGTATGACGAGTGGAAAGAGGCATGCGTCGCACTCTTGAAGGGGGCGCCCTTCGAGAAAAAGATGTTCACGAAAACGTACGAGGGCATCACATTCGAGCCGATGTACACCCACAAGATGACGGACGAGATCCTGCCGAGGACGGACTTTCCCGGCATGGATAACTTCCTGCGCGGTGCGCGTCCGAACGGCTATATCGAACAGCCCTGGGGCATCGCGCAGTCGTGCGACGAGACGCTGCCCGAGGAGAACAATGAACTTTTGCGCCACGAGGTAGATAAGGGGTCGACGATCTACAACATCCGCCTCGATTCGGCAACGCTCCTCAACAAGGATGCCAAGGATGCTGAAAAAATCGGCGATGAAGGCTGCAATATCACAACGGTTGAGGATATGCACACGACGCTCAACGGCTTGAAGCTCGACCAGCATCCGCTCTACATCTATGCGGGCGCGTCGTCCCTGCCGATGCTGTCTCTCGTCGCTGCGTCCGTCAAGTCTGACGGCGGTGACCTCGCGAAGCTCAGCGGCTTCGTGGGAGCAGATCCCTTGGGCGAGTTGATTCAGCGCGGTGAGAACTACGCTTCGCTGCCCCAGCTCTACGATGAGATGGCGGAGGCCGCTCTCTGGGCAAAACAGTATGCGCCGAATCTCAAGACGATCATGGTGCGCAGCGATGCCGTTTCGCGCGGCGGCGCCAACGATGTGCAGGAAGTCGCCTCGACGCTCGCCGTCGGCGTCGCGTACTTGCGTGCCCTCATGGAGCGCGGACTTACGGTCGACGAGGCGGCAGGGCAGATGATGTTCGGCTTCTCGATGGGCGCGAACTTCTTCCTGCAGATTGCGAAGCTTCGTGCGGTTCGCCCGATTTGGGCGCAGATCGTCAAGGCGTTCGGCGGCGGAGAAGAGGCGCAGCGCATCCACGTACATGCACGTCCCGCACTGTTTTTCAAGACGGTTTACGATCCTTACGTCAACATGCTGCGCAACACGACGGAGATCTTCTCCGGTGTCGTCGGCGGACTTGACTCCTTTGAGAACGCTCCGTTCGATGAGCCGATTCGCAAGGGTGATGAGTTCTCGCGCCGCATCGCGCGCAATGTGCAGATCATGCTGCAGGAAGAATTCGGCCTTATGCAGCCGATTGATCCAGCGGGCGGCTCTTGGGCAGTCGAGACGCTGACGAAAGAAATTCAGGAAAAGATTTGGGCAGAATTCCAGACGATCGAGGGCAAGGGCGGTATCGTCAAGGCTCTCGAAGTCGGCTATGTGCAGGAGGAAGTCGCAAAGACGCTTGAAGATCGCTTCAAGAAGCTCGAACTGCGCAGAGATCGCATCGTCGGCAACAATATGTATCCGAATATGACGGAGAAACTGCTCGATCCGCGCACAGAGGATGTGGCGGAACTTATGGAAAAGCGCAAGAAGGATGTCGAAGCCTATCTCGCCGATGTGGACGAGACATTCAAAAAGGAGTGCCTCACGGCATTGAAGAGTGCGGGCAAGGGCGAGAAGGCGGAGGCTGCTGTCAAGGCGGCGAAGGCCGGTGCGACGATTGCGGAGCTTCGCGAGGCCTTGCAGACGGGCGAGGCAGCCGAGAAGATCACGGCAATTGGAGCGCACCGCTGGAGCGAGCGCTATGAAGCTCTGCGCCGCATCACCGAGGAGTATAGGGACAGCCACGACGGCGATAACGTGAAGATCTTCCTCGCGAATATGGGCCCCATTCCGCAGCACAAGGCGCGTGCCGATTTCTCGACGAGCTTCCTGCAGGTCGGAGCCTTTGAAGTGCTGTTGAACGACGGCTTCAAGACGACGGACGAAGCGGCTGCCGCTGCGAAGGAGTCGGGTGCTGACGCTGTCGTCATCTGCTCGACCGATCCGACATATCCAGAAATTGTGCCCGAGCTCGCGCCGAAACTGCGCGCGGCATTGCCTGCGGCTATGATCTTCCTCGCGGGCGCTGCGCCGAAGGATTTGGAGCCAATTTATCGCGAAGCGGGCGTGGATGACTTCATTTCCGTGCGTGCCAACTGCTACAAGACGCTGCAGATGCTGCAGAAGAAGAAAGGAATGATTCAGTGATGGCACAGAACCCTGATTTCACGAAAATCAACCTTGAGGGTGCGCCTGCTCATAAAGAGGCGGATTGGCGCAAACGCTTGGAAGCTTCGACGGGCATGAGCTATGACTCGCTGATGGAGAGCACGATGGAGAAGATTCCCATCAAGCCTTTCTACAATCACGATGAATACGATCATATGAACCACTTGGAGTTTGCGAGCGGCATCCCGCCGTGCCTCAGAGGACCGTACTCGACGATGTACGTTTTCCGTCCGTGGACGGTGCGTCAGTACGCAGGCTTCTCGACGGCGGAGGAATCGAACGCTTTCTACCGCAGAAACCTTGCGGCCGGTCAGAAGGGTCTTTCCATCGCCTTCGACCTGCCGACGCATCGCGGCTACGATGCCGACAATCCGCGCGTCATCGGCGACGTCGGCAAGGCGGGCGTCTCAGTTTGCTCGATGCTCGACATGAACATCCTCTTCTCGGGCATTCCGCTCGATCAGATGTCGGTTTCCATGACGATGAACGGCGCCGTTCTGCCGATTCTCGCCTTCTTCATTCAGTCAGGCGTCGAGCAGGGCGTTGACAAGAAGATCATGGCGGGTACGATTCAGAACGACATCCTCAAAGAATTCATGGTGCGCAACACGTACATCTATCCGCCGGATATGTCGATGCGCATCATTGGCGATATCTTCGAGTACACGACGAAATATATGCCGAAGTTCAACAGCATTTCCATTTCGGGCTACCACATGCAGGAGGCTGGCGCGACGGCAGACATCGAGCTTGGCTACACGCTTGCCGACGGTCTCGAATACATCCGTACGGGCATCAAGGCGGGACTTCCGATCGACGCCTTCGCAAAGCGCCTGTCGTTCTTCTGGGCAATCGGCAAGAACTACTTCATGGAAATCGCCAAGATGCGTGCAGCGCGCGTCCTCTGGGCGAAGATCGTCAAGTCGTTCGGCGCGGAAAATCCCAAATCCATGGCGCTTCGCACGCATTCGCAGACTTCGGGCTGGTCGCTTACGGCGCAGGATCCGTTCAACAACATCGCGCGCACGGCGATGGAAGCGATGGGCGCGGCTCTCGGGCACACGCAGTCGCTGCACACGAACGCTCTCGACGAGGCCATCGCTCTGCCGACGGACTTCTCGGCTCGCATCGCGCGCAATACGCAGCTCTACATTCAGGATGAGACGAGCGTCTGCAAGATCATCGACCCGTGGGGTGGCTCCTACTACGTCGAAGCCCTCACGAACGAGATCATTCGCCGCGCTTGGGCGCATATTCAGGAAGTCGAATCCCTCGGCGGCATGGCGAAGGCGATTCCGACGGGTCTGCCGAAGATGCGCATCGAGGAGGCTGCAGCACGTCGTCAGGCGAGAATCGATTCGGGCAACGAGACGATTGTCGGCTTGAACAAGTACCGCTTGGAGAAGGAAGATCCGCTGGAAATCCTCGCGATCGACAACACCGCTGTGCGTCAGGCTCAGGTCGAGCGCCTCGAAAAACTGCGTGCAAACCGTAACGAGGACGACGTGCGCGCCGCCTTGGAAGCCATCACGAAGGCCGCCGAGACGCGCGACAACGGCAATCTCTTGGAATGCGCGGTCGAAGCGGCGCGCGTGCGCTGCTCGCTCGGCGAGATTTCGGATGCCGTGGAAAAGGTTTCGGGTCGCTATCAGGCCGTCATTCATACGATTTCGGGCGTCTACTCTTCGGAGTTTACGGATAAGACGGAGCTGGACAAGGCGCGTGCGCTTGCCGATGATTTTGAAAAGCTCACGGGTCGCCGGCCGCGTATCTTTGTCGCCAAGATGGGTCAGGACGGTCACGATCGCGGACAGAAGGTCATCGCCTCCTCCTTCGCTGACATGGGCTGGGACGTCGATGTCGGACCTCTGTTCCAGACGCCGGATGAGACGGCGCAGGATGCCGTCGATAACGACGTTCACATGGTTGGCTTCAGCTCGCTGGCTGCCGGTCACAACACGCTCCTGCCGGCTCTTGTGGAAGAACTCAAGAAGCTTGGGCGCGAGGACATCATGGTCTGCATCGGCGGCGTCATCCCCGTGCAGGACTATGACCACCTCTACAAGAGCGGCGCGGTCGCTATCTTCGCTCCGGGAACGAACATCCCCGAGGCGGGCGTCAAACTCCTGAAACTCTTGATTGGACGTGCAAAGGAAGAAATGGCTGCGGGGTAACGACCATGGCGAAATACACGAACACGAAGCCGGACTGGGTGCCGGAGAATGCGGACAAGAATTTTGCCACGAGCGTCATGAGCGGCATTGACGGCATCAAGGATCTGACGGTCGGCAACATCAACCCGGATCTTGGAAAGACAGGTTTCCGAAGGAATCGCATGATTCTTGATGTGGAAGACTATGTGAAAGGCGTGGCCGCGGGGGATCGCATGATCCTCTCGCGCGCCATCACGCTCATCGAAAGCAACAGCCCGCGTCATTTCCCGAAGGCGCAGAGGGTGCTGCAGGATCTCCTTCCCCATACGGGGAAGGCTCTGCGCATCGGCATCACAGGCGTCCCGGGAGCGGGAAAGAGCACGATGATCGAGGCTTTTGGCAACATGCTCTGCGACATGGGACATCGCGTCGCAGTCCTGACGGTCGATCCGACAAGCTCGGTGACGAAAGGCTCGATTCTTGGAGACAAGACGCGCATGGGCACGCTTTCGCGCAGGGAAGAGGCATTCATTCGCCCGTCGCCTGCCGGAGGCACTTTGGGCGGTGTCGCGAGGAAGAGTCGTGAGACAATGCTTCTTTGCGAGGCGGCCGGTTATGATGTCATCCTCATCGAAACCGTCGGCGTCGGACAGTCGGAAACGACGGTTCGCTCGATGGTCGACTTCTTCCTGCTCGTCGTTCTGACGGGGGCAGGAGATGAGCTGCAAGGCATCAAGAAGGGCATCATGGAACTGGCGGACGCCATCGTCATCAACAAGGCAGACGGAGACAATCGTACGAAAGCTCAGGTCGCACGCGGCGAGTACGAGCGTATGATCGAGTACATTCGTCCCGCGACGCCGGGTTGGCAGACGCATGCCTACCTCGTTTCTGCCTTGGAAAAGACGGGATTGAAAGAGCTTTGGGATGTCATTCGCATCTTTGAGAGCACGACGAAGGAGAATGGCGCTTTCCGGAAGCGTCGTGAAAGTCAACTGCTCGACTGGATGAACAGCATGATCGACGAGCACCTGCACAACCTCTTCTTTGATGATCCTGTGATTCTGGGGCGTATGCCGGAAGTGCGCGATGCCGTGCTCAAGGGGACGGTGTCTCCCTCGCAGGGTGTGGCGGAGCTTATCCATGTCTTCGACATACATCGTGCTTCGGATCGCCATGTCGATCTTCTGCATCCCCATGAGGAGGGATGATCCTTGTATACGAAACGGCTATATGTCTCTGGCGGCAGCTTCTACGAGCTGCAGGCGGTTTTCGATCATGTGCCCGGCGTCGTCGCGACGCGTACCGGCTATATTGATGCACAGAGTGAGGAGCCGTCGTATGATGCAGTGAAAAGCGGTTGGATCAAGGCTGTCATGGGACTGGAAATCGCCTACAACCCGAAGAAGACAGATATATCGCAGCTTTTGGACATCCTCTTCGCCGTCGTCAATCCCTATGAAAAGGATGGACAGGGGGCGGCGAAAGGGCCGATGTACCAAAGCGGCGTATACTACGTCGATGCAGAGGACGCGCCGCTCGTCGAATATCACATGAATTTCATCGTGAATCGCGGCAGACCTCCTGCCGCGACAGAAGCGAACGTGACGGTCAACGACCCGAATCACAACAAGAAGTTGACGCGTCACTGCTATGCAAAAGCTGCGCCTCTCGTAAGCTTCCATCCAGCGGAACCTGAGCGGCAGCAGTATCTCGCTCGTCATCCGCACCGCAAGACAACGATTGATTTCAAGCGGCTGCGCGAGCTGGGGATATTGCAATAGGAAAAGCATCAAAGAAGTATGGGAAATATCTGTGCTTCCTCAAGCCCCGGTTGCACTTCTTGTGTGCCGGGGCTTAGATTTTATGGGGACGGTCTGTGCCTTTTGGGCTTGACTTCTCGAAGTTTCCTTGTACAATAAAAGCATTGTAGTGTGGAGGAGTGAGTGCGATGGCGAAGGAGATGCGAAGCGGCTACACGACAGGAGCCTGTGCGGCGGCTGGGACGAAGGCGGCGCTCCTGTTTCTTGACGGAGAGTATTGCGAGAAAGTGACGATCATGGCGCTCGACGGCACGCCGCTTCACATTCCGATTCAAGAAGTCATCCGCACGCCGTCGGGAGCGCGCGCCGAGGTCGTGAAGTTCTCAGGAGATGATCCAGACATCACGAATGGCGTTTCCGTCTTTACGGAAGTCGTCGTTCGCCCTGAGGGGAGCGGCGTTCATTTCCATGCGGGGCGCGGCATTGGCACGGTCACGAAGCCAGGGCTTTCCGTGCCGCCGGGCGAGCCGTCGATCAATCCGGGGCCTCGCCAGCTGATTCGCAACGTCATCGAGGAAATCCTCGGCAAGGACGGCAGTGCGGACGTCACGATTTCGATTCCCGCAGGCGAGGAACTTGCAAAACGCACGCTGAATCCGATCCTCGGCATCGTCGGCGGCATTTCCGTCATCGGCACGACGGGCGTCCTGCGTCCTATGTCGGAGGAAGGCTTCAAAAACTCCCTCGTACCGCAGATGGATGTGGCTCTTGCAGCAGGCTTCGACACGCAGATCTTCGTGCCGGGCAAGATGGGCGAGAATGCGGCGGCGCGCTTCGGCCTGCCGCGCGAGGCTGTCGTGCAGACGAGCAACTTCATCGGCTTCATGTTGGAGCGTGCGGCGGAAAGAAAGCTCAAGCGCGTGTTGCTCTTTGGTCATATCGGTAAGCTCTCGAAGGTTGCGGCAGGTGTCTTTTATACGCACAACCGCATAGCGGACGGCCGTTTGGAAGCGCTCGCTGCCTACGCGGCGGCGGAAGGCCTGCCGCAGGAAGCGGTGCGCCGCATCCTTGCGGCTACGACGACGGAAGAGGCCTTGCCGCTTTTTGCCGAATACGGTTTGGAGCGGGTTTATGGCATTCTTTGCGCGCGTGCTTCGGCTCGCGCCGAGCGGTACGTATTCCAAGATCTGCGCGTGGGGACGGCGATGACGACGCTGAAGGGGGAGCTCTTGGGCATGGATGATACAGCAAGAGAGATAGGCAGGGATTTTCATTGGAACATAGAATCGTAGTGGCAGGCATCGGACCGGGCAATCCCGATTTTGTCTTGCCGGCGGCACGCGCTGCCATCGAGGGCGCGGAGGTGCTCGTCGGCGGCAGCCGCGCCCTGGCGGATTTCGCCAGGCAAGGGCAGGAGACGATGACGATTCGCGGCGATATAGATGCCGTCCTTTCGTTCATTCGGGAGAAGCTTCAAAAGACGCACGTTGTCGTCATGGTTTCAGGCGATCCCGGCTATTATTCGCTGCTCGATGCTCTGCGGCGTGAGTTCCCGCCGCAGGCGCTCGTCGTCATCCCCGGCGTCAGTTCCCTGCAGATGGCATTTGCGCGCCTTGCACTGCCTTGGCATGAGGCGAGACTTGCGTCCTTCCACGGGCGCGTGCCGCAGGCGCAAGAGATTGCTTACAAGGAGGGCGCCCTGCTCGGGCTTTTGACGGATCGATCGAACAATTCGCGCACGATTGCACAGCGCCTTATGGAGCTTGGCTGGCCGTCTTCTGCAGAGCTTCATATATGCTCACGGCTGTCTTATGAAGATGAAGAAATCATTCATACGACACTTGCTGAGGCGGCGTCTGCAGCGGAAATCTCTCATGGTGTTTTGGTGGTGAAGGCATGAAACATTTTTTAGGCATCGAAGACGAAGAATTCATCCGCGGCAAAGTGCCGATGACGAAGAAGGAGATCCGCATCCTGACATTGGCGGGGGCGAAGATCGGAAAAAATGATATTGTTTGCGATATCGGCGCCGGCACGGGGTCGCTTTCCATTGAGGCGGCGCTTCTGGCGAAGGCGGGTCATGTCTACGCCGTGGAGCGCAAAAAAGAAGCGGTCGAACTCATCCGTCAGAATGTGGCGAAATTTGGCATCGAGAACATCACGATCATCGAGAGCGAGGCGCCGGCGGGACTGGAGCGCTTGCCCGAAAGACTCGATGCGGCGATCATCGGTGGCACGGGAAGCCATCTGGAAGAGATCCTTGAATTTCTTGACAAACGATTGAAACCCGGCGGCTTCATCGTCATCAACTGCATCACGGTGCAGACGCTCGCGAGTTCACTCGCCTACATGCGAAAGAAGAGCGGCTATCTCTATGATACCGTCCAGGTGCAGGTCAATCGCCTGAAGAAGGTCGGTCCTTACGATATGGCGGAGGCGATCAACCCCGTCTACATCATTTCCTGCCATAAGGCAAACGTGTAACAGGAGGAAGAACATGCAGGTATACATTGTCGGCGCGGGCGCAGGCGATCCCGAGCTCATCACGGTCAAGGGGCAGAAGCTGCTGCAAAAGGCCGACGTCATCATCTATGCGGGTTCGCTCGTCAATCCCGCCCTTTTGGACTTTGCCAAGGAAGGCGCGGAGATTCACGATTCCGCCTCTATGACGCTCCCCGAGGTCATTGAGACGATAGAGAAAGCCGTGGCGAAAGATCTCATGGTCGTGCGCCTTCATACGGGCGATCCGAGCATCTACGGTGCGATTCAAGAGCAGATGGATGCGCTCAAGAAGAAGGGGATTGATTTTGAGGTCGTGCCGGGCGTCAGCTCCTTCCTCGCGACGGCTGCCGCTTTGAAGCAGGAGTATACGCTTCCCGGAATCTCTCAGACGGTCATCATCACGCGCAACGAGGGGCGTACGCCTGTGCCCGAGCGGGAGAAGCTGCGCTCGCTTGCCGCACATCAGGCGACGATGTGCATCTTCCTCAGCATCACGATGCTCGCGGATGTCGTGAAGGAGCTTATCGAGGGCGGCTACGCGCCTGATACGCCGATCGCCATCGTGCAGCGCGCCTCGTGGCCCGAGCAGAAGATCGTGCGCGCGACATTGGAAACCATCGTGGCGGAAATTGCCGACAAGGGCATCGACCGCACGGCGATGATCGTCGTCAGCCGCTGCCTCGGCGCGGACTATGAGCTTTCGCGCCTCTACGCGCCGGAGTTCAGCCATATGTTCCGCGAAGCAAGCAAATGAGATGCGCGGTTTTTACGGCGACGCCGCGCGGCACGAAGACGGCTCTTCGCGTTCGCGCATCACTCGATGCGAGCGTCGACATCTTCGTCAAGGCAGGGCAGGAAATGCCGGCGGAAGTACGCGTTTATAAGCGCCTCGCGCCGCAGGTTGAGGCGGCGTTTCGTCAGTATGATGCGCTTGTTTTCATCATGGCAACGGGAATTGCCGTGCGCATGATTGCGGGTTCTTTGAAGAGCAAGCTGGAAGATCCGGCCGTCCTCGTGCTCGACGAGGAGGCGCAGCATGTCATCAGTCTGCTTTCGGGTCACATTGGCGGCGCGAACGAGCTGACGCGCGAGCTTGCGGCATCGCTTGGCGCAGATCCCGTCATCACGACGGCAACGGACGTGCAGAAGAAGCTTGCCGTCGATGTCGCCGCCGCGCGCCTTGCGCTGCGCCCCTCGCCGAAGGAGCAGATCAAACGATTCAACAGCGCCGTGCTTGACGATGAGTCGATTCGCTATGTAATTGATGAGAATCTCGCGCGTGCGAGCTTTTACAAGAAGCGGCTTGACGATATGGGTCTGGCAGCTGTATTCGGGCGGGGGCTTCCGCCGGAGAAGGAAGGTTTGACGGCCTTCGTCACAGCGGATGAAGGTGTGCAGCGAGAAGATGTCATCTGCCTCGTGCCGCGCCGTCTCGTTGCCGGCATCGGCTGCAGACGCGGCACCGAGATGTCGGCGATACGAGCGGCATTGGAAGCGGCTCTCACGAAGATCGAGCGTAGCATCGCAGATGTATCACTTCTCGCGAGTACAGAGGCGAAGGCGGACGAAGCTGGGCTTCTTGCTTTGAGCGCGGAACTCAAGCGCGATATTCGCTTCCATTCCAACGAAAAGATGCAGGAGACAATCTACGCCTATGGACTTTCTGAGTCTCCTTTTGTCAAGAAAAATATCGGCATCGGCAACGTCGCGGAAGCTGCAGCGCTCGCGAGCGTCTCCGCAGGACGGCTTGCCCTTGCCAAAACGAGATTTGAGAAAGTGACGGTGGCACTTGTATGGGAAAAATAACAGTGGTGGGCATCGGTCCCGGAAGTTTGGAGGATATGACGCCGCGTGCGAAGCGGGCGATTGAGGAAGCGGCAGTCGTCGCAGGATATACGACGTACATCAAGCTCATCAAAGATCTCATCGGTGAGCGCGAGGTCATCGGCACGGGCATGATGCAGGAGATCGACCGCTGCCGCATGGCGGTGGAAACGGCAGCGAAGGGCAGGGATACCGTCGTCGTTTCGAGCGGTGATTCCGGCGTCTACGGCATGGCGGGACTCGTCTTGGAACTTCTCCTGCAGCGCGAAGCGAGCGATCGCCCCGAGTTCGGCGGCGTCATCGCCGGCATCTCGGCGGTCAATGCGGCGGCTTCGATCTTGGGCGCACCGCTCATGCACGACTTTGCCGTCATCAGTCTCAGCGACCTGCTGACGCCGTGGGAACTCATCAAGAAGCGTGCCAAGGCGGCGGCAGAAGCTGATTTCGTTGTCGCGCTCTACAATCCCAAGAGCAAGAAGCGCGTGCAGAACATCGAGGAGATCCGCGAGATATTCCTTGCCTGCCGTGCAGCAGATACGCCTGTCGGCATTGTGAATCACGCGGCGCGTGAAGCGGAGAGCAAGACGATTTCGACGCTTGAGAAATTCACGAAGGAAACGATCGACATGTTCTCGCTCGTCATCATCGGCAATAGCCGCACCTATGTGAAGGAAGGCTACATGATCACGCCGCGAGGCTACGAAGTATGATCTTCGTGGCAGCAGGTACACAGGACGGCAGGGAGCTTGCGGGTTTTCTGCTGGGAAAGGGGCAGAGTGTCACGGCGTCGGTCGTGAGCCGCTACGGTGAGGAGCTTTTGTCGCGCTATCCGGGCATCGTCATCAACGATCGTCCGCTCGATGAAGCAGCATTGGCAGAGTATTGCCGTGCGCATGGCGTCGCTGTCTTCGTCGATGCAAGCCATCCTTATGCGGCGAATATATCCGAAAATGCCATGCGCGCCTGCCGCGCGTGCGGCATCCCGTATATCCGCTATGAAAGACAGAGTGCGCCGCTCAATTATGAAAAGGCGCATTACGTTGCAGACTACGAGGAAGCGGCAAAAGTTGCGGCGAATTTGGGACGGAACATCTTTCTTACGACGGGCAGTCACAACCTCAAGGCGTTTACAGAAGCGCCCGCACTGAAAAAATGTGTGCTGACGGCACGCGTCCTGCCCGCCCCCGAAGTCATCGAGGAATGTACGGCGCTCGGCTTTCGCCCGAGCCATATCGTCGCCTTGCAGGGACCATTTTCCGAAGCGCTCAACGAGGAGCTTTACAAGAAGTATGAGGCGGACGTCGTCGTCACGAAGAACGGCGGCACGGTCGGCGGCGCCGATACGAAATTTGCGGCGGCGATGAAGCTCGGCCTGCCGCTCGTCATCGTCGAACGGCCGCGCATCGCCTACGACAATATGGCGCAGACCTTTGAAGAGGTCTTGGCGTTTGTTCATAAAGCAGAGAAGTGAGGTTACAGCATGGACTTTATCAAACAGCCGATGGAAATCGAGAACCGCAGCATGGAGATCATCGCACCGTATCTGGCCGAGTATAAACTTTCCGAAGCGGAAATCAAGGTGTATTCGCGCATGATTCATGCGTCGGGCGATGTCGACTATGCGAAGGTGATCCGCGTTCATCCGCAGGCAATCGAGGCGATGCAGCAGGCACTCAAGAAAGGGGCGCACATCTATACGGACGTCGAGATGGTGCGCACGGGCATCAATAAGAAGAAACTGGCATCCTTCGGCGGTGAGGTGCATTGCCTCGTAGCAGACGAGAAGATTGCCGCCGAAGCAAAGGCGCAGGGCATCACGCGCTCAATGGCTGCCATGCGTTCCTTCGGCAAGGCTCTCGATGGTGCGATCATCGCCATCGGCAACGCGCCGACGGCGCTCTTTGAGGTATTGCGCATGGTCGAAGAGGAAGGCATACGTCCGGCGGCCATCGTCGGCATCCCCGTCGGTTTCGTTGGGGCGGCGGATTCCAAGGAGCTTTTGGCGAAGAACGACAAAGTGCCGTACATCACGGTGGAAGGTACGAAGGGCGGCAGCCCGATCGCGGCGTCCGTCGTCAATGCTGTCATGTATCTCATAGACAATACGCGCTGAGGAGATTTTGCCATGGAAGAGAAGATACCGCGCATTGTCATCGCCGCGACGCAGAGCGGTTCGGGCAAGACGACGCTCGTGACGGGCATCCTCGCCGCACTGCGTGCGCAGGGACTGCGCGTACAGTCGTACAAGGTAGGCCCTGACTACATCGACCCCGGCTATCACGCGCTTGCGAGCGGGCTGCCCGCGCACAATCTCGACACATGGCTTATGCCGCCCGAACGTCTCAAGGAGATTTTTGCACGCACGGCCAAAGGTGCGGATCTTGCCGTTATTGAAGGTGTCATGGGGCTTTATGACGGCGGCAGGAAGGGCGTGAGCTCCACGGCGGAAATCGCCAAATTGCTCGACGCGCCCGTGCTGCTCGTCCTCGATGCGAAGTCGATGGGCGCATCGGCAGCGGCGATTGCGCTTGGTTTCCGCAGTTATGATCGTGAGGTTAAGATCGCGGGTGTCCTCCTGAACCGTCTGGGCTCGGATACGCATGAGGCGATGATACGCGAGGCGATGGCGAAGATCGATATGCCTGTCTTAGGGGCTATGCGACGCGACGAATCGCTGAAGATGCCGGAGCGTCACTTAGGCCTTCTGCCTGCCGAGGAGAACGAAGAGCGCGATGTTGTAAAGAAGATGGGCGAGGCGGCGGCGCATTCGGTCGATCTTGCGGCGCTCAGAAGGATTGCAGAAGCAGCCGCGCCATTGGCCTCGACGGAGGAGTTGCTTTTTTCTGCAAGGGAAAATGCAGAGCGACAGCCGTCCAAGGTGCGCCTTGCCGTCGCGCACGATGAGGCCTTTTCCTTTTATTATCCCGAGAGTCTTGATGTGTTGGAATCCTTTGGCGCGGAACTCGTCTTTTTCAGTCCGCTGCATGATACGGCTCTGCCTGAGGCGGCGGGCGTTCTCCTAGGCGGGGGCTTTCCTGAGATGTTTGCCGAGGAACTGACGGCGAATGCGTCGATGCGCCGTTCTCTCGCTGAGGCGGCGGCAGCAGGTGTGCCCATTTATGCCGAATGCGGCGGCTATATGTACTTGATGGAAAAACTCGTGGACTTCGAGGGAAAAGAACATGCGATGACGGGAATCGTTCCTGCTGTCGTGCAGATGAACCGCAAACTGCAGATGCTCGGCTACGTTGAGGCGGAGCTTTGCAGCGATACGGTTCTCGGACCGCGAGGCAGGAAACTGCACGGTCACGAGTTTCATTTCTCGACGGAATTGCCGGGGGAAAAAGCGGATGCGGCGAGGGCCTTTATTTTTACGCGCATGAGGAACGGCGCGCACTATGCGGCAGGCTATGCCAAGGGGGCGGTTCTCGGCTCTTATCTGCACCTGCACTTTGCAGGCTGCCCTGAGGCGGCTGAGGCTTTCGTTGAGGCTTGCCGAGCGAGCAGGGAGAGGAGGAAGATGCATGGGTAAGATCGTCCTCGTCACGGGCGGTGCACGAAGCGGCAAGAGCCGTTTTGCCGAGCAGTACGCGGCGCGTTTCGGAAAGAAGGTTGCCTACATTGCGACGGCGGGCGTCTATGACGAGGAGATGGCATTTCGCGTCAAACTGCACCGTGAGCGGCGCCCCAAGGACTGGCATACATGGGAAGCGCCCGAGAACGCGCATCTTGCCATTGAGGAGGCAGGAAGGGCGCACGATATGATCCTCTTCGACTGCCTGACGCTCTACATCAGCAATCTGCTGTGCGCCTTGGAGAATGTCCGCGACTCTGCGGCAAATTATGAACTTATACGTGAGAAAATCAGCCTCCTGCTCGAAGCGGCAAAGAAGCAGGAAGGTACGACGATTTTCGTGACGAACGAGGTCGGCGCGGGCATCGTGCCGGAAAATCATCTTGCACGCGAGTATCGCGACATCACGGGCATTGCCAACCAGCTGACAGCGCGTGCCGCAGATGAGGTGTACGTCGTTTCCTGCGGCATTGCCGTCGATTTCAAGAAATTGGCAGTGTCGTGGTAAACTACACGCACAAACGTCCACTTTGTGGACATTGTGCGCCGCCCTTAAGGAAAGTTGCCCAATCGGCCTGCGCCTTTGGCTTGGCTTCTTGGACTTTCCTAGTAAACTACACGCACAAACGTCCACTTTGTGGACATTGTGCGCCGCCCTTAAGGA
>NZ_CAURXA010000006.1:0-244746 GCF_963528755.1 uncultured Selenomonas sp.
ACGTCCACATCATCGGCAGCGGCTGCGTCCTGCGCTCGGCGGTGATCTTCTTCTACCTGTCCAACGAGGGCATCTCCATCGTAGGACACGCAGCGAGAATGGGGCTTCCCGTACCGAAGAAGCTGCAGGAAGCCATGAAGGAGATACGGGAAAAGCAAATGCTCGGATAAAGGAACGAAGCCCGGCGGGGGAAACTTGCCGGGCTTATTTTTTTGATCAAGTGGTGACCACACCAGCTGTATCTGTCCTCTTTTTAATGAAGGGAGTGTGTAATCAAATGAGCAAGGAAGCTGGAAAAAGGGAAATCATCTATCAGATGACCATGCGCACCGCATGGAAAATGGTGCAAAAGGAAGTTCTGTCGAGAGAAGAATATCTCGATTTTGAAACGAAAATGCGCGAGAAATACCGTCCTGTCATTGGCGGTTTATTTTCCGATATAGACTTGCTATCGTGCGGATAGTACGGGAATATAGGCATGGAAAGGAGCGGATGAGATGAAAATACGGAAGATTGAACGAAGCGCTCCCGCCATGCGTCCGAAACTGCGCGTAGCGGCATACGCCCGTGTTTCTGTGGACACACTGCACCATTCTCTGGCGGCGCAGGTAAGTTTCTACAGTGCGCTGATTCAGCAGAATCCGGAGTGGGAATATACCGGTGTATATGCGGACGAAGGAATCACGGGGACGAGCACAGCCCAAAGAGATGCGTTCAAGCGACTCATTGCAGACTGTGATGCCGGGAAAATTGATCTGGTGCTCGTCAAAAGCATCAGCCGCTTTGCACGAGATACCGTGGATTGCCTGCATACCGTGCGGCATTTGAAAGAACGAGGAATTGCCATTCGCTTCGAGCGAGAGAACATTGATTCCATGTCGGAGGACGGAGAACTTCTCTTGACGCTGCTCGCATCCTTTGCGCAGGAAGAGAGCAGGAGTATCGGTGACAACATCCGATGGGGCGTGCGAAGAAGATTCTCTGAGGGGATTCCGAATGGTCACAAAGCGCCTTATGGCTATATTTGGGATGGTGAGATGTTCCGCATAGTTCCGCATGAGGGCGAGATCGTCAAGGAGATTTACCGAAGATACCTTGCCAGGGAATCTGCGTATGCCATCGCCAAAACGCTTGCAGGGCGTGGAATCACGGGTAGGCAGGGAAGAGCAATTGAGCAGACCACGGTAAAGGATATTCTCTCAAGTATTTCTTATACGGGAACGATGGCTCTGCAGAAAAACTATATCACGGAAGGTCATAGACGGAAGCGTAATAAAGGCGAACTTCCCATGTATCTAGTGGAAGGAATGTTTGAGCCGCTCATAAGCCGAGGTGATTTCGATAAGGCACAAGAGATACGGAAACGGAGAGCCGCGCAGTCTAGCAATCGGAATCCTGTTCTTCTTCCGTTTTCCGGAATGGTGAAATGCGGATGCTGCGGAGGTGGATTCAGCAGAAGAACCGCAGGGAAGTATAGACGATGGGGCTGCAACACAAGGGAACGGCGTGGGATTGATGTTTGCGACAGCCGTCCGATCAAAGAAGAGGAGCTTGTTGCTGCGGTCAGAACCGTCATGGAAAAGGATGATTTCGATGTCGCTAAACTCAGGCGCAAGGTGTCCAAGATTGTCATTCACGGTGACTGTGTGGAATTTCACCTAACAAATGGTCGCATAAAAAAGACTGCCCGCATCTACAACGGGCAGCGTGGCAGCAATCCATTCACGAACAAAGTCTACTGCGCCTCCTGCGGCAGCAAGTGTGAGCGCGATACATGGACGAAGGGAACTAAGGTGTGGTCTTGCAGTCAGCCACGCACAAAATGCCAACTGAGGAGATTGTTCGAATCCGAACTACAGCAAGCGGCGATTTCACTCTTGGGCGATGGCTACGAGGGCAAGATTGTGCAAGATATTGCTCGGATTGAAATAGACACGGAAGAAATCATATTTCAACTCAAAGAAGGAGGCGCATACCGATGGCAAAGACAGTGAGAGTCATCCCAGCAAGCCCTAAAATCTTTCGCTCTGAGGTTACGGCAGAACCAAGACGGCGTAGGACGGCAGGATATGCCAGAGTTTCGACTGACCATGAAGAACAGGCTTCCAGTTACGAAATGCAGATGGCACATTACAAGAACTACATTGAGAGTCGTGCCGACTGGGATTTCGTCGGCATGTACTCCGATGAGGGAATAAGCGGCACGAACACCAAGAAGCGCGATGGCTTCAACCAGATGATTGAGGATGCCCTTGCAGGCAAGATTGACCTCATCATCACCAAGTCCGTCAGCCGATTTGCAAGAAACACCGTAGATTCACTCCAAAACGTCCGTAAGCTCAAGGAACATGGCGTAGAGATTTACTTCGAGAAGGAGAACATATGGACGTTCGATTCGCGCGGAGAACTCCTCATAACAATTATGTCCAGCCTAGCTCAGGAGGAAAGCCGCAGTATCTCGGAGAACACCACATGGGGCAAGCGGAAGCAGTTTGCCGAGGGTAAGACCAGTGTGGGCTACAGCGCATTCCTCGGCTATGACAAGGACTTCAAAATCAACGAAGAACAGGCGAAAATCGTAAGGCTCATCTACAAGCTATTCGTCGGCGGACGCTCCTTCTATGCCATTGCCAAAGAATTGGAAAAGCACGGTATCAAATCCCCGTCGTGTAAGGATAAGTGGTACATTTCCACGGTGCGCTCGATTCTTACCAACGAGAAGTACCGTGGCGATGCACTGATTCAGAAAGAGTACACGGCGGACTTCCTCGATAAGACGCGACGAAAGAACACGGGCGAGATTCCGCAGTACTATGTGGAGGAGCACCACGAGGCGATTATCTCGCCGGAATTGTTCGACTTTGTGCAATCCGAGATAAAACGCAGAGAGCAGAACGGCAAGCACAGCGGCGTGAGCATCTTTGCGAACAAAATCAAATGTGGCTGCTGCGGCGGTTACTACGGGGCGAAGGTTTGGCATTCGACCGACAAATACCGCAGGGTCATCTACCGCTGCAACAAGAAATATGCTAGCAAGGGAAAGCCGTGCAACACAAGGCATTTGTCGGAAGAGGAAATCAAACAGATTTTCGTCAATGCTTTGAACTCCTTGGTGGAGGTCAAAGAGAAGGTGATTGTGGAACTTCGGTCATTGATTGACGACGTTTGCCAAACGGTGGAGCTGACTGAGGAGCGTAATAGAACAGAGCAGGAACTCGGTGTCTTGGCAGAACGCCTTGAAACACTGATTCGCGAGAATGCGCGGGTGGTACAGGATCAGACGGCATATCTGAAACAGGAAAATGAGATTCGCGCACGCTATCTGGAAAAGCAGGCGCATCTGGCGAGGTTGGATGAGCGAATTGCCGAGAGGGACGGCAAGAGAAATACCTTGGAGAGCATGATTCAAGTGGTATATGGTATCAACGGGGAACAGGTTGAGTTTGACGAGCAGCTATGGGGCGGACTGCTCGATCACATTGTGGTCAAGGAGGATGGGAAGATTACCGTTGTTTTCAAAGGCGGGATTGAGATTGCTGTTGAAGCGTATTATTCATCGAAATGGTATAGAGTAGCTGTGCAATATTTATGAAACTGTGATATAATTTTTATAATAAACCAAGATTGTAATTAACTCACAGATGAAATACATCTGGAAGTGTCAGCGTAAAATGGGGAATAAATAAATGAATTTGACAATGAAAATACAAAATATAAAAAATATTACTAATTTAACAATTGACTTTCCGTTAGATAAAGGTCTGTACGCAATCACTGGGGAAAACGGTGCAGGAAAAAGCACGCTAATAGCATGTGCATCAACTGTTTTTTACTGGATGCCTATGAATGACTATTTTGGTAGACCAGAAAATGCTTCGATTAAATTCACAATGGGAGCGGCGACTCGTGGCTGGGTATTTTCAAATAAACAATGGCGGTCGAAAAATTCTGATATCAAAATGAAACTTAGAGGGTTTTACGAAGGAAGCATAATTTTTGGAAATCGATTTAGAAATACTCGATTTTCTGTAATTCACATTTTAGATAACCTTAAATTTGAAGATATGTCTATTGCCGACGAGTTTGTGAGAGAAAACTTGGGGGAGATTTTACATAATGACAGTGATTATTACAAAGAACTGTTTATTTTAAAAAGAGCAATTACCAAGGCAAAGAAATTAACAGGCGATCCATACTTCTATCGAACAAGTAAAGGCGAATTAATTAACCAAGCACGAATGTCAACGGGCGAGAATTTATTGATTAGTATTTTGCATTCCTTAAATATACTATATAACAAGCAGAAGCAACGTAATGATGGTTGGCCATGTATAGTTTTTTTAGATGAGATAGAATTGGCATTGCACGCTTCTGCACTTCGACGATTAGTATTATTTTTAAAGAGAATAGCGGAAGAAATAGATTTAGCGATTTTTTTCTCGACACATTCAATTGAGTTGCTTCGAGAAATTAAAGCGCAGAATATTTACTATCTCCAGTATAATGTGGATGATTCACTTTCGATAAATAACCCGTGTTACCCTGCTTATGCAACGAGGAATCTATATAGTGATGACGGCTATGGGAACGATATGGTAATCCTTGTTGAGGATGATTTGGCGAAACTCATAATTGAGAGGATTCTAATCGAAAAAAATTTACTTCAAAATATCCGAATAAAAGTTCTTCCGACAGGGGGCTGGACAAACACAATAATAATGGCCTATGATGTTCTTTCTTCAAGTCTTTTGATGAAAAGCACCAAACTTGCAGTAGTTCTTGATCGTGATATAAAATCAGAGGTTCCTGCATTCATTAGTAACAACAAGAAATATAGTGGGATTAAACTTGATTATTTGCCGATAAAAAGTCTGGAAAAATTCCTTCGTAATAACTTGTTTGTAAAAGTAAACAGTGATTTGTTTTCTCTACTTGACAACTATGTCTTTCAAAAAAATCCTTTAAATGCCATCCTAAGAGAATATAAACGAAAAAATAAAGAAGATGATACAGATGGAAAAATACTTTATGGATATTTACTTAATGAATTGCGATCTATGCGCAAAGATAGAGAAGAGCTTATAGAACTTGTTGTAAAATATATTATGAAGAATGAAACTGATGAACTCGAAGAATTAATTGCATATTTATCCGAAAAAATTAGAGATTAGTTTTTTCAGTCATATGATGTTACTTACAAGAGCAATATGATTGTCAAGCATGAAACAAAGTCCAAGAGTATTTAATTAATCTCTTTTGGAACAGATTGAATCTTTATATGCTTGTTTAGTATCCGTTGGATTAAAGTTTGCTCCGTTTTTTGCAAAATAGACTTGATCCGAACGAATAATCTTATATTTGAAACGTGGGAGGGAAGACCGTTGTTTGCAAAGACCTATGGTGCGTCGACCCTTGGGATTGATGGACGGATCATTGATGTTGAAGTGGATGTGTCCCCAAGGTTGCCGGGCTTTGCGCTGATGGGGCTTCCCGATACGTCGGTGAAGGAGTCGAAGGAGCGGGTGACAGTCAATCTCGCTTAACAAAAAAGAGGTGCAGCCTTGTGTTTGCTAAATCGTATGGTGCGGTGACTTTCGGGGTGGATGGGAAGATCATCGACGTCGAGGTCGATGTTTCTTATGGATTTCCTGCGTTCGACATCGTCGGGCTTCTTGATACGGCGGTGAAGGAATCGCGTGAGCGTGTGCGCACGGCGATCAAGAATACGGGCGTGAAGCTCAAGCCTGCGCGGGTGACGATCAATCTTGCGCCTGCGGACATACGAAAGGACAGCTCGGGGCTGGATCTGCCGATTGCCGTCGGGCTGTTGGCGGCGTATGGGTTGATTCCGACAGAGCGCATCGAGCACGCCTTGTTTGCAGCGGAGCTTTCGTTGGAAGGGGAGCTTCGGAGTGTGCGTGGCGTATTGTCCATGACGGTCGGGGCTAAGGAGCATGGTTTTAAGGAAATCTTCGTTGCGCCGGGCAACGGCAGTGAGGCATTGCTCGTCGATGGCATCCGCGTGTATGCGCCGAAAAGTTTGCGCGAGCTGTATGATTTTCTCTTGGGCAAGGCGGAATTGCTTCCATTGGAAGCGACACCTGTTGCGGCGTGTGATACAGAAGTGCCTTCGGATGACTTTGCCGATGTGCAGGGGCAGTTCTTCGCCAAGCGTGCTTTGGAAATCGCGGCGGCGGGTGGGCACAATCTCCTGATGGTCGGCGTGCCGGGCTCGGGCAAGACGATGCTCGCGCGACGCCTGCCGTCGATTCTGCCGCCGATGACGCGGCAGGAGGCGCTTGAGGTGACGAAGATCTACAGCATCGCGGGGCTCTTGAAGGACGGCAGCGGTCTCGTCGAGACGCGTCCCTTTCGCAGTCCGCATCATACGACGTCGACGGTGGCGATGATCGGCGGCGGCAGCATCCCGCGTCCGGGCGAGGTGACGCTCTCGCATCACGGCGTGCTGTTTCTCGACGAGCTGCCTGAGTTCGGCAAGTCGACGCTGGAAGTTCTGCGCCAGCCGTTGGAGGACGGCGCTGTGACCGTGGCACGCGTCAATGCGACTTTGACATTTCCCTCTCGTATCATTTTGGTCGTGGCAATGAATCCTTGTCCGTGCGGCTATTTTGGCGATAAGGAGAAGAGCTGCGACTGCACGCCGAACGAGATCAAACGCTACACGCGGAAGATTTCGGGGCCGCTGCTCGACCGCATCGACATTCATGTCCATGTGCCGCGCGTCAAGTACGAGGATATGACATCTGTGGCGAAGGCGGAATCTTCGGCTGTGATTCGGGAGCGCGTCTTGGCTGCGCGAGAGATTCAGATGGAGCGCTTGCAGGAATGGGGCATATTCTGCAACGCGCAGATGAGTCATGCGATTTTGAAAAAGACGTGCACCCTTGAACCTGATGCACAAAATCTCTTGGCACAGGCATTCCAAGTCATGAATTTATCAGCACGCTCGTATGACCGCATCATCAAGGTCGCACGCACGATTGCCGATCTTGACGGGGCGGCGACGATCGAGGCGAAGCATGTGGGAGAAGCTATACAGCTCAGGGACGATGTGGGGCTGAATGTGGAGTGATGAGGAAGTCATGTTGATGGAGGAAGGTTTATGGCATCGACGAAAGAGTATCTGGAGTTCGTATTGGAACAGCTATCCAGTTTGGAAGATATTTCCTATCGTGCTATGATGGGCGAGTACATCCTATATTATAAGAAAAAAATCTTCGGAGGAATTTACGATGATCGATTCCTTGTGAAGCCGGTCGAGGCAGCTGTTGTGCATATGCCGGATGCAGCGTATGAACTGCCTTATGAGGGGGCGAAGGAAATGCTGTTGGTGGATCGTTTGGATGATAAGGCGTTTTTGAGTGAGTTGGTGCGTGCGATGTATGAGGAGCTGCCCGCGCCGAGAGAGAAAAAGAAATGAAATATTGCTCTATCCGTAAAATAGTGATATAGTGATAGCGAAAGAGTCGATGATTACTGTATTCTGGGAGGAAACAGATGTTTAATTTCAAGAACAAGGACTCGGAGTTTTTCGACTTGTTCCTCGAAAGCGCCCAGTATTTCCATAAATGCGCTGTGATGATGGATGAGGTCATGCAGGACTACAGCAAGGCGGAAGCGAAGATGCGCGAGATCATCGATCTTGAGCATGAGGCCGATGCCGTCAATGACAGGATTATTGACAAGCTCAACCAGACATTCATCACGCCGATCGATCGTGAGGATATCTATGCACTCGCCAACGGCTTGGACGATGGCGTTGATTTCCTGCAGGGCACGCTGCAGCGCGTCGTCATGTATCATATCGCTGGTGTTCGTGACAGCGCGATCGCCCTCACGAAACTCCTCATCGAATGTACGGAGGAGATGATGAAGGCGTTCAAGCTCTTGAAACATGTGAAAAAGAACCAGAATGAGATCTTAAAGTGTACGCACCGCATCAGCAGTTTGGAGAGCGAAGGGGATCGCGTCTATCGCAATGAGGTCGCCAATCTCTTTGAGAATCTCAAAGATCCCATCGAACTCATCAAATGGAAGGATCTTCTGGAATATCTGGAGGATACACTCGATCATTGCGAGAAGGTCGCGGACATGGTGCGCGGCGTGGTGATGAAGTATGCATGAGCTGCAGTTTCTTATACTGACGGTTATCGTGCTTGCCTTGCTTTTTGACTTCATCAATGGTTTTCATGATACGGCAAATGCCATCGCCACGTCCGTTTCGACACGCGCCATCAAGCCCGCACATGCCATCATCATGGCGGCTGCTTTAAACTTCCTCGGTGCGATTTACAGCACGGGCGTTGCAAAGACGATTGGCGGCGACATCGTTGCGAGCGCGGAAATGGTTGATGAACATATCATCATAGCAGCTCTCATGGGATCGATCGTTTGGAATCTTTTCACTTGGTATGTGGCGATGCCAAGCAGCTCTTCACATGCACTGGTCGGCGGCATTATCGGTGCTGTGCTCGTTTCCACGGGAAGCACGGGACTGAACTTTATAGGCATTGGCAAGATCGTCTTGTCGCTGATCGCGTCGCCGCTCTTGGCGATTTTTTCCGGCTTCATTGTCATGACAGTGCTCTTTCTGTTGTTTGGCCGCTTCGCACCGTCGGCGCTCAACGGGCGCTTCAAAAAGATGCAGATTCTCTCGGCTGCGACCATGGCTTTCTCACATGGCTCGAACGATGCGCAGAAGTCGATGGGTATCATCACTTTGGCGTTGCTTTCTGGCGGCTATCTGTCGAGCTTTGAGGTTCCCGATTATGTGAAGTTTCTATGCGCGGCAGCGATGGCGTGCGGCACGGCGCTCGGCGGCTGGCGCATCATCCGCACGATTGGCGGTAAGATCTTCAAGCTTGAGCCGATCAGCGGCTTCGCTGCCGATCTCAATTCTTCCATCGTCATCTTTTCGGCGACGCTTCTGCATCTGCCCGTCAGTACGACACATGTTGTTTCCGGATCGATCATGGGCGTTGGCACGGCGAAGCGCATTCGTGCCGTGCGTTGGGGAGTTGCGCAGCAGATGCTTGTGGCATGGGTGCTGACGATTCCGTGTACGGCTGTCATGGGGGCATTGGCATATCAGATTGTTCTTTGGATTTTTTAGGAAATTATGACTCATGGATTCTTATGTTGCTATCAATGGCTGGAAATGGACGCTTTCGGCGTGCTTTTCAGCCATTTCTTTTTATAGGAATCCCTTATAGTTTGTCGTTTGACTGTACAGGATGGTAGGAGGAAGAGATATGCGCTGGGAGAAGGGAATGGGGCGGGAGCTTCCTGCCGAAATGACGCTGTTGGAGCTTGCGCAGGAGGTGCAGAAAAAAGGGGAGCCGCTTATCGTGGCAGCGCGTGTGGATAATGTGCTGCGCGATTTGCAGACGCCTGTCGGAGATTTTCATACGATCGAGCTTGTTGATACGAGGAGCGAGTTCGGACGGCGCATCTATCGCCGATCTGTGGTATTCTTGCTCATCATGGCGGTGCGGGAACTTTATTCCGAGACGGAGGTCGTCGTACAGTTCACAGCGCACAAGGGGCTTTATTGTGCCATACAGTCGCCGTTCGATGTGACAGAGAGCGTGGTGCGTGCGTTGGAGCAGCGCATGCGCGAGATCGTTGCAGAGAACCGTCCGATCGTCAAGAAGCGCCTGCAGAGAGAGGAAGTCGTGCAGCTCTTCAAGAAATCAGAGCAGATTGAAAAGGCGAATCTCGTCATGTCTCTTGAGACAGAGAAGGCAAGCCTTTACTACTGCGGCGAGTTTTATGACTATCTGTTTGGCCCGATGGTGTCTGCGACGGGCGTTTTGGATAAGTTCGCTCTCGATGCCATGCCGGGCGGCGTGCTGCTGCGTACGCCGGAACCGAGCGCGCCTGAGATCGTGCCTGCGTTCAAGGAGCAGCCGAAGTTCGGCAGCATCCTCATGGAGGCGGAGCGCTGGGCGAGTGTCCTGCACTGTGACTATGTATCTGATCTCAACCGTTATATCCGTCGCGGTGAGGTGGCTGACATCATCCATGTATCGGAGGCTCTGCACGAAAAGAAGATTGCCGAGATTGCCGATCATATTGCATCGAACATCAAGGAACTGCGTCTCATCTTGATTGCGGGGCCGTCGTCTTCGGGCAAGACCTCGTTCGCTCAGCGCCTGCGCATCCAGCTTCGCGTCAACGGCATCGAGCCGGTTTCCATCTCGCTTGACGACTACTTCCGCAACTGGGAGGATACGCCGCGCACGAAGGACGGGGCGTATGACTTTGAAAATATCGGCGCACTCGATGTCGAGCTGTTCAATGACCATCTTGTGCGCTTGCTGAATGGCGAGGAAGTTATCCTGCCGCATTACAACTTCCTCACGGGGAAACGCGAGGTGGGATCGGAGCATCTTTCCATCGCGCCGACATCGCCGTTGATCGTCGAGGGCATCCATGGCCTCAACGAGGCATTGACCGCCTCTGTGCCGCGAGGCAAGAAGTTTAAAATCTACATCAGCGCTTTGACGCAGCTCAATATCGACGCGCACAACCGCATACCGACGACAGATGCACGGCTTCTTCGCCGCATGGTGCGCGACTATCAGTTCCGTGGCGCCTATGCCTTGAAGACTTTGCGTCAGTGGCCTGATGTGCGTGCGGGGGAGGAGAAGAACATCTTTCCATTTCAAGAGGAGGCGGATGCGATGTTCAATTCGGCTCTGATTTATGAGCTTGCTGTATTGAAGCGCTACGCCGTGCCGCTTCTTGAGATGGTGCCGCGTGATGTGCCTGAGTACACCAAGGCGAACCGCTTGCTCGATTTCTGCCGTTGCTTTTCTGACATCACGGAGGAATACGACATTCCGAACAATTCGCTCCTGCGCGAATTCATCGGTAAATCGATCTTCTTCAAATAGGAGAGGGGAAGTGAAGAAGAGGTTAAATGGCACGGTTCTAAATAACAAAGGGGCTCCTCCGCAGACTCGAAAGAGTCTGCGGAGGAGCCCCTTCTGCGATAAGTTATACGCACAAACGTCCACTTTGTGGACAGTCGTGCGCCGTCTTTAATGAAAATTTGCCAATCGGTCTGCACCCTTCGGGCTTGGCTTCTTGGACTTTTGCGGTCAGTTTTATTTACAAATGATTATACGGGGTGTTCCTATGCCACGCAGTGCAGAAAGAGGGATTAAGAACAGAATCATTCGCGTGCAACGAAGAAGTGATTTCCATGCATCAGGATTTTGCATTTTGTCGCAGCCCCTTTTTCTTTTGCATTTTTGCGTGTTCGTCGAGGATTTTCTGCATGGCGTCCGCCTTCTTTTCGACGCGTTTCTCGTAGTACCAGGCGCCAATGACGAGGAGGACGGCTGCGATACATACGAGGACGAGGCGCGTTGGGTCTGGGTTCTTGAGAACGGTATCGTGTCCGATGATCGCCTCGATGGCGGTTGAGGGAAACTTGCCGACGAAGGAGGAGATGACGTAGTCCCTAAGACTGATGGCGCTCAGGGCGCCGAGCGCGTTCAGGAGTGCCGATGGGACATAGGGCACCATGCGTGCGATGAGCATGACGGTGAAGCCGTTTTTGCCGCTGTAGGCGTCGACCTTCTTGAGCCGCGGGTGCTTGGCGATCAGCTGTTCTGCCGAGGCGCGGAAGAGAAAGCGCAGCAGCAGGAAGCTGATCGTGACGCCGACGGTCTCGGCGATGACGGAGAGGACGATGCCGGGCACAATGCCGAAGATCAGGGTGTTCGCCGTGGAGAAGATGATGGCGGGCGGAAAACCAATGGCATTGACGAAGAGCACGAGCCAGAAACTGAAGAACATGGCCCAAGAGCCGAAAGAACGGATGTATTCTGCCGTCGCAAGGAGATCGCCGCTCCTTAAGACCTGCCAGAGTTCGGGAAAAAACGTTGGATTGGCAAGGTGGATTGCATAGAGGAGAGCGCACGAGAGGAAGAGGGCGACGAGCTTGACGATGTTCATGGGATTCTTGAGCATGGACAGCCTCCTTCGATCCAATAGAAAAGACGGCTTCATTATAGCAGAGATTCGTTGGTTTTGCACGCGGCAAACCGCGAGCATCGAATGAATAATCCGTGGGAGAAATGCTTGTATTTCCCATTTGAGTATGGTATCATGAATAGTATGGCAAAATGGGATTGCAAGGGGGATGCCCTTGCTTTTGTCCCTTGGAAACCATCGATGAAGGAACATTTAGGAGGGTATTTCATACTATGAAGGTTACTGCAGAGAAGATGGACAACCACGAGGTCGTGCTGACAATAGAGGTAGAAGCGGAGGTCTTGAAGAAGGCCGAGGCGAAGGCTTGCAAGGACCTTGCAAACCGCGTGAGCATCCCGGGCTTCCGCAAGGGCAAGGCGCCGCGCCATATCATCGAGCAGCGCATCGGCAAGCAGGCGATTCTTGATACGGCATTTGACGCCGTGGCGGACAAGGCGTTTGCCGACGCCCTGAAGGAGCAGGACATGACGCCCGTTTCGCGCCCCGATATCGAGGCCGTGACACTGGAAGAGGGAAAGGATGTCGTCTTCAAGGCACGCTTCACGGCAAAGCCCGAGGTAACGCTCGGCGAGTACAAGGGCATCCAGGTTGAAAAGAAGGTCGATGAGATCACGGATGAGGACATCAATAAGGAAATTGAGAGCATGCGTCGTCGCCGCAGCCAGATGGTCGATGCTGCCGAGGGCGCTGAGGTCAAGAGTGGCGACCTCGTGACTCTCGACTTCAAGGGCTTCGTTGACGGAGAGGCATTTGAAGGCGGCGAGGGCAAGGACTATCCGCTCGAAATCGGCTCGAACCGCTTCATCCCGGGCTTCGAGGATCAGCTCATCGGTGCGAAGGTCGGCGAGGCACGCGACGTCAACGTGATGTTCCCCGAGGAGTACCACTCGAAGGATCTCGCAGGAAAGCCCGCGAAGTTCGAGTGCACGATTCACAGCATCAAGGAGCGTCAGCTGCCTGAACTCGACGATGAGTTTGCCAAGAAGGTCAGCAAGTTCCAGACGGTCGAAGAGCTTCGTGTCGACATCCGCAAGAACCTTGAGCATGCCGCACAGCAGAAGGCAGATAACGACTACAAGGTCGCCGTCATCGAGAAGGCGACGGAGAACATCACGGTCGACATTCCTGCCGTCATGATCGAGAACCGCGTGACGATGATGATTCAGGAGATGGCGATGCGCCTGGAGCAGCAGGGCATGAAGCTTGAGCAGTACCTGCAGTACGCAGGCACCGACCTCAACCAGATTCGCGAGCAGTACAAGAAGACGGCTGAGGAAAACGTCAAGACCGACCTCATGCTGGAAGCTGTGGCGAAGGCCGAAGACATTAAGGTCGAAGGCAAGGATCTCGACGATGAGGTTGCAGCGATGGCGCTGACCTACGGCGCGACGCCGGCGCAGGTCCGGAAAGTCGTCAAGGAGCAGGGACGCATCGGCGATCTCATTACGACGGTTCTCAGAAAGAAGACGTCGCAGTTCATCTTGGATAACGCCGCGAAGTGATGACACGTTCTTTCACGGTCGTTGACGTCGTCATATATGGAGTGATTGCATGAACAGCTATATGAACAGTTATGTTCCCATGGTGGTCGAGCGGTCGAATCGAGGAGAGCGCGCCTACGATATTTATTCGCGACTCTTGAAGGATCGTATCGTCTTCGTCGGCGGGCCGATCGACGACAACGTCGCGAATGTCGTCGTCGCGCAGCTCCTCTTCCTTGAGTCGGAAGATCCCGATAAGGACATCCACCTTTACATCAACAGCCCGGGCGGCGTCGTGACGGCAGGTCTTGCCATCTACGACACGATGCAGTACATCCGCCCCGACGTGTCGACGATCTGCATCGGACAGGCGGCGAGCATGGGTTCGCTTCTGCTGACAGCGGGGGCGAAAGGCAAGCGCTACGCGCTTCCCCTGGCACGCATCATGATTCATCAGCCTTTGGGCGGTGCACAGGGACAGTCGACGGACATCCAGATTCAGGCGAAGGAGATTCTGCGCCTCAGGGAAGTCGGCAACGACATCCTCGCCAAGCACACGGGGCAGCCGCGTGAAAAGCTTATCGCCGACACGGAGCGTGACAATTTCATGACGGCAGAGGAGGCGAAGGAATACGGTCTCATCGACGAGGTCATCACGCGTCCTGTCAAAATTGAGAAGCCCAAGAAGTAAGAGGTGGTATCATGCTGAAGTTTGGGGATGAAAAGGGCCAGCTCAAGTGCTCCTTCTGCGGCAAGTCGCAGGAGCAGGTAAGAAAGCTCGTGGCAGGCCCAGGCGTCTACATCTGCGATGAATGCATCGAACTTTGCAACGAGATCATCGAGGAAGAGTTCAGTGAAGATATCGAAGTGGAGCTCAAGGATGTGCCGAAACCGAAGGAGATTCGCCAGATCCTCGACCAATACGTGATTGGGCAGGAGGAAGCGAAGAAATCGCTTTCCGTTGCCGTCTACAACCACTACAAGCGAATCAATCGCACGCAGGGCAAGGCAGACGAGGTCGAGTTGCAGAAGTCGAACATCCTCATGATCGGCCCGACGGGCAGCGGCAAGACGCTCTTGGCGCAGACGCTCGCCAAGATCCTCAACGTACCGTTCGCCATTGCCGATGCGACGTCTCTGACGGAAGCCGGCTACGTCGGCGAGGATGTGGAGAATATCCTCTTAAAACTCATCCAAGCGGCAGACTACGATGTGGAGAAGGCGGAGAAGGGCATCATTTACATCGACGAGATCGACAAGATCGCACGCAAGTCGGAGAATCCGTCCATCACGCGCGATGTCTCGGGCGAGGGCGTGCAGCAGGCGCTCCTCAAAATCTTAGAGGGCACGGTGGCTTCCGTACCGCCGCAGGGCGGGCGCAAGCATCCGCACCAGGAACTCATTCAGATCGACACGACGAATATCCTGTTCCTGTGCGGCGGTGCATTCGATGGCATCGAGAAGATCATCGAGGCGCGTCTTGGCAAAAAGAACATGGGCTTCGGTGCGGAAATCGAGTCGAAGGTGGAGCGCAATATCGGGGAAACGCTGCGCCACATCCTGCCGGAGGATTTGCTGAAGAACGGCCTGATTCCCGAGTTCATCGGAAGACTCCCGATCGTTGTGACGCTCGAAGCGCTCGGTGAAGATACGCTCGTGCGCATCCTGACCGAGCCGAAGAACGCGCTCGTCAAGCAGTATCAGAAGCTCTTGGAGATGGACGGCGTGAAGCTCGATTTCGACGAAGAGGCGCTTCATCTGATTGCAAAGGAAGCCTTGAAGCGAAAGACGGGGGCGCGAGGTCTGCGCTCGATCATCGAGAGCATCATGCGCAACGTCATGTACGAGGTGCCGTCGGTCGACGGGGCTTCGCACTGTCGCGTCACGAAGGAGGTCATTTCGGACAAGAAGGATCCTGTGCTGACGATTGACAAGGCTAAGGCGAAGACGAAAGGCACGGACAAGGAAGCATCGGCTTGAGCATCGAAAGGGGGCGCTGCGGCAAGCAGCGTCCCCTTTTTTCTATATTCAGGAGGATTGTTTATGTCGGAAATACGTAAGCTGCCGCTCCTGCCTCTGCGTGGAATGATTGTGTTTCCATTCATGATCATCCATCTCGACGTTGGCAGGGAGCGCTCCGTGGCAGCCTTGGAGGAAGCGATGGTGCGCGATCGCCAGATCCTGCTCGTGGCGCAGAAGAATGCCGAGACTGATGAGCCGGGAGAGAAAGATCTCTACGATGTCGGCACGATCGCCGAGGTGCGCCAATTGCTGAAGCTTCCGGGCGGCGCTCTGCGCGTGCTCGTCGAGGGGCAGAAGCGTGCGGCAATCGAAGCGTATGAAGAGCTGGAAACCTTTGCCGAGGTGACGGTCGTCGAATACGCCGAGATCGTGGAGGAATCCATGGAGATGGAGGCTTTGACACGCGCCGTCGTGCATGAATTCGAGCAATGGGTGAAACTCAGCAAGAAGATTCCCGCCGAGACGCTTGTTTCCGTGGCGATTCTCGACGATGCGGGACGCTTGGGCGACCTCATCGCCAGCCACTTGAGTCTCAAGGTTGAGGACAGGCAGGCGCTCCTTGAGCAGGTCAACATCAAGAATCGCATGGAGCTTCTCTACAAGATTCTGGCACGTGAGCTTGAAGTGCTTGAGATGGAGCGCAAGATCGGCATGCGCGTGCGCAAGCAGATGGAAAAGATCCAGAAGGACTATTACCTGCGCGAACAGATCAAGGCGATTCAAAAGGAGCTGGGCGACGAGGACGACAAGGCGGCGGATATCGAAGCGTACCGCAAGAAACTCGCCGAGGGCTCCTATCCCGAGGACGTGCAGAAAACGATCAAGAAGGAAATCCACCGCATGGAGGGGCAGGCGAGCATGTCCGCCGAAATGGGCGTCATACGCACCTATATCGAGACATTGCTTGAGCTTCCGTGGATGATTTCCTCGGAGGACAACATCGATATCAAGGCGGCGGAAACGGTCTTGAACGAGGATCACTACGGACTCAAGAAGGTCAAGGAGCGCATCCTCGAATACCTTGCCGTCCACCAGCTCACGAAGGAGCAGCATGCGCCGATCCTGTGCCTTGTAGGCCCGCCGGGCGTTGGCAAGACGTCTCTGGCAAGCTCCGTGGCGCGGGCGACGGGCAGGAAATTCGTGCGTGCGTCTCTGGGCGGCATCCGTGACGAGGCGGAGATTCGCGGACATCGCCGCACCTACGTCGGTGCAATGCCGGGACGCATCATGGAAGGGCTGCGCAAGGCGGGCACGAAGAATCCCGTATTCCTGCTCGACGAGGTGGACAAGATCGCCATGGACTACAAGGGCGATCCGTCGGCGGCGCTCCTCGAAGTGCTCGATCCCGCGCAGAACACGACGTTCAGCGATCATTACGTCGAGCTTCCTTTCGATCTCTCCGAGGTTCTTTGGATCGTCACGGCGAACAGTCTCGCGAATATCCCGCGCGCCCTGCGCGACCGCATGGAGATCATCACGCTGTCGAGCTACACGGAGCAGGAGAAGCTGGAGATCGCCAAGCGCTATCTCGTCGGACGCCAGCGCACGGCGAACGGTCTGAAGGCGCGTGACCTGCAATTTGGCGAAGGCGTCATCGAGAAGATGATCGTCGAGTACACGCGCGAATCGGGCGTGCGCGAGCTTGAGCGCACGATCGGCCATGTATGCCGCAAGGCGGCACGGCTCATCGTCGAGGGCGAGAAGAAGTCCGTGCGCGTGACGAAGAAGAATCTCAGAGATTTCTTGGAGCGTCCGAAGTTTCTCAGAAAGAAGGCAGAGAAGAAGCCCGAAGTCGGCGTGGCGACAGGCATGGCATGGACGGAGGTCGGCGGCGACATCCTGCCGACGGAGGTCACGGTGCTCGCGGGCAAGGGCAAGCTGATCTTGACGGGGCAGCTCGGTGACGTCATGCAGGAGTCGGCGCGTGCGGGGCTTTCCTACATTCGCAGCCGGCAGGAGAAATTCGGCATTGACGGCGACTTCTACGAGAAGCGCGACATCCACATCCATCTGCCCGAGGGCGCGATTCCGAAGGACGGCCCGTCGGCGGGCATCACGATGGCGACGGCGATGATTTCGGCGCTGACGGGGCGAAAGGTCAGAAGTGACGTCGCCATGACGGGTGAAATCACGCTGCGCGGGCGCGTGCTCGCCATCGGCGGGTTGAAAGAAAAGGTCTTGGCGGCGTACCGCGAAGGCATGACGCGCATCGTGCTGCCGAAGGAGAATGAGCGCGACATCGAGGACATTCCGCAGGAAGTGCGCGAAAAGCTCGCCTTCGTGCCCGTGGAAACGATGGACGAGGTTCTTGCTGAGGCGCTCGTGCCGCAAAAGGGGGGCGCACATGCCGGATAGGGTTACGATCACGCAGGGAAAGTACATTGCCTCCGCCGTAAAGAAGGAACAGTACCCCGAAGTGCGTCGCAGGGAGATCGTCTTCATCGGACGCTCGAACGTTGGCAAGTCGTCGCTCATCAACTCGCTCGCACGCACGAAGAATCTCGCTCGCGTCTCGGGACAGCCCGGCAAGACACAGACGATCAACTTCTACGAGCTTGGCGCGAAGATCGAGGGGGAAGACGAGCGGCGCGACTTCTACCTCGTCGATCTGCCGGGCTACGGCTACGCGCGCACGGCGAAGAAGAACCGCAAGATCTGGTCGCGCTTCATCGAGGCGTACCTGCTGCAAAGCGAGGATTTGCAGTTCGTTTGCCAACTCATGGATATCCGCCACGAACCCATGGCTTCGGATATCGAGATGTTCCAATGGCTCGTGGCGAAGGGACTGCCCGTGCTCGTCATAGCGACGAAGGCGGACAAGTTGAGCCGCAACGAGCAGAATAAGAGCATCGCTGCCATGCGAAGGGCGCTCGGCGTCGCGGAGCTTGATATCCTGCCGTATTCTTCGGTAAAAAATGAAGGGCGTTCAGAATTGCTTGACGCGATAGCGAACGTTCTGATAGAATGAAGGAAGGGTGTATTGCCAGAAACTCCCCAGAGAAAATGAGGGTGAAAATATGTTGACAGCTTTTGACAAGAAGCTCCTCAACGTCTTGCAGGCCGGCTTGCCCATCAGCAGCCGGCCTTTTGCTGACTTGGCGCAAGGCTTGGAGTCGGACGAGAAGACCGTCCTTTCACGCGTGAAAGAACTCAAGGCGCAAGGGTATCTGCGCCGCATCGGGCCGTTTTTCGACTCGGCGAAGATGGGCTACCGCGGCACGCTCGTGGCGCTTCGCGTGAAGCCTGAGGCGATGAAAAGCGTGGCGGAGGCCGTGAATCGCCATGTGGGTGTGACGCATAACTACGAGCGCGAGGGCAGGTACAACCTTTGGTTCACGCTGCTCACACCGAACGAGGAAATGCGCCGCAGGATTCTCGCGGAGATTCGAGCGCTTCCCGGGGTCGAGGCTCTGTTGAATCTTGCCTCGCACAAGAAGTACAAGGTCAACGTGCAGTTCAAGCTTGGATAGGGGGGCGGATGGAAATGCTCGATGAAATCGACAGGAAGATCACGCGTGCCATGCAGGGGGATTTCCCACTTGTGGAAGAACCGTACAAGGAAATCGCCGCCAAGGTCGGCATCGGAGAGGAAGAGCTTCTGCTTCGTCTGCGCCGTTTCAAGGAAAACGGACAGATCCGCAAGATGGGAGCCGTGCTTCAGCATCGCGCGGCGGGCTTCACGGCGAACGTCCTGTGCGCATGGGTTGTGCCGCCCGAGCGCATGGACGAGATCGCGCGATGTATGTGCGAAAGCCCTGCGGTATCGCATTGCTACGACCGCGATACGGCGGAGGATTGGCCGTACAACGTCTACACGATGATTCATGCGAAGAGCCGCGACGAGTGTGAGGAGATCGCCGCTGCGCTTGCGGCAGAGTGCGGTCTCAGTGAGCGCGTCATGCTTTACTCCGTCAAGGAGTGGAAGAAGACGAGCATGCGTTATTTCTGTGAGAATGAAGAGGGTTTGGCATGATGGTATCGGAAAAGATGCGGGAACTCGGCACGAAGAAGTCGACGATCCGCGAGATCTTTGAGTACGGCAGGAAGCGAGCGCAGGAGGTGGGGGAGGAAAACATCTGCGATTTCAGCCTCGGCAATCCCAATGTCCCTGCGCCCGACTTCATCAAGCAGGCAGTTCTTGCAATCATGACGGAGATGGAGCCGCAGGCGGTGCACGGCTACACCATCGCGCCGGGCAATCCCGCCGTGCGCGAAACGCTCGCCGCGAGTATCAACGAGCGATTCGGCACGCACTTTTCGGGCAGGAACCTCTTCATGACAGCGGGCGCGGCGGCGGCGATCACCGTGTGCTTCAAGGCACTCGCCGAGGAGGGCGACGAGTTCATCGCTTTTGCGCCGTTCTTTCCCGAGTATCGCTGCTTTGTCGAGTCCGTCGGCGCGAAGCTTCGCGTCGTGCCCGCCAAGACGGAGGATTTTCAGATCGACTTCGCCGCCCTGGAGGAGCGTCTTTCTCCCAGGACGAAGGGCGTCATCGTCAATTCGCCGAACAATCCGAGCGGCGCCGTATACTCTGAGGAGACGATCAAAGAGCTTGCCGCACTCCTTCGCAAGAAGCAGCAGGAATACGATCATCCGATCTTCCTCATTTCCGATGAGCCGTACCGCGAGATCGCTTACGGCTGCGAGGTGCCGTACATCACGAAGTATTACGAGAATACACTCGTCTGCTATTCGTACAGCAAGTCCTTCTCGCTTGCAGGAGAGCGCATCGGCTACATCGTCGTGCCCGATGAGGTTGCGGACTTTTCGAGTGTCTACGGCGCTGTCGCAGGTGCGGCGCGCGTCCTCACGCATGTGAATGCGCCATCCTTGTGGCAGCTCGTCGTCGCACGCTGCGCGAGGCTGTCTTCGGATATAACGCCGTACGAGAAGAACGGCACGATGCTCTACGAGGGACTCGTGCGCGCGGGCTTCTCGTGTGTCAAGCCGCAGGGCGCGTTCTACCTCTTCCCGCGGTCGTTGGAGGCGGACGACTATGCCTTCTGTGAGCGCGCCAAGAAGTACGACCTCCTGCTCGTCCCCGGCACGGACTTCGGCTGCCCCGGACACTTCCGCGCGTCCTACTGCATCGAGGAGCAGACGATCGAACGCTCTCTGCCGCTCTTTGAGAAGCTGGCGAAGGAGTATGGCGTTTGAAATCGTTCGGCATAAAATAAAGAGGGTTCAGAGCACCTGGCAGGTGTTCTGAACCCTCTTTGAATCATGATATGGGAAGGTACATCTATATACAACTGTCTATATATGCTAGCATATATAGACAGTTGTATAAGTGCGGCATTTTATGTATAATGTACCCAATGATATACTTTCAAGGAAGCGCTGAAGCTGTCGGCGCTTCGATAAGAACCAAGGAGGGAAAGCGATGCGACGATATACATCCCTGCTCCTCGTGGCGTTCATGCTGGTTCTTTTGATCGCGACGATTTCGGACAATTTGGCGGGGCATGCGGACAGGACGCGACGGGAGCGGCCTCAGCAGTCCGTCACGGTATATACGACCTTGCCGCCCGAGCATGCGGGAATCCTTGCTGAAGGATACGAGAAGGCAAAGCGCGTGCAGGTGAACTTCGTTCCCGTAAGTTCGGCCGAGGTCTTGCAGAAGCTGCATCAGGATGCCGCAATCGGCAAGGGCGGGGCGGATCTCGTGCTCGCCGATCGTGCGACATTGGAGAAGGCAGCGGCAGACGGTGCTTTGCAGCCGTACGTCTCGGAGAGCACGGACTCGGTCAGTGCGTCCTTTAAGGATGCGTCTGCTGCATGGACGGGCATCTGGTATGATCCCGTCGTGTTCTGCGCCAACCGCGATTATGTGCGTACTGTGCCGCGCGTGCCCAATACGTGGACGGAACTTGCCACGATGCAGGGGATGCGCGTCGGCATTACCGACTTTTTTGCGGCGGATGCGTCGGCGAACCTTTTCTTCTCCATGATGTCGCAGTTCGGCGATGCGGCGACGTATGACATCCTGCGCGGCATACAGCCCAAGGTCGTGCAGTATTCCAAATACCTTTCGACACCCGTGCGCATGGCGGGCATGGGCGAGGTCGACGTTTCCGTCGCCGTGCAGAGCGAGGTCATGCGCTACATTCATCAGGGCTATCCCTTGCAGATCATCTACCCCGAGGATGGCACGGCGTACACGCTGACGGGCGTGGGACTGGTCGAGGGAGCAAAGAACGAGGAGCAGGCGGAGGCCTTTGCGGAGTGGCTGCTGAGCGATGAAGCGCAGCTCACCCTGCAGAGCCGGGAGTTCTTCTTCGTGCCGCTCAATCCTGTGACGATCGCCTATAAGTCTTTTCCAGGGAAAGACGTCGTGCTCTTTTCCAGGCCGCAGGATTTCAGCCCGAGCCAGCGTCACGATCTCTTGGATCGTTGGGTGAAGGAAGTGCGGCTGCAGTAAAAGATGATGGTGGGAGGAATCCTTGGATTCCTCCCCTTATGCTTGATATACCTTGAGGAGGAAGTTTTTTGAAAGCAGGATTCATCAGCCTCGGCTGCGCCAAGAATCTCGTCGATACGGAAGTCATGCTCGGCATCTTGCAGGACAACGGCATCGAGCTTACGCCCGATCCAGCAGAGGCGGAGATCATCATCGTCAATACATGCGCTTTCATCCAGTCGGCGAAGGAGGAATCCATCACGACGGTGCTCAATATGGCGGAGTACAAGGAAACGGGCTGCTGTCGTTCGCTCATCGTCGCAGGCTGTCTCGGGGAACGCTATCATCAGGAGCTTTTGGACGACATGCCCGAGGCCGATGCCATCATCGGCACGGGCGCATGGAACCGCATCATGGAGGCGGTTCGTGAGACTCTGGCGGGCAATCGCATCGTCTTGGCAGGAGAGAATGAGATTGTCTACGATGCGAAGACGCCGCGTATTCTGACGACGCCTGTCTATACGGCCTATGTGAAGATCGCCGAAGGCTGCGACCATCGCTGCGCCTTCTGTGCCATTCCACTGATTCGCGGACACTTTCGCAGCCGACCGATGGACGACATCAAGCGCGAGGTCACACGCCTTGCCGCCGAGGGCGTCCGGGAAATCATACTCGTCGCGCAGGATTCGACGTATTACGGCAAGGACATCTACGGCGAGCCGTCTTTGGCGCGTCTTTTGCAGGAGCTTGTGAAAATCGAGAAGGTCGAGTGGCTGCGTGTGCTCTACTGCTATCCGAAGAATTTCACTGATGAACTCATCACGACGATTGCGCAGGAGCCGAAGATCTGCAAGTACGTCGACTTGCCGCTGCAGCATGCGCACAATTCGATTTTGAAGTCGATGCGCCGCCCCGATACGCAGGAGGAGGTCGTGACGCTTCTCGAAAAGATTCGCAAGCGCATACCGAACGTCGCTGTTCGCTCGACTTTCATCGTGGGCTTTCCAGGCGAGACGGATGCGCAGTACCAGACTCTGCGCCGCTTCCTCATCGAGCAGCGCTTCGAGAAAGTGGGGATCTTCACCTACTCGCAGGAGGAGGATACGCCAGCCGCTTCCATGCCGCGCCAAGTGCCCGAGGATATCGTGCAGGAGCGCTACCATGATCTCATGAGCGTGCAGTGTAAGATTTCGGAGGAGTTGAACCAGGGGCTTGAGGGCAAGGAGCTTGACGTGCTCGTCGAAGGCCGCGACGAGGAGCAGCCGAATCTTGCCTTTGGGCGCTCCTATCGCGAAGCGCCTGGCGTCGATGGGCAGATCTTCATCGAAGGCGATGCGGCGAGCCGGCCGGGCGACATCGTGCGCGTGCGCATTGTGCAGGGCTTCACCTACGATGCGGTCGGCGAGCTTGTCGAGTGAGGATACGGTTTGTGTACGATGTACGGGCGGCGGCGCTTAGGAAACGAAAGGCGACAGGATTTTGGAAGGGTGTATAGGTATGGCCGAGGAAAGGGAGTCGTTGGAGGCGCTTGTCGGACGACTGCTGCGTGAGTGCGGCAGAACGATTGCCTGTGCCGAGTCGTGTACGGGCGGTCTTCTGACGAGCCGCCTGACCGATGTCGCGGGAAGTTCCGCCTATGTCATGGGCGCAGTCGTTTCCTATACGAACGAGGTCAAGGCTTCGCTCGTCGGCGTGCACGAGGCGACGCTCAAGGCGTTCGGCGCCGTGTCCGAGGAGACGGCGCGAGAGATGGCGGAGGGCGTGCGCCGTGCGATTCCCGCCGATATCGGCGTCGGCATTACGGGCATCGCGGGGCCGGGCGGCGCGACGGCAGAGAAGCCCGTGGGGCTTGTCTATATCGCCGTCGCCACGGCGGGGGCGGTGCACGTGGAACGTCATATTTTCGATGGCGTGCGCACGGAGGTCAAGCGTCAATCGACAGAAGCTGCGCTCACCATGGTGCGGGATCTGATTCTAGATGATTCACATTGAATGGAACACAATTTTGTCACACAGCCTTTTAGACAAGTTTCAGCCTTTATCGCTGATTATTTAAGCAAATGTAAGGAGGCTCTAGATTTTTCGTTGTATGATGGCATGAACAGCAAGATGCCGTTCTGCCGATATTTTGGGAGTTGGGAAAGGAGATTTTTTATGAAGCTGAAGAAGATTTTTGCTGTAGCCCTCGCCTTTTGTGCGATGTTCGCAGTGACAGCAGTGATGCCGCAGACAGCGGGCGCGGAGCCTTACACCTATACGAACAAGGAGGAAGGCTACAGTATCATGTGTCCGACGAAGCCGCTTGGCGTTCTGCCCGCAAGTGTGCTGAATGAGGATGAGAAGGGCAGCGTGCTCGTCTTTGCCAACGATGGCTACAAGATCAACAAGGCTTGGATCATCATCCCCGACGGCTTCGCCAAGGGGGATCTGCCTGATCTCACGAAGCTCTCACAGAAGGATGAGGCGCTTCTTCTGACACAGTTGAAGGAAAACAGTGCTTACGCTGTCGTCGATATCATACCGGTCACGGCAAAAACGAAGGGCGTTTTCGCCGTGACCGCGAAGACCATCATGGTCGATACGGACGGCGATGGAGAGCTTGATACCGAAGCGAAGGCGGATACGCAGATGGCAGTCGTCTTCCTGCGCTCGGAAAAGGGGCGCGCCTTCAAGATCGAGTTGATCGACAACCCCGAAATCACGGCGAAAAACGTTTCGGAATTCCGCGCGGGCATTTCGACGCTAAAGGATTTGTGAGCTATGCAAGGGATGTTGACTTTTTGACCTTTATATAGTACACTAGATGCACGGGAACGGACGGCGCACAGCGCTTCGCCTCCCGTGCATTTTTACCATGAAACCCCAAGAGGTCAAGCCCAAAGGGCGCAGACCGATTGGTTGGTTTCTGGTAAGGGCGGCGCACAATGTCCACAAAGTGGACGTTTGTGCGTGTAGTTTGTGTAAAGGGGATTTTTTCATGGCAAAAGTACAGCATGAATTTCAGGCAGAAACAAAACAGCTTCTCGACTTGATGATTCATTCCATCTATACGAATCACGAAATCTTTTTGCGGGAGCTTATTTCCAACGCGTCGGATGCGCTCGATAAGCTGCATTTCGCTGCCTTGACGGACAGCGCATTGCGAGAGGGTGACGAGAGTGCGGAGATCTTCCTCGTGCCAGATGAGGCATCGCATACGCTTTCCATCTCGGACAACGGCATCGGCATGACGGCGGAGGAAGTCGTCGAGAACATCGGCACGATTGCGAAGTCGGGAACGAAGGCGTTCTTGGAGCAGCTGCAGCGTACGAAGGAAGAGAACGGGGCGGTTGACGAGAAGGAGCTGATCGGTCAGTTTGGCGTGGGCTTCTACTCGGCTTTCATGGTCTCCGAGAAGGTCACGATCCTCACGCGCAAGGCGGGCGAGAAGCAGGGCATACGCTGGGAATCGACAGGTGACGGCACTTACAGCATAGAAGAGTGCGACAAGGAGAAGCACGGCACGACGATCGTCATCACGCTCGCCAAGGAATACTACGGTGCGGAGGCTGAGGAGAACTTCCTCGACAAGTACAAGCTTGAAGGTCTCGTCAAGAAGTATTCGGACTATGTGCGCTACCCGATCAAGATGAGTTTCGAGATCGAGGAAATGCCGAAAGACGAGGATGGCAAGCCCATCGAAGGCGCAGAGAAGACGAAGCGCACGGAGGTGCGCACGCTCAATTCCATGACGCCGCTGTGGACGAAGAACAAGAGCGATATCAAGCCTGAGGAATACAACGAGTTCTTGAAGAATCAATTCCACGAGTGGGAAGACCCGATGGAGATCTTCCACACGAAGGCGGAAGGCACGGTCGAGTACACGGCGCTGCTCTTCATTCCCGCACATGCGCCGTTCAACCTTTATCATACGGACTTCGAGCCTGGCGTGCAGCTCTACTCGCGCCACGTCTTCATCATGGACAAGTGCAAGGATCTCCTGCCCGATTACCTGCGCTTCATGAAAGGGCTTGTCGACTCGCCCGACCTCTCGCTCAATATCTCGCGCGAGCTTCTGCAGCAGAGCCGCGAACTCAAGACCATAGGCAGGAATCTTGAGAAGAACATCCTGAAGACGTTGGAGCGCACGCTGAAGAACGAACGTGAGAAGTACGAAAAGTTCTGGGCGGAATTCGGCAAGTCTCTGAAGATCGGCATTTACAACAGCATCTACAGCGGCGAGAACACGGCCGACAAACTCAAGGACTTGCTGCTCTTCCTCAGCTCGAAAGAAGGAAAGCTCGCAACGCTCAAGGAGTATGTCTCGCGTATGCCCGAGAGCCAGAAGGAAATCTACTATGCGACGGGCACGGACAAGGCGACGATCGAGAAGCTGCCGCAGATGGAACTGTTGCGCGAGAAGGGCATCGAGGTCCTCTACCTGACCGACCCCGTCGACGAGTTCACGATTGAGACGCTGCGCGAGTACGAGGGCAAGAAGTTCCACTCGATCAGCCGCGGCGATCTGGATCTTGATGATGCCGAGTCGCAGGAGGCGAAGAAGGAGACGGAGGACATTCAGAAGAAGAACGACGATCTTCTGAAGGACGTCAAGGAAGCCTTGGGCGACCGCGTGGCGGAAGTCAAGCTGACCTCGCGTCTTAAGTCGAGCGCCGTCTGCCTCGTGGCGGACGCGATGGGGCCGAGTCTCTCGATGGAGCACACATTCTCCGAGATGGACAACCCGATGTTCAAGGCGCGCCGCATCCTTGAGATCAACCCGCACCATGAAATCTTCACGCGCCTGCAGGCCTTGCACGAAGCGGGCAAGGATACGGAGGACTTCAAGGATTACTGCGACCTCCTCTACACGCAAGCTCTAATCATCGAAGGCATCCTGCCCGAGAATCCCGTGGACTTTGCGAACAAGCTTGCGAAGCTTATGGCGAAGTGATGTGATGGTAAATATGAGAAAGCCCCGAGAGGAATTCTCGGGGCTTTCTGTTTGACAGCGACATGATAACGATGTGAAATCACTCTCAATTCCCGAGCTTGGGCATCACTTCGAGATAGTCAAGCAAGAAGTCGTGGAACATACGTCCCGTCATGCGCAGCAAACCGCCGCGTGCGGCATGCATCTCATCGTATACTATGACATTGTCTTTGCGGATGTTGTGGCCGGCGATGACAATGGGCACGGGATCACCGCTGTGTTCGCGGCGCTCGCACGGTGTCGAGTGATCAGCGGCCATGGCAACGATTACATTTGCATCATGAATTTCGGGCAGGTATGTGCGTACATATCCGAGCATTGTATCGTAATGTTCGACAGCATGCACTTTGCCTGTGGGATTGTTGTCGTGTCCCATGAGGTCGGTTGCTTTGAAGTGGAGGCAGACGAAATCATGGTTTTTGAGTGCGTCGATGGCAAGACGCGCCTTGCGTTCGACATCGGTATCCAAGTTGCCCGTCAGGCAGCTTTCTGTTATCGTGTCGAAGCCAGCGAGTCGTGCAGCGCCGAGCACAGTGCTTTCAGCAGCGACGCATGCGCCTGTAAAGCCATATTTCTCCGTCATCTTTGCGAGCTTTGGCATTTGTCCTGCGCCGCGTGTCAAGAGGAAGTTGGCAGGGGGATGTCCTGATTGGATACGTTCTCTGTTCAACGGAGCATCCGCGAGGATTTCACCGAATTTGGGCAGGAGGCGGTTGAGCAGGTCAGCGGTACGTGCAGCTTCTATACTCGTATCTTTTGGCTCAACCTTTCGATAAGGTAGGCCTTCCTTTTTGGGGTCGCTGTCTGTTACGGCGGCGCTCAAAGATGGGCCACGCAGCACGAGCACGGCACGGTGTTCTGTCGCCTCTTGGAAGAGCACTTCTACATCGTCAATTTTATAGCCATGCAAGAGGTGCGCAAGATCCTTTGTACCTGTTCGTATGCGTCCGGCACGGCGGTCGAGTACCATGTTCGCAGAATCGACCGTTGCGAAGTTGGCGCGAAATGCTACGTCGCCTTCCTGCAGGAGAAGGCCTTCACCGAATGCTTCGATTGGCCCGCGTCCAGGATAATCCTCCAAGCCGTAGCCAAAGAGAATCATGTGCCCGAGATCTGTGCCCACGGGTGTGCCGCAGGCATGAAGATCCATGAGTCCCGAGGAGCCTGCTGCGGCGATGGCATTGAGATTTTCTTTTTTTGCCGCTTCAAGCGGTGTTTTCCAGCCTAAGGATTCGCATGGGCGATCACCCAAGCCATCGGCAATCGTCAAAAGAATTTTATTTTTCATCATATTTTCACCCCAATACAATCGGCAACCAGAAGAAGTATACCAAACTGATGGCGACTGCACAGACAAAACAGGAAATCAAACCGAAGATGAATTCGTCGCGCACTTCAAAATATCCTGTACCGAAATACAAGGTGTTGACTTTCGAGTGCGGCGGCAGTGTGATCGTACAGGAAATCGAGAAGGCGCAGGCGAGTGCAAGCGATACGGGATTCATGCCGAGCTGTGAAGCGAGCGCGATGACGGCGGGAATCAAGATGGTTGTGCGCACCGTCTTGCTCGTGAAGATCAAGTGGCTGAACACGGAAATGAAAATCAAGGAGATGGCGACGAACTCGTGGCTCATTTTGTCAAGCCCGACCGCTTCGATCAGTCGGCTGATTGCCCAGGAAGCGCCGCCCGAGTCGTTGAGCGCGTTACCGACAGCATATGCACCGGCGGAAAACAACATCAAATCCCATTTGATGTTGGCCTCCTTCCATGTGAGCACGCCGATGCGCGGCAAGAAACACAGCAGCATAGAGAGAACAGCCGTCTGTTCCGTGCTGATTGATACGCCGAGCAGCGCTTTTTGGTAATCGCCAGTTGCCCATAAAAATAACGTGAGCAAAAAGATGACCGTCGTCTTTTTCTCTTGGACGCTCATTGCGCCGAGATCGTCGAGTTGTTTTTGTAGCAGGGTACTTGCTTTTTCGGATGAGTTTCCGAGCTCGCCTTTGAAATCATACATCTTGAGTCCAATGATGAAAGCAATGCCTGCCGTGAGAACTGCTTGGGGAAATGAGCCGAGCAGCCAGTCCATATAGCCGATGGAGGCGTTCGTTTGTTGATTGATGAAACCTAAGGCAAGCACTTGTGCTGCAGTTGCCGTCATGACGACGGAGGTTGCGAAAGCGTTGTTCTGTACGCCTTGCAGCATCATCAGCTTGCCGAACTTGCTTTCGCCCGGAATTGCACGGTAGACTTCAAGGAGAACGAGTGCAATCGGCATGATCAAGGAAGCACGTGCCGTAGTCGATGGAACAAAGAATGCTAGGACGAAGTTGACGACAACAAGGATCGCCAGCATCTTCGTCGGTGTCTTTCCGAAACGTGTCACTAAGATGAGTGCGATTCTTTTGCCAAGATTCGATGTGCTCATGGCAGACGTAAGGACGAAAGCCGCCACCATCAGCCAAATGATATCGAAACCGAGCGTGCCGAACGCCACGGACTGCTTCTTGACGATGCCGAGCATCGGCAACAAGAGGATAGCTAAAATAGATGTCTGGTAAATCGGAATCGGCTTAGCGACCCAGAGAATCAAGGCGGCGGAGAACATCGCCAAGGCAGCTTGACTCACTGCGGTCAATCCCTCGGGACGCGGCATTAGATAAATCAGCAAGAAAACCACTACGGAAAGCGGTATGCCTACCCATGCCAAGGATTTTTTGTTCTTTTCTTCAGAGTTTTTCATTTCTTCATCTCCTTACGTTGAAATACTCTCTCTGAATTTTCACCTTCATTATAAACAGACTTTTTTCATAATACAATTCGATTATATTTTCATATAGATAACGATGTGTTATGATGATATGGAGACAATGAAAGAGGAGGCACATTATATGGATTTGGAAAAATTACATGCTTTTCTTGTGTTGACGAATACGGGCAGTTTTACACGAGCCGCAGATGAGCTGTTTATTTCCCAGCCAGCTCTGTCCAAGCAGATTCAGAGTTTGGAGAATGAACTCAAAGTTCCCTTGTTCAATCGTACGAAGAAGCATTCTTCACTGACGATTTATGGTGAATACCTACGACCGTATGCCAGTAATATTCTTGCAAATTATCGCAATGCGCGTGAACATATCCGACAAATTGAAAGACTTGACGAGGGGAGTTTGCGCTTCGGTGCGACAAATTTCATCGGCGTATATTTGTTGCCGCCTTGCCTCGCCGCATTTCATAAACATTGTCCTGGCATTACCCTCGATATGACGATCAATTCGTCACGGAAGCTAATTCAGATGTTGGAGAATTATGAGTTGGAGTTTATCCTGCTTTCGGATTACATTTCGATAGATGAGGAGCGTTATATCGTGGAGCCGTGGCAGGCGGATACTTTATATGTGACAGTAGCACCGTCGCATCCTCTAGGTCAGCGTGCGAGTATTCGCACGACAGAACTCAATCGTGAGGTTTTTATCATTAAGGATCGCTCCTCGTCCATCTATAAGTTCTTGCATCAGAAGCTTGTGCCATTCGGACTTTCCTTGGAGCGGCCTCTTTTTATCAGTCATCAAGAGGCAATCAAGCAGGCAACGATGCATGGCATCGGCATTTCCATTCTGCCGGAAAAGTCCATTATTTTAGAAAAGGCAGCAGGCTTGCTTTGTACTATTGCCTTGGATGAGACTGCCCTGACGCGCAACATTGTCATCGTGCGGGAGAAGGAACGACATCTCACGCCTGCCGCGCAGGAGTTTTTGACACTTTTGCGGCGCATGAATTTCAAGCCTTAAAATTTTCTGTGTAAGGAAAATAATTCGCTCACGCAGTGCTCGTCAAAGGGTGAGTTGTCCTCCAGCTTGCAGTGATGAAGTCTTGTCAAAGCACGAAATTTCCATTATAATAAGGCAGAGCTAGCAAAAACGAAAATGAACGGCAGGTGACGCAGCGATAGCTCGTTATCTGCCTTTTCTTGTCAGCCAAGGGAAGGATGGGACGTTCGGGTTGGAAGGAAAGCTGAAGTTATACGGGTTCAATAATCTGACGAAGTCTCTGAGCTTCAATATCTACGATATTTGCTATGCGAAATCGCAGCGCGAGCAGCAGGACTACATCAAATATATTGACTCGCAGTACAACTCAGAGCGATTGACGAAGATCCTCATGCGCGTGACGGAGATGATCGGCGCGCATGTCCTGAGCATCTCGAAGCAGGATTACGATCCGCAGGGCGCGAGCGTGACCTTCCTCATTTCGGAAGAGGATGCAGCGGGGCACAAGAAGCCACTGATGAATGACGAGATCGTCGCGCACCTCGACAAGAGTCATGTGACCGTGCATACATACCCCGAGTTCCATCCCGAGACGAGCATCGCGACGTTTCGCGTCGACATCGACGTGGCGACGTGCGGCGAGATCACGCCTTTGAAGACGCTCGACTACCTCATTGGCAAGTTCGATTCGGATATTATCACGATGGATTACCGCGTGCGCGGCTTCACGCGAGATGTGACGGGAAAGAAGCTCTTCATGGACGATAAGATGTCGTCGATTCAAGAGTATATCAAGTCGGAGACTTTGGCGACGTACGACGCCATGGACATCAATGTCTATCAGGCGAATATTTTCCACACGCGCATGCTCATCAAGGAAATCGAGCTGCAGAATTACCTCTTCAATACGGATATTTACGAGATACCGCCGAAGACGCGGCTCGCGATCAGCAACAGCCTGCGGCGCGAGATGATTGAGATCTACAGCGGCAGCAATGTATTCTGAGCAAGTCTTTGCGCTTTGCTCTTTGGGAGGAAAAAGAAGGATTGGAAGCATTCGACTACTATACGCAGGACAGGGCGCCTGTTCTTGAAGCTCTGGAGCGCTTCAAGAGCAGGCGCGTCGTGCCTTTTGACGTGCCGGGGCACAAGCGCGGACGCGGCAACGCGGAGCTTGTGGACTTTCTCGGCGAGAAGTGCCTTTCCGTCGACGTCAATTCGATGAAGATGCTCGACAACCTTTGCCATCCCGTATCGGTGATTCGCGAGGCGGAGGAGTTGGCGGCGCGGGCGTTCGGTGCGGCGCACGCATTCTTCATGGTCGGCGGCACGACGAGTTCGGTGCAGACGATGATTCTGACGGCGGCGAAGCGCGGTGAGAAGATCATCCTGCCGCGCAATGTGCATCGAAGCGTCATCAACGCGATGATCCTCTCGGGCGCTGTTCCTGTCTATGTGAATCCACAGATGGATCGACGGCTCGGCATCGCGCTCGGCATGAGGCTCGCCGATGTCGAGCGTGCAATCGAGGAGAATCCGGACGCGAAGGCGATCTTCGTCAACAATCCGACGTATTACGGGATATGCTCGAACATCCGCGCCATCGCCGATCTCGCTCATGCGCACGGCATGCTGCTCCTCGCCGATGAGGCGCACGGCACACACTTTTACTTCCACGATCATTTGCCCGTTTCCGCCATGGCGGCGGGGGCGGACATGGCGTCGGTGAGCATGCACAAGTCGGGCGGCTCTCTGACGCAAAGCTCGCTCCTTTTGATCGGCGAGCGCGTGCACGAGGGCTATGTGCATCAGATCATCAATCTCACACAGACGACGAGCGCGTCGTACCTCCTTATGGTAAGCCTCGATATCTCGCGGCGCAACCTTGCGATTCGTGGGCGCGAGACGATCGATAAGGTCATCCGTCACGTCGAATATGCGCGTTCTGAGATCAACGCCATCGGCGATTACTATGCCTATGCGAAGGAACTTGCCGATGGCGACGCCGTCTTCGATTTCGATGTCACAAAACTTTCGATCTTCACGCGCTCTCTGGGACTTGCGGGCATCGAGGTCTACGATCTCTTGCGCGACGAGTACGACATTCAGACGGAGTTCGGCGACATGGCGAACCTCCTCGCCTACGTCTCGATCGGCGACCGCCCCAAGGACATTGAGCGTCTCGTATCCGCGCTCGCCGAAATTCGGCGCAACTATAAGAAGCCGCCGAAAAACATGCTGGAGGTCGAGTACATCAGCCCGAAGGTCGTCTGCGGCCCGCAGGAGGCGTTCTACGCTGAGAAGGAGGCGCTTCCCATCGCCGAGACGGCGGGACGCGTCGCGGGCGAATTTGTCATGTGCTATCCGCCGGGCATTCCGATCCTCGCACCGGGCGAGCTTGTGACGGCGGACATCCTCGATTATATCCGCTACGCGAAGAAGAAGGGCTGCTCGCTGACGGGGCCTGAGGATATGGAAATCCGACGGCTCAACGTGATGAAGGAGACTGAGGCATGAATCTTTGGTTTACGGAGAAGCACACAAAGGATGCGGGTTTTTCCATCAAGGTCGATCGGCAAATCTACTCGGGCAGGAGCGAATTCCAGCGCATCGATATCTTCGAATCGCCGGAATTCGGGCGCTTTCTGACGATTGACGGCTACATGATGCTGACGGAGAAGGATGAGTTCATCTACCATGAGATGATCGTGCATGTGCCGATGTGCGTCAATCCCGAGGCGAAGCGCATTCTCGTCATCGGCGGCGGCGACGGCGGCACGGTGCGCGAGCTTCTGCGCTACAAGAGCGTCGAGCGCATCGACCTCGTGGAGATCGACGAGATGGTCGTCGAGGCATGCCGCGAGCACTTGCCGCAGACAGCGGCGTGCCTTGCAGATCCGCGCATTCGTTTCTTTTTCGAGGACGGACTGCGTTTCATCCGTCAGCCCGAGGACGAATACGATTTGATCCTCGTGGATTCGACCGATCCTTTCGGGCCGGGCGAGGGGCTTTTTACGAAGGAGTTCTACGGTAACTGCTTCAAAGCTCTGCACGAGGACGGCATCATGGTCAATCAGCACGAAAGCCCGTTTTACAAGGACGACGCCTATGCCATGCAGCGTGCGCACAAGCGCATCGTCGAGTCGTTCCCCATCAGCCGCGTCTATCAGGCGCATATCCCGACGTATCCGTCGGGGCACTGGCTCTTCGGCTTCGCGTCGAAGAAGCGTGCGCCCATCGAGGGTGTTGATTGGCAGCGTTGGAAGCGGCTCGGCATCAAGACGCGCTACTACAATACGAAGCTGCATATCGGCGCTTTCGCCTTGCCGACCTATGTGGAGGAGATGCTGCGCGATGTTGAAAGATAATGTAGAAACTTTTCTTGGCTGCGAGACTTCATACGAAGAGTCGCGCATCGTGCTCTTCGGCGCACCTTTCGATTCGACGACATCGTTTCGCCCGGGCACGCGCTTTGCGAGTCGCACGATGCGTGCCGAGTCGTATGGGCTGGAGACGTACAGCCCATATCTCGACCTTGATATGGAGGAGGCGCGCGTCTTTGACGGCGGCGACTTGGAGCTTTGCTTTGGCGATACGGCTCGCGCTTTAGGGCAGATCGAGGACTTTGCGCGGAACCTGCTCGCCGATGGCAAGAAGCCCTTCATGATCGGCGGCGAGCATCTCGTGACGCTTCCCGTCGTGCGTGCGCTCGCCGAATGCTACGAAGACCTCCATATCGTACATTTCGATGCACATACGGACTTGCGCGATGATTACTTGGGCGCGAAGCTCTCGCACGCAACGGTCATGCGCCGCGCCTGGGACATCCTGGGTGACGGGCGCATTTATCAGTTTGGCATACGGAGCGGCGAGCGCGCGGAGTTCCTCTGGGCGAAGGAGCACACACATTTGCAGCGCTTTGATTTCACGGGGCTTGAATGGAGCCTCGCTGAACTCATGGGAAAGCCCGTGTACCTGACGCTCGATCTCGATGTGCTCGATCCGAGTGTTTTTCCCGGTACGGGCACGCCCGAGCCGGGCGGTGTGAGCTTCCTCGATCTTCTTCGTGCGCTCCGAAAGACGCTGCGGCTCGACCGCATCGTCGGCTGCGACATGGTCGAACTGTCGCCGCACTACGATGCGAGCGGCGCATCGACGGCGGTGGCCTTGAAGCTCCTCAGAGAGATGCTTCTCGCTTGGGAAGAACCGGCGATTCGCGGTGCAGAGATAGTTTGATGTGGGCGGCGAACGCCCTTGAGTTGACGACAGGAGGAAAATCATGGGAAAGGCTTTGATCATCGGCGCGGGCGGCGTCGCAAGCGTCGCCGTGCACAAGTGCTGCCAGAACAGCGACGCCTTTGAGGAAATCTGCATTGCGAGCCGCACGAAAGCAAAGTGCGACGCATTGAAGGAAAAGCTCGCGGGCGGCAAGACGAAAATCACGACGGCGCAGGTGGATGCGGACAAGACGGACGAGCTCATCTCCCTGATCGAGCGAGAGAAGCCTGATGTCGTCTTGAATCTCGCATTGCCGTACCAAGATCTGACGATCATGGACGCATGCCTTGCGACGAAGACGCACTACGTCGATACGGCGAACTACGAGCCGGAGGACACGGCGAAGTTTGAATACAAATGGCAGTGGGAGTACAATGACCGCTTCAAGGAAGCCGGCATCACGGCGCTGCTCGGCTCGGGATTCGACCCGGGCGTCACGGGCGTCTTTTCCGCTTACGCCTTGAAGCATCACTTCGACGAGATCAACTACATCGACATTCTTGACTGCAACGCGGGCGATCACGGCTATCCGTTTGCGACGAACTTCAACCCCGAGATCAACATCCGCGAGGTTTCGGCGAAGGGAAGCTATTGGGAAAACGGCAAGTGGGTCGAGACGGAGCCGATGGAGATCAAGCGCGTCTACAACTTCCCCGAGGTCGGCGAGAAGGATATGTACCTCTTGCATCACGAGGAGCTGGAGTCGCTCGCGATCAATATCCCCGGTATCCGCCGCATCCGCTTCTTCATGACGTTTGGCGAGAGTTACCTGCGCCACCTCAAGTGCTTGGAAAACGTCGGCATGACTTCGATCGAGCCGATTGAGTTCGAGGGCAAGAAGATCATTCCGCTGCAGTTCCTCAAGGCAGTTCTGCCCGATCCCGCGAGCCTTGGCCCGAGGACGAAGGGCAAGACGAACATTGGCTGCATCTTCCGCGGCAAGAAAGACGGCAAGGAAAAGACGTACTATCTCTACAATGTCTGCGATCACGAAGCGTGCTACAAGGAAGTCGGCTCGCAGGCGGTTTCCTACACGACGGGCGTGCCTGCGATGATCGGCGCGATGCTCGTGATGAACGGCACATGGAAGGGCGCGGGCGTCTATAACATCGAGCAGTTCGATCCCGATCCGTTCATGGATGCGCTGAATCTCTGGGGTTTGCCGTGGCAGGAGAGCTTCACGCCGGAGCTTGTCGATTGATGGGCGAGACTTTCGGGAAATTCGAGAAGTACGCAGAAATTTTCCATGCCGTGCCGACGCCCTCCTACGTCGTCATGGAGGAGCTTCTGCGCAGGAATCTCGCCGTCCTGCGCGACTTGCAGCAGGAGACGGGCGCATATGTACTTCTGGCACAGAAGGCGTTTTCGATGTTCCGCTTCTATCCGCTCATCGCCGAATACCTTGCAGGAGCGGCGGCGAGCGGTCTCTTTGAGGCGCGTCTTGCATACGAAGAAATGCCGGGCAAGGAGAACCACGTCTTTTCGCCGGCGTTCAAAGCTGAGGACATGGCGGAGATCGTCAAGATCGCCGATCACATCGTATTCAACTCCTTCGCCCAGTGGGAAAAGTACGGTGAGTTTGCCTTGAAGCACGGCTGCGCGTGCGGCCTTCGCATCAATCCCGAGCATTCGACGCAGGAGCACGCGATCTATGACCCATGCTCGGCAGGCTCGCGTCTCGGCGTCAAGTGCGGCGATTTTCGCCCCGACAAGATGGAAGGGCTGACGGGGCTGCACTTTCATACGCTTTGCGAGCAGGGGGCGGAGCCGCTGGCGGAGACGCTCGAAGCCGTCGAGGAGAAGTTCGGCGCATGGCTGCCGCAGATGGAGTGGATCAACTTTGGCGGCGGACACCATATCACGCGCGAGGGCTACGACATCGACCTGCTGAAACGGTGCATTATGCGTATGCAAACGAAATACGGACTCAAGGTCTATATCGAGCCGGGCGAGGCGATCGCGCTCGATGCGGGATTCCTCGTCGCCGAGGTACTGGAAATCGTTGAAAACGATACGCCTGTCGCCATCCTCGACACGTCGGCGGCATGTCACATGCCCGATGTTATCGAGATGCCGTACCGCCCGCCCGTTCTGGGTGCGGGCGAGGCAGGGGAGAAGCCCTTCGCCTATACCTTTGCGGGGCCGACGTGCCTTGCAGGCGACACGATCGGCACATACTCGTTCGATGCGCCGCTTGCTGCCTCCCGTCGCATCGTCTTCGGCGACATGGCGATCTATACGATGGTGAAGAACAACACCTTCAACGGTATGCCGCTGCCCGCGATCGTCGCCGTCGATGAAACGGGCGCATGGCAGGTCGTGCACCGCTTCGGCTACGAGGATTTCAAGATGCGCCTGTCCTAGGAAGAAGCGCCGTCGTTCGCGATGGCGCTTCTTTGCGTCCTGTAGGAAAGACTTGACCTGCGGTGCATAGGTGGTACAATAAAGGGCGACGCCTTTGTTCAGGGCGGAGAAGATATGATTTTATTTTCAAAGGAAGTGGATGTTTATGCTGCGTCGTTTGGAAGAATTGCCCATTGGCTCTTTTCACTACAAGATGCTCCTCGTCACGGGTCTGGGATGGCTCTTTGATGCGATGGATACGGGTCTGATCGCCTTTGTCCTGCCGCTCTTGGTCAAGGATTGGGGGCTGAGTCCCGCGCAGGCGGGATGGATCGGCTCCGTGGGACTCATCGGCATGGCGCTCGGGGCGGTCGTGGCGGGCTCGCTTGCCGATCGCTGGGGGCGCAAGAAGGTCTTCACTGTGACGGTTCTGCTCTACAGTGTATCGACGGGGCTTTGCGCCCTGGCTTGGAGCTATGAATCGCTGCTCGTCTTCCGTTTCCTCGTCGGCTTCGGTCTCGGCGGCGAACTGCCTGTCGCCGTCACGCTCATGACCGAATATGCGCCGACGCGGCTGCGCGGACGCTTCATCGTCCTTCTTGAGAGCTTCTGGGGCGTCGGCTGGCTCGTCGCCGCCTGCATCTCGTATCTCTTCATTCCGACGTTCGGTTGGAAGCTCGCGTTCCTCCTCGGCGCTCTGCCTGCACTCTATGTGTTCCTCATCCGCCTGCACCTGCCCGAATCCGTTCGCTACCTGCTCGCGAAGGGGCGCGTCGAGGAGGCGAAGGAAATCGTCTGCCATCTGGAGGAAAAGCTCGGTCTTGCGAATCGTCCGTTTACGGCAGATGAACTATTGCCGCGGGAGAGCGGCAGAGAGACGGGATTTGCCGCGCTGTGGCAAAAGGGCTTCCGTCTGCGCACGGCGATGCTTTGGCTGACGTGGTTCGGCATCGTCTTCAGCTACTACGGCATCTTCATGTGGCTGCCGTCGCTCGTCTACGCGCAGGGTTTCGCCGTCGTCAAGACCTTCGAGTATGTGCTGATGATGACGCTTGCGCAGCTGCCCGGCTATCTTGCTGCCGCGTGGCTCGTCGAGGTCATCGGACGCAAGTATACATTGTCCGCATTTCTGCTCTTGTCGGGCGTTTGCAGCTACTTCTTCGGCGCTGCCGAATCGTCGTCGGCGCTTCTCGCCTGGGGCGCTGGCATGAGCTTCTTCAACCTCGGCGCATGGGGCGTCATCTACACCTACACGCCCGAGCAGTACCCGACGGCGATGCGCGCGCTCGGCAGCGGCTGGGCGGCGGGCTTTGGACGCATCGGCGGCATGATCGCGCCGATGCTCGTCGGCGTGCTGCTCGCCGGCTCCGTCGGCATTGAGACGATCTTCGCTCTGTTCGCGTCCGTATTCGTGCTGATTTCGATCGTCGTCATCGCCTGCGGCAAGGAAAGTAAGCAGAAGACGCTCGAAGATCTCTCCGATGTCCGCGAGGCGCATGGAGCGTAAGCGATGGGAGTGCAGTATATCTTTGTCTTTCTTGGCGGCGGCCTCGGCGCTGTCTGCCGCTATTTGGCGACCTCGTTTTTCGCCGTGCGCTTCGGGGCGGCATTTCCTTACGGCACGCTCTTTGTCAACGTGTTGGGCAGTTTCCTTATGGGGCTTCTTATCGGCGTTTTGCCGTTTTTGCCGCGCGGCGCGCTTTTGCCTGAGAACCTGCGCTTTCTGCTCGCCGTCGGTTTCCTCGGCGGCTTCACGACGTTCTCGTCCTTCAGCTTGGAAACGTTGACCTTGCTGCAGGGCGCGAATGCGCTTTCAGCGCTCTGGAATGTACTGGCGAACGTCGCCTTCGGTGTGGCGGCGGCATGGGCGGGACTCTTGCTCGTGCGCGCTGCACTGTAGGCGAGGAAAATAGAAACGGCTGCTGCAAATTTTTGCGGCAGCCGTTTCTTCTTGTCACGACAGACGTTGTATAGTATAGTTATGATTAGGGAACAATGGGGAGGGGCTGTATATGGAAACGAGAGTGGATCGCTGGTACAGCGAGCGGCTGCAGAAAGAAATGACTGTCCGAACGTATGGGGCAGACGGCACGCCCGTGCTCGCCTTCCCGCCGCGAGAGATGCTTTCCGATGCCTATGAAGCGGCGGGCGTGACAGAAACGCTCGCACGCTGGCTCGACGGGCGCATGATCCGGCTCGTGACGGTCGATACGATTGACTCCGAGAGCTGGTTCAGTGCGGATGATCGTGAGTGGCGTGCCAATCGGCAGGAGGCTTACTATGAATATGTTGCCGAAGAAGTCGTGCCCTTTGTGCGCTCGCTGAGTGATTGGACGCGTCTTCCCGTCTCCGTCGGCTGCGGCTTCGGCGGCGCTCACGCGGCGATCCTCTTCCTGCGTCGCCCCGATCTCTTTACGGGACTCATCTCGCTTGCCGGTTCCTACGATGCCAAGACATTTTTCGGTGGCTGGCTCAATGCACAGCTCTACGACAATTCACCGCTCGACTTCCTGCCCAATATGGCGAACGAACATCCCTATATCGAGCTTTACAACGAGAGGAAGATGGTCTTCTGCACGGGGCAAGGAGAGGGGCTTGACGAGCCGCGTCGCACGACGGATCTCCTGCGCTCCGTGCTGCACGAGAGGGGCATAAATGCATGGGTTGACTTCTGGGGGGCGGACGTCGACTATGGCTGGGAATGGTGGAAAAAGCAGCTCATGTACTTCCTGCCCTACGTGCTCGGCAGGTGAAGGAAGACTTTGTTCGTAGGGAAGAGAGAAACAGCGGCAATGCGCCGCATTTTCTGAAAGAAAGAGAAGTGAAGAAATGGCGGACATCATAGCGGAAAATTTGCACGGCGTCATCGGCGACATCCTCGCCGACTACAAGACGGATCGCATCATCGACAAGATGGATGTGTTCTGTCGTCCCGACAAGAAGTCGGTCATCGACATTCTCGACAAGCTCGTGCGCATCGTCTTTCCCGGCTACTTCAAGGACGAGCACTACCGTGTCTACAGCGTCGAGAATAATATGACGATGGTCATGGAAGATGTGGCTTATCTGCTGAATAAGCAGATTGCCATCGCCTTGCCGTGCAAATGTGCGTCTATGCAGTCGGAAGAGGTCATTGCTGATCGTGCGCAGGAGATCACGCTCGCCTTCTTTCGTGCCATACCGAAGATTCGCTCCTACATCGAACTGGACGTTCATGCGACGTTCGAGGGCGATCCCGCAGCGTCGAGCGAGGCCGAGATCATCTACTCCTATCCGGGCCTTTACGCGATCTGCGTGCATCGCCTCGCGCATGAGCTTCATGTGCTCGGCGTGCCCGTGATCCCGCGCATCATGTCGGAGCACGCACACAGCCGCACGGGCGTCGACATCCATCCGGGCGCGACGATCGGCAGGAGCTTCTTCATCGACCATGCGACGGGCGTCGTCATCGGTGAGACGACCGAGATCGGTGAGCATGTGAAAATATACCAGGGCGTGACCTTGGGGGCGCTCTCGACAAAGGGCGGCCGTTCCCTGAAGGACAAGAAGCGCCACCCGACGATCGAGGATCATGTGACGATCTATTCGGGCGCATCGATTCTCGGCGGCAAGACCGTCATCGGCAGGGGGGCAATCATCGGCGGCAACGCCTTCATCACGAAGTCCGTCGCGCCGGGCACGCAGATCAGCGTGAAGAATCAGGAATTGCGCTACGACAAGTCGCGCGACGAATTGGAACAGGTCGATTTCGAGGGAGAAGCCCCGTGGTTTTATGTGATATGAGCGGCGAGGGGCGGCGCGTGTTGCTGCCCTCTCGCATGAAGGCCTTATGGATATTTTTCACAAAAGGTGTTGACAAGGGACGCGCATAGTGCTACCATAATACATGAAGTTCATGAGAACATAAAAACTTCATATCGATTGGGTTAGGTGTCGCAAGACTTAATAGGGAATCCGGTCAATGCCGGAGCGGTCCCGCCACTGTAACAGCGAGCGAATCTGCATGATGTCACTGGGGAGTTTTCCTTGGGAAGGCGCAGAGGAGCGATGACCTGGAGCCAGGAGAACTGCCTAGCTGACAATCACCGTTTGACCTGCGAGTGATGGGGAAGGGGATTATTGCGCAACGCAATGAATCCCGGCTGAAGGCCGGGTTTTCTTTTGTAGTGCCTCCCCTCCGAAACCCCTTCCCCTTCGCGGGCAAAGGGAATCAATTTCGGCGGAGAGTTTTCCCTGCGGCTTGGGCTACAGGGGAAAGCATTGCTCATATATTATTTCCGATCCAGTTCTCTTTTGCTGCTCTGCAGCAGCTCCGTGTGTGGAGACACGGAGCTTCCTTTTTCAAAGACTGGCTTTACGTCTCTATGCCTTGACATCGAGCGCGAGGTCTGCCATAATTCTTCTAGGGAACATCCTTCGGGGGTCGTTTCCTGAAGCCTTATTTTTCAAGATTCAAAGGAGAGATATTGAATGAAGAAGAATTTCAAGAAAATGCTGGCCATGTCGCTCGCGTGCGGCGCTGTTTTCGCTTTGAGCGCACCTTCCGCCGACGCTTCCTACATGCTGAATCCTGAAGTCAAGGATGCGACGCCGGCTCTCCTTGAGGCGTCGGAAATCGGCGTCTTGAAGTATGAAAACCCCAAGATGCAGAATCTCCCGAACAAGGACGCCATCCTCGTCATGAGCTTTGGCACGACCTTCAAGGATTCGCGCGAAAAGACGATCGAGGCGACGGTCAAGGCGATTCAGGCGGCTCATCCGAACGTGAAGGTTGAGCTGGCATTTACTTCGCATATCATCGTAGACCGCATCAAGGCGAAGGAAGGTCTCGATATTCCAACACCGGAGGCGGCGCTGCAGCAGCTCAAGAAGGACGGCTATACGCGCATTGCGCTGTGCTCGCTCGATGTCATTCCGGGCATGGAATATGCCTATGACAAGGCGATCTTCAATGAGTACAAGGGCAACTTCAAGAAGATGACGCTCGGCACGTCGCTCATCTACTGGCAGGGGCAGGAAAAGCAGCGCGATGACGTCGAATCTGCTCTGAAGGCGCTTTCGACGCAGTTCCCCGAGGTTGCTGACGATGAAGCCGTCCTCGTCATGGCGCATGGCACGCCGCATCCGGCAAACGCTTATTATGCCGTAATTCAGGATGGCATCAACAAGATGCAGCTCAAGAATACGTTCATCTATACGGTCGAGGGCTGGCCGAGCCTTGAGGACATTATCCCCGAGCTTAAGGCGAAGGGCATCAAGTCCGTCACGCTCATGCCGATGATGATGGTCGCCGGCGATCATGCGAACAACGACATGGCGGGCGATGACCCGGATTCGCACAAGTCCGTTCTCATGAAGGCTGGCTTCAAGGTCAACACCTACATTCATGGTCTTGGTGAGAACAAGGCGATTCGCAGTCTCTTTGTCGAGCGTGCGAATGAGTCGTGGGATATGCTCGAAGCCAAGTAAGAAGCCTAACACATCTCCTTTCAATAAAAGAACGCCGCTTGACTTAGTCGAGCGGCGTTCTTGCGTCAAATGTGGAAGGGGGAAATTAGTAATCTGGTCATGCACGGCCGAGATTCGTGGTTTCCTCTAAATATGGAAGAAGTTCATCATCTTCATCGCGAGCTTCTTCGGTTCGGCGTCCTTATTGCGCAGCAGGTAGGCGAGGGATCCGGCAAAGAAAAAGGCGGAAATGGGGACGAAGCGCCGTCCCTTTCTGAAGTTTGCCCAGACGAGAAGCTTCTGGAAAAGCTCCTCAATGTCCGTGCGTGTGCCGCCGTATCTCTTCATGATACGCCGTAGCCGCCAGTCCGATGTGCAATAGGCATAGATGGCGTCGATGAGCGCAGGGTCGTCGAGATGGTCGATGTACTCGTTGATGAGCAAGTTGACGAGCGTCGAACGCTTGAGCGAACGGCGCATCTGCAGAATGAAGAGAGCAGTGAGGAGACCGAGGGCTATGAGGAGAAGTGTGTTCAGCATATGGATTCCTCCAATCCTCCTTACTATATCATAAACCGTACCTGACATAAAGCCTGACCGACTTTATATTCTCTCGAAAATAATTAATCAAAAGGTCAAAAAAGTATTTGACTTTTTGACCTTTTGCGTTATAATAAGAAATAACAAGGCGAGGTGAAAGAGGCCTTGTAGTTTCTTAGGAAATTATCCTTGATATATAGGAGGAAGAAATTATGGGTGAAGAAAGATATACGGAGAAGGCCTTGGCGGCGATGCAGACGGCGCAGCAGGCGGCGGCTATGCGCTACCAGCAGGAAATCACATCAGCGCATCTGCTCTATGCGCTCGTGCAGGAACCGGAAGGGTTGTTGGAGACGATCTTCGAGGATTGCGGCACGGATCAGGCGATGTTGCGCGCGCGGCTGGAACAGGAACTTAGCAAGCTGCCGAGCGTCAAAGGACAGGATCGTCTGACGATGGGCATGGACATGGTGCGTGTCATCGGCAGGGCGCAGGAATATGCGAAGAGCATGAAGGATGACTACATCAGTACGGAACACCTGTTGCTCGGTGTTGCCGCTGACGGCAGCAATGAGGTGCAGGAGATCTGCCGCCAGTTCGGCCTTACGAAGAGCAGTGTCATGAATGCCGTCAAGAAGAATCGCAAGCAGAACGTCACGAGCGGCAATCCCGAGGAGGGCTACAAGTCGCTCGAAAAGTACGGACGCGACCTCACGGACGCGGCGAGGAAGGGAAAGATCGATCCTGTGATCGGCCGCGACGAGGAAATTCGCCGCACGATCGAGATCTTGACGCGCCGCACGAAGAACAACCCGGTGCTCATCGGCGAACCGGGCGTCGGCAAGACGGCGATCGTCGAGGGGCTTGCACGCCGTATCGTGGCGGGCGACGTGCCTGAATCGCTGAAGAACAAGACGCTCTACTCGCTCGACATGGGTTCTCTCGTCGCGGGTGCAAAGTTCCGCGGCGAGTTCGAGGAACGCTTGAAGGCGGTCTTGAACGAGATCGCGAAGTCGGACGGTCAGATCTTGCTCTTCATCGACGAAGTGCATACGGTCGTCGGCGCGGGTGCAGCCGAGGGCGCGATGGACGCGGGCAACCTCTTGAAGCCGATGCTCGCGCGCGGTGAACTGCGCTGCATCGGCGCGACGACCTTGAGCGAGTACCGCAAGTACATCGAGAAGGATGCGGCTCTTGAGCGCCGCTTCCAGCCCGTCATGGTCAGTGAGCCGACGGTCGAGGACACGATCTCGATCCTGCGTGGCATCAAGGAGCGCTACGAGGTGCATCACGGCGTGCGCATCCGCGACAACGCGCTCCTGGCGGCGGCGACGCTTTCCGACCGTTACATTTCGGACAGGTTCCTGCCCGACAAGGCGATCGACCTCGTTGACGAGGCAGCGGCAAAGCTGCGCACGGAAATCGAGTCGATGCCGCAGCCGCTGGATGAGGCACGGCGCAAGATCATGCAGCTTGAGATCGCCGAGCAGGCGCTGAAGAAGGAGACGGACGACGCCTCGAAGGAAAAGCTCGCGCATGTGACCGAGGAGAAGGAGGAGCTGCAGAAGAAGGAAAAGGAACTCAAGGACAAGTGGGAGGCGGAAAAGCAGGCGATCCTGCGCGTGCGTGCCGTCAAGAAGGAGATCGACCAGGTCAAAAACGAGATGGAGCTTGCCGAGCGCGATTACGACTTGAGCCGCCTGTCTGAGCTTCGCTATGGCAAGCTGCCGACCTTGGAGAAGCAGCTCAAGGAAGAGGAGGATGCCTTGGCGAAGAAGGCAGAGGACGATCATCTGCTCAAGGAGGAAGTCAGCGAGGAGGACATCGCCGAGGTCGTGAGCCGCTGGACGGGTATCCCCGTCTCGAAGATGCTCACGGGCGAGCGCGAGAAACTCCTGCGTCTCGAAGATGTATTGCATGAGCGCGTCGTCGGACAGGACGAGGCTGTGCGCGTCGTCAGTGAGGCAATCTTGCGGGCGCGTGCGGGCATCAAGGATCCGAATCGCCCGATTGGTTCGTTCATCTTCCTCGGCCCGACGGGCGTCGGCAAGACGGAACTGGCGAAAACTTTGGCGGAGGCGCTTTTCGACGATGAGCGCAGCATGATCCGCATCGATATGTCGGAGTACATGGAGAAGCATTCTGTGGCGAGGCTCATCGGAGCGCCTCCGGGCTACGTCGGCTACGAGGAGGGCGGTCAGCTCACAGAAGCCGTGCGCCGTCGTCCTTACAGTGTCATCTTGCTCGATGAGATCGAGAAGGCACATCGCGACGTGTTCAATGTGCTCCTGCAGATTCTGGACGATGGCCGCCTGACGGACGGCAAGGGGCGCGTCGTGAACTTCAAGAACACCGTCATCATCATGACGAGCAACCTTGGCTCGCACGAGATCTTGAACAAGGATTTCGAGGAAGCGCAGACGGCAGTCAAGGAGCTTTTGAAAGAGTACTTCCGTCCTGAGTTTTTGAACCGCGTCGATGATATCGTCGTGTTCAAGGGTCTCGCGCGTGAGCAGGTCAAGGCGATCGCCAAGCTCCTGCTGGAGAGCCTTTCCAAGCGTCTCCAGCACCAGGTGGGCATCACGCTCTCGTGGACGGAGGACGCCTTGGAGTTGCTGGCGAATCAGGGATTCGAGCCGAACTTCGGCGCGCGTCCGCTGCGCCGTTTGATTTCGCACAAGGTGGAAACGGCACTGTCGAAGGAGATCATCAAGGGCGAAGCGAAGGAAGGAGATGTCGTCGAGATCGGCGCAGAAGGCGGCGAGTTCACGTTCAAGACGCTCTGAAGAAAAGCAGAAAGCTGCGCAAGCAGGTGAAGATGGGAGACGAATGCCTCCCATCTTTTTTTGTTTCAAGCTCTTTTATGAAGGAAAACAGATCTTAGATAAGATAAGAAAAAGATAAAATTTGAAAAAAGTATGGCGTTTGGTCCTAATATATGTTATAATAGGACCAATAAACTAGTGAGGTGTGAAAAAAGGATGAATTTATTGTGGAATTGAAAAAGTACTCAGTGGGTCAGTTGCAGGAAGGAATGATTATTGGCAGAGGCATATACGAAGAGGATATGACGGTCATTTTGTCGGAGGGGACGGTTCTTGACCGTCAGACGATTTTGTTGCTGGAAAACCGCGACATATACTTCGTTCATATACGCGACAATATTGCGTCTACGCCTCCTGCGTATCAGATTGACAATGCGAAAGTCGCTCTGACGGATGTGGCGACAGTCTTGGACAGTTCGCGGGCAAAGGCTGAGAGCGCTCTCTTGCCTACGCTGAACGTCATGCCTGAAGTGTCTTCTCCTGACAAGGACGCCGCCTTGGCGGAATTCATGCGAGAGGTGGCGGACACCGTTGCCGTGAAATCGGTGATTCGTCGGAGGGCTGCCCGTTCTGTTGTGCAGACGGGGATTGCCCCAAAAAAGGACGCCTCTCTTGAGTCCGCTTATGTGAGCCAGTACAAGGATCTTTGTCTCAATCTCTCGATGCTTTACGAAACGACGCGCACGAGCGGGCATATCGACAAGGCGGCGGTGGAGATCCTCGCGCAGCAGGTTCTGCCGCTTTGCTCAAGCGCCAAGGCGATGACGCACATTTACAATGTGAGGATGAAGGGTGACTACTCGCTTCAACACAGCGTGCGGGTCGCCATTCTCGCAGGCCTTATGGGGCAATGGCTAAAGATGCCGCAGCGTGATCGGCTGCGCCTTGTCATGGCGGCGCTCCTTCTTGACATTGGCTCTACACGCATAGCGCCAGAGTTTCTTAAAAAGGTGGGCGGCTATACGAAGGAGGATCGCGTGCTCATGCAGAAGCACACGCGCCTCGGTCATGCGCTTGTCATGAACTCGGCGTTCGCTTCAGACGCGCAGATTGCGGGAGCGGTGCTGCAGCATCATGAGCGAAATGATGGCTCGGGCTATCCAAATGCGGTAAAGAAAGAGCAGATTTGCGACTTTGCACGCATCCTTGCCATTCTCGACAGTTACGATGCGATGACTTCGAGACGCTCCTACGCCAGGAGGCGTTCACCCTTCGATGTCTTTTCTGCGTTGTCCGATGAATTTGTCGCAAATCATCTCGATGCGGCTTATGGCCTGCCATTCATCCGCAACGTCTGCCATTCGCTGAACGGCAATTGGGTCAGACTTACGAACGGCGAGACGGGCAAGATCGTCTACATCGATGAGTCGCGGCTCGATGCATTGCCAATCGTGCAGACAATGGATGGCGCTTTTATCGATCTCAATACGCTGAGCAGCATACGCATCGAATCCATGCTCACGAGCGAAGAGATGACACATTGATAAGTTTCCTGCTCGCGTTGCTATCTGTTGAAAATGGTAGCATTCAGGAAAAAACCATGATATAATCGAATGCGACGATTGTAGGGATTTTGGGGATGGAGAGAGAAAGGCAGTCGGATACCATCGGAGACGGACGTTTCGATGACGTACTCGACCGCTTCGCCATGGAAGGGTGCAGGATGATGTTGAAGAAGTGTTCTATTGGCCGTCTGCGGGAAGGCATGATTCTTGGACGGGATGTATACAAGGACGATATGACGGTTCTTTTGGGCGAAGGAACGGTGCTCACGGCCAAGATGCTCGATTCCCTCGCTGATCACGACATCTTTTCCGTATATATTCAGGCGGAGGACGAGGAGGAAGAGATCTCGGCGGCAAAGCCGTCGTTGTTCGAGGTAGATGAGGAGCAGGGCGAGATTCCTGCAGAGGTGTCTGAGAAGATGCCTGCGAAGGTTGCGCCGAAGAAGGAGCGACTTCAGGATGATTCCTATGTGCGGCAATATGACGAGGTTTTTGCCTTGCTGAAGAAGTTCTATGCTGACACGAGGACGGCCTCGCGCATTGATGTGGAGACTGCTCGGTCGTTGACTCGGAAGTTTTTGCCGCTGTGTGAAAGCGCAAAGGCGATCGTGCAGATTTACAATATGGAGACGGAAGAGGATTATCGCCTCCACCATAGCATGCACATTGCCATTCTTGCGGGACTTATGGGGCAGTTCCTCAAGCTGCGTGCGTCGGAGAGGGGGCGTCTCATTATGGCGGCCTTTCTCTTGGACATTGGCACGACGCGCATCGCGGCGGAATTCCTTGAGATCCAGGGATATTACAGCGATGCGGAGCGCAGGCTCATGCAGAAGCATGTGCACTTAGGGCGAGAACTTCTTGCCCGGTCTGTACTTGGGACGGATGAGCAGATTGTCGGCGCTGTACTGCAACATCATGAGAGAAACGATGGATCCGGCTATCCGTCAAGACTGAAGAAGGAACAGATCTGCGGCTTTGCCCGCATCCTTGCTATCGTGGATATCTTTGACGCGATGGCGTCCAACCGCGTTTATAAGAGAAAGCGATCGCCTTTTGATGTATTTAAGATTCTTGCTGATGACATCTTGAAAGGCCGATTGGATACGGAGTATGGCGTTTCATTCATCCGCCATATCGGACAAGCCTTGAATGGCTGCTGGGTAAGGCTTAGTGATGGAGGTGTGGGCAAGATCGTCTATATCGATGAATCGCGTCTTGACGCGTTGCCGATCGTCCAGACAATGGAAGGCGATTTCCTTGACCTGAACAAGAACAGCAACATCAAAATCGTGTCTTTGCTCACGAATGATGAAGTACAGAAGGTATGATGGTTCCTTGTTGTTGTTTTGAAAATTTGCGAGGATGGATGCAAGAAGTCCCCGATTTGCAATGATTCACAAGGGAGTGCAAATGGATGTTGAAGAAGTATCCTGTTGACCAGTTGAAAACAGGCATGGTCATTGGGCGAACGGTATATGCTGAGGATATGTCCGTCCTCTTGGGCGAAGGGACAGTGCTCGATGAGCAGCGAATCGAATATCTCGATCAGCGGGGGATTGTTTTCGTCCGCATTTTGCTGCCCGATGCAGATGAGTCTGCCGAAGTTGCCGAGTCGCCACAGGTGAAGAAAGAGCTGGACACTGCATCGAAGGTGTCGAGCGAGCAAACGCAAGCGGCGATGGCGGTGCTTGCGGCTGCAGAAGAAGCAAAGAAAAAGGCCTTGGCAGAGGTCGAGGAGCGGGCAGCTCAGAGGGCGGCAAAGGCGAAGAAGGAAGTGCGGGCTGAAGTCCCAGAAGAGGTGTATCACGAGAAGATGGCTCCTGTGCCTGAGGAAGAAGATCATCGGCCTACCTCCAAGTCAGGTGTCGTGCTGCGCGAGACTTCAGTGCTTGAAGCAGCGTATCTTGAGAAGTATGAAGCGTGCTTCGAGGAGCTACAGGGATTTTTCAGTTCAGTACGTTCTAACGGCCGCATCAACACGGCGGAGGCGGAGGCGATCTCGCGCAATTTTGCGCCGCTTTCTTCGAGTGCGAAGGCGGTCACGCATATTTACAATATGGAGACGATCGGCGAATACCAGCTGCATCATACGATGCGCGTCGCGGTTCTCGCCGGACTCATGGCGCAATGGCTCAAGATGTCGGCGCAGGAAAGGCAGCGACTGATCTTGGCAGCGTTTCTCATGGATATTGGCTATACCTCGTTCGCACCAAATTTTCTCAGGAAGATCGCACTTTATACGCCGGAAGAGCGCCGTCTTATGCAGAAGCATGCTCGCTTAGGTTATGACATTGTTTCTCGTTCTTCGTTGCAACTTGATAAGCAGGTCGTAGAGGCCGTATTGCAGCACCATGAACGAAATGATGGTTCGGGCTATCCGCAGAGAATGAAGAAGGATGGAATTTGCAAGTTTGCGCGTATTCTTGCCATTTTGGACACTTACGATGCGATGGCGTCGCGTCGCTATTATGCGAAACGGCGTTCTCCGTTCGAGGTCTTTTCCGTTATTTCGGACGAGTGTATTGCGGGACGCTTGGATGCGGAGTACGGCATCGTCTTCATCCGCAACTTTTCCAGCACGCTTAACGGCAATTGGGTCAAGCTTTCCAATGGTGAGGTGGCGAAGATCGTCTATATCGACGGCTCGCGCATGAACGCCCTGCCGGTCGTGCAGACATCTGAGGGACAGTTCATCGACCTCAATACGATGCCAAACATCAAGGTCGAATATCTTCTGTCCAGTTCCGAGGCGGAAAAGAAGGCGAGATCTGCAGAGAAAACAGCGGCAGGCGGCATGTAAAGATGATAATACGGCTCTATGGGGGAGCGTTCCCGAATGGAAGGATGGTTCCGTTCGGGAGCTTTTTTTTGTAGAAACATGGTGTGCTAAGGGAATATATGCTTGAAAATGATTATCGATTTTGCTATGATGAGAAAGATGTTTAACAAAAGAAGGAAGGAGAGTTTTGTTTGGAGAAGAAGCGGAGGTTTAAGATCACGGACATCCTGCTCTTGCTCGCAAGCGGTGCGTTCCTCGCCGGCATGCGCACGTTCCTTGCGCCTTGCGCTCAGCAGGCGGACGGCAGGTGGATGGTTTGCCACTGGGCGGGCGAGGCGCTCACGGGTGTTGCCGCTGTGCTCTTCGTCATCTCTTTGCTGCACGCTTTGATTCCTCGCGCCCAAATTAAGATGGGGCTGGCTCTGGCGATGATTCCTGCAGCGGCGTTGGCTTTCCTCCTGCCGGGAACAATGATCGATCTCTGCATGATGGAGACGATGCGCTGCCATACGGTGATGCAGCCTGCGGCCAGGGCGATTTCCGTCGTGTTGATCTTGCTCTCCTGCCTGGATGTTTATTGCTATCGGAAGGGGGATGACCGATGAGCTTCGCACGCTTTCTTGCCGTGCGGAACTGCCGCAGGAATCCTTCGCGCACCGCCGCGCTGGGGCTGGTGGCGGCGCTGCTCGCTTTGGCGCTCTTCGGCGGTTCGCTCGTCGTCTTGAGTTTGCAGAACGGCCTGAATCGCTTTCAGGAGCGTCTGGGCGCAGACATTCTCGTTCTGCCCAAGGCGGCGCAGGCGGACGGCGGCCTGGAAGGCGTGCTCGTGCAGGGAAAGCCGCTTCAGTTCTACATGGAAGACTCGCGCCTTGCAGAAATCGCGTCCTTGCCCGGCGTCGAACGCGCCGCACCGCAGTTCTTCCTGACGTCGGCAAATGCCGGCTGCTGCTCTGTAGCGGTGCAGCTGATCGGCTTCGATCCGGCGACGGACTTCACGATTCGGCCGTGGATTCTTGAGAGCTATGCGGGCGACGTCGGCTATGGCGACATCCTCTGCGGCAGCGGCATCTCCGTGCCCGCAGACAGGCGGCTGAAGTTCTACAATGTACCGTGCCGCGTCGTCGGTCGTCTGAGCCCGACGGGAACGGGCATGGATACGGCGGTCTACGCGAATATAGAGACGATCCGCGCCATGATGAAGAATGCGGCGGATTTGGATTTCGCATCGTTTCAGGGCATCGATCCCGAGCAGGCGATTTCCGCCGTGCTCGTCAAGACCTCGCCCGACTTCAGCCCTGAGGCCGTGGCGCAGGCGATTTCCGCTGCCTATCCTGATCTCGCGGCGCGGCCCGCGCACGGCATGGTTCGGAGCGTGGAGGCGGGACTGGGCGGCGTCACGGGGACGGTCGGCGTCCTGCTCTTCGTGGTCTGGCTTCTGTGCATCGGGCTTCTGGCGCTCGCCTTTCGACTGGTGTTCGCGGAGAGACGCGGGGAGTTCGCCGTGCTCCTCATCAGCGGCGCAAGGAGAGGCGTCCTCGCGCGAATCGTCCTCGCCGAAGCCCTCATCGTGTCCTCTCTTGGCGCGGCGGGCGGCGTCCTTGCAGGCGCTTTCGTGCTGCTGCCTTTTGCCGCACTCTTGAAGGACAGCTTTGCGCGGCCGTACCTTCTGCCCGACGCTTCAGGCATCGCTCTTTTGGCGGCAGGGGCTTTTTGCGCCGCTGTTCTTTCCGCCGCGCTCGCGGCGCTTTGGACGGTGCGGCGCATGGATGTGACGCTGCGGGAGGATATGTGATGGAACTTCGAGCAGAAAAAATCAGCCGGGATTTCCTGCGGCCGAGTGCGCCGCAGGGCTTTTTCATGGCGGTCGAGGAAACGGACTTCTCGCTGCGTGCGGGCGCCTTGATCGCCATTACGGGACGCTCGGGCAGCGGCAAGAGTACGCTTTTGAAAATGCTGGCAGGCCTCATGGAGCCGGGCACGGGACGCGTGCTTATAGATGATACGGACATCTACCGACTGGAAGAGGCGGAGCTTGCCCGGCTGCGCAATCGGCAGATCGGCCTCGCGCCGCAGACGCTCATGGCGCTCTCCAGCTTGACGGTGCAGGAGAATGTGCTGCTGCCGTGCTCGCTCTACGGCGAGGCGCGAGAGGCGAAACCGCGTGCCGAGCAGCTCATGGAGCGGCTCAGCATCGCGCATCTCAGGTGCGCCGATCCAACGGAGCTTTCGGGCGGCGAGCTGCGCCGCCTGACGCTGGCTCGCGCCTTGGTGCGCGACAGCGCCGTCCTGCTGCTCGACGAGCCGACGGGCGATCTCGACGACGAGAATACGCGCCTCGTCCTCACGCTGCTGCGCGAAGAGGTGGCGCGTGGTAAGGCGATCCTTCTTGTGACGCATGAGCGCGAGGCGGCGGACTACGCCGATCACCTCTATCGCATGGAGGCGGGCAAGTTGGAATTGTTATCCTGAAATTTTATTTGTGTTGACGATTGAAATCGGGTATAATGGGGATGTTTTGTTGACCGCGTAATTTGCGGCAGCTGGGAGAAGGGCGCGGCAGTTTTTCGTCCGCGCATGACAGGGGAGGCAAGAAGCGTGGCGGAGTTCATTCGTGCCGAATATCTTTCGCACGTATTCCATGCGGGGGAAGAGGACGCTTATCGGGCGCTTTCCGACGTCTCCTTGTCCATCGCCGACGGCGAGTTTCTCGCCGTCCTCGGCACGAATGGCTCGGGTAAGTCGACGCTGGCGCGTCACTTCAATGCGCTCCTTCTGCCGACCGAGGGCCGATGTACGGTCGCGGGGCTGGATACGAAGGAGACGCAGGAGCTTTGGCGCATCCGCCAGCTCGTGAGCATGGTGTTCCAGAATCCCGACAATCAGATCATCGCCGCTGTCGTTGAGGACGACGTCGCCTTCGGGCCGGAAAACCTCGGCATAGAGCCAGCGGAAATCCGCGTGCGCGTGAGAGACGCGCTCGCTGCTGTCGGCATGGAGCGCTACCGCACGGCGGCGCCGCACCTCCTGTCGGGCGGGCAGAAGCAGCGCGTGGCGATCGCGGGTGCACTGGCGATGCGGACGCGCTGCCTCGTGCTCGACGAGCCGACGGCGATGCTCGATCCTTTGGGCAGGCAGGAGGTCTTGCAGACAGTGCAGCGGCTTCATCGCGAGATGGGCATCACCGTCATCTATATCACGCACTTCATGGAGGAGGCGGCGGCCGCCGACCGCGTCATCGTCATGGAGGCAGGGCGCATCGCGGCAGAGGGAACGCCGCGCGAGGTGTTCCAGGATGTCTCGGGCATGAAGGCGCGTGGCCTCGACGTGCCGCTCGCCGTCGAACTGGCGGCGCTCCTTCGTGCGGACGGCATATCGCTGCCGCAGGATCTCTTGACGGATAAGGAATTGGTGAGAGCGCTTTGTCCATCGTGCTGAAAAATATCGACTATACATACATGCGCGGCACACCGTTTGAGCGCAAGGCTCTTTCGGACGTCTCGCTGACGATCGAGGCGGGCAGCTTCACGGCGCTCGCCGGGCATACGGGATCGGGTAAATCGACGCTCGTGCAGCATCTCAACGGCCTTCTGCAGCCCGACAGCGGCACGGTTCTTGTCGACGGCACGGACATCGGCAAGAAGGGTGCGGAGGCGAAGAAGGCGAAGCGCAGCGTCGGCATGGTCTTCCAGTACCCCGAGCATCAGCTCTTCGAGGAGACGGTGGAAAAGGATGTCGCGTTTGGCCCTACGCGTCTCGGGCTTTCCGCGCAGGAGACTGAGGAGCGCGTGAGGGCGGCGTTGGACTTCGTGGGGCTTCCTGTCTCCGAGTTCGGGGCGCGGTCGCCGTTTGCTCTGTCCGGAGGGCAAAGGAGGCGTGCGGCGATCGCAGGCGTTCTGGCGCTCAAGCCGCGCTATCTCGTGCTCGATGAGCCGACAGCGGGACTCGACCCGCGTGCGAGCGCCGCGCTCCTCGCACGTCTTGCCGAACTGCATGAGCAGGACGGCGTGACCATCGTGCTCGTTTCGCACAATATGGACGACATCGCGCACTATGCTGACCGCCTCATCGTCATGCACGCGGGCGGCGTGACGCTCGAAGGTGCGCCGCGCGAGGTCTTTTTCGCCAAGGAAAGGCTGGCGGAGGCGGGGCTTCGTGCGCCGCATCTCGTCGAGCTTCTGGAGGAACTGCGCGAGAAGGGACTCGACCTCGATCCCGCCGCCTTCGACACGGCGGATGGCGCAGCGCGCATCAAAGAGGCTCTGGGGAGGCGAAGACTATGCTGAAGGACATCACGCTCGGGCAGTTCTTCCCGGGCGACTCGCTTCTGCATCGCCTCGATCCACGCACGAAGATCGTCCTGTTGTTCTTCTTCCTTGCGGCGATCTTCATCTTTGACTCGCCGCTCGCTTATGCGGCACTGACGGCTTTCACGGCGGCGCTGATTGCCGTCAGCCGTGTGCCGCCCTTCTTGATGCTCAAGGCGCTGAAGCCGCTCTCATGGATCATCGCCTTCACGTTCGTCATCCACCTCGTGAGCACGCCGGGCGACGCCTTTTTCCATGTATGGCTCTTCGACCTCACTTGGCAGGGAGCGGCGAAGGGCTTCTTCATCGCGCTCAGGCTGGCGCTTCTGATTCTCTTGTCCGCGCTCCTCACGTATACGACCTCGCCACTCGCCCTGACCGATGCCTTGGAAACCCTCATGCAGCCCGCAAAGCGCGTCGGCGTGCCCGCGCACGAGATCGCCATGATGATGACGATCGCTCTGCGTTTTGTGCCGACCTTGATCGAGGAGGCCGACAAGATCATGAAGGCGCAGCAGGCGCGTGGCGCGGACTTCACGGAGGGAAGCGTCATCGAGCGCGTCAAGGGGTTCGTGCCCGTGCTCGTGCCGCTCTTCATTTCGGCGTTTCGCCGCGCCGACGACCTCGCGCTGGCGATGGAGGCGCGCTGCTATCGCGGCGGCGTCGGACGCACGCAGATGAAGGCGCTGCGCATCAGCTCCATCGACTATGTCGCCTACGCTTTCGGCGCACTCTTTTTCGCGGCGCTCGCCGCCTTGAAGTTCGGCGGCATCGCATGAAGCGCGAGCATAAGGAGAGGATGAAGGTGCGCGCGCGCAACATCTGTTTGACCGTCGCCTACGACGGCACGGCGTACCACGGCTTCCAGCGTCAGAGTCCGCCGATTCGCGCCGTGCAGAACATCCTGGAGGAAAAGCTTGCGCTCGTCTTCGGCGATGCGATCGAACTGGCGGCGGCAGGACGCACCGATGCGGGTGTTCACGCCATGGGGCAGGTCGTGAACTTCTTTACGGACGGGCGCATCCCGACAGAGCGCATCGTGCGTGCGATGAATAGCGTTTTGCCGCCCGATATCGTCGTCAAGGCGGTGCGGGAAGAAGGGCGTGACTTCTCCGCACGTCACAGCGCGAAGAGCAAGTCGTATATCTATCGCATACAGGAGGGCGAGACGCCGAACCCGTTCAGCGAGCGCTACGCTTGGTACGTCGGCACGCCGCTCGACCTTGCCGCGATGAACGAGGCGGCGGCGCTGCTCCTCGGCACGCACGACTTTTCGGCGTTTCGTGCCGCAGGCGGTGCGCCGATGCTGCCCGTGCGCACGATGTACAGCGCCGAAGGCAGACGCATCGAGAGCGAGAGGATTGAGTTTCGCTTCCATGCGAACGGCTTCCTCTACCACATGGCGCGCAACATCGTCGGCACGCTCGTCGATGTCGGCAGGGGGCGGCGCACGCGGGCGGACTTCGCCGCGATTCTCGCGAGCCGCGAGCGAAAGCGTGCCTCGGCGACTGCGCCTGCACGCGGCTTGTTTTTGGAAAGCGTCGTGTATTGAATACGAAGGATTTATTCCCCAGAAAGGCGCGGATGTGTTATAATGAATCGAGTGCACGATGTCTGCTTTTTGAATATTATACACTTCCCTGCCATAAAAACGGCCGATAGGTTTAGCCTTCGGCTCGATTTTTTAGGATTCATAGTAGACAGCGTGTAACAACAGTCATTATATGGATGGTGAGAAGATGAAAGTCACGGAGAAGGATTTGGCGGATGTCGCTGTCCTGTCGCGCCTCTCGATTGCAGAGGGGGAGAGGGAAAAGTATCTTGGGCAGCTCGACGCCTTTTTGCAGTATGTCGAGAACCTTGACGGTGTCGATACGGCAGAGGTTCAGCCGACGACGTATGCCCTGCCGATGCAGAATGTCTTTCGTGCCGACGAGGTGAAGCCTTCGCTCGCACGAGAAGCGGCGCTTTCCAACGCGCCTTTGGCGGACGATGGTTATTTCAAAGTGCCGAAGATTCTGGAAGGCTGAGGAGGAACCTAGGTGAAACTTTACGACAAGGCAGCGCATGAGCTTCATGATTTGCTGCAAAAGAAAGAAATCTCCTCGACCGAACTGACGAAGGACGTGCTCGCACGCATGGACGAGATCGAGGGAGAAGTCGGGGCGTATTTGACGCAGACGCGAGAGACGGCGCTCTTGCAGGCGGCAAGCGCTGATGAGAAGATCGCGCGCGGCGAGCGGATCGCTTTTTTGGAGGGTATCCCCGGCGCGATCAAGGATAACATCTGCACGAAGGGCGTCAAGACGACGTGCGCTTCTAAGATTTTGGAGAACTTCGTGCCTCCCTACGATGCTACGGTCATGGAAAAGATTGCCGCAGAGCATCCTGTCATCTTAGGAAAACTCAACATGGATGAGTTCGCGATGGGCGGTTCGACAGAGAATTCCGCTTATCAGAAGACGCACAATCCGTGGAATCTCGACTGCGTGCCCGGCGGCAGTTCGGGCGGCAGCGCGGCGGCGGTCGCTGCAGGTACGGCGGTCTGGGCGATCGGTTCCGATACGGGCGGCTCGATTCGCCAGCCAGCGTCGTTCTGCGGCGTCGTCGGCATGAAGCCAACGTATGGCCGCGTCTCGCGCTATGGTCTCGTCGCCTATGCGTCGTCGCTCGACCAGATCGGCCCCGTGACGCGCGATGTGACGGATTGTGCGCATGTGCTGAATGTCATCGCTGGACACGATGCGATGGATTCGACCTCCAGCACCGCGCCCGTGCCCGATTATACGAAGGCACTGACCGAGGACGTGAAGGGCCTCAAGATCGGTCTGCCGAAGGAATACTTTGTCAAGGGCATGGACGCCGACGTAGAAAAGGCGATTCGCAAGGCGATTGCGGATTTTGAGGCGATGGGCGCTGAGGTCACGGAAATCACTCTGCCGCATACGGATTATGCGATTTCGACGTATTACCTCATTGCGCCGGCGGAAGCCGCGACGAACCTTGAGCGTTACGACGGTGTGAGCTACGGTGCACGCGTCGATGGCGTGGACATCGTCGAGATGATGACGAATACGCGCAGCGAGAAGTTCGGCGAGGAGGTCAAGCGCCGCATCATGATCGGCAACTATGCACTTTCTGCGGGCTATTATGATGCGTACTATCTCAAGGCGCTGAAGGTGCGCACGCTCGTGCAGCAGGATTTCACCGACGCCTTCAAAAAGGTCGATGTCATCATGGCACCGACAGCGCCGACGCCGGCCTTCAAGATCGGCGAGATGGTTTCCGACCCGCTGAAGATGTATCTGCAGGATATTTGCACCGTGCCTTTGAACCTCGCAGGTCTGCCAGGCATCTCCGTGCCCTGTGGCTACTCGGCGAAGGGCATGCCCATCGGTCTGCAGATCATCGGCAAGGCGCTGGCGGAGGAAACGATTCTGCGCGCCGCCTACGCTTATGAGCAGGCGCATTCCTTCCATAAGGATAGGGCGGAGATCGGGGAGGTGAAGGCATGAATTACGAAGCAGTCATCGGTCTTGAGATTCACAGTGAGCTCAAGACGAACACGAAGATTTTCTGCGGCTGCGCCACGAAGTTCGGCGCCGAGCAGAATACGCATGTCTGCCCCGTTTGCCTTGGGCTGCCCGGCGTCCTGCCCGTGCTTAACAAGCGCGTTGTCGAGTTTGCCATCAAAGCGGGTCTTGCACTCAACTGCACGATCAACAAGTACAGCAAATTCGACCGAAAGAACTACTATTATCCCGATTTGCCGAAGAACTTCCAGACCTCGCAGTACGATCTGCCGATTGCTGAGCATGGTTACGTCGATATTGAGACGGAGAACGGCACGAAGCGCATCCGCATCCTGCGCATCCACATGGAAGAGGACGCGGGCAAGCTTGTCCATTCGGGCGCTACGATCACGGACTCTTTGACATCGAACGTCGATTACAACCGCACGGGCGTGCCGCTCATCGAGATCGTTTCCGAGCCGGACATGTCGACGCCCGAGGAAGCGCGCGCCTACATGGAGAAGATCAAGTCGATTCTCGAATACATCGACGTTTCCAACTGCCGCATGGAAGAGGGCAATCTGCGCGCCGACCTTAATATCTCGCTTCGTCCCGCAAGGGAGAAGACACTTGGCACGAAGGCGGAGATGAAGAACATCAACTCCTTCAAGGCGGTTGAGGACGCTCTTTCCTACGAGATTGAGCGCCAGGAGGAAATCCTCGAAGACGGTGGTCATATCGTGCAGGAAACGCGCACATGGGATCCCGAGCGCGGCGTCACGAAGTCCATGCGCTCGAAGGAAGAGGCGCATGATTACCGCTACATGCCGGAGCCGGATCTCGTGCCCATCGTGACCACGGAAGAGGAAATCGAGGCGTACCGCAAGGGTCTGCCCGAGCTGCCCGATGCACGCCGCGAACGCTACATGAAGGAGTTCGGCCTGTCGGCTTACGATGCGGGCATCATCACGGCGTCGCGGGCGATGGCGGAATACTTCGAGGCTTGCCTTGCGGGTGGCGCCGACGCGAAGAGCGCGGCAAACTGGATTATGGGCGACCTCGCGAAGAACCTCAATGCCGAGGGCAAGACGATCGAGGAATCGCCGGTCGAAGCCTCGCGTCTCGCGCAGATGCTCGCGCTCATCGAAAAGGGCACGATCTCGTCGAAGATCGCCAAAAAGGTTTTTGCTGAGATGTGGACGTCGAGCGATGCGCCCGAGAAGATCGTCGAGGACAAGGGACTCGTGCAGATCACGGACACGAAGGCGATCGAGGCGATCGTCGACGCCGTCATCGCAGCCAATCCAAAGCCTGTCGCCGACTACAAGAGCGGCAACAAGAAGGCGCTCGGCGCTCTCGTCGGTCAGGTTATGAAGCAGTCAAAGGGAAAGGCGAATCCGCAGATGGTCAACCAGCTACTGGCGGACAAGCTGAGCTAATAAAGTGTTTGAAGGGGCAGTGCATGAGTCGGATCTGACACATGCACTGCCCTTTTTTACCTAAATTTCCCACAGGCATACGACAATAAGAAAATACATTGACTTTTTCCATCTGCTTCATATACAATAGATGCACATTGGTCTTGCGCGTTTTCTTCGCAAGGCTTGCTTGAAGGGGGCGCATATCTTGGTAAAGGTGTTGGTCAGCGGGGCCTGCGGCCGCATGGGACAGGCTGTCGTTAAGGCAGTGCTCGCGGATGCAGAGCTGTCTCTCGTCGCTGCTGTCGATGTGCACGGCGGCGGAGATGCGGGAGAGATCGCAGGCTGCGGCAAATGCGGCGTGACGGTGGTGACGGATCTCGCGCAGGCGCTCTTAGAGGCAAAGCCGGATGTCATGGTGGATTTCACGCGGCCGGACGCCGTGTTTTCCAACGCGATGCTCGCCGTGCAGCATGGGGTCTCGCCCGTCATCGGCACGACGGGCATGACGGCGGACGAAAAGGCGCAGCTCGAAGCGCTGTCGTTGGATAAGAAGACGCCGGTATTTCTTGCACCGAACTTCGCCATCGGCGCAGTCCTCATGATGCTCATGAGCCGTCAGGCGGCGAAGTACATGCCGCACGTCGAGATCATCGAGCTGCACCATGACAACAAGCTTGACGCACCGTCAGGCACAGCCTTGCAGACGGCGGAACTGATCAAGGAGGCGCGTGCGTCCGTGCGGCAGGGGCATCCCGATGAGAAGGAGAAGCTTCCAGGCGCACGCGGCGCTGAGGTCGACGGCATGAGGATTCACAGCGTGCGTCTGCCCGGCTTCGTTGCGCATCAGGAAGTCATCTTCGGCGGTCTTGGTCAGACACTGACGATCCGCCATGACTCCATCAACCGCGAGTCGTTCATGCCGGGCGTCGTGCTCGCTTGCAAGAAGGTCAGGGAGCTTGCGGGTCTCGTCGTCGGCTTGGAGAAACTGCTCGATTGATGTCGGCAGGAAAAAATTACAGGAGATGGCAGCATGAAGAAATATAATGTGGCAATCATGGGCGCGACGGGCGCCGTGGGGCAGGAATTTTTGAACCTCATCGAAGAGCGCAAGTTCCCATTTGCAGAGCTTCGCTTGCTTGCGTCCTCGCGCTCGGCGGGCAAGAAGATCGCCTTCATGGGCAAGGAATACACGGTAGAGGAGACGCGCGAGGATTCTTTCAAGGGTATTGACATCGCGCTCTTTGCGGGCGGCGGCGCGAGCAAGACATTTGCACCTGCTGCTGTGAAGGCGGGCGCTGTTGTCATTGACAATTCGAGCACGTTCCGCATGGACAAGGATGTGCCGCTCGTCGTGCCCGAGGTCAACCCCGAGGCTTTGAAGGAGCACAAGGGCATCATCGCGAATCCGAACTGCTCGACGATCATCATGGTCATGGCGCTGAAGCCGCTTCGCAATCTCGCGCCCATCAAGCGCGTCGTCGTCTCGACATATCAGGCCGTTTCAGGCGGCGGCAAGGAGGCGATGGCGGAGCTTGAGGAACAGGTCGAGGCCATCGTAGCGAAGAAGCCCGTGAAGGCGGAGATCTTGCCGGGCGCATCGCTCAAGAAGCACTATCAGATTGCTTTCAACCTGATTCCGCAGATCGACATCTTCAAGGAAAATCTCTACACGAAGGAAGAAATGAAGATGATCGACGAGACGCGCAAGATTCTTTCCGAGCCTGACTTGCGCGTGACGGCGACGACGGTTCGTGTGCCCGTCTATCGCAGTCATGCGGAGTCGGTCAACATTGAATTTGCGGAAGCGGTCAGTGTCGAGGCAGCGCGAAAGGCGATCGCCGCCTTCCCCGGCGCTGCCCTAAACGACGATCCCGATGAGCAGGCTTACCCGATGCCGCTCTTCACCTCGGGCAAGGACGACGTCGAGGTCGGGCGCATCCGTCTCGACGAATCGGTCGAGCACGGTCTGAACCTCTGGGTCTGCGGCGACCAGATCCGCAAGGGCGCGGCGCTCAATGCGCTGCAGATCGCCGAGTACATGATCGAGCATGGGATGATCGGCTGAAGATGCAGATGCGAGCATTTCCGATGGGAGGCACAGCAAGAGATGGTCAGCGATGAAACGATGATGTTCCGCTTCGGCGCGGAAGAAAACAAGGCTGAGGTCATCATTCGCGAGGCTTGCGAAGCGATGGAAGAAAAGGGCTACAATCCGATCAACCAGCTTGTCGGATACCTTCTTTCCGGCGATCCTGCCTATGTGACGAGCTACAAGGAGGCGCGCAGTAAGGTGCGAAAGCTGGAGCGTGACGAGCTTTTGGAAGAGCTCGTGCATTTCTATATCGAGGCGCATCGGGAGAAGAAGGCGTGAAGAAGCGGATTCTTGCGCTCGACGTCGGCGACCGTACGATCGGCGTCGCCGCGAGCGATGCGCTCGGGCTCACGGCGCAGGGCGTTGAGACGATTCGGCGCAAGTCGTGGGACAAGGATTTCGCGCGTCTCAAGGAACTGATGGAGCTTTACGAGACGGACACCTTCATCGTCGGCTTGCCGAAGAACATGAACGGCACGCAGGGCGAGCGCTGCGACGTCGTGCGCGACTTCGCACAGAGACTGCAGAAGAAGTTCAAGGGCAGCCAGGTCGTCTTTTGGGACGAACGGCTTTCGACCGTGGCGGCGGAGCGCTCGCTGATCGCGGCCGACGTGAGCCGCGCCAAGCGTCGCAAGGTTATAGACAAGATGGCGGCCGTATTCATCTTGCAGGGATATTTGGATAATCTAGGGATGCGCGTCGGCGCAGTCCCAGAAGAGAAATGAGGAAAAAGATATGTCGGACAAGGAAAAAGAAATTTTGGACGAGGATGCGGACGTCATTGTCGAGATGACGGACGAAGAGGGAAATAGCTACTATTACCGTGAGGAAATGATCATCCCTGTCGGTGATGACAAATTCGCGCTGCTCATCGGCATCCATGACGAGGAAGAGGAAGAGGAGCATGCGCACAGCTGTGGCTGCGGCTGCGGTGAGCACGATGAGGATGTACTCATCGCCAAGGTCATCATGGGCGATGATGGTGAAGAGGAATACGTCGAGCCTACGGACGAGGAATTTGACGCTGTGCAGCGTGCTTATGACGCGCTGATGGATGACGAAGAGGAAGACTGACGATTCATGAGAGGAAGTGCCGACGCTGATGAAGCGTCGGCTTTTTCTATGCCTGTTGTAATTTTTACAGGTATTGCGTATAATGGGATTGGAAATAGAATGGAAGGGGATGTTTTTTTGCGGCTGCCGGATTTTCTTGCGCCATGGGTCGAGCGCTTCAAGGGAATGCTTTCTGATTCACCCGAGAAAGATCAAGCGGGAAAGAGTCTCGGAACTGTGGCTTTGGCATATCTTGGCAAGGCTCTGGCGCTTTTCCTCGTCTGCGTGGTATGGGGGCAGGAAATATTCCTTTCGTGGGCGAAGAGCCTTTCCTTCGAGGAACTGCGCCGCTTTCCGCCGGAAGATTGGACGGGATATATGAAAAAGTACATTTTGCCGCCTGCGCTTCTTTTTTTCTTGCTGCTCGGGCTCTGTTCTTACGCTCTTTCGCCAGCGACGCCTGTCTCAGAGGAGCAGAAAGACGTCTATGTCACGGTTCGCACAGGCATGAGCGCTGATGATGTGGCAGGAATGCTCGAAAAGCGTGGCGTCATACGCAGCCGCTTCAAGTTCTGGCTGGCGGCGAAGATGAACGGCGCGGACGGCGCTTTCAAGGTTGGCACGTATGCGCTCCATACGAACATGGAGCCGCGCGATGTGCTGCAGGCCTTGGTCGAAGGGCAGACGGTGCAGGTGCGCTTCACGATTCCCGAGGGCTTCACCGTCGAGGACATCGCCAAGCGCCTCGATGCGAAGGGCATCGTGAAGAAGGAGGAGTTCCTGAAGGCGGCGAAGCATTATGCGCCCTACGACTATATAGAAAAGAACGATAAGGCGCGCTACTATGCCGAGGGTTTTCTCTTCCCCGATACGTATGAGGTCGACGGCGACATCACGGTCGACGGCATCCTCTCGATGATGTCGCGCGATTTCGATCAGCGGCTCACGCGAAAGATGCGCGAGCGTGCGAAGGAGGAAAACCTGAGCATCTATGAGCTGATCATTCTCGCTTCGCTCGTGGAGAAGGAGGCGCGCTACGAGGAAGACCGCGCAATCATCGCGCAGGTTCTTTTGAAGCGACTCGCCATCGGCATGCCGTTGCAGTCGGATGCGACACTGCAGTACCTGCTCGATGCACCGAAGGAGGATGTGACGCTCAAGGACACGGAGATGGATTCGCCGTACAACACCTACCAGCACCGAGGACTGCCGCCCGGCCCCGTCGCCAATCCCGGCACGGCGTCCATCGAGGCCGTGCTCTGGCCAGCGAAGACGGACTATCTCTATTTCGTCGCGGACAGGGAGGGACATAACTATTATTCCCATACATACGAGGAGCACGACGCCATCGTGCAGAAGGTGCGCTAGATGAATTTGACGGAAAATCGTGATCCGTTTTGCCGCGCAGGCGATGGGTGCATGAAAAAGCCGGAGCTTCTTTCCCCCGCGGGCAACTTGGAGAAGCTCAAGATGGCGCTCATCTATGGTGCGGATGCCGTATATCTGGGCGGCAAGAGCTTCGGACTGCGCGCTTTCGGCGGCAACTTCAGCGAGGCGGAGATGGAAGAAGGCGTGCGTTTTGCCCATGCGCTTGGCAGAAAGGTCTATGTGACGCTCAATATCTTCGCACACAATGCGGATTTGGAGAGGCTTCCGGCGTACCTTTCCTTCCTCGCTGAGATTCATGTCGACGGACTGCTCATCTCCGACCTTGGCGTTTTCTCGCTTGCGCGTGAGTTTGCTCCCTCTGTGCCGCTTCATATCAGCACGCAGGCGAACAATACGAATTGGGCAACGGTCGACGCTTGGCAGAAGCTCGGCGCTGAGCGCGTCGTGCTTGCACGCGAGCTTTCGCGTGCCGAGATCGCCGCGATCCGTGCGCATTCTACGGTTGAGTTGGAGATGTTCGTGCACGGCGCAATGTGCATATCGTATTCGGGGCGCTGCCTCCTGAGCAGCTACCTTACGGGGCGCGATGCGAATCGCGGTGCGTGTGCGCAGGCGTGCCGCTGGCGCTACGGGCTTGTGGAAGAGAGTCGTCCCGGCGAGGTTTTCCCCATTGAGGAGGACGAGAGCGGTACCTACATCATGAATTCCAAGGACTTGTGCCTCTTGCCTTTTTTGCCTGAGCTTTGCGACATGGGACTCGACAGCTTGAAGATCGAGGGGCGCATGAAGAGTGTCCACTATGCGGCGAGCGTCACAAAGGTCTACCGCGAGGCGATCGACGCCGCCTATGATGAGGGGCAGGCGTTCCATCTGCGCGATTCTTGGCTCGAAGAGCTGCAGAAGGTATCGCACCGCATCTACACGAGCGGCTTCTTCGACCATGTGCCCGATGGGGGCGACCAGATCTATGCGAGCGCTTCGTACGAGCAGACGGCGGATTTCATCGGACTCGTGCGCCATTACGATGAAAAGACGCGCATGGCGACGGTCGAGCAGCGCAACAATATGAAGGTCGGACAGGAGATCGAAGTGTTCCAGCCGACGCGTGAGACGTTCTGCCAGCGCTTGACGGAGATGAGGGACGAGGCGGGCGAGCCTGTTTCGACGGCAGCTCACGCGCAGCAGATCGTGCATCTGCGCATGGAGCAGCCCGTTGAGGAGTATGCCATCCTGCGCCGCCGTAGGGAGAAAGGATGAATGTGATGGAAAAGGAAAATGTGCGCTTCTTTGCCAGAGCCGAGGGGCGCGTGCAGGGCGTCGGCTTTCGCTTCTTCGTGCAGCAAAATGCGCTGGAGCTTGGCCTTTGCGGCTGGGTGCGCAACATGGAGGACGGTTCCGTCACGATGGAGGTGCAGGGGCAAGCCGAGGCTGTCGAGGCGCTCTGGAACAGGATTTGGCAGGGCAACGGCTACATCCGTGTCAGCGGTCTTGTCACGGAGGAGCGGGAAACGGCGGATGAGCAGGACTTTGTGATTCGCTATTAAAAAGCTGGAAACGACGGGGGGAGAAATCTTGTCGAAAATTTTGGTACTAAACGGTCCGAATCTCAATCTTCTCGGAAAGCGTGAGCCGGAAATCTACGGGGCTGCGACGCTTGCGGACATCAACGAGGCGCTGCGGGAGCGTGCGGCAAAAGCGAGCGCGGCCATCGAGTTCTTTCAGTCGAATCATGAGGGGGCGCTCGTCGATGCCGTGCAGAATGCCGAGGGCAGAGTGGACTTCATCTTGCTGAACGCCGCCGCTTTCACGCACTACAGCATCGCTCTGCGCGATGCGATCGCCGCCGTTTCCGTGCCCGTCATCGAGATTCATCTGTCGAACATTCATCGGCGCGAGGAGTTCCGCCATACGTCGGTGATCGCGCCCGTCGTCATGGGACAGGTTGCGGGATTCGGTGCGGAGAGCTATCTGGGGGCGCTCGAAATCGCTTTGATGAAGCTCGAAGCGAAGGAGAAGGGGGCGAGGCGATGAGCACGGAAAAGCGCGTAGAGCGTCTGCGCACCCTCATGAAGGAGAAGGGCGTCGAGGCGATGCTCGTGAGCAAGGTCGTGAATCTGCGCTATTTCAGCGGCTTTACGGGCGACGACTCGCTTCTCCTCATCACGGCGGAGCGCGAGTTGCTGCTCACGGATTTTCGCTATATGGAGCAGGCGAAGGCAGAAACCGCTTTCGAGGTCGTCGAGCAGAAAGCGGGGCTTTGGCAGCAGGCGGCGAAGGCGGTGCAGGAGCTTGGCTGCCGCTCGCTGGGCTTCGAGGGAAGAGATGTCTCCTTTGATACGTTCCAAGCGTTTCGGAAGCTCTTGCCCGCCTGGCAGGAGGAGAATTTCATCAGCCTCGCGCTGGAGCCGCTGCGCGAGGTCAAGGACGCCGAGGAGATTGCCTGCTTGAGAAAAGCCGTGGAGATCAGCGACCGCGCGTTTGACGACGTGCTGCAATTCCTGCGCCCCGGTATCTCGGAGTGTGCGGTTGCCGCGCATCTGGAGGCGTTCATGCGCGAGCATGGATCGGAACGTCCCGCCTTCACGACGATCGTGGCATCGGGCGTGCGCGGCAGCCTGCCGCATGGAACTGCATCAGAAAAGTTGCTTGTTGCGGGCGAATTTGTTACAATGGACTATGGTGCTGTTTACCAAGGGTATCATTCCGATATCACGCGCACCGTCGTCTTGGGCGAAGCGTCCGAAAAGCACAGGGAACTTTACCACACGGTGCTTGAGGCACAGATCCTCGGCGTGAAGAGCCTCTATGTCGGCATCTCGGGCAAGGAGGCCGACCGAATCGTGCGCGATTTCCTCACGCAGGAGGGCTATGGCGAGAACTTCGGTCATGGACTCGGTCACAGCGTCGGTCTGGAGATTCACGAAGAGCCTCGCCTGTCGCCTAAGAGCAGGGCGGAGCATCTCGCGGAAGGCACGGTCGTCACGGTGGAGCCGGGCGTCTATCTGCCGGGCTGGGGAGGACTGCGCATCGAGGATACGGTGCTCCTGGAGAAGCGGGGTGGCGTGCCGCTGACGAAGGCGGCAAAGCACCTGATTGAGATAACGCAAGGATAGGTTACTGGAGGGCTACAAATGATTTCAAGCACAGATTTTCGTACAGGTCTCACGATCGAGATTGACGGCGGCGTTTGGCAGGTTGTCGAGTTTCAGCATGTGAAGCCGGGCAAGGGCGCGGCGTTCGTGCGCACGAAGATCAAGAACGTTGAGACGGGAGCCGTCGTCGAGCGTACGTTCAACCCGAACGAAAAGATGCCTGCGGCGCGTCTCGATACGCGCAAGATGCAGTACCTCTATGAAGCCGACGGCATGTATACGTTCATGGATACGGAGAACTACGAGCAGACGGAATTGAGCAAAGATCAGCTCGGCGACGCGCTGAACTACCTGCAGGAAAATATGGAAGTCAATCTGCAGACATTCAAGGATCGTATCATTGGCATCACGCTGCCGACGTCCGTCAATCTCAAGGTCACGGAGTGTGAGCCGAGCGTCAAGGGCAATACGGCGACGGGCGCGACAAAGATGGCGACAGTCGAGACGGGCTACGTCGTGCGCGTGCCTCTCTTCGTCAATGAAGGCGACGTCCTGCGCATCGACACGCGTACGGGCAACTATATCGAGCGCGCCTGATTTTCTTTTGCATCTGCTGCGGATAAGGCGGCATACGATGTGCTTTCTGCATCTGTCGCCCGACAGGGCGGCGTGCAGTGTGTTTTGAAGGAGGAATTTTCCATGGCAGAGGAAGTCAGCATGAGCAAAAAAGGCGCGATCGGTTCGATCCGCATCGCCGATGAGGTCGTGGGCATTATCGCGGGACTCGCCGCGACGGAGATTGACGGCGTCGCGGGCATGAGCGGCGGCATCGCTGGCGGCATCGCCGAAATGCTCGGCAAGAAGAGTTTCACGAAGGGCGTGAAGGTCGAGGTCGGCGAGAAGGAAACGGCGGTCGATCTCTACATGATCGTGAAGTACGGTGCACGCGTTCCCGATGTAGCCATTGCTGTGCAGGAAAATGTCAAGAAGGCAATCGAAAACATGACGGGGCTGACCGTCGTCGAAGTCAACGTCCATGTGCAAGGCGTGAGTTTCGCTGAGGAAACAGAGGAAGAGGACGCGCGCGTCCACTGAGGAGGAGAGGAAAGTTCATGGGGATCATCAACCGCTTTCTTTTGTTCCTTTACGCGCTCGCCGTCGCGTGTCTTTCGTTGGGCATCGCGGCGCTTGCCCTGCAGATCGTGCCCGAACCGATCCTGCTCAACGAGTACCGCTACCTGATGGGAGCGCAGCAATGGCAGTTGGTTGCGGGCGGCGTTCTTGTATTTCTTCTAAGCATACATCTGATCGGCTGCAGCTTTTCGGGTGGCTCAGATAAACGGGAGGGCGGCGAATTCCTCGTGCTCCATGGCAAGGCGGGCGATGTCGGCGTCTCGATCGGCGCCGTCCACAATCTCGTGGAGCAGACGGTGCAGGCCGTTTCGGGCGTCCGGAGTCTCCAGGTGAAGGTTTCCGTCGCGAAGAAGACCGCGAAGGACGGGGCGCATCTCTCCCTTCGTCTCGCTATCGTCATAGGCAAGGAGGCGAATGCCGCCGTTGTTTCCGACGATATTCGCACGGAAGTTCGCCGCGCTATGCAGGAAACGATGGGCGTCGATGAGTTTTCGCTGGACATTGTCGTTGAAGATATTTCCAATGCGCCGCTGACGAAGAAGAAGCGCGTCGTTTGACAGGAGGAAGGCAGATGGGTGAGAAAAAGACATGCCCGTTCAAGGCTTTTTTTGAAGCGCACGCGCCCGCGCTCCTGCCGCATCGCGGCAAGATTGGCGGCGTGTTTTTCGGGGCGCTTTTTGGTCTCGCCGTGCTTATCTTCGGCTTCTGGCAGACGCTCTTCGTGCTCTTCTGCTGCCTTGTCGGGCTGCTCGTTGGCATTCGCATCGATCATGATATTCGTCTGCGCGATGTGGAAGATTTTTTTGATGAGATGTTTCCCTATCGGCAGCGTTATCGGCAGCATCGCTTCAGGGAATGAGACTGGAAGCGGCTCTTTGCTTTGTCTTTTGAGCGACAGGAAAGGAAAAGGTTTTGGTTTATGAGTCGTAGACAGGCGCGTGAGGCGGCGCTTCAGACGTTGTTCCAACTGGAGCTCAATCCGCCGTCGGAGGCGGCTTCTGAAGAGGCGTGCCAGATGTGGGCGCTCGATGCGGCGGTTGAGGAAATGCCCGTTGAGACGAAGCGGGATTATAGCTATGCAGCTTCCCTCGTGCGCGGTACGCGCGAGCATCTCGCCGCCATCGATGAGGAGATCGCCGCGTCCACGCATGATTGGAAGCTCGACCGCATGACAGGCGTCGACCGCAACATCGTCCGCATCGCGCTCTACGAGATGAAGTACGGTGCGGAAAAGGTGGATGTCGGCATCGCCATCAACGAAGCGGTCGAGCTGGCGAAGAAATTTGGCACGGATGATTCCAGCCGCTACGTCAACGGGATCTTGGGCGGACTGGCAAGGTGATCCTCGGGCTGTTGCCTTTTGCGCGACAGCCCCTTTCCTTATGACGACTTCGGAAGGAGGAGGCGGTTTGACGGTTCACAGCGTATCTGCGCTCACGCAGTACATCAAGAGCATGTTCCAGTCGGAAGGATTGCTGCGCAATGTTTCCGTCGAGGGTGAACTGTCCAATTACAAGATGTACGCTTCGGGACATTGCTATTTCACGCTGAAGGATGAGACGGCGTCTCTGAAGGGCGTAATGTTCAAGAGCCGTGCGCGGCTGCTGCGTTTTCAGCCGGAAAACGGCATGAAAGTCGTCGCCACGGGCGAGGTTTCCGTCTACGAGCGCGACGGTGCCTATCAGCTCTATGTCGAGCGCCTTCTGCCCGTGGGGGCGGGAGAACTGAGCGTCGCCTTCGAGCAGCTGAAGGCTCGTCTTGCCGCCGAGGGGCTTTTCAATGAGGAACACAAGAAGCCTCTGCCGCCGTTTCCTCGCACGATCGGTATCGTGACGTCCCTTTCGGGCGCAGTGCTGCGCGACATTTACCGCGTTTCCAAACGGCGCGATGCAAATGTTCGCTTGGTTCTTTATCCGACGCTCGTGCAGGGCGAGGGCGCGGCGGCTGAGATTGCTGCCGCCATCCGCTTCTTCAATGAGAAATACCCCGTCGACCTTTTGATCGTCGGCAGAGGCGGCGGATCGGCGGAAGATTTGTGGGCTTTCAATGAGGAGCCTGTCGTGCGTGCGATCTATGACTCCGTGATTCCCGTCATTTCTGCCGTCGGTCATGAGACGGATACGACTCTTTCCGACTATGCGAGTGATGTGCGTGCGGCGACGCCGTCGCAGGCGGCGGAACTCGCCGTGCCCGAGACAGCGGCGCTCATTCGACGCATTGGCGAATGCGAGATGCGTCTCCAAAAGGCGGTGAAGAGCCGTCTTTACTACGAGCGCGAGCGCGTGGAGCGTCTGGGCGGCTTCTTCCTGAAGCGTCCGCCGCAGGTGCTCCTAGCCGAGCGTCGTCAAAGGCTCGACATGGCAGCAGAAGCGCTCGACCACGGGATGCGCCGCGCCCTGCTGGAAAAGCAGCACGCCTTTCAGGTCGCAGCGGAAAAGCTCGAAATGCTCAATCCGCTGCACGTCATACGGCGCGGCTACAGCGTTGTGGAGAAAGATGGTGCGGCCGTGCGCAGTGTAAAGGAGCTTGCCGCTGGAGATGGGATCCTCGTGCGCCTTGCCGACGGCAGCTTTGACGCCGTCGTCGGAGGTTTGCGAGAAGGAGGTTTATGATGCCGAGAAAGAAGACGCCGTCCTTTGAGCAAGCGCTCGTGGAGCTGGAAGAACTTGTGCAGGCGATGGAAAACGGCGATTTGAGCTTGGAACAGCTCATGGACAATTATGCGAAGGGCGTGGAACTTGCGAAGTTCTGCATGACTTCGCTCGATCGTGCGGAAAAGGCGATGGATGTCGTGCTCAAGGAAAAGGGCGGCGCAGTCGAGGAGTTTCGCTTGGAGATTGAGGGGGATGCACGTGAATTTTAAGGCGGAATGGAAAAAGCGTGCCGACTTGGTGGAAGAGGGGCTTCTGCGCGAGCTGAAGAAAGTGCCCGCGTATGATGAGACGCTGGAAAGGGCGATGGAATACAGCCTCATGGCGGGCGGCAAACGCCTGCGCCCCGTGCTCCTGATGGCGGCGGCAGACGCCGTCGGCAAGGATGGCGCGGCCTTCTTGACGACGGGATGCGCCATCGAGATGATTCATACGTATTCCTTGATTCACGACGATCTGCCCGCGATGGACAACGACGACTATCGACGCGGCAAGCCCACGAACCACAAGGTTTTTGGCGATGGAATCGCGGTGCTCGCGGGCGACGCTCTGTTGACGCTCGCCTTCGAGGTCATGCTGCGCCAAGAGGGCGCTGCCCCTGAAACCCTCGTCACCGTCGTCTCCGAGATGAGCCGTGCGGCAGGCCCTTACGGCATGGTCGGCGGGCAGGTTCTCGACCTTGAGGGCGAGGGCAGGCGTCTCGATTTGGCAGCCCTTCGAAAGATTCACATGGGCAAGACGGGCGCACTGTTTTGCGCTGCCATACGCTCGGGCGCGATCCTGGCGGGCGCGAAGGAGGAGGAACTCGCCGCGCTGACGCTTTATGCTGAGCGCTTCGGGCTGGCCTTTCAGATCACGGATGACATCCTCGACGTCACGGGAGATGAGGCGGCGATCGGCAAGCCCGTGGGCAGTGACGTCCGCAACGAGAAGGCGACGTATGTGACGCTGACCTCCCTGGAAGAGGCGAAGAAATTGGCTGAGGATGCAGTAGAGGAGGCCGTGGCGGCGCTCGATATCTTTGGCGAACGCGCCGCCTTCCTGCGGGATTTGGCGCTGTTTCTGCTCGGGCGGAAAAAGTGAGGCGGATGGATATGGTACAGCTGTTGGAACGCATAAACGAACCGCACGCACTGAAAAGCTGCACGCTCGATGAGCTTTCGCAGCTGGCGAGGGAACTGCGCCGCTATATCATCGACACAGTTTCCCAGACGGGCGGTCATCTCGCCCCGAGCCTCGGCACGGTGGAGCTTACGCTCGCCCTGCACAGGGCGTTCGACTGTCCGGAGGACAAGATCGTCTGGGACGTCGGTCATCAGGCGTATGCGCACAAGATTCTGACGGGCAGGCGCGAGGCATTCGCCGGTCTTCGCCAGAAAGGCGGCATCACGGGCTTCCCCAAGCGCGAGGAGTCCGTCTATGACGCTTTCGGCACAGGTCATTCGAGTACGTCGATCTCGGCCGCCCTCGGCATGGCGGCGGCGCGTGACATCGCGGGTGAGCAGTACCGCATTGCCGCCGTCATCGGCGACGGCGCACTGACGGGCGGTGAGGCGTTCGAGGGACTGAACAATGCGGGGACACTGGGCAAGGACATCATCGTGATTCTGAACGACAATGGCATGTCCATCGCGCCGAATGTCGGCGCGATGTCCGAGTATCTGTCGCGCTTCCGCGTCGCACCGGGCTATCATCGTGCAAAACAGGATATCAAGAACTTTCTCAAGAGCATCCCGCATATCGGCGAGCGTGTCTACCGGACGGCCGAGCACATCAAGGACGGCGTACGCTCGGCGCTCGTGCCGGGCGGCCTCTTCACCGACATGGGCTTTCACTACATCGGCCCCTTGGACGGGCACAACATCGCCCTTCTGCTCGATGTGTTCGAGCAGGCAAAACAGCTAAAGGGCCCCCTGCTCATTCACGTGGAGACGTGCAAGGGCAAGGGCTATGCACCGGCGGAGAAGGCGCCGGATAAGTTCCATGGCATCGGTAAATTTGACGTTGCCGACGGCACGGCGCTGAAGAAGGCGGGCGCGAAGCCGACGTACACGAGCGTCTTCAGCAAGGCTTTGATGGAAGCTGCCGAAGAGGATGCAGATGTCGTCGCCATCACGGCGGCGATGCCCGACGGCACGGGTCTGCGCGCTTTTAGCGAGAAGTACCCGACGCGCTTCTTCGACGTGGGCATCGCTGAGCAGCATGCGACGACGTTTGCTGCGGGCCTTGCAGCGGCGGGCAGGAAGCCCGTGCTCGCGCTCTATTCGACGTTCGCTCAGCGTGCCTACGACCAGATCTTGCACGACGTCTGTCTGCAGAACCTGCACGTCGTCTTCGCGCTCGACCGCGCAGGCTTCGTCGGAGAGGACGGCGCGACGCATCACGGCGTCTTCGACTACTCGTATCTGCGCCACCTGCCGAACATGAAGGTGCTCGCGCCCAAGGATGAGAATGAGCTTGGACGCATGCTCAAGACGGCGCTTTCCCTAGAAGGCCCGGTAGCTCTGCGCTACCCGCGTGGCGAGGGGCTCGGCGCGGCGTTGGAAGAACCGTTCAATCCGTTGGAGAGTCTTGCGGCGGAAGTCTTGGAGGAGGAGGGAGAAATCGCGCTCCTCGCTGTCGGCAGCATGGTCGATGCGGCGCAAAAGACGGCGAAGCTTCTGAAAGAGGAGGGGCTTTCTGCCGCCGTCATCAACATGCGCACCGTAAAGCCATTGGACGAAGAATTGCTGCATCGCATGGCACACGAGAAGAAGATGCTCGTGACGATGGAAGAGAATGCGCTCGCCGGCGGCTTCGGCAGCGCCGTGCTCGAAGCCTTGGCAGACGCAGGTCTTCTCGTGCCCGTCGTGCGCTTTGGCATCGGCGATGCATTCATCGAGCAGGGAAAGCCGCAGGAGCTTCTGGAAATGGCCGGGCTTTTGCCTGAGCAGATGGCAAGAAACATCCTCACGGCATGGAAGGGAGCACGCGATGGCGAAGGAGCGGCTTGACGTTCTGCTCGTCGAGCGCGGCCTTGCCGCGAGCCGCGAGCGCGCGCGCACGATGATCATGGAAGGCAGGGTGCTCGTCGACGGCAAGAAGGTCGAAAAGGCGGGGACGGGCGTGAAACCCGAGGCCGAGCTTCGACTTTTAGGCGAGGAGATGCCCTATGTGAGCCGCGGCGGGTTGAAGCTGGAAAAGGCTCTCAGAGCCTTTTCCATTTCGCTTGCGGGAAAGACGATGGCGGACATCGGCGCATCGACGGGTGGCTTTACGGACTGCGCCCTGCAGAACGGCGCGACGAAGGTCTACGCCATCGACGTCGGTTACGGTCAGCTCGCGTGGAAACTTCGCACGGACGCACGCGTGAAGAACATGGAGCGCACGAACATCCGCCATGTGACGCCAGAGGCGCTCGGTGAGCTCGTCGACTTCGCATCCATCGATGTTGCCTTCATATCGCTCGCGAAGGTGCTGTCGGCAGTGCGCTCCTTGCTGAAACCGCAGGGCGAAGTCGCAGCTCTGATCAAGCCGCAGTTCGAGGCGGGACGCGAAAATGTCGGCAAGAAGGGCGTCGTGCGCGATCCGCATGTGCATGAGATCGTGATCCGGGACGTCTTTCGTGCCGCGCAGGAAGCGGGATTTTGCATCCGAGCGCTCTCTTATTCTCCTGTCAAGGGGCCGGAGGGCAATATCGAGTACCTTATGCACCTCGTTTGCACAGGAGAAGAGTCTGCCGCGTCGGGTGTTTCACAAGAGGAAATCGTCGCTGTCGTAGCAGAGGCGCATACGGAATTGGACAAGTAGGCAGGGATTTGATGTTTACCATAGCGGTTTTTCCCAATGTGACGAAGGCGAATATTCGTGCGATCCTCGATCGCGTGCTCGCTTTCTTTGCCGATAAGAGGGTGTGCGTGCTGCTTCCAGCGAAGGAGGCGAGACTCTTAGGGCACGAGGAGTACGGCATCGAGAACATCAACCGTCATCCGATCGACATGGCGCTGAGCATCGGCGGTGACGGCACGCTTCTGAATGTTTGCCGCCGCGTCTACGAGCAGACCGTTCCCGTCTGCGGGATCAACTTCGGCACGGTCGGCTTCCTCATCGACATTGAACTGGATGAGATAGAGACGAAGCTGCAGAAGATCCTCGACAAGGAGTACCACATCGAGGAAAGACTCATGCTCTCGGGCTACGTCGTCCATCATGGCAAGAAGAGCTACAAGGGAAGCGCGGTCAACGACATCGTGGTGACGAAGGGCGGGCTTGCACGTATGCTGCGTTTCGGACTTTCCATCAACGATACGCGCATCGCGAACTACAAGGCGGACGGACTGATCGTCTCTACAGCGACAGGCTCGACGGCGTACTCCCTTTCGGCGGGCGGGCCGATCGTCAATCCACACGTCAAGGCGCTTGTCCTCACGCCGATTTGCCCGCATACCTTCGACATCCGTTCTATGGTGATTTCCGAGGACGATACAGTGCGCATGCGCATCAAGGCCGGACATTCCGATATTTTCGTTACCTTCGATGGACAGAAGTCGTTTCAGATTGCCGATGAGGATGAGGTGATCGTGCGCAAGGCGAAAAATCCCGCACGCATTGTGAAATTCGGCGACAAGGATTATTACCGCACGATGAAGGAAAAACTTCTGGATAATGCCTGAGGGAAAGCGCGCTTTCGAGAGAACGGGGGAAGAGCATGAAGGTCAAGCGTCACGCGGTCATTCGTGAAATCATCGAAAACACTGCCATCGAAACGCAGGAGGAATTGGCAGCGGCGCTGCGTGCGCGTCAGATCGACGTGACGCAGGCGACCGTGTCGCGTGACATCAAGACGATGATGCTCGTCAAGGTGCCGGCGGGGAATGGCCGCTATCGCTATGCGCTGCCGAAAGAAAAGGGAGCCGTGCTCTCCAAGGAGCGCATGGCACGCCTCTTTTACGATTCCGTCGTTTCTCTCGATTACAGTGAGAACATCATCGTCGTCAAGACGTTGCCCGGCGCTGCCAATGCCGTCGCCGCCGTCCTCGATCATATGCCTTGGCAGGAGATCGTCGGCACGGTGGCGGGCGACGACAACATCCTCGTCGTCGTCAAGCCTCGGGAGGCGACGCCCGAGGTCGTGCGGCGCATGGAGAAATTCTTCGCGCAGTGAGAGGAACATCATGTTAAAGACATTGACGGTTTGGAATTTTGCCCTTTTGGAGCATGTGAAAATCGAATTTGGTGCGGGGTTGAACATCCTGACGGGTGAGACGGGCGCAGGCAAGTCCATCCTCATCGACGCCTTGGGCGCGGTGCTGGGCAAGCGTCTCGCGGCGACCGCCATACGAAGCGGCTGCGAATGGCTGCGTGTCGAGGCGGTTTTCGATCTGGAAGCGCAGACTGCATTGAAGAGTCTCCTTGAGGAGCAGGCGATTCCTGTGGAGGATGACGAGCTCATCATCACGCGCCAAGTCTCGCACAAGGGGAAGAATTCCGTCCTCCTGAACGGCTGCCGTGTGACGCTCGCGCTGCTAAAAGAGCTTGGCGCCTACCTCGTCGACATCCACGGGCAGCACGACAATCTCGCGCTGCTGCGCCCCGAAAACCAGCTTCTCCTCCTCGATACTTCGGACGCCGCCATTGAAAAGCAGCGCGATGTCTATCAGAAAAGCTTCGCCGCTTGGAACGACTGCAAGAAGAAGCTCAGGGCGAAGGAAGAGGAAGCGAAGAACACGACGGAACGCCTCGATCTCCTGCATTGGCAGGAAAAGGAAATCGAGGAGGCCGATTTGAAGGAGGGCGAGGACGAGCGCATCGAGGCGGAGATCAAGAAGCTCTCGAACGCCGAAAAGATCTCAGGCTTCGTCGAAGAATCCTACGCGCTCTTGAACGGCGATGTGGGAGGCAAGGCGCTGAACGTCCTCGCGGCTCTGAGCAAGGTCAAGAAGAACCTCGAATCACTCTCGCGCTTCGGCAATGAGTTGGACAATGCCTGCAAGATGGTGGAGAACGCCTATTGTGACTTGCAGGAAGCGTCGTATGAGATTCGCGACTACGGCTCCGACATGGAGTTTGATCCGCATCGGCTCGACTCGTTGGAAAGCCGCATGAGCGTCATCGACAAATTGTGCCGCAAGTATGGTGCGACGACGACGGACGTGCTCGCCCATCTGGCGAAGGTCAAGGCGGAACTGCAGCGCATCGAGAACTACGATGTCGACTTGGAAGACCTAAAAGCTGCACTGAGGAAAGCGGCGGATACGCTGAAAGAGGAGGCGCAGAAGCTTACGAAACTGCGCTCTGCCGCTGCCAAGGCGTTCTCCGCGCACGTCGGCGAGCAGATCAAGGCTCTCGGCATGGAGAAGGCGCACTTTTCCATCGCGCTCCGTGCAGCAGACTACAGTGCGGCGGGAGCGGACGACATCGTCATGCTCTTCTCGGCGAATGCGGGCGAGAAGGAGCAGCCGCTGCAGGACGTCGCCTCGGGTGGCGAGCTTTCGCGCGTGGCTCTTGCCGTCAAGGCTGTTTCGGCCGCGAATGATGATTCGCCGCCGAGCATGGTATTTGACGAGATCGACACGGGCATCGGCGGCAAGACGGCGCGCATGGTCGCCGAACGCATCGCCATGGTCGCTTTGCACAGGCAAGTCCTCTGCATCACGCATCTGCCGCAGATTGCCTGCATGGCGGACGCGCATCTTTACATCCACAAGGAGACGCAGGAAGGGCGCACGCTGACGGAGGTACAGCTCCTCGCCGAGGGCGAGCGTATCAACGAGATCGCACGCATGGCGTCGGGCAGCGACATCACGGCGGCCGCGCTTGACAATGCGCGGGAAATGGTGGATAATGCTAGAATTAAACGCGCTGAAATCAGCCGCAGTTTCTCGAAATAAAGGGGAAAATATGTACGAAGATTTGTTGGAGAAAAAGCTCCAGAGTGAAAACATCTACGACGGCGTCCTGCTCCATGTTCGGCGTGATACGGTGACGTTGCCGAACGGTAGGGAAGCCGTGCGCGAGTGGGTTAGGCATCCCGGCGCTTCCGCCGTCCTGCCCGTGTTCGAGGACGGTACGGTGCTGCTCGTGCGCCAGTACCGCTATCCCGTCGACCGTGTCACGCTTGAGATCCCAGCGGGCAAGCTTGACTTTCCGAAGGAAGATCCGCTCGCGTGCGCCGTGCGCGAACTTTCGGAGGAGACGGGATACACGGCAAAGTATTGGGCAAAGCTCACGACGATCGGCACGACCGTCGGGTTTTCCAATGAGTATATCCATATCTACGCCGCGCACGATTTGCAGGCGGGCGAGCAGCATACGGACGACGATGAGTTCATCCACGTCGTCAAGATGCCGCTCGAAGAGGCCGTAGAGCGCGTCAAAGCCGGCGAGATCTTCGATGCGAAGTCTGTGACAGCAATTCTCATGACGGCGCTCGGCAAAGCGAAACACTGACGGGAGGCGGAATATGTTTGGTTCTGATTTGATGTGGTTCATCGCGGGTATCCCGGGAATTTTGATCGCCATGGTCGTGCACGAGTATTCCCATGCACGCGTCGCCGTCGCCATGGGCGACATGACGCCGCGCCTCATGGGCAGGCTCACGCTCAATCCCAAGGCGCACATCGATCCCATCGGGCTTCTGACGCTGTTCCTCGTTCATTTCGGCTGGGCGAAGCCCGTGATGATAAACCCGAGGAATTTTCGCGACATGCGCAAGGGCGAAGTCCTCGTGGCTCTGGCAGGGCCGGCATCTAACCTTGTCATAGCCTTTTTGGCCATGCTTTTTTTTGCTGTCTACGCGCGTCTCGGTTTGCCTGTATCGCAGGGTTTTTATACGGTCATGCAGCTTCTCGCGCTGATCAACGTCAACTTCGCTGTGTTCAATATGATACCGCTGCCACCTCTTGACGGTTCACGCGTACTCATGGCATTCTTGCCGGGGCGCTGGGCGTATGAACTCATGCGTCTGGAACGCTACACATTCATCATCCTCATCCTGCTGATCATGGTCGGGCCGTTCGCGCGCCTCTTGGGAGCCGTCTCCTGGGCGCTCTACTCCACGCTCGCGGCGGTCGTCGGTCTGCTCATCTGATTCGCTCTCATGGACAAGTATACGGTACGGCTCAATGCTTTTGAAGGGCCGATGGATCTCCTCATGCATCTCATCGAGAAGAATAAGATCGACATCTACGATATCCCGATGGCGGTTCTGACCGAACAGTATATGAACTACCTTGCAGAGATGCAGGAATTCGATATCGAGGTTGCGAGCGAATTCATCGTCATGGCGGCGACGCTCCTGCAGATCAAATCGCGCATGATGCTGCCGAAGCCGCCGAAAGAAAAGGAGGAGGAAGAAGAGGAAGATCCGCGAAGGGAACTTGTGGAGCGCATCTTGGAGTACCGCCGCTTCCGCCGCGTCAGCGTGGAACTCGACGGTCTTGCCGCGCTGCAGGAGAGGGTGTTTGCGCGCAAGCCGCTGCCGCTTCCCGTGCGCCGTTTGCCGCCTGAGGAAATGTCCGTTGCCCTGCTCGTCGACGCCTTCCGCATCGCCATGGAGGTGCGAGAGGAGATCACGATTCCGAAGGCGCTCGTAGCGCCCGACGCCTACAGCATACAGGGAAAGATGGAGGACATCCTCGTGCTCCTTGACCGCGAGGGTGGGCAGATGCCGTTTGCCGCCGCATTCCCCTCAGGCACGCGTGCGGAACTCATCGTTTCCTTTCTTGCGCTGTTGGAGCTGATCAAGCTCCATTCCGTCGTGATTCGCCAGGGCGATCTTTTTGGCGATATTCTTGTTTGCCTAAGGACGAGTGATCACTGATGTTTATGGAAGAAATGCAGGCGCCTTTGGAGGCGCTGCTTTTTGTGCGCGGCGAGCCAGTGACGGCAATGCAGCTCAAGGAGATCCTGCAGGTTGACGAGGAGAGCCTGGATGAGCTTTTGGCGCTTTATGCGAAGACGTTGGAGGAACGCGGGAGCGGCCTCATGCTGCATCGTGTCGCGGGAGGCTTTCAGCTTGTCACACGCCCCGAGTGTCATGCCTATGTGCAGAAGCTTGCAGAGGTGCAGGACAGAAAACTCACGACGCCGACCTTGGAGACGCTCTCGATCGTCGCCTTCAAGCAGCCGATCACGAAGCAGGAAATCGAGCACATCCGCGGTGTGCGCGTCGAGCGAGCGCTGCAGAAGCTCCTGGAGATGGAGCTGATCGAAGAAGTAGGCAGGAAGCCTGTTCTAGGACGGCCGATCCTCTACGGCACGACGGATGTCTTTCTCAAGTGCTTCGGACTCAATGCACTGAGCGACCTGCCTGCTTTGCCGGCCTTGGAAGAGGTGGCGGAAGAAGGAGACGTGCAGCTTGAATTGCTCGCCGCCGACGGGGATGCTCAGACCGAGGAGGAAGAATCGTCGGAAGCGCTGACAGAAGATGGCGCAGAACGTGCTGAGGAGATTGACGAAGCCTTGCATACGGAGGAAAAAATTGATTGAATTATTGGCTCCGGCAGGGAGCAGGGAGGCGTTGACGGCCGCTGTGGAAAGCGGCGCTGACGCCGTCTATCTGGCAGGCAATATGTTCGGCGCACGCGCCTATGCGGATAACTTCGACGAAGATGGACTGCGCGAGGCGATCGCCTTCGCCCACAGCCGCGATGTGCGCGTGCATGTGACGGTCAACACCATCGTACGCGATGAGGAGATGGCGGCACTCTCCCGCTACCTGCGCTTCCTCTATGAGGCGGGTGCGGACGCCGCGCTCGTGCAGGATCTCGGCGTTTATCGGCTCGCGCGTCAGGCGGCGCCTGGTCTGCCGCTGCATGCGAGCACGCAGATGACCGTGCACAATCTGGAAGGCGTGCTCCTTCTTCAGGAGATGGGCTTTGAGCGAGTTGTGCTCTCGCGCGAGCTTTCGTTGGAGGATATCCGCTATATCACGGCTCACTGTCAGGTGGAGATTGAGACTTTCGTGCATGGGGCGCTTTGCGTCTGCTACTCGGGGCAGTGTCTGATGAGCAGCATGATCGGCGGCAGGAGCGGCAATCGCGGTCGCTGTGCGCAGCCGTGTCGTCTGCCCTATACGCTCGTCGATGAGACGGGCGCGGATGTTCTCGGCAAGGATGCGGGGCAGTTCCTGCTCTCGCCCAAGGATTTGAAGACCATTGAGCTTTTGCCGGAACTCTTGGAGAGCGGCATCGCTTCGCTGAAGATCGAGGGACGCATGAAGCGTCCCGAGTACGTCGCCGTCGTCGTCGACGCCTATCGCCGCGCCATCGACGCCGTCGAGGCGGGCAGGGAACTGCCGAGCGCGGCAGAGGATGAAAAGGCGCTCGCGCAGATCTTCAACCGCGATTTCACGACGGCCTACCTAAAGGAGCGTCCGGGGCGCACGATGATGAGCGATTCCCGGCCGAACAATCGCGGCCTTCTCGTCGGACGCGTCTTGAAAAACGACAGGACGGCGGGGCGCGTGAAGCTGAAGCTCTCGGGCGATCTGGCCGAGGGAGATCAGCTGGATTTCTGGGTCAAGGTCGGCGGAAGGAAGACGGCGACGGTGACGGATCTCTGCGACAAGAAGGGTCGCTCCTGTCTCTCGGCAAAGGCGGGCGAGGAGGTCACATTGCCTCTTGATGCGCCCGTGAAGCCGCACGACCGCGTGTTCAAGGTGTTCGACGCACATCTCATGGAGAAGGCGCGCGGCTTTTTCCGCGCGGGCGCTCCCGTGCGGCGCGTACCCGTGGCGGCGCATGTCCGCGTGCGCCTCGGCGAGCCTCTTTCCATCACGCTGCGTGACCAGGACGGCTTTACGGCACAGGCAAAGACGGAGTTTCATGCGGAATCTGCAAAGAAGCGACCGTTGGATGCAGCGACCGTTGAAAAGCAGCTGAGTCGCATCGGTACGACGATCTTTTCCCTCGGGGAAGTCTCCCTCGATATTGAGGATGGCGTGATGGTTCCCGTCAGCGAGATCAACGAGGCGCGGCGCAAAGCGTTCGCTGCCTTGCAGGAAGAGCGCATGGCGCACTATCGCCGCGCCGCCCTGCCTGCGTTCCGCTACGAAGAAGCACCTGCCCGCGCCGGACGCAGGGGCGAGGCGCGGATCGCGGCGGCGACGGACACGCTCGCCGGCGTGCGCGAGGCGCTGCGCTCAGGCGCCGACGAGATCGTCTTCGGCGGCGATTCCTACCATCATCGTGCGATCCCCCTGCGCGACTACGCGGAGGCGGCGCAGCTCGCACGCGGCGCAGGATGCGACATCGTGTTCAACACGCCACGTCTCGTGCTGCGCCGCGACATGACGGCATGGAAAAAACTCGTCGAGGGTTTCGTGCGCCTTTCGCCCGATGCTGTCAGCGTCCACAACTTCGGCACGCTCCGCGTCGTGCGCGAGGCAGGGCTGAAGTTTTATGCCGATGCGTCGCTTCCCGTCATCAACTGCCGGGCACTTGCGGAGCTTGCAGAAATGGGAGCGAGCCGCGCCGTTCTTTCTCCCGAGCTTACGCTGGAGCAGGCGGGGGCGCTTGCCGTGCGTGCGCCTTTTCCCGTCGAGTGCATCGTCGAGGGAAATCTTGAACTCATGGTATCTGAATACTGCGCCTTGGGCAGTTTCCTCGGCAATGCAGCGTCAGGCTCGTGTTCGATGCCGTGCTGCAAGGGAAAGACGCGCTACGCCTTGCTGGACAGGAAGGACATGAAATTTCCGCTCGTATTCGACCAGTCATGCCACATGCACGTCCTCAACGGCAAGCGCCTTTCGATGCTGCTTCATGCGATGGAGTTTGCGCCGCGCGGCATCTCTTTCTTACGCATCGACGGGCGCTTCATGGAAGCGGCGGAGCTGGGAAGACGCGTGCGCCTTTACAAGGAATGGAGCCGCTTTTCAGGCACGCTCATCAAGGAGCAGGAGGAATATCTGAAGGAGCTTGAGGGCAAGGATGTGACGCGCGGCCATTATTTCCGCGGCGTGCAGTAAAAGAGAAAGGTAATGTATGGAAAAGGAAACACTCTACACGCTTGAGTACGACAAGATTCGCGCGATGCTGGAAGCGAAGGCAGGCTCCGTCCTCGGCAAGGAAAGGGCGCGAGCCGTCCTTCCGTCGGGCGATTTTGCTGAGGTAGAGGAGCTTCTGCGCGAGACGGAGGAGGCGGTTCGCCTCTCGGCTTTTTCCTCGCCGCCCATGGGCGGCGTCTTCGACATCCGTGAGTCTCTGGCAAAGGCCGAGCGCGGCGCCGTGCTCGACCTCGGCGATTTTACTGATCTTCTGAGCACGATGCGCGCGATGCGAGCCGTCAAGCGCTTCTTCAAAGAAGTGGAGATGGACTTGCCGCTCATCAAGGAGCAGGCAAAGGGCATCGAGATTCTCGGGCAGTTGGAACGCAGGCTGGAAAACAGCGTCGACGAGCACGGCAATTTGCTCGACGACGCGAGCGTCGAGCTTTCGCGCATACGGCGTGAATTGCGCTCGGGCAGACGCAGGGCGAAGGAGCAGATGGAAGCCATCCTGCACCGCACGGAGTATCAGAAATTCTTTCAGGACGCCATCATCACACAGCGTGCGGAGCGAAATGTCATACCGATCAAGCAGGAGTATCGCCAGAACTTTCCAGGCATCGTCCACGACCAGTCGGCGAGCGGCGCGACGCTTTTCATCGAGCCGATGGCTCTCGTCGACCTCAACAATGACCTCAAGCAGCTTGTGCTCGCGGAGAAGACCGAGGTGCAGCGCATCCTGCGCCTTCTCTCGCAGGAGGTTGGCAAGAACGGCAGTGTTCTCGAAGGGAATTGTGCCATACTCGCCTCTCTTGACTTCATCTTCGCACGGGCGAAGCTTGCAGCCGATATGCAGGCGACGCGCCCCGCGATCAATCGCGAGGGAAGGACGAATCTCGTCGCCGCGCGTCATCCGCTGATCGATGCGGCAAAGGTCGTGCCCATTGACATCGCGCTTGGAGAATCGTATCGCATGCTGCTCATCACAGGACCAAATACGGGCGGCAAGACAGTCAGCTTGAAGACGATCGGCCTCTTTGCGCTCATGGTACAGTCGGGCTGCTACATCCCCGCCGCCGCAGGATCTGAGATTTCCGTATATACGAATGTCTATACGGTCATCGGCGACGAGCAGAGCATCGAGCAGAGCCTCAGCACATTTTCCGCGCACATGTCGCATTTGGTCAAACTCTTGGAATGTGTCGAGGGCACGGATCTCCTGCTGCTCGATGAGATCGGCGCGGGAACCGACCCCGAGGAAGGGGCGGCTCTCGCCATGGCAATCCTTGAGCAGTTCCTCGCACGCGGCGCCTCGACGATCGTGACGACGCATTACTCGGAGCTGAAGACGTTCGCTTTTACGCGCGAGGGCATCGAAAATGCCTGTGTGGAATTCGATGTCGAGACGCTGCGCCCGACGTACCGTCTGCTGACGGGGATGCCGGGCGCAAGCAACGCCTTTGCCATCAGCCGCCGCCTCGGCCTTTCGGAGGCGGCGATCCTGCGTGCACAGCAATTCATCAAGGCCGATCATGCACAATTCGAGAAGGTCGTGAACCAGCTCGAAAGCGAAAAGCTCATGTACGAGCAGAGGAACGCCGACATCATGGAAAGGCAGCAGCGCGTGGCGAAGCTTGAGGAAAAGACGCAGGCGCTGAAGGATGAGATTCGCGAGAAGAAGGAGCAGATGCTCAAGAAGGCGAGGCAGGAGAGCGCAAATCTCGTGCGGCGCACGCGGCGCGAGGCGGAGGAGATCATCAAGAGCCTCAAGGCGCAGTTTGACGACCTCGGCATAGAGAGCCGCCGCCGCGCCATGCAAGAGGCGCGGGAGAAACTGCAGGAAGCGGCGGAGCGCTCGCGCACGGGACTCCTCCCCGGCAAGGCATACAAAGAGAAGATCGACATGCAGAAGCTCACTGTCGGCGATGTCGTCTATGTGCGAAAGCTCGACCAAAAGGCGACGGTGCTCAAGATTCAGGGCGCAAATATCGAGGTGCAGCTCGGCAATCTCAAGACGTATGTCAAGGCGGGAGACTGCCGCTTTGTCGAACGTGCGAGGAAGGAGCAGCCTGCTGCGAAAGGAAGCGGCCGCACGAAGGGGGCGGGTGCGCTTCTGCAGAAGACGGCGAACCTGCATCGTGAGATCGATGTGCGTGGACTCATGGTCGACGAGGCGGAGCAAGTGCTCGGTAAGTTCCTCGACGATGCCGTCGTCGGCGGACTCGGCCAGGTGCTCATCATCCACGGCAAGGGGACGGGAGCACTCAGAAAGGGCATCCACGATTATCTCAAGCATCACAAAAGCGTCGCCCGCTTCAACTTCGCTGACATCAGCGAGGGCGGTACGGGCGCGACGCTCGTCGATTTGCAGTGATGGAAGAGCGGGCAATAATGTCTTGCTCTGCCACTTTCGTTGCAGTATAATGAAAAGCATATCGTTGAATAGATCAGGAGGAGCTTCTTCATGGAAAAACGTACCGATGCGACGCGCGCCTCGCGGCAGCAGCTGCAGAGACGCCTGGCACCGAAGTCGAATCCGAAGCCGCCGCCGAAGAAGAAAAGCCGCGGCGGCAATATTGTGCGCGCTCTCGTGGGTTTCCTCATCCTTGTTTTCGTCATGCTCGTCGGCATCGGCTGCGGCTTTTTGACGGCGAGCATGAATACGAAAGAAAATCTCGTTGAGGACATCCGTCCGCCGGCGTCGTCTCATATCTATGACATCAACGGCAACGAAATCGCCAATGTTCATGCAACAGAGAACCGTGAACCGGTAAAGCTCGCGCAGATTCCGAAAAATCTGCAGAATGCTTTCGTCGCAGTCGAGGACAATCGCTTCTACGAACATATGGGCATCGACCCGCGCGGCATTCTGCGCGCCGTCTATGCCAACGTCACGGGCAGGACGATTTCCGAGGGCGGTTCGACGATCACGCAGCAGCTCGCCAAAAATGCTTACCTGACGCAGGATCGGACGCTCAAGCGCAAGGTACAGGAAGTGTTCCTCGCCCTGCAGATCGAGCGCCAGTATACGAAGCAGGAGATCTTGGAGCTTTATCTGAACCAGATCTACTTCGGACAGGGCGCTTATGGCGTGCAGGCGGCGGCGAAGACGTACTTCGGCAAGAACGTCGAGGATCTCGATCTCAACGAATGCGCGATGCTTGCGGGCATACCGAAGAGCCCCAACTACTATTCGCCGTTCAACAACTTCAATGCCGCGCAGGAGCGCAAGGAAGTCGTGCTTGATCAGATGGAGAAGTACGGCTACATCAACCATGCGACGGCGCGCAAGACGACGGAAGAGAAGCCGACGCTTGCCAGTAAGGCACAGGCGAAGGATACGACGGGCGCGTACTTCATCGACTATATCACGCAGAAGGTCATCGATCGATACGGCGCTGATGCCATCTATAAGGAAGGCTTGAAGATCTACACGACGATCGACATGACGATGCAGAAGGCAGCGGAAGAGGCCGCGCATACCGTGGCCGTACAGCGCACGGATGGTAATGGTGTGCAGCAGCCGCAGATGGCGCTCGTCGCCATCGATCCGCACACGGGCTACATCAAGGCGATGGTCGGCGGCCGAGGCACGGATCAGTTCAATCGCGCGACGATGGCGGAGCGTCAGCCAGGCTCGTCGTTCAAGCCTTTCGTCTTTGCAGCGGCGCTTGAGGCGAATTATTCACCCGACACCATCATTGACGACAGTCCGATCAAGATCGGCGGCTGGTCGCCGAAGAATTACAGCGGCAATTACAGCGGCAAGGTGACACTGCGCACGGTGGCGCGCTATTCGCTCAACGTGCCTACGGTCAAGATTGCACAGAAGCTCGGCATAGAAAAGCCGATTTACTATGCGCAGGAAATGGGCATAACGACTCTTGTGCTTGACGGTGAACGCAACGACAAGAATTTCTCGACGGCGCTCGGCGGACTCACGAAGGGCGTGACGCCGCTGGAACTGACGAGCGCTTACGGGACGTTTGCAAACAAGGGCATACACGTCGAGCCTGTCGCCATCATTAAGATTCTCGACCGGAACGGCAAGGTTCTTGAACAGGCGGAGCTTAAGCAAAAGAGCGTCATCAAGGAAAGCAGTGCAGCGGCGTTGACGAGCATGCTGCAGGATGTCGTGCAGCATGGTACGGGAACGCGTGCGAATATCGGACGTCCTGTCGCGGGCAAGACTGGTACGACGGACAACTATCACGATGCGTGGTTCGTCGGCTACACGCCCGATCTCGTGGCTGGCGTGTGGATTGGCAACGACGACAACACGTCGATGGGCGTGATGTCAGGCGGCATGGCACCAGCAGAAATGTGGAAGGCGTTCATGCAAAAGGTTGTCGCGGGCACACCTGCAAAGAATTTTGACGGAGTGGCATATACCGCAGGAAGTGTCAGCGAGATTAAGGACGAAAAATCTGCGAAGGACGAGAAGCATACAGATAAGAAGGAAAAGAATGCCAAGGATACGAAAAGCGGCAAGGATGCCAGGGATGTGCCAAGGCCTGAGGCAGGCGGCAGAACTATGGGAGACGGCGCACCACAGTCGGACTCCACGCCCGCGCAGCAGCCGTCGCTCCCTGAACCAGGTGGCGGTCCTGAGCCGGGCGCAGGCGTTTCCAAGGGCAGGGATTGATGTGCTTTTGAAGGATGAGAAAAGAAGGGAAGAGTTCGTTGGCAAATGTTTTTGATGTTTTGAAAGAGCGCGGTTTCATCGCTCAATGCACAGATGAAGAAGGCGTGCGCGAACTGCTCGGCAAAGAGAGCGTGACCTTCTACACAGGGTTCGACCCGACGGCAGACAGTCTTCATGTTGGACATTTCCTCGGACTCATGGCGATGTCGCACATGCAGCGTGCCGGGCATCGTCCCGTGTGTCTCGTGGGCGGCGGCACGGGAACGGTCGGCGATCCTTCGGGGCGCACGGACATGCGCAGGATGCTGACAGACGCGGATATCGAGCACAACTGCGACTGCTTCAAGAAGCAGATCGCGCGTTTCATCGATTTTTCTGAGGGCAAGGCGCTGATGGTCAACAACGGCGATTGGCTGAGGAAGCTCAACTACATCGAACTTCTGCGCGAGGTTGGGGCACATTTCACCGTGAACCGCATGTTGGCTGCTGAAGCCTACAAAACGCGTTGGGAGAAGGGGCTGACCTTCCTCGAATTCAACTACATGGTCATGCAGGCTTACGACTTTCTGGAACTCAGTCACCGCTGCGACTGCAAACTGCAGATGGGCGGTGATGATCAGTGGTCGAACATCATCGCGGGCGTCGAGCTGATCCGCAGGAAGGAAGCGAAACCCGCCTACGGACTGACCTTCACGCTTCTCACGAAGAGCGACGGTCAGAAGATGGGCAAGACGGCGGGCGGCGCCCTTTGGCTCGACGCCGAGAAGACGTCGCCGTACGATTTCTACCAGTACTGGCGCAACATTGACGATGCCGACGTTGAAAAATGCCTCGCGCTCTTGACCTTTCTGCCGATGGAAGAGGTGCGCCGCTTGGGTGCGCTCAGGGATGCGGCAATCAACGAGGCGAAGACGGTGCTCGCCTACGAGGTCACGAAGCTTGTGCATGGAGAGGCGGAAGCGAAGAAGGCGAAGGAGGGGGCCGAGGCGATGTTCGGCGGCGGCGCGGCATCCGCAGAGCTGCCGACGTTCACGCTGACCGCCGAGGAGATGGGCGCGAAGCTCCTTGACATCCTCGCAAAGAACGGCGTTTTCTCCTCGAAGAGCGAGGGCAGGCGTCTCATCTCGCAAGGCGGCGTCACGCTCAACGATGCGCGGGTCACGGATGCCGACTATCGTCTGCAGGAGGAAGATTTCTCCGATGGCACGGCGCTCGTCAAGAAGGGCAAAAAGAAGCATTATCGGCTTGTAAAAGCTTGAAGCAAAAGGCTACGTTATTCAAAATAAGGAGTTGCAAGGTTTCATGTCAGGACATTCCAAATGGGCGAACATCAAGAGGAAAAAGGGCGCGAATGATGCGATTCGCGGCAAGATCACGACGAAGATCGGCAGGGAGATCACCATCGCCGTGCGCATGGGCGGCGGCGATCCGACGGGAAATATGCGGCTGAAGCTCGCGCTTTCCAAGGCGAAGGCGAACAACATTCCCAAGGACAACATCCAGCGTGCCATACAGAAGGGGCTTGGCGCTGCCGAGGGAAGCAACTATGAGGAACTGACCTACGAAGGCTACGGGCCGGCGGGTTCCGCCATCATGCTCGACATCCTGACGGACAATCGCAACCGCAGCGCCGCTGATGTGCGCCACATCTTCTCGAAGTACGGCGGCAATCTCGGCGAAACGGGCTGTGTCGGCTGGATGTTCAAGCAGAAGGCCGTGTTCATCGTGGAGAAGGAGACCTTCGAGGACGAGGACGAACTCATGGGCATCGTGCTCGACGCGGGCGCGGAGGATCTCAAGGCGGAGGACGACGCCTTTGAAATCACGGCTGATCCCGCGGATTACGATGCGATCGAAGCGGCGCTCGGCGAGAAGGGCATCGAGACGGCATCGGCGGAGATCACGATGGTTCCCGATACGACTGTCAAGCTTGAGGGCAAGGATGCGGAAAAGATGCAGAATCTCATCGATGCCCTTGAGGAAAACGATGACGTTCAGAATGTCTACAGCAACTATGAGTTTGATGAAGAATAAGTCCGCAGAAGGCGCGGTCTTGCAGCTTTCCTCGGGGAGAAGTCATGCTTGCGCTGGGCATTGATCCGGGCACGGCGATCTGCGGCTTTGGCTTCGTGTCCTCGGAGGGAAGCCGCCTCGTGCCGCACGCATACGGTGCTCTGACGACGAGTCCCAAGGCTCGCATGGAGGACAGGCTCATGAAGCTCTACGATGGACTCGACGCCTTGATCAAGGAGTACAAACCCGATGTCATGGGCATCGAGCAGCTTTTCTTCAACCGCAATGTCACGACGGCGATCCCCGTCGGGCAGGCGCGCGGCGTCGTGCTTCTGGCTGCGGCCAAGAACGGCTTGGAAATCGCGGAGCATACGCCGCTGCAGGTCAAGCAGGCGGTGACGGGCTACGGCAAGGCGCGGAAGGAACAGGTCATCTACATGGTCTCAAAGCTCCTGCACCTCGCGAAACCGCCGAAACCCGACGATGTGGCGGATGCGCTTGCCGTAGCCATCTGCACGACGCACTGCATGGCGAGCGCCGCCTGGCGCAATCGCCTGTAGGGAGCATGGATGAACTTAGCGATGGTTGCGGTTCAATAATTTTTAGGAGATTTTCATGATCGGTTTCCTGCGGGGAAAGGTCGCGCGCCTTTCCCTTGATTTTTGCTTTCTTGACGTTGCAGGCGTCGGCTACCGCGTATTCATTTCGGGCGCGACGCATGGTCGCCTGCACATGGGCGAAGAAGTGACGCTCTTCACGCATCTCGCCGTGCGCGAGGACGCCATGACGCTCTACGGCTTCTTTTCCGAGGAGGAGTACGAGCTTTTTCAAATGCTCATCTCCGTCACAGGCATCGGTCCCAAGGCGGCGCTTGGCATCTTGTCGAACATCACGCCAGAGAACCTCTGTCTTGCCGTAAGGAACAAGAAGGCGGACATTTTGACGAAGGCGCCTGGCATCGGCAAGAAGTCGGCGGAACGCATCATCTTGGAACTCAAGGACAAGATGAAGGGATTTATGACGGAGCACGAAGCGATTGTCGAAGAAGGCTTGCTCGAAGAGCCTGTCGAAGATACGATGCTTGCCGAGGCGGGCGCCGCGCTCCTCTCGCTCGGCTACACGCAGGCGGAGTTCACGCCTATCCTGCGGCGTGCCAAGGACTGCAAGGACGCTGAGGCGCTGATTCGTTTCGCATTGAAGGAGTTTGCCCAACATCGCTGAGAAAGGAGGGGCGGCATGGAGGAAATGGAAGGGCGCATCATTGCGCAGGACGAACGGACAGAGGACACGTGGCAGTACAGCCTGCGTCCGCGAAAGCTCGCTGAGTACATTGGGCAGAAGAAGGCAAAGGAAAATCTCAAGGTCTTCGTGCAGGCGGCATTGAATCGCGGCGAGGCGCTCGACCATGTGCTGCTCTATGGGCCGCCCGGCCTCGGCAAGACGACGCTCGCGGGCATCATCGCCAACGAGCTGGGCGTGAACTTCCGCATCACATCGGGGCCTGCCATCGAGCGCTCAGGCGATCTCGCGGCGCTCCTGACGAATCTCGGTGAGCGCGATGTGCTCTTCATTGATGAGATACACAGGCTTTCCAGAAGCGTCGAGGAGGTGCTGTACTCGGCGATGGAGGACTTCGCGCTCGATATCATCATCGGCAAGGGGCCGAGTGCACGCTCCATCCGCCTTGACATCGCGCCATTCACACTGGTCGGCGCGACGACGAAGGCAGGGGCGCTTGCAGCTCCTCTGCGCGATCGCTTCGGCGTGATCTCGCGTTTGGAGTATTACGAGCCGTCCGAACTCATGCATATCATCGAGCGTGCGGCTGAGATCCTGCAGATTTCCATCGAAAGGAGCGGGGCGGAGAAGATCGCACGCCGTTCGCGCGGCACGCCGCGCGTCGCGAACCGCTTGCTGAAGCGCGTGCGCGATTTCGCACAGGTCGAAGGAGCTGCGGCGATCACCGCTGCAATCGCCGACGCGGCTCTCGATCGACTGGAAGTCGACCATATCGGTCTCGACCATACGGATCGCCGCATGCTTTTGACGATGATTCAAAAGTTCGCGGGCGGACCAGTGGGACTCGAAACCTTGGCAGCCGCCATCAGCGAGGAGAGCGACACGATCGAGGATGTCTACGAACCTTATCTCCTGCAGCTCGGCTTCATCAACCGCACGCCGCGCGGCCGCATCGTAACGCACGCCGCCTATGAGCATCTCGGCGTGCCCTATGTGGGGGAAGGAAAATGAGCTTAAAACTTTTGCTCCATATGTGCTGCGGGCCATGCTCATGCTATCCTGTCAAGAAACTTCGACAGGACGGCATTGAGCCTGTCGGATACTTCTTCAATCCCAATATCCACCCGTACAAAGAGTGGGATATGCGTCTGAAGACAGCGAAGGAATTTGCCGCCAAGGTGGAGCTGGAAATACGGACGGACGAAAATTACATGCTGCGCGACTTCTTGCAGCGTGCGCTCTTAGCCGAGCGTCTGCCCAACGGCCGCTGCCGCATGTGCTATACATGGCGTTTGGGAGAGGCGGCGCGCTATGCGAGCGAGAATGGCTTTGAGGCATTTACGAGCACGCTTTTCTACAGCATTCATCAGCAGCATGATCTCATGCGCGAGACAGCGGAGTTCTTTGCTCGCAAATACGACATCGAATTTTATTACGAGGACTTCCGCCCGGGCTGGCAGGAAGGAATCGACATCAGTCACGAGTTGGAACTCTACCGCCAGCCGTACTGCGGCTGCATCTTCAGCGAAGAGGAGCGCTACAGCAAAGCGATCCGCAAGGAAAGGAAGAAGCAGGCAAAAGCGAGGAAGCTGGCGCTGCAGATGCAGGAACAGGAGATAGAGGCAGCTCAAGCCGCAGAATGAAGAAAGTGCTGATAAATTCGCCTCCCATCTTCACACATCGGGATGACTTCATTTTATCAGCGCTTCCTAAAAACTTCCGCCAAAAGCCGAAAGGTTTGGCGGAAGTTTTTTTGATGCAAATATGTACTGGTTTTTGTTCAGCGGGCTATTCATCATCGAGATGAAAGGAGAATTTCTTGCCGGGAATGATGTAGTTGATGAGGAACTGTTCCTCCTCGGGAATGAGCGCCGCGACGTTGACGCGGGCATCGGCGGGCTGCGGGTGCTTGATGATCTGCAGTTCGCCCATGTACCTGCCGTAGTCCTTGTTGTCGAGCGTAATGGCGCCATAGGGGCGCATCTTTTGGTTTTGCGGCAGGATGTCTTTCCCCATCTCCTTGAGCAGGGCGCGGCTCTCCTGCGCACGCACGGCGTCACGCGCCTCGTCGAGCCTTGCGGTGAAGACGTGAGCGAGAAGATCCTCCTGTACGGGTTCGCGCAGTGAAAGCTCGGCGCGCATGGTCACGCAGTTCTCCTTGATGACGGCGAGCGTTTCAAGTTCCCCTTGCGATGGCAGGGAGTCGCCGATGAAGATCGAATCCATGCCGATGGCAGCGAGATGCCGCGCGGCGAGGGAAAGCGGGAAGTCACGGTGCATTTCGAGCGTCGGCAGGCCACAGCGAAGCGGCGAGCGCCGGCGGAAATGACACGGCACGAAAGCGCCGACGGAGATGCCCGCCTTATGAAGCATCGCCGTTTTGCGCACGAGCGTTGCCTCGGCAAGCCCTGTTCCTTCGCGTGGGTAGAAATTGTGCAGCGCGTCGATGTTGTCGAAGTTCGCATTCTCCTGCAGGAGATCCGTGAGGAATTTTCCTGTGATCGTCGAAGCGTTGATCTGGATGCGCATGTTCTGGGTGTTGCGGCTCAGCTCAGCGACGCGGGCAGCGCCGTAACCGTAGTCGATGCGCAGGGTATGGATGCCCATGAATTGGAAGGCTGAGAGAGAGAAGTGGCGCATGCCGAGAAGTTCGAGCGTCTCAGGCGAGATGTCGGAGATGATCTCCATGTCGTGACTGCGGGCCGCCTGCACAATGGCGCTGAATTCCTCCTTGAGGGCGCTGTGATCCGTCTCCGGGATATGCAAGGAGGTGAATATGCGCGTGATGCCAAGTTTGGCGGCAGACTCAATGAGTTGAAGATTTTCTTTTGGGGTGTTGTCAAGGCCGGGATAAATGGAGATTCCTGTCTGCATGGCAATGCCTCCTTTCATTAGTTTGATGGCTCTTCGGGGTCTTGGAAGCCGAGCAGCCAAGTAGCGAGAAAGCCTGCGGCATAAGCGGTCAGTAGACCGATGAGGTAAATGGCGACTTTGTCCGTGACGGCGGCGAGCGGCAGTCCGGAGATGCCCATGGCGGCGGCGCCGACCATGAAGGCTGCCTGCACAGCACCACCAAACGCGCCGCCGATGCAGGCCCCAAGGAAGGGGCGTCCGAGCGGCAGTGTAACACCGTAGATCAACGGCTCGCCGATGCCGAGAACGCCGACGGGAAGAGCCGTCGCCACGGTCTTTTTGAGGAAGGCGCTTTTTGTTCGGCAATAGACGCAGAGCGCTGCGCCGACCTGACCTGCGCCCGCCATGGCGAGCACAGGGAGCAGGATGGTCACGCCGTAGCGTGAGAGAAGCTCCGCATGAATGGGCGTCAATGCCTGATGTACGCCGAGCATGACCATCGGCAGCCACGCCGCGCCAAGCACGAAGCCCGTCAAGGCGCCGCCCTTGTCGATGGCTGCAGTCGCAGCTTGGCCGACCCACTCGGAGAGGACGCCGCCCAAGGGCTGCAGGATGAAGAGGGCGGCAAGGCCTGCAATGAGAAGCACGAGCAGAGGTGTGAGGAAGAGATCGAGCATCTCCGGCACATGGCGGTGCAGCTTCTTTTCTAGCCATGTCGCGAGGGCCGCGACGAGAAGGACGGCGATGATGCCGCCGCGCCCCGGCACGAAGGAGAAACCATCTAAGGAAATGGCGGCGAGTCCCGGATGCGAGAGGATGACGGCGAGCGTGCCGCCAAGCATGGGCGAGCCTCCGAATTCCTTCGCGGCGTTCACGCCGACGAGGATGTTCATGCCGAAGAAGACGGCATTTCCCATGAGCCCGAGAAGTGCGGCATAAGGCGTCGCGGCAAGCGCAGGGAAAGTCTTGAGCGCGATGTTCAAAAGTCCCGTGATGATGCCGCAGGCAATGAAGGCGGGAATCAATGGGATGAAGATGTTGGCGATGCGCTTCAAGAAGAGCTTGACGGGTGTTGCATTCCTCTTCCGTATGGCTTCATGCAGTGCTTTGCCGTCGCCGACAGCAGAGTTTTGCGCCGCCTGACGTACGGACGGCGCATCTGCGGGGTCGCTTCCTGAAGCGGTGTCCGCGGTCGGCATTTCTGTCGTCGCGGCTGCAGCTTCTTGTTCGAGCAATTCCTTGAAGCATTCCGTCACGGAGGCGGCGCGGCCAGGACCGAGGATGATCTGCAGCTCTCTCCCGCTCGTATGCGTGCCCAATACGCCGTCGAGCGCTTGGATCTTTTGCGTGAGGTCGGGCATTTGCTCTTTGAGCTCAAGGCGCAGGCGCGTCATGCAGTTTGCCGCCTTGCAGATATTGGCGGCAGGTCCGACGAGTTGGAGGATTTCCTTTGCAAGCGCTTCGGATTTCATGAAGATCCCCCCTTGAGAGCGCGTCTGATATAGCCGTCGGCGGCATCAAGCTGCCGCTGCGCCTCCTCGGCAGGAAGATTGGCGAGGAGCATGAGGATGGCGAGTTTTGCACTGCCCGAAGCCTTCGCCAGCGCTTCTTCCGCCTCCGCACGGCTTCTTCCCGTCGCTTCGATGACGATGCGCCGCGCCCGTTCTTCAAGCTTGGCATTGGAACTTTTGACATCGACCATGAGGTTGCCGTAGACCTTGCCGAGACGGATCATCGTGCCCGTGGAGAGCATGTTGAGGATGATTTTCTGCGCCGTGCCCGCCTTGAGCCGCGTCGAGCCTGTGATGACCTCGGGGCCGGTGACCGCCGTGATTGCGACATCGGCGAGTGCGGCGATGGGGGAGTCGGGCGTGCAGGCAACGGCGATGGTCGCCGCACCGAGCGAGCGCGCGTAGTCGAGGCCGCCGACGACGTAGGGCGTGCGACCCGAAGCTGCGATGCCGCAGAGCACGTCTAAAGAGCTAAGGCCGCGTTCTCTGAGATCCTCCTGTGCGAGCGTGAGGGAATCTTCCGCTCCCTCCTGTGCACGGAAGACGGCGTTCACACCGCCTGCGATGACGCCCTGTACGAGTTCAGGATTTGTGCCGAAGGTCGGCGGGCATTCGACGGCATCAAGAATGCCAAGCCTGCCTGACGTGCCTGCGCCTAGATAAAAAAGGCGGCCGCCTTTCTTTAGACGAACCGCAATGATTTCCACCGCCCGAGCAATCATGGGCAGGGCGTTTTCCACAGCCTCGAAGACTTTCCTGTCCTCATCATGGATGGTGCGCAGCATGTCGGAAACAGAAAGCTCGTCGATGTGAAGCGTCGCCGCATTGCGCTGCTCCGTCGTGAGCCTGTCAAGATCGATCATGAAGGCAAAGCACCTCGAATTCTTTTTTATCGTTGAGAAGGAATTTAGACTACACGCACAAACATCCGCTTTGCGGATATTGTGCGCTGCCTTTCGTGAAAGTTACCCAATGGGTCTGCGCCTTCGCTTGACTTTTTGGGGCTTCATGGTTAAAGAACCAACCTTCTTCAACTTCTTTATTTTGACATAAAAGACGGAAATCCTCTTTTCTTCACAAAGAATTATCAAAAAAGTTCAATAAATTTTTGATAAGAAGAGGAATGGCCTGCATACATTTGAAACTTGTTCTTGACAAACACTGTATCTCCATATATCCTATTCAAATAGTCATAGGAAGCGAGGAGGTGTTTTTCTTATGACGGAAAATGAAAAGTATCAGATCACGGGCATGTCGTGCGCGGCGTGCAGTGCGCGTGTTGACAAGGCGGTTCGTCATCTGGAAGGCGTGCGGGAAGTGTCCGTGAACCTTCTGACGAATTCGATGCTCGTAAGCTACGATGCGCCTCAGACGTCGGAGACGATCTGCGCCGCCGTCGAGCATGCGGGCTACGGCGCGAGCCTTGCCGCCGGCAAGGGGGCAGGGCGGGCGAAGGATATGCGAGAAGAGCGAGAGGCGCTTGAAGATCATGAGACGCCGAAGATCCTGCGCCGCTTTATCGTGTCGCTCGTGCTCCTCGTGCCGCTTCTCTACGTTTCGATGGGGCACATGCTTCTTGCACTTCCCATTCCGCAGGCGATGGAGAACAATGCGCTCGTCATCGGCCTTTATGAGCTTCTTCTCGCCGTCGCCGTCATGATCGTCAATCAGAAATTCTTCATTAACGGCTTTCGCAATATCTTTTCGGGCGGCGTGAATATGGATACGCTCGTAGCTCTTGGCAGTGCGGCGGGCTTCGTCTACAGTACGGGCAATCTCTTCTCCATGCTTCTTGCAGCGCGTGCTGGCGATTGGCAGAGCATCGCGGCGGGCGGCATGGATTTCTACTTTGAGACGTCCGCGATGATCTTGACGCTCATCACGGTGGGCAAGTGGCTGGAAAGCCGCAGCAAGGGCAAGACGACGAATGCCATCAAGGGGCTCATGGATCTTGCACCCAAGACGGCGCGACTCGTGAAGGACGGCGAGGAGGTCGTCGTTGCCGCGTCGGAGGTCGCCGTCGGCGACGTCTTCCTCGTACTGCCGGGCGAGAGTTTCCCCGTCGACGGCAAGGTGCTCGAAGGTGAGAGCGCCGTCAACGAGGCGGCGCTGACGGGCGAAAGCCTGCCTGTGGACAAGGCGCCGGGCAGTCTCGTGAGCGCCGCCACGATCAATCAGAACGGCGCTTTGACCTGCGAAGCGCGGCGCGTTGGCGAGGACACGACGCTGCAGCAGATCATCGAGATGGTGCAGAATGCCGCCGCTTCAAAGGCGGAGATCTCGAAGCTCGCCGACAAGGTGTCGGGCGTATTCGTTCCTGTCGTCATTGTTTTGGCTCTTGCTACGGGCGCTTTTTGGCTGCTTCTGGGCGAGACGGCAAGCTTCGCTCTCGCGCGTGCCGTCAGCGTGCTCGTCATCAGCTGCCCATGCGCCCTGGGGCTTGCAACGCCCGTCGCCATCATGGTCGGCAGCGGCAAGGGAGCGAAGAACGGCATTCTCTTCAAGACGGCGGCTGCTCTGGAGGCGACGGGCAAGGTGGACTTCGTTGTGCTCGACAAGACGGGCACGATCACGGAGGGTAAGCCTCGCGTGACGGAGCTCGTGGCTGCTGCGGGTGTAGGGGAAGAAGAGCTTCTTTGCGTGGCGGCCGCCTTGGAGGCGCAGAGTGAACATCCGCTTGCCGTTGCTGTCCGACGCGAGGCAGAAGAGCGCGGCAGTTCTTTCTCGAAGGTGCAGGATTTCCAGGCACTGCCTGGGCATGGCGTCACGGGCACGGCGGAGTTTTCAGGTGAACGTCGAGCGGTGATCGGCGGCAGCATGGCGCTGATGAAGGAAAAAGGGCTTCTGACAGCGGACATTAAGGCGGCGGCGGAAAAGCTCGCGTCGGAGGGAAAGACGCCGCTTTTCTTCGCCGCTGCGGATCGCTTGCTCGGCATCATCGCCGTTGCTGACGCCTTGAAGCCAGACAGCCGCGAGGCGATCGAGGAACTTCTGCGCATGGGCGTGCAGCCCGTCATGCTGACGGGAGACAACCGCCGTACGGCGAACGCGGTCGGCGTGAAGCTCGGCCTTTCTGCCATCGTCGCTGACGTTTTGCCCGACGGCAAGGAAGAGGTCGTGCGCCGTCTGCAGGAGGGCGGCAGGACGATCATGGTAGGAGACGGTATCAATGACGCGCCCGCTTTAACGCGTGCCGATGTCGGCATCGCCATCGGTGCGGGCGCTGACATTGCCATGGATGCTGCCGACGTCGTCCTTATGAAGTCGTCACTCAGGGATGTCGTCGCGGCCATCCGCCTTTCGCGGCAGGTCATCCGCAACATCAAGGAAAATCTCTTCTGGGCGTTTTTCTACAATGTCATCGGCATACCGCTCGCGGCAGGCCTTTGGTTGCCCGTGTTCGGCATCGTATTGAGTCCGATGTTCGGCGCGGCGGCGATGAGCCTTTCGAGTTTCTGTGTCGTGATGAATGCCTTGCGGCTGAACTTTTTTGATGTTTATGACGATAGGAAAGACAAGCGCAAGGTTCTGCGTGAACTGCCCAGCTTCCTTTTGCAGAAGGAAGCAGAGGCGGGAGCGGAAGAAGCTGCACAAATGCAGGCAGATGAAAAATTGGAGGCAAGTGTAATGAAAAAGACGATTTCTATCGAAGGTATGATGTGCGGCCACTGCGTCGCCCATGTGACGAAGGCTTTGGAAGGTATGAACGGCGTGGAAAAGGCGGAAGTCAGCCTGGAAAACAAGAATGCCGTCGTCACCCTGAGTGCTGACGTTTCGGACAAGGCTCTTTCGGCGACGATCGTCGATGCAGGCTACGAAGTCGTCGGTATCAGCTGATTGATCATTCGTGCGTGTGCGCCTCCTCTAGGATATAGGGGAGGCGCGTTTGTTATGGGTCGTGACCCAGTGTCGCATGCAAAGCATGCGACACAGTAAACCACCCGCTATGCGGGTGGAAGACAAATGGTTATACCAAAAACACCTTTCCGGGTAGTATACTAAGGTTGTTCAAGCCAGTATACAGAAAGGAAAGGTGCTTATGGCACGGAAAGCTAATAGTTTATCGCATACAAAGTGGCTGTGCAAGTATCACATCGTGTTTACGCCTAAATACCGTAGGAAAATCATCTACAATCAGTATAAAGAGAGCATCCGTGACATTTTAAGGCAACTTTGTGCATATAAAGGTGTAGAGATTTTGGAAGGACACTTGATGCCCGACCATGTGCATATGTTGGTAAGCATTCCGCCGAAACTTAGTGTATCACAATTTATGGGATATCTCAAAGGGAAAAGTGCGTTAATGATATTTGATAAACACGCCAATTTGAAATACAAATTTGGCAATCGGCACTTTTGGGCAGAAGGATACTATGTGAGTACGGTTGGCTTAAATGAAGCAACCATTCGCAAGTATATCCAAGAGCAAGAAAGGCATGATATTGCGATGGATAAGTTGAGTGTGAAGGAATACGAAGACCCTTTTAAGGGTAGCAAGTAGTACAAACGCCCTTTTAAGGGCGGTGACGAGTCAAGAGCAATCTGGCTTGAACGTAGTGAAAACCAGCGTCTTTAGACGCTGGCTGGTAACTACCCCTTATAGGGGCGAGCAAACCACCAGTTTGACGGGTGGTCATGATTCACTGTCCGTATTTTGGGGTGCAGTCCAACACATCTGGGCGACCTCATTTTATCAGCGCTTCCTTCCCGGTGGCGCGGTGCGCTTCTCTGTGATATACTATAGGAATCGTTGCATTTATCCGTGCTTCCTATCGTGCAGGGAAGGGAAAGGGGCGTTGGTCTTGTCAGAAAGGCGAAGCGGCATGTGGTGCGGCGCAATTCTTTTCTTTCTGTGCGGCTTGTTCTTCTGCTGCTCCCATACGGCGTCGGCGGGCCGCGTGATCGACTTTCAAGGCGCGGGGAAGGCGCAGAGGGAGGCGGCGTCCAAAGAGGTGAAGCAGGAGAAAGCGCACGCATCTTCGCAGGAGATTCGCGTGGGGCTGCTCCTCGGGCAGAAGAGCGTACTCATCTCGTCGGATGCCGGATTTTCCATCGTCGAGGACGGAAGCGGCAAGGTGCTGACGACGATCGCGCCGAATGCCGCCATCAAGCTGGAGGGCGGCGGAGCGGAAATCTTTCTCGATGGCAAGAGAATGTCGAGCGCATCCCTGCACCTTGTGCCGCAGCGTGCCGAGGGCATCTTTCAAATCGGCGCTGGGCATTATCGCGGCAGTTTTTTCGTGCGCGTCGAGAGCAAGGGACTTGACCTCATCGAGCAGCTTCCTCTTGACGACTATGTGAACGGCGTGCTCGCTGAGGAGATGCCCGCTTCTTGGCACATGGAAGCCTTGAAGGCGCAGGCAGTGGCGGCGCGAACCTATGCCCTTCGCAGCAAGGGACGCCATCGGTCGGAAGGTTACGACGTCTGCGCGACGACGCACTGCCAAGTCTACGGCGGCGTCGATGCGGAGACCCCCGCGACGCGTGCGGCGGTTGCGCAGACGGCGAATCAGGTGCTTCTTTACGCGGGAAAGCCGGCGGAAACGCTGTTTCACAGTGATTCGGGCGGCATGACGGAAAGCTGCGAGGCGCTTTGGGGCGCGGGTGTGCCGTATCTCGTGCCTGTCAAGGAGGATGTGCAAAGGACAAGCCCGTGGCAGGTGATCTTGTCGGAAGCGGATTTCCTCAGGAAGCTCGCTGCCGCCGGCAAGGATGTGGGAAGTCTGAAGAAGATCGGGCTTTCCCCGCTCGTCATCGGCAGGGGCGACGCCTACCGCACGCCTTCGGGACGCGTTTCGCGCATGACGATCGAAGGCTCGAAACGAATTGTGGAGCTGACGGGAAGCGAGATGCGCTCCCTCTTTGGACTCAAAAGCACGCTCTTCGACGTGAAGCGGGAAAAGGGACAGATCGTGATCGCCGGTTTCGGCAGCGGTCATGGCCTGGGACTGTCACAGCATGGCGCAGAGAGGCTTGCGGGCCGCATGAAGTATGACGCCATTCTGGCACATTATTATCCGGGAACGAAGTTGGAGGTTCAGCCGTGAGGGGAAGCGGAAAATATGCTGCTCAAGGACTTTGATTATGAACTGCCGGAGGAACGGATCGCGCAGAAGCCGATCGAGCCGCGCAACGCATCGCGGCTCATGGTGCTCGACCCGGCGGCGAAGACGATAGAGCACCGTCATTTCTACGACTTGGGCGAGTTCCTCGCGCCCGGCGACGCCTTGATTCTGAACGATACGCGCGTCCTTCCCGCACGTCTCTATGGCAGGCGCGAGCCGACGGGCGCGCATATCGAGGTGTTTTTGCTGCGCCGCCTCGACAAGGATTCGTGGGAGACCTTGGTGCGCCCCGGCAAGAAGGCGCAGGTTGGACAGGTCATCCGCTTTTCCGACGAGCTTTGCGCTGAGGTCATGGCGCATACGGATTTCGGCGGGCGCATCGTGAAGTTTCGCTATGAAGGCGTATTCGAGGAAATCCTCGATCGCTTGGGCGAAACGCCTCTGCCTCCCTACATCCATGAGAGATTGGAGGACAAGGAGCGCTACCAGACGGTCTACTGCCGCGAGGAAGGTTCGGCGGCTGCGCCGACGGCGGGTCTGCACTTCACGAAGGAGCAGCTTGCCGAACTCAAGGCGCAGGGCGTCCATATCGGCTTCGTCACGCTCCACGTCGGACTCGGCACGTTCCGCCCCGTGAACGTGGAAAAGATCGAAGAGCACAAGATGCACAGCGAGTATTACCAACTGCCCGAGGAGACGGCGGAGCTGATTCGCCGCACGAAGGCGGAGGGCGGCCGCGTCATCGCCGTCGGCACGACGTCGATCCGCACGTTGGAATCGGCGGCCGAGGCGCAAGGCGTCATTTCGGCGAAGAGCGGCTGGACGGACATCTTCATCTATCCGGGCTATCGCTTCAAGATCGTCGATGCCCTTGTGACGAACTTTCATCTGCCGAAGTCGACGCTGCTCATGCTCATCAGCGCTTTCGCGGGGCGTAAGTTCGTACTGCACGCCTACGAGGAAGCTGTGCGCGAAAAGTATCGCTTCTTCTCGTTCGGCGATGCGATGTTTTTGACATGCCGCGCTGAAGGCAGCAAGAAAGAGGAGGCGACTCTTTGACAGCCATTACCTATGAATTGATAAAGAAGGATGAGGCGACGGGAGCGCGCGCCGGCATTCTGCACACGCCGCACGGCAGTTTTCCGACGCCGATCTTCATGCCCGTGGGCACGCAGGCGTCCGTCAAGGGCGTCTCGCCTGACGAACTCAAGGATCTTGGGGCGGGCGTGATTCTATCCAATACGTATCACCTTTTCTTGCGACCGGGCATGGATCTCGTGCGCGAGGCGGGCGGACTTCATCGCTTCATGAACTGGGACGGCGCAATCCTGACGGATAGCGGCGGCTTCCAGGTATTCAGTCTCGGCGACTTGCGAAAGATCACCGAAGACGGAGTGACCTTCCGCTCGCACATCGACGGCTCGAAGAAATTCCTTTCGCCCGAAGTTTCGATGGAGGTGCAGATGGCGCTCGGCTCGGACATCGTCATGGCGTTCGACGAGTGCGTGCCTTATCCCGCCGACTACGAATATGCGAAGACTTCGACGGAGCGCACGACGCGCTGGGCCAAGCGCTGCAAAGATGCGATGACGAGCGAGAGTCAAGGGCTCTTCGGCATCGTGCAGGGCGGCATGTATAAGGATTTGCGCGAAAAGAGCGTGGCCGATCTCGCAGAGCTTGATTTTCCCGGCTATGCCGTCGGAGGTCTGAGTGTCGGCGAGCCGAAGGAACTCATGTACGAGATGCTCGGACTCACCGTGCATCTTCTGCCCGAAGACAAGCCGCGCTATCTGATGGGCGTCGGCACGCCCGATTATCTCCTCGAAGGCGTCATGTACGGCATCGACATGTTTGACTGCGTATTTCCGACGCGCGTAGCACGAAACGGCATGGCGATGACGTATGAAGGCCGGCTCGTGATGAAGAATGCCGCTTACACGCGCGATTTTTCCGTCCTCGAAGAGGGCTGCGGCTGCTACGCCTGCCGAAACGGCTACACGCGCGCCTACATCCGACATCTCGTTCGTGCTGAGGAAATCTTCGGCCTGCGCCTTCTGACGCTGCATAATCTTTATTTCCTGCAAGCGTTTATGCGCGAGATGCGCGAGGCGATTCTCGCCGATGCGTTCAGCGATTTTCGCGCAAAATTTCTTGCGCGTTATCAGAGGTAAGGAATTTTCCCCGCAATAAAGGGAAACGGCGAAATGCGTCGAAAGAAATGAACTGTGAGGTTTTTGAGGAAGCGCTGAATCTGTCAGTGATTCCTTGACTAGGAGGAATACCATGGATGCAAATATGATGAATGCCCTTTATACATACGGCCCTTTGATCTTCATGGTGCTCGTCATCTACTTTTTGATCATCCGGCCGCAGCGCAAGGAGCAGAAGCGCCGCAAGGAGATGCTCGACGGACTCAGGCGCGGCAATCGCGTCGTGACGATCGGCGGCATTTACGGCACGCTGACCGAGGTGCACGATACGATGGTCAAGATGAAGATCGCCGAGCATGTGGAGATCGAGGTGTCGCGTGCGTCCATCCATGCGAATGTCACGGATGGCGGGGCGCAGGAGAAATCCTGACGCATGACATCCGAGGAGCTTTTACAGGCGAAAAAGCGCCTGCGGCAAGAGGCCTTGAAGCGGCGCGGCAGCCTTTCAGAGCAGACGAACCGAGTGTTCAGCGAGGCCATAGAAGCGAGACTGATGTCGCTCGACGTCTGCCGCGAGGCCGGGACCGTCTTCGCCTTCGCTGCGATGGCGGACGAGGTGCAGCTCTACAGCTTCATGGAAAAGGCGCTGGCCGAAGGAAAGCGCGTTGCCGTGCCGCTTATCGTTGGCAAGGGCGTGATGGAAGCGGTGCGCGTGCGGGCGCTTTCCGACCTCGTGCCGGGAGTGTTTGACATCCCGACCGTGCGTGAAGAGCGGCGCGAGATCGTCGATCCAAAGAGCCTTGACTGCGTGCTCGTGCCTGGCGCGGCATTTTCGCGCGACGGGGCGCGGCTCGGCCTTGGCGCGGGCTTCTATGATCGCTTCTTGGGCGAGAAGGCGCCGCAGGCGCAGCGAATCGCCGTGGCATTTTCTTGTCAGATCATGGACGAGGTTCCCCGAGAGGCGCATGACGTCATGATGCACGCGATTGTTACGGAGAACGAAACTATACTTTGCAGGTGAGAAGCATTGATGAAGATAAAAGTGGGCATGGCGAAGATCAACAAGTACGCGATGCAGCATTGCGGCGACAGCTTCGACATCATTGAGCGGCCTTACGGCGGACTTTCCGCCGTCATTGCCGACGGGCAGGGCAACGGGCTGGCGGCGCATCATACGAGCAGCTGGGTCGTGAACAAGGCGGCTTCACTCATCGCTGACGGTGCGCGTGACGGCGCCGTCGCACGCGCCGTGCACGACTACCTCTACGCGATGAAGGACAAGAAGGTGTCGTGCACGCTGACGCTCCTGAGCGCCGATTTGGAATCGGAAACGGTCGTCATCAGCCGCAATTCCAACTGTCCGACGATTGTCAAGACGGACGAGTACCTGACGATTTACGACGACGAGGTCTCGCCGATCGGCGTCAACCGCCACATGAAGCCCCTCGTCTATGAACTGCCGTTCGCCCCGGGCATGATCGTCGTCTCTTTCACGGACGGCATCGCGCACGCGGGAAAGAAGTACGACGGCGCGTCGATGGATATGAAGAAGATCCTCGCCATCATCGAGGACAATGCGCCCGAGGACTGCGACTTCATCGCCAAGAGCATCCTGGAATACGCGCTCTCCTTGGACAAGGACAAGGCGGGAGACGATATGACGGTCGTTGTCATGGGCATAGCGGAAGCCGCAGCCGATGCGCCGAAGATCGAGCAGCTTTCCGCTTCGTATCCGTTCTAGTCGCAGCCGTTCCGGTAGTAGCCGGTCCGGTAGAATGAAGCCATTGCGTTTCCAAAGGAGAAAGCTATGCGAATTGCTGTTGTCGGCGTCTGTGCGTCGGGCAAGACGACGCTCGTGCAGGGCCTCAAGGATGCGGGCTTTGACGCATACAACGTGGCGCAGGAGCATTCGTGCATTCGCGCTTTTTGGAACAAGCACCGCCCCGACATCCTCGTGATGATCGATGCGACGCTTCCTGCAATCAAGAAGCGCCGCCGCGTCTCGTGGACGGAGGAGCGTCTTGTCGTGCAGCACGAGCGATTGCGCGACGCGCGGGAACATGCTGACCTCTATCTGCAGACGGACGATCTTTCGGCGGCGGAGGTCTTGGAGACGGTCGTCGCATTCCTGCGTGAAAAAGGGGCTTGAACCGTGTCTTTTGCGCCTTGCGCTTGAGTGCGGAAGAATAATATGTATCAGAGGAGATGGGAAGATTTGAGACAGGACGCTTTACTGAAGCTCATCGCGGTCATCGCGGTGATCGTCGGCGTTTTTTTCGCCTTCGTCTCGCCGTTGGCAAATTCCATACGCCAAGGCCTTGACCTGCAGGGCGGCACGCATGTCGTGCTCGAAGCGGTCGATACGCCGGAAGCGCAGGTCAACGACGATGCGATGCAGCGCGTCGTCAAAATCATGGAGAAGCGTGTCAACGAGCTTGGCCTGACCGAGCCGCTGATCCAGCGCCAGGGCGAGCGCCGCATCATCATCGAATTGCCGGGCATCAAGGATCCCGATTCTGCCATTAAGACGATCGGCAAGACGGCGATGCTCGAATTCAAGGACGAGGATGGAAATACCGTCATGACGGGCACGGACCTGAAGAACGCGCAGGACGCCCGCAACCAGCAGAACCAATATGTGGTCAACTTGGAGTTTTCCGACGAGGGCGCGAAGAAGTTCGCCGATCTGACGACGAAGAACGTCGGCCGCCGCATCGCCATCCTGCTCGACGGAGAAGTCTTGACGAACCCGAATGTGCGCGAGCCGATCACGGGCGGCAGGGCTGAGATCACGGGACAGGAGAGTCAGGAAGAGGCGCATCGCATCGCGATGCTTCTGAGAAGCGGCGCACTTCCTGTCAAGGTCAATATCATTGAGACGCGCACGGTCGGGCCGACGCTCGGACAGGACTCGAAGGACAAGAGCGAGTTCGCCTTTGTCATCGGCATTTCCGCCGTCCTCGCGTTCATGATCCTCTTCTATCGCCTTTCGGGTCTCATCGCCGATCTCAGCCTCATGGCTTACGTCATCCTGCTGCTCTTCCTCTTGAAGATGCTCGATGCGACCTTGACGCTGCCGGGCGTCGCGGGCATCATCCTGTCCATCGGCATGGCGGTCGATGCGAACGTGCTGATCTTCGAGCACTTCAAGGAAGAATTCCGCTTGGGCAAGACGCTGCGCCTTTCGATGGAGGCGGGCTTCAAGCGCGCTTTCACGACGATTTTCGATTCAAACATCACGACGATCATCGCGGCGCTCGTGCTGTTCTTCTTCGGCACGGGAACGATCAAGGGCTTTGCCATCACGCTCGGACTCGGCGTCGTGCTCAGCATGCTGACGGCGATCACGCTCACGCAGTACATGCTGAAGCTCCTCATTGCCTCGAATATTTGCAAGAATCCCGCCGTCTACGGTGCGACGGGATTGACTGGCGGAAGCGGGGTGAAGAAAGATGCATAAGTTCGACATTGTAAAGCGCACGAAGATTTGGTTCATCCTCTCCCTGTGCGTCATTCTGCCCGGCATTTTCAGCATGTGCACGCAGGGTTTTAACCTTGGCATCGACTTCACGGGCGGCACGATCATCGAGCTGCGCTTCCAGAAGGAAGTGACCTTGGCGGATGTGCGCGGCGTCCTGCGCGAGTACGGACTTGACAACAGCACGATCCAGTTCTCGGGCGACGCGGCGAATGCTGAAGCTGCGCCCACGGTCATGGTGCGAAGCGTTGACCTTGAGGAAGAGGAGCGCAAGGCTGTGATGGCGTCGCTCAAGCAGCAGCTCGGCGACTACGATGTGCTGCGCGAGGAGAAGGTCGGTGCGACGATGGGATCGGAGCTTATCATGAACGCCCTTTGGGCGCTCGCGCTCTCGTGGGTCATGATCGTGCTCTACGTTTCGTACCGCTTCGAGTTCAAGTTTGGTATTTCCTCCATCTTGGCCTTGGTTCACGACATCCTCATCGTCCTGAGTGTATTCTCTCTGACACAGCGGCCGATTGATTCTTCGTTCGTCGCGGCGCTTCTGACGATTGTCGGCTATTCGATTAACGATACCATCGTCATCTTCGACCGCATCCGCGAGAATCTGAAGCTGCACTTTAGGCGCGGCGGCGACATCAACGAGCTTGTCAATACGAGCATTTATCAGACGCTGACGCGCTCGATTTACACGGTATGCACCGTGCTCTTCACGACGTTCGCGCTCTACTGGTTCGGCGGCGATACGACGAAGGACTTCTCGTTCGCCCTGCTCGTCGGTTTCTTTGCCGGCTGCTATTCGTCCATCTTCATTGCAAGCCCCATCTGGGTCGTCCTGCGCAATTTCTCGGAGAAGCGCCGCAGGGCGGGTAGTGCGGCTGCAGCGAAGTGACCGTTGTTCATAATTTGCGCGGCGAAACGCCAAGCTGATGAAAGGGCTGTGCACAGGCCGAAAGGTCTGTGCAGCAGCCCCTTTTATGTAGGTTGCTCCATCGGCGACAGATGGGAGGAGGACAATGGAGAAAGAATGGTCGCTCTTGCCTGATACATCGGCGAGAGCTGTGGAATTTTCCCAGCGCATCGGCACGACGCCCTTCACGGCGGCGCTTCTTCTGCATCGCGGCATCACATCGGACGAAGAGGCGCGGGCGTTCCTTCATCCGGAAAAGCAGCCGTTTCACGATCCGTTCTTGATGAGGGATATGGAAAAGGCCGTCTCGCGCATAGAGCAGGCGATCGAAGCGCAGGAGCGCATCGTCGTCTATGGCGATTACGACGTCGACGGCATCACGGCGACCTCGCTTCTCTGCCGCAATCTGCGTCAGCTCGGTGCGGCTGCAGACTACTTCATTCCGCATCGTCAGAAGGACGGCTACGGGCTGCACAAGGAAACGCTCGATGAGATCATCGCCGGGGGCGCCAGGCTCATCGTCACGGTGGACTGCGGCATCTCCGCCGTCGAGGAGGCGGCAGCGGCAAAAGACAAGGTCGATCTCATCATCACCGATCACCACCTGCCGGGCAAGGAACTGCCCAAAGCCCTCGCCGTCATCGATCCGCATCGTGCAGACTGCGCATATCCCGACAAGAACATCGCGGGCGTGGGCGTGGCGTTCAAACTCTGCCAAGCGCTTTGGCAGAAAATGCGCGGCAAGGCCTTCACGGGCGATCTTGACATCGTCGCCCTGGGCACGGTCGCCGACGTCGTGCCGCTCCTCGGGGAAAATCGGAAGATCGTGCAGCAAGGTCTGCGCGTCTTGAAGAAATCGAAGCGTCCGGGTATTCAGGCGCTTCTCGCTGTGACGGAACTCCAAGAGAAGGAGATCACGGCCGGACATATCGGCTTCGTGCTCGCGCCGCGGCTCAATGCGGCGGGACGCCTGGCGTCCGCGCTGCGCGGCGTCGAATTGCTCCTGACGGAGGACGGGGAGGAAGCGCAGGCGATTGCGGAGGAGCTTGATGCGGCGAATCGCGAGCGTCAGGCCGTGGAGCAGGAGATCCTGCAGGCGGCAGAAAAACAGATCGAGGAGATTGACGTCAAGCGCGCGCATGTGCTCGTGCTTCATGGAGAAGGCTGGCATCCCGGTGTCATCGGCATCGTGGCCTCGCGCATCGTCGAGCGATATTACCGTCCGACGGTTATCATCGCGGAAGAAGACGGCATCGGCAAGGGATCGTGCCGCAGCATACGCGGCTTCCACATGTTTGAAGCTCTTTCTGCCTGCGGGGAGCATCTTCTGGGCTTTGGCGGCCACGCACAGGCGGCGGGGCTTTCGCTTCGCTCGGCGGACGTCGCTTCCTTCCGTGAGGCTATGGAGGCTTATGCGGCAAAGGTGCTGACGGAAGAGGATTTCGTGCCGATTCTCGACATCGAGCTGGAGCTTGCACCCGAAAAGATTACGGAGCAGCTGATGACGGAGATCAAGCTTCTGGAGCCGTACGGCATGGGAAATCCCAAGCCGCTCTTTTCGACGCACGGCGTTCGCGGCAGCTATGCGCGGCAAATCGGCAAGGAGGGGCAGCATCTGAAGTTTGAGCTTGACGGCTTGGACGCGAGCATCGACGTTCTGGCTTGGGGCAAGGGCGAGGAGGCGCCGCTCGTCAATCGCGAGCGCATCGACATCGCGTATTTTCCCGAATACCATGTATGGCGCGAGAAGCGCTCTCTGCAACTCATGCTTGAAGATTTTCGTCCGGCACGCGCCGAGGCGAAGCATCCCGACCGTGACGCGCTGGCCTCGGTCTATCGCTTTCTGTTCGCACGTCAAAGAACGGGCGAAGGTCTGCCGGCAGATGTGAAAAAGCTTCTAGCAGAGTATCTGCTTCATTTCCCTGCCATGGGAATCTTCACGTTTCAAAAAGCGCTGCAGATTTTCGAAGAACTCGGCGTCCTGCTGCCTGACGACGGACGATATGCGTTCTGCCCGCCGCAAGGGAAGCTTGACTTACAGAAGTCGCGCATCTTTCGTGAAGGGAATCCGCTGTAAGATATCGCGCTTTGTTCAAGCCTTGCGCGATGGTGTATAATGTATAATATGAGATTAGAGCGGGCGAGAATGGATCGCTGCCCGTAGAATGCCGAGGAAAGCCGGGTGGATTGGAATGAGTGAAATGAGTCCCGTAACGATCGATATGATCTTGGAAGCGGTCAAGAGCTATCAGCCGAATGCGGACACCGACCTCATCCGAAGGGCGTACAAACTTGCGGATGCCGCACACAAGGGACAGAAGCGCGTTTCGGGTGAAGACTACATCATCCATCCGCTGGCCGTCGCGAAGATTTTGACGGATCTGCAGATCGACGACATCACGATCAGCGCCGCCATCCTGCATGATGTCGTGGAAGATACGACGCATACGCTCGACGAAATGCGCGAGCGCTTCGGCGATGAGGTCGCGATGCTCATCGACGGCGTGACGAAGCTCGGCAGGATTCAGTACAAGTCGAAGGAAGAGCAGCAGCTCGAAAGCTATCGCAAGATGTTTCTCGCGATGGCGAAGGACATCCGCGTCATCATGATCAAGCTCGCTGACCGCCTGCATAATATGCGCACGCTCAAGTACATGCGCGAGGACAAGCAGAAGCGCATCGCGCGGGAGACCATCGAGATCTACGCGCCGCTCGCGAATCGCCTCGGCATATCGAACGTTAAGTGGGAACTTGAGGATCTGTGCCTGCGCTATCTCGATCCCAAGGCGTACTACGATCTCGTCGAGAGCGTCAAGCAGAAGCGCCAGGAGCGTCAGGCATTCATCGACGAGGCGCACGAGCAAATCGTGGAAAAGCTTGAAGAGGCGCATATAACGGCAGAAATCCAGGGTCGTGCCAAGCATTTCTACAGCATCTACAAGAAGATGAAGCGCGATCAGAAGGACATCAGCGAGATCTACGATCTGTCGGCGCTACGCGTGCTCGTCGACTCCGTCAAGGACTGCTATGGCGTGCTCGGCATCATCCATGCGATGTGGAAGCCGCTGCCTGGTCGCTTCAAAGACTACATTGCCATGCCGAAATCGAACGGCTACCAGTCCCTGCACACGACCGTAATCTGCCGCGGCTATCCGCTTGAGATTCAGATCCGCACGTTTGCCATGCACAAGGTTTCGGAATACGGTGTTGCCGCGCATTGGAAGTACAAGGAAGCGGGCAAGAGCGTCGGCGCGACGCGCGAATACGATCAGAAAATGTCGTGGCTGCGCCAGATGGTGAGCCTGCAGCATGAACTGGACGACCCGCGAGAATACTTCGAGGCTTTGAAGGTCGACGTTTTTTCCGACGAGGTCTTCGTCTTCACTCCTAAGGGCGATGTCGTCGATCTGCCCAAGGGATCGATTCCCATAGATTTCGCCTACCGCATCCATACGGAAGTCGGGCATCACTGCGTGGGCGCTAAGGTCAACGGCAAGATTGTGCCGTTGGAGTATAAGCTGAAGAACGGCGACATCGTTTCCATCATCACGAACAAGTCGAACAGTGGACCGAGCCGTGACTGGCTCAACATCGTCGCGTCTTCGGAGACGCGCACGAAGATACGCTCGTGGTTCAAGAAGCAGCGTAAGGAAGAAAATATCGCGCGCGGCATGGACTTGATGGAGAAGGAGGCCAAGCATCTCGGCTATGCGCCGAAAGAGGTGCTGAAGCCCAAGCGCCTCGAACTTTTGGCGAAGAAGCTCAATATTCCGCAGGTGAACGATCTTCTCGCCGCCATCGGTTACGGCGGCATAACGGTCAACAGCATCCTCTCGAAGCTCATTGAGATGCACAAGCAGGATCTGCAGAAGGCGACGACGCCCGATATTTCCCAAATGCTCAGCGAACTAAAGCAGCCGCTGAAAAACCGCAAGAAGAAGGCGAGCCACGGTATCCTCGTGGAAGGGGAGGGCGGCTTCCTCGTGCGTCTGGCCCGCTGCTGCAATCCGATCCCAGGCGATCCAATCACGGGCTACATCACGCGCGGGCGCGGCGTTTCCGTGCATCGTTCGGATTGCCCAAATCTCTTGAACGATATGGATTTCTCGCGCGTCATCGAAGTCAACTGGGATGTCGGTCTTGACAAGGTGTATACGGTGCAGATTGAGGTTGTCTGCAACGATAAGACAGGAATGCTCGCAGAACTTTTCGCCCTGCCAGCTGAGATGAAGGTCAACATCACTTCGCTCACGGCGAAGGCGAATAAGTCGAACAAGACATCGCTCGTCACGATGGGGCTTGATGTGCGAAACTCGCAGCAGGTGGCGCAGATCATGACGAAGATTCGCCGCATGAAGGATGTCTATAGCGTATCGCGCTCTCTGGGCACGTCAGCAAGGGATGATGAATTATGAGTTTGAACATGAAGGCGCTCGTGGTAGGGGCGCTTGGCGTCAACTGCTATATTTTGCATGAAGAAGGAAGTAAAGAGGCGATAGCGATCGACCCGGGTGGCAGCGAAGAAACTATATGGCAGTATATCCAAGAAGTTGGGCTGAACCTCAAGGCGATTCTCAACACGCATGCTCATGCCGACCATATTGGCGCCATCGACTTTCTACGCGAGAAAACGGGCGCTAAGCTTTATCTCCATGAGGCTGATGCGCCGATGCTCCTCGATGCGCGGAAGAACTTGTCCGCCTTTATGGGCGTGCCGATCATGACGCGCCCCGCCGATACTCTTTTGAAAGGCGGCGAGGTCTTGGAGATCGGCGGCATGAAGTTCACCGTGCTTCATACGCCCGGACATTCCCCGGGCGGCGTCTGCTACCTCATGGAGGATCGCATTTTCAGCGGCGACACGCTGTTTGCTGAATCCGTCGGCAGGACGGATTTTCCCGGTGCTTCCTCCCAAGATCTCCTAACTTCCATTAAAGAAAAGCTCATGACTCTGCCCGACGAGCTTGCTGTATACTGCGGGCACGGTCCTGCGACGACGATCGGGCATGAGAGAAAGTGCAATCCCTATATCAATGGCTTTGGTTTCATGTAGAATCAAGGGGCATGAGGCGTCTTGCTACCGAATTTTGCTTCTCATTAATTCCTGTTCTTTTAGGGTCTGATTTTATTTTACAACGAACCTTTTCTGCGAAGTTTGAACTGATTGAATAAATGTTTGTATTCTTTGATACTTTTTGCTACAATAGCTTATAAAGACTTTGAATTGGCAGATACTTTCAATGTCTGCTCATTTTTCATTAAGGGCGACGCACAATGTCTACAAAGCGGACGTTTGTGCGTGTAGTTTACCATGAAACCCCAAGAAGTCAAGCCCGAAGGGCGTAGACTGATTGGCTGGGTTTCTGTAAGGGCGACGCACAATGTCCACGAAGTGGACGTTTGTGCGTGTAGTTTGCAACAAATCGTAAAGGAGTATGGTCATGGCTAAAATAACAATGGAGGATCTGAGGAAGAGGCTGCAGGAACGTCAGCATAAAATGACGCCGCAGCGGCAGATTGTTCTGCAGGTTTTCATGGATCGTCCTGGCCAGCATATCAGCGCGGAGGACGTACACATGATCTTGCGCGCCAATCATTCGGAAATCGGCTTGGCTACTGTCTATCGCAGTTTGGAGCTTCTCGTCGAGCTGGGGCTTCTGCAGAAGATGGAATTCGGCGACGGCTGCAGCCGCTACGAGATCTCGGATCTCAATCCCGGCGAGCATCAGCATCATCACTTGATTTGCCTGAGCTGCGGCAAGGTCACCGAGTTTTCTGAGGATCTTCTGGAGAATCTTGAGAAGAAGGTTGCCGATGAATGCGACTTCCAGATCGAGGATCATCAAGTCAAGCTGTTCGGTTACTGCAAGGAGTGCCGCAAGCATTGATTGTTCGACGTTTCTTGCTCGACCGAAAAGAGGAGGTCATCGTCAAGCTCGTGCGCGAGCTTTTGGAGCTCTTCAAGATTCGGGTGTTGGGTCTTGAAGAGGAGTGCGGCGAGGAACAGGCGGATTTTGCCGTATTGTCCGTGCGGCATGAGATTGCCATGGATCCTGTGCCTGCAGTTCATACAGAACTTCTTGCTGTAGAGGAGACGGGGGAGGAACGGCGCTTTTCTATAGAGGGCGCCGCAAGGCAGGGCGAAAAGGCGATGGCGGCTGTCCATCGCCTCGTCAAGCTCAACCTCTACCGTCTCTTTCGTACGCATTTCGATATGCCTGCGGCGGCATGGGGTATTCTGCACGGCGTCCGCCCGACGAAGATCGTGCATCGCTTCATCGAAGTGGGACTTTCGCGCGAGGAGATCGTCGCGCGCCTTTTGGAGGACTACGAGGTTTCGTTAGAGAAGGCTTCGTACATGACGGCGATGGCGTTTCGCCAGAGACCGTTCCTGCAGACGTCGGACGAGCGGACGATCAGCGTCTACGTCGGCATACCGTTCTGTCGCTCGCGCTGCCTTTACTGCTCGTTTCCCGCCTACATCCTGCCGAATGATGAGCAGCTCAGCGCTTTTTTTAGCGCATGGGACAAGGATCTCACAGCGGCAAAGCGTGAGATCGAGCGTCATCGCCTGAAGGTGCAGAGTATCTATATCGGCGGCGGTACGCCGACGAGTCTCAGCAATGCCGATTTCGAGCGTATGCTTTCCCTCGTCGAGGGAGCTTTCTATGGCGAGCATACGGGCGAATTTACGGTGGAGGCGGGGCGTCCCGATACGATGACGCCAGAAAAGGCGCTTTCAATGAAGAAGCATCGCGTGAGCCGCGTCAGCGTGAATCCGCAGACGATGCAGCAACGTACATTGGAGCGCATCGGCAGGGCGCATACGCCTGAAGACATCGTCCGCATGTTCCGCCTGCTGCGCGAGACGGGCGATTTTTCCATCAACATGGACGTCATCCTCGGCTTGCCGGGGGAGACGTGCTCGGATGTTGCCGATACGATGGCGAAGGTTCTCGCGCTCGCTCCCGACGACGTGACGCTTCACTCGCTCGCCTTGAAGCGCGGCTCGAAGCTCAAGATGCACTTGGAAGAATATGAGCTTCCAAATGACGCCGAGGTGCAGGCGATGTTTCGGACGGCGATGGATCAGGTGCAGGACGAGGGTTTTTTGCCGTACTATCTCTATCGGCAGGGCTATATGAGCGGGCAGATGGAAAATGTCGGCTGCGCGCGTCCGGGCGCTGAGAGCATGTACAATATGCAGATCATGGACGAGCATCAGACGATCCTAGGCATCGGCTGCGCTGCGACGAGCAAGATCATGAATTTCCGCACGAAGAGGCTCAAGGCGTCGTTCAACGCCAAGGATTTTCATACTTATGTGCGCGATATCGACGATTATATCGCGAAGCGATCCGCTCTTTTAGCGGAGGCCTACGGAGATGAGGAGGAGGAAGAAACGTGTTGATCAACGGACCGCGCGGCACGAAGGATATTTTGCCCGATACGGTCGCACAATGGACGCATGTGGAGAAGGTGATCCGCGAGCTATGTGCGCGATACGGTTACCATGAAATCCGCACGCCGATTTTCGAGCATACGGAGCTTTTCCTGCGCGGCATCGGCGAGACGACCGACGTCGTGGAAAAGGAGATGTACACGTTCACCGATCGAGGCGAGCGCAGCCTTACGCTGCGGCCCGAAAATACGGCTTCTGTCGTGCGCTCGTACCTGCAGAACAAGCTCTATGCGGCGGACGCTCTCGTGAAGCTCTTCTACATCGGCTCGATGTTCCGCTATGATCGTCCGCAGGCGGGACGCTACCGCGAGTTCCACCAGTTCGGCGTGGAGGCTTTGGGCGAGGCAAGTCCTGCAGTCGATGCGGAAATCATCGTGCTTGCCGTCGAATTCTTGCGCGCTCTCGGCTTGCAGGAGCTAAAATTGCATCTCAATTCCGTCGGATGTCCCAAGTGTCGTCCCGTCTATCGCGAGAAACTGCAGGAGTTCTTCCGCCCGCATCTCGAAGAGCTTTGCACGGACTGCCGCTCGCGTTTCGAGCGCAATCCGCTGCGCCTCCTCGACTGCAAGAACGAGCATTGCCATGCACTCGCTGAGGATGCGCCGCGCATCACGGACTGCCTTTGTGACGAGTGCCGCACGCATTTCGCTGAGGTGAAGTCGTATCTTACGGCAGCGGGTGTTCCCTTCGAGCTTGATGCGAATCTCGTGCGTGGCCTCGACTACTATACGAAGACGGCTTTCGAGGTCAAGTACACGCCGCTCGGTGCGCAGAGTGCCGTGGCGGGCGGCGGGCGCTACGACGGACTCGTCGAGGAGGTCGGCGGTCCGCCGACGCCTGGGATCGGCTTTGCCGTGGGGCTTGAGCGCGTGCTGCTCGCGCTCGAAAAACAGGGGCTTTTGCCTGAGGAGCGAGAAGCGGTCGATGTCTTCGTCGTCGCCTTGGGCGAGGAGGCGAGAATTCCTGCCTTCAGGCTCTTGCACGAGCTTCGCGCGGCTAAATTCTCCGCTGCCATGGACTTCGCAGGGCGCAGCATGAAGGCACAGATGAAGCAGGCAAACAAGAAGAATGCCCGCTTTGTGGCGATCTTGGGTGAAGATGAGGTCAAGGAGGCTTCTGCCCTCTTGAAGGATATGAAGACGAGCGAGCAGAAGAAGCTCGCCCTGAAGGATTTTGTTCCTGCATTATGTGTTGAGGTGAAGAATTGATGGAAACATTGGAAGGCATGAAGAGGACGCGTCACTGCGGCGAGCTGCGTGAGGGCGATGTTGGCGCCGAGGTCGTGCTCTCGGGCTGGGTATCGAGGAGAAGGGATCACGGCGGTCTGATCTTTGTCGATATGCGTGACCGTTCGGGGTTCGTGCAGGTCGTCTACGATGAGGCGGCGATGGGCAAGGAAGCGTTCCACAAGGCGGAAACCCTGCGCAACGAGTTCGTCATCGGCGTGCGCGGCAAGGTGCGCGCGCGCTCGGAGGATACGGTCAATCCGCATATCGAGACGGGCAAGATCGAGGTCGTCTGTGAGGAGCTGCGCATCCTGAATACGGCGAAGACGCCGCCCTTCTACATCCAGGACAACATCGATGTCGACGAGACGCTGCGCCTCAAGTATCGCTATCTTGATCTGCGCCGCCCCGAGATGCAGGCGAATCTCATGCTGCGTCACCGCGTGACGAAGATCATGCGCGACTTCCTCGACCGTCATGAATTCATCGAGATTGAGACGCCGATGCTCTGCAAGAGCACGCCCGAGGGCGCACGCGACTTCCTTGTGCCGAGCCGTCTGAATCCCGGCAAGTTCTACGCACTGCCGCAGTCGCCGCAGATCTTCAAGCAGATTCTCATGGTCGCAGGCTTCGAGAAGTATTTCCAGATCGTGCGCTGCTTCCGCGATGAGGATCTGCGTGCCGACCGTCAGCCTGAGTTCACGCAGCTCGATATCGAGACGTCCTTCCTTGACGAGAACGACATCTTAGAGCTGATGGAGGGCCTCGTCGCGGAGCTTTTCGACAAGACGCTCGGCATCAAGCTCGAAACGCCGTTTTTGCGCATGAAGTGGGACGAGGCGATGGAGCGGTTCGGCTCGGATAAGCCCGATCTTCGCTTCGGCATGGAGCTCATGGACATCTCGGAGTACGTCAAGGGTTCGGACTTCAAGGTCTTCTCCTCTGTCCTCGAAAACGGCGGACAGGTCAAGGTCATCAATGTCGAGGACTATGCGAATATCCCGCGCCGCGAGCTGGACGGTCTCGTGCAGTATGTGCAGGGCTACGGCGCGAAGGGTCTCGCGTGGATTCAGTACACGGAAGAGGGCGTGAAGTCGCCGTTCAAGAAGTTCTACGCCGATGAAGTCTTCGAGAAGATCAAGGAGGCCTGCCATGCCAAGACGGGCGATCTCCTGCTCGTCATCGCGGACAAGCCCCTCGTCGTCGCACAGGCGCTCGGCGAACTGCGCCTTGAGATGGCACGCCGTCGCGGCCTCATCGATGCCGATGCGCTGAAATTCCTCTGGGTCACGGACTTCCCAATGTTTGAATACAACGAGGAAGAGAAGCGCTGGAAGGCCATGCACCATCCGTTCACGGCACCGCGCCGCGAGGATGTCGAGTACTTGATGTCCGACCCCGGAAGGGTCAAGGCGAACGCTTATGACATGGTTCTGAACGGCGTCGAGATCGGCGGCGGCAGCCTGCGCATCTATCAGGGCGATTTGCAGGAGAAGGTCTTCGAAGCCATCGGGCTCACGCAGGAAGAGGCGCGTCAAAAGTTCGGCTTCATGATGGACGCCTTCGAGTACGGCACGCCGCCGCACGGCGGCATCGCTTTCGGTCTCGACCGCCTCGTTATGCTCATGGCGAAGCGCCGCTCGATCCGCGACGTCATCGCGTTCCCCAAGACGCAGAGCGCTTCGGACGTGATGTCGCACGCGCCGTCCGAGGTCGACGCCAAGCAGCTGCGAGAGCTTTATGTGCGTTCGACGGTGGTCAAGAAGGAAGAGAAGAGCAAGTAGGCAGCCAGCCGCAAGCCGCAAGATATAAAAAATCCCCATGCAGGAGCATGGGGATTTTTTATGTTCGGCTTATTTTTTGAGCGCTTCCTTCAAGATCGCCGTGCAAGCTTGCTGCGCGACGCGCAACACGTCGGTGTAGACCTTGTTGTAGAGCTCGCCGCCGTCGACGACACCGCGGCCGTTCTGCGTGATGAAGAACTTCTTCGGACGATCCTCGAAGGCCTTGTCCGCTTCAGCGAATTTCGCTTCGACCAGCTTCTCCAGTTCCTGCTCTGTCAAAATAAGTCACCTCTTTCTATAATTATACCTTATATTATACATCATTTTGATTGATTGTAAAGCTGACTTATTTGGCGGAGAAGCGATAGGTGTGCCCATCTTCTGTCACGACGCACTTGCCGGATTTTGAAAGGAAGCCCGCAACGACTTCATCGCGCAATGTGAAGTAATTGGCAGGGTCGCCGCCAGCTTCTCGCCAGAAAGCACGGTGCACATCGAGGCGCAGTTCCCATGTGAAGCTTCCGTCGGACGAATCTATGACCATGCAGGCGCCGTCGCACGGCATGCCGTCGAGCATGAGGCTGTCCATAGCATTGAACAAGGCGCTCGGCCGCGACTCTTCCACAGCGGTTTCAGCCCCAAAGGCGAAGGCGGCTCGCTTCATCTCCTCCAAGCGTTCTGTGTCTTGCTTCAAAAGCTTCGTAACAATAGCGGCATAACGGGATTCGGCATCCTCGATTTTGCCCAGCAGCCAGCTGTGGATGTTTGCCAGATCGATGATCGTTTCGAGCGGCCGCGACTCTTCCTTTACATAGGTTGCCGCCTCTTCTGCGCTCAGCCAGCCTTTTTCAACGGCGAGATTGGCAATCCTCTTCGTCAGCTTTTCCTGCGACTGGATTTTCTTATACATGCGGAAATGAATCGGCCCTAAAAATGCACTCATTGCTCATACCTCCGTAAAAACTGATAAACTAATCAACAAATTATATGATATACCATTTACGGAAGAAATGTCGTATCATTTCTTACCATGAAAGTCCAAGAAGTCAAGCCCAAAGGGCGCAGATTGATTGGGTAACTTTCTGTAAGGGCGGCGCACAATGTCCACAAAGTGGACGTTTGTGCGTGTAGGTTACCATGAAGCCCCAAGAGGTCAAGCCGCAGGCGCAGACCGATTGACCAGGCTTCTGTAAGGGCGGCGCACAATGTCCACAAAGTGGACGTTTGTGCGTGTAGCTTACCGAAGAAAAATTTATCTGCTATTGTGTAAAGCTTTTTCCAGTGGCAGTGAAAATAGGGCGCGGTTGTGCTATAATGAAAGCATCTTTTATGAAAGCAATTTTGAAGAAAAGGACGATGCAATAATGTTTAAGCAAATCGCGACTTTTTTTGTCTGTCTTTCGATGTTTGCCGGCTTGTCCGGATGGGCTGAGGCGACGGAGAAGGAGCAAGGCTCTTCCTACGGCGCATGGGTCAAGGATATTTCGGCCGAGAGCCCGAAGCCTGAGAAAGTGCATGCGCCGGAAGGAAAATCTACCGCTGCCGAAAAGACGGAAGATCCCTACAAGATCATCATCAATGTGGCCGCACGCTCCTTGGGTGTTTACAAGAACAATGAAAAGATCCGCCTCTATCCCGTGGGATTGGGAAAGTTTTCTACACCGACGCCTGTCGGTTATTTTTCCGTCTTGACAAAGGAGGAAAATCCTACTTGGGTCGATCCTGGCGATTCAGGGAACACAATCCCTTCGGGGGAGAGCAATCCTCTCGGCTATCGTTGGATGCAGGTCTGGGGAAACTATGGCATCCACGGCACAAATCATCCCGAATCCATCGGCAGCTACGTCTCCAATGGCTGCATCCGCATGAAGGAGGCCGATGTCGAGGAGGTCTATGATTATGCGAGCGTTGGCACGCCCGTGGAAATCATGTATCAGCGCATTGTCATTGACAAGATTAAGGACAACATGATCGTCTACTATATCTATCCCGATGGTTATGGATATCAGCCGCTCGATGTTGAGACAGTAGCGAAGTGGCTTGCGGGCTACGGTGTGGATAAGTTTGAATCCGACGAGGAAATCGAGCGGAAGATCGAACTGTCTGACGGTCAGCCCACATACGTCGCCAGGGTATACAATCTGTCCGTCAACGGAAAGCCGATGAGCGACAAAACTCTGATCAAGGACGACATCGTATATCTTCCAGCAGACAAGATTGCCGAACGGCTCAAGGTGCTTGTGACCTGGGATTCCAAGTCTGCCACGTTGGGGACGAAGTACGGCAAGGCGATCGGCTACGACAAGAAAGGGTCGCTTTTCTTTAATGCGGAAGATGCAGGCGTATTGTTTCACCTGCAGGGCGGTTTGAGTAAGCACGGCGTCTACGAGCTGACATCTATAAAGGAGACGCCCGTCGCTTCGACGAAGGAGGAAGCCGTCGAGACGAAGGACAACGTTGAGCACGAGCTGATGAAGAGCGGTGCAGAAAAAAGCACGGCAAAGAGCGGCGAGGAAACGGTGGAAAGCGCTAAAACGCAGGATCGCCGTCCTGTCGCGGCGAGAACGACGCGAATCTATCGCGAAGGACAGGCGGATGCGATGGATTCTGCAAAAAAATGACTCCCTATTCGAGAAGCCATCGAAAAAATCCGCCGCGATTTGCAATGAGGTGAGCATTGTTGAGCAAACGATTTATCCTTGTCGACGGCAGCAGTCTTCTTTACCGTGCATTTTATGCACTGCCGCTTTTGCAGACGGCGGAGGGCGCGTACACGAATGCGGTATACGGCTTTGCGAATATGCTGCAGAAGCTGCTGAACGAATATGCGCCTGACTATCTTGCCGTCGCTTTTGATAAGGGGAAGAAGACCTTCCGCAATGAGATGTTTGCGGCGTACAAAGGGACGCGCAAGCCTACGCCGCCCGAGCTTTCAAGCCAGATTCCCATGCTGCACGAATTTCTTGCCGCATTGGGCGTGCCATTGATCGAAGAGGCGGGATATGAAGCTGACGACATCTTGGGAACGCTCGCCGTGAAAGCAGCGCGGGAAGATGTGGACGTCCTCGTCGTGACGGGCGACCGCGACGCCTTGCAGCTCGTGCGGGAAAATATCCGCGTGCTCTTTACGCGCAAGGGCATGACGGATCTTTTGCTTTACGATGAAAAGCTGTTCTTGGAAGAGTACGGCTTCCCTCCAAAGGGACTCATTGATATGAAGGGATTGATGGGGGATGCTTCTGACAACATCCCGGGCGTTCCGGGCATCGGCCCGAAGACGGCGAAGAAGCTCCTCGTCGACTGTGGCTCCTTGGAAGGCGTCTACGAACGCTTGACGGAAATCTCGGGCAAGAAGCTCAAAGAAAATCTCGCATCGAATAAGGAAAAGGCCGTTCTGTCCAAAGACTTGGCGACGATTCGCTGCGACATGCCTTTGGAATTTACCCCCAATTCGTATGTGATGAAACCTAAGGGAGATGAATTGCAGGCTTTTTTCCAACGGTACGAGATGAAATCTTTGGCGACCGCGTTCGCCTCCTTCGCTGCGGCAGACGGAGTGCGGGAAGAAGCTGCGCCGGAGCTTTCCCTGCATACGATGGATGATGAAGAGGCCAAAAAAGCCTTTGCAGAAAAAGCGGAAGAACAAGGCTTCTTTTCGATTGCCGCCTGCTTCGAGGGAAAAGTTCCTGACATGAAGGCGACGCATCTCGTCTTATGCGCGGGGGGCGAGGTTCTGCTCGCTGAAGCGGCGGAATTGGCCTGTTTCTCGTCGTTATTCGAAAAAGAGGACATTCAGAAGATTGTCCATGAATACAAGCCGTTCCTTCATTGCGGCATGGACTTCGCTCCTTGTTTCGATATTTCTCTTGCTGAATATTTGCTGGCTCCTGCCGCTTCGCAATACGATATGGCAAGTCTCGCAGCTATATACCTTCCTTCCGTGAATGCTGCGGAAGCTGCACGGGAAGGAGCTGTGGGAGCGGCATGGTGCGCGGTGCTGCTAGAAAAGCTCTATCCTGTGCTGAAGAAGCGTTTGGAAGAGCAGCAGCTTCTTTCGCTCTATGAGACGATGGAGTTTCCGCTCGTGGAGGTGCTCGCCGCGATGGAGCAGGCAGGCATCTATGTCGATCGGGCGGCCTTGCATGAAAAATCCCGAGAGATTTCCACCCACATTGCCCACTTGACAGCGGAGATTTATGATTTGGCGAAGGGCGAGTTCAACATCAATTCGCCCAAGCAGTTGTCTGCCGTCCTGTTTGAGCGTCTTGACCTGCAGCCGCCCATGGGAACGAAGAAGACGAAGACTGGGTATTCGACGAATGCCGAGGTGCTTGAAGCCATGCGCTTCGACCATCCGATTCTGGAAAAAATTCTTTCCTATCGTTTTTGGACGAAACTGCAGTCGACGTATCTTGACAGCATGGAAGGCTTGATTTCTCCGCGCACGAAGCGCATCCATACGCGGTTCAATCAGACGGTCACGGCGACGGGACGCTTGAGCAGCTCAGAGCCGAATCTGCAGAACATTCCCGTGCGTACGGAAGAGGGACGGCAGATCCGTGCGCTCTTTGAACCGAGCGACGGCTATGACGCCCTTATGTCCGCCGACTACTCGCAGATTGAGCTGCGCATCCTCGCGCATCTTTCGCAGGATAAGAATTTCCTGGAAGCATTCCTGCACGGGCAGGATATTCACGCGCGAACGGCGTCCGAGGTCTTCGGCGTGCCGATGGAAGCGGTCACGCCGGATTTGCGCCGCAAGGCGAAGGCCGTGAACTTCGGCATCGTCTACGGCATCAGCGACTATGGACTTTCCAAAGATCTCCATATCTCGCGGCAGGAGGCAGCCGACTATATTACGAATTACTTTGAAAAGTGCAGCGGCATTAAGCGTTTTATCGATGGGGTTGTGGAAAAGGCGCACAGCGACGGCTTTGTCACGACGCTTTTCGGCAGACGGCGTGATCTGCCCGCCATCAAAAGCTCCAATTACAATCAGCGGACGTTGGCGGAGCGCATGGCGATGAACACGCCGATTCAAGGCTCGGCTGCCGACATCATCAAGCTCGCGATGATCAAGACACATCGCAAGCTCCAAGAAGGCGGATTCAAGAGCCGCATCCTGCTGCAGGTGCACGATGAGCTTGTGCTCGAAATCATGCAGAACGAAAAAGAGCAGGTTGCGGAGCTTGTGCGCGACGCCATGGAAAATGTCGTGCAGCTTTCCGTGCCGCTTTCGGTCGATATTCATACGGGTGAGAACTGGGCTGCAGCAAAATAAGGGGATGAGATGAATGCCGGAACTTCCCGAAGTTGAAACCATACGGCGTTCTTTGGAAAAAGTTGCGGCGGAACGGCGCATCACGGAGGTCGATGCGCTTCTGCCGCGAACGATAAGATCCCCAGAGGTCGAGGTGTTCCGCTCGCGTGTGCGCGGGCAGCGCATCCTTCGCTTGGAACGGCGCGGCAAGTATCTGATGCTGCTTCTGGAGAGCGGGGAAACTTTGCTGCTCCATCTGCGCATGACGGGACGCTTTTATCGGCGCGATGTCGACACGCCGCCCAGCAAACATGTGCGAGCTATATTTCATCTGGACGATGGAAGCTGTCTCTTTTTTGAAGACGTTCGGACATTCGGCGAGATCCATCTACTGCAGCCGCAGGAAAGGAAAGCATTTCCTGCATTTGCCTGCATGGGCCCGGAGCCTTTGACCGAGGAATTTGATGCATCGTATTTATATGACGCCATGCAAAAGAGCGGTCAGCGCATCAAGAGCTTTTTGCTCGATCAGGGCAAGGTGGCGGGACTTGGCAATATCTATGTCGATGAGGCCTTGTTCTTTGCAGGCGTCCATCCTCTGCGAAGAGCGCATACGCTGAATCACGACGAGGCGTTCCGTCTTTGGCAGGCGATCACGAAGGTCATCGCCGAAGGCATCGAAGACGGTGGCACGACGTTTCGTGACTATGTGGACGGCGAGGGCAAGTCTGGCTTCCATCAGCAAAAGCTGCGCGTCTATCATCGGGAAGGAGAGCCGTGCCTCGTCTGCGGCACAAAGATCGAGAAGATTCGTGTGGGCGGGCGCGGCACGCGCTTCTGCCCGCATTGTCAGGCGCTGCGCGACGGCAAGCTGAGATTGATCGGCTTGACCGGCGTCATCGCGAGTGGCAAGAGCACGGTCAGCCGTCAGCTCATGAAGCTTGGCGCACATGTCGTTGATATCGATAAGATCGCGCACGATCTGGCAAAGCCGCACAAACCTCTTTGGGATGCCTATCGCGAGCATTTCGGTGAAGAGATCTTGGCCGAGGACGGCAGTCTTTGCCGTGAAAAGATTGCGGCGCGAGTGTTTTCCGATCCCGAGGAGCGGCGCTGGATCGATGGGGCGGCGCATCCGTTGATTGCTGCAAGCGTGAGGAAAAAGATTGCCGCTCTTGAGAAAAAGGGCGCGAAAATCATCTTTCTCGATGTGCCGCTGCTCTTTGAGGCAGGTTGGAATCGCATGGCAGATTTCATCTGGCTCGTTTCTGTGTCGAAGGAGACGCAGCTGGCGCGTCTGATGAAGCGTAACGGCTATACCGAGGAGGAAGCGGCGGCAAGGATTCGCTCGCAATTTCCGTTGGAGGAGAAGAGGCAGCGTGCCGACTGCATCATCGAGAACGATGGCACGCTGCAAGAGACGGCTGCGCAGACAGCGGCGGCATGGGAAAGGCTGTCGGCGCTTTGAGATGCGCCGCACAGAGGGAAGAGGGAGCTTGCATGGCGGAGGGCAATGATTTTCACAGGCGCGTCAGGCAGAGACGGCAGGAGACGAATCGTCGCTTTGCCGCCTTCTTCCTTGGCGTTGTCATCCTGTGCATGGCGTTTTCCTTTTTTTTCGCCATGCAGTCGGAATCCATGCAGCGTCAGTACATCTACCCCTATCCATATCGCTCGGTTGTCGAGCATTATGCTGCAAAGTACAAGGTGGACAGTTCTCTCGTGGCGGGCATGATCTTGTCAGAGAGCAAGTTTCAAAGCGGGGCGAAATCTCATCGCGGCGCCGTCGGCCTGATGCAGCTGATGCCGGAAACGGCGCTGTGGATTTCCGAGCAAATCGACGATCAGGAGTATAATCCGGGCGAACTGCATGAACCGCAGAAGAATATCGAGTACGGCACATGGTACATCGCTTCGCTGGAAAAGGAGTTCGAGGGAAACGACGTGCTGGCTCTGGCAGCGTACAACGCCGGACGCGGCAATGTGCACGATTGGATGGAAGAAAATCATTGGGGCATGGATTTTCGTGAGGTTTCCGCCATACCTTATGAGGAAACGCGCGCCTATGTGATGAGTGTTCTGAAGAACAGGCAGAAGTATTTGGAGCTTTACGGCGACAAGGAAGATTGAGCGAGGCGCGTATGATGCAGAAGAAGCTATGTATTGTTCCGGAAAAAAGAAATATCCTGCGCGAACTCACGCAGGGCATCGAGCTTACGCAAGCAGAGCAGAAGCTTCTCTTTGCCGCCGTCGTCAAGCATGTGGAGATTTCTCTGAAAGGGAACTCTTGGGAGATTCTGCTGCAGACGCAGGAATTCATCCGCACGAGCCTCCTCGACTATGTGGGCGCATATATCAAGAAGCGGGTGCAGATCGAGAATCTTGTGTTTTATCAGGACGTTCTCGATATTGAGGCTTCCATTGAGCGCACATGGAAGGAACTCTGCCTCGTTGCCGCCAACGGCAATCCGACGGTGCTCCATCTGCTCAAGAATGCAAAGCGCATCTTCGACGGGAGCAGTCTGCTCCTTGAGGTCAAGGGTGAGCTTTCGGGCGAGATTCTGCGCGCGCACGATGTGCCGAATCTCCTGCAGAAGGCCATCGAGAAGATGCTCACGATTCGCTGCACCGTTTCGTACAAGGCGCTTGACGAGGAATACGACATCCTGGAAGAGGATGGCGACCTCATGATGGATCGCGTCTATGAGGAAAATCTGCGGCAGAAGAAAGAAGCGTCTGCCGCGGCTCCTTCTGCGGCACAGCCGAAAAAAGCGTCTGCGGCTTCGGCGCATCGGTCAGCGCCCATGACGCGGACGGCGGGGCATGGCGCAGACTTGATTTTTGGCAAGAGGTTTACGGGCGAAGCGATTTCCATCGACGACACTGACGGCGAGATGAAGAACGTCATCCTGACAGGTACGATCGGGCGCGTCAGTTCACGGGAGTTCAAGACGAACACGAAGCTGCTGCTCTTTGATCTCGCCGATGCGACGAATGGTATCAGCTGTAAGAAGTTCTTCAAGGAAAAGGAGCAGGAAGTATACGACAAGGCACTGGCTTCCGTGAAAGAAGGGATGCTCGTACGCGTCAAGGGCGCGATTCGCTTTGACACGTTCCAGAACGAGTTCATGCTCTTCGTCGATTCGATGCAGAAAGTGGAAAAGCCGAAGCGCGAGGACAAGTCCGAGGTCAAGCGCGTCGAGCTTCATGCACATACGCGCATGAGCAACATGGATGCCGTGGTCTCAGCGGAAACGCTGATCAAGACGGCGGCTTCATGGGGCTGGCCTGCCATCGCCATCACCGATCATGGCGTCGTACAGGCGTTCCCCGATGCAGCCAAGGCGGCGTCCAAGCTCGACATCAAGGTCATATACGGCATGGAAGGCTATCTTGTCCAGGAGGATTTTGAGCAGAAACACGCGAACCATATCATTTTTCTGGCAAAGAACTTGAACGGCCTGCGCAATCTCTATCAGATGGTGTCGCTGTCGCATCTGAAATATCTGCATCGTCAGCCGCGCCTTCCCAAACACATCATTGAGGAATACCGCGAGGATGTCATCATCGGCTCTGCCTGCGAAGCGGGCGAGCTGATCCGCGCCATCGTCGCGCAGAAGCCCGAAGAGGAGCTTCTGGAAATCGCGAGTTTTTACGACTACCTTGAGATCCAGCCCATCGGCAACAATGAGTTCCTAGTGCGAAGCGACAAATTCCCGCACATCAAGGATGACGAGGACTTGCGGCGCATCAATCTCAAGGTGGCGGAGCTGGCGAAGAAACTCGGGAAAATGCTCATCGCTACGTGCGACGTCCATTTTCTCAATCCCGAGGATGCGATCTACCGCGCGATTCTCATGAAGGGCAAGGGCTTCGAGGATGCGGAACTGCAGCCGCCGCTTTTTTTGCGCACGACGGAGGAGATGCTCGCCGAGTTCGATTATCTGGGCGAAGAAGCCGCCTACGAGGCGGTCGTGACGAATCCGCGCAAGGTCAGCGACATGATCGAGAAATTCAAGCCCATTCCCGATGAACTTTATTCACCGATGATTCCGGGCGCTGCGGAGGAAATCCGCGATATGTCATACCGCAAGGCGCGTTCCCTCTACGGCGAGAACCTGCCCGAGGTCGTCGAAGCCCGCTTGAAGCAGGAGCTTACGCCGATCATCGGGCATGGTTTCTCGGTGCTCTACCTCATTGCCCAGCGCCTCGTCAAGAAGTCGAACGATGACGGCTATCTCGTCGGCTCGCGCGGCTCGGTCGGCTCTTCCTTCGTGGCGACGATGACCGACATCACGGAGGTTAACCCTCTGCCGCCGCATTGGCGCTGCCCGCACTGCAAGTTCAGCGAATTCGTCGAGGACGGCTCCGTCGGCTGCGGTTACGATCTGCCGAGCCGAAAATGCCCCGTCTGCGGCACGGAGCTCCTAAAAGACGGGCACGACATCCCGTTTGCCGTATTTCTCGGCTTTGACGGCGACAAGGTTCCCGATATTGATTTGAATTTTTCGGGCGAATATCAGCCCGTGGCACACAAGTATACGGAAGAGCTTTTCGGCAAGGACAACGTCTACCGCGCGGGCACGATCGCCACAGTCGCTGACAAGACGGCGTTCGGCTATGTGAAGAAGTTCTTTGAGGAGAAGGGCGTCAAGAAGCACAATGCCTACATCGCGAGTCTCGCCGCCGGCTGCATGGGCGTCAAGCGCACGACGGGACAGCATCCTGCAGGCATCATGGTCGTGCCGCGCAATATGGACGTACACTTTTTCACGCCGATCCAGCGTCCCGCCGACGACAAGAACACGACGACGATCACGACGCATTTCGACTATCATTCAATCAGCAGCCGTCTCGTCAAGCTCGACATCCTCGGACACGATGACCCGACGGTCATCAAGATGCTCGAAGACCTCACGCACCGCGATCCCAAGACGATACCGTTCGACGATCCGGCGACCCTGAGCATCTTTTCTTCGACGAAGGCGCTGGGGCTTGATCCCAAGGAACTTGGAGCGAATTCGGGCACGTTCGGCATCCCCGAGTTCCGAACGGGATTCACGCGCCAGATGATCGACGATACGCATCCGTCGTGCTTCAGCGACCTCGTGCGTATCTCGGGCTTCTCGCACGGCACGGACGTTTGGCTCGGCAATGCGCAGGATCTTATCCGCAGCGGTCAATGTACCCTGCGCGAAGCCATATCGGCGCGAGATGACATCATGATGTACTTGATTCACAGCGGCATCGATCCGCTCCTTTCCTTTCAGACGATGGAATCGGTCAGAAAGGGCAAGGGCATAAAGGAAGAGACGGTGAAGATTCTGCGCGAGGGAGGCATCCCCGAATGGTACATCGAGGCGTGTCAGAAAATCAAGTACATGTTCCCGCGCGCCCACGCGACCGCCTACGTCATGATGGCTTGGCGCATCGCTTACTGCAAGGTGCATTACCCGCTCGCCTTCTATGCGGCCTATTTCTCGATTCGTGCGGCGGAATTTGACGCTGATGTCGTGGCGCGCGGCAAGGACTATGTGAAGAAGCAGCTCGACGCATTGGAGGCGAAGGAAGCGCCCGACATCAAGGAAAAAGCGACGATCATCGTCCTGCAGCTTGCTTGGGAGATGTATCTTCGAGGCTTTTTTATGGAGCGCGTCGATATCTACGCCTCCGAAGCGGAGCGCTTCGTGCTCCACGAGAAATCCCTCCTGCCGCCGCTCGCCTCCTTGGGCGGCGTTGGAGCTTCTGCCGCGCGCAGCATCGTCGAGGCGCGAAAGGACGGACTCTTCACGTCCATCGAGGACATCAAGAAGCGCACGGGCGTATCGAAGACGTGCATCGAGGCGCTGCAGGCGCACGGCTGCCTTGCCGATATGGATGCGAGCGATCAGATGGAACTTTTCATGTAGTTGGGGGTGGCTTCGGCTTGACCTCTTGGAACGTCATGAGAAAATAATATGACATTTCAAGAAAAATACTATATAATGATACGCAGATTTCAGTTTTGTAAGGAGTACGTCAATTTTTCATGGGAAATGGTATCTTGCAGAAGAAGAGGGCATTTATCGGCGTCTATGGCTGCCAGATGAATATTTCCGATGCGGAGCGGATGGAAGGCCAGTTGGCGACGCTTGGCTACGAGCGCACGGAGGATATGGCGCGCGCCGATCTCATTCTTCTGAATACATGCTGTGTGAGGGAGACGGCGGAGGACAAGGTCTACGGGAAGATCGGCGAGATCAAGCATATCAAGCGCGCGAATCCCGCACTCATCTTTGGTATCACGGGCTGCATGGCGCAGAAGGAAGGCGAAGCCTTGATTCGCCGTGCACCGCACATCGACTTCGTGCTTGGAACGAACAAGGTGCATGAGCTGAAGGCGACGGTTCGCCGGCTTGAATCCGCAAGGCGCGGTCCTGTCGTCGATGTGCTGTTGGGCGATGCGCCGCTGCCCGAGAACGTGCCGATCGAGCGCACGGGACGGCTTTCCGCCTGGGTGCCCATCATGTACGGCTGCAACAATTTCTGCACCTATTGCATCGTTCCCTATGTGCGCGGCCGCGAGCACAGCCGCCGGCCGGAGGACGTCGTGCGCGAGGTGGAAGAGGCGGCAGCGCAGGGCTTCAAGGAAATCACGCTCCTGGGACAGAATGTCAACTCCTACGGCAAGGATCACAAGATTGCGAGCTTTGCGGAACTTCTGCTCATGGTCGATGCGGTCAAGGGCGTCGAGCGCGTGCGTTACATGACTTCGCATCCCAAGGATCTCAGCGATGCTGTCATAGATGCAGTCCAGCAGGGCAGGCACATCTGTCCGCATTTTCATCTGCCCGTGCAGCATGGTTCTGACCGAATCTTGCGGGCGATGAACCGCGTCTATCGAAAGGACGCCTATCGTTCTCTTGTCGAGCGGATTCGCGCGGCTGTTCCGGACGCAAGTCTCACGACGGATCTCATCGTCGGCTTTCCGGGCGAGACAGAGGAGGATTTTGGGGAATTGCTCGACTTCCTGCGGGAAATTCGCTACGATGCCGCCTACACGTTCCTTTACTCGAAGCGCTCGGGCACCCCGGCTGCGACGATGGAGGCGCAGGTGGAAGATTCCGTCAAGAAGGAACGTCTGCACCGCCTCATGGAGGTGCAGAATGAAATCAGTCTGGAAAAGAATGCGGCGCTCAAAGGAACGGTGCAGGAGGTTCTGGCGGAAGGGCCGAGCCGTACCGATGAGGATGTGTGGACGGGCAGGACGGGGACGAACAAGATCGTCCTGTGGCAGAAAAAGGGTCAGGAAACTGAGGGCGACATCGTGCGCGTGCGCATCACGCAGCCGCAGACATGGGTGCTCAAGGGTGAATTGCAGTAGGGCGGGGGCGGCATAGGCTGCCCTTTTCTTGTTCGAGAGCGCTTTAGGAGGCTTTATGGAACTCACACCGATGATGCAGCAGTATCTGGAAACGAAGAACCGGCATCCCGACGAGATACTGTTCTTTCGGCTCGGCGATTTTTATGAGATGTTCTTCGATGACGCCAAGCTCGTTTCTCGGGAACTTGGGCTGACTTTGACGAGCCGCAGCGGCAACAAGGAGAAGACGCCGATGTGCGGCGTTCCGTACCATGCCGCTGAGAGCTACATTGCGAAGCTCATCAACAAGGGATACAAGGTCGCCATCGCTGAGCAGATCGGCGACCCGAAGGCGAAGGGGCTTACGAAACGCGAGGTCATAAAGATCGTCACGCCCGGCACAGTGCTCGCGGAATCCTCGCTGCACAATGCGCAGAACAACTATATAGCTCTGATTTTTGAGGAAGAGGAAGCGCTCGCACTCGCCGCCGCCGATGTTTCGACGGGCGAGTGCTTCTACGGCATTTATGAGGGAAAGGCCGCGCGGCAGATGCTCTTCGATGAGCTTTATCGCCTGATGATGCCGGAACTCATCCTGATGGGCGAAATTACTTTCCGCGATGAACTCGACGAATTCCTCGCGCTTCGGATGCCGAAGTGCGCCCTGACGCATCGAAAGACTGCATTCCCCGATTGGAAGCTGCGTCTGACACAGCACTTTGACAAGGATTCCTTGCCGCGGCGTGAATTTGCACAAAAGGCGGTCGCCGTCCTGCTTGACTATCTGCATGAGACGGTCAAGACAGATCTTTCGCATATCAACCGCCTGATCTACCTCGATGCGAGCGCAAACCTCGTCCTCGACACATATACTTTGCGCAATTTGGAGATCATCCGCAATCTGCGTGACGGCGGCAAGAAAGATACCTTGCTCGACGTCCTCGACTTCACGAAAACGGCGATGGGAAGCCGCCTCCTGCGCAAGTGGCTCGAATATCCGCTACTTTCCCGCGAGAAGATTGAGCGGCGCTTGGACGGCGTGGCGGAGTTTGCCGCAGACTTTTCCCTGCGAGAGGATGTGCAGGCGCATTGCCGGGAAATTTTTGACTTCGAGCGCCTTTTGACGCGCATCGAAGTGGGCACGGCGAATGCGCGAGATCTCGTTGCGCTGAAGCTGTCGCTCGGGGCATTGCCTCCTTTGAAGGCGCGGCTTGCCGCAGTCTCTGCACCGCTCTTGCGCGAAGCAGAGGGCGGCGTCGCGCTATTTGAAGAAATCGTATCGCTCTTGGAGCGTGCCATCGTGGAAGAACCGGGCATTTCCCTCAGAGAAGGCGGCATCATCAAGGAAAACTATGATGCGGAACTCGACGAGTATCGCCATATCTCGCATGACAGCAAGAAGATGCTGCAGCAGATGGAGGAGCGTGAAAAAGAACTCACAGGAATCAAAACCCTGAAGATCGGTTACAACAAGGTCTTCGGCTACTACATCGAGGTGCGCCGCAGCGGCGCCGATCTCGTGCCCGAGCGCTATATAAGAAAGCAGACATTGGCGAATGCCGAACGCTACATCACGGAGGAACTCAAGGAGTTTGAAACGAAGATCCTCGGCGCACAGGAAAAGATTGTCCAGATCGAATACCGCCTTTTCACGGAGATCCGCGAGACGATCAAGGCGGATCTGAGCCGCATCCAGCAGACGGCGCAGCACATCGCCGTCCTCGATGTGCTCGCAAGTCTCGCCGAAGCCGCGAACAATTATAACTATGTGCGTCCCAAACTCGCAGCAAACGGAGAAATCTCCATTCGCGACGGCAGGCATCCGCTCGTGGAGCGTATTCTCACGAACGACCTCTTCGTGCCGAATGATACCGAACTAAACCATCAAGAATGCGAGATCATGCTCATCACAGGGCCGAATATGGCGGGAAAGTCGACCTACATGCGCCAGGTCGCCCTTTTGACGCTCATGGCGCAGAGCGGCAGCTTCGTGCCGGCGAAGGAGATGACATTTTCTCCCGTTGACCGCATCTTCACGCGCATCGGGGCGAGCGATGATCTTGTCAGCGGGCAGAGCACCTTCATGGTCGAGATGAATGAGGTGGCGCAGATCTTGAAGTATGCGACGAAGGACAGCCTCGTGATTCTGGATGAGATCGGCAGGGGGACGAGCACCTTCGACGGCATGAGCATCGCGCGCGCTGTCGTCGAATACATGCGCAGCAAGATTCATGCCAAGACGCTGTTTGCCACGCATTATCATGAACTGACGGATATGGAAGACGAACGCATAAAGAACTATTGCATCGCGGTCAAGGAGCGCGGCGCGAAGGTCGCCTTCCTGCGCCGCATCATCCGGGGCAGTGCGGATAAGTCGTACGGCATCCATGTGGCGCGTCTGGCGGGTCTGCCAAAGAACGTCACGCAGAGGGCGCAGGAAATTCTCGATGAAATCGAGCAATGCGCGGGCATCGCCGTTTCCTCGAAAGCGCCTGAGCAAGCGGCGCCGCAGGAAGAAGCCGCCTTGATGGGTTCGCTCTTCGCCCCGTCCCTGCGTGATACCATTCTGTCGCTCGATGTCATGGCCATGACGCCGTTGGAAGCTTTGAATGAACTGTACCGTCTGCAGCAGCAGGTGAAGGGAGAGGAGGGAAAGCGATGAGCCGGATTCATGTGCTCGACGACAATACGATCAACAAGATCGCGGCGGGTGAGGTCGTGGAGCGCCCTGCCTCCGTCGTCAAAGAACTTGTAGAAAATTCGATCGATGCGGGAGCGACGAAGATCGAAGTGGAAATTATGGCGGGTGGCACGAGCCTCATGCGCGTGACGGATAATGGCTGCGGTATGAGCCTGGAAGATGCAAAACTTGCCATCGAGCGTCATGCGACGAGCAAGATTCAGGAGGTTGGCGATCTCTATTCCTTGAGGACGCTTGGTTTTCGCGGCGAGGCTTTGCCGACGATAGCCGCCGTCTCCCGCTTCCGTATGCGCACGCGAAAAGAGGGCGAAGAACTCGGTACCCAAGTGAGCATCATCGGCGGCGTCACGCACGACATCGGCGAGACGGGATGCAGTCTGGGCACGACGATCCAGGTCGAAGACTTATTCTTCAATACGCCCGCGCGCAAGAAGTTCCTCAAGACGACGCATACGGAAGGCGGGCGCATCAGCGACTTTATGACGAAGCTCGCGCTTTCTCGCCCCGACATAGCATTTCGTCTCATTAGCAATAATAAGACGGCAGCGATGACACCGGGAAACGGTTCGCTCTTTGATGCCATTCGCAGCATTTACGGTTCACAGGTCGCCGACGCACTTCTGGCGCTTTCCTTCGAGGATGAGGACGTCAAGATTACGGGCTATATCACGAAGCCTTCGATGCTCAAGAGCAGCCGCGCTTGGCAGACCTTCATCGTGAACAGCCGCATCATATCGAACAAGGCGATTGCCAAGGCGATCGACAACGCCTATCACTCGCTCCTGCCGAAATCGGGCTTTCCCATGGTCGTCTTGAACATCACTGTGCCGCAGCGCTCCGTCGACGTCAATGTCCATCCGCAGAAGAGCGAGATGAAGTTCGAGGACGAGGGGCGCATCTTCAAGGCGGTCTACAAGGCAGTGGTCGACGCCATCCGACCCGTCGGGCAGACGCTTGAGGACGTGGCAGCTTCCGTGCAGAATGTCGAGCGCCGCTATGCGATGGAGCCGATGCAGTTTGTCGCAGCCGCTCAGGCATCGGAGGAGGAACATTTCGCCGGGAATGGTTCGGCCAAGACCTCTTTTGGTATCAGATATACGGAGAATCCTTACCAAGCAGCACCCGCGCCGGCGGCGATGAGTTTCGCTGAGGCGCAGAGCGTCCTCAAGGGCGAAGGTGCGGCATACAGCGCACACGACGTCGCCTCCGCTGACGGAGGACTCGTGCACGAGGCGCGGGACGCGTCATATAAGCCGCAGGGAAGAGCCGCAGAGATGCCGCTTGCCGACGTGTCGGAAGCCGGTCTTTACCATGCGAGCATCACGCCGATCGGGCAGGTCGATCTCTGCTATATCATCGCGAAGGACAAGGATGGCCTCTACATCGTCGATCAACATGCGGCGCACGAACGCATCCTTTATGACAAGTTTTCCGCCATGGCGGAGCGCATCCCGTCACAGCAGCTTCTCGTGCATCCGATCTTGTCGTTCGATGCGAGGGAAGCCGCGCTCGTATCGGAGAATCAGGAGCTGTTCCGCCGTCTGGGCTTTGACATGGAGGCCTGCGGTGAGCGCGATTTCCGCTTGAAGGAAGTCCCTGCGGACATTCCCGTATCCGAAGCAGAGGATATGGTTCGCGAAATCCTCGCGAGACTCTATGACATGCACGAGACGACGGCGCAGGAAATCCGCCATGCGTGTCTCGCTACAATGGCGTGCCGCGCAGCCATCAAATCGGGTGACGAGCTAAATTTTCGCCAGATGCAGATCGTCTTGGAGGAGCTTTCGCAGACGGCGCGTCCCTATACATGCCCGCATGGACGCCCGACCATCTTGAAGTTCAGCAGTGAAGAATTGGCGAAGATGTTCAAACGGACGTGAGGTGCAGGATGGAAGAGAAGAACTTGGCGATTGTCACGACGGGCTACAAGAGCCGCCAGGCGGACTGCCTGCTCGCCCAAGAGACTGCAGAGCGGCTGGGAATCCCCTTCGTCAAGCGCAGGCATGTATCGTATGAGGACTTGCGGGCGCAGTACGGAGTGCTCTTCGTGCTCGTGGTGAAGAAGGGCGGTCTGCGCCTGGAAACGTCCGATGGCGAATTGTTTTTCCATCCCAATATGGCACATGTGCGTGTCAGGGAACTGGGGCGCGGGCAAAAGGATCATATGGTGGAAGCGATGGGAATCGGCGAGGGGGACACGGTGCTTGACTGTACGCTCGGCCTCGGCGCCGATTCCATCACGGCGAGCTTCATCGCAGGGGAGCGCGGCAAGGTGACGGCGCTTGAGAAAAGCCCGTTGATTTATGAGATTGTGCGCCATGGACTCGCGCACTTCTCGGCAGGAAATTACGATCTGCACGCCGCCATGCGTCGAGTTGAGGTGCGGCGGGCAGATTATGAGGATTTTCTGCGAACGCTTCCCGATGATTCTTATGATGTTGTCTACTTCGACCCGATGTTTCGGCATCCTCTGAAGGACAGCGTGCAGCTCGCGCCGCTGCGCCTTCTGGCGGAATCCGCGCCCGTCTCCCTTTCCGCCGTAGCCGAAGCGTGCCGCGTGGCGAGACGGCGCGTCGTGCTGAAGGAAAACAGCCGCAGCCTGGAATTCGCACGCCTGGGCTTTTCCCATATTGCAGGGGGAAAATACAGTCCCGTTCACTACGGCGTGCTCGATGTGTAGCGAAGAGTTTATCCATGCTGCCGTAACTTCCGTTTCTTTTCTTCTCACGCGTCTTGTGCTATGATAGGAAGGAGCTTTCGGCAGAATGAAAGGCTCTCGCTATGCGAAAGGATATACTTTATGAAAATCATAGATGCGCACCTGCACTTTTGCAAGGAAGATTACTTTGACGAGATTGCCCTTGCTGCAGGGCATGAAAATACAGCAGAGCATCTGGAGGACGCCTATCAGCGTCTCGGCATCGTGCATGGCGTCGTCATGGGGAACAAGAGCCTTGAGCCAAAGGAGCATGACTACCCGGCTTTTCTCAGTTATTGCATCGGTCTTGACACCTTGGGCGAGGAGCGCTCGCCGGAGGAGCAGATCGCGCTCGTCGAGGAAAACCTCAAGCGCAGGCAATGCGTCGGCATCAAGCTCTATCCGGGCTATCGCCATTTCTACGTTTACGAAGAAGCTCTCGCACCGTTTTATGCGCTGGCGGAAAAATACGACAAACCCGTCGCCATCCATACGGGGCTGACAGCTTCCACGGACGGCCTTTTAAAGTACAGTCATCCGCTTGTGCTCGATGAGGCCGCCGTGCGCTGGCCGCGCGTGCAGTTCGTCATGTGCCACTTTGGCAACCCGTGGCTCTTGGACGCCGTGGGCGTCGTGGAGAAGAACCCCAACGTCGCGGTGGACTTTTCGGGGCTTTTGGAGGGAAAGATTGTTGACGCCGAGCGATTCTATCGAAAGAAGCAAGGGTATATGCGCATGCTGACGGATTGGTTGGAATACCTCGACTGCTATGACCGCATCATGTTCGGTACGGACTGGCCCTTGGCGAATTTGGCGGATTACATACGGTTCATGAAAGAGATCGTTCCCGAGGAAGAGTGGGAAAAGGTATTCTTTTCCGCTGCAAATCGCATCTATGGGCTGGGCCTGTCGTGAGGTGCGAGGGTCGGTGTAGTTTTCAGAATCATAGCTTTTGGAGGAAATGAGGCATGTCGTTATTGGAAATAAAGAAGGCGGGAGCGCCTGTCTTGAAGGAAATCTGCGCTCCCGTGGAACGTGTCGATGCAAGGCTCAGGAAACTGCTTGATGACATGGCAGAAACGATGTACGAGGCGAACGGCATCGGCATCGCTGCGCCGCAGGTGGGTGAGGCTCTGCGCATGGTCGTCATCGATATAGGCGATGGAATCATCGAGCTCGTCAATCCGAAGATCACGTTTCGTGAGGGAAGCGAAACGGATTCGGAAGGCTGCCTGAGCGTGCCCGGAATTTTCGGCGAGGTCGAGCGCGCGGCGAAGGTCAAGGTCGAGTTTCTCGACCGGCGCGGCAAGCGCAAGCATATCACGGCGAAGGGGCTTTTGGCGCGCTGCATCCAGCATGAACTTGACCATCTGGAGGGCGTGCTCTTCATCGACGTGGCGCAGAGCCTGCGCAAGGAAGAGGAGCAAAAGTCATGAAGCGCTTTCGTGTGATTTTCATGGGAACTCCCGATTTCGCCGTGCCGTGCCTCGCGCGTCTCGTAGAGATTTCCGATGTCGTTGCCGTCGTGACGCAGCCGGACAGACCCAAGGGGCGCGGGCAGAAGCTTCTGCCGCCGCCCGTCAAGGTGTTCTCTCAAGAACATGGCATCGCGGTCTATCAGCCGGTGCGCGTCAAAGCGCCGGATTTCGTCGACGTCCTGCGCGGACTCGCGCCTGACCTCATCGTCGTCGTCGCCTTCGGGCAGATCTTGTCGAAGGAGATTCTTTCTCTGCCTCCCTTGGGCTGCATCAACGTCCACGCTTCGCTCCTGCCGCGCTATCGCGGTGCGGCGCCGATGCAGTGGGCGATCGTGCGCGGAGAGAAGGAGACGGGCGTCACGACGATGTTCATGGACGAAGGTCTTGATACGGGCGATATGCTCTTGCGGGAAACGCTGCCGATCACGCAGGCGATGACGGCTGCCGAACTGCACGATGCGATGATGAAGCTCGGTGCGGATGTCTTGGAAAAGACACTTTTTTCCTTGTCGGAGGGAACACTCAAGCGCACGCCGCAGGATGATGCGCTTTCCACATACGCGCCGCTTCTTGACAAGGAGGTGGGGCGTATCGACTGGAAGAAATCAGCGCAGGAGATTCATGATCTCGTGCGTGGCCTGAACTCGTGGCCAGGCGCCTACACGATGCTGGCGGGGCAGAAGTTCAAAATCTGGCGCACGCGCCTTGCCGAAGGCACGGCAGAACCCGGCGAAATCGTTTCCGTGACGAAGCAGGGACTTCTCGTCGGCACGGGCGAGGGGATGCTGGAAATACTGGAACTGCAGGCACCGAGCAAGAAGAAGATGGCGGCGGGCGACTATGTGCGCGGCCACGGGCTGCAGCTGCCCGCACACTTCGATTTCGATGCAGAATGACGCATCTGCGTTGAGGAAAGGAGGGAATCGTTTTGACATCTGTGATACCGGGGCTTGAGCGTCCGCACAAGAGACTCTTCATGGCACTTCTGTCATTGAGCTTCCTCTGCATGACGTTTCTCGCCTATGCCGTCTGGCGCGTGAGCTACCTCGGTCTGCTCGAAATCAATGCCTATTTGCCGCTCGTGCTCGGTATCTTCTTCGCGAGCGTCGTATTTCTCACGGGTTTCGGCATCTTGAGCATGGTCGGAGCGATTCTCGGACTGCCGTTTCTGCATATTTTTCAGAAGCAATCGTACACGCTGATCAATCTGCTCTTTCCCGTAGCCATCATGATCGGCAAGGTGTTCGGTTTCAACCGGCGACGCATCGAACGCTCCTTCATCGAGGTCAGCAACCAGATCATCCACCATCGCGGCATCAAGGTGCATGCGAACGAGCTTCTCGTCGTCACGCCGCATTGCCTGCAGCTTGCGACTTGCCCGCACAAGATTACGCGCGACCCGCACAACTGCAAGCGCTGCGGCGGCTGCGACGTCGGCGCTCTCGTGAATCTTGCCGATGAGATGGGTTTCCATTTCTTCATCGTGACGGGCGGCACGCTCGCGCGCCAGACGGTCAAGAAGATTCGCCCGAAGGCGGTCATGGCGATTGCCTGTGAGCGTGATTTGACGAGCGGCATACAGGACGTTTACCCTCTTCCGGCCGTCGGCGTTCTGAACATACGGCCGAACGGCCCGTGCTTCAATACGCACGTCGATATTGAGAAGGTGCGTGAGGAAATCAAGAAATTCTTGATTGACGACGATGCGGCGAAGAAGGAGAAGAATGTGCCCGAAGACGAGGGTGACGGGCAAAAATGAGGAGGAGCTATGGACAAGGCGCGGGAGACGGCGCTCAAGGCGCTTCATGAAGTGAATGAAAAGGGCGCTTATGCCAATGTGGCATTGACGCGGTCTTTGCGTGCCGCGAAACTCTCCGAAGTGGATCGCCGCTTTGCAACGGAACTGGTCTACGGCGCGGCGAAGGCGGGCGGTACGCTCGATTGGATTCTGCGGCGCTACTTGAACCGTCCGCTTTCCAAGATCCCGCCCATGGTGCGGGATATTTTGCGTTTGGGCATATACCAGCTTTTTTTCCTTGCGCGCGTGCCTGCCTCTGCCGCCTGCAATACGGCGGTGGAGATGACGAAGCGCTGCAGCCATGCGGGCACGGTGAAGTTTGTCAACGCCGTTCTGCGCACGGCGGCTCGTGAACCCGAGAAGGCCACATTCCCGACGGGCAAGGCGCATGAAGCGGAAAATCTTGCCCTGTCCCTGCAGCATCCCGAATGGCTCGTGCGACGTTGGATTGAGCAGTTCGGCTATGAAGAGGCAAGAGCGCTCTGCGAATTTGACAATGCGCAGGCGACGCTTTCCCTGCGTACGAACACCTTGAAGATTACGCGGGACGAGCTTCTCGAACGCCTCTCGCAAGAGGGCGTGGAAGCGGAGCCTTCCGCTTGGACACCTGAAGGAATCCTCTGCCTTCGTCACGGCTCTCTCGACGCTCTGGAATCTTTGCAGCAGGGGCTTTTTCAGGTGCAGGACGAAAGCTCGATGCTCGTGGCGCACGTCCTCGCGCCCGAGCCGGGCGAATTCGTGCTCGACGTCTGCAGTGCGCCGGGCGGCAAGACGACGCATATCGCCGCCTCTATGGGCGACCGTGGACGCATCGTCGCACTCGACGTGCATGAGCACAAGATGCGCCGCATTGTGGAAAACTGCGAGCGGCTCGGCATCAAGTCGGTGGAAACTCTGCTCCTTGATGCGCGCGAGGCGGGGAGGCGCTTTCCGCGCCAAGCCGACCGCGTGCTCGTCGATGCGCCGTGCTCGGGACTCGGCGTCCTGCGGCGAAAGCCCGATGCGCGTTGGCGAAAGAGGCCGGACGACCTCGCCGCTCTCGCACGATTGCAGCGGGAAATTCTCAGCTCTGCTGCGGAAGCCGTGAAAAGCGGCGGCGTGCTCGTCTACAGCACATGCACGATCGAGCGCGAGGAAAATGAAGCCGTCGTGGAGGACTTCCTCGCGCGGCACGAAGAGTTCAGCTTGGAGAATGCAGGAGAACTCCTGCCGCTGAAAAAGCGCCCCGAGCGGATGCTGCAGCTTTATCCGCAGCGAGACGGCACGGACGGCTTCTTCATCGCCCGCATGAGAAGAAGGTGAATGCATGAAGAACATTTTCGGCATGACGCTCGAAGCGATGCAGGAGGATTTCGCTGCCCTGCGCTTGGAAAAATACCGCGCGAGGCAGGTGGCGGAATGGCTCTACAGGAAATGTGCGAAGCGTTTTTCCAACATGACGAATCTGCCAAAGTCCCTGCGCACGGAACTTGAGACGAGGTACACGATCGACACGCCTCTTTTGCGCGCGAGGCTCGACGCCGCCGACGGCAGGACGAGCAAGTTCCTGCTCGCCTTTTCCGACGGCGCGGCCGTGGAAGCCGTGCTCATGCGTCAACCTTACGGCAACAGTATATGCATATCGACGCAGGCGGGTTGCAATATGGGCTGCTCCTTCTGCGCATCGACCTTGCATGGATTGGCGCGTGATCTGACGGCGGGGGAAATGCTCGCCGAGGTTCTCTTCATCGAGGAGATGTTGAAATCGCAAGGCGGGAAGGTCGACACCATGGTCCTGATGGGGTCAGGAGAGCCTTTGATGAACTATGAAAATGTCGTGGATTTCCTGCGCCTGCTGCATGAAGAATACGTGCTGAACATCAGCTATCGCAGCATCACGCTGTCTACTTCGGGCATCGTTCCCGCTATAGACCGTCTTGCCGAAGAGGGTATGCCTCTGACGCTTTCTATCTCGCTCCATGCGCCGCGCGAGGAGCTTCGTTCCGAACTCATGCCGATCAATCGCAAGTATCCATTGTCGGACGTCGTCGCGGCAGGAAAACGCTATGCGGAAAAGACGGGGAGGCGCGTCACATACGAGTATATCCTCATCTGTGACGTGAACGACGGCGAGCGGGAGGCTCGGGAATTAGCCGAACTTCTCGCAGGACAACTTGCAAGCGTCAACCTCATTCCCATCAATCCTGTGAAGGAGCGGGGCTTCGAGCGGCCGTCCGAGGAGCGCACTGCAGCCTTCTGTCGTGCGCTCACGCGCCGTCACATAACGGCCACGGTACGTCGGGAGATGGGCGCTGACATACAGGCGGCCTGCGGACAACTGCGCAACCGCCACATGTCCGAGAACGAAGAGCAGTAATAGATTGTGAGGGATTCCATGGCTTTTACCAAATGGGAAACATTTTTGGAAAATCATATCGAAGGATTCTTCAATAAGAAGTTTGGCAGCGCCCTTGAACCGATCGAGGTGGAGAAGAAGCTCGAAAAAGAAATCGCGAATGCGAAGCAGCGGGTGAAAAAAGGGAAGAAAGGGAAGAAAGAATGGATCTTGCCCAATGCCTATACGATCCTTATGAACGAGGAAGATTGCCACCACCTTTCGTCACAGCGCTTCCTCGATGATCTTCACATCTTGGCGGAGAAAAAAGTCATCCTGCTCGATGCCTTCATGGATGGGAAACTTGCCATCAACATCCAGAAGGATGTGGAACTTTCTCTCGGCCTGTGCCGCGTGAAGGCATCATATTCTGACATGGTGCAGCGTGTGGCGCAGGCGGTGAAGGAGCAGCACACGATCGTTCTGCAGAGACCGTCTTTCCAAGTGCCGCTCGATTTGCCGACGGAGTACAAGATCGCTTCGCTCACGGTTGTGGAAGGGGCGGATCTCGATTCTTACCTCGCGTTCGGCGAGAAAAAGATCTTTCTCGGCAGACGTGAACGAAGTGATTTCATCTTGACCGATCCCAACGCTTCGCGCGTCCATGCCTCCATCCGTTATGAAAGGCATCGCCATTTCCTGCAGGATGAGGACAGCACGAACGGCACGCTTCTCAACGGACGTCCCGTGCTCGAATCATGGCTGCGGCATGGCGATGAGATTCAGATTGGAAATTCCGTCCTGCGCTATGAGGTGATATGATTGCCGGGTTCAGATCTTTTGCTGCGCGTTCTGAGCGTAGCTTTTCAATACGGCGTCCTGCTGCTGCTCTTTCGTTTTATCGCACGCCTGGCACAGGCGATGTTTGAAGACGCCAAGGTCTTGCGGCAGGAAATAAAGCCGCGTGAGATATTGCCTGACGAAGCCGTGCTCAGCGTCGTGGAGGCAGGCGATGAAGCGCTTTTTGGCAAGCGCTTCGCCTTCACGCAGGGACTGACGATCGGGCGCAGCGCCGACAACGACATCCGCATTCCCGATTCCTTCGTATCGCACCGTCATGCTGTCGTACGTCTTGTAAACAATCAGTATGTCATCGAGGACATGGGCAGCATGAACCACACGTATCTAAACGATGCGATCCTGCAGGGAAAGGCTTATCTGAAGCCGGGGGATCTCATACGCATCGGCTTTGTGACACTGAGGTTTGAGAGGTGATTTTTTTGAAAGTCTCGAAAGCGACGGACAGGGGAAAGGTGCGCGAGAGCAACGAGGATGCATGCGCCTTCATACCGCCTGATACGTATGTCGTGGCGGACGGCATGGGGGGATATGCCGCAGGAGAGGTGGCGAGCGCGATGCTCGTCGATGTATTTGCTGAGATGTTTTCCGATGCTGTGCATGAATGTGGCGAGAAAGCTTTGCTTCACGCCGTACAGGCAGCGAACAGCAAGATTCTCTGTGCAGCGGCAGCGAGTGAAGCCCGAAAGGGCATGGGGACGACGGTCGTCGCCTTGCAGTATAGGGAAAATGCGGCGTATTGGGCGCATGTGGGCGACAGCCGCCTGTATCTTCTGCGAAAGGGTGCGCTCAGGAGGCTCACGCGCGACCATTCCTTCGTACAGGATCTCGTCGATCGAGGCTCCATCACGGAAGAGGAGGCGAGGAATCATCCGAAAAAAAATCTTCTGACGCGTGCAGTCGGCGTGGAAGAAAAACTTGTCGTCGACACGGGAAGCTTCACGATTGAGGCGGGCGACATCTTTCTCCTGTGCTCGGACGGATTGACGAATATGGTTGGAGAAGCCGCCATTCGCGAGACTCTGCAGGGAGAGTCTGCGGACAAGGCACGGACTCTCATCGAGCTGGCACTTCTGGCAGGAGGACTCGACAATATCACAGCCATCGTGGTGGAATGCGATGAAAGAGGCTAAGCTGCACCTGCTGCTGCCTCCGCTCGGCATCCTGCTGCTGGGCACGGGCGTACTGCTTCTTGCACATCGTCTGACGGGGGATCTTTTGCTGCTTCCCTGGCTTGCGGCCGTCATCGTCGGTGCATTCTTCACGCAGTTCATTTTGGGCAGACGAGATGGAACGGACTTGACGCTTTTCCCTGCGGCCATGCTGCTCGCAAGTCTCGGCCTCATCATGATCGGACGCTTGAAGCCCGCGCTCTTTTTGACACAGATGCGCTGGCTGCTGCTCGGTCTGATCGTTTATCTTTTCCTCGTCTTTCTTGGAGAGAGGTTTCTTCGCCTCCTTTCCTATCCATATCTTCTGGGCGTATTCTGCCTTCTGCTCCTGTGCTCGGCGCTCTTTTTCGGCACGGAGATCGGCGGCAGCCGCAACTGGATCGTCTTCGGCCCTTTCGCCGTGCAGCCATCGGAATTTGGCAAGATCATCATCATCATGTTTCTTGCCGCCTATCTGACGGAGCATCGGGAGGTATTGACGCTGCCCAGGCACAGGCTTCTTTGGCTGAAGCTGCCCGTGCTTCGCTTCATTGCACCGCTCCTACTGATCTGGGGCATCGCCATCTTGATGTTCGTCGTGCAGCGCGATCTCGGCTCGGCTCTGCTCTTTTTTGGCATAGCTGTTTCCATGACGTATATGGCTACGGGTCGAAAATCTTATGTGGCGCTTGCCTTCGCGTTCTTTCTTGGCGCAGCCGCGCTCAGTTACTCGTTCTTTTCCCATGTGCGCGTGCGCTTCAACATCTGGCTCGACCCTTGGAGCGATCCTTCGGGCAGCGCTTATCAGGTCGTGCAGTCCCTCTTTGCGCTCGGCTCGGGCGGCGTTTGGGGCGCAGGTTTTGCGCACGGTCATCCCAATTTGATTCCCGAAGTGCATACGGATTTTATTTTTGCGGCGATTGCGGAAGAACTGGGGCTGCTCGGCTCCCTGGGCGTCATGCTCGTCTTTGCCCTGTTTTTTTATCGTGCCATACGCATCGCGCTCGCCTGCCGGGAAGAGACGCGCATGCTGCTTGCCGCCGGCATCGCAGTCGTGTTTCTCCTGCAGGCTTTCATCATCATCGCAGGCGTGACGAAATTCTTACCGCTGACGGGCATCACGCTTCCCTTTGTAAGCTACGGGGGCAGTTCCATGATCGCCAGCTTCATGCTGCTCGGCATTTTGACTGTGCTTTCCAAAAAGGAGAATCGCCATGGTTGAGCGAAATAATACAAGGTATATCCTGCGCACAGCCATCCTCTTGCTCCTGTCATTTTCCTGCCTGGCGCTTTATGTCGTCTATCTGCAGGTCTGGGAAGCGGATCGGCTCGCAGAGCATCCGCTGAATCGCCGCGCGGCTCTCGCCGAGGACAGCGTGCTGCGCGGCAGCATCCTTGATCGAAAGGGTGAAGTTCTCGCGCTCAGCCCCAATGTGGGCGAAAGGCGCTATCCTTACGGGCGGATCATGGCGTCGGTCACGGGCTATCTTGATGATACGATCGGCAGCACGGGCATCGAGGCTTATAAGGGGGCAGAGCTTTCGGGACACAGCCGCCTTCTCGGGCGATTGGGGCCGCTCGCGCAAATTTTCGCCTCTGCACGCGGCGACGATGTCTATCTGACGCTCGATGCCGCACTGCAGGAAACGGCATACGAGGCGCTGGGAGAACGGCGCGGGGCTGTCGTCATGCTCGATGCGGAAAGCGGGGCGGTTCTCGTACTCGCATCGCGTCCCTCGTTCGATCCGTCCAATATTCAAGCGCAGTGGGATAGCCTGAGACAGGACAAGGAAAGTCCTCTCGTAAACCGTGCGCTGCAAGGTCTTTATCCGCCTGGATCGACCATCAAGCCATTGATTCTCGATGCGGCGTTGGAAAACGGCGTTACGAACAGCAAGGAAGTATTCGACTGCACGGGAGCGCTCAAAGTGGGGGATTCGGTCATCCACGAGAGCCACGGCGCTGTGCACGGCAGGATCGATGTGGAGCACGCCTTGATTGAGTCTTGCAACACGACGTTCGGCTCGCTTGCGCTGCGCCTGGGTGGCAAGAAACTGGCGGACGCCTTCCGGCGTTTCGGCTTTGAGGAGACGGCGCAGGGCGAATTGGCGGAGGCGGCAGCGCATCTGCCCGACTTCGCTTCCCTCGGTCAAGGAGATACGGCTCAGATCGGCATTGGGCAGAGCACGCTTCTCGTCACGCCGCTGCACATGGCGCTGCTCGCCGCAGCGTTTGCAAATGACGGTGTCGTAATGAAGCCCTACATGGTCGAACGTGTCGTGACGCCCAACGGCATCACACTCGAACAGCATCGAAGCGAGAAGTGGTTCGAGGCTACGACGGCGGCGCGAGCCTCCTTGATTCATGGATTCATGGAGGAGGTCGTGCAGGAAGGCACGGGCACGGCGGCGGCACTCCGTGGCGTGCGCGTAGCGGGCAAGACGGGCACGGCGGAAAATTCGGGCGAGGATCATGCGTGGTTCATCGGCTCGGCGGAAATAAAAGGTCGAAAGGTGGCTTTTGCCATCCTTGTGGAAAACAGCGGCGGAGGCGGCACAGAAGCTGCACCAATCGCACGGAAGCTGTTGGAAAAGTTGCAAGATGATTAGGAGGCAGTGCCATGGAACAACGCATTTTAGGCAATCGCTATGAGCTTGTGGAGCTTGTTGGAAGCGGCGGCATGGCTGATGTATATAAGGCGCACGATAAACTGCTCGATCGAACGGTCGCGGTCAAGGTGCTGCACGCCCAATTCGCGAGTGACGCCGAGTTTGTAGCACGCTTTCAAGCTGAAGCACAGGGAGCCGCGAAGATGTCGCATCCCAACATCGTCAATATCTACGATGTCGGGCAGGAGGGAAACGCCCACTACATCGTTATGGAATACGTTTCGGGGCAGACCCTGCGCGAAGAGCTTGATGCGGGCGGACGCCTGCCCGTTGCCACGGCGCTCGCCATTGCGCGTCAGATTGCCGAGGCTCTGCATCATGCGCACAAGAACGGTCTTGTCCACTGTGACATCAAGCCGCACAACATCCTCGTGATGGAGGACGGGCGCATCAAGGTCGCCGATTTCGGCATCGCTCGCGCCGTGAGCTCGGTCACGTCGACGTATACAGGCAACATCGTTGGCTCCGTGCATTATTTTTCGCCGGAGCAAGCGAAGGGCGCTTCGATCACGCCGAAGTCAGATGTCTATTCCCTCGGCGTCGTTCTCTATGAAATGCTCACGGGCGAGCTGCCCTTCACGGGCGAAACGCCCGTCGGCATCGCCTTGAAGCACTTGCAGGAAGAACCTCTTTCCGTCTGCGCCATCGACCCGTCAATTCCGCCCTTCGTCGAGGCTCTCGTTGCGGAATTGATGGCAAAGGATCCGAGCCGGCGCCCCGACAGTGAAACCGTCGTGCGGCAGATCGCGCAGGATGAGGCGATGCTTGGCGGCTCGGCATCGCCGCTGCTCGATCCCTATGCGACGCAGGTATTGCCGCGCGTGCGCGAGGCCGAGGTCGATTCATCTCTTTTGTCAAGACACGGGCAGGAAGAGCGGCAGTCCGTGCATGTGCCAGATGCCGGGCATGGCGGTGCAGCGAAGAAGGCGTACCGCTCCAAGGCCTTTCTTTTCGTCCTGTTCCTCGTATTGTTTTTTGGCTTCTTTGCAGGCGCATTCCTTTCCTATGGGAAGTTTTGGAGCGGTGCGGAAGTCGTCGTTCCCGATGTGACGGGACAGACGCTGGCCGTCGCCAAGCAGAAGCTGGAGGACAAGAAACTGCGCGTGGACATCGCGGAGATGTACGATTCCAATATACCGGCAGGACAGGTGGTCAAGCAAGATCCTGAGGGAGGCTCGAAGGTCAAAGAAGAGCGCCTCGTGACCATCTACGTGAGCAAGGGCGGCGAGGAGGTCAGTATGCCGGAACTCAAGGGGATGCAGAAGTCAGCGGCGGAGAGCAAGCTGACCGGAGCGGGTCTGAAACTTGGCGTCGTGACGGAAGAGTTCTCCTCGCAGCCTGCGGGGAGCGTCATCGGACAAGATCCGCGTGCGGGATCGAAGATCAGCAAGGGGCAGGTCGTCGACCTCGTGATCAGCAAGGGCGAGCGGCCGCGCAAGGTCTCCGTGCCGAGCGTCGTCGGCGGCGCGGAATCAAGCGCCAAGGAAGCGATCAAGAACCGCGGACTTCATGTAGGCTCCGTCACGAAGGAAGCGAGTTCGCAGGCGGCAGGCACGGTCGTGCGGCAGAGCCCGGCGGCAGGCAGCGAGGTGGAAGAAGGCACGGCGGTTGACCTTGTGCTTGCCGCCGAGACGGAAAAGAAGTCTTCGAAGACGAAGGAGCGCGCGTCGGACGACAATGCAGGCGACAAGACGCCGAGCAAGGACGCAAGCGGCGGCAAGTCGAACCGCTAGCAAGTGGGAAAGGAGGACGGTTTGTTGCAGGGAAAGGTGCTCAGAGCGCAGAATAGTTTCTTCTACGTGGCGACACGAGAGGGACTTGTGGAGGCGAAGCTGCGAGGCCGCCTGAAAAAGGAGCGCATTGCCGTCGTGCCGGGCGATGACGTGGAGCTTGAGCTTACGGAAGGCGGCGCGGGCGTCATTGAGCGGCGCTGTGAGCGAAGAAGCCTTTTGCGCCGCCCGTTGGTCGCCAATATCGATCAGGTCGTCCTCGTCTTCGCTGCGCGCGAGCCGGATATCAATCCTGTGCTCATCGACCGTTTTCTCGTGCTCGCCGAGTGGTCGAAGATCGAACGTATCATCCTCTGCATCAACAAGATGGATCTGCTGGATGGTGATGGGGCGGAGATTCCTGCACTCGCCGCACTCTATCGTGAAATTGGCTATCCCGTATGCCTGCTGTCCACTGTTACAGGGGAAGGCGTGGCAGACATGCAGTCTCTTGTTAAGGGAAAGACGAGCGTGTTTGCCGGCTCATCGGGTGTGGGAAAATCCTCTCTCTTGAACTGCCTCGCACCGGGCAGCGCCCTTTCTACGGGCGCTGTCAGCGAGAAGATCAAGCGCGGCAGGCATACGACGCGAACGGCGCAGCTTCTGCCGTTCGCCGGAGGATTCCTCGTCGATACGCCGGGCTTCAGCGCTACGGAACTTGCCGAGATCGAGCCTTGTGCGCTCCCGGAGCTTTTTCCCGAATTTCGTTCCTTTTTCGGCGCTTGCCGATTTCAGCCCTGCACGCACAGCCACGAGCCGGGCTGCGCTGTCAAAGAAGCCGTGCAGGCGGGAAAGATTGCAGACTCGCGCTATGCTTCCTATTTGGAAATGCTGCAGCAGAGTGTACGGAGAAAGAAGGTATATCGATGATTCAAGTGGCGCCGTCGATTCTCTCGGCGGATTTCGCGCATCTTGCCGATGAGGTGCAGCGCATTGAAACTGCGGGGGCGGAGTATGTCCATATCGATGTCATGGACGGCGCTTTTGTGCCGAACATCACGTTGGGTGCTCCCGTCGTGAAGTCGCTTCGCAAATGCTCTGCGGCGGTTTTTGATGTGCATCTGATGGTCGAGCGCCCGGAAGCGCAGATCGCCTCCTTCGTCGAGGCTGGTGCGGACGTCATCACCTTTCATATCGAGGCGGTGCGTCATGCCCATCGCCTTGTACAGGAGATCAAATCTCTCGGCTGCAGGGCGGGCATCGCGCTCAATCCTGCGACGCCGCTCGTCATGCTCGAAGAACTTATGGCAGATATCGACATGGCGCTCATCATGACGGTAAATCCAGGTTTCGGCGGACAGAAGTTCATTCCGTCGATGCTCGAAAAAATCGCGCTTCTGCGTCATACGGTGGAAGAAAATGATTTCGCTCTCGACATCGAGGTCGATGGCGGTATCAATGCCGAGACGGCGCCGCTCGTGAGAGAGGCGGGGGCGAACATCCTCGTCGCAGGCTCTGCCGTCTATGGTGCGAGCGATATAGAAAAAGCGATTCAAGCGATTCGCGGCTGAGGGAGGAGGAAACGCGAATGGAAAAGGCGGTAGTGCTGCTTTCGGGCGGACTTGATTCGACGACCTGCATGGCCGTCGCAAAGGAGCAGGGGAAAGAACTTTATCCCATCAGTTTTGACTATCATCAGCGCCACAGCATCGAACTGGAAGGCGCGAAGAAGATTGCAGCTTTTTACAAAGTGAAACGTCATCTGATCATTGAGACGAACATGGAAGCGATCGGCGGTTCGGCCCTGACGGACGACAGCATCGCTGTGCCCGAGGGCGACGTTTCGCGCACGTCGGTTCCCGTGACCTACGTGCCCGCACGGAATCTGATCTTCTTGAGCTATGCGCTCGGCTATGCCGAAACCATCGGCGCGCGCTCCGTCTACATTGGCGTCAACAGCGTCGACTATTCGGGCTATCCTGACTGCCGTCCCGAATTTATCCGGCATTTTCAGGCCGTCGCGGACTACTCGACGGAGGCGGCCTCCGAAGGAAAGCGCATCGAGATCGTCACGCCCCTGCAGAATTTATCCAAAGCCGACATCGTGCGCTTGGCGACGCGTCTTGCCGTGCCGTTGGAGCTCACGCACAGCTGCTACAACGGCGGCAAAAAGGCGTGCGGCATCTGCGACAGCTGCAAACTGCGTCTGCAGGGCTTCGCGGCTGCCGGCATAAAAGATCCGATCGAGTATGAAAGACGCTGAAGAAACGATGATGAAGGACATACAGAAAAGCGCGGATATGCGCGGCATCGACATACAGCATGTCGGCATCAAGGACGCCCATCTGCCGTTTCGCATCAAGACGAAGGCGGGTGATTTCCAACAGGTCACAGCGCGCATCCTCTTTACGGTTTCTCTTCCCAAGGAGTACAAGGGCACGCACATGAGCCGCTTCCTGGAAATCTTGCAGCAGTGGTGCGACAAGCCCGTAGCGGAAGAAGAGATGGAAGCCATGCTGCAGGAGGCGCTTCATCGTCTTGAAGCGGAGACGGCGAAACTGCGCCTTTCCTTCAAGTATTTCATCGAGAAGGAAGCGCCGGCGAGCGGCAAGAAATCCGTGCTTGACCTCGATTGCTTCTTCGAGGGCGAAAAGCGTGCGGGCGAGGTGATGTCGTTCCGTCTCGGCGTCACCGTGCCTGCGACATCCCTCTGCCCGTGCAGCAAGGCGATCTCGCGCTACGGTGCGCACAATCAGAGGAGTCTTCTGCAGGCCGTCGTCGAGTTCAAGCCGCCCGCGCCGTGCATCTTCATCGAGGATCTCGCCGTGCTCATGGAAGAGCGGGCATCGTGCCCGATCTATCCGCTGTTGAAGCGTGAGGATGAGAAGTATGTGACAGAAAAGGCATACGAGCAGCCGAAGTTTGTCGAGGACATCCTGCGCGACCTCGTGCTCGCCCTGCGTCCTTTGCCCGGACTCTTTTGGTTCTCGCTTTCCTGCGAGAATTTCGAGTCCATTCACAATCACAGCGCCTATGCGAGCCACGAAGAATATGTGAATTGCGAGGCGCGGACAGCCGGCAAAGAGCAATGAGCTGAGAAACTGCGTCAGGCCGCTCTGAGGAGGTGTCAAATGAAGGTGTTCTGCAAGCGTTTCATCGTACCGCTGCTGCTCGTTTTCTTCATCTCGGGCGCCGTCATCTATTCGACGGTCGACATTCATACCTTGAAAAATCTCACAGCGTTCCAGCCGTGGTCCATCGCCCTTGCGCTCCTCTGCGTGAGCCTTGGTCTGACGCTTGACGGCACGCGCCTCATGCACCTCGTGAAGATCTCGGGCGAGCACATCACGCTGGGACAGGCGGTGCAGGTGGTCTTCGGCAACTACTTTCTCGCGCTCCTGACGCCGGGGGCAACGGGCGGCGCTGTGGCGCAGCTCATGTTCCTGCGCCATGCAGGCGTACCAGCGGGCAAGGCGACGGTTCTCGTCATCGTGCGAACCCTCGTGTCCATCCTCTTCCTTATATGCTGCATGCCGTTCATCTTCCTGCACGACGCAGGCATCCTGCCCGGCGTGGACAATCATACGCTGATGCTCATCTCTGTCATCGCCTTCGTCGTCATCGCACTCATCGCGCTTGCTTTTCGTGCGAATGCGTTCGACTACATCATCCTGCGCCTGACGAAGCGACTGAGCGCGAAGCGCAGCAAAAAGCTGCTCTCTTTTTATCGTGATCTCAAGATGGGCGTGCATCTCCTCGCGTCCTCGCCCAAGAGCATGGTTCGCATCTTTTTTGAATCAGGCTTCAGTCTCATGTTCATCTATGCCATCGTGCCATGTCTTCTTTTGGGACTCGGCGTGACAGATGCCGATTGGTACACGGTCATGGGGCGCATGATTTTCCTCAACATGCTGCTCTACTTCACGCCGACGCCCGGCGGCTCCGGCATCGCGGAGGGCGGCTTCGTCTTGCTCTTCGCCGATTCCGTACCGGCAGGCACCGTCGGCATCCTCGCCGTTTGCTGGCGGCTCATCGCCGAGTACATCCCGTTCTTCATCGGTTTTTATTACACGCTCAAGGTGTTCGGCAGAGATTTTATGCATCGCCAGATGGAGCAGCAGGAGGATGGCTGAGCATGCAGGTATATCACATAGAAAAATAATGTTTCTTAAAGAAAAATTTTTCGTGCGCTTGCCATGATAGGAACTTTGCTATATAATTACCGATAGTAATTAGTTTCTTAAAACTTCATACAGACGTCATAAGTGTCGCCGATGTATATCGGCGAGCGATGAGAGGAAAATGGGTGAAAGACCCATGCTGTCCCGCAGCTGTAATCGGGGAATTTGTTTCCATAGGAAACGCTGAAATCGCTGTTTCTTATGAAAGTGCTGAATGCATCGGCACTTCCTGACATGTCACTGGGAAAACCCGGGAAGACGGAAACAAACGATGATCCGAGAGCCAGAAAGCCTGCTTATGATAAGATTCATTGCTTGACTTACGAGAGATGAGGAGATGGATGCCGAGGTGTATTCTGTTGGCAGAATATGCTCTTGGTGTTTTGCGCTTGCAGGAAAAATCCGCATGTCTTGTCTTGGTTGACGGACATGCGTTTTTTTATGGAAATGCCGGATAGATGGGCGTTTCCTTATAGAGACCGATTCTGAGGATTCGGTCGCAAATGTCTTTTTTATATGATTTTTAAGGAGATGAGATATTGCATTGAAAGGAAAAGAATTGATACGCCGTCTGTGTCAGATGCTCATCACACTCTTTGGCGTGAGCTTCCTGACATTCAGCCTGACGTATCTCTCGCCGGGCGATCCTGCGGAAACGCTCTTGGAGGTCGGCGATTCCGTCGTGTCACAGGAAACGATCGACGCGACGCGCAAGGAACTGGGACTCGATCAGCCGTTTCTCGTGCAGTATGGGAGATGGCTGGGCGGCGTGCTGCACGGCGACATGGGACGCTCATATTCGGCGAAAATTCCCGTGTTTGACAAGCTCATGCAGTGCTTGCCGGGCACGCTGGCGCTCGCCGTAGTTGCGACCGCCATGACGGTCTTGATCTCCCTGCCATTGGGCATCGTCGCAGCCATTTACCGCAACCGTTGGATTGACTATGTGATCCGCGTGCTGTCGTTCTTCGGCGTTTCGATGCCGGGCTTTTGGATCGGACTTGTGCTGCTCTATATCTTCGGATTGAAGCTGCACCTCTTCCCGATTGCGGGCGGTGACATCACGGCGCGAGGCATCGTGCTTCCTGCGCTCACGCTCGCCATCGTCATGTCGGCGAAGTATACGCGACAGGTGCGCACGGCTGTCCTCGAAGAGCTTGGACAGGACTATGTGATCGGTGCCAAGGCGCGCGGTCTTTCCATGCAGCGCATCCTTTGGCGTCATGTGCTGCCGAACGCCTGCCTGCCGCTCGTGACGCTCCTGGGGCTTGCCATCGGCTGGCTCTTGGGCGGCGTAGCCGTCATCGAGATGGTATTCTCGTGGCCGGGACTCGGCAAGATGGCCGTCCATGCGATCGAGATGCGCGACTATCCACTGGTGCAGGGATTTGTGCTGTGGATCGCCATACTCTACATGATCATCAACCTCCTCGTCGATATTTCTTACGCGCAGCTTGATCCGCGCTTGAAGAGGGGGGGACGCTGATGGCGAAGGACAGAAAACTTTTTTATCTCTATTCCGTACTGGTTGTTGCGCTCATTGCGGCAGCTGTCATAGCACCGTATTTTGCACCGTACGACCCGTACACGTCCTCGATGCAGACGTCGCTTCTGCCGCCGTCGTCGGAGCATCTCTTCGGCACGGACAAGCTCGGCAGGGATTCCTTCACGCGCATCCTTTACGGCATGAGAATTTCCATCGCCATGGCACTCGGCATCGTCTTCATCATGTCCGTCATCGGCACGCTCGTCGGCATCATCGCCGGCTTTGTGGGCGGCAAGGTCGACACCTTGCTCATGCGCTTCACGGACATGGTGCTGGCTTTTCCGGGCATTGTGCTCGCCATCGCCATCGCCGGCATGCTCGGCGGCAGCATCGCGAACACGATCTTGGCGCTTTCTGCCGTCGGCTGGACGAGATACGCGCGACTGGCGCGCAGCTTGACGCTCAAGCTGGCACAGCAGGACTTCCTCGCGGCCGCCGTCACGAACGGCACGCGCACGTCGATGATCATTTGGCGTCACATCGCGCCGAACCTTCTGCCGACGATCATCCTGACGGCGGCGACGGACATCGGCGCGATGATGATGGAGATTGCCGGCCTGTCGTTCCTCGGCTTCGGCGCACAGGCGCCGACGCCCGAGTGGGGACTCATGCTAAACGAGGGGCGGCAGTTCATCCAGACAGCGCCTTGGCTCATGGTCTATCCGGGCGTCGCCATCCTCGTCGTCGTCGCCGTCTTCAATCTTTGGGGCGACAGTCTGCGCGATGTCATGGATCCCAAAAAGGCAAATTAAGAAAGGGGTATTTTTGTGAACAAAATGAAACGATGGCTTTTCCTGGTATTCACCTTGATCTTCTCCGCGGCAATCTTTGCAGGCTGCGGCTCGGACAAGGCGGACACTTCGACGCTCAAGGTCGGTGTGACAAACTTCGCCGACAGCCTGGAGCCGACGGAAAACTACTTTGGCTGGGTCGTCATGCGCTACGGCATGGGCGAGGCCTTGGCAAAGTTCGACGAGAAGATGAACGTGCAGCCGTGGCTCGCAGAGAGCTGGAAGATCAGCGATGATCACATGACCTGGACGTTCAAGATCCGCGACGGCGTGAAGTTCTCGAACGGCAGGGATCTGACGGCGGAAGCGGTCAAGAGGTCCATCGAGCGCGCTTTCGCCAAGAACAAGCGTGCCGAGACGTTCTTCAAGTATAAGGAGATCAAGGCGGACGGGCAGAATCTCATCATCACGACGGAGAAGCCTGAGCCGAACATGCCGGGCTTCCTCGCTGACCCGCTCTTCCTCATCGTCGATACGACGGCGGAAGGCGAGCGCGACTTCGCGAAGCAGGGACCGATCTGCACGGGTCCTTACGTCTGCGAATCCTTCACCAAGGAAAAGGCGGTCATGAAGAAGAACCCGCATTACTGGGACGGCGAAGTGCCGTATGAGACGGTCGAGATTCCCTCGATTGACGACCCGAATACGCGCGCCATGGCTCTCCAGTCGGGCGAAGTCGATATGGCTGTGAACATCGGCGCAGGCGACATCGGCCTTTTCAATGACACCTCGAAGTTCCACATCGACCGCATCGCCTCGCTGCGCGTGGTGCTCGCACGCATCAACCAGAAGGGCGTTCTGGGCGATCCGAAGGTTCGTGCGGCCTTCATCAGCATGTGCGACCGCAAGTCTTACAACGAGATCATCCTGAAGGGCACGTTCATTGAAGGCAAGGCGCCGATTCCTCCTTCCATGGACTACGGTTTCGATCAGCTCACCGACCCGAACCACTACGATGTGGAGCGTGCCAAGAAGCTGCTCGACGAAGCCGGCTGGAAGGACACGGACGGTGACGGCATCCGTGACAAGGACGGCAAGCCGCTGAGCGTCGATTTCGTCGTTTACAACAGCCGCGCCGAGCTGCCCATCTATGCTGAGGCCGTGCAGGCGGACGCCAAGAAGGTCGGCATCGACGTCAAGATCAAGAGCGTTGACTACAACCTCATTGACAAGATGGGCATCAACGGTGAGTACGACCTGTTGATTTCCAACATCACGACGGCGAACACGGGCGATCCCGAGATCTTCCTCAACTGGTACTGGCGCACGAACAAGGACGGCGACAACCCGCAGAACGGCTCGGGCTACAGCAATCCTGCGCTCGACGCGAAGTTCGCCGAGCTTTCCACGGAGTTCGACAAGGCGAAGCGCCGCCAGCTCATGATCGACATCCAGCAGATCATCATGAACGATGGCGCGGGACTCTTCCTCGGCTATCCTGAGACGAACATCATCAGCTCGACGAAGATCACGGGCGCGACGATGTATCCGTCCGACTACTATTGGGTGACGAACAAGATCCGCCCGGCGAAGTGAGGAGAAAGGAAGAACGATATGCTTCTTGAGGTCAAGAACCTCCATATCCAATATGCCGGCACCGAGATGGTGCATGGCATAAGTTTTTCCCTCGATTCCGGCGAAGTATTGTCACTCGTGGGCGAGAGCGGCAGCGGCAAGACCAGCGTCATACGCGTGATCTTGGGCTGCCTCCCCCACGAGGGGCGCGTGAATGAAGGCGAGATCATCTTTTCCGGCGTGAACATGCTGAAAAATACGCCAAAGATGTGGCGCGACATCAGCGGGCGCAACATCTCGATGATTTTTCAGGACAGCGGCAGCATGATGAATCCCATCCGCACGATTGGCAGCCAGTTTGTCGAGTACATCCTTGAGCACAGCTCGATGGACCCACAGAAGGCGGAAAAAGAGGCGAAGGAAATGCTGGACAAGATGCAGCTTCCGAACCCCGATACCATCATGGATAGCTTTCCCTTTGAGCTTTCAGGCGGCATGCGCCAGCGTGTCGGCGTCGCCATGGCGATGTTCTTTCGGCCGCAGCTCCTCTTGGCAGATGAGCCGACTTCGGCGCTCGATGTCACGACGCAGGCGCAGGTGGTCAAGGAACTGATGAAAATCTGCCGCGAGGACGGCACGGCCATCATCCTCGTCACGCACAACCTCGGCGTTGCCACCTATATGTCGGACAAAATCATGGTCATGCAGAACGGGCACGTCGTGGAAGAGGGAACGTCTGAGGCAATCATCGAAAACCCGCAGGCGAACTACACGAAGGAACTCCTTCATTCCGTGCCGCAGATCGGGGGTATGTCGTATGCCAGTTAAAAACGAAGAAGTCCTGCGCATCGAGCATATCACGAAGCGTTTCCCCACAGCTGACGGTCGTGCGCTCACGGCCTGCGATGATGTGAGTTTCTCCCTGTGCAAGGGGGAAACTCTCGGCATCGTGGGCGAGAGCGGCTGCGGCAAGAGCACGCTGGTCAAGACGCTCATGCAGCTTCATAAGCCGACGGAAGGCAAGATTTTCTTTCAGAATAAGGAAATCACATCTCTTACGGGAGAAGAAGCGCGGCAGAATCGCCGCAATATCCAGATGGTCTTTCAAGATCCCGGTACGGCGTTCAATCCCAAGATGAAGATCAAGGACATCCTTGCCGAACCTTTGCGCAACTTCGGACTTTTGAAGACGAGTGCAGCGGAAAAGGCGAAGGAGCTGTTGAACCTCGTCGAACTTCCCGCAGAATTTGCCGAGCGTTATCCCGGCAATATGAGCGGCGGGCAGAGACAGCGCGTCGGCATCGCACGCGCACTGGCACTTGAGCCGGAAATCCTCGTTTGCGACGAGGCGACGAGTGCGCTCGACGTCTCCGTACAGGAAAAGGTCGTAGAACTTCTGGCAAAACTGCAGAAGGAGAAGGGCATTTCCATCCTCTTCATCTGCCATGACCTGGCGCTCGTCGCGCTGCTCACGCACCGCGTCGTCGTCATGTACCTCGGCAATGTCGTCGAAATCCTGCGCGCAAAGGATCTGCCCAAGGCGAAGCATCCCTATACGCAGGCCTTGATGAAGTCGGTCTTTCCGCTGCAGCCCAAGGGCAAGGCGGACGTCCAGCTTCTTCGCGGCGAGATTCCAAGTCCGCTCGATGTGCCCAAGGGCTGTCCTTTCCAGAATCGCTGCGACAAGTGCATGCCGGTCTGCAAGGAAAAGAAGCCTACTCGCATGGAACTTTCCGAGGGACATATCGTAGCATGTCACCTTTTTGCGGAAGATCAAGAAGAGACAAAGGGCGCCTGAAACGAATCGTGCAGTTGACGATGATATTCTTAAAAAGAAAAAGATTTTTATTATCGTCTTGTTGCAAGGAAGGCTTTGTTATATAATTAGCAACGATAATTATGTGACGAGCTGGAAACAAAGGGGCTTGGGACGATTTATGACATTGACCGCTCATGATCGCAAGTATCTCGCAATCGCTATGCCTGCCGCCATGGAAGGCGTATTCATGAATCTCCTGGGCATGGCGGATCTCGTCATGGTCGGCGCCTTGGGCACGCTGTCCATTGCGGCAATCGGCGTCTTCGAGCAGCCGCGTATGGTGCTTCTGACCGTTGCGCGTTCCTTTGCCTCCGTGGTCGTGCTCTTGGTGGCACGTCATGTCGGGGCGGGAAGGCGGCGAGAAGCGGGGGAGGCTCTTCTGCATTCGGTGTTCATCACGATGCCAGTTCTTGTTGCCATGCACCTTGCAGCCTTTCTCTTCGTAGACGATGTGCTTCTCCTCATGGGAGCAAAAGAGGAGTATTTCGCTCTTGCACACAGCTATGCAGCGATTGCCGTTGCAGCAGTCTTCTTTCTGTCCATGGCGACACTTCTGCAGGCAGTGCTCATCGGCTTCGGCAATACGGCGCTCGTGCTTGCTGTCAATGTGACGAGCAATGTCCTCAATGTCATAGGCAATGCATTCCTGATTTTCGGCCTCGGACCGTTTCCGGCGCTTGGGGTCGAGGGCGCGGCGATTGCCACGCTCTTAGGCTCGTTCTTTGCTTTCCTTGCGACGCTTATCGCGCTTTTCCGCTTGGGCATTTTTCGTGGAATGCAGAAGATTTTTCCCGATCTGCCCTTTTTGCGGGAATTCGGCAGTCTCTTTGCCGGGATTTTCGGCGAGATGGGCTGCGAGCGCGTCGGCATGGTGCTTTATTCGCGCATGGCAGTGGAACTCGGTACGATTCCCTTCGCCGTGCACAGCATTTGCATGAATTTCTGCGACCTTTACTATGGCTTTGCTCAAGGCATGGGCAAGGCGAGCATGGTGCTTGCCGGCCAGTCCTGCGGCGCACGCCGCGCACATGACTGGCGCGCCTACCTGCATGCAGGCATCCGATGGGGTCTGGCATTCTCTCTGCTCGCCGCAGTATTGACAGCAGTTTTCTCAACTTCCATCATCGGTTTCTACGACCGCGATCCTGCGGTCATCACCATGGGAACGCCCATCATGCTCTTCGTGGCGGCAGTGGGTTTCCCCGAGGCCTTGGCGCTGATTTTTGCCGGAGTCCTGCGCGGCAGCGGCAAAACGGGGCAGGTGGCGATGTGCTACTTCGTCAGCGTGACCTTTTTGCGCCCGCTCTTCACGGCATTTCTGCTCTACGTGCTCGGCCTCGGCATTTTGGGCGCATGGATTGCGCTCGCCTTTGACCAGTGCTTACGCGCAGCGGCATCGGGCTTCCTCGTGCGGCGCGTGCGTGTCGCAGAGCTGATGGGAAGCGGATGAGGAAGAATGATATAATCCATTGATAGGAATACTAGGAGGAATTTCGTTTATGAACAAGAAGATTTCGGCTATGGCTCTCACTGCAGCAATCGTCTGCACGTCGGCCTCTGCCTTTGCGGCGGCGAATCCCTTCGCCGATGTGCCGAGGGATCATTGGGCCTACGATGCTGTGGCTGAACTTGCTGACGAAGGCGTCATCGAGGGCTATGGTGACGGCACATATCGCGGAGAGAACGAGATTACGCGCTATGAGATGGCGCAGATGGTCGCCAAGGCAATGGCGAAGGAAGATCAGGTCAATGCACAGCAGAAGGCTTTGATCGACCGCCTCGCGGCTGAGTTCTCCGCAGAGCTCAGCAACCTCGGCGTGCGCGTCGCCAACCTTGAAGACCGCATCGACAACGTGAAGTGGGGCGGCGAGATGCGCTACACGGCCAGCAAGAGGATATTCCATGATGGACCGGATTCTTCCATGAATCGTCTCGAACTCCGCTTGAAGCCTGTCGCCACGATCAACGATCACTGGCTCGTGCGCGCTCGTATCGACGGTCGTGCTGATATGAAAAACGATACGACGAAGCCTTTGGAACTCAAGCAGGCGAATGTCGAAGGGCACTACGGCGCGTGGACAATTGAAGCAGGCATGTTTCCTGTATGGACGGAGCAGGGCGTCATCTTGGATGATAATATCTCTGGCGGCCAGGTCACCTATGCGGGTGACAAGGTCACGGCGGTTCTGACGGGCGGTCGCATCGGTAAGGACAGGTTTGTCCCTCGTTATACGGATACAGGAGCGTTCTCTTATCCCGTCAATACGACCGGCAGTTTTGGCAAGGCGGCGCTTACTTTCCGTCCGAGCAGCAAATTCGACATCACGGGCGAGTACGTCCATATTGGAGGACTTGATACCGAGACCTATGCCCCTGAAACGAAAAGATACGGCAGCGATGCGCTCGGCATCTGGGGCGTTGGAGCGAGCTACAAGTTTGACAAGAATGTCAAGCTCAGCGGCTACTATGGCGAGAACACGAAGGGCGACCTTGAGAAGAAGTTCAACCGCAACTACAATGCCGAGCTTAGGTACAAAGGTGCTTCGAAGTCTGACCACGGCTCTTTTGGTCTTTACGCCGCCTACCGTCATCTCGGCAATATGAGCGTCGTCGGACCGACCTTCTATGGTGCAGAACCGAGTTGGAAAGGCTGGGAAGTCGGCGGCGAGTACACGTTCGCCAAGAACATCGTTGGCTACGTCGCTTACTTTGACGGCGAGAATATCGTGGACAATGGACGAGATGTAAAGAAACTCTGGTCTCGCATCCGCTACTTCTTCTGATTCCCATATTGCACAAACAAAAATTCGAGAGGCGATTTTCATCGCCTCTCGAATTTTTTATACGTTTGGAGGAATTACTTGCAGCATATAAGAATCAATGCTATAATAAAATAGTATTTTCGCAAAGTAAAGAACTAAAGAGCTCATTGCTTCGATAAAAGGACGGGATGGACATGATCAATGAAAAGCTGCGCAGCGAGTTGAGCGATCAGCTTATGGCGGCAGTCTTGCTCCTGCGCAATACAGAGGAAAGCTATGCTTTTTTCGAGGACATCTGCACGGTCGCTGAGCTCAAGGCGATGGCGCAGCGGCTCGAAGTGGCGTCCATGCTGCGGCGGGGGAATACGTACGATGCGATTGTGGAGCGCACGGGAGCCAGTACGGCAACGATCAGCCGCGTCAAGCGATGCCTGAATTACGGTGCCGACGGCTACGAACTTGTGCTGGAGAGAATGCGGCAGAAAAAGGAAGAAAAAAACAGGCAAGAGGTGGATGAAAATGTCCGAAAATGAATGGATTTTTGGGATTCCCTACGGAACGCGGGATCTCATGCCGCAGGAAGCGCAGGAAAAGCGCCATGTGGAAGCGGCGCTCATGGAGCTTTTTCGTCTCTGGGGATACGATGAGATCGCGACGCCTGCCATCGAGTACCTTGACACTTTGACGATGGGAAACGGGCGCTGCCTGGAACCGCAGATGTTCAAGCTGTTCGATCAGGACAACAGGACGCTGGCGCTGCGCCACGAGATGACGACGCCCATCGCACGTCTTGTCGCGAGCCGCATGAGGGAGGAGCCTCTGCCGCTGAAACTTGCCTATATCAGCAACGTTTTCCGATCGGAGCAGGCGCAGGCGGGGCGGCAGTGCGAATTCAATCAAGGCGGCGTCGAGCTCATTGGCACGAGCGCCGTCGCGGCTGATGCCGAAGTCATCGCCTTGGCCATCGAAGGCATCCGCGCGGCGGGACTGCAGGATTTTCAAGTCTGCCTCGGGCAGGTCGACTTCATCAGCGGCATGATGCGCCAGATGCACTTCACCGAGACGCAGCAGGAGCGCGTCACACTTGCCCTAGAGCGGCACGATCTCGTAGAGCTTGCCGCAATCGTGGAGGAAACGGATCTTCCCGCTGCGGCAAAGGAGGGCATGAAGCGAATTCCCACGCTGCACGGAAAGAAGGACGTCCTGCACGAAGCCTACAGCATTGTATTGAACGAGCAGGGGCGAAGGGCGCTCGACAATCTGTCGGAGATTTATCGCCTGCTGCAGGAATACGGCGTCGCCGAATACGTCTCTTTCGATCTCGGTGTGATTCGCGACTTGAATTATTATACGGGGATGGTGTTCGAGGCGTATGCCCCGGGTATGGGCTATCCTATATGCGGCGGCGGACGCTACGACCAACTGCTTGCGGGCTTCGGCAATCCTTGCCCCGCCACAGGTTTCGCGCTGGGCATCGAGCGCCTGCTTCTTGCAAAGGAGCGTCAGAGTCAAGAGCGAATCCTGCCATCCAAAGACTGCTACATCGCCTATGCACACGACAAACTGCCCGAGGCGCTGCGAGAGGCAAGGAAACTGCGTGAGCAGGGGAAGACATGCGAAACGGCGTTTCAGGCGCAGGCAGAGCAGAAGGCCGATGAGTACAGAAAATCCAAGGGCTATAAAGAGCTCATCTACATTTCATGAAACAGAGGGTTCTGCAATTCCTCAATGCCCTCACAGCGCATCTGAATGAAAGCGATCATGCTTTTGTGCGCCGGTTTCTTGCCGAAGGGGAGCGTGCACTGTTCTATGCGATGGACGTCATCGATCAGCGTCATGCGCTTCATACGGCATATACGGCATTGGAATTGGCACACAAAAAAAACGGCGTAGACGAAATTTTTCTCGTACGCATCGCTCTCCTGCACGATGTGGGGCGCGTGAAAGGCGACCTCGGCCTTTGGGGAAAGGTCGCCGTCGTTCTCTTGAACCGCTTTCTGCCGCGCTTTTCGCGCCGTCATGCGACTGTCTCGCGCGATGGCATCTTCGGTTTTTGGCGTCATGCGCTTTACGTCTATTATCATCATGCCGAAATCGGCAGTGAGAAATTGCGTCTCTTGGGATGCAGCAGGGAGGCGTCTGTCGTGCGTCTGCACCATGCTTCGCCCACATCTGGAGACTCGATGGAACTGCAGTTGCTGCGGCAGGCGGACAGTCTGAATTAGTGAAAGCACTGATAAATTCAGCCGCCCATCTTCACACGTCCGGGCGACCTCGTTTTATCAGCGCTTCCTTAGTGATTCGAGGTGTAATTCATGGATATAAACGGAAAGGACTACTTGACGATTGCTTTTCCGAAGGGCAAGCTTTTCGCTCTGTCCAAAGAGCTTTTTTCCCGCGTCGGCTATACGGCGGAGGGACTGGAAGAGAAATCGCGCAAGCTCATCATTTCCAACGAGGAAAAAAAGATTCGCTTCATCGTCGCGAAGACGGCGGACGTGCCGACGTATGTCGAATACGGTGCGGCGGACATCGGCGTCATAGGCAAGGACGTCCTCGCGGAAGCGGAAAAGGACGTTTATGAAGTCCTCGATCTCGGCTTCGGCAAGTGCCATCTGATGATGGCGGTCGATAAAGCGCAGAAGAGAGCAAAGCTCGCCGACTATGCGCATACGCGCGTCGCCACGAAGTTTCCTCATATAGCTGAGCAGTTTTTTACAAAAAAAGGCATGCAGATGGAATACATCAAGCTCAATGGATCCATCGAGCTTGGCCCCTTGGTCGGGCTTTCCGAGAGCATCGTGGACATCGTGGAAACGGGCACGACGCTCAAGGAGAACAATCTTGAGGAAATCGCGCACATCATGGATGCGACGGCGCGGCTCATCGTCAATCGCGTGAGCTACAAGCTGAAGTTTGAGCGGATCTACCGCCTGGTCGAAGATTTACGCAGTGCGTTGGAAAGCGGGGAAGCAAAATCATGAAGATTGTATCGGCGAAAGAGCTCGGTAAAGATAAAATACGGAAGCTCTTGGTGAAGCCGCCCTTCGATGAGGTGCAGCTCAATCCAAAGATTCGCGAGGCGAACCGAAAGATCTTCGGCGCCGATCTCACAGCGGCGGAAGTCGCCGTGCGCATCGTCGAGGACGTGCGCCGTCATGGCGATGAAGCCGTTATCAAGTACACGAAGCTCATCGACGGCACGGATTTTTCCCCCGAAGATTTTCGAGTATCAGAAGAGGAGTTTGCCGAAGCGGAAAAAAATGCAGACCTGGCAATCGTCGCATCGCTACAAAGAGCCGCGCACAATGTGCGCAGCTACCACGAAGAACAAAAATCAAATTCATGGCTGACGTACCGCGAGAAAGGCTCGATTCTCGGACAGTCGCTGATTCCGCTCGACCGCGCGGGCATCTATGTGCCGGGCGGCACGGCGGCGTATCCGTCCTCCGTCTTGATGAACGCTGTTCCTGCTGCCGTCGCAGGCGTCGGCGAGATCATCATGATGGTGCCGCCGAAAAACGGCAAGATCAATCCCTATGTGCTTCTCGCGGCGAAGATTGCGGGCGTGTCCAAGATCTACAAGATCGGCGGCGCACAAGCGATCGCCGCCATGGCATACGGCACTGAAACGATTCCGCGCGTCGACAAGATCACGGGCCCCGGCAACATCTTCGTCACGCTCGCGAAGAAAGCTGTTTACGGCCATTGTGACATCGACATGCTGGCTGGCCCGAGCGAGATCCTCATCGTCGCCGACGAGACGGCAGATCCCGCCTATACGGCAGCCGATATGCTGAGTCAGGCGGAGCATGACACTCTGGCGTCAAGCATCCTCATCACGACGAGCGCAAAGCTCGCGCATGAGGTCGAGGCTCTACTGGAGGAACAGCTGAAGGGGCTGCCGAGGGAAAATATCGCCAGAGCGTCCATCGAGAACAACGGACTCATCGTCATCGCCGATGACATCATGGAAGCATTGGAATACGCGAACATTTCCGCGCCTGAGCACATGGAACTTCTGACGAAGCAGCCGTTCGAGCTTCTGCCCTATGTGCGCCATGCGGGAGCCGTTTTCCTCGGCGCATATTCGCCGGAACCCTTGGGCGATTACTTCGCGGGTCCCAACCATGTATTGCCGACGGGCGGCACGGCGAGGTTCTACTCCGTGCTCAACGTCGAGACCTTCATGAAGCGCACGAGCATCATTTCCTATACGAAGGACGCCCTGCATGATGTGGAGGCGGACATCATACGTCTGGCGGAGGCGGAGGGGCTGCATGCCCACGCCAATGCCGTGCGTCTGCGCAGCAAGGAGAGGAAGGACTGACATGCGCCAAGCCGAAGTCAAGAGAAAGACAAACGAAACGGAAATCGCGCTTCGCATCGGCCTTGACGGCACAGGCAAGTGCTCCATCAATACGGGAATCGGCTTCTTCGACCACATGATGACCCTTTTCGCCGTGCATGGACTTTTTGACCTGGAAATCCTTTGTCATGGCGATACCGAGGTGGACGGACATCATTCCGTCGAGGACATTGGCATCGCCTTGGGACAGGCATTTCGCGAGGCTCTGGGCGACAAGGCGGGCATTGCGCGCTATGGGTCGTTCTACTTGCCGATGGATGAAGCGCTCGCCTTCGTGACACTCGACATCAGCGGCAGGGCATACCTCGTCTACGATGGAGGCGAGATGACGCCAGTCGTTGGCAGCTACGATACGGAGCTGACGGAGGAATTTTTGCGTGCCTTTGCCTTCAATGCCGGCATCACGCTTCATGCCAAGGTGCTCTATGGCAGGAATACGCACCATAAGATCGAAGCGATCTTCAAGGCGCTCGCTCATGCGCTGCGCCTTGCCGTCGCCAAGGATCCGCGCGTCAAAGGCGTGCCGTCGAGCAAGGGTGTTTTATAGGAGGATTTGCATGATTGCGGTCATTGATTACGGCGTAGGAAACCTCTTCAGCGTAGAAAAAGCGCTCCTCCATAGTGGTGCAGAAGTGGAGGTCACGCACGATGCAGAACGAATTGCGGCGGCGGAGAAGCTCGTCCTGCCGGGCGTGGGCGCATTCGGCGACTGCATGAAGCGTCTGGAAGCGACAGGGCTGATTCCTGTGATACGGCATGAGATAGAAGCGGGAAAGCCGCTTCTTGGCATCTGCGTTGGACTGCAGATCCTTTTCGAGGGCAGCGACGAATCGCCAAATGCTGCAGGACTCGGCGTCTTTTCCGGCAGGGTGCGCCGTATCGAGGCGCCCGAGCTGAAGATTCCGCACATGGGATGGAACTCCTTGGATTTTGCGAAACGTCATGAGGGGCGGTCGGGCATCGACCTCTTCCGCGGCATTTCTGCAGGTTCTTACGTCTACTTCGTTCACAGCTATCATGCTGTGCCCGAAGAGCCGCAGATCATCACGGCGCAGGCGATGTACGGCGAATGCCTGACGGCGGCGGTAGCGAAGGACAATGTTCAGGCTGTCCAGTTTCATCCCGAAAAATCGGGAGCGGTCGGCAGCGCGATCCTGAAGAATTTTGTGAATGCTTAGGGGGCGGGAGAATGCTCATCATTCCGGCGATTGATATAAGAGATGGAAAATGCGTGCGCTTGTTCAAGGGGGACTTTGCCCGGGAGACGGTTTTTTCGGATCATCCTGAGGAAATGGCGATGAAGTGGCAGAGCGCCGGCGCACGCTTCCTGCACCTTGTCGACTTGGACGGCGCTCTGGCGAAGAAGCCGATGAATCTCGCTGCGGTAGAGCGCATCCTGGGGACTGTAGACATCCCTGTTGAACTTGGCGGCGGCATCCGTTCGCTCGAAAACATTGAAGAGGTGCTGGCTCTCGGTGTGAATCGCGTGATCCTCGGCTCCGTGGCGGTGCAGGATCCCGCACTCGTGAAAGAGGCATGCCAAAAGTACAAGGAACGCATCATCGTGGGCATTGACGCCAAGGACGGCATCGTTGCCGTCGACGGCTGGGGCGTTTCCGGCGAAGTGGAAGCGGGCGAGTTGGCAAAGCGCATGGTCAATGCAGGCGTTCGCACCATCATCTACACCGACATTTCCCGTGACGGAACATTGACGGGAGTGAACGCGGAGGCGACGGTCGCGCTCGCCAAGGAGAGCGGCGCGGCGGTCATCGCTTCGGGCGGTGTAAATTCTCTCGATGACATCCGTCGTCTGAAGCGGTTGGAAGCTGATGGCGTCTGCGGCGTGATCGTCGGCAAATCCATCTATACGGGGGCGCTTGACTTGCAGGAAGCCATTGAAATCGCCGGACAGGAGGGGTAAAATGTATACGAAGCGCATCATTCCCTGCCTCGATGTCAGAAACGGGCGCGTCGTCAAGGGTACGAATTTCGTCGGTCTGCGCGATGCGGGAGATCCCGTCGAGCTGGCGGCACGCTATGACAAAGAAGGGGCGGACGAGCTGGTGTTCCTCGACATTACGGCGTCGCACGAGGAGCGCTCGACCATCGTCCAAGTGGCCAAGGCCTGCGCCTCTGAGATGTTCATCCCGTTCACCGTCGGCGGCGGCATACGCACACCCGAGGATATCCGCAGGCTGTTGAAGTCGGGTGCGGACAAGGTGTCCTTCAACACGGCCGCCGTGAAAGATCCTGAGGTTCTGCGCCTCGGCGCGGAGCGGTTTGGCAGGCAGTGCATCGTCCTCGCCATCGACGCGCGAAAGAGCGGGGAAAACGAGTGGGAGGTCTACATCAATGGCGGCAGGACGCCGACAGGCATGGACTGCCTTGCCTGGGCGAAGAAGGGCGTCGCCTTGGGCGCAGGAGAAATCCTATTGACGAGCATGGACGCTGACGGCACGAAAGATGGCTACGACATCGCGTTGACGCGCGCTGTTTCTGAAAGCGTCCCCGTGCCCGTTATCGCCTCGGGCGGTGCGGGGAAGCTCTCTCATTTTTATGATGTGCTGACGGAAGGGAAGGCGGATGCCGTCCTTGCCGCTTCGGTTTTCCACTATGGCGAATTTACCATAAGGGAAGTCAAGGATTATCTGAAGAATCGTGGAGTGGAGGTCAGATTATGAATACTTCGATTGATATTTCCATGATACATTTTGACGAAAAGGGTCTTGTTCCCGCCATCGTGCAGGAGGAAAACGGCGAGGTTCTCATGCTCGCCTACATGAATGAGGAATCGCTGAAGAAGACTTTGGAAACGGGCTTCACATGGTTCTACAGCCGCTCGCGCAAGAAGCTCTGGCGCAAGGGGGAGACTTCGGGCAACGTGCAGCAGGTCAAGGAAATCTCCTACGACTGCGATGGAGACACGCTTCTCGTGCGCGTGCATCAGGCGGGCGTCGCGTGCCATACGGGCACATATTCGTGCTTCAGCGGACGCAGGCTGGGCAAGGACGAGAAGGGCGTCGCCGTCATCGGCGATGAGCCGCAGACTTCGCTCGCAGAAGTGCTCAATGCCGTTTATCACGTCATCCAGGAGCGGCGCGTTCATCCTGTCGAAGGTTCCTATACGAATTATCTCTTCGACAAGGGACAGGACAAGATCTTGAAAAAGGTGGGCGAAGAAGCGGCGGAAACCATCATCGCCTCGAAGAATATGGAAAAGAGCGACATCCTCTATGAGATGGGCGATCTCTGGTATCACTGCCTCGTGCTTCTCGCGTTCCACAACATCGTGCCCGATGAATTGTTCGTCGAGCTTATGAACCGCAGGAGCGGCGGCAGCTACCACCAATTCACAGGAAAGGACGGCGTGCGTCCCGATGTGTGAGGGAAAGGGCGATGTCCTGACGCTGCCCGAACCTGACCTACTGCCCGACAGGGAAATCAACTTTCTGGAGCTTATTGAACTTCGCGCGAGCCGCAGGCAGTACACGGCGGAGGCTCTGTCTTTGCAGGAGCTTTCCTATCTTTTATGGTGCACGCAGGGCGTCAAGATGGTCGCAGAAGGAGGGCGCACGCTGCGCAATGTCCCATCGGCAGCGGCGCTCCATCCGTTGACGACCTTGCTGTATCTGCAGAACGCAGAAGATGTGCCCTCAGGCTTTTATCAATTTATGCCTGTGGAACATGCACTGAAGCGTTTGACTCTTTCTGAAGATGCTCCAGAGGATGTGCTCACCGCCTTCGAGCAGCAGGCAATGGTGCGTCAAAGCGCAGCAATCTTCTTTTGGGTCGCAGACATTGTGCGCGGCATTCGCACGTACGGGCGCAAGGTCTACGAGTACATCTATCTCGATGCCGGTCATATTGGGCAGAATCTCTATCTGACGGCTCAGGCACTGGGCTTGGGCGCGTGCGCCGTCGGGCGATTCGATGAGGCGGCGCTACATCGCTCGCTCCTGCTCGACGGTGAGGAGAAAAAGATCGTACATGCAGCCTGCATCGGCAAGATATGATTTCTATCTTGCCGATGCGGGCTTGCTTTTCGTGTGTATCGTAGGATATAATGGAAATCATCATATATCATCTGAAAACGGGAGGCTTCTTTTCGATGAAAAATACGAAACCGATCTATACGATAGGGCATCGCAATCCGGATACGGATTCCATCTGCTCCGCAATCGGCTATGCGCATCTGAAGCAGGCGATGGGCGAGAATGTTGTGCCGGCGCGCGCAGGAAAGGTCAACGAGGAGACGAAATTTGCTCTGAACCACTTCCACGTGGAACAGCCGCTTCTCATCACCGATCTCTATCCGCGCGTGAAGGACATCACGCTCGACTGCAAGACTGTCGTCAAAGAAACGGACAGCCTGCGTCATCTCGGTGAAATCATGCGTGAAAACGATCTGAAGTCGGTTCCCGTCGTCGATAAAGACGAGCGGCTCATCGGCATCGTGACCGTCAGCGACCTCGCGCAGCGCTATTTCAAGGAACTCAGCATGCAGAATCTCGCCGACGCGGGCGTCTCCTTCCGCGATGTGATCCGCGTCATTGACGGTGAGGTCATCGTCAACGGCGATGAGGGCGGCAAGATTCGCGGCAATGTGCGCATCGCGGCGGGCAGCATCAGCATGATTCAGGATGTCGTCAAGGAGCACGACGTCGTCCTCATCGGTGACCGCAGGGACGAGACTCTGATTGACTGCTTGAAGCAGGGAATCGACTGCATGATCGTCACGGGCAACGGCAGGGTGTCGCCGAGCGTCATCGAGGAAGCCGAGGAGCGCCACATGCTCATCATCAATACACCCTATGACACCTACACTTGTGCGCGTCTCATCAACCAGTGCGTCCCCGTCAAGCGCATCATGCAGGACGAGATTGTCGCCTTCAAGCCGCTCGACCTCTTGAGCGACATCAAGGGAACGATGGAGCAGTACAGCTACCGCAATTATCCCGTCGTGGAAAATGGCAAGCTCGTCGGGCTCGTGAGCAAGGACATGCTCATGGTACCGGAGCGCGAGCGCGTCATCTTGGTTGACCACAATGAGCGCGGACAGGCAGTCGAGGGCATCGAGGAAGCGAAGATTCTTGAGATCATCGATCACCACCGTCTCGGCGGCATACAGACTAGCGAGCCGATCTTCACGCGTCAAGAGCCTGTAGGCTGCACGGCGACGATCGTGGCGAACATGCACTGGCACAGGGATGTCGACATCCCGCCGTCGATCGCAGGCCTGCTCCTCTCGGCGATCCTTTCCGATACGGTGCTCTTCAAGTCGCCGACTTGCACGCCCTACGACAAGAAGACGGCGGAACGTCTGGCGGAGATTGCCGGCGTCGACATCATGGAATATGGCATGGCAATGCTCAAGGCGGGGTCGGGCATCGGCAACATGTCGCCCTTGGAAATCACCAAGAACGATATGAAGGAATTCCAGATTGGCGATTACCGCATCATCGTCAGCCAGATTTCCGTCATGGATACGAAGGAAGTCATGGACATCGAGGCGGAAATTGTCAAGAGCATGACGGACGTCTGCAAGAAGGAAGGCTACGATATGAGCCTCGTCATGGTCACGGACATCATCGCCGAAGGGACGTACCTGCTCTACACGGGATCGCCCAAGACGTTGATCGGCGAGGCGTTCCACAAGGATGCCAGCGGCACGCATATCTATTTGCCCGGCGTCATGTCGCGCAAGAAGCAGATCATCCCGCCCCTTTCGGAAGCCGTCAAATTGATCAAGAAGCAGTGAGAGCTGTAAAAGGCAGGAACGGCTGCTGCAGTATGTCTGCGGCAGCCGTTTCCTTTGCTGTGTATGCTGCTGATGTTTGCGAGGTTGATATAGTGGATATTTTTCAGGGCTTGAATCCCATGCAGCGGGAAGCTGTCGCGCATATCGATGGTCCGCTGCTCATCATGGCGGGCGCCGGTTCGGGCAAGACGAAGGTGCTCACCTGTCGCATCGCCAATCTCTTGGCACACGGCGTGCCGCCCTACAGCATCTTGGCAATCACGTTCACGAACAAGGCGGCGGCAGAGATGCGCGAGCGCGTCGATCGCATGATCGGCGGCTTGGGCAAGGATGTCTGGCTCAGCACATTTCATTCCTTCTGTGCACGCTTTCTGCGGCGCGAGATTGAAGCGGGCGAAGTCTACAAGAAAAATTTCGTCATCTACGATACGTCAGATTCCAAGACTGTCATCAAGGCGTGCCTCAAGGAGCTGAATCTCGATGACAAGCAATTTGCTCCCGCAAAGGTGCAGAACGCCATATCGAACGCGAAGAATCTCATGCTCGGCCCGCGCGCCTACGCGCGGCAGGCGGATACGTTCCATGCGAAGAAGATTGCGGAACTTTTCAGCCTGTATGACAAGAAGCTGCGCGAGAACAACGCCTTGGATTTTGACGATCTCCTGCTGCTCGCCGTCGACCTTCTGGAAAATAACGACGAACTGCGTCAGAAGTATCAGCAGCGTTTCCGCTACATCCTCATCGACGAATATCAGGATACGAACGGCGCACAGTACAGGCTCACGACGCTTCTGGCAGGCGGTCATCACAATCTCTGCGTTGTCGGCGATGCCGATCAGTCCATCTACGGTTGGCGCGGCGCGGACATCAGCAACATCTTGAATTTCGAGAAGGACTTTCCCGAGGCTAAGACGATCAAGCTTGAGCAAAATTATCGCTCGACGAAGAATATCTTGGCCGCAGCCAATGCCGTCATCCGAAATAATGAGAATCGCAAGCCGAAGAAGCTCTGGACGGAAAACGCCGTAGGGGAGAAGATCGCCCTTTATCAGGCGAATGACGAGCGCGACGAGGCAAGATTCGTCGTAGATACCGTGCAGAAGCAGAAGACGCTCTTTTCCGTCGATTATGGCGACATCGCCGTGCTTTACCGCACGAATGCGCAGTCGCGCGTCCTCGAAGAAGCCATGATGGCGGCGGGGATTCCCTATACGATGGTCGGCGGCTTGAAGTTCTACGACCGAATGGAGATCAAGGACATCATTGCCTATCTGCACGTCCTCTACAACCCGTTTGACGCTGTGAGCCTCCTGCGCATCATCAACGTGCCCAAGCGCGGCATCGGCGCATCGACGATCGCCAAGCTCACAGAGTATGCCGCCATGCGTGAAGAATCCCTCTTCGATGTCCTGTCGAGTCCCGAAGCGCTCGAAGCCATGGGATTCAAGACGCGCACGAAGAATCTGCTCGAAGCCTTCGCCGCGCTTCTCTTTGACCTCATGGGCAAACTTGCCGCTATGCCGCTTTCTTCCTTTATCGAAGCCTTGCTTGACGATACGGGTTATATCAAGGAGTTGGAAAAGCAGGATACGCCCGAGGCGCAGACGCGCATCGAGAACTTGCGCGAATTCGTCGGCGTGGCGCGAGAGTTTGAAAAAACGGAGGAAGAACCGACTTTGGAAAATTTCCTCAACCAGGTCGCACTCGTCTCCGATGTCGATACAGCGAACATGGAGGACGACCGCGTGACGCTCATGACGCTTCATTCGGCAAAGGGCTTGGAGTTCCCCGTCGTCTTTCTCGTGGGCATGGAGGAGGGAATCTTTCCCCATGCGCGCACGCTCCTTGAGCCGAGCGAAATCGAGGAAGAACGCCGCACCTGCTATGTCGGCATCACGCGCGCTGAACGCAAGCTCTACTTGAGCTACGCGCGCTATCGGACGCTTTACGGCAAGGGGAATGTCTATCCGCCGTCAAGATTCCTCGCGGAGATTCCCGAAACGTATTTGGAAAAGGCACAGGCTTTCGGGCGGAGCGCGTTTTTAGAGTCGCGGGGCATGGGGAGGCCGCAGTCCGCCTTCGAGATTCTGCAAAGCTTGCAGCGTACGACAGCTCCTTCTGCATCGCCTTCGCCTGTGCCTTCTTCCCCTCGCGAGGTGCGTCCTGCCACGTCCGCCGCAATTCGCCCGAGCATGGAAGTGGCATGGCGTGCGGGCGACAAGGCTCGTCATGGCAAGTGGGGTGTCGGTACAGTCGTCTCGGTCAAGGGGGAAGGCGAAGAAGTCGAGCTGAAGATCGCCTTCCCGCAAATCGGCATCAAGGGACTCATGCAGAAGTATGCTCCCATCGAGAAAGTCTGAGGTTCGTATGGATATTCAAGAAGTCAAAAAAAAGCTTGCACAGCTGCGGCGCACGATACGTCACCACAATGTGCGCTACTATAACGACGACAATCCCGAAATCAGCGATTATGAATACGATCAGCTCATGCTGCGGCTCAAGGCGCTGGAAAGGGAGTACCCCGAGCTTATCACGGAAAACTCACCGACGCAGAAGGTCGGCGGCACGGCGAAGCGCACGGCAGGCACGCTCGTGCGCCACGACGTGCCGATGCTTTCGCTGCAGGATGTGTTCTCTCGCGAGGAAATAGAAGCTTTCGTGCGCGACATAGAGGCGCGCATGGAAAATCCTGTGTTCGTCGTCGAAGAAAAAATCGACGGACTTTCGCTTGCCCTGCGCTATGAAAACGGGACGCTGAGCCGTGCCATCACGCGCGGCGACGGCATAGTGCAGGGTGAGGACGTCACGGAAAATGCCAAGGTCATCAAAGACGTCGTGCAGAAACTCAAGGAGCCGCTGCCTTACTTCGAGGTGCGCGGCGAGGTCTACATGACGAAGGCGGCATTTGAGGCAGTCAACGAGAGGCGTCAGCTTCTCGGGCTGAAGCTTTTTGCCAATCCGCGCAACTGTGCGGCGGGCACTCTGCGCCAACTCGACAGCCGCATCACGAGAGAGAGGGGACTGTCCCTCTTCGTGTTCAACCTGCAGGCGGTGCGCGGCAAGGAATTCCAAACGCATGTCGAAGCCTACGACTTCATGAAACGGCAGGGCATCAAGGTCATTCATGCCTATCACGTCTGCCGTACGGCAGAGGAGGTCTGGGATGCCATCGAGCAGATTGGCGCCTCGCGCGGCGATCTGCCCTACGACATCGACGGCGCTGTCGTCAAACTCAATGATTTTTCGCAAAGGGAGAGCCTCGGCGCTACTTCCAAGGCGCCGCGCTGGGCGATCGCCTATAAATACCCGCCCGAGGAAAAGGAAAGCGTCGTGCGCAGCATCACGCTTTCTGTCGGCCGGACGGGGCGCATCACACCGACGGCGACGTTCGATCCCATCCGCCTTTGCGGTACGACGGTCGAGCGCGCGACGCTGCACAATCAGGATTTCATCGACGATCTCGATGTGCGCGTAGGCGATACCGTCGTCGTCTACAAGTCGGGAGAGATCATTCCGAAGATCAAGGCGGTCGTAAAAGAAAAGCGTCCCGAGGGAACAGAGCCGTTCAAGATCGGCGATCGCTGCCCCGTATGCGGTGCAAAGGCTGCGAGAGAGGCGGATTCCGCCGACGTCAAGTGCATCAATCAGGCATGTCCGGCGCAGGTGGAGAGCCACATCCTGAACTTTGTGAGCCGCGACGCTATGGACATCAAGGGCTTGGGCGAAAAGAACATCGCCGCCTTGATTGAAAAAGGTTTCCTTCACACGATCGTCGACATCTTCCGCTTGAAGGAGCATCGGGAAGAGCTGATTGCCCAAGGCGTTGTCGGCAAGGAAAAAAACACGGATAAACTGCTTGCAGCCATCGAAGAGGCAAAGAAGAATGAACCTCAGCGTCTTTTGACGGGACTCGGCATCCCCGGCATCGGCAAGGCGGCAGCGGCCGCTCTCATGCAGCATTTCAAGACCTTGGAGGCTTTGGAAAATGCGTCCGATGAAGCGATTCTCGCGGTGCGTGATATGGGCGAAACGAGCGCCGCTGCCATTCGCTCGTATTTCCAAAACGAAGGCAATGCAAAGATTTGCCGCGAACTGCAGCAGATCGGTGTCGCGACGGCAGTACAAGAGCGTGCAGCGCAGGGCGACGAACTGGCCGATATGAGCTTCGTCGTCACGGGTACGCTGCGTCATTTCGGGCGCAGGGAAATCACGGAGCTGATCGAGCAGCACGGCGGACGCGTGACAAGTTCCGTGTCCAAGAAGACGGACTGCCTCGTCGCGGGAGAAAATGCTGGCAGCAAGCTGCAAAAGGCGGAGCAGCTGGGCGTCCGAATCTTGACGGAGGAGGAGCTCCTGCAGCTGATTGACCATATTTGACATCGCATATTGAAAACACTGGAACAATCGTGTCAGGCTATGCTATAATTGTTTGTTAGTACGAGGTCGAGCGAATGAATCCCAAGCGGAATTTGTTCAAGCTTGACGTAATCTCTGATGGGGGTAGGTTCTTTTGAAATACATGACAGGAAATGAATTGCGCGAAGCGTATTTGCAGTTCTTTGCGGAGAAAAAGGGGCATCTGCGGTTGCCGAGCGCTTCGCTCATCCCTGCAAACGATCCAACGCTCTTGATGATCGGCGCGGGCATGGCACCGTTCAAACCGTTCTTTACGGGCAAGATGAAACCTCCGCGCACGCGCATCACGACGAGCCAGCGCTGTGTACGTACGGGAGATATTGAGAACGTCGGGCGCACGGCACGTCATCAGACGTATTTTGAAATGCTCGGCAACTTCTCTTTTGGAGACTATTTCAAAAAAGAGGCGATTCCTTGGGCGTGGGAGTTCTTGACGGATGTCTTGGATTTGCCGAAGGAAAAGCTTTGGGTCACGGTTTATCCGAAGGACGATGAAGCAGCCGCCATCTGGCGCGAGCAGCCTGGCTTCCCGCAGGATCATATCGTGAAACTCGATGACAACTTCTGGGAGATCGGCCCCGGCCCTTGCGGTCCTGATTCGGAAATCTACATCGACCTTGGTGAAGAGCGCGGCTGCGGCAGCCCAGACTGTGCTGTCGGCTGTGATTGTGACCGCTACCTCGAAATCTGGAATCTCGTCTTTACGCAGTTCGACCGCACGGAAGACGGTCAGTACAATCCGCTTGAGCACAAGAATATTGATACGGGATGCGGTCTTGAGCGATTGGCTTCCGTGCTGCAGAATAAGAAGACGAACTTCGAGACGGATTTGCTCTTTCCCATCATCGAATACGCCTCGAAAGTATCCGGTGTCGTTTATGGCGAAAATGCGGAGAAGGACGTCTCGCTCAAGGTCATCGCTGACCATGCGCGCAGCATGGCAATCATGATCATGGACGGCATCCTGCCTTCAAACGAGGGACGCGGCTATGTTCTGCGCCGCATCCTGCGTCGTGCTGTGCGCCATGGGCGCATCCTCGGCATTCATGACAAGTTCTTGGAAGGCGCGATTGATGCCGTTGCCGAAATCTACAAGGGTGCAGCGGACTTTGAAGAGCTTGCTGAGAAGAAAGAATACATCAAGAAAGTTATCAGCATTGAGGAGGATCGCTTCGCGGCGACGCTCGCACAGGGCATGGAACTCTTGAACGGTCACATCGAGGACTTGAAGCGAGAAGGCAAAAAGGTGCTTCCTGGTGAAATCGGCTTCAAACTCTACGATACGTACGGTTTCCCATGGGAAGTCACCGACGAGATCTTGCATGAAAACGAAATGGAACTTGACAAAGATTCCTTCGAGAAAGCGATGGAGAAGCAGCGCGAACGTGCCCGTGCCGCGCGGCAGGAAAATCAGCGCGTCGCCGTACCCGACCTCTCGGGCATCGATACGTCACATCTCTGTGTCGATGAGAATGCGAAGGAATCGACCGTCGTCGCCATCTGGAAGGACGGCGGTCTCGTCGATGAGCTTGCCGACGGCGAGGAGGCGGGCATCATCTTGCAGTCGACGCCTTTCTATGCAGAAGGAGGCGGTCAGGTCGGCGATGCCGGACTTTTGGAGACGGAATTTGGCCGCGTGCAGGTTGCCAACGCCAAGAAACTTCCCGACGGCACGGTTTATCATATCGGTTATGTTGAAGAGGGCATGTTGAAGGTTGGCGACCATGTTTCCATCCAGATTGATTGTATGAAGAAGCTGTCGTCAGCGCGCAACCATACGGCAACGCATCTCCTGCAGGCTGCGTTGAAGCGCGTCGTCGGCGATCAGGTCAATCAGGCTGGCTCCTTGGTCATGCCCGAGCGCCTGCGCTTCGACTTCTCCAATTTCGAGCCTGTGACGGCGCTGCAGTTGCAGGAAGTGGAACGCCTGGTCAATGAGCAGATTCTCATGGCAAAGCCTGTGGAAATCGCGCAGATGGAAATCGACAAGGCGAAGAAACTCGGCGCTATGGCGCTTTTCGGTGAGAAGTACGGCGATGTCGTGCGCGTCGTCTCTGTGCCGGATTTCAGCATAGAGCTCTGCGGCGGCTCGCATGTAAAGAACATCGGCGAGATCGGCATGTTCAAGATCATCAGCGAGACGGGCATCGCTTCTGGCGTGCGCCGCATCGAGGCTTTGACAGGCAAGGCGGCCATCGACTACATGAATGAGAAGGCGGAGACTCTCGCCGCAGCCGCACACGCGTTCAAATGTCGCGATGATGAACTTGTTTCCCATATTGAGAGCGCATTGGCAGAGAACAAGAAACTCAAGCAGGAAATCGCTTCTTTCACGAAAGAACGCGCCATGGGAGATGTCGATATGCTGCTCGCGCAGAAGAAGCAGATAAAAGATCTTTCCTTTGCTTCGGGCATCGTTGAAGCCGATAATATCGACGATCTGCGAAAGATTGCCGACATGCTGCTCGATCGTCTGGAAAGCGGCGTGGTCGTGCTTGCCGCCGCGCACGAAGGGAAAGTCAGCCTCGTGGCGAAGGCGAGTGACACAGCTGTGGCAAAGGGCACTCATGCGGGCAACATGGTCAAGGCGGCAGCTAAAATCGTTGGCGGCGGCGGCGGCGGACGAAAAGAGATGGCGCAGGCAGGTGGCAAAGAGCCTGCTAAGATGCCAGAAGCTTTGCAGGAAGCTGAAAAGGTTCTGGCGGAACAGCTTGCTTAACACGACTGTATGGTCAAGTCTCGTGCCTGCACACGCTGTTCGCAGTTCCGACGGGAAACTTTCCTTGGAGGGATTCCCATGGCGCAGAGGTGATCTTCGTGGAAATAGATGTTACGAAAAAGGCAATACGATTTTTGCAGTTCAGTCTGCTTGGCCTATTGATGCTCGCTGCCCTCACGATCGGCGGCATCTGGCTCTACCAGCGCTCGCATAATGTTGTGACGCTCGAAGACGCCCAGGTGAAAAGTGCGCTCGTGCCCGCAAAAGCAAAGGCAGATGGCACGATAGCGGAAATTCTGGTCGCCGACGGCGCTCATGTGGAGGCAGGGGACGTCCTCGCGCACATCAAGGTCAATGTCACGGACGAGGATATCGCCCAGTTGCAGCAAAATGTCACGTTAGCGAAACAAAGCTTGGAGAATTTGCAGAAAGGAATCGCTGTCACGCAGCCCGTCGTGAATGAGGCGCCGAGCGCTGCGGTCGATACAGAAGCGGCACGCGCACGCATGGAGCGAATGAACGAGCTCTATGCGATGGGCGCTATCAGCGCCGTGAAGCGCGATGAAGCCGAGGCCGCCTACAATGCCGCTATTGCTTCCAGTCAGGCTCGTGCACCTTCATCAAGCTATCGCACCGTCCTGCAGCCCGCTTCGCCGGAACAGATCAAACAAGCAGAACTGTTTTTGAAGCAGGCGGAAATCGCCTTGGCAAAGGCGCAGCAGGATAAAGCGGGAACAGATATCATTGCGCCCGCTTCCGGAACGCTCTATCTAGCCGAAGACATCGCTGCTGAAAGCAAGGTCAGCACGGGGCAAACCTTTGCAAACATCGGCAATGCCAAGGATTTGTGGATTGAAGCCGTTTTGAACGATGATCAGAAAACGAAGGTGCGCCTAGGGCAATTCGCTTCTTATCGCTTGGGCGGACGCGACATACAGGGTACGGTGCAGGATATAGAGGAACCTGATGCAGACGAGGGGGATGAGACGGTATCTGGCAAAGTCCGTGTGCGCATTTCTGTTCCCGAAGAGGCGGGAGAAGGAATACAGCCTGGAATGAAGGTCTCTGTGCGCTTGTCGCCTTGAATGAACGATAGAGAGGACGGATGTATTGCGTATACTATTGACGAATGACGACGGTATAGAAGCTGCCGGAATAGAGGCGCTCGTGCGCGTGCTCTCGCCGCACCATACGGTCGTTGTAGCTGCCCCGGCCTTTGAGCAAAGCGGCATGTCCCATGCAATCACGGTCAAGAAGTGCATCCGTCTCGATCGGTATCGCCCTTTGGAAGAGCGATACGGCGTGGCGGCATATCGGATCGAGGGTACGCCGGCGGACTGCGTGAAACTTTACCTTGAAGCGATTTCTTCCGATATATATCCGGAGTATGTAATCTCCGGCATCAATCACGGAGCGAATCTGGGCACGGATGTGCTTTATTCCGGCACAGCCAACGCTGCGATGGAAGCGTATCTGCATGGAATCACGGCGACAGCCGTATCCCTCGACATGAAGTCCGAAATCTCGTATGATACAGCTGCCAGACTTATGGAGGAGAATCTTTTTTCTCTCTTTTACGAAGAGGGAAAAGTGAACTTCTACAATGTAAATTTTCCCAAAAAGTTCGGCGAAAATGGTCCGCAGTTCGTGTTCACGCAGCTTGGCCGCCGCGATTACATCAATGCCTTTCAAAGGATGGAAGATGTGGACGGGAAGGAATGCTATTTTCTCGGCGGGGAGATTCTCGACGAAGGAAACAGCGACGCAACGGACATCGCTGCCGCAGAGCGCGGCTACATCTCCGTCACGCCGCTTCAGACCGATCTGACGGATTACCTCTATTTGGAGAAACTGCTGCGCTGAAATTGCCGCTTTGCAGGAAACGATTTTTAGGAGGAGCAACGCATATGGAATCAATGATCAAAGACATCAAACTTGCGCCGTCGGGTCATGACAAAATCAACTGGGTCAAGAACTTCATGCCTGTCATGGAAGCCGTCAACAAAGAATTTTCCGTGACGAAGCCCTTTGCAGGCAAGAAGATCGTCATCACGCTGCATCTTGAAGCAAAGACAGCGTACTTGGCTCTAATCATGAAGAACGCCGGCGCAGAGGTTGCCATTACGGGCAGCAATCCGTTGTCCACGCAGGATGACATCGCGGCAGCGCTCGTCGAAGATGGGCTTCATGTCTTTGCGACGCACGGCTGCACGGACGAAGAGTATGAGGAGTACATCGACAAGGCTCTTGACCTTAAGCCTGACATCATCATCGATGACGGAGGCGACCTCGTGAATATCCTGCATACGAAGCGCCGCGAACTTCTGCCGAACATCCTCGGCGGCTCGGAGGAAACGACGACGGGCGTACATCGTCTGCATTCTCTTGCCCGTGCGGGCAAACTTGAGTTCCCGATGATTGCGGCGAACGACGCCTACTGCAAGTATCTGTTTGACAACCGCTATGGAACGGGGCAGTCAACGTGGGACGGCATCATGCGCACGACGAACCTCTGCATCACGGGCAAAACCGTTGTCATTGCCGGTTACGGTTGGTGCGGCAAAGGCGGCGCCATGCGCGCTCAGGGTCTCGGGGCGAATGTCGTCATCACGGAGGTCGATCCCATCAAGGCGATCGAAGCTGTGTTCGATGGCTTCCGTGTCATGCCTATGGACGAGGCGGCGCGCATTGGCGACATCTTCCTGACCTTGACGGGCGATAAGGATGTCATTCGCAAGCATCACTATGAGGTCATGAAAGACGGCGCTATGATGGCGAACTCTGGTCACTTCGATGTGGAAATCAACATCCCCGAGCTTGAGGAAATCTCCGTATCGCGTCGTACCGTGCGCAAGAATATCGAGGAATTCAAGCAGAAGGACGGCAGGAAGCTATATCTTCTCGCCGAAGGCCGCCTCGTGAACCTCGCAGCAGGCGACGGACATCCGGCGGAGATCATGGATCTCTCCTTCGGCGTACAGTTCTTCTCAGCGCTTCATATTCTCAATCATCATGCAGAACTTGAAAATAAGGTCTACCTGATGCCAGACGAAATCAATACGAAGATTGCCGAACTCAAGCTCAAGGCTTCGGGCGTAGCCATTGACCATCTGACGGACGAGCAGAAGGCTTATCTCGGACTTGCCTGAGCAGAGGTGCACGATATGAAAATATTGATTTCCAATGCGCATGTTCTTCATCCGGACGGCACAGTGCGGGAAGGAAATATCGCAATCGAGGGAAATAAGATTGCTGCAGTCGGAGAAATCCCCGCTTCGTGGCAGCCGGAGCGCACGATTGACGCAACGGACAGGCTCGCTGTTCCGGGCTTTGTCAATGCCCATACGCATGCCTCGATGACGCTTCTTCGAAGCTATGCGGACGATATGAAGCTCATGGATTGGCTGCAGCAAAAGATCTGGCCGATCGAGGCGAAGATGCACAACGAAGATATCTATTGGGGCGCGATGCTTGCCGCCGTCGAGATGATACAGGGAGGCACGACGACCTTCGCCGACATGTACGGGCCTGATATGGAAAAGGTCGCCGAAGTCGTAGAGGAATCAGGGCTTCGCGCCGTTCTTTCGCGCGGCCTGATCGGTGTTGTGCCCGATGCAGACGAAAAGCTTGCAGAAAATGTGACGCTCTTCAAAAATTGGCATCAAAAAGCCGATGGGCGCATCACCGTGATGTTCGGGCCACACGCGCTCTATACGTGCCCGCCCGATTATCTGCACAAGGTCGCAGAGGCAGCAAAGTCGCTTGGAGCGGAAATCCACATCCACATGTCAGAAACGAAAGGGGAGGTGGAGGAATGCCTCAAGCAATACGGTAAGCGTCCCTTTGCACACGTCGCCTCCACAGGTCTTTTCGACAACGGCACATTGGCGGCGCATTGCGTGCATCTTGATGACGAAGATATCTCCATCATCAAGAAGTACGGCATCCGTGTCGCGCACAATCCCGGCAGCAATATGAAGCTTGCGAGCGGCATCGCTCCCGTGCCGCGCCTTCTTGCGGAAGGCGTCTGCGTTGCTCTCGGTACGGACGGCGCGTCGAGCAATAACAACCTCGACATGCTTGAGGAAGTAAACCTTGCCGCCATGCTGCACAAGGTGGCGAGCTATGATCCCGAGGCTGTGCCCGCAGGAGAAGCACTGCGCATGGGGACGGCGTACGGAGCAAAGGCTGTCGGCCTTTCTGATGTAGGACTCTTGCAAGAGGGCTATAAAGCGGACATCGTCCTCTTCGATATGACGAGTCCCGCATGGGTGCCGCGTTACGATCCCGTATCTCTGCTCGTCTATTCTGCCAATGTCTCTTCGGTCGATACGGTCATCGTCGACGGCCGCATTCTCATGGAGAAACGCGAGCTCCTGACGCTTGATGAAGAGCGCATCCTGTTTGAAACGAAGCGCCGCGTCGAGCATCTTCTTGCACACTGATTTATCTGCAGAAGCATATCCTCTGTAGGCAGGTCGTTTTGATTTTTACAGCAGCCCTTCACGGGCTGCTGTGATTTTAGATAGGTGATGTCGTTTTGAAAAAGAAAGGTTCCAATAGCGATAGAGGGAACAGCAAGAGGAAATCCCGCACGAAAAACAAAAAAGAGCCGATGACGACAACTGCACCTAAGGGCAGACGCTATGAGATCATCGGTCTTCTTCTTCTTGCCACAGGCCTCATATCCATCGGGGGACTGCTTGATTGGAACGTTGGTTTCATCGGTCTTTATTTCGCTAAATTCCTCCGATATCTTTTCGGTTTGGGCGCTTGGGTCGCCTCCGGCGTCATACTGCTCATAGGCACGCAGTATGTGACGAAGCATCGGGGTATTGTTTATTCCACGCACTTTTTCGGCCTCATAGGACTCTTCGTTTCTTTGCTTGCTATCCTCCATCATTTCCTCGTACCTGTAGGGGCGGAAATCCTGCCCGAATATCTGCCGAATGCGGGCGGCCTTCTAGGCGGCGGCCTGCTCTTCTTCATCCGCAAGTTTTTCGGTGCGACGGGAGCCATCATCCTCTTGTGCACGGGTACAGTTGTCGCCGTCCTGCTCTCTACGACATGGTCGCTTGCCCTTGGGATGCTGCGCACGAAACGGCAGGCGAAAGCAGGAATCGTCAAAGCGAAGGATACGCTCTCCGTCGCCCAGCAGAAGGTAACACAGGCAGAAAATATCTTTGAAGAACATGTGCGCGGAAGAATCAAAAGCTCGTTTTACAATCAAGACAAAGACGAAGCCTTTGAACAGGCGTTTGCAGCAGAAGCAAAAAATGTCGCTCCGGGCGAAGATGTACAGCCGACATCTTTTCCATCCTTTGCCGCACAGGAAGCATCTGTCACGCCGCAAACGCAGGAGGAGAGGGATTTTCTGACGGCTCTTGAGCCTCCTGCCGCAGGGGAAGGGACGGCATCTTTTGCTTTCGGCGAGACATACGATCAGAACGAGGTATTGGCAGAAACAGAGCAGGAAGATGGAGCAGAAAAAGAAAAGACAGCAGAAGAGCTGCCGTCTTTTTCCATTGAATATGCCTCGAATGAAACGGAAGAGCAAGAGGAAATCATCGCAGAGCCACCGCCGGAAATCCCCGATGACTTTGATGTCGTTCCTTTGCCAAAAGACGTACCCATGGCAGTGGAGGTGCAGGACAAGCGCCTCGCCATGATGCAGCCGGCAGTTTCCACACAGTCCATGACGGCGACCTTGCCGCAGGAAACCTTTGCAGCGCCATCAGTGACAACCCCGTCGCCTTCGACCATACCGGCTGCCGTCTCAGAGGAAAAGCCGCGTGAAGAAGCAGCGCAGCCGACGCAAAGGCCGTATGAGCTGCCAAAAGTGGAAGAAATACTCGCAGCTGAAGTCAAGAAGAAGAACTTCGCGCTGGAGCGGGAAATTGCCGAAAACGCGCAGACTCTGGCGCAGACCTTGGAAAACTTCAAGGTCAAGGCGAAGATCATCAATGCGTGCCACGGACCTGCCGTTACACGCTACGAGCTTGAGCCGGCGCCCGGCGTCAAGGTCAGCAAGATCACGAATCTGGCAGATGATCTGGCTCTGAGTCTTGCGGCGTTTTCCGTGCGCATAGAGCCTATACCAGGAAAAGCTGCCATCGGCATCGAGGTGCCCAACAAAGAGCTTGAGGGAATCCGTCTGCGTGAAGTCTTGGAAAAGCCCGCCTTTGCGACGGCCAAGTCGAAACTCACGGTCGGCTTGGGCGTCGATATTGCAGGACAAGGAATCTTTGCCGACCTCGCCAAGATGCCGCATCTTCTTGTTGCCGGCGCTACGGGATCAGGCAAGTCGGTCTGCATCAACACGCTCATCACGAGCATCCTCTTCAAAGCGAAGCCGGAGGAAGTGAAGTTCATCCTCATAGATCCCAAGATGGTTGAGCTTTCCAACTACAATGGCATACCACATCTGATGGTTCCCGTTGTCACAGACGCAAAAAAAGCGGCCTCCGTCCTGAACTGGTCGGTACAGGAGATGGAAAAGCGCTATGCCAAATTTGCAGAGACCGGCGTACGCGATATGGAACGCTTCAATGCGGCGAAACCCGAAGAGAAAATGCCCGCCATCGTCATCATCATCGATGAGCTTGCCGACCTCATGATGGTCGCACCGCACGACGTGGAAGATGCCATCTGCCGCCTTGCACAGAAGGCGCGCGCAGCGGGCATCCATCTCGTGCTCGCAACGCAGCGCCCGTCCGTCGACGTCATCACGGGCATCATCAAGGCGAATATTCCGTCACGCATATCGTTTGCCGTGTCCTCGCAGATTGACTCGCGTACGATTTTGGATATGAGCGGCGCTGAAAAGCTGCTTGGAAAGGGCGATATGCTCTTTTATCCCGTCGGATCGGCAAAACCGCAGCGCGTGCAGGGTGCTTTCGTCAGCGATGAAGAAGTGGAGAGGCTTCTCGACTTCATCCGAGGACAAGGGCAGCAGATGGAGGAAAATCAAGAGATTATTGAGTACACGGAAAATGCCGCCATGGAAACCGATGACGGTAAGAAGGATGCAGCGAAGGAAAAGACCGATGAACTTCTCGGCGATGCAATCGAACTTGTCATGAGTTCCGGGCAGGCATCGACATCAAGCATACAGAGGCGTTTCCGCATCGGTTATACACGCGCCGCCCGCCTGATTGACACGATGGAAGAGATGAAGATCATCGGACCGAGTCTCGGCAGCAAGCCGCGTGAAATCCTTGTATCCTCGGAGGAAGCCGAAGCGGCTTTGAGAAAAATCAGTTAGAGCGCTTTTCTTGTCGACAACAAAGGAAGCACTCATAAATTCAGTCGCCCGTATTCACATATCCGAGCAATTTCATTAAGAACGCCCCATGGTCGTCGCGTGACCATGGGGCGTTCCTTATTGTCGCAGTAAATCTCGCTGACGGTTGATAATTTCCGCCATGAGCATCTTGCCGCGAATATCGGGATGAAGGCCGTCTACGGAAAGCTCCGGCGCCATGACAGTATGATTCACATCATAAAAGTAAGGTTCCAGATCGACGTAATACTTCTGGCTGCGGATATAAGCATTGACTCGTGCAAGTTTTTGCTGCCACAGAGGATCGGTATCCGCATGGAATGCGCTGCGGATATTCTTCGGGTTGATGGGCATGAGCGTGAGGAAGATCGGTCGAATGTCGTTCGCCTCACACTTCTTTTTGATAGCGTCGAGATCGGAGATGATTTGTTCGGCGCTGATTTCTTCGGCTCGCAGACTGTTCGATCCTGTGAGTATCAAAAGGTTGTAGGGATGGAAATATAGAACGTCTTTCTCAAAACGGAGCATCGACGTATGCGCCGTATCGCCGCTTCGCCCAATGTTGACAGTGGGAAAATCAAGGTAGGTTGTAAAACTGTACTCAAGGTCAATGGGAGAAAATGATAAAGCTCCGCCGCCATGCGTAATGCTGTCGCCGAAAGCGGCGGCAAAAATGCGACTGTTTTTTTCTTTTACGGTAAATTTCTCCACGTCCGAATATGTGCCGATTGTATTGCCATTTGCGTCAATCGCACGCACGCGCCAATAATATTCTCCGGCATAGGGACGCGGGTATTCATCGTAACAGCTGAAGGCACCTTCAACCTTTTGCGCCCATTGACGATTTTTGGCAGGCTGCGTATTGTTGTTTTCGTCGGATGCAGGAGGAGTGACCATAAGCTCAACTTCATAATTCTCACAGCCGTTCAGAGGTATCCATTGATAAACGGGATAAACAGGTTCTGTCGCATTCGGCATTTGATCGAAGTTGTTGATCAAGGGTTTTGTTGGCAGTGGTTCATCGGCCTTGATATAAATCGGCTCAGCCTCGGAGAATTCGCCAATCGTTTCATGGTGGAAGCCAAGCGCGCGCACACGCCAATACAAGATGCCCGTCTCGCCATTTACAAAAGGTGTAAGATCGACCTGATAGCCATTTGTAAATATCTGTCTCGTACTGTAAAGATGATTCTTGCGCGACATTACTGTACCGCCTTCGGCATCGGGCTTGTCCGAGAGAATTTCTAACTCGTAGCAGACGGCTCCGGGAATGCTGTGCCAGATGAGGAAAGGCTTGCGGCTTGCCGGATGATCTTTCGTGTATTCGAAGATGGGACGCGGCCGCAGCGGCTCTTTGAAATTTGGATTTTCAACAACATTGGAAGGAGGTGTGAGCTGCCCGAACATCCCGAATGCCGTGATGCGGTAATACATGGGAATCGGCGTCGCGGGCATCTCGTAGGAAGCCTTGAAAGTCAACTCAGACTCAAAGGCATGATATTCCGGCTCGCCTTCAACAAGTCCCGTCGTCTTGGAAAGCGCTTCGATTCGGTAGAAGCATGGATAGGGAAGCCTTTTCCATGAAATCACGACATGGTCGCCCTTGTTTTCAAAAATTGGGTCGAACGGTATGTTGCGCAGGCCGAGCACATCGGTTTTCTCCGTCAAAAAAATACAGAGAAAGGTAAAGAATAAGATGACGAAGGTAAACAAAAGAAATTTTTTCATAACAGCACCACAAAAAGAAAATAAAGGTTATAATAATAACTAAAGTATTAGTATACCATGTTTTTACTTTGTGGAATAGACAGACGAGAAAAAACTTATGCGTTAAAGGAGATCTGTGATGAAAAGAAAAGGACTTGTTCTCGTGCACACGGGTGAGGGAAAAGGGAAGACGACGGCGGCAATCGGTCTTGCTGTGCGCGCTTGGGGCGACGGCTTTCGCATTCTGATTCTGCAATTTATCAAGGGAAGCTGGAAGTATGGCGAACTTTCCGCGCTCAAGGCTCTTGCCGAAATCGACGGGCGCATAGAAATCCGTCCGACGGGCATAGGATTTACAAGGAACGCTTCTTCAGAAGAAATGGCGGTACACAGGGAAAAAGCGCGGACGGCACTGCAGGAAGCCTTGACAGAAATGACGAGTGGACAATGGGACATGATCATCCTCGATGAAATCAATTATGCCTTGAACTTCGGTTTGCTCGAAGAGCAGGAGGTATTGGATCTTTTATCGCAAAAACCCACGGATCTTCATCTTGTATTGACGGGGAGGAACGCCTTGCCTGCCATCATCGACTGCGCTGATCTCGTGACGGAAATGAGGCTCATAAAGCATCCGTTTCAAAAGGGCATACGTGCGCAAAAAGGAATTGAGTTCTAAGTCTCGATAAACTTCTTGAATGTAAAGGCAAATTGCGATAAAATCTAGGGTATGTTTCGTGAAGAATTGTATTTTTATAGATAGGCGGGATACTTATGAGAAGTGATGTTGTAAAAAAAGGGGCGACGCGCTGTGCGCATCGATCCTTGTTCCATGCGATGGGCTACGGTCCTGAGGATTTGCAGAAGCCGCTGATTGGCATTTGCAACTCATTTAATGAGGTGATTCCTGGGCATATCCACTTGCGTGAGATTGCGGCTGCGGCGAAGCTCGGTGTGGCGGCCGCTGGCGGTACGCCGTTAGAATTTCCTGCCATCGGTGTTTGCGATGGCATTGCCATGGGGCATACGGGAATGAAGTATTCGCTTGCCAGCCGCGAACTTATCGCCGACTCCATCGAGTCCGTGGCAATGGCATCGGGCTTTGACGGACTCGTTCTCATTCCAAATTGCGACAAAGTCGTGCCCGGCATGTTGATGGCGGCGGCACGCTTGAATATTCCGGCGATCGTCGTCAGCGGCGGACCGATGCTCGCGGGGCGCTTCCACGGACAGGATGTCAGCGTCAGCCAGTCTTTTGAAGCGGCAGGCAAATTTGCCGCAGGACTCATCGATGAAAGCGTCATGGAAGAGCTCGAAGAGCAGGCATGTCCGAGCTGCGGTTCCTGTGCTGGACTTTTTACGGCAAACACGATGAACAGTTTGACGGAAGTCCTCGGCATGGGGCTGCCGGGCAACGGCACGATTCCTGCGGCTTATACGGGAGCGCGCAGACTTTTGGCGAAACGTGCGGGTGCCGTCATCATGGAACTCATCAAAAACGATGTGAAGCCGCGTGACATCATGACGCGCGAAGCCTTTGAAAATGCCATCACGGTGGATATGGGCGTGGGAGGCTCTTCGAACACCGTGCTTCACCTGACTGCCATTGCCCATGAGGCTGGTATAGAGCTTCCTGCGCCGCTCTTCGACGAAATCAGCCGCCGCACGCCATATCTGACGAAGCTCAGTCCAGCAGGGAAGCATCACATGCAGGATCTCAATGAGGCGGGGGGCTTGCCCGCCGTCATGAAGGAGCTTTCGCGCAAGGGACTCATTCATCTCGACGCTTTGACCGTCACGGGCACGGTGGCAGAGCGCATCAAGAATGCGAAGATCGTGCGCCCCGATGTCATCCGCACGGTCGACGACCCTTACCGCAAGCAGGGAGGCCTTGCAATTTTGCAGGGAAATCTGGCACCGGACTACGCCGTTGTCAAAGCGTCAGCTGTGGCTGAAGATATGCTCGTCTATAAGGGAACGGCGAAGTGTTTTTCCTCGGAGGAGGCCGGCGTCAACGCCATCATGGCTGGAGAGATTCACGACGGTGATGTCGTCGTCATCCGCTACGAAGGCCCTAAGGGTGGCCCTGGCATGCAGGAGATGTTGAATCCGACGGCCGTCATCACAGGCATGGGGCTGAAGGTGGCACTCATCACGGATGGACGTTTCAGCGGGGCGAGTCAGGGAGCCTGCATCGGGCATATCTCTCCTGAAGCCATGGCGGGAGGTCCCATCGCGCTTATTGAAGACGGGGACATCATCTCGATTGACATCCCCAATCGCTCGCTGCGCTTGGAAGTCAGTGATGACGAGCTTGCACGGCGCAAGGCAGCATGGAAGAAGCCGGAGCCGAAGATTAAGACAGGATACCTCGCTCGCTACGCCAAACTCACGACATCGGCGAGCACGGGCGCTGTTCTGCAGTAAGCACGGGAGGCATTCTTGCATATCGTTTTGATTGAGCCGGAGATCCCCGGCAACACGGGAAATATCGCGCGTCTCTGCGCTGTCAGCGGTATAGAACTGCATCTCGTCAAACCTTTGGGATTCTCGGTCGAGGACAAGTATCTGAAGCGTGCGGGACTCGACTATTGGCACTTGGTGAAGGTGCATTATCACGAAAATTTCTCCGAGGTTCTGCGTCTTTTTGCCGGCCGACAATTTTATTACTGCTCAAAAAAAGCGCCTCGATCTTACGACGCCGTATCTTATGCGGAAGATGACCTACTTGTTTTCGGCAAGGAAACTGCGGGAATTCCTGAAACTCTGCTTGAAGAGCACTGGGAAGACTGCATTCGCATTCCCATGCGTCCCGGAGCACGTTCCTTGAATCTTTCGAGCGCCGCTGCCATCGTGGCCTATGAAGCCATGCGCCAGATCGGCTTTCCAGGACTTGACTCTTCTGGGCATTGGCATGAAAGTTGAGGAAAGCGTGATGGGAAAAGTATCTTGTTTACAGTTACGAGAAGAAAACGATTTTGAGATGGGGCTGAATGGATTTGCAAAGCAATCAGAAATTTGTTGACGAGATTCGCAGTCGAATGGCACCAGAGCATATCCTCTTAAATGAACCGATGAAGGATCATACGACATTTCGAATCGGCGGGCCGGCGGACTGCTTGATCTTGCCTGCATCCATGGAAGATGTAGCGTTCGTTTTCCAATGTTTGAAAAGACATGACATTCCCTTTGTGATTCTTGGCAATGGATCAAACGTGCTCGTATTGGACAAGGGGATTCGCGGTGTCGTCATCAAGTTTAATTCTCCGATTTCTACCATTCGGAAGAAGAAGAATACACTTACGGCAGGAGCAGGTGCGCTTCTCCGTGATGTATCAGGATTTGCGGCTGAAAACAGTCTTTCCGGCATGGAATTTGCCTGTGGTATACCAGGAAGCATAGGTGGAGCCGTATTTATGAATGCCGGGGCTTACGACGGAGAAATGAAGAACATCGTTTCTGCTGTTCGCGCGATTTCTCCAAAAGGGGAGATCGTGCAGTTTGCGGCAAATGAATTGGATTTCGGCTATCGTCACAGTATATTTCAAGAGAACGGCTGTGCAATCTGTGAGGTTGACCTGACTCTTGCGCCAGGCAATGCAGCGGAAATCAAAGAAAAGATCGCCGGCTTCACCGAGCGCAGGGAAAGCAAACAGCCATTGGAGATGCCAAGTGCCGGCAGCACGTTCAAGCGCCCCGAAGGACACTATGCAGGAACTTTGATTGAACAGACAGGACTCAAGGGCTTCACTGTTGGCGGAGCGCAGGTTTCTGATAAACATGCAGGATTCGTCGTGAACGCAGGAGATGCTACGGCGAAGGATGTGCTGGAGCTTATCCGGCAAGTACAAGACCGTGTCTTTGAAAAGCATCACGTCAAGCTGTTTCCCGAAGTTCGTATCTTGGGGGAAGCGTAACGTAACGTAAATCCGGTTTGCATAGATTTCACTGTTTACATTTCTTTCGATTGATGGTAAAATGACAAGAGTCAATTTAAGTCGTTTGTATGAAGAGTGGGCGTTCGCCCACTCTTTAATCTTATGCACAAGAGCCCGTTTAACACAACGGGCTGCAATATGCGCGGCAAAAGAGGAGGGCTTTTGTGGCAAAACACATAGAAGAGGCCGTTGAGGCTATCGTACAAGAGATCGTTCAGGATTCCAATTTGGAAGTTGTCGATGTCGAGTATGTCAAGGAGCGCGACTGGTATTTGCGCGTCTACCTCGATAAAGAAGGCGGCATTGAGATTGACGACTGTCAGAGGGTCAGCGAAACGCTTGAGCAGATTCTTGATGAAAAAGATTTGCTGACGGAGGCGTATATCCTCGAAGTATCATCTCCAGGACTCGACCGCGTCTTGAAAAAAGCGCGCGACTTTGAACGCGAGCAGGGGAAAGCAGTAGATGTGACATTCTATGCGCCTGTCGACAGCAAAAAGACGTGGGTGGGAACGCTTACAGGATACGACCCGGGAAAGAATGCCATCGTGCTGGATGGGGAAAAAGAATTGTCTTTGGAAAAAATAGCACAGGTGCGTTTGCACATAGATTTTTAAGCATTGGGAGGAAGAGCTTTGGCCAGCAGGAAAGAGAAGGTAAAGAAGAAGGATAACGACGGGGACTTTTTGGAAGCCGTACATGCTTTGGGAAAGGAGCGGGGCTTGGAAGCCGAGGTGCTTTTCGCCGCAATCGAAGCGGCTCTGAGTTCTGCTTACCTGAAAGACTTCAAGACTGCCGAACAAGTGCGCGTCGCCTTGGATCGCATGACAGGAAAATACCATGTTTATGCAACGAAAACCGTCGTTGAAGAGGTTGAGGACGACGCCCGACAGATTTCTCTTGCAGATGCGCGCGCCATCAATCCCAATTATGAGGTTGATGACAAGATCGAACTGGAGGTGACTCCTGCAACGTTCGGGCGCATCGCAGCACAGACGGCGAAGCAGGTCGTCGTGCAGCATATACGCGAAGCGGAACGCGGCATCGTCTATGAGGAATTTTCCAATCGTGACGGCGATATCGTCACGGGTCGTGTGCAGCGCGTAGAAGCAAAGAATGTATTCATCGACCTCGGCAAAACGGAAGCTGTCCTCACAGCGACAGAGCAGATCCCGGGGGAAGAGTACCACCACGGCGATCGCATCAAGGCATATATCATCGAGGTCTGCAAGACGGTCAAAGGGCCGCGGGTGCTCGTATCGAGAACGCATCCAGGGCTTTTGAAGAGGCTTTTCGAGCTTGAAGTTCCCGAGATTCAAGAAGGTGTCGTGGAAATCAAGTCCGTGGCGCGAGAACCGGGCATGCGCTCAAAGATCGCCGTCTATTCCAAGGATGAGAATGTCGATCCCGTAGGCTCCAGCGTCGGTCACAAAGGGATGCGCGTGCAGGCGATCGTCGATGAGCTGAGAAATGAAAAAATTGATATTGTCAAGTGGAATCCCGAGCCTGCAAAGTTCATCGCGAACGCCTTGAGCCCTGCAAAAGTCATTTCCGTGGCAATCAATGAAGAGGCGAAGGAGTCGCGTGTCGTGGTGCCCGGCTATCAGCTTTCTCTTGCCATCGGCAAGGAAGGACAGAACGTCCGCTTGGCGGCCAAACTGACAGGCTGGAAAATCGATATCAAAAATGAAGAGCAGGCTGCGGCAGAGACGCTCGATGAGTCCATGAGCGTCATTGAAGTGACAGGCGAGGAATCCTTTACGGCTGAGGGCGACTAACATGAAAGGTCAGAAAAAGATTCCGGAACGCATGTGCTTGGGCTGTCGTACGGTTCATCCGAAAAAGGATATGATTCGTGTCGTCCGAAGCCCGGAAAATGTATATTCCGTAGATATGACAGGCAAAAGCCCTGGACGGGGAGCATATATTTGCCGAAACGAAGAATGTTTCCGCCGTGCGGAAAAGGAGCATGGCTTTGAGCGGGCTTTCAAGAGCAAGATGGAAGCCGCCATATACGAGACGCTGAGAAAAGAAATTTTCCAAGATGAAGCGGCGTCTAAAGAAAGCTGATATCAGCGGGGGTGGATCGATGTCGAAGTATAGAGTTTATGAATTAGCAAAAGAGTTCCATACGGAAAGCAAGGTTGTCCTTGACATTTTGACGCGCAATAAATTCCGTGTGGCAAACCATATGAGCAGCGTTGGCGAAGAGGAGCGGGCGGTAGTTGCACGCGCTTTTGCACCGAAGAAGACCGTCTCTGACGCACCGAAGGCGCCTGTGGCGGATGCAGCAAGAAAAGCGTCTCAAAATAAGCCGAGACAGCAAGTCCAAGGCCAACCGCAAAAGAACGCGAATGACCGCAGACAGAGTCGCAGCAGCAACGGCTCTGCTCCTGCTGCAGCGACGAACCGCCCGCGTCAAGGCAGCGCACCTCAACAGAAACGCGGACAAGGAGCGGCCTCCTCAAACGGCGCCAACGCAGCGAAGCGACCTTCGCAGGACAAGCGCGGCGGCAATACCAACCAGCGCAACAACAATGTACAGGGCAGCAATCGAAATCGCAGCGGCAATGCCGCAGGTGCCGGCAATGCGAATAATGCGGGCGGTTGGAATAATCGCGGCGGCGCCAACAATCGCGGCAAGTTTGGCAACAAGAACAATCGCGGCCGCAACAACCAACGCCAGAAGCAGCAAGCTCCCAAAGTGGAGATCGCCCATCCGACACACATCAAGGTCGGTGAGAGCATTGCCGTCAAGGATCTTGCGAGCAAGATGAGCTATACGGCGACCGAAGTCATCAAGAAGCTCATGCTCATGGGCATCATGGCGACGATCAACCAGGAAATCGACTATGAGACGGCGGCGCTCGTCGCCATCGAATTCGGCGTCACCTGTGAGGAATTGCCGCCCGAGACGGATCCAACGGAGATTCCCGAGATCGAGGATGATCCCAAGTCGCTCGTCGTTCGTCCGCCGGTCGTAACCGTCATGGGACATGTCGACCACGGCAAGACGTCGCTCCTCGATGCCATTCGCAAGACATCCGTCTCGACGCACGAGGCGGGCGGCATCACACAGCATATTGGTGCGTATCAGGTCATGTGCCAAGGGAAGAAGATTGTCTTCCTCGATACGCCCGGCCATGAGGCGTTCACTGCCATGCGCGCGCGCGGCGCACAGGTTACGGACATCGCGATCCTCGTCGTCGCCGCAGACGACGGCGTCATGCCGCAGACCGTCGAGGCCATCAACCATGCCAAGTCGGCGGGCGTGCCCATCATCGTCGCGATCAACAAGATCGACAAGCCCGGAGCGAATCCCGAGCATGTGAAGCAGGAGCTGTCCGAGCACGAGCTCATTCCTGAGGACTGGGGCGGCGATACCATCATGGTGCCTGTTTCCGCAAAGCAGAAACAAGGTATAAACGATCTTCTTGAAATGGTTCTCCTTGTCGCTGAGGTCAAGGAACTCAAGGCAAATCCGAATCGTGATGCGCGCGGCGTCATCATTGAGGCGCAGCTTGACAAGGGGCGTGGCCCGGTCGCGACCGTCCTCGTGCAGAACGGTACGCTGCGAATCGGCGATTCCATCATCGCTGGCACGACCTTCGGCAAGGTGCGTGCGATGATCAATGATCGCGGGGAGAACGTGAAGAAGGCGGGGCCGTCCGTCCCCGTAGAAGTACTCGGTCTTTCCGATGTTCCTGAAGCGGGAGACGTGCTCGCATCGCTTGACGAGAAGCTCGCACGCTCCATCGCAAGCAAGCGCATTGAAAAGAAGCGCACCGAGCTCATCCGAAGCAAGAAAGTCTCCTTGGATGACCTCTTTCAGCAGATTCAGGACGGCAACATCAAGGATCTCAACATCGTCATCAAGGCCGACGTGCAGGGTTCTGTGGAAGCATTGGCGAACTCCTTGCTCTCCCTCAATAAGAACGACGAAGTGCGCGTCAATATCGTTCATTCCGGCGTCGGTGCCGTCAATGAGTCTGATGTCATGCTCGCCACTGCCTCCAACGCGCTCATCATCGCATTCAACGTGCGCCCTGACGCCAACGCCCGTCGTGTGGCGGATGCGGAAAGCATCGATATCCGTACATATCGCGTCATTTACGATGCGTTGAACGATGTCAAGGACGCCATGTCCGGCATGCTCGCACCGAAGTATAAGGAAGTCGTGCAGGGCAAGGTGGAAATCCGCCAGGTTATGAAATTCTCCAAGGCGCTCGTTGCAGGCTCCTATGTCCTCGAAGGAAAGATCACAAATTCCTCGAAGATCCGCATCCTTCGCGACAACATCGTAGCGTTTGACGGCGATCTCGATTCTTTGCGCCGCTTTAAAGATGATGTGAAAGAAGTGGCGGCCGGCTACGAATGCGGCATTACGATCAAGGATTACCGCGATTTCCAGGAAGGCGACATCATCGAGGCGTATACGATGGAAGAGATTGAGACATCTATCACGGAAGTGAACAAAGAAGCTGCCAAGAGACGCGATCAACAGGAGCAGACGAAGAAGGATGCCCCCGCTGAAAACGATGCTTGAAGGATGTGAGAAGAATTGAGCCAGCTTCGCATAGAAAAGGTGCAGGAACTGATGAAGCAGGAAATCAGTCAGATCATCCTGCAGGAGTTGAAAGATCCGCGCATTGGCTTTGTCACTGTGACGAAAGTGGAGATGACGGGAGACCTTCGAGAAGCGAAGATTTTTGTGAGCATCATGGGAAAAGATGAGGCTTTGAAAGATACCTTGCAGGGACTCAAAAGCTCCCTGGGCTTCATTCGGCGAGAAATCGGCAAACGCATACGACTGCGCTTTACGCCGGAGATTTCCTTTGCGCTCGACGATTCTCTTGCCTACAGCTCGCATATTCAAGAACTGTTGATGGGATTGAACAGGAACGACAAGACGGAAGAGTGAGAACTATGCGGATTTCATTAAAAGAAGCCGGCACATTGCTTCAGGAAGCGCAGAACATCGTCATTACGGCGCATGTCAATCCCGATGGAGACGCCATCGGATCGTCCTTGGGTGTCATGCACTATTTGCGCGATCTGGGAAAGCAGGTGCGCGTCGTCATCGATGACGACATCCCTAGGAATTTCGCCTTTCTCAATGCCTGTGATATCATCGAAAAGCCGACAGTTGCTGAAACTGGCGAAAAAGAGCCAATCGACCTGCTGCTCATTCTCGATACGAGCATTGATCGCACAGGCGATGTGACCGAGGCCTTTTCTCCGACGCGGATTCTCAATATCGATCATCATGTCACGAATGCTCTTGCTTGTCCGGCGGTCTATCTCGACGCGGACAGCGCGGCAACGGCAGAAATCATCTATCAGTTGCTGCAGGAAATGAATGCAAAAATCACGAAGGACATCGCTATGGCAGTCTATACGGGATTGGCGACGGATACGGGATTCTTCCGCTTTCCCAATACGACGCCCTTCACCATGCGTGCAGCAGCCGACCTTTTGGAACGCGGTGCAGAACCGGGCATCATATCGGAAGCCGTTGAAGCAAAGCCGTTTGTCCGCGTAATCGGCATGGCAAAGGCGCTCGAAGGGGCGGAGCTTCTTTTCGGCGGCAAACTTGCAGGCATCTTTCTCGATCGCACTGCAGCCGAGTCGCTTGATTCCACAGAAGGATTGATCGACTCTTTGCGCGTCATCGAGGGCACGGATGTTTCCGTTCTCTTGAAGTGGAAAGAGGACGGTGTTTTCCGCGTCAGCATGCGTTCCAAGAAAACGAACGTCAGCAAGGTAGCTGCGGCATTTTCCGGTGGCGGACACGAGAGAGCGGCCGGTTGTACGCTCAAAATGAATTTTATCGAAGCGAAAAGGACAATTCTCGAAGCGCTTGAGAAAGCGATGGAAACGTGATGGCAGCAGGCTTTCTCAATGTCCTGAAGCCTCCTGGCATGTCCTCGCATGATGTCGTAGGACAGGTTCGCAAAATCTTCCATACGAAGCGTGTGGGACATGCGGGAACCCTTGATCCGGGCGCCGCAGGCGTCCTGCCCATCGCTCTTGGCAACGCCGCGCGGCTTGTCGAGTACATGTCTTCAACCGATAAATCTTACCGGCTGGAATTGTTGCTTGGCTTTTCTACAGACACGGGCGATGACAGCGGCAAAATCATTGAGCGCATGAAAGACTTCACCTTGCCGAAACGAGAGGAACTACTTGCCTCTTTGCAAGGTTTTATCGGCGTTATCCAACAGCGTCCCCCCGTTTATTCAGCAATTAAGTTGCAAGGGAAAAGGGCGTATCAGCTCGCACGCGAAAATCAGACCGTAGAGATGCCCTTGCGGCAAGTGACGATTCATGCTTTGCGCCTTGTTGCATTCCATGCTTCACGCATCGTTCTCGATATGGACTGCTCAAAAGGCACTTACGTGCGCAGTTTTTGCTGCGATTTTGGCGAAAGCATAAAGATTCCCGCGACGATGGGATTCCTGCTGCGCACGCGCGTCGGCAATTTTCATCTGCATGACGCCTTTTCCTTGGAAGAACTTGCACATTCAGGTGAAGCGGCGCTCCTTCCTGCGGAGAAGGCCGTCGAGCATCTGCCGCGCTTTGACATGCCGGAACATCGCATCACGGCTTTCGTCAACGGACTCTCGACGGGCAACATAGATTTCGATGCCAAGGAAAGCATCCTGCGTGTCTATGGGAGAAACCGCTTCCTTGGCATGGGACGCTATGAAGCTGCCAAGCGAGAGCTTTATCCGCTCAAGGTCTTTCGAGAGATGTCGGATTGAAGGCGTTTTGATTACAGGGAGTTTGATCCATGCTGCGATTTTCAAAAATCAAACATCTATCCGATTCCTACCAAGGAATCGTCATTGCACTGGGAACTTTTGACGGCGTCCATATCGGACATCAAAGTATATTGCAAAGAGCGAGGGAGCTTGCAGCCGACATCCATGGCGTCAGTATGGCGTTTACTTTCCAAGAGCATCCTCTCTCTGTCATTTTCCCCGAGCGCGCTCCAAAGATGATTCGCAATACAGCGTCAAAAGAAGCAATCATAGAAAAACTCGGTGTGGACATCCTCATGAATGTTCCTTTTACGAAGAATTTCGCAGCTATATCAGCTACAGGTTTCCTCAAACTGCTGCAGGAGAATTTCTCCCCTGCTTATGTCGTCGTGGGCGCGAATTACACCTTCGGCTTCCAAGGAACAGGTGATTCTGCATTCTTGCAGCAGCGGGGGGAAGAATTTGGCTTCGTATCCCGTATTGGAAATTCCGTGCTGCGTGATGGGAAGATGGTGAGCAGCACTCGAATCCGCTCCTTGATTGCAGAGGGAAATATTGATCTCGTCAATCAATATTTAAAGTGGCCGCTTGACTATACAGGCATTGTTACTTACGGAGAGCAGCGCGGGCGCAAGCTAGGCTTCCCGACCGCCAATATTGCCTTGGATGATTCTTATGCGCTTTTGCCGAACGGCGTCTATGCTGTCCGCGTGCATTTCGACGATGCTGTTTATCCGGGCGTCGCCAATATCGGCTCAAATCCTACATTTGAAGAAGTGGAGCGTCGTTTGGAAGTTCACCTTATGCAATTTAACGGCAATCTTTATGGCCAGAAAATCTGCGTGGACTTCTTGGGAAAACTCCGTGACGAAAAGAAATTTTCCGGTGTGGACGCGCTCGTGGCACAAATTCATCGCGACATCGAACAGGCGCAGCATTTTTGGGATATGCCCGTTCATGTGGGAGGTATGCCGTATGTCGAAAAAAAAGGTTGATATTTTAGGCGTACATGTCGATTCACTAACGATGGGCGAGGCAGTCAAAAGGATTCAAACCTTTATCGAAGAAAGAAATTCCGTCCTCATCGCTACGGCGAATGCAGAAATGCTCATGCGAGCAACGTATGATCGCGAGCTAAAAAACATCTTGAACGATGCTGCCCTCGTCGTACCCGACGGTGCAGGAACGGTTTGGGCTGCACACCATCTCGGGCATCTCATGCCGGAACGTGTCGCAGGCTACGATCTTGCCCAAGAACTCATGCGCAAAGCTCCTCAGAAGGGGTATCGTCTGTTTTTCTTCGGCGCTGCTCCGGGCGTTGCAGAAAAGGCAAAGACGAAAGCGGAAAAACTCTATCCGGGCATTGAAGTTGTCGGTGTTCGGAACGGCTTTTTCTCCTCAGATGACGAGCCTCAAATTTTGCGTGAGATTCAGGAGGCGAAGCCTGACATACTGCTCGTCGCATTGGGCGTTCCGAAGCAGGAGAAGTGGCTTGCCGCACATTTGCACGAACTTGCCGTTCCTGTATCCATGGGTGTCGGCGGCACTTTCGACGTTATGGCAGGCGTCATGAAGCGTGCGCCGCACTGGATGCAGAAAGCGAAGCTCGAATGGCTTTTTCGCGGGGTTATGCAGCCGAAGAGAGCGGGGCGGCTCATGGCATTGCCGCGCTTCGTATTCAAGGTCATGGCATACAAAAAGAGTGGACAAAGAAAGGGCGCTCGTCTATAATTAGTAAAAGAAGTTTTCTGATATGCTGAATCTGCAGAGATGCTGAGTATCTGCAGATTCTTGTGTTGCATAGATATTGTATGGAGGTAATGCCTATGTCGATATTCCCGGTTGTTCGCGAGGGATATGTCTTCATCCTCAGTGCCCTCGTTCTCGGAGGGATTCTCGGATTGGCAGTGCATCCGTATCTTGCAATACCGCTTGTCGTTCTTGCTTTTTACTTTGCTTACTTTTTCCGCAATCCGAAGAGGGAGATTCCCTCAGATCCCCTTTCCATCGTTTCCCCGGCAGATGGAACCGTACAGGAGGTCGTCTCGCTTGATGACGATGATTTTCTCAAGCAGCGGTGTAAAAAGGTCGTCATTTTCCTCTCGGTATTTGACGTTCATGTGAATCGCAGTCCCATTGAGGGCGAAATCAAGATTCAAAAATATGTTTGCGGTCGATTCAAACCAGCTTACAAAGATTCCGTGGGATTTGAAAATGAACGTCATATGATCGGCATAGAAAATCCGCGTCTGCGCGTAACGGTCACGCAGATTGCCGGCATCTTGGCGCGACGTATCGTTTCTTGGGTCACGCTGGACGATGTACTGGAAAAGGGAGAACTGTACGGATTGATCCGCTTCGGTTCGTGTACGGAACTCGTCGTGCCCGAGGAAGTGGAGATCTTTGTAAAGAAGGGCGACAAAGTGGTCGGCGGCGAAACCGTGATCGGGAGGCTCAGTGAGACATGTATAAAAGCTTGATTCCCAATATATTGACTTCAGCCAATCTTGTACTAGGTTTTTGTTCGATTCTTTCCACATACAACGCCAATTATACTTGGAGCACCGTATTCATCCTGCTTGCACTTGTCGCCGACGGCTTGGATGGAAGGGCGGCACGCTTCTTCGGCGTGAGCAGTGAGATTGGCAAGGAGATGGACTCTCTGTGTGACCTCGTTTCTTTCGGCGTCGCGCCAGCTTTTCTCGCCTATACCTACTGTCTCAAGGATCTCGATTACTTTGGCTGGGCGGTTGCCATTGCCTTCGCCCTTTGCGGCGCTTGGCGCTTGGCTCGTTTCAATGTGAATGTCGCCGTCGTGCACGGTTTCTTCATGGGGCTTGCAATTCCAGCGGGAGGCTGTCTCGTTGCAACGGCCATCTGGTTTTTTCGTTCCATTGGCATGGAGACGTCATCCCTTGAGCCTGCATTTCCTCTCGTGATGATCGTTGTTGCCTACTTGATGATCAGTGAGGTGCACTATCCGGACTTCAAGGGGAAGGGAGAAAAGATCTTTCTTGCCTCAAAAATCTTCGCCGTACTCTTTTTTGCCGCGATCCTTTTCCTTGGACGCGAAGCAATCGTGAGTGCTGTTCTCTTTGCCGTTTTCAGCACATACTCTGTCTTTGGTCTTTTCAATTTCAGCTTGTCGCTGCTTTTTCGGAAATAAGACATCATTTGTCGCGAAATAAAGGGGAAAGACTTTTATGAATCATGTGTTTGACATCGTGATGGTTCCTTTGCAGGTCATCATACTCTTGTTCACACTGTACTACTTTTTCATCGGTTTCTGCGGCATGTGGCGCAGAAAAGAAAACAAGATCCTAACGCCAAAAAAAACCTTCGCCGTCATTATTGCCGCGCACAACGAAAGCGCTGTCATAGGGCAGCTGCTGCAAAATCTACAATCGTTGGATTATCCAAAGACACTTTACGATGTCTTTGTCATCGCCGACAACTGTGACGACAACACGGCAGAAATTGCACGCGGTTATGGCAGCATCGTCTGTGAAAGGACGCATCCGACGAAAAAGAGCAAAGGCTTTGCCATGGAATGGATGTTCGAGCGTCTCTTCAAAATGGAAAAGAAGTACGATGCCGTCGTCGTTTTTGATGCGGACAATCTCGTACACCCACGCTTCCTTATGGAAATGAACAACCGACTTTGCAAGGGCGATCGCATCATTCAAGGATACCTTGATGCCAAAAACCCTTACGATACATGGGTGGCGGGGACATTCGCCATCGCTTTCTGGGTCATCGACCATATCAGTCATTTGGCAAAGACGAACATCGGGCTTTCCGCTGTGCTCGGCGGTACGGGCATGTGCATTACAACGGACGTCCTTGAGCGCTACGGTTGGCGTGCCACATGCCTGACGGAAGACATGGAATTTACGATGAAGTCCTTGGCGGAAGGAATCAAGACGACATGGGCGCACGATGCCATTGTGTACGATGAAAAGCCGCTGACATTCATGCAGTCATGGCGACAGCGCAAACGTTGGGCACAAGGACAATTCGACGTGGCGCATCGCTACATTCCGAAGATGTTGCGAGAGGGAATCAAGCGTCGTGACATACGCATCTTGGATGGTTGTCTCTACCTCCTGCAGCCACACTTCTTGATGATCTCCACCTTCTTCATCGTTATCAGCTACATACAATCAGCATTTCCGCCGTTCTACACGAACATCTACAATATCATTCCTTCCCAGCTCATGACAGCGATCATGCTCGGTCAATACATCTTGCCCATGATCATCCTTCTTAAGATTCAAGTCAAATGGAAGGCTTGGTTCTACATGCTGCTTTACCCCGTATTCATCTATTCGTGGGTACCCATCATCTTCCTCGGTTTCATCCATAGAAACGAACATGAATGGAGTCATACGCAGCATACGCGAGCCATGAGTTACGACGACATCGTCGGTAACGTAAAGAATACGACGATGGGACGAGATGTATCCAATCAATAAGCATTGACAGGCTGCCGCAATCTCTGCGGCAGCCTGTTTTCCAAGGAGCGATTTTTATGTTTGAAATCAAGGTCGAAGAAGAATTTGAAGCTGCACATCGCATCGTGAATTATCCAGGAAAATGTGACCGCCTGCACGGACACAACTGGAAGGTAGAACTGAAGATTTCCGGCAGCAGATTGGATGAATTGGGGATGCTCATAGACTTCAAGGCGGCGAAAGCAATGCTCCAAGAAGTCGTCAATTCACTCGATCACCGCTTCTTGAATGAGCTCGCACCTTTTTCAGAAATCAATCCAACGGCAGAGAATATCGCTCGATATATCTACCAAGAGCTAAAGCAACGTGAAATATTTTGCAACGACTCCGTGCATCTTTCTGCCGTCTGTGTCTGGGAGTCGCCACGCGCTTGCGTGACATATACCGAGGACTAAACGTATGGAAGAGAACATCCTCGAAATATTTTCCTCCATACAGGGAGAAGGAAAGTACATCGGCGCCCGTCAAGTATTTCTGCGCTTTGCGGGCTGCAATATCAAATGCAGCTTCTGTGATACTGCATTTCAGCCTGCCGCTTCCTGTCGAGTGGAAGCGATTCCGGGATGCGGTGAGTATGAAGAATTGCCCAATCCATTGTCCGTTCAGGAAGTTGCGGCAAGAATCCGCTCCTTCGTAGTGCCAGTGCGTCATCATTCCATCAGTCTGACAGGAGGGGAGCCGCTTCTTCATGCCGCCTTCATCCGTGCGCTTGCTTCCGAGGTAAATGTGCCGCTCTTCCTCGAAACGAACGGCACGCTCTATGAAGAGATGGCGAGCATTCTCGACATAATTTCCTACATCAGCATGGATATCAAATTGCCTAGCGTCACAGGAAATCCTCTATGGGAAGAGCATCGTCGCTTTCTGCGGCTGCTGCACAATTATGACGCCTATGTAAAGATCGTCGTCGCAGAAAATACGGAAGAAGAGGAGTTTCAAGAGGCGGTGCATCTCGTCGCGCACATCGCACCGCAGATCCTCTTCATAATACAGCCTGCAACACCGTTTGGCGGCGTGCATGCGCCAACGGCAAAAAAACTTCTGCATCTGCAAGCGGAAGCCGCCGAACATCTGGTAAACGTCCGCGTCATCCCGCAAGCTCATCGCATGATGGGGTTGCTCTGACCGCGAGATTTTTCCACCTGTACTCATTTTTCAGGTACAGGATTTTTCTTGTATGTACGGTACGTTTCCAACATTTCATCTCGCGTCTGTATGCGCGGCCACAATTCTCCGACGGCATTTTCACGCATGGAAGCGGCTAAATGATGGTAAATTTGCGGATCCTTTTTCTCCCATGAAGAAATCAGCTCTTTGACCTCCTGACGCATCGTCGTTCCATCGAGCGGACATGGAGAGGGGATGGGACTGAACCCGTGAACAGCAATCGCATCACGAATTTCCGATTCACGGAAATAGACGAGTGGACGAATGACTGTGATGCCGGAGCGATCAAGATACGTTTTGGGCGTAAACGTATGAATTTGGCCCGAATACAAGATTCCCATGAGCAATGTTTCCACCGCATCATCGTTGTGATGCGCATAAGCCACCTTGTTGCATCCATGCTCCTGCGCATAGCGATTGATTGCGCCGCGCCGAAAAAATGCGCAGGTAAAACAAGGATTTTTTCCCGGCGTCTCCTCGATGGTGCCAGCTATATTCACCGAAACGGCTTCAAAGGGAATGGAGATCTCCTCGCAAAATGAAGCGATGCGCGCAACAGGAAAATCTTCCGTGAATTGCGGATCGATCGTCAAGGCGCAAAGAGAAAATTTCTTCTTCATACGTTTCTGCAGGATGGCTAACACATATGCAAGAAATATGCTGTCCTTGCCGCCTGAAATCCCAATCAGGATGCGATCGCCGTCTTCGATCAGCTGAAACTCGACAACGGCTCGCATGAGTTTACTGAAATAAAGTTGCGGAATATTGTTCACGGTAAGTGCTCCCATCTTTTCTAAAAGTTTATTTACTTTCGATAAGCATAAAAATCATACGGAATATCCAGTAAAATCACGGGTTTGCAACGGATTTGCCGCTATTTTGCTGCCACTCGTAAAAATGGCGGCAAATAACAGACGGGAAAGGACGTCACTCAGAGCAGAAGAGTGACATCTTTTTTTACAAGACTTGGTCAAGCAGGATTCTTATTTTCTGCTTGCGTGTATCGAGCACATGGAAATAAGTCTGCGCCGTTGTGTTGATAGAGCCGTGACCTAGACGCTTGGAAACAAGTTCCAAGTCCTCGCCCGCCTCAAGCAGAAGGGTGGCGTGCGTGTGGCGCATGGAATGAAAGGTGTAGCCCGCGCCGAAGGTTTCGCCGCACCACTGGTTGAAATAACGCATGGCATCGGGCGTAAGCATCCACCCCTGTTTGGTGTGACAGATGTTTGACGTCGTTCAGGAGCTGTTGGAGCATCTGCGGACGGATGGAGCGAAGCTTGCGATCACCGATGGCAGGGCGAATGTGATTCTCAAAGATGGAGCGATAGGAGCGGGCAGTATTCTTGTGCGTCTTGATACTCACATCGTCGGAGAGCCACTCCGCGAAAAACTCCACGACCATCTTCTTCGTCGGTTCGACGTAGCCGCTGTTGACTTCGAGCGAGACAAGAGCACGAGCATAGGCTGCCTCGGCTTCTTGGCGTGTAGCGCCGCCAGGGACTTCCTTGCGCTTGCGGGTCTCGCTGCTGATCTCGATGGTGTAATACCACTTGGCACCGCGTTTTCGGATGTATGCCATTGGATATTTCTTTCCTTTCTGTCATTCGATGTTGTGCTCGCATGATGAACGGCTTCTATTTGTCGGCAGATCATATCGTGCATGTGCATGGAATGGTCGAATATTTCAACTGTTACTTTACTTTTCGCAGAAATTTACGCTTTTACTTGACAAATAAAGTCAAGTAAAGTGCCATAAATCGGGTGAAAAGTAAAGCGGCAATACCGTGATATGATAAGGGGGATTGTCGGATGCCTTTATTTTCCGCTGCTTTTTACGTCTATCCATAGGCTTCTTCTTTGCGATGAAGTATGCTATACTTGACGCGTTGCCTCCCCTAGACATGGCAATGGAAAGGGGGTGCATGGACGAATGGAAAATATCACCACCACATTCCTTATCTCCGTTGCGGCAGGGATAGTCAGCTACTATCTGTGCAAATGGTTTGACGAGAGATTGTGAAGGCAACAAGCCTGAGCGCTAAGCCCTGCTCGCAGTATGGGAATAGAAAAGCCCTCCAAGTCGCTATCTTGGAGGGCTTTTTGCATGTCGGAATGGTATCACCACCACATTCCAGCCACCCTTAGTATAGCATATTCGGTTGTCTATATGCAAGCTAAACCCGTCGGATTCGAGGGGATTAACCGTGTTGGATCGAGGCGGTTAATGTCACCGAAATCGGTGACTTTTAGTTGCTGTAGGCGTTGCGGATGAGCTGGGCATGGTGCGTGCGGGCATAGTCGCGAACGGCGAGGAAGACCGCATCATCGTAGCTGTCAGGAATTATATAGTTTACGTCAACCCCTATTGCGATATCGTCGATTTGTACCGATAACATAGCGTTGTTGCTGGCTCTAAAATACAAACATAAACAAAATAATTATTTACTTCCGATAATTTATACTTATCGGAAGTAAATGCACGGTGTAGAAAATCTGATTTTATACTACTTAGTATTCTAAAACTTCCCCCCATCATCGCAGACAAGATAAAAGCAGCCTCCTTTGCGGAGGCTGCTTTTTCCGCTTATTGTCCGCCGTTTACTTTACCACCATGACGGGAACCTTGGACTCTTCGACGACCTTCTGGCTGACACTGCCGATCAAAGCGCCCTTGAAGAGACCGAGACCGCGGCTACCCATGATGATCATGTCGCTCTTTTCCGAGTCGGCAATCTTCAGGATCGCTTTCGGCACGTTGCCCGTCTCGACATGCCGCGTCGCCTTCATATTCTCGGGAATCTTCTCCCAGATGCGGTCGAAGACGAGATGGCTCGGAATATCCTTGTTGATGTTGCTCGCCACATAGACGAAATCGAGACTTGCATTGCACTTCTCCGCAAAGGCGATCGCCTCATCCACAGCCTTGCAGCCGTTGACAGAACCATCGACCGGCACGAGAATTTTGTTGATGCTGCCCATATAAAACACCTCCAAGCGAACTTTTTTCCTCTGTTGTCTACTTCTATATCAAAGCGAAAATTCCTTTTCTCTTTTGGTATTTTTCTGAAAAATTTTCGATATTTTCTTGCACCGTAAAGAAAGCCGTCGCTGGAATACGTGATGTCTCCAACGACAGCTCTCCTCCTACACTTCGCTCAATTCTTCTTTTCCAGAGAAGGCGCACCTTTTCGCAGGATTCCCACGGCAAGCTCAGCATTTTGAAATGCGCGTCTCCTCAGCTCTTTCAAGAGAGCAACATTTTTCTCACAAAGCGTATCGCGCCTCTGCCACTTGCGCCGCACTTCCGCCATGAGTTCATCTGCCGTGATGGTCTCAAGTTTCGCGGCGGGTGTCTCACCAATGGAGTCAAGGAAACGATTGATCTTCGGATCGTACGATACGCCGACGAGCGGCACGCCCATGACGCCCGCAAAAATCAAGGCATGAAGGCGAATCGCGATGAGCAGATCCATATTGCCGACGAGTGAAAGAAGCTCCGCTGTCGAAAACTCGCCGTCGAGAACGATGGCTTCCTGCTTCATCATCGCAGCAATCGTCTCCGCCGTCTTGACATCCTCGGGATACTGCATGGGCAGAAAGACGAGATTCGCACCAAGCTCGACGGCGATGCGGTCGGCCGCCTCGGCGAAGGCTTCCTTGTAGCGCTGCCAGCCCTTCCACTCGCGCACGGATATGCCGACGAGCGGCTTGTCATCCGTCACGCCGTTCCACTGCAAGACCTGCCATCCCATATCCTTCGCAACGGGATTGATGGCGAGCACCGGATCGGCAGTTTCGACGATTTTAGGACGATGAATGCCCATGGCCTCAAGCTCTGCCAAAGAGCCGTGGTCGCGCACGGTGATGAGGCGCACGCCGTTGCCGATGAGCTGCATCATCGTGCGCGCCCAGAAGCCCTCGATCGGACCAATACCCTGCGCATAGAGCATGACGGGCCTTCGAGCGAGAAAGGCAAGGACAATGATCGCCATGTAGTAATAGAGACTGCGGCGACTCGTGACATTCTGCAGCAGACTGCCGCCGCCCGACACGAGGAGGTCGGAAGCGCGCAAAGCCTTCCATATATCGGAAAACGAGAGCCATGAAACAGCCTCAACACCGTGGCGGCGCTTCGTATCCGGAGGATTCGCTGAGATCACCGTGATATTCGTTTGCGGGTCCAGTTCGGATAGAACCTCGATCATCGCGGCGAGCATGGCTTCGTCACCGGCGTTTTTCGAGCCGTAATATCCGGATACTACGATGTTGCTCATTCCTTTGAGAAACGCTCCTTTGCCGAAGATAGTATCATTTGCGCGAGGTGCACGAGCACCATGAGAGCTGCGCCGATGCCGCAGCCGAGGACGATGCCGCCGATGCCGCGCACAAAGGACATGTAAACGGGCGTGCGCATGTGCGCAAACGTCTCGACCATCGATCCCTGACCAATCGTCGCTACGAGCACGAGCGCAAAGAGCAGCATTGTCGGCCACTTGCGGCACCACGCGAGGACGGCGAGCATGAAGGCCGGATGGCCGATCATCAGCTCCTTCGAGCGCGGCCGCGCATAGAACGCCTGCTCCAGGATTGCACGGAACTTCAGCTCAAGCCCCGAGACGGGCATGCCCGACGTATGACCGGAACGTGCGACGAATACGACGGCGGCAAGAGCCACGAGCACGAAAATGAGAAGGGATTTGAGTTTCACGGGCATATCGAGAATCTGACGAAGCTGCGTGAGAGCGCCCTGTCCCTCCGCCATTCTGCCATCAAAGACATCGTAACGCGTCAAAAATGCGATGGCGACGAGGACGATGGGCAGGACAAACGTCAGCTTGATGCCGCGGAAGATGTTAAACTCAAGGAAGTACTCGACATCAGCGAGCGCCCCCGACAGATATGCAGCTCCGACATAGGAGAGCGCCCCCGTCACAAAAAGGGCGACGGCAGCCGTTCCGATGATACGCCAGAGCGGTGCTTTCGCATCGGGCTCCATGCCGCGAATGCGGTCGAGCTGCCATATCACGGCGAGAGCCGGAAAGAGGTTCGCGCTCAAAAACGCCGCGAGAATCCGCATCTTCGCGCCGCTGCCCATGAGGATCGGCGCAGCAAAGACGAACGCCAACAGAGCAAAGAGCGCGTAGAGCGTCCTCGGCTGCAGACGGTGCGTGATCAGTGAGAGGTAGAGCACGACAGCAGCCGCTACGCCGAGCATCAGCACGGCACGCAGAGGACGCGGCGCATACCAGTTTTCAAACGTCCCTGCAGGACCAAGCGCGAAGCCATGCGATTCTACGGCTTCTGCCGTCGCCTTGATATAGTGCATATTCGTCTCGAAGAGCGTCATGCCGGGCGCAGGTTTCTCGTAGATGCGCAGGAGGTTGATGCGAATGTTGCGCTCCATATCCGTATTCGCCCAACGCTCGACCGCCGTCTCGATCTTGAGTTTCGGCTGCTCGTCCTTCGGGATGGTGTAAAGACGCGCGACATGGTCGTAGCCGACGCCCTTGGAGATCTCGGAAAGTCCATCCTGCTTATAGAACTGCAGCTGCGTCGTATCCTCGATGAGTCCGAGGACGAGATTGCGCTCCTTGAAGTGATCGATCGTCGCCTGCAGCGACTTCGGAGCACCGAGCATCTGCGAGCCAGAGAATACGACTTCCGAGATGCGGTAGTCTTCCAGACGGTGGAACACGGCATCGACATCGTCGGGCGTGCAACCCAGATAATTCGTCGGACGTGCGAGCACGAAGAAGCCGGCGTCATTGACCGCCTGCATCTCGTCCGTCGGCATACCGAGATCCATCTTGAGGAAGGTTTCGTAATTCGCCTTGACGACGAGGATTTCCACACCGTTGATTGTGACGGCGTTCACACGAGCAGCACCCAGGCGGCGCAGCAAGTCCTCCTTGACCTCCTTGTAGGTACGCGCATCATGCCCGACGACACAGACGTCAGATCCCTTGATCGTACCGTTCTCGATGAGGGTGCGCCACGCGGGATCGGTCAAGATCCCCGCATGGTAATTGGCTACAAGTTCACTTCCCGCGAGCGCCGTCGCCTTTCCATTTGCGTTGAGCTTCTTGAAGGTCGTCTCGTAGACGGCGAGCGACGTGATGCCCGCTTCCTTCGCCGCCTGCAACACTTCAGGGACAGGTTTCCCCTCCTGCTCGGCAAGCTGCACGAGATCTTCGTAGTCAATGGCGAGATCGACCTGCTTGTTGACCTCCTCAGCACGCCAGCGTGCGACGTCGATGAGGAGCGCCGCGATAAGACCGACGAAGATGAAGACGATGAGCACCTTGTTGTATTGAAATTGCTTCATGTATCCTACTCCTCATTCCCTCTGGCAGAGAGGCGCACGACGATAGCACCCTTCCTATGCTCGACGCTCTCGATTCGCGTCTTCAAGGGCAGTGCATCGAGCTTCGCGATCTGAATGTCGCCGAAAATGTCGCCGAGATTTGCCTTGCCGATCAAGGCGTTCCTGATGTCGAGCCGCGTCATGTGAAAGTACAGCGCCTGCGCGTCCTCGACGATCTTCCCTTCGAGCACGACATCCGCCATACGCCCGAAGATCTTCACGTCCGCTGTCGCGTGCACGCCATCTTCGTCAATCGTCACCTTGATGTTGTCAAGCTTGTCGATGCGCTTTGCCAAAAGATTGCGCAGAGCGTCCTCGGAAACGGTGCCCGTGAATTTCAAATCTTCGGCAGAAATGAGATGCACGCGGTGATCGAGGAAAAGCTCCCGCGACGAAAAATGCACGCCGCTTCCTGTCAGCTGCACGCGATCCATGCGCAAATCGCCGATGCGAAGCCCCTTCGCATCAAGCTTGAGAGTGTCGATCTGTCCCAAGAGGAACAGGATGCCGGGCGTGCTCTCAAGCGTCACCTCGGCGCTCTCTGCCCCGCGATCCCTGAGCATCGTCTCTGCTGTATGCCGCGCCCATGTGGGCAGCAAAGTTTCGCCAAAGACGAGAAGGATTGCCGCAGCGCCTGCAAAAAGCATCAAAAGTTTGCGCAAAACATCACCCTAAATCTCAAATTTCATGATTCGCCTTCGCTGCGAGGAAGGCCTCGATGAAGGCGTCGAGATCGCCGTCCATGACTGCCTGCACGTTGCCCGTCTCCATGCCTGTGCGCATGTCCTTGACCATCGTGTAGGGCTGAAATACGTAGGAACGGATCTGGCTGCCCCACTCGATCTTCTGCTGATCGCCTTCGAGCTTCTGGATCTCGGCTTCCTTCTTCTCCTGCTCCAATTCAAAGAGCTTGGCGCGCAGCATCTTCAGGCACTGTTCGCGGTTCTGCAGCTGCGAGCGCTCGTTCTGGCACTGCACGACAATGCCCGTCGGCATGTGCGTCATGCGCACGGCGGACGACGTCTTATTGATGTGCTGACCGCCCGCACCCGAAGCACGGTAGGTGTCGACGCGCACGTCCGCCATATTGATCGCGACCTCGACGGCATCGTCGATCTCGGGCATGATGTCGCAGGCAGAGAACGACGTATGACGACGCGCATTGGAATCGAAGGGCGAGATGCGCACGAGGCGATGTACGCCCTTTTCCGACTTCAAATACCCGTAGGCGTTGTGCCCGTTGATGAAGAGCGTCGCACTCTTGACGCCCGCCTCATCGCCGGGCAGCAGATCTGCCGTGACGACGGAAAAGCCGTGGCGCTCCGCCCACCTGCCGTACATGCGCAGAAGCATCTGCGTCCAATCCTGCGCCTCCGTACCGCCCGCGCCCGCGTGCAGCGTGAGAATCGCATTGTTCGCATCATAAGGGCCAGACAAGAGGACTTCGAGCTCCAGTTCGCGCACGGCAGTCTTAATGGTATCAAACTCCGCCTGCACCTCAGGCTCAAGGCTCGTATCATTTTCTTCCAGCGCCATTTCAAGAAGCGCCTGTGCATCGTCTGTCTTGGAGACGATCTCCTTGTACTTGTCGACGCTTCCCTTGATTGCGGCAAGTTCCTGATTGATCTTCTGCGCTTTTTCCGCATTGTCCCAGAAGGTCGGCTCACCCATCTTGTATTCGAGTTCGGCTATCTTCTCTTCCTTTCTGGCGACGTCAAAGTGAATCCCCCATTTCCTTGAGCTTCGCTTGCATCGCCAAAATCTCCGGCTTCCAATCTTCGAGCATCTTGTCACATCCTTACGTAGTAGCACTTTCTCTCGCGGGAAATCTATTCCTTATCGCTGCTCTCCCGCAAGCGGGAAAGTTCTGTCTCACTTGTTCCTGCCGCAGCAATTCTTGTACTTCTTGCCGCTGCCGCACGGGCATGGATCGTTGCGCCCGATGTCACTCTTGTTGCGCTGCGGCTTCTTCTTCGTCTCGGCGGCACTGGATTCCTCGCCGTGCGAGGCGCGCGCCGTCTGCAGGCGGTCTTGGAGCTGCTGCTGCTCCTGCGTCACGATGCTCACGCGGTACATGAGCTTTGCGATGTCCGTTTGAATCGCAGCTTCCATTGCCTCGAACATGTCGAGCGCCTCGATCTTGTACTCGACGAGCGGATTCCTCTGCCCGTAGGCGCGCAAATTGATGCCCTCACGCAACATGTCCATGCGATCGAGATGCTCCATCCAATGATTGTCGACGACGCGCAGCATGACGACCTTCTCAAGCTCGCGCATGTTCTCCTCGCCGAAGAGCTGCTCACGCGCCGCATAGGCATCGCGCGCCGTCGTCTTAAGCGTCTCTTCCAGCTCATCGCGGCTCATCGCCTCAAGCTCTTCCTTCTTGAGCTTGCCCTCGGGCGCGTAGATCTTCTCCGCGTCCTCGATGAGTCCGTCGAGCGTCCACTCCTCAGGATATAGCTTCGCGTTCGCGTACTGATCCATCTCGCTCTCGATGATCTTGTCGAGCATGAAGAAGATGTTTTCCTTGAGATCTTCGCCGCGCAGAATCTTGCGTCGCTCCGCATAGATGACCTCGCGCTGCTGGTTCATGACATCGTCGTATTCGAGGACGTGCTTGCGGATGTCGAAGTTCCTGGCTTCGACCTTCTTTTGTGCACGCTCGATCGAACGCGTGATGAGTTTGTGCTCAATCGGATCGTTCTCGTCCATGCCGAGCCGATCCATAATGGAGGCGATATTGTCCGACGCGAAGAGACGCAGAAGGTCATCTTCCAGCGACAAGTAGAACTTCGACCGGCCGGGGTCGCCCTGGCGACCCGCGCGACCGCGCAGCTGGTTGTCGATGCGCCGCGATTCGTGGCGCTCCGTGCCGAGAATGTAGAGGCCGCCGAGCTCCTGCACGCCATCGCCGAGCTGGATGTCCGTGCCGCGTCCCGCCATGTTCGTCGCGATCGTCACGGCACCCTTCTGTCCGGCGTCCTTGATGATCTCCGCTTCCTTCTCGTGGTATTTAGCATTCAGGACGTTGTGCTCGACGCCGTGCTTCTTCAAGATGGCGCTGAGCTCTTCCGACTGCGTAATGGACGTCGTGCCGATGAGGATCGGCTGTCCCGTCTTGTGAATCTCTTCGACCGCTTGTCCAACGGCACGGTATTTCGCACGCTTCGTCTTGTAGATGGCGTCCGGCTCGTCGACGCGCTGCACGGGACGGTTCGTCGGCACGACGACGACGGGCAGCTTGTAGATCTTGAGGAACTCGTCCTCTTCGGTCTTTGCCGTGCCCGTCATGCCGCCGAGCTTGTCGTACATGCGGAAGTAGTTCTGGAAGGTAATCGACGCGAGCGTCTGGCTCTCGCGCTGAATCTTCACACCTTCCTTCGCCTCGATCGCCTGATGCAGTCCGTCCGAATAGCGGCGGCCAACCATGAGACGACCCGTGAACTCATCGACGATGATGATCTCATCGTCGCGCACGACGTAGTCGCGGTCGCGCTTCATCAGAGCTTTGGCGCGCAGAGCTGCCGTGAAGCAGTGCGAAAGCTCCAGATTCTCAGGCGCGTAGAGGTTCTTGATGCCGACGATGCGCTCCACCTTCAAGACGGCTTCATCGGACGGTGCGACGGTCTTCTGCTTCTCGTCGAGCTTGTAGTCCTCGCCCTCCTTGAGCTGAGCGACGGCGCGTGCCATGACAGCGTACATGTCCGTCGACTTCTGCCCTGGACCTGAGATGATGAGCGGCGTTCTCGCCTCGTCGACGAGAATAGAGTCGACCTCATCGACGATGGCATAGTGGAGGTCGCGCTGCACCATCTGCTGCGGATGGATGACCATGTTGTCGCGCAGGTAGTCGAAGCCAAACTCGTTGTTCGTGCCGAAGGTGACGTCGGACGCATAGGCGAGCTTTCGCTCGGGGAAGTCCATGTCGTGCGCAATGAGGCCGACAGAGAGACCGAGGAAGCGATAGACACGCCCCATCCACTCGCTGTCGCGCCGTGCGAGATAGTCGTTGACCGTGACCATGTGCACGCCCTTGCCTTCGAGCGCATTGAGATAGACGGGCAGCGTCGCGACGAGCGTCTTGCCCTCGCCCGTACGCATCTCCGCAATCTTGCCCTCGTGCAGGCAGATGCCGCCGATCATCTGCACGTCGAAATGACGCATGCCAAGGACGCGCCTCGACGCCTCGCGCACGACGGCGAACGCCTCGGGAAGCATATCGTCAAGGCTCTCGCCGTTTGCGAGACGTTCCTTGAACTTTCCCGTATGGCCTGCAAGCGCATCGTCACTGAGGCTTTCGAGCGCCTTTTCGTGACCGTTGATGACGTCGACGATGCCGCGCATCCGCTTGATTTCCTTATCGTTGTTATCTCCCAGGAATCGCTTGATGAATCCGAGCAATCCGTATCACTCCTCGTTCCCGCAGCCGCCCTCGCGGCGCAGACTGATGATAGAGAGCGCCCTGCGGCGTCCCTCCGAAAGTATTGAACATCTATCCTAATGATTCTAGCAGACAATCGCCCATAAGTCAAAAAATCCTCTTGCTTCGTTCCTTGAGCATCGCCTTCAGATGCATTCCGGGCATCGTGAAGCCCCTGCCCATGACCTCGTTCGCCGAAAGAACGATCATGAAGGCGTTCTTGTCGATGAGATTCGCGATGAGCTTGACCTTGCTGATCTGCGTGAGCGAGCAGACGAGGAAGAGCACGTTGCGCTCCTTGCGCGTAAACGCGCCCTGCCCATGCAGAAACGTCACGCCGCGCCCAACCTCGCAGATGATCGCCTCCGAAATCGGCTGCACATGGTCGGAGATGATGAGCACGACCTTGCGGCTGTTGAAGCCCGCGACGACCCGATCCGTCACGGCAGAATTCATGAACATGCAGATGAGCGTGTAGAGCGCGGGCATGACGCCGAAGAGCGCGGCGGCCAAGAGCATGATGACGCAGTTGAAGGCAAAGATCACGCTGCCCATGTTCAAAGAGTAATACTTCTTCACGATGGCGGCGACGATGTCGAAGCCGCCCGAACTGCCGTTCATGCGGAAGATGATCCCATAGCCGATGCCGTTCAGCACGCCGCCGAAGATCGCCGCGAGCATCGTGTCGGGCACGGGCGCATAGGCATTCAGGAAGCGCGTTGCATCGACGCAGAAAGAAAAGAGGATCGTGCCAAAGGCGATGTCGAGCGTGTACTCGCGCCCGAGCGTCTTGTACGCCGCCGCGAGAAGCGGCAGATTGTAGAGAAACATCTGCACGCCGATGGGAAGCGAGAAGAGATAGTAGAAAATCATCGCAATGCCCGCGATGCCGCCCGACAAGAGGTGCGCGGGCACGACGAAGAGGTTGATCGACGAACTGCTGATGAGACAGCCGAGCAGGATGCCGAGATAGCGGAAAACACGCCCCTTCAATGTCAAACTCCTGAGATGGAGCATCAAGATGCCTCCCTTTCGCGGCCTTCCCAGCGAGGCGTCGGCGTCTCGTCTTTTGCCAGTGCACTCATGTCAATATCCCTGCCTTCCATGGAAAGCGCATGGAGATCCGTGTTCTCCCATTCGCTCCTCTCCTCATCCGTCAGAGCGTCCGCCTCTTCCTCCGTCAGCGGCAGGCTCGTCAAGCGCCACGAGCGCAGGCTACCGTTCGTCGCATCAACGCTGAGAATGAGCCGCTGGCGCTGATCTTGCGGATTCTCGTAGACATAGCAGACGCTGCCGTCAAGAAACGTGCGCTCCTTCTCGCCGAACGTCGCGCGAATCTTGTACGCAGTCGCACCGTAATGCACGCCTGCACGCGCCGTATAGTCCTTGCTCTTGACGAGTATATCCGCTACCTTGCCCGTATCGGCAGAAATACCGACTTCGTAGCCATCGGGGAATGTATAATAGCGCATGTGGATGTCCCAGACCATGCGCTCCTTGTCAAAATCTGGCTTGCCGAAAGCCGCGAGCATCTTCTCTTCCGAGTCGCCGAGCGCTATACCCTTGACGGTGAAGTCCTCAGGCATCAAAGCGCCCTGCGCCTCTGCCGCCATCGGCAAGACAAGAAAAAGTCCGAGAAAGAACACCACCCATAAACCATGATAGAACCGCATTTTTTCACCATCCTCATACTGAATATCGTATTGCATCAAGATTCGCGAAAGTACTCCCTTGGATTCTATAACACGAGCGCACAGTTGTCAAAAGAGGAAATACCTCAAACTGAGACTAATGTGATAAGGTTAGTTGTAAAATGAAATCGGACCCTTAAAAAGGGCGAACAGAAGCACCTGCAGTAGAACGTTTTCAATAAAACAACGCCGAAAGAAGTATCCTGAATGTTCCATGAACATTCTACCACATATTGTTTTATAGCATAAATATGACATGTCTGTTATAATGGAAGCAACGGATTGATTTTCTTTATTTACATCTAGGTGATTGAAATGAAACGACGTCATACTTCGGCAGAGTGGCAGCAAACGATTTTTTCTTATATCAAAGACTTCCTGGCGAAAAAAGGTTATCCGCCATCTGTGCGTGAAATCGGCGATGCTGTAGGATTGAAATCCAGTTCCACGGTTCATGGTTATCTCGCAAAAATGGAAGAATCGGGGTTAATAAAGCGAGATCCCGCAAAGCCCAGAGCCATCGACATCCTTGAGGATAAGCCATGGGAGCGAAATGTCTCCGTTCCCCTCGTCGGCGTTGTGACTGCTGGCATCCCGATTTTGGCAGAGGAAAACATAGAGGATGTATTCTCGTTTCCTCAGGGACTCATCGGCACGCACAGCAAGGTCTTTGTTTTGCGCGTGAAAGGACGCAGCATGATCAATGCGGGGATTCACGACGGCGATTTTGTCTTTGTCAAGCAGCAGGAAACAGCAGACAACAATGACATCGTCGTCGCCTTGGTTGATGATGGCAGCGCTACCGTCAAGCGATTTTTCAAGGAAAAGGACTGCATACGCCTCCAGCCGGAGAATGACGAAATGGAACCATTCTACGAAAAAAATGTCAGGATTCTCGGAAAAGTGATCGGTACATATCGCCGTTTCTAGGGAACCATTGACGATTCAACACGGCTGTATCATCTCCAAACGCCAGCTAGGGAAAATATTCCTAGCTGGCGTTTTCGTTATTCTGCAGAAAGCTGTCTGATTTCTTCGGCGGCTCCTAGAATGCCGAACATGACTTGCTCAAAGGTCAGACCGCCTTGCAGATAGACATTGTACGGCGATCTCAGAGGTCCATCGGCGCTGAATTCGATAGACGCACCTTGAACGAAGGTTCCTGCCGCCATGATGATTTGATCCGTATATCCCGGCATATCCCATGGCTCGGGTTTTACGAAGGAATCAACTGGCGAGTACTTTTGGACGCCGCTGCAGAACGCCACGAGTTTTTCTGCTGTGCCAAGTTCGATTGCTTGGATGATGTCTCCCCTCTCGTCGCTGATTCTCGGATATGTCGTATAACCAAGGTTTTCAAAAATACCTGCAGCAAATAACGCACCTTTGAGTGCCTGAGATACCACATGAGGAGCAAGAAACAGACCTTGGAAGAACAGACGGTTGTTGACGAGAGATGCCCCCAATTCTGCCCCCATGCCTGGAGCTGTCAGGCGATAGGAAGCAAGCTCTACGAGATCCTCGCGGCCAACGATATAACCGCCTGTGGGCGCAAGTCCTCCGCCCGGATTCTTGATCAGGGAGCCGGCCATGATGTCGGCGCCTGCTTGCGTCGGCTCAAGGGATTCCACGAACTCGCCGTAGCAGTTGTCAACGAAGCAGATGCAGTCGGGTTTTAGACGATGGACTTGATGGCAAATTTCTCGAATATCTTCGATGAGCAATGTAGGGCGTCTGCTGTAGCCGCGTGAGCGCTGGATCAGGACCATCTTAGTTCGTTCATCGAGCACATCGGCAATTCTTTCCACATCCACGCGCCCTTCGTTCAAGGGGAGTTCATCGTAAAGGATGCCGTACTCTTTCAAAGAGCCTGAACTGGACGCCGTATGGCCGATGACCGTCTGCATGGTATCGTAAGGCGTCCCTGTCAGTGATACAAGTTTATCGCCAGGACGCAAAATGCCGAAGAGAACGGTAGCCAGTGCATGCGTACCGGAAACAAACTGCGTGCGCACCAAAGCGCTTTCTGCGGCAAAGACCTTTGCATAAAGTTCTTCAAGTTTGCTCCTGCCAATATCATCATAGGCATATCCCGATGATGTATTGAAGTGTATATCGGACACCTTGCATTCGCGCATTGCAGTAAGAACTTTTAAGGTGTTTTCTTCGCTCATTTGCTCGATTCTTCGAAAAGAAGGCGCAAGTTCGTCCAAGACGCGTTCTTTCAATGTAAGAAGTTCTTCTGAAAATGACATGAAAGGGAATTCCTCCTATCCTTGTTATTCCGTTGCCTTTTCTCGAATATCTTTCAGGCGTGAAGCAAGATGATGTTCCAGCTTTGTGGCGAGTCCTGCAAGGTCGTGTGAATCAAAAAGGTAATTGATTTCAGGAATGCCATGCACCCTTCCCTCACCGAAAAATTCATCGCGAAAAATATTGTAATAAATGACGAAGTTGCTCGCAATGGAAAAGTCAGAATAATCCAAGATGATATACGAGCCATTTGTGATTTTCAACGGCTTTTCCGGCGCAATGAACAGCTCGAAGCCCTCCAATTCAGCGGGAAGACTCCTTCCGTATTCCCATTCCATAATTTTTTTCTTGCATACAATGCTGCTGATGGTCTTCGGGTCGAATGTAACCAGTTCCACAAGCAGCTTTCTCAAATGCTCATCAAGGCGTTTTTCAAAAGCAGCAATATTCGGAGCGATAAACTCGATGCGGCAAAAATTCGTCAGACCAATCTGCACGCTCAGCTTATATTCCTTCGTTTCTTCATGATAATATGCCGAAGCGGCACGATGCATAGCGTTGTTCTCATAGGAAAACAACGCATATATGTCCTCCTCGACATGCATATCCCTTCGATAAGAAAAACCTTCAAGCATTGGAGGAAGTCGTTTCAGATATGCCCAATCACAAACATCCGTTTCAACTTGTTGAATAGTTTCTTCTTTCAAAACAGTCTCCCAGATCAAAATACGTGAAGAAGACAGGAGGCGCCGCCGCGCTCCTGTCTTCTTCCGTCACAGTTATTTTCCAGTCCTGCCGCGCTTCGTCAAAGGCGTCCCCTCTTTGCAGAGCGGGCATTCCTCAGGCGCGTACGCTTCGACATCCATGTGCAGAAGCGCCGTACACGGCACTCCGTCGAATTGCACCTTGCCGTTGCTGCGATCCACAAGCATGGCTACAGCCACGGGAATCCCCTCAAATTCGCGCACCACATCGATGACTTCTTTGATGGAACCGCCCGTCGTGACGATGTCTTCTACAATCAAGACACGCTCCCCTTTTTTCAGCGAGAAACCACGGCGAAACGTCATTTTTCCATTCTCACGTTCCGTGAAAATAGCTCTCGTGCCAAGCGCTTTTCCCGTTTCGTGCGCCAGGAGAATACCACCCGTCACAGGACCTACAACCGTATCAATATCCTGATCCTTAAATTTTTCCGCCATCGCTCTGCACAGAAGTTCCGTATATTTCGGATGCTGCAGTACATTGAACTTCTCCACATAATGCGGACTGTGCAATCCCGAGGTTAGGAGAAAATGCCCGTGCATGATGGCGTTGGTCTTTGTCAGCAAGTCCTTGACTTCAGCTTCCGTCATGACTTCACGCTCCCCATTTCCTTCAGGATGTTTTCCGCAGCATGTTTGGGATTGAGCGCCGAACGAATCGGACGTCCGACAACGAGGTGCGTGGCGCCGCTGCTCAGGGCAATTGCCGGCGTCGTGATGCGGCTTTGATCGTTGATGGCTGTGCCTGCGGGACGCACTCCAGGCGTGACAATCAAAAAGTCCTCGCCGCATGCCTGTCGAATGGTTTCCGCTTCCATTGGCGATGAAACGACGCCATCAAGACCTGCTTCCTGCACGAGTTTTGCCATATGAACCGCTTGATCGTCGAGATCCATATCCGGCCACATCCTGCTCCAATCCTTCAAGCTGATGCTGCTCAAAATCGTCACGGCGACAAGCTTGGGCCTTTTGATGCCAAGCTTTTCTGCCTCATCCTTGACCGCTTCGAGCGCTTTCTCCATCATGACCATTCCGCCCGTAGCGTGGACGTTGATCATATCGACGCCCAGATGCGTCAAGACGCGCAGAGCATTGGCAACCGTATTGGGAATATCATGGAGCTTGAGATCGAGGAACACCTTCTTGCCCTTGTCCTTAAGGTATGCGATCACCTCGTCTCCCATGCTGTAAAAAAGCTCCATGCCAACCTTGTAGAATCCCACACTGTCGCCCAGAGTTTCGACAAGGTTATGAACCTCATCTATGGAATGAACATCCAAAGCTACAATCAATCGTTCATCTGTCATTTCCTATCCCTCCCACTTTCTCCCATTGTACTATAAAACTTTGCTGCCGACAAGACAACTCACGCGAGGTCGTCGCCGCCACCGACGTAATCCTGCAATGCCAAAGCATAGACAAGACGACGCTGCTGCATGAAGGAGAGCACGCGAAGCACTTCCCACGCCGTATCCAACGAGGTCAGGCAAACGATGCCGTGTTCCACCGTCGCGCGGCGAATCTTGAAGCCGTCGCGCGCAGAACCCTTGCCTTGCGTAAGCGTATTGACAACCATTTGAATCTGACCGGTCTTGATCATCTGGATGATGTCCGTACTGCGCTCATGCACTTTTCCCACCACATCTGAGTCTATTCCGATGGATTGTATGGCACGCGCCGTTCCTTCCGTCGCAGCAATCTGAAAGCCCAGCTCGCAGAAAGCCTTTGCCAGCTGCTTCAACTCCTCTTTGTCCTTATCTGCAACAGTGAAGAGGATGCGGCCATTCTTCGGCATGTTCATGCCTGCGCCCGTAATCGCCTTGTAGAGTGCTCGTGCGTAGTGATAGTCGATTCCCATGACCTCGCCTGTAGATTTCATCTCAGGTCCGAGGGAAATATCGACATCCTGCATTTTTGCAAAGGAAAATACGGGAGCTTTGACGGCAACATACGGCTTGGGAGGCACAAGACCGGAGAAGTAGCCCATCTTCTCCAAAGAGTGCCCCATGGCTGCACGCGTCGCTAAATTGACCATCTTCACATCCGTGACCTTGCTCAAAAAAGGAACGGTTCGGCTCGAACGCGGATTGACTTCGATGACATAGACCTCATCGTTGACCACGACGTATTGGATGTTGAGCAGCCCCTTGACATGGAGGTTCAATGCCAGTCTTTTCGTATAGTCGATGATGGTGTAAAGAACACGTGCGGGAAGCGTCTGCGGCGGATAGACGGCGATGCTGTCACCCGAATGGACGCCGGCGCGCTCGATATGCTCCATGATGCCCGGGATGACAACCGTCACGCCGTCGCATATACCGTCTACTTCGACTTCCGTGCCCTGCATATAGCGATCGACGAGAACGGGATGATCGGGCGTGACCTTGACCGCGCGGTTCAAGTAGTCGCGCAGCTCCTCTTCCTTGTAGACGATCTCCATCGCCCTGCCGCCAAGGACATAGGATGGACGAACCATGACGGGATAGCCGATGGCAGCAGCGCCTTCGACAGCAGATTCCACATCGGTGACGCTGATTCCCTTGGGGCAAGGAATGTTCGTCTGGCGCAGCACTTCTTCGAAGCGCTCTCGATCCTCCGCACGATCGATGTCGTCCACGGAAGTTCCAAAGATATGCACGCCTGCCTTTTGGAGCGATGCAGCGAGGTTGATGGCAGTCTGCCCGCCGAACTGCACGATGACGCCTTCCGGCTGCTCCTTGTCGACGATGTTCAAGACGTCTTCTGTCGTCAACGGTTCAAAGTACAGGCGATCGGAGATGTCAAAGTCCGTGCTGACCGTCTCCGGATTGTTGTTGATGATGATGGCTTCATAGCCCATCTCGCGCAGCGCCCATACAGAATGCACAGAGCAGTAGTCAAATTCGACGCCCTGTCCGATGCGGATGGGGCCCGAGCCGAGGACGATGATCTTCCTCTTCGTCGTTTCCGTCTGCACTTCATCTTCCTGCGCATTGAATGTCGAGTAATAATACGGTGTCATTGCTTCGAACTCTGCTGCACATGTATCGACCATCTTGTAGCAAGGCAGAAGTTTCATCGCCTTGCGCATCGTGCGGATTTCATTCATCGTCTTGCCTGAAAGTTCCGCAATGGACGCGTCGGAAAGTCCGATTTTTTTTGCTTCTATGAGATGTTTTGGGGTAATCTCCTCTTGCATGAGCCGTATCTCGACATCAGCGATGCGCTTGATCTTGCGCAGAAACCAACGGTCGATCTTCGTGACATCATAGATTTCGTCTACATCAGCTATGCCTCTGCGGAATGCTTCGGCGATTGCGAAAATGCGTTCATCATTGATTTTTGACAACGATTTTCTGAGCTTCTCGTCGCTCCAATCGTCCATCTCAGGCAGGTGCAGACGCTTTGCGCCAATTTCTAACGAGCGTGCCGCTTTCAGGATAGCGCCCTCAAAATTGCGGTCGATGGACATGACTTCGCCCGTCGCCTTCATCTGCGTACCGAGGGTGTGATCGGCGAAAATGAATTTGTCGAACGGCCAGCGCGGAAATTTCACTACACAATAGTCAATAGATGGCTCAAAGCACGCCTTCGTCTTCTGCGTCACGGCGTTCGTGATTTCATCTAGTGAATAGCCGATGGCAATTTTGGCGGAAACCTTCGCAATGGGGTATCCCGTCGCCTTCGACGCCAACGCCGAGGAACGGCTGACGCGCGGATTGACCTCGATGACATAGTAGCGATCACTGTTCGGGTCGAGTGCATACTGCGCGTTGCAGCCGCCTTCGATATTCAGCTCACGGATGATGCGGAGCGACGCACTGCGCAGCATTTGATAGTCATGATCGGAAAGTGTCTGCGTCGGCGCGACGACGATGCTGTCTCCCGTATGAACACCGACGGGATCGAAGTTCTCCATGTTGCAGACCGTGATGCAGTTGTTATTGCCATCACGCATGACTTCATACTCAATTTCTTTCCAACCGGCAACGCTTCGCTCGATGAGCACCTGGCCGATCATGCTGTACTTAAGTCCCTTTATGACCGTTTCGACAAGTTCTTCTTCGTTTTCGGCGATGCCGCCGCCCGTGCCGCCCATCGTGTAGGCGGGGCGCACGATCAGCGGATAGCCGATCTCGTTGGCAAACCCGACGGCAGATTCCACATCCTCGACGATCGTGCTCTCTGGAATCGGCTCTTTGAGTTTCTGCATCGTTTCCTTGAAAAGCTCGCGGTCTTCCGCCTTTTTAATCGCCTCAAGGCTTGTTCCCAAGAGTTCGACATGATATTTTTCCAGCACGCCTTTTTCGGAGAGTTTGACGGCAAGGTTCAGACCGGCTTGTCCGCCAAGGGTAGCAAGAAGTCCGTCGGGCAATTCTTTGGCGATGATTTCTTCCAAGAACTCCACTGTCAAAGGCTCGATATAAACGCGGTCGGCAATATGCGTATCCGTCATGATCGTTGCCGGGTTACTGTTGACGAGAACGACTTCAAGGCCTTCTTCTTTCAAGGAGCGGCATGCCTGTGAGCCGGCATAGTCAAACTCTGCCGCCTGTCCTATGATGATCGGACCGGACCCTATGACCATGACCTTTTTCAAATAATCTTTTTTTGGCATGGTTACTTTTCCTCCTTGAGAAGTGCGCGAAACTGCTCAAACAAATAGCGGTTGTCCGTCGGTCCTGGCGACGCCTCGGGATGATACTGCACCGTGAATACGGGAAGCTCTGTATGGCGCAGTCCCTCCACCGTCCCATCATTTACGGCGCGATGTGTGACCTCCAGCGGCAGTCCCTGCAGAGACGATTCATCGACGGCAAAGCCATGATTCTGCGATGAGATGTGCACGCGGTTCATCGCCAAGTTTTTGACGGGTTGATTCGAGCCGCGATGACCGAATTTCAATTTATATGTATCGGCTCCCATGGCGAGTGCAAAGAGCTGATGCCCGAGGCAAATGCCGAAGATGGGTTTCTTGCCGATGAGTTTTTTGACTTCTGCGATGATGTCCGGTACATCCTTGGGATCGCCGGGACCGTTGGACAGAAATACGCCATCTGGATTCATGGCAAGTATTTCTTCGGCCGACGTTTGTGCCGGCACAACGGTGAGATGGAAGCCAAATTCATGCAGGGAGCGCAGGATGTTCTGCTTTATGCCGAAATCCATGACGACGACCCTCGGCGCATCCGCATTGTCCGCGGCCATGACATACGTTTCTTTCGTCGTCACCGTTGCCACAACGTCCTTTTGAATTTCTCGGGAAAGCATCCTGTCGATTTCTTTTTGCGTTGTGTTTTCCGGCACGATGACGCCCTTCATCGCACCAGCAGAGCGAATGTGGCGCGTCACAGCGCGCGTATCGACGCCATGCAGGCAGGGCACACCCTGCTCGCGCAGGAAGTCCGCCAGCGCTCCTTCCGACTGCCAGTTGCTGCCAACATCACAAAGCTCCGCTATAATGAACCCGTTAACAAAGGATTTGCACGATTCCATGAAGCTTTTCGCCACGCCATAATTGCCGATCAGCGGATACGTCAAGGTCACGATCTGGCTGCAATACGACGGGTCGGTCAGAACCTCTTGATAGCCCGTCATGCCCGTATTGAATACGACTTCGCCAAATGCTTTCGCTTCATCCAGCAATTCACCGGAAAAGGCGCTGCCGTCCTCTAAAATCAAGTTCCCTTTCATCCGACATTCTCCTTTTTTGAGGCGAGGACATTTCCATCGCGCATCACAATGCGGCCATCGACCACCGTCATCACCGCTCTGCCTTTCAGACGGCGCCCGACATAAGGCGAGTGCGTGCCGCGCGTATAGAACTTATCAGCATCCACCACCCACTCTTTTTCGAGATCGATGACCGTGATGTCCGCCGGCATTCCCGCTTCCAAACTGCCTGCATTCAGGCGAAACAATGCAGCAGGCGCTGAAGTCATCTTGGCAATGAGCGTGGACAAATCCATTTTCCCCTTGTGGTAAAGCTCTGTCAGCAAAAGCCCCAACGTCGTTTCAAGACCTGGAAAACCACTCGGGGCATACATGTATTCCCGATCTTTTTCCTCCTCGGCATGCGGCGAGTGATCGGAAACGATGATGTCGATCGTACCGTCCTGAAGCGCCTCAAGCATGGCATCGACATCCTTCTGTCCACGCAGCGGCGGATTGACCTTGGTGGAAGAATCCAGCGGATTGACACAGGTATCTGTCAGGATGAGGTGATGCGGCGTAACTTCTGCTGTGACCTTGACGCCGCGCCGCTTCCCTTCGCGCACAAGCTCGGCAGAACGTGCCGAACTGATGTGCGCAACATGGACGGGCGAATCGACATATTCTGCAAGCAGGACATCGCGCGCCACAGCGATATCTTCCGCCACGGTCGGACGCCCCTTCATGCCGAGCATCGCGCTTCGATGTCCTTCGTTCATGACTCCTTCTTCGATGAGCGAGAGTTCTTCATCATGATCTATGATGATCTTATCAAACTTTTTTAGATAATCCATGCCATTCATCATGACCTTGGCAGACTTCACATAGTGTCCGTCATCGGAAAACGCCACAGCTCCAGCGAGGCTCATATCTCCTACTTCTGCAAGCTCTTCGCCCTTCTGCCTCTTTGTCAGCGCACCGATGATTTCGATGTGAACGAGGCCGACCTCTTTTGCTCGCGCCTGCAGACTGCGCACCAGAGCGGCGGTGTCTACGACAGGGCTTGTATTCGGCATGGTGGCGACCGTCGTGAAGCCACCTGCAGCAGCCGCCTTCGAGCCGGACAGGAAATCCTCTTTCGCTTCCTGCCCCGGCTCACGCAGATGCGTGTGCATATCAATGAGGCCAGGAACGAGAACCTTGCCGCTGACATCGACGATTTCGGCCTCTTCATCCACCACATTCTTATCCACCTTTTGAACAATGCCGTCCTCGACAAGAATATCCAGGGTTTCATCTAGGCCATTCTTCGGATCTACGACGCGACCGCCCTTAAAGATCTGCTTCATTCTGCTTCCCTCCCATCAATGCCAGAGCCAAGAGCGCCATGCGAACTGCCACACCGTTCTGCACCTGCTCCTGTATAGCAGAATGGCTGCTGTAAGCTACACGCGGTGATATTTCCAGTCCCTTGTTCATCGGACCTGGATGAAGTACAAGCACATCCTCTTTAGCAAGCTTTAGCCTTTCCTCATTCAAGCCGAAGATGCGTGCGTACTCACGCATGGAAGGGAAAAGACCTGCTTTCTGCCTTTCAAGCTGAATGCGCAGCACATTGATGACATCAGCATCGCGTATGGCATCTTCGATACACTCATGCACGAAGATTCCCTGTTCTTCTTTGAGAAAGCGCGGCAGCAGTGTCTTCGGTCCAGCTAGATGAACCTCCATCCCCATTCTGCGCATGCCCCATAGATCGGAGCGCGCCACGCGACTGTGCGAAATGTCGCCGATGATGGCGACCTTCAGCCCTTGCAAGGTATTCTTGTACTGCAAGATGGTGAACAAATCCAACAAGCCTTGTGACGGATGTGCATGCGCTCCATCGCCCGCATTGATGATCACGGGCGACACAACCTGTGTCGCATAGGCCGCCGCACCTTCAGCCTTGTGGCGCATGACGATGGCGTCAACTCCCATGGCTTCAACCGTCAGCAGTGTATCGCGCAAACTCTCCCCCTTGACGATGCTGCTCGTCCCCGCTGTGATATTGACGACATCAGCGCCGAGGTACTTGCCCGCTAACTCGAAAGAGGAGCGCGTCCTCGTGCTCGGTTCATAGAACAATGTGACGATTGATTTTCCTCGCAATGTGGGAAGTTTCTTGATATCTCTGTGGATCACATTCTTCATGCCCTTGGCAGAATCAAGAACAAGTTGGATTTCCTCCGATGAGAAATCTTCCAGTCCTAAAATGTTCTTACCACGTAATGAAACAGGATTCTTGCTCAAGCGAATCACTCCCTAAGTGCTTGTAAGACAAAAAGCTTTCTTATGCAAGGCATAAGAAAGCTTTTTTTGCATGGCAACGATGCGGTTCATGCCGCCGCACCCTTATGGCTTCCTTTATCAGCCTCACAGGACCAATTTCAAAGGACATCTCTATACACTTTATTCGTCTTGAATCTTATCACATGTCCTCTGCGCTGTCAACGAAAACCCATCAGAGATTGAACGTCGCAAAAAGCTTCTTCATATAGTTCCAGCCCTTCTGCACCGTGCGGACGACAACCTCCATCTGCTGCGGATTACGCACAACATACTGCAGCAGGCGACGTCTCTGCTGGCGATAAGTGGAATCAACCGTGCGCAGGAAGTCTTCCATTTCCTTTTCGACGGAAACTTCCGGCAGATGAGACTCATGAATCTCATGTTTACGTCCTGTCATGACGATGGAATCACCAAAGAACGGAATATATGTCTTGAGCTTGAAGCGTTTTTCGATTTGTTCAGCAAGCGATTCCGAGGCCGACGGCTCACCATGGACGACAAATACGCGCGCAGGATTCGGCTCCTGTATGGGCGCGAGCCAATCAAGGATCTGATTCATATCTGCATGAGCGGAGAACCCTTCCAGCATTTGAATATTGGCTTTGACTGCGATTTCCTCGCCCATGACCTTGACGCGTTTCACGCCGTCGATGAGGCGTCTGCCCAAACTGCCTTCCGCTTGGTAGCCGACAAAGAGAATCGTCGACTCCGGTCGCCAAAGGTTGTGTTTGAGATGATGGAGAATGCGCCCGGCATCTGCCATGCCGCTCGCCGAAATGATGACGGCGGAGCTCGCCTGCGAATTCAACGCCCGCGATTCTTCCGCAGTCTCGCAGATGCGCAGATGCGGCATTTGCGGCAAGCCGCCGCCGTGCTTCGCCAACAGCTCTACCGTCGTCTCATCAAACTCCTGCATGTTTTCCATGAACACGCGCGTAGCAGCAATCGCCATGGGGCTGTCCAAAATGATGGGAACATCCTCCATGCGCCCTTCCTTCCAAAGCTTATAAAAATAATAGAGCAAGGTTTGCGTGCGTCCGACAGCAAAAGCCGGGATGATGAGATTGCCGCCGCGCTCCATCGTGTCCTGCACGGCTTCTAGGAGGGCTGCTTCCTTATCGTAGAATTGATGCAGGCGATCACCGTATGTCGACTCAAGCAGCAGATAATCCGCCCCTTCGATGATCGTAGGGTCTTTGATGATGGGCTGATCGGGCTGACCTAAATCGCCGGAAAACACGAGCTTCGTCTTCTTCCCGTTCTCTTCCACGTACATTTCCGTGATGGCAGAGCCAATGATATGACCGGCATCACGAAAGCGCACTTCGATGTTGTTCTCCACGCGAAACAATTCGTTGTAAGACTTCGGCACAAAATGCTTCAGCGACGCTTCTGCATCTTCCATCGCATAGAGCGGCTGAATCAGCGTATCGCCGCTGCGCTGAATCTTGCGATTCAGAACCTCCGAATCGTGCTCCTGTATATGGGCGGAATCTGGCAGCATGATATGTGCCAACTCGCAGGTCGCTTTCGTCGCATATACAGCCCCCTTGAAACCCTCTTTATAGAGTTTCGGTACAAGACCGCAATGGTCGATATGTGCATGTGTCAAAATCACGCAGTCGAGTTCAGCAGGATTGAAGCAAAACTCCTTGTAATTCAACTCGCGTATGCGGCGACCGCCTTGAAACATGCCGCAGTCCACCAAAACTTTCCGCTCCTCGCTCTCCAGCAAATAGCAAGAGCCGGTAACTGTATGAGCAGCCCCTAGAAATGTCAATTTCACTTCACTTCACTCCTCTGCATCATCTCTCAAAGTCCTTGCCATGGACGATATGCCTTTGCCATAAGCCCAAACGGCGCAAGCAGTCTTGCTGCTGTTTGCTGCACCATTTCTTCTATGGTTTTGGGTTGATTGTAAAACACCATCATGGGCGGCACGATATGAACCGTCGGCAAAAGCGACAACTCATGCATATTGCGCAAATGAATCGGACTCAATGGCGACTCGCGAACCGCGAGGACAAGCGGCCTCTTTTCCTTAAGCATCACATCCGCAGCTCGCAGAAGGAGATTGTCGGCGTATCCGCCATGTATGCCAGCGAGCGTTTTCATTGAACAAGGCACGATGAGCATACCTGCCGTAGGGTAAGAACCGCTGGCAGGCCCTGCCCCGATTTCGTCAATTTCAAAAGTTTCATCTGCAAGTTTGGCAACATCGGACACTTTCATTTTCGTTTCATGCTGAAGCGTAAGCTCTGCCTCACGAGTCATCAGTAAGACGGAAGAAAAGCCCTCCTCCTTGCGAATGAATTTTAGGCATTCGATCAAGAGCGGCAAGCCGCTCGCCCCAGTGGCTCCGACAATGATTTTTTTCTTTTCCATAGGCATATTTCCTCATCGCAATAATGACAGAAGTATTCTGCGATCTCACTGTCATCGGTATTCCCTTGCAGCAATCTACGAATAAGAATCCGTATGTAGATATTCCCTCTCGACGACCTGCCCGTTGGCGCTGTAAATGCGATATACCGAAGGTCGTCTGCTTGAGCCGACCGTTTCAATAGAGATGTGTTTCCCTTGAAGATCTGCCTGCGTACCAAGCACTTGCACCGTAATTTTCCTGCCATCTGCACTTGCTAAAATATAAACATTATGTGGCAGAGGATTCATGAATTGAAAATCAATCAAGTCATCCGCCACCGTCGCGTCAAGTCCCGGAGGACAATACGAAGACGGAATGAAATGCGAAAACCTCTCTGTCGGATTGAGACCTGCCAAGAGAATCGCATTGTAAAGTGTAGAACTGACCTGGCAGACGCCACCGCCAACACCTGGAACAGACTTTCCGTTTACCAGAACCGCAGCATTTTTATAGCCAGCATTTACAGTACGCGTTCCCACGATGTTGTTAAAAGAGAAGTTTGCTCCGCTGCGAATCAAGACGCCATTAAGCTGCTGCGTCGCTATAGCAATATTGTCTCCACGCGCACCGTGACGATAATACGTCGTATAAGTTCCAAGTACAGCATTGACGTTGGCGACATCCTCCGTACGGACAAACGGAGGATTTTCTTCCAAAGGCAACTCAATGTTTGCCGCCTGCATTTCTTTCAACGGCTTATCCAATGTCCTCAATGAGGCGGCTATGTCGAGTTTCTGACCCGATTTTCCTGGAATATGATGAATCGATCCGTTGCCACTGATTTCACATGCCGCATTGACTGGTTGAACGAGGAGTTTTTCTGCTATCCTTTCCAATTTCGCCTGCAGGAGTGATTCGTCATAACTTGCCGTAAAAGGGATATTGCATCCGTAAATAGCATTCTTGATCTGCGTCAACACCTGTAATACAAACGTCCCCTCACGCCCGGAATTATAGGCCGCCTCTGCAGCAGCAGCAGCAGCAGGCTGCAAGTTCACTTCCTGCGGTTGTATTTTCCACACAGCGCCGTTGCTTCTTAAAGAAACAGTCTGACTGGCAAGTTTCTTCTTCCCCAACTGCGTAAAATACTGCTCCGCCTCCTTCTGCGTCAAGCCAAACAAGGAGCGCCCCTCACTCTGCACTCCGTAGAGGATGCGTCCGCGGCAGGAAGTATGATACGCGAAAATGCCACTCGCCAGCAACGCGAATATAACAAGCAGGGATACTGCAAGGATGAAATTCAATCGGGAAAATTTCATCGTTCGTTTTCGCCCCTTCAAATAATAATATAAGATCCACTTTACTTATTTCGGTGTTTATTCGATTATTCCTGCTCGAGAGATTGTCAAGCCTTAATCTTTGCGGAAGCATGGATAAGATTTGCCGCAATATGGTATAATAGGCATGTCACTTTTATATTCAACAAAGGATGGTGTCCCCTCTTGGATAGTCCAGATTTGCCGTTGCTTATCCTTCTGAGCGTTTTCCTCGTATCGGCAAGCAGTTTCTTTGCCTTGGCGGAAACCGCCATCACAGAAAGCCACAAGAGTCGTCTGGAAAAGCTCGCCGATGACGGCGATAAAAATGCAGTTGCTGCTTTGACGATTGTAGAAACGCCTGAGAATGTCCTCTCCGTCGTACAAATCGGCATCACGCTCACAAGCATACTGCTCGGCATTGTCATCGGCAGTGCGATTGCCCCCCTCTTGGAGGAAATTCTCCATTTCCTTCCCTACGCGCATACAATCGCATTCGTCTTGAGCACGATTGCCATATCCTATTTCACGCTTCTCATGGGAGAATTTCTTCCCAAGAAAATCGCTTGGCAAAATCCAGAAAAGTATTTGCGACGTTTTCACCGCTGGCTGCATGTCCTTGAGTACATCACGCGCCCTGCAGTATCGTTCCTTTCCAATTCAGCAAATTTCCTGCTTCTCTTAGTTGGCATCAATCCTCATGTAACCGACACAGTTACGGAGGATGAAGTCAAAGATTTGATCGAACAAGGTACCGAAGAGGGAACATTTGAAAAAGCAGAGCAGACAATGGTTGACAATATCTTCCATATGAGTGATCAAACGGCCTACGCCTTGATGACGCCGCGCACGCAGATGTTCTGGATCGATCTCGAAGATTCCATAGAGCACAATTTGCGGCTTATCAAAGAAAATACCGAAACCATCATTCCGGTGGGACGTGATAGTCTTGACGATTTCTGCGGCATACTCCATGCCAAGGATCTTCTTGATGCCTGTCTGGAAAAGCGGCCGATTGAATTATCCTCTTTCATCCGCCAACCGCTCTTCGTTCCGCGTTCCATGGAAACGTTCCGCGTGCTGGAAAAATTCCGTGAAACGGGTGTGCATGCGGCCGTCGTACTGGATGAATACGGCGGCGTTATCGGTTTTCTTACCTTGACGGACATCATGAACGAAATCATCGGAACATCCTTCGACGCCGACGAAATCGACGCACCGCAGATGATTCCACGCGGCAAGGATGCTTGGTATATGGATGGACTGTTCTCGATCGATGACTTCAAAGAAAAATTTGATATTGACGTGCCTCTGCCCGATGAGGATAAGGCGCATTTCCAAACGATGGGAGGTTTCCTGACTTCTTACTTTGGCTACATTCCCAAAGAAACAGAAGTTTGTCAGTGGAATGATTTTACGTTTGAAATTGTCGACATGGATCGCGCGCGTATTGACAAAATTCTAGTCACGCATCGAAGACGACCCAAAACAAATGAAACAGAAGAAAACACTGTGACAAGAGCACACTGAATAAAAAAGCGATGCCGTTTCAAACGACATCGCTTTCTTTGTGCCATAAATTCATACGCATTCAGTGACGCGGCATCTTGTGTACAATCTGTATCGCCTTGGCAATCTCCTGAATGATAAATGCCTTGTCCACCGGATCCATCGTCGCGATTCTTGCAAACAAATCTCCTTTATGCGTAGATACGTACTTGGGTGGAAGATGATTGAGGGCAAGCGCCATGATGTCTTCCTTGCATTTTTCGCAGGAGCAGCAATCGGGATACATGCGCAAAACAGCATCGATATTCTGCTGAACGAATTCTTCCATGGTATTTCTGATCGGCATATCTCACCCATCCTCAAGATGCTAAATTTTCATAAGTAAATTCTTTCTAATCAAATTATACAACAAGCATCGCATCTTGTCACTCTTTATGGATAATTTTTCAAATTTCAGGACTGTCGCCCTCTGCAATAAGACTGAAAGACTTATTTATATTGCCATCGGCAAACTCTCATCTCGATAAAATCAAGCATGGAGAAGAGCAGCAGTCCGAGCAGACTGAGCACAACGATTCCTGCATACATCTCCAAATAATTGACACGAAGCCATGCGTCCATGATGAAATATCCCAAACCATATTGCGAACCGAATGTCTCCGTAAAAAACAATACGGAAATCGCCGTCGCCATGGCAACGCGCACAGCTGTAATGAATTTGGGCAAAGACGCTGGCCAAAGAACATGGCGAAAAATGGAAAAAAGCGACGCCCCCAAGGAAAGAAGGGGCATGTACGTCTCTTGCGGAATCACACGCACAGCATCGCGCACGGCGATGATGACTTGGAATACGATGATAAGAAAGAGCATCAAGACTTTGGACATCTCCCCCACGCCGGCAAGCAGCATGAGAATCGGCAGCAGGGCGATTTTCGGAACAGGATACATCAGATAGACAAAAGGAGAAAAAATACGGTCAGCCTTCGCTGCATATCCCATAAAAATCCCTATAGGGTAGCCAATTCCTACAGCAAGGACAAGTCCCAGTGCAATTCTGCCCAAACTGTAAATTGCATGAATGGCAATTGAGGATAAAAAGATGCTCTGCAAACAGGAAACAACACTCCATGGATTTGGCACAATCGGCAATGCAAGAAAAGAAGATAGAATCCACCAGACAAAAAACAGTATGGCGGCAGCGCCAATGTAAACAACAGTACGCTTCATGCCCGACGCCACCTCTTCTTGATTTGCTCACGCAAATAACAGCTCATACGAAAAAATTCTACTTTATTTCGCTGATCGATACAGCCAAAAAGAGGATTATCCAACACCTCGGCAATGCGCCCGGGAGCGTCGGCAAGTATCACGATTCTCTGTCCAAGGTACAGCGCTTCCTCCACATAATGCGTAACGAGAACCGTGGTCACATGCTGCTCGTGCCACAGGGATAGGAAAACCTCTTGCATCTCCTCGCGCGTGATTGCGTCCAGTGCCGAAAACGGTTCATCCATCAAAAGCACATCGGGACGAAGCAAAAAGGCGCGTGCCAAGCCCACGCGCTGTTGCTGCCCACCAGACAGTTCTTTGGGATACCGTTCACTGAATGCATCGATGCCCAGTCGCTGCATCATGGAAACGGTCTCGTTCTTCCGCACCCTTTCATGACGTATCCTCCCGCCAAGTTCAACATTTTCACGCACGGTTTTCCAAGGCAGGAGTCCGTAATTTTGAGGCATGAATCCGACGCGCTGCCGCTTCGGGTCAACGGGGACTCCATCGATCATCGCAGTCCCATCATAATCGTGCAAAAGACCAGCAATGATTTTTAGAAGCGTCGATTTCCCACACCCGGAAGGACCTATGACAGAGCAAATCTCCCCTTTTTCTACACGCATATTGATATCGTGCAACACTTGCATGCATTTTTCATCGACACTATAACCGTAGGACAGGTGCTGCAAATCGATCATGGCTGCAATAAATCGAGCACGAGATCAGCGTACCCGTAGGAATCCTTAATCAGTTCCTTGCCCTTGAGCCAGGCAATGCAGTCCGTAACGTCATTTTCCTTGGGCAGTGCTGCCGTGTGATAAACGGGCAAAACGAGAGCTTCTTTCGCCGCTGGTGGAAATCCGCTCTTTTCTACTACGAGGTCGATATACTCGGCACGATCCGTGCTGTTGAGATAAGCTACAGCCTTGTTGTAAGCACGGTACATCGCTTGGATTTCTGCCCGCTTTTCCTTCGTGCTTTTTTCCGTAAACAATATGACGCCAGGGTTGATGCCAAGTTCATCCGATCCAGTAATGAATCGGCATCCGTTGTGAACAGCAACACTCGCCATTGGTTCCGGCAAAGTGGCCGCTGCCAGTTTACTGCTTTGCAAAAGCTCCAAGCGCGTTGGAATCTGCGGAATAACGACCTTCGCTATATCATCACCAGACATCGAGTTGCTTTCAAGAATATGATCTGTCACATATTCGATGATCGTATTGCGAGAAACGGCGACCTCCTTACCGGCGAGTTCCTTGACAGAAAGCTTTTCCGTCCCAGGCGCTGCAACAAGTTTGTAACTGCCGTCCGTCATGGAAGTAACCTTGACATCGAAGCCGCCATCCTTGGCAAACGCAACGGCGAGCAGATCGGAAACAGCTCCATCAAGATTGCCGCTCTGCAAAGCAGAATCCCTGTCCATAGCACTCTTGAACGAGTGCAGTTCCACATTCAGTCCCTCTTCTGCAAAATATCCTTTTTCCTGTGCAATGATGAATGGAACGGAATCCGTATCAGGCATGAGACCGATTTTCAACGTACCAAGCTCTTGTTTGCTTCCGCCGCCACAGCCAGCCGTAAGGAACAGAAGCGGCAAGAAGAGAAAGGCAATGATTTTCTTCACGTTCATCCTCCTTTTGTATCTTGAAAAGCACGTCATCGAAGAATCTGACGCAGCATATCAGCGCCCTCGTTCACATAATGAAAGATCTGACTGATCGTCCCTTGATTTTTCTCATATGTATCTTGTGCAACCGTTTTCAAGCGATCTGCCTGATCTTTCATTTCATTGACATTGTCAAGCTGTTTGTCCACTTCATCAAGAACAGCTTGAGCATCCTTGATGGATTGTTGTACCGAAGCGATATCCAGATTTGTCTGCTGAATTTCAGCGGCATTCTTCTCGTTCGCTTCCTTGCGCTCCTTTTCCTTTCCCGTGACCTTGTCCACCCAGCCGCCGACAACCGTTCCCTTGTCCTTTTCCTGCTCAATGCGTTCCGTGCGCCCGGCAGCGCGCTGCGCTTTTCGTTCAAGTTCCAGCTCTTTTTCTTCCAGCGCTCTTTTCTGCTCCGCTATGCTCGCCCTTTGCTTCTTTAGAGAGTCTTCGCGTGCAGCAAGTTCCCGCTGACGCATTTCAACCTGCTGCGCCTCCTTGCGGCCATCCTCAAGAGCTTGTTCATGATTGCGAAACATATCGGACAAAAGAACCCCACCAAAAAGAGCCACCGCAAAACAAGCGGCAAAAATCAGCCCCTTGCGGAATCTGCTTTGCCGCCTATTTCCAGACTCTGCAGCATCCACCCTCTGATTCTCCATTTTTGATGTGAGTGGCGGAAGCTCCCGCACCGTCCCCTGCCTCGAAAAAATAGAAGAAGCATCTTGGGACAAAGGCGGCAGTTCCTGCGTGTCGTCTAGCTTCCTGCCATCTGACGTATTTTTTTTCTTGCGCACAAGAACGCTCGTCCGATCGAGATCGTCGTACCTCATTCCGAATTCTTATCCCTTTCCATCATGTAAGCATGTTCTTTATGCATGGTTCGGCACAGTCGTGCGAGCGTCCAATGCAGATTGAACGGCGTCGTCACCGCCTTGAACTTTATATGTGCAATGCCCGCATCTTTCAAAGCTTGAAGAACCTGATCGAGTCGCTTTCCCTTGATGTTATGAAAAACTGCCGCCTCATAAGGAAAATCAAAGGCTTCTTCCTCCGAAGTCCCCGGCTTGAAGCCCTTCAAGGCAAATAAGAAGCCGATGCGTTGATGCCATGCTCCTGGTTCTAGAACGCTCGCCTGGATTCTCAACTTGCGCAAAACCTCTTGAATAGCCAACGCAGCCTCATCGGAAAATTGGTAGAGCAGAACACTCTCTTCTTGCTTCTTCACGCTCCACCTCTCCTCAGTCGTTCAAACCGCGCATCAAAAGATATGTCACAAGCTGTTCCATATCAACATCTTCATGACGTTTTTTCTTCTGCAGCTTGTCAAAAAGAGATTTGGGCAAGCGCACTTGCAAAATATTCTTGCCTGCAAGAGAAAGCTGCTTGTCAGACTCCTTTGCTGCATCTTCCTGATTTTTCTTCGCTTGCTTCTTCTGCTGTTTTTTATCAGCCTTGCCTCCCGTTTTCTGCTTGTCCTTTTCTTCCAGCGCGTCTTGCTCTTGCGCCTTCGCTTTCTTCTTCTTGACAGGCGGATAGCAATAAAATTCATCATAAGCATCACGAAGAGACTGACTCGCCTGCTCTGTTCCCACGCCGATGATGTGACACGGCGTGTCGCTTTCGCGCAGCATCTGAGCAATCGCTACGAAATCGGAATCCGTCGTCACGATAAGAAAGCGGCGCACGCCCTCATCACGCAGGATTTTCGCCATGTCGAACAATGCGTAATCCAGTGAATTCTTGCCATCGACCTTTCGATCAATCTGGCGGAAAGTAAGCCCCTTGCGAGACATCAAGCGATTCCAACGCTTCTGCTCGGGGTGCTTTTCCCAATCGGAGACAACGATCATACGGCAAGGAAAAAATTTCCGTGCCTTCCCCAAAGTAAAATCCAGCATCTCAAAAGGCGCATTCTCAATATCGTAAAGAACAGCCACCGTCTCTGTACTTGAATCAAATGTCATCAAAAATAAAACCTCGCAATTTCATAATGATTAACTCCATTAAAGAAGCACGGAATCTATACATCCTTCCTTAATGGTACAAATATACTCTTTCTTAATTCTATCCATTTTATCATACTTGTGAATGGATTTCCATGAAATATTGCGTTGATCGTCTCCATTCCTGGCTATTTTCTGATTTCCTTCAACAATAGGTCTTTTGCCAGTTTACCACGATCGTTGAGTGGAATTTCTGCAAGAAAATATATCTTTTTCGGCATCTCAACAGGCAAAAGTGCGCTGCGCACCATACGACGAAGTTGCTTTTTTTCAATCCCATCAGAAGGCACAAGAAATGCGACAAGGTCTGCACCTCGCACCTCATCCTCCACCGAAAGAACAGCTGCCTCAAGAATGCCTGCAACAGCCTTAATCTTCAATTCCACACGCTCCAGACTGATTTTGAAACCACCTTTGTTCACCCACGCCTGTTCGCGTCCCTCGAAAATCAATTCGCCTTGCTCATTCATATATCCCTTGTCGTGCAAAGTAAATGGTAATGTGATGCCACTTACATGAAAGGGCGTATTTACATAAATCAATCCGTCCGCAATAGAGATGTCCACTCCTGGAAATGGTATTCCAACATTCCTCGGATCACGCGTACAGTCTCTGCAGTGCGCATAAGTGATGTAATTGAGTTCACTTGCTCCATAGTATAGGATGATGGAAGCATTTGGCAGTTTTCTCTGCAACAAGCGTAAGAGAGACGCAGAGATAATTTGAGACCCCGTAAACAAAGACCTCACACTCGAAATGGCAACCTTAATAGCTTCTACCAGAAGACGTAGTTTTGCAGGAACAAGATAAATGATGTCTGCTGTATGTTTCTCCATTAAAGCAATCCATAATTTCACGTTCGTGCATTCACTCGTACAAACGGAAGCACCTATGAATAGTGTAGCGAGAAAAGCATTGAGGTTACCAGTAAAACTCAGGCTGCCATGAAAGAAAAGACAAGACGTTTCTTTCAATCCAAAGATTTCATTTTGCACCGGGAAAAATCCCGCCCAACTTTCAAACGTACGATACATGACTTTTGGTGTGCCTGTCGTTCCTGAACTCAAGACCCCAAGGCAATCGGGATATTCATGTTGTCGAGCTTCATAAGGAAAACGTTTGTATGATAGACTTTCAGCATTTAAGATAAAAATTCCCTGCAAATCATTCGTTTTTGCAATATGTTCTATATCTGATTCGACGAGACCATGGTGCAGCAAGATCGGACGAGCATTAAATTTCTGCACAGCAAAGAAAAGCAGCGCCTGGTTGAGAAAAGATTCAGCAGAAACAAGTACATCGGCATTCTTTAGGTCATCTTTTATAACGCGCGAAAGGTGTTGTGTCATTCTCTCAATTTTTGTGAAAAAAGCACGATAACTGTATATTTCTTCACCAATGTAAAGAAATGGCTTCTCTGCATAAGAAATCGACCGCTCCTTGAGCAATAGATAATAATTCATTCACAAACCTCCAACAGGATTGCTTCTCCGACGCCTCCAGCACCGGCAATGGAGAGAAGACCATAACCTCCGCCATGTTTCTTTACTGCCTCAATCAGGTGTAGGAGAAGCACCGCTCCCGATGCACCGTAAGGATGTCCATAAGCAAGCGCACCACCAAATGTATTATACCGTTCAACAAGCTTTGGGTATCGCCGCGCAAAGAGAACGTCTATGACAGCAAATGCCTCATTGAATTCAATCGCTGCCATATCCTCATAGGAAAGTCGCATTCTCTCCAAAAGTTGATCGGCAGCCTGCATGGCACCACGCGGACTGTAAAGCGGATCGCCACCTGACATTTCCATCGCCAAAAGTCGAATTTCTGGTTTCTTTTCCATTTTTGTCAGATATTCTTCAGAACAAAGAAGCGCGAGTGCCGCACCGTCGTTCGTTCTGCATGATGTTCCAGCTGTCGTAAGCCCTCCCGTGCCAAAGAGAGGTGGCAATCGCTTGAGAAAGTCGAAACTCATCGTTTCTCGTATGCCATCATCTTTCGACAAGCCTGCAACAGGAAAGATAAGTTCTTCCAGACTGCCTTCACGACGTGCAGCAGCGGCCCGAGCATGACTTCTTACAGCCCATTCTTCAAGCTCTGTACGGCTCACTTTCTCTTCCTTTGCTGTCCGTTCCGCCCCTCGCAACATGGCATTTTCGGTAAGCTCTTTCGGTGAAAACTGTGCTGTCATATATTCGCCATGCGGAAATAATGCATGGCGCTCATCTGTCTCAGCATAACGCCGCACAGGCTGCAAGGAGCGACTTTCCATGCCGCCCGCAACATAAAGATGTCCTTGTCCACTGGCAAGTCGCGAAAAAGCAAAATCCAACGAAGCCGCCGCTGAAGCACATTGCATATCAATCGTCACAGCAGGCACGCGTTCATCTATGCCCGCCAACAGCGCCGTCAAGCGAGCCAGATTCCCCCCTGTTCCTACAGCATTACCGCAAAAAATGGCATCCACCTCGTTGATGCTATATTGTTTCAACAAGGCGCTCAAAAGTTCTGCTGTGAAACATTCCGGACGTAAACTACGGAAATGTCCCCCATGCTTTGCAAGCGGAGTTCGCAAACCGCCGAATATGTAAACATTTTTCATATCATTCGCTCTGACGGAAAATTTTGTTGAGTTTTACACCCAGAAATGCAGCCAAGGCAGCCTTCAAGACATCTCCTGGAATGAATGGAAAAACTGCCATAACGAGAGCCTGCCAAAAACTGACATCCATCAAAAGCATCATGGAAGTTAATCCCCCGATATATGTGATGGGAATACCAACAAAAACGGCCGCCGACGTGAAACGCTTAAACGAATTTCCCGTCCCCTTGAGCCAACTGACAATCGGGTAGGCAATAACAAAAGCGATGATGAATCCCCCCGTAGGGCCGAGAAGTTTTCCCAAACCTGACGTACCGCCGACAAAGACGGGCAGACCAATGCACCCAAGTAGAGTGTAGACGCAAAGCACCACAAACGTTTCTCGCGGTTTCAAGATAAAAGCTGTAAGATTCATCGCAAGCGTCAAAGCTGTGATCATCGCCGTAGTAAACGGCAACGGGATGGAAATATACGCGGCGACACAACAAAGCGCCACACAAAGTGCCATCTTTGTTATCTTTTGCACAGACATCGCATCTTCTTGTTTCATACTTTTCAAGCCTCACTTCTTTTTAATGTTCTCTGTAGTCGGAAATGCAACCTTCAACCATGTCCTGCATCGGAGCATTCACTCTTCCATAGACGATAAAAGAATTTTCGTTCTCCCTTCACCACCGCTAAACATCCATCCTTCTCTGGAAAGAAATGGAGTTCTTCCCCGCAGTAGAGTGGATGAAAAAAGCGTATTTCCACCTGCCGCGTCATAGGCCGCTCTGTTAAAAGTTTCTGTAAAATCAGCATCCCGGGTACAATGGCAGGCTCTTGACGATGTATGCTGTTTTCATCACCCGCCGCTGCAACAAAAGAAAGAACCTCTGCATAAGAAAAACATCGCCACGTTGTTCCAGTATTTTTCAGCATCCTCTCCTTTTTGGGTACTCTTTGCGATTTTTCAACGCCTTCTTTTCCAAGTATGAGACTCATGGAGATTTCTCCCATCAAAGGTTTCTTTGTTTCACAGCATGCCATTCTCAAAAAACGGTTTCCATGTTTTTGAAAGTGTACTCCATATTCCGCCTCTGGACGCGGCTCTTTTCTCCAAGAAATCTTGGCAATTCTTGCACCTTCATATTCGGCAAGATGCAGTTCTGCCATCATGCGTGCAAGATGCAAAACACTCTCCATCCATTCACCTCCAAAAGTTCAGTAAACTCATTATAGATAAAGCCTCCTCTTTCGTCAACCTTTCGTAAGAATCAGTTGACAAAGGAGCATGCAAAAAGCCGCCGATTACGGCGGCTCTCCCATGGATTCCTATTGCAGTTCCGTCATGCTTTCCGATGTTTCATTTCCTGTTGGTTTTTGCTGCGGTTGTGGAACGGCATTTGATTGTCCCGACATGTGGCGTGCTAGCGTAGCTGCTTCGTTTTCCAGTGTCTTCGCCTGTTTCAGTTTCGCCTGCGCCTCACGGATGGTCGCCGCCTTCTTGTCGTCCAGCCATGCTGCATACCCAAGGATGTAAGCAATGCGCATATCGCAGCTGCGCAAACGGAGATGGTGCAGCGTATCCGCCATGGGCGGCACCGTGAGGTCAGACAGCTCAGCTTTGCGCTGCGTCCAGTCTGCCGCGGCTTTCTCCAGCATGATGGTCTTCAATGCCTGACGCGTTTCATCATTGCCAAGAGAGCCTTTCTGCAAAGTACTGCTGAATTCCTGCTCGATCTCCTGCACTGATTTTCCGTGAGCGTCTATAATGGCCTGAGATTTAGCGAGATAGTCTGCCAGAATCGCATCGTGCGCCTTGGCAATCATCGCAACGAAATCATGAAGGTTCTGTATTTCCGTCACGCGCCAGACGCCATCCCCGCCCTGCACAAGCTTCACTTCAAAAATGAATTCCTCACCAATATCCGCCTGATAAACGCGTACGCCGGCGCGTGCCGTTCCCGTCTCCCGATCCGTTGCAACGTAATCAATGTTGCGGAACTGTATCGTCTTGAGTCCGATCCTCGTAAGCACCATATCAAGGCTCATCGGATCTTGCGTCTCCGACGCTGTCCCACTGTTTTTCCATTCGCCATTTTCAACGTAATACTGCACTTCCGTACGCAGCGTCAATGCCAAGGGCGCCTTGAACATCTGCACGAAACCATTCATAGCCGCCTTGGCGTCTCCGGACATCGGACGATCCGTATCAATCATAGCCTGAATCAATGTTTCCGTAGAGTTGCCCAGCAAAGCATCTAAATCAACGTATTTCTCGAATGTTTGCCAATCATGCTTTTCAAAAGACATTTTGATTTTTTCCAGCCCATACTCCGGCGTTTTCGTATAATAGAAAAAATACCACGCCCCGCAGCCGCATATTGCCAAAAGCAGCAAGAATATCGCAAGAAAGAAACGCATCTTCTGCGACTTGGAAAACATCGCCATAGACTCACCCTCCCAAGATTACAAAGCGATAAAACCTTTTCCTTATTATGCAACAAGAATAGCGTTTTCGCAAGAAAAACCCTCGAAATATGCCGCGTTCATGTCCGAGATTCAATCGTTGCCCCGCCTACAAGACGCTCTCCGGAATAAAAGACAACGGATTGCCCCGGCGTAACAGCTCGCTGTGGTTCAAGAAAGGATACCTTGACAGCCCTATCCTTCAAAGGCAAAACATTCGCCTGCACCTCACGACTGCCGTAACGAATCTTGGCATGTACCGAAATCTCGCGTGTCGGTTCTTCCATCAGCCAATTCACATCGCTTGCAAAAAGTGACGAAGCATAAAGCTCCTCATTTTTTCCGACAATCACGCGATTATTTGCCTCATCCAAAGCGATGACATAGAGAGGATGTACCGCCGCTATGCCGAGCCCCTTTCGTTGCCCAATCGTATAAAAGGGAAGACCTCGGTGCTGTCCCAGAATTTGTCCCTGCATATCGACAATATCTCCTGCGCGAAAACAATTTGGCCTGTGCTGCGACAAATACGCTTTGTAGTCATCTTCCGGTACAAAGCAAATCTCCTGACTCTCCGCCTTATTGGCTACCGGCAGGGAAAGTTTCCGGGCAAGGGCTCGCGTTTCTTCCTTTTTATAGCTTCCGAGAGGAAAGAGAATATGCGATAATATTTCCCGAGGCAAACGATAAAGGACATACGATTGATCTTTTTTTTCATCCCTACCTTTCTTCAAGGCAAAGGATCCATCCTCTTCTTTCTCTATACGGACATAATGTCCCGTGGCAAGAAAATCTGCGCCTTTTTCTCTCGCAAACGAAAGAAGCTCCCCAAATTTTAAGAAGCGATTGCAAATCACACAAGGATTCGGCGTGCGTGCCGTCAAATATTCCGTCAAAAAATAATCAACGACCTTATCGGAAAAAAGCGTACGAAAATCTGCTACCACATGCTCTATACCAAGAAAATCCGCCACGCGCCTTGCGTCTGTCGCCGCGCTGGAAACACCGTTCATCTCACGACTATCATCGGAAAGACGCATGGTTATGCCGAGTACCTCATACCCTTGCTCCTGCAAAAGAGCTGCACAAAGCGAACTGTCCACGCCTCCGCTCATCGCTACCGCTACTTTTTTTTTCATCCATTGCCTCCTGAAAATATCTACAGCATGCAATTCTATGGTACACTAAGAGAACCATCCATACAAGGAGTTGATTCCATGAATGTCGTCGGCATCATCGCCGAATATAATCCCTTTCATAACGGGCACATTTACCAGATTGAAACCATACGCGCGAAATATCCCAAAGCCCGCATCGTCGCATTGATGAGTGGCAGTTTCACACAGCGCGGCTTCCCGGCAATTCTCAATAAATGGCAACGTGCCAGCCACGCCGTTTTGAGCGGCATCGACCTCGTGCTCGAACTACCGGCGGCCTTTGCCGTGCGCAGCGCACAGAATTTCGCACACGGAGGTGTATCGCTGCTTTCGCGCTTGGGTGTTGTTGACGGTCTTGCCTTCGGCGCAGAAAGCCCTCTCGCCTTGCTTCAATGCGCAGCGGATTCAGCGAAGAGAAGCGATGTGCAGGAACTGCTCCATGCATACGTACAAAAAGGTCATTCCTATGCCGCCGCATTAAGTCATGCCATTGCCCGAAGCACCGGTATAAACGAAGCTTTCCTCAAGCAACCGAACAACATCCTTGCCTTGGAATACCTGCGCGCTTTGAATTGCTGCGTCACTTCGATCTACCCTTTTGCAGTGGCAAGAATCGGCGCCGCTTATCATGATGAAGAACTCCATGACACGTATGCCAGTGCAAGTTCCATTCGCCGAGAAATCCAAACCGTCGCACCGCAAAGAAACCTCCTGGCGAAAGTTCTTCCTGCAAACAGCATGGAGGCCTTATTCGAAGCGCATACGGAAGAAGCTATACCAGAAATCAATCTGCTTTTTCGTCCGCTTCTTGCTCAGCTCGAACATTATACTCCGGAAAATTTACAAGAAATCTATGGTATAAATGAAGGTTTTGAAAACAGACTGCTGCGCGCCGCTTCTCATTGTCGCACCATGAAAGAACTTCTCGATGAATGCCATAGTCGTCGTCATCCGCAAAGTCGAATCCAACGGCTCATATTCCATATCATGCTGCACCTTCGTCGACAGGATATTCATGAATTTGATAAGAATGGACCTCTCTATGCTCGTATACTCGCATTCAATCATGCAGGAAAAAGCTTGCTGCATGAAATCAAACAGAAAAGTTCGCTTCCTCTCATAAGCAAAACAAGTCATTTTTTGAAAGACGCCGCGTTGAAACATCCGCCAGAAAAGCGAACGGCTTTGGAAAACATGCTCGCACTTGACATTCATGCCACAGAAATGCGACGGCTTTGCCTTCCGCAAATCACAAAACGCGGCGAGGACTTCCAACGCTCTCCGCTCTTCATTTCAGATAAGAGAAAAACGCCTGCATGAGCAGGCGTTTTGAATTGAACCAGCAGCTTTCTATCCTCCCAGGTCGTCTCCAACCAAGTACTTTCGACGTA
>NZ_CAURXA010000007.1:0-118210 GCF_963528755.1 uncultured Selenomonas sp.
AGGTTCCCGTCGAGAAAGGCGACCTCATCATCACGGGCAAGGGGACGTGTCACGGCCTGAGAAATACAGGCGAGGAAGATTTCATCTTTGTGAGCATCGTTGCACCAGTGCCGCCTGGATACAAGGAATTGTGAATGCAAGAAAAATATAGCCGTAGAAGATGAGACATGTTACAATATTGTATCAAGACAGTTTATATCTGTGGCGATACCAAACATAGAAGGATTATTTAAGCAGAAAGAGGAGGTTCGGAAAAGATGGAAGTAACCAAGGATTTTTCTACGCGTCATTGGAAGATTCACGAGGTGGCGAAGGCAGGCGACAAGGCGACAAAGACGGTCTTCTACACAACGGATTCGACGAGCGGTTCGGTCTGGCTCGTGAAGCCTGGACAGGAGGTCAAGGCGCATGAGCATCCGGCTGGTGATGACTTCTGGGTCTGTATCCAGGGGAAGGGGATATTCTTTCCGGAGCTTGGCAAGGAGGTTCCCGTCGAGAAAGGCGACCTCATCATCACGGGCAAGGGGACGTGTCACGGTCTGCGCAATACGGGCGAGGAAGATTTCATCTTCGTGAGTATCGTCGCACCAGTGCCGCCTGGATACAAGGAATTGTGAATGCGAGAAAAATATAGCCGTAGAAGATGTGATATGCTACAATATAAACAGGATTTTTTATCTTGAAGGAGGAGATATTATGGCAAAGAGGTTTTTCATTTGCAAGGAGTCGGGAGATATCGTCGGTCTGATTCATGACGGCGGCGGCAAGCTGTCTTGCTGCGGCGAGGATCTGAAGGAACTGAAGGCGAACACGACGGATGCAGCGCAGGAGAAGCATGTGCCCGTAGCGACGTACGACAAGGCGGCGCGCAAGGTCACGGTCGTCGTCGGTTCGGTCGCGCATCCGATGACGCCTGAGCATCTGATCTCGTGGATTCACCTTGAGACGAAGAAGGGAGCGCAGATCTGTCATCTGACGCCCGAGGACAAGCCTGAGGCGGTGTTCTTCCTCGCCGAGGGAGATGAGCCGGTCGCGGTCTACGAGTACTGTAATTTGCACGGTCTTTGGAAGGCGGATCTCTGATTTCTGAGCTGTAAACGAAAAAAGAGTCGAGTCAAAGCTCGGCTCTTTTTTGTTTGGCTACCCCTTCGATACGACGCTCCAGATCGTGTAAATGCAAGTGGCATAGAGGACGAAGAAGATCAGGCGGCGCAAGAGGCTTGTGGGAATGAAGCGCGCGAGCACGTGCCCGAGGGAAAGTCCTGCGGCGAGGGCGGGAAGGAGGTAGATGAACTCGTGGACGGCAGCCGTCAGCGGGTGTCCGCCGATCAGGTAGCCGATGAGCGACGTCGAGTTGCAGCAAAGGAAGAAGACGAAGCATGTGGCGCGGAAGGTTTCGGCGCTCATTTTCGTGTAGGCGAGGTAGATGAGGAACGGCGGTCCCGCCATGCCCGTCGTCATGGAGGAGAAGCCCGAGCACATGCCCGTGATGATCGTGTTGCGCCTTGATTCCGGGATGTGACGATGCGAGATCTGCATGATGAGGAGCGAGAGGAAGACGACGGTGCTGATCCAGACCTTCAAGGTGTCGCTCGATACATAGTCGAAGACGAAAAAACCGATGGGGATGCCGAGCAAGACACCGATCGCGAGGTGACCGATCAGAGGAAGGTTCGCCTTCTTGCGCATCAAATAGGCCTGCACGGTGTTGCCTGAGCATGCGAGAAGCAGCATGACGGGCACGACGATCTTCGGATCGTAGAAGAACATCAAGAGGGGCGCCGCCACGATGACGAGTCCGAAGCCCGTGATCGCCTGTAGGAAGGCGGCGAAAAAGATGGCGAGCAGGGGGCCTGTATGGGTCGCGAGCGCCGCAAGGTAATTTTCCATAAGGCAAAGTCTCCTTCATAAGCTACACGCACGGGAACTGCGTTAATAAATCTTTGTGACGGGCAGACCCTCTTTTTCCAAGGCGGCGGTCAGTCTTTCAATATGCTCGCGGTTGTGCGTCTCCACGGTGACTTCGAGCTGCACCTGCTGGAAGCTGTCGGTGACGCTCGCCTGGTTGTGGACGAGTTTGATGACATTGGCGTGCTCACGCGCGACGATTTCCGCCACCTTGAGAAGCTGGCCGGGCTTGTCGGGCAGCTGCACGGCGAAGCAGAAGATGCGGCCGCGCGCGATGAGGGACTTGCTGATGAGCGCCGATATGGTCGAGATGTCGATGTTGCCGCCCGAGAGGATGGACACGACCTTCTTGCCTTGGAAGGGCAGCCGTGTGAGCGCCGCGAGCGAGAGGACGCCCGCGCCTTCGGCGATGAGCTTGTGCTTCTCGATGAGGAAGAGCAGGGCGCTCATGATCTCCATCTCGGAGACGGTGATGATGTCGTCGAGATACTTGCGGCAGAAGGCGAAGGTGAGGTCGCCCGGCGTCTTCACGGCGCATCCGTCGGCGACTGTCTCGACAGAGGGCAGCGTCGAGACGTGCCCTGTGCTGAAGGAGGCAGCCATGCAGGCGGCGCCCATAGGCTCGACGCCGATGACTTTGACCTCGGGACGCACGGATTTCGTCGCGAAAGCCACGCCCGAGGCGAAGCCGCCGCCGCCGATCGGCACGAGGATGGCATCGACGTCCTTCAGTTCGTCGATGATTTCGAGCGCCGTCGTTCCCTGCCCTAAGAGCACGTCGCGGTCGTTGAACGGATGGACGTAGACATAGCCCTTTTCCGCCTGCAATTCGAGTGAGCGCCTGTAGGCGTCGTCGAAGGTGTCGCCCGCGAGCACGACTTCAGCGCCGTAGGAGCGCGTCGCCTCGACCTTGAGAAGAGGCGTCGTGGCGGGCATACAGATGACGGCTTTGACACCGAGTCGCTGAGCGGCGAGCGCGACGCCCTGCGCGTGGTTGCCGGCGGACGAGGTGATGACGCCCTTGGCGCGTTCCTCATCCGTCAGATGAGCGATCTTGTTGTAGGCGCCGCGCACCTTGAATGAGCCGGTGTTTTGAAGATTCTCGGGCTTCAGATAGACGTCGTTTTGGCTCAATGCGGAAAAAAAGGGGCTGTCGAGGAGCTGCGTTTTCTTCGTTACGCCGTCCAGGGTACGTGCCGCCTCATATACGCCGGCAATGGTCGTTTCCTGCAGGATGGCGGAAATATCGTTCGCCGGTGAGTTCTTCTTCATGGAATTCCTCCTAGATTCATGCCAATCGCATGTTTTGCGCATGGTCAAGGGTATGGACGTTTTCGTACAACGCATTCCCCTCGAATTGACGTGTTTGTTTGCGTTTCTATTATATCACGCGAAGGGTGCGATTGGCAGGTTTTTGCTTTGAAGTGCAGAGGAAAATCAGCGAAAATCAACGAAAAATTTCCAAAAAATTTCTAAAAAGGGAGAGGATTTTCCCTCTCTTTCACGAACTATACAGGTAGAAAGACAGACCATGGTGGAAGGAGGTGCCAAGGTGAAGGATAAGATGAAGTTCCTTGTGCCGGTGGACGGCTCGCTGCATTCCAAGAAGGCGTTGGAGATGGCGGTGAAGCTCGCAGAGCCGGTCGGAGCGCATATCGACATCCTCTTCGTGTCCTATTTCGAGAGGGAGACCGACGGCGATCCTGATCATCCGTCGTGGCTTCCCTTGAGCGTGATGGCGAAGGGCGTATCTTCCGCCGAGGAGGTCTTGGAAGAAGCGCGGAAGGAATTGCCTGCTGGCTTGGATGCCGAGAGTCATGTGGTGGTCGGCATGCCATCCCGCAAGATTGTGGAATTCGCGGCGGCGAACGGGCACGATCTCATCATCATGGGTGGCCGGGGGCTTTCTCCTGTCACAGGTTTCCTGCTGGGCAGCGTGAGCCAGGAGGTCATGGAGGAGGCGAAATGCGCCGTCCTCATTGCCAAATGAGTCAAGGGCGGCGCATGGCGCAGCTTTGACAAAGGCTATTGGTAGAAGGAGGGTTTATACCATGTTGAAGAACATTCTCGTCCCCATTGACGGTTCGGAAGGCTCGGATCGCGCCGTAGCGGAGGCGATCAAGCTCGCGGAGGTTTGCGAGGCGAAGCTGAACTTCCTCTACATCGCGAATATCAACCAGCTCGCGATCAATGCCTGCTTGTCCGACGTGGTGCTTGAAGCGGTCACGAAGGCGGGCAACGTGATTCTCGATCGCGCCATGCAGATGGTGCCGTCGGGCATCAAGAAGGAAGCGTTCTCGGAGACGGGTTCGCCCGCCGTCGCCATCCTCGATTTCGCGGAGCACAGCGGCACGGATCTCATCGTCATGGGAAGCCGCGGCCTCGGTGTTGTCAAGGGCGTGCTTCTCGGCAGCGTGAGCCAGTACATCGTCGAGCAGGCGAAGTGCCCTGTGCTCGTCGTCAAATAGCGGCTGATTTTCCAAGGGGCTGTGGGGAAATGCGAAAGTATTTTCCCCATAGCTCCTTTTGTCGTCATAGGAACTTTGCCGTAAGCGCCCCGCCTGTGCTATAATACGAAAATAAAACGATTTGTGGCAGATATTTTCTGCCAATGGGAGGATTCGACATGCTGGACATCAAATTTGTCAGGGATCATATCGACGAGGTGCAGGCGATGCTCGAAAAGCGCTGTAACCCGCTGAAACTGAGCGGCTTCAAGGAGCTTGAGGAGAAGCGCCGCACTCTCCTGCAGGAGGCGGAAGAACTGAAGGCGCGGCGCAACAGCGTGTCGAAGGAGATCGGCGCGAAGAAGAAGCAGGGCGAGGACGTCACGGCGATCTCCGCCGAAATGCGCGAGGTCGGCAGGAAGATCGCCGATCTCGACGCTCGGACGCGCGAGGTGGAAGACGAGCTGCACACCATCCTCCTGAACATCCCGAACATGCCGAAGGACGACGTGCCCGTCGGCAAGGACGACACGGAGAACCCTGAAGTGCGCCGCTGGGGCGAACCGCGAAAGTTCACCTTCGAGCCGAAGGCGCACTGGGATCTCGGCGCTGATCTCGACATCCTCGACGCCGAGCGTGCGGCGAAGGTCACGGGCGCACGCTTCACCTTCTACAAGGGACTCGGTGCGCGGCTCGAACGCGCCTGCATCAATTTCATGATGGATCTGCACGCGACGAAGCACGGCTACACGGAAATGCTCGCGCCCTACATCGCGAACGAGGCGAGCATGATCGGCACGGGACAGCTGCCGAAGTTCGCCGAGGACATGTTCAAACTCGAAGGCCTCGACTACTACCTCGTGCCGACGGCGGAAGTGCCGACGACGAACTATCACCGCGACGAAATCCTCGACGGCAGGAAACTGCCCGAGCGCTACACGAGCTACACGGCATGCTTCCGTGCAGAAGCTGGCAGCGCGGGGCGCGACACGCGCGGCCTCATTCGCCAGCACCAGTTCAACAAGGTCGAGCTCATCAAGTTCACGAAGCCCGAAGACTCTTGGGATGAACTCGAAAGCATGGTCGATGCGGCGGAAGACGTGCTGCGTATTTTGGAGATTCCCTATCACGTCGTGCTCCTTTGCACGGGCGACATGAGCTTCACGTCGGCAAAGACATACGACATCGAAGTCTGGATGCCCGCGCAGAACACCTACCGCGAGATCTCCTCGTGCTCGAACTGCCTCGACTATCAGGCGCGCCGCGCGAATATCAAGTTCCGCCGCGAGCCGAAGGCGAAGCCCGAGTTCTGCCACACGCTCAATGGCTCGGGGCTTGCCGTCGGGCGCACGGTCGCGGCGATCCTCGAAAACTATCAGCAGGAAGATGGCTCCGTGCGCGTACCGAAGGCGCTCGTCCCCTACATGGGCGGCGTGGAAGTCATCGAAAAGCCGTGAGGGAACGGCACGACCATCAAAGCGAAGGGGGCTTTCCCATGAGCAAGCGTGCCGTATGGGCTGAAATCAGTCTCGAAGCGATCCGGCACAATTACTGCGTGATCGGCGAGGCGCTCTGTGGCGGCGCAAAACTCTGCGCCGTCGTCAAGGCGAACGCTTACGGGCACGGCGCTCTCGCCGTCGCGAAGGAGGCGATCGCGGCGGGCGCGGCGTACCTCGCCGTCGCCACGCTCTCAGAAGCCGCCGAGCTTCGCCGCGCGGGGATTGGGACGCCGCTCCTCGTCCTCGGACTCATCGACCCTCTTGAAGCCGCCGAAGCCGTCTCCCTCGATGTGACGCAGACCGTTGCGAATCTCGCGCTCGCCAGAGCGATTTCCGCCGAAGCCCTCGCGCAGGAAAAGACGGCGAAGCTGCACCTCGCCATCGACACGGGCATGGGACGCATCGGCTGCACGAGCGAAGAAGCGCCCGCACTTGCGCGTGACATCGCCGCCCTGCCGAATATTGAGCTGGAGGGCGCGTTCTCCCACTTCGCCATGGCGGACGTCCGAGACAAGGCGCACGCAAGAGGGCAGCTTGCGCTCTTCCTGCGTGCCACGGAAGCCATAGAAGAGGCGGGCGTTCATCTGAAGCTGCGTCATATCGCCGAGAGCGCGGCGATCCTCCAAATGCCCGAAGCGCATCTCGACATGGTGCGTGCGGGCATCATCCAGTACGGCATGTACCCGAGCGAAGAAGTCGCACACGCCGTACGCGAGAAGTCGCCGCTTCGCCCTGCGATGGTGCTCAAGGCGCGCGTGCTGTTTCTCAAAGACGTGTCCGAAGGCTTTGCCATCGGCTACGGCTGCACCTGGTGCGCTAAGCGAAAGAGCCGCATCGCGACGCTCCCCCTCGGCTATGCCGACGGTTACATCCGCGCCCTCTCGGGCAAGGCGCACGTCGAACTTCTCGGCAAGACCGCTCCCGTCGTCGGACGCATCTGCATGGATCAGTGTATGATCGACGTCACCGATATCGAAGGAGTCGCCGAAGGCACGGAAGTCACGCTCTTCGGCTCGGCGACCCTGAGTGCCGACAATGTTGCCGATTGGCTTGGCACGATCAACTACGAGATCCCGTGCCTCATCGCGCCGCGCGTACCGCGCGTCTATATCTGAGCTTTCAGGACATATATTCAGCGGCGTCCCGTTTCGCCTGAAATGGGACGCCGTTTTTGTTTGACAAAAAGGAGAAACCATGCTATTGTACGAACTACAGAAGAACCTCAATTTGAGCCTTCTGTTTCTGCGGCTTCCCAGACACAGAGTCACATGTGACCTTATACCGCTTGCGGTATTGAAACGCGCGGGAAAAATCCTTGTCCTTGAACAGCGCTGCCGTCGCATGTGACCTCATACCGCTTGCGGTATTGAAACTCCTCAGCCTGGTTGGCGTTGTTCCAGCGATCTGTTGTCGCATGAACCTTATACCGCTTGCGGTTTGGCAAAGAAAAAGAGAGCTGTCCGGCTCTCTTTTTCTTTGCCTATCGCCGCGCCCTGCAAGCGTTGCATTATCTTGTGGCGCAAATCTTCTTCCTATGCTATAATAGTAAATCATAGTATATCAATATGAATAGTATATTGGGGGAAGAATCATGAAAGACCATTCGCTTGAAGTGCACGGCTGTCATACCTACGATGCAACGGGGGCGATCAGTCCGTCGATTTGCCTGTCGGCGACGTTCCGTCATCCGCGTTTCGGCGAGAGCACGGGCTACGACTACGGACGCGTGGCGAATCCGACGCGCGAATCTCTCGAAAAGACGGTGGCGCGCCTAGAGCGCGGCGGGCGCTCTTGGGCGCTTTCCTCGGGCATGGCGGCGGTGCAGCTCGTTTTCTCTCTTCTTTCGGCGGGCGATCACGTCTTGATGAGCGAAGACCTCTACGGCGGTACGGTGCGCCTCGCCGAAGAAGTCTTTGCAGGCTATGGTATCACCTTCGAATACGTCGACGTGCGCGACCTCGCGCTCGTCGGCAAGCGTATGCGTCCCGAGACGAAGCTCGTCTTCATCGAGACGCCGTCGAATCCGATGATGCAGATCTCGGACATCGCGGCACTCGCTGCGCTCGCGCACGAAAACAGCGCCCTGCTCACTGTTGACAATACCTTCCTCTCGCCGCATTTCCAGAAGCCATTGACGCTCGGCGCGGACATCGTGCTGCACAGCGGCACGAAGTACCTGTGCGGACACAACGACGTCATCGCAGGCTTCCTCGTGCTCAAAGATGCGACGAGCGCGCAGGCAAAGCGCATCGAACTGCTCGCCAAATCGGCAGGGCCGAATCTCTCGGCACTCGACTCGTGGCTCATGCTGCGCAGCATCAAGACGCTCGGCGTGCGCGTCGAGCGGCAGGCAGAGAACGCGCTCGCCATCGCCCAGTGGCTCGGCACGCTGCCCGAAGTCACCGAAGTGCTCTACCCGGGACTCGCCGACCATCCGGGCTATGCGCTGCAGCAGAAGCAGGCGAGCGGCGCGGGCGGCATGATCTCCTTCAAGGTGCGTTCCGCCGAACTCGCGAAGGCGGCTCTCGGCAAGCTGCACCTCATCGCCTTTGCTGAAAGCCTCGGCGGCGTCGAGACCCTTTTGACGTATCCGATCGCCCAGACGCACGCTGAAATGCCTGCCGCGCTCTTAAAACGCACGGGACTCGACGACAAACTCCTGCGCCTCTCCGTCGGCATTGAGGACGTCGAAGACCTCAAGACCGATCTGCAGCAGGCCTTGCAGGAATAAGAGGGCAGCCGGGCGAAAACAAAAGGAAATGAGGCAAAACTTGCATCTCGCTAAGCAAAAGATGAAAGTTTTCCACGCAAACCAAAGAAAAAGGAGACTTCTTCCATGAACCATTTCGACTTTGATGAAATCATCGAGCGCCGTCATACGAACAGTCTCAAATACGACTTCGCCGTCGAGCGCGGCTATCCCGAGGACGTTCTGCCGTTCTGGGTCGCTGATATGGACTTTCGTGCGCCGCAGGCGGTGCGTGATGCCATTCGCCGACGCGCCGAGCACGGCATCTTCGGCTATTCGCGTCCGAAGGAGGACTACTATAGGGCGCTCGAACAATGGTTCAGCACGCGCCACGGCTGGAATCCAGGCAAGGACTCCCTCGTCATGACGCCGGGCGTCGTCTTCGCGCTCTCCATGGCGGTGCGTGCATTTACTGCACCGGGCGAGGCCGTACTCGTGACCGAGCCTGTCTACTACCCGTTTTTCAGCACGATCGAGGGCAACGGACGCACGCTCGTCCGAAGCTCGCTGCTCTTCGAGGACGGCGCGTACTGCATGGACTTCGCCGACATCGAGGAAAAGATCAAGATGCATAAGGTGAAGCTCCTGCTCCTCTGCAGCCCGCACAACCCCGTCGGGCGCGTCTGGCGGTGCGAAGAGTTGGAGCGTCTTGCCGCGATCTGCCTCGCGTACGACGTTCTCGTCGTCGCCGACGAGATTCACGCCGACTTCGTGCGCCCTGGCCACAAGCACACGCCTTTTGCCTCGCTCTCGCCCGAGATTGCGGCGCGGACGATCACCTGCACCGCGCCGAGCAAGACGTTCAACCTCGCAGGGCTGCAGCTTTCGAACATCTTCATCACGGAAAAAAGCCTGCGCCATACCTTCCGCAAGGAAGTTTACAGCACAGGCTATGACGAACCGAATATCTTCGGCCTTCTTGCCGCGCAGGCGGCATACAGCGAGGGCGGCGCGTGGCTCGATGCGCTTCTCGCCTACCTTGAGCAGAATATTGCGCACACGAAGCGCTTCCTCGCCGAACGCCTGCCCAAGGTGCAGCTTGTCGAGCCGGAGGGCACCTACCTCTTATGGCTCGATTTTCGTGCCTACGGTCTTGAAGCGAAGGCGCTCGACCGAAAGATCATCGACGAGGCTCGCCTCTGGCTCGACGACGGCGCGATCTTCGGCAAGAGCGGCGCAGGCTTCCAGCGCATCAACATCGCCTGCCCGCAGGCGACGCTCACGAAGGGTCTTGAGGCTTTGGCACGCGCGTTCGAGTGAATTCACCACTGCCGCCTGTGCAGCCGATCGATTCCTGCACGCAGCAGGATCAAGAAGGAGAAGATTTCAAGCCGCCCGAGGATCATCAAGAAGCCCGCGAAGACCTTGACCCAGCCGGGCAGGAGCAGGAAGTCCTTGCCGCCGTAGAGGAGAGTCACGACGGTGCCCGTGCCCGACAGGCAGCCGACGGCGAAGCCCATGGCGGGCAGGGTGTCGATGTGAGCGAGAGCGAGGCCGAGCGTCGCGAGAATCAGCACGACGACATAGAGGAAGAAGAAGCTTAAGATCCTGCCGTAGAGTTTGTGCGGCACGGACTTGCCGTCGATCTTGATGTTGACGATCATGCGCGGGTGGATTGTGCGCAGAATCTCCGCCTTTGCCATCTTGATGAGCACGAGGAGGCGCATCACCTTGAAGCCGCCGCCGACCGCACCGACCGAAGAGCCGAGCGTGGCGAGAAGAAGAAGCACGGCATGAGGAAAGGTCGGCCATGAGGCAAGCGGCGCGGCGGCAAAGCCCGTCGTCGTCGCGAATGAGATGGCATGGAAGAAGCCCATGCGAAGGCTGTGCTCGACATCGTAGACGCCGACGACGGCGAGGTAGCAGGCGAGCGCCGCGCCCCCCAAAAAGACGACGAGGAGGAAGAAGCGCAGTTCCGCATCGGCGAAGAGTGCACGCACATTGCGCCGCGCCGCCGCCCGCTGCCACAGGAGGAAGTTCACGCCCGCGAGCAGCATCGCGGCTTCTGCCGCGAGCTCCGTCGTGATGCCGCTTCCCTTCAGCACGAGGCCGCGCGGGTCGAGTCCCGTCGTCGATATGGAAGTCAAGGCGAGCACGGTGCTCGACAGGAAACTCTCGCCTGCGAGCAGGAAGAGTCCGAGCGTGAGGAGCGTCAGGCAGGCGTAGAGGAGCGCCATCTTTCGCGCCGCCGCATTCATGCGCCGCAGGAGAGGGCTGAAGTTCGTGCCTTGCTGCACCGAGAGCGTCAGACCGAAGCAGCCGCCGACCTGCGGCATGATCGTGACGAGGAGGCACAGGAAGTACATGCCGCCGATCCATCCTTGGAAGATCTGCCAGAAGCCGAGGGAGCTTTCGAGTCCCGTCGGCGTGAAGAGGAGCGCCGTCGTCGTAAATGCCGCGACGCTCGCGAAGAAGGAATCGGCGGCGGAAAGCTCGCCTGTGAGGAAAAAGGGCAGCGCACCCAGAAGCGAGTTCAGGAGCCATGCGGCGAAGAGGAAGACGGCGCCGTCCGTGACGCCGATCGTGTGACGATGCCCCTTGGATAGATGCGAGAATACGCGCCAGAGGACGAAGGAGAGCGCCGCGGGCACGCCGAAGACGAGCGGGTGTTCGTCCGCCCAAAAGATCGCGAGGCCGAAGGCGAGAAAGAGAGCCGCGCCCTCTAAAAATGCCATGCGCCCGAGCAGGAAAGAAACGATGCGCGCGTCCATATCAATCCTTGCCCTTGAAATAGTTCATGACCTTCTGCGCGAATCCCGTCCGGATGAAGAGAATGGTTCGGTCGCCGGGCAGAAGAATCGAAGCGCCGTTTGGTATCACGGCTTCATCGCCGCGCACATAGGCGCAGACGAGGCATTCGCGCGGCAGATGCGCCTTCATCAGAGGAATCCCCGCGACAGGTGCGCCTTCCTGCACAATGACCTCGACCGCCTCCGCCTTCGCGCCCTCAAGGAATGATACCGAAACGACGCCGCCGCGCCGCGCGAAGGCGAGGACTTCGGAGGCGGACAAGAGGCGCGTCGGCAGGACGATGTCGACGCCGACCTTTTCCATGAGGGCGACGTATTCGCCGCGCGCGACGCGCACGACCGTTTTCTTTGCCCCCAGATGCTTGGCTAAAAGCGCGAGCATGAGATTCAGCTTGTCGTCCTCCGTCAGGCAGACGACGGCATCGGCGTCCGCGACGCCCTCTTCCGTCAAGAGATCGATGTCCGTGCCGTCGCCGCAGATGGCAAGGCCGTTTTCGAGCGACTCCGCTGCCAGTCGGCTGCGTTCACGATTGGTATCAATGATCTTCACGGCGACGTCCGCCTCGTCGAGCATCTTGGCGAGGAAGCGTCCCGTGCGCCCCGCGCCGATGATCATGACGTGCTCAAGCCGCCTCGCATCGCGATGCACGAACGTCTGGCTGAACTTCTGGATCTCGACGGGATCGCCGATGAAATAGGCGTTGTCGTGCGGCAGCAGGCAGTCGTCGCCGTGCGGAATGATCATGCGCTGGTCGCGGAAGATCATGCCCGCGAGGATCGCCTTGGGCATTTCGAGATCCTTCAGCGGGATGTTTGCCAGGGGCGAATGCCGCGTCACCTTCGTCTCGAAGAGGCGCACCTTGCCGCTTGCGAAATCCTCGACGTCGAGTGCGGCGGGCGTCATGAGGATGCGATAGACCTCGCGCGCCGTAATCAGTTCGGGATTCAGCATGAGGTCGATGTCGAAGTTCTCCTTCAGGTATTCCTTCTCTTCCGAAAGGAACTGCATGTCGCGGATGCGTGCGACCGTGTGCGTGATGCCGTGCTTCTTCGCGAGGATGCACGCGACCATGTTGACTTCGTCGCCCGCCGTCACGGCGATGAGGATGTCTGCCGAGCGGATGTCGGGATCGTTCATCGTGATGGGGCTGGCGCCGTTCGCCGTGACCGTCAGCACGTCGAGCGTGTTCTTCGCCGCTTCGAGCCGCGTCTCGTCCTGATCGACGAGCACGACATCGAACTCCTCGTTCGCGAGCAACTCGGCGATGCTGTAGCCGAGCTTTCCCGCACCGACTATGACAATGCGCAAGGAAACTCCTCCTCTTGAGATGTATGCACAAAAAAAGCCAAGGGAGCCGCCGCCGTGCGAATCTGCACGGGCTTCCCTTGGCTTTTTGCACCCTTTGCCTTATTTTAACGCATTCGGCGCGGCGGTGCAAATCATTTCAGTGTGATGAGCTCGTAGTCGCGCGTACCGAGCCCGATCTTCTCGCCGTGCACGAGCGTTTCTTCCCAACAGACGTTGGGATTCGAGTCGAGGAAATGGTCGTGATGATGATGCCAATCGGGCTTGGCGAGGTGGTCGCCGAGCTTGCTGTTGCGGATCGGCTGCGCCTTGAGCGCCATGTCGACGCATGCTTGGTCGAGCGCGATGGGATCGAACGAGGCGAACATGCCGATGTCGGGCAGGATCGGCGCGTCATTTTCACCATGACAGTCGCAGTTCGGCGAGATGTCACGCGCGATGCTGATGTGGAAGCACGGGCGGTCCTGACAGACGGCCTGCGCGTACTCCGCCATGCGGCGGTCGAGGATGTCGGCGGCGTCCCAGACCTCGTTGTAGAGCGCGTTGAACGTGCACGAGCCGATGCAGCGACCGCAGCCCTTGCAAAGCTCCTTGTCAACGACCGCCTTGTTCTCAACGTAGGAAATCGCGTCCGAGCCGCATTCCTTCGCGCAGCGACGACAGCCGCGGCAAAGCTCCTCGTGGACGCCGACCTTGCCCGACGAATGCTGCTCCATCTTGCCCGCGCGGCTGCCGCAGCCCATGCCGATGTTCTTGATCGCGCCGCCGAAGCCCGTCTGCTCGTGCCCCTTGAAGTGCGTGAGGCTGATGAAGACGTCGGCGTCCATGACGGCGCGGCCGATCTTCGCCGTCTTCAACACGCGGGCGTTCTTGATCGGCACTTCGAGTTCGTCCGTGCCGCGCAGACCGTCGCCGATGATGATCTGACAGCCCGTCGTCGTCGGGTTGAAGCCGTTGATGTTCGCGCAGTCGAGATGCTCGGGCGCATGGCGGCGGCTGCCCGGATAGAGCGTGTTGCAGTCCGTCAGGAAAGGGATGCCCTTTTCCTCCTTCACGAGGTCGGCGACGGCTTTCGCATACTGCGGGCGTAGGAACGCGAGGTTGCCGAGTTCGCCGAAGTGCATCTTGATGGCGACGAAGCGGCCCTCAAGCTCGATCGTCTTGAGGCCCGCCGCAAGACACAGACGCTGCAGCTTCTTCGTCAGGCTCGTGCCGACGTCCGTGCGGAAATCAGTGAAATAAACTTTTGCTTTCTCTGCCATGGTATTGCTCCTTTTTCTCTTGCAGACACGTTCTTTCTTACGGAACGAATTCTCCTAAAGCTATTGTAGCATACGAGTACATGAAAAGTATATGAAATCTCCTATTCTCATCTTCTTCGCCTTGACCTTGAGAACGTTCCTCCGTAGAATAGTACTATGAACGTTATGGAGAGAAATGGAAACATCGGCGCGACGTAGGTCGCTGAGAAGAGTCCTGTTTCGGGACTGTGAGCCTATGGAATCACAAGGGAGGAATTTACTTTGAAAACAAGACGAACGATGCAAGGTCTGATCGGCGCTCTTCTCGCGCTCTTTCTTATGACGGGCTGCGGCCTGCAGGCGGAGGAATCGGGCAAGTCGGCGGAAGCCAAGGCGGAGCAGGCGATGGATGCAGAGGGCGTGGACGGGACGGCGCCGCCTTTCAAGGCGACATCATTCGACGGCTCGGAGGTCGCGATCAACGCCGCCATGGACAAGAAGCTCTACGTCATCAACTTCTGGGCGACATGGTGCCCGCCGTGCCGCGCCGAGATGCCCGAACTGAACGAGTTCGCCAAGAAGCATGAAGGCGAGGTCACATTCTACGCCGTCAACCTGCAGGAGCCGAAGGACACGGTCGACAAGTTCCTCAAGGACAACGGCTACACGATGCCCGTGCTTCTCGACCTCAAGGGAGAGGCGGCGGACACCTATAAGGTTCGCGCCATTCCGACGACCTACGTCATCGACCGGGACGGCAAGATCCTGCTGAAGAAGATCGGCGGAACGACGGCGGCGGAGCTGGAAACGGCGCTCACGCGCGCGGCGAAGTAGGAGGTTTTCCCTTGGAAGCAATCTCCTTCGGCGCGGCGTTTCTCGCCGGCGTCATCTCCTTCGTCTCGCCGTGCGTGCTGCCGATGCTGCCGACCTTCGTGCTGATCCTCGCAGGCTCAAGCGGCGCGGCGGCTTCAAGCGGTGCAGCAGCTCCAAGCAGCGCGGCAGGCGCTTCGGCACCGCCCGCTGCGGCAGGACGTGCGCTCTTTCGCAACGTCGCGGCCTTCCTCGCAGGCTTCGCCGTCGTCTTTCTCGCGCTCGGCGCGACGGCGACGGTGCTCGGGCAGTTTCTCACAGGTCATCTCGCGCTTTTGGAAAAGGCGGGGGCCGTCGTGCTCGCGCTCTTGGGGCTGTTCCTCTCGGGACTCATCAGCCCGCGCTTCCTCTACCGTGAGTGGCGGCCGTTCCTGCATCGCCCGTCGGAGGGCGTCGTCGGCTCGTTCCTCCTGGGCATGTCGTTCACCGTCGGCTGGACGCCGTGCACGGGGCCGATCCTTGCGGCGATTTTCATCTATGCGGGAAGCCGCGCGACCGTCGTCGAGGGGCTTTGGCTGCTCGGCTTCTACGTGCTCGGCTTCGCCCTGCCGTTCTTCGTGCTCGCGCTCCTCTGGCAGCGACTCGAAAAGCGCGTGCGCACGCTCTACCGCTTCCTGCCTGCCGTGCAAAAGATCGCGGGCGTCTCGCTCGTCGCGCTCGGCGTCATGATGTGGTTCGGCTGGACGATGCGCTTCATGGGCTGGCTCTCCGGCCTCGTGCCGTTCTCTTTCTAGTTTCCGGGAGGAATCTCCATGCGCATGTATGATCTCATCACGAAGAAGAAGCGCGGCGAGCCGCTTGCTGCAAGCGAGATCCGCGCCATGGTCGAGGGATTCACGAAAGGCGAGATTCCCGACTATCAGATGGCGGCGATGCTCATGGCGATCTGCTTTCGCTCCATGACGGAGGAGGAGATGCGCGCGCTTACGCTCGCCATGGCGGCCTCGGGCGACGAGGTCGACCTCTCGGCCTTTGGCAGCTCCACGGTCGACAAGCACTCGACGGGCGGCGTCGGCGACAAGACGACGCTCATCGCCTGCCCCATCGTCGCGGCGGCGGGCGGGCGCATCGCCAAGATGAGCGGGCGCGGCCTCGGCCACACGGGCGGCACCGTCGACAAGCTCGAATCCATTCCGGGCTTTCAGACGACGCTCTCGCGCGAAGACTTTTTCGCCGTCATAGAACAGACGGGGCTTTCCCTCATCGGGCAGTCGGGCGAGCTTGCACCCGCCGACAAAAAGCTCTATGCGCTGCGCGACGTCACGGCGACGGTCGACTCCATTCCGCTCATCGCCGCCTCTATCATGAGCAAGAAACTCGCGGCGGGCAGCGCGGCGATCGTGCTCGATGTCAAGACGGGCAGCGGCGCCTTCATGAAGACGCTCGACGACGCGCTCGCCCTCGCGCGTGCCATGGTCGCCATCGGCGAGGGTGCGGGAAGAAAGACATCTGCCATCATCACCGACATGGACGTGCCCTTGGGATCTGCCGTCGGCAACGCGCTCGAAGTCGCCGAAGCCATGGAAGTGCTCAAGGGCAGAGGCCCCGCCGACCTCAGGGAGGTCAGCCTCGCGCTCGCCGCCGACATGCTGCGCCTCATCGGGCGCGGCGACTTCGCCGAGTGCCAAGAGCTTGCAGAGAAGGCCATCGAGGACGGCAGCGCCTTTCGCACCTTTGCCGCGATGGTCGAGGCGCAGGGCGGTGACGCTTCCTGCCTCGACGATCCCAAAAAACTGCCGCAGGCGGCGTTTCAATTGGAAATCCTCGCCGAGAGGGCGGGCTATATCACGCACATGGACGCCGAAATGATCGGTCAGGCCGCCTGTATGCTCGGCGCGGGGCGCGAGACGAAGGAAAGCGTCATCGACCATGCGGCAGGCATCTGCATCTTGAAAAAGACGGGCGAAGCCATCGAAACCAAAGAGGCGCTTGCCGTGCTCTGCACGAACGATGAAAGCCGGCTCGCATCTGCAGCCGCTTGCTATACCCGCGCCCTTGAGATCGCAGCCGAGCCGCCCGAGAAGCGCCCGCGCATCTTCGCGCGCGTCACGAAGGAAAGCTTCGGCCACGCCGAAAGGGCGCATGAGGAAGCGGCAAAAGACGTCATGAGCGACGCGCTCCTCGCTGAGATCCGCGCCGCCATGGCAAGACGTGAAGAGAAGGAGGGCGGCGCAGATGGACGATGAATCTCTCATCGAGCTTGCCAAGGAAGCGCGCGCCCATGCCTATGTGCCGTATTCGGGCTTTGCCGTCGGCGCGGCGGCGCTCGCGCCCGACGGGCGCGTCTTCTTGGGCTGCAACATCGAAAACGCCTCCTACGGCCTGACGAACTGTGCCGAGCGCACCGCCATCTTCAGCGCCGTCGCTGCGGGCGTCCAGCGCTTTGCGGCGCTCGCCGTCGTTGCAGACGGCGAGCTGCCGTGCTCGCCGTGCGGCGCGTGCCGCCAGGTCATCGCCGAATTCGCCGTCGAGCGCATCGTCCTCGCCAACCTCGCGGGAAAGCGTCGTGTCGTGACCAAAGAGGAACTGCTGCCCTTCGCCTTTACTCTCAAAGGTCACCCTTGAAGAAAAATCCCTGCCGTCCGATTGACGGCAGGGATTTTTGCATGATGCGGCAGTTTTGCAGCACGACCTGTGCAAAGATGATCGGCGCGGAGCGCAGGAAGGCGGAAGGACGCCGGCGCATCAATCCGCGCTTTTCTGTGCCGTGATTTCAGCGAAATGCGCGAGCAGCCAAACGACGAGATCATCTTCCGCCCGGCAGCCCGCGAAGTCGGCAGCCTGCTTGATGGTCTCATGCGCGTTGCCCGAGGCGATGCCGATGTCGGCAAGCTCGATCATCTCCCGGTCGTTCAGGTAGTCGCCGAGGGCGATGATGCGCCTTCCTCGGCAGATGGGAAGCCCTCGAATCTCTTCGATCATGGCGCCCTTCGATACGCCTTGGGCGACGAACTCATAATAATTGGCCTCGGAGTAGAAGTGGTGGCTGAGACTCGCTGTGCCGAAGTTCTTCGCAAGACGCTCCACACGGTGCAGTGCGGGCGGCGCATCGCAGACGAGGAGTTTGAGCCACGGTGTCCGCTGCATGTCGGAAACGTCGGCAAGAGGTATATGCCGGCAGCGATAGAACTCCCGAACGAGCCGCGGATCGTCGTTCTCTTCAGGGCTGACGATGCAGCAGGCTTCTTCCGTATAGACCTCGACGCACGCCTGCGGAAACATCTTCAAGCACTCGGCGGCGAAGCGCGGCCAGATATTGGGCGAGTCTTCTGCGCCCTGCAAATTTCTTTGCGCGAGAACCTTCCGCGCCTGCCAGTCGTAGAGCATGGAACCGTTGAAGAAGATGCTCGGCGCCGTGATCGGCAGTCCACGGACATAGCCGCCTGCCGCCTCGGGCGTGCGCCCCGTCGCGATGCCAAAAAGGCCGCCGCCCGCGACAAAAGCGCGAATCGCCTCCGCATTCGCCGCAGAAATCGCCTTCCCATGCGGCACGATTGTACCGTCAAGGTCGCTGATCAACATGTACTGTTCGTATGGTTTCATTGTGGGGTACTCCTCCCTGTATCGCACACCATTCTCTCGTCTTGAGAAAACGCTGTGTTTATTATAGCAAGAAAGAACGTCTACTGCACGCGCTTGAGTCCTGTCGTAAAAAGCGGACAGCTTCTGCGCCGCGCTTTCGGCACAGATGTAAAAATCATATAAATTCAATAGGAAAACTGTTGACTTTTTGTCTTTTCCTTACTATAATGAGAATCAATAGAGATAACTGCCTATTATATAAAGGAGATGACGATCATGCGTGAAGCAGGACATACCTTTTTGGCGAGAATGGGGAAGACGAAGCTGCGCCCGGGCGGCATCGACGCAACGAACTGGCTCTTGGAGAAGGCGAAGATCGAGCCGTCGTCCAAAGTTCTTGAAGTTGCGTGCAACATGGGGACGACGATGATCCTCGTCGCCGAGCGGTACGGCTGCGAAGTCGTCGGCATAGACCTCGATGAGGCGGCGCTCGAAAAAGCGCGTGAAAATATCAAGAAAAAGAAGCTCGAAGACAAACTCTCCGTCGTCAACGGTAGCGCTTTCGCGCTTCCCTTCGAGGATGCGAGCTTCGATGTCGTCATCAACGAGGCGATGCTTACGATGCTCATCGGTGAGGACAAGGAACGCGCGCTCAAGGAGTATTCGCGCGTCCTGAAGCCCGGCGGCGTCCTTCTGACGCACGACGTCGTCTTCCGAGAGAAAGACCCGAAGGTGCAGCACGAGCTTATGGCCGGGCTTTCCAAGGCGATCAACGTCCACGTCGAGCCGCTGACGCTTGCAGGCTGGAAGGAAACGATCGAGAAGCATGCTTTCCGTACGGAGCAGAAGCATGGCGATATGACGCTCCTCGACCCACCTGGCATCCTGCACGACGAAGGCGCGAAGGGCGCGTTGAAGATCATGACGAACGCCATGAAGAAGGAGAACCGCGATATGTTCACGACGATGTTCGACTTCTTCCACGACCACGCCGCTCAGCTCGGCTATGTGGCAAACTTCAGCACGCGGGTATAGTCGGCGCGCGATCATACAGCTAAAAAACGGGGCTGCTGCACGAAATGGACGTGCAGCAGCCCCGTTTCCTTTTGCAGGACGCGCTGAATCAATAATTCTTCTTGAGCTGTTCAAAATATGCCTGCGGATGGGCGCAGACAGGACAGACCTGCGGTGCCTGCGGCGATTCGCAGACGTAGCCGCAGTTGCGGCACTGCCAGATGATCTTCTCGTCCTTCTTGAAGACCTTCTCATCCTTGACGTTCGCGAGCAAGAGACGATAGCGCTCCTCGTGCTCCTTCTCGATCTTTGCGACGGCCTCGAAGAGATTCGCGATCTTCGTGAATCCCTCCTCCCTTGCGACCTTGGCAAACTCGGGATACATCGATGTCCATTCCTCGTGCTCGCCGTCAGCGGCCGCCTCAAGGTTCTCCGCTGTCGTGCCGATGCCCGCGACGAGCTTAAACCAGATCTTCGCATGCTCCTTCTCGTTGCCCGAAGTCTCCGTGAAAAGCGCCGAAATCTGCTCGAAGCCGTCCTTCTTCGCACGCGATGCATAGTAACCGTACTTCGTATAGGCCTGTGACTCACCGGCAAATGCCGCCCAAAGATTCTTTTCGGTCTGGGAACCCTTCAATTCCATGGCAATTCCTCCTCATAGAATAGTTTGTAGATATGTATTTTCCTGTATCATAACACTGACGGTAAATACCGTCAATCCCTATTTATTTAATATGAATGATTCTCGTTCCGATCGCCCGATACTCACGGCTTACATCTTGCGCACGAAGAGAGCGCGCAGCGCGTTCAAGACGGCGAGAACCATGACGCCGACATCAGCGAAGATGGCGAACCACATGTTGGCGATGCCAACGGCGCCGAGCACGAGGCACAGGAGCTTTATGCCGATGGCGAAGACGATGTTCTGATGCACGATCGCCATACACTTTCTCGCGATGCGGATCGCTTTCGGCAGCTTCAGCGGATCGTCGTCCATCAGCACGACGTCGGCGGCCTCGATGGCAGCGTCGGAGCCCATCGCGCCCATGGCGATGCCGATGTCGGCGCGGCTGAGGACGGGCGCGTCGTTGATGCCGTCGCCGACGAAAGCGAGCTTCTTCGCCGTTTTCCCCGCGAGCAGGCGCTCGACCTCCTGCACTTTGTCGGCAGGCAGAAGCTCGCTCTTGACCTCGTCTATGCCGAGTTCCGCCGCGACCTTCTCAGCGGCGGCATGCGCGTCGCCTGTGAGCATGACGGCGCGCTTCACGCCCGCTTCATGCAGACTTTTGATCGCCGCCTCCGACGTCGGTTTGAGCGCATCGGAGATGACGATGTGTCCGGCGTACTCACCTGCGACTGCCATCTGCACGATTGTGCCCGGATGGTGACACGGGCGGTACTCAATTCCGAGACGCTCCATGAGCTTGCCATTGCCAGCGGCCACTTCGATACCGTCGACCTTCGCCGTCACGCCGAGACCGCCGATCTCCGCGATGTCCGTGACGCGCGAGCGGTCGATCTCCTTGCCGTAAGCCTGCTGCAGGCTGCGGCTGATGGGATGCGACGAAGCGCTCTCGGCGAGCGCGGCAAGCTCCAGAAGCTTTTTGTCATCCATCGTGCTGTGATGCACGGCGTTGACCTCGAAGACGCCACGGGTCAAAGTACCCGTTTTGTCGAAGACGACGGTGTCGACCTCGGCGAGCATTTCGAGGTAGTTCGCGCCCTTGACGAGCACGCCCTCGCGGCTCGCACCGCCGATGCCCGCGAAGAAGCTCAGGGGAACGCTGACGACGAGTGCGCATGGGCAACTCATGACGAGGAAGATCAGGGCGCGGTAAATCCATGTACCCCAGTCGGGCGCGGCATCGAGCGCGGCGAGGCACACGACGGGCGGCACGATGGCGAGGAGGATGGCGGCCGCGACGACGATCGGCGTATAGACGCGCGCAAAACGTGCGATGAACGTCTCCGAACGCGACTTGCGCGCGCTGGCATCCTCGACAAGTTCCAAAATCTTCGAGGCGGTCGATTCGTCGAACTCCTTCGTCGTACGAATCTTCAAGACGCCCGTGAGATTGATGCAGCCGCTGAAGACGGCGTGCCCCTTCTCTACGTCGCGCGGCAGGCTCTCGCCCGTCAGTGCGCTCGTATTGAGCGTCGATGCGCCATCCGTGATGATGCCGTCAATGGGGATCTTCTCGCCCGGCTGCACGACGATCTCCGTGCCGATTTCGATTTCGTCGGGGTCATGGCGTATAAGCTTTCCATCCTCTTCCACATTCGCGTAGTCGGGGCGGATGTCCATGAGCTCGCCAATGTTTCTGCGACTTCTGCCGACGGCATAGCTTTGAAACCATTCGCCGACCTGGTAGAAGAGCATGACGGCGATGCCTTCCACATAGTCGCCATCCTCGTAGAGAGCAAGCCCCATCGCGCCGATGGTCGCGATCGACATCAGGAGATTTTCGTCGAGCGGACGACGATTCCATACGCCCTTCGCTGCCTTGATGATGATGTCATAGCCGACGATGAGGTACGGCACGACGTAGAGGAAGAAGCGCGGCAGACCCGCCACGGGCAGCTGGCTCAAGACGATCATCAAGGCGGCCGCCAGAAGGATGCGGATGAGATTTCTTTTTTGTTTCTTGTTCACGAAAATACCTGCTTTCTGGCGACGTGATGTTGAATCCTACTCTGGGCGGTCAACGTCAACCAATTACGCTTCGCTTGCAGCTCGCGTTCTTGGGACGTTTTCGCATTCGAGCCATTTCCCAATCGTCTGCGTCCTTCGGACTTGCCTCTTGGACGGCTCAGAAGCGGTCAACGTCAACCAATCACGCTTCGCTTGCAGCTCGCGTTCTTGGGACGTTTTCGCATTCGAGCCGTTTCCCAATCGTCTGCGTCCTTCGGACTTGCCTCTTGGACGGCTCAGAATTCAATATTGCAGTCGCTTTCGATCTTGCGGCAGGCCTCTAAGACGCGCGGCATGACTTCAGCCGGCTCGCTGCCGTCGGCGAATTCGACCTTCATCTTCAGCGCCATGAAGTTCACCGTTGCGTCCTTTACGCCCTCGATCTTCTTCGTTGCGTCTTCCATCATCTGAGCGCAGTTCGCGCACTCGACTTCGATCTTGTAGCTCTTTTTCATGGGAGTTCCTCCTTAATGATTAAGTGATTATTTAATCGTTATGGCCATTATAGCGAGGTCGAGAAAGTTTGTCAAGTGTTTTTAAGAAAAAGATGGGTCCAGTCGCACATATTCTGTTCCAAATGAAAAACGGCAGCTCCGCCGCATGGACGAAGTTGCCATTTTCTTTCTACCGCTTGCTGCGCTGCCACAGCACGAAAGCGCCGACAAAGAGCGCGAGCCACGCGGCAGATCCCACGATATTGCCCGCAAGCGTATCGCCAAGCGGCGCGGCCATGGCGACGAGGGAGAGCGCGACGAAGAGCGCAGGCGCCTTCCACGGCACAGCCTTCGCCGCCGCATGGGGCGCGAGCACGGGCGGTCTCTCCTTTTTGCGGCGGCTTCTCTGCAGCCAGCCGCAAAAGCCCGTGACGATGACGGCGGCGCAAAGCAGATCGAGAACCGCCCAGATGATCTTCAGGAACATCGTCGAATGATTGTGCAGGTGCAGATCGCGCACGGCATCACAAAAGACGAGCCAGCGCGGCAAGGGCTTCGTGAAGTTCTCGATCTCGCCGCCCGCCGTGCGCAGCAGGTAGACGTCCTGCCCGCGAAACATCTGCGGTCTCTCGGCATCCGCCAGCGTCAATGCGGCGGGTGTCGATCCTTCGGCAGCGTCGAGGTAGAGAATCTCCTGGGCGGGAAAATGCTCCTCTGCATAAGCAATCATCTCAGCGAAGGTTATGGCGGGCGGCGCACTTTCCCTCTGCGGCACACTTGCCATCACATCCTCAGCATAGCTGCTGTAGTCGAGCATGCCGAAGACGATGGCGATTCCGCTCAAGGTCAAGAGCGCCGCCCAGACTGCCGTGATGATGCCGAGGAAGATGTGCCAATCGAAAAAACTGCCCGCCGATGTGCCGCCTCGCATACCGCCGAAAAGCCGCCGCTTCATGAAGGACGGATATAGGAATATGCCGCCCAGGATCGACAGGAAGCTCAAGAAGCACATGACGCCGAGGAAGATCATGCCGCCCTGCCCCAGGGCGAGGCGCAGATGCAGGTGATGCATCCAGCCCATGAAGGCAGCGAGCGCAGGCGACTTGACGCCGCCGCTCCGCCAAGGCACAAGCGCGTCCTGCTGCGGCGCATAGGCGAGCGCAGACACGCCGTATCCGCCGGTGCGCGAGAATCGATAGACGAGAAGCCCGCGCTCGGGATAGGCGGAAATCGACTGCACCCTACGCCCGGGATTCTCGCGCTCGATCCGCTCCAATCCCTTTGCCGCTTCTGCCCAAAGCACACGAGAGGATGTCTCGCCGAAGGCAGGTCGTTTTTCAAGCGCATTCCAGCGCGCGATATCGCCGTTGAAGAGCAGCGGCAGTCCCGTCAAGACGAGCAGCAGGAAGAAGAACGCACATACGGCACTGATCCAGCGATGCAGACGATAGATGAGTCTCATGAAGTGTCCTTTCGTGGTGCAGATATGATAAGCCCTGCTGGGTTTATCCGCGCTTCTCTAGAAGGAATACATCGCACCGAGAGAGTAGGTTCTATCGCTCGCTGCTTCATTCGCGTAGAAGTGCCGATTGAAGAGGTTATCGATGCCGAACTGCAGTCTGAAGCTGTCGTCGAACTTATACGTCAAGTAGAGATTCGTAGTGAAGAAACTGTCCTCTGAGCCGTATTCACCAGTAGTTGTATCAACATCCTGCCTTGCGGCCACATACCTTGCATCAAGGACACCGCCGAACTTCCCGCGCGTATAGTCGATACCGAAGCCTGCCATGTGCTTCGGCAAATCCCAATCTCGGTACGTATCGCCGCCGCTCGTATATTCGCCTGATTCAAAGGTGTAGTTCAGATATGCCCGCCAATCGCGGCTCAGACGATGCTTGACGTCGAACTCTATCCCCTTGATCATCGCTTCATTCATGTTGTAATAGGCTCTGATACCGTTGCGCGTAGCGATGGCAATCTTATCCTTCGTATCCACGCGGAAGAACGTCAAACCATATGAGGTGTTCTTGTTGATCTTCTGTTTCATTCCCAGTTCGTACGTCGTAGATTTTTCCGGCGTCAGATCAGGATTGGCCTTGATGGAACGCGGGTCGTCTCCCGCACGGCGATAAAGACGATAAATCGACGGCGGATTGAATGATTTGCCAAAGCTGGCATAAATCATCGTGTCCTTTTGCGGCTCATAGGTCACAGCGAATTTTGGACTCCAGGCATTGAAGGCCGTGTCTTCATAATCTTTGCGTACATCATCGATGTAGGAATAGCCATCCTTCTTATCGAAGCGGTCATAACGCAGACCGACCTGCAGCCGCCAACGCGGATCAAGCTCTAACTCATCCTGCACGAAAAGAGCTGTGGAGATGATGGATCCACCGCTCTGTGCGTATGGATCGCCATATTCTGAACTCCAATCCTTCCAATGATGAAGATCAACGGCACGATAGCGCATCTTGTCTTTCATCCATGCAAAGCCTGCAAGCAGCGTATGATTCTTAATCGTCCATTTCTTTTGCGCTTCTATATTGTAGTTCTTCGTAGGATATTCCGCTCGGTTTCCCAATCCCGTCCAATCGATGCTTGTAGCGCGCCGCGAGGCACCGGAATAACCATCCTTCGTGGTGTCGCTGTAGCCGATGTTCGCCGTGAAAGAGTTTTTCTTATCCTCATAGCGCAATTTGTGGACGTCTTGCTCGCGCTTTCCCATATAGCCGAGAAAATCCCCTGGCGAGACGCTGATATAATTGCCATTCGGCAAGAGTACCGTCCCAGAAAATGTAGGATTTCCGCTCGCATCACGCAAATAAGTGATGGGGTCATGGTAAGAATACTTATAAGAATTGTGCATATAGGTGTAGCTGAGCGAACGGTTGGCATCAAAGTCGTAATTCATGTCAAAGAAGACATTTTCACTTGATTTTTTTCTTGCACCACGGCTGCCTACGATATATTCACCATCAGAAAGCTTCGGAAATACGCCCGTCGCATCTGGAGTAACGCCTGTATCATACCACTCGTCCGTCGTGGCATAGTGCCCAACCCAGCCATCCGATGTACGTTTTTCGTAACCGAGACGGAAGTCGAGCTTACCGTCGCCGCCCGTGACCTGCATGCCACGTTGCCATGTGTTGTTGCTGCCGTGAGAGGCTTCGAGTTTGCCATGAAGGAGCTGCTGCTCGGGATTCTCCGGCTTTTTCGGTTTCTTCGTAATGATGTTGATGACGCCGGCGACAGCATGACCACCGTAGAGCGAAGAACTGGCGCCGCGCACGATCTCGATGCGCTCGATGTCACTGAGCGGGATGGAATCCCAATTGACGCCGCCGTCAAAGGCCGTGTTGAGCTGCTGTCCATTGTACATGACAAGGATGTTCGGACTGCTAAATCCACGCAGATCCAAGCCATCCTTCACTTCTGCCGTCGGCGCAACATAGACGCCTGCCTCCCTCGCAAGTGCTTCGCGCAAACTGAAGACATGCCTCTTTTCAAGTTCTTTCGCCGTGATGACGGTGACGTTGGCGGGAACTTTGTTGACAGGTTCCGCGACCCTCGTCGCCGTGACGGTCGTCTCGCCGAGGTCATGCCCCTCCGCCGCAGATGAAGCTTCCGTAGATACCGTCGTCGAATCAACTGCTGTGTTCGTCGCCTCAGCACTCTTTTCCGCCGCATACACTTGGGTTGTTCCCGCAACGGAACAGATGACGGCAAGCGTCAGGCATTTCTTTTTCCATGGATTCATTTTGCAGAACTCCCTTTCCTCATCTAGTAAACTACACGCACAATTTCCAAAAATAAAACGCAGCCCCTCCTTTCGTGCGCAAAAGGAGGGGCTGCGCAAAAACTTCCGTCAATGGCTGTACGCTGTGCCTCGGCCTAGCAAAAGGCCGTGGGCTTGCTACCGCCAAAATCTCCTCCCCATCGCTCGCAGGTTCAAACGGTGATTGCTGATCAGGCAGTTCTCCTGGCTCCAGTTCATCGCACGGCTGCACCTTCCCAAGTTTCCTCAGTGGCATTTTGCAGTGTGCTTCCTGTTACAGTGGCGTGACCGCGCCGGCTTCGACCGGCTTCTCTATTAAGTCTTGCGACACCTGACCCAAATATAGAATTTTTATTTTTTCATAACAATCCTTCTGGAAAGGATATCATGCATCATAGGCATTGTCAATATCAAACTAAGCCAATGCTGCTCCCAAACCCGTAACAAATATGACGACAAGCGCAATCCCTATCTGCTATAATGACAGCAATGAGAAACGCATTCAGATTTGGAACAGGAGAGATCGATATGAAAAAGGAATTGGACTTCAATAAAACGGTGGCGGAACTTGTCGAGGAGTTTCCGGAGTTTCAGCAGGCAATGGCGGAGATCGGCTTCAAGGAGATCACGAATCCGATGGTCTTGAATGTCATGGGTCGCGTCATGACCGTGCCCAAGGGTGTGGCGATCAAAGGAATGAAGCTGGAAGATGTCGTGCGCGAACTGGAGGCGCGCGGCTTCACGATCAAGCAGGATGAAGCTGCTGCGGCGCACGCGTGCAGCTCTTGCGGTACGCACGAGACGCATCCCCATGTGCACGGCGAAGGCGGCTGCGGCTGCACCCATGCGGCTGCTGCGGCAGGCGTGGCGGACGGAGAGGCTACGGGACGCGCGGCTGTGCTCAAGGGTTTCCTGCAGCGCCTTTCGGCAGGCGAGTCGCTGGAGACGGTACGGAAAGATTTCATCAAGGACTTCGCGAGCGTTTCGGCCGAGGAAATTTCCGCTGCCGAGCAGCAGCTCATCGAAGGCGGCACGCCGATTCACGAGGTGCAGAAGCTCTGCGATGTACACTCGGCGCTCTTCCACGGGCATATTGGCGGCGCAGCGCCCGCTGCGGACGCCGCACCCGAAGTGCAGGATCTGCCCGACGGGCATCCGCTTACGGTATTGAACCTCGAAAACAAGGGATTGTCCGAACTCCTTGATCGCCTGGTCGCCACTTTGGAGGCAAACGATGTCCCCGGCTTGAGCCGTGGCCTCGGCGAACTGCACGCAATCTACTCGCACTACGGCAAGAAGGAATCGCTGCTCATGACACTTCTCTACCGCTACGGTGTGACGGGTCCTTCGGGCGTCATGTGGGGCGTCGACGACGAGATCAAGGCGGAGCTTCGCGCACTCATGAAGTCGCTCGGCGATGGAATCGGCGGCGAGGAGGAGCGCTATTTGGCCTTCTTCCAGCGCATCCGTGACATGATCTACAAGGAAGAGAAGATCCTCTTCCCGCTGACGCTGCGCTTCTTCTCTGAAGAAGATTGGCTCATGATTTACCGTGACATGCCGGAATTCGGCATCGCGTTCATCAAGGATGCACCGAAGTGGGCGGAGGGCGATGCCTATGTTGCGGAGGCAGAAGCGAAAGAGCGCAAGATGATCGCCTCGGGCAAGGTCCGGCTATCGACGGGCGAAATCGGCTGCAAGGAACTGGAAGCCATCTTGAACCTCCTGCCCGTCGACATCACCTACATCGACAAGGACGAGATGCTGCGCTTCTTCTCGAATCCCGGGCAGGTCTTCGCGCGCCCGCGCATCGCTTTGGGCAGCAAGGTCTACAACTGCCATCCCGCCAACATCGTGCCGATCATCGAGCAGCTCGTCGCCGATTTCAAGGCGAAGAAGCGCGATCGCATGGAGATCTACCGCTATATCAAGGGCAAGCCTGTCGGCGTGCGCTATCTCGCCATCTACGACGAGAACGGCGAATACACGGGCGCGGTCGAACTCGTAGAGGACTTCTCCGAAGCTCTCGCGCAATTCGGCGAGAAGAAGTAGAAACAACTGGTCGTTCTCGGTATTCGCTTTAATCCGTATGCCAAAGTCGTATGTGAAAACGTTCCGCAAATCAAGCCCATAGGGTACAGCTGACGTTCACAAAGCCTCATCCCATATTGGCGAAGCGTTCGACCGCCTTGGTGAAGCTCTCGACCGTCTTTTCCGCATCGCCGTGGGCGATGCCGTCTTTCACGCAGTGTTGGATGTGGCCTTCGAGCACGATCTGACCGCACTTGTGCAGCGCAGCCTTTGCAGCATTGATTTGTGAGAGAAGATCCTCACATGGAATTTCCTCCTCGACCATGCGGTCGAGAGCCTCGACCTGTCCGCGAATCTTTCTGAGCCTGCGGTGCAGGTTCTCCATGTCCATGCATTGACGCATCGTATCCCTCCTCAGTCCTTGTATCCTGTCGTGCGATTGACGAGGTTTTCGAGTGGTACGCCCTGCATGAATGCTGCAAGATTTCTCGCAGCGATCTGAACGATCTTGTCCTGTGTTGCGCTCAGGTGATCGTCGCCCGAGATATGCGGCGTTATATAAATATTCGGTGTATGCCAGAGCGAGTGATCGGCGGGAAGGGGCTCGGGATCTGTGACGTCGAGCGCCGCGCCTGCGAGATGCCCTTCCTTCATCACTTCGATGAGATCTTCCGTGACGACGGCGTTGCCGCGCCCGATGTTCAGGAAGTAGGAGCCTTTTTTCATCGCAGTAAAGCGCTTTTTGTCAAAGACGCCCCTCGTCGCCGTTGTCTCTGGCAGAACCGATACGACGACATCCGCACGTGCGAGCAGAGAATCGAGTTCTTCCATCGTGCCCATCTCGTCGATGCCAAAGGGCTTCGCTCCCTCGCGGCGGCGCACGCCGATGACGTAAGCGCCGAGCGCCTTGACGCGACGCGCGAAGGCACGACCGATGTCGCCTGCGCCGAGGATCAAGATGGTCGCGTCCTCGATCGAGGTGACGCTCCCTTCATCGTGCCAGATTCCCTTCTTCTGGTTGTCATAGTAGGGATAGAGCTTCTTCATCATCGCGAGGAGCTGTGCGAGCAAATGCTCGGAAAGCGCAAGGCCATAGGCTCCCGTCGCATTCGTTAGGAGGACATCGTCCCTGAGCACGCCTTCTTTGCAGTAGGTGTCTGCCCCTGCCGTATTGAGCTGCAACCAGCGCAATTTCTTCGCTGCAGGCAGAAGCTCCAGCGGTACGTTGCCGATGATGGCATCAACATCGGCGAGGTCTTCTTCACGCACCTGATCAGCAGGCACGAAAAGAAGCTCCGCCCCCGTCGCATTTCTTTGCAGCTGTTCCTTATGATGCTCGTTTGTTCTCAAGGCAATCAGAATTTTCATGGCGCCTCCTTTGTCGCAGTTCAACGATTTTTCTCTATTATACCATAGGATGCAACCTATACGTCATGTCTGCCTACACAGTTTTCCGTTTCATTAAGGGCAGCATACAGTGTCCATAAAGTGAACGTTTGATAACTTCCTTTACGGATACCGCTTTTGCAAAAAAAATATGGCATAGCCAGTCCGTAAAACTGGCTATGCCTGTTTTATTTTCTGTTCGTTTCCTGCAATGGCATCATCAAGGAGGTATGCCGAACATATGTCCTCACGCCCTTACTGAAGTCTGGTCAATCGGTCTGTGCCTTCGGCTTGACCTCTTGGGGCTTCATACTAGATACATGAATGTAACCATAGATGTTGCTCATGCGGCTTCCTTCTCCAAATTGCGACCTAAAACGTTTGATCTTCTCTTTTCTTCTATGCTATAATGATAACTGTATGAGAAAACTACACGCACAAACGTCCACTTCGTGGACATTGTGCGCCGCCCTTACAGAAGCCTAGCCAATCGGTCTGCGCCTTTGGCTTGACCTCTTGGGGCTTCATAGTAAAAGTAGTATTATTCTTCAAAATTGTTGGGGGATCATGGCTTGAATACGAAAGGAAAGAAGCCGGACAAGCGTGAGTATACGCTGAAGGTCATCCCGCACCAGGGTGAGACAGTGCGAAGCTACAGCTTCTCGGTTCGGAGGCTGAAGCTTCTGGCGTGCGCTCTGGCAGCTCTTGGTGTGGTTTTGCTGGCGGGATTCGGCTATGTATCGTACAGCCTTTGGAGCAGCGTGTCGGACGCGAAGGCGGAGACGCCTGCTGAGACGGGCCGCCAGGCGGAGCTGAAGGAGCTTGCCAAGGAGGCGCAAAATCTGCAGAGCGAGATGGAAAAGCTCACAGAACGCGAGAAGACGCTGCGCCGTCTGCTCGATGAGGGGGCGGCGGACGAGTCTGCCAAGCATACGGGGCAAGGTGGGCCAGCTGTGCCAGCGGAAGTCTCGCAGGTGCGACGTGCACTCGATGCGGTGTCGCGCGGTTTGCCTGAGAGGCGCGAAAGCCTCGCGAAGCTTGAAGCGAGATATGAGAAGCAGCAGCGAGAAGCGGCGGAGCGAGCGGCCGAAAAGGATAAGATGGCACGAACGAGCGTGCCGGGCAATGTCCCTTCGGGCTGGCCGACATCGGGCGATATATCGTCACCCTTCGGCTGGCGTTGGAACGGTACGGACTTTCATCCAGGCATCGACATCGCCAACGATATGGGGACGCCCATCGTGGCGACGGCAGACGGCGTCGTGACGACGGCTGGCTGGAATGGAGGCGGCTACGGCAACATGGTCGATATTGACCACGGCAACGGCATCCTCACGCGCTACGGTCATGCGTCCGAAGTCGTAGTGCACGAGGGACAGCATGTGAAGCGCGGTGATGTGATCGCCTATATGGGCAGCACGGGCTTTTCGACGGGGCCGCATGTCCACTATGAGATCCATGTCAATGGCGAGACGGTGAATCCGGCAAGCTATCTATAGGAAGTGGGGAGTCTATGTTTGGTGTGATGAAAAGGCGCGATGACAGTTCCGCCTCAGGCGATATAGAAACGATCATCGGCAAGAACACGAAGATTCATGGCGAGGTCAGCGGCACAGGGAATCTGCGCATCGACGGAGAGATCGAGGGCGAGCTGAAACTCTCCGGCTCCGTGATCGTCGGGGAGACGGGCATGGTCACGGGCAACGTCTCTGCGCGCTCACTTGATGTATCGGGCACGGTGCATGGCAACGCGCAGACGGAAGAGGGACTGACGATCCACAGCGCAGGGCAGCTCATCGGCGATGTCAAGGTCAACGCTTTCCAGATCGAGGACGGCGGCATCTTCAAGGGGCGCAGCGAGATGAATCCGCGCGCCGGCATCGAGCTGAAAGTGCACCCGCAGCCCGCGGCAAAACCGCTGCAGGAACGGGTGTCTTCCGCAGACGCTTCGGCGAAATCGCCGTCGAAGATGGCGGCGCAGCTAAAACCACCGACGAAGGCGGAGAAAAAATGAAAACCTGCGCCCTTATGACATGGCTTCTCAGAACTTAGCGTAAAGAAAGCCGCTGCATGAACCTTTCGGACATACAGCGGCTTTTTTTGATGCGGTCGGACAGTCGTTCAGATGAAGTATTCGATGGATTTTTCTGCCGTGAGCTTCGTCGTATTGTTGAAGAGCAGTACGGCTTCGCGCGTATCTTTCTCCCCGAGTGCGTACAGCTCCTGCGTCTCACGGTTGAAGAAGGAGAAAGGGACGCGGCGGTTGTACCATAGGGGATGCTTCAGATCTATGCGCACAGAAGACTCTGCACCCTTGAATGGCTCTTCCTGATAATAGGGATCGAAGAGCAGGATTTCCTCATCCTCGATGCCCGTCATGAGTACATAGTGTTCGACCTCAAACCACAGGCGCACGACGGCGACGCCTTTGCGACACAGTGTGTCGTTGAGTCGACTGCCTTCGCCGATGAATACTTCTTCACCGCGGAGATAGCAGCTCGATACAGGGAGCAGACCTGCCTTGCCGAAACTGTCGAGCCAGTTCGACAAGAACATCATCGCCATGCACGAGGTGCCGCTCTTGCCCGGATGCCCTTCCTTTCCGTAACAGTCGAGGCAGTAGAGCATCGTATTGCGCAGGATCTCGGGCGGCAGTTCCTCTCGCGAGAAGAGGAAGCTCATGGCGTTGAGCATGGATGTTGGTCCGCAGTCGTATTCGGAAATTTGATAGTGAAGCGGTGTTTTCATTGTATGAGATTTTCCCTTTCCTTCATGTGGCGCATTCGGGCAATGGCTCTTCATCAGCAACCTGGATGATGACCATGGGAATGATTCTTCTGCGCTAAAGTCTATAGAGGGCTAGACACGTCAATGCTAGTATAACATATCTTACCGAAGCTTAGCCAATCAGTCTGCGCCCTTCGGACTTGACCTCTTGGATTTTCATGGTAAAATAAAAACAGATGATTGTGGAAAATTTCAACAGCGGGAAGTGTGACCCTTTGCCCCGAACGGGGTTCTTACTCCATACGGTCACTCTCCCCATCCAAAGGAGGAATCGTCCATGACAGTTCGTGAAGGAGACGCCGCGATCGTAGAGCAGTTCGTCGATCTCTACAAAAAGACGCTGAATGATGCAAACACGGCGCTTGCAGACAGCATCTGGCAATCAGGACCGAAGACGTCCATGATGCACCCGCGCGGGGATGACATCGGCTGGGAGAACATCCGGCAGCACTTCTACATTGATCGCCTGCAGAAGCTCTACACGGAGCGTCACTTCGAGTTCCGCGACCTCGAGATCGAAGTCTACCGCGATACGGCGATTGCCATGTACACATGGGACTTTCACGGCAAGCTGCGCTCCGATGGCACGGAGATCGAGCATAAGGGACGCACGAGCCAGACGTACCGCCGCACCTCGCAGGAAGGCTGGAAGATCCTGCACGCTCATATCTCGGGCATGCCGATCACAAACGAACGCCAGCAGATCTGACAGAAAAAGAGGGGCTTCCGCTGGGAAGCCCCTCTTTTTTCATGTCAAGAATAAACCTCATCCCTTGATTTCGTCGTACATGCGGCAGCGGTTTGGCCCGAACCTGCGCGCTGACAGCATAGCCTCTTCTGCCTCACTGACCATATGATCAAACGTCTCTGTAGGCGATCCTGTGACCGATATGCCCATACTGAATGATACCGGCGTATGATCCTGCGGCTGTACGCGCAGAAAGAGATCGAGAATGCGCTGCGCACGCTTTTCAATGATATCGATGGAGATGCGGCCCGAGATGAAGACGGCGATCTCATCTCTTTTGACGCGCCCGAAGATATCGACGCCTCGGAAATCTGCACGAACGGAGTCTGAGAGCGTGCCGATGTAGCCGTTGCATGCCGACTCGCCCAACGCTTCACAAAGCTTCTCGTAGTCGTCGATACCAACGATGAAGAGCACGCCCTTTTCGCCGCGCAAGAGATTCATGAGCTGATGATTGATGAGAAGCGCCAGCCCCTCGCGGTCAAAGAGTCTCGTCTGCGGATCGCGTTTCAGCTGCGCTTCCTGGCGTTCCATCATATGTGTAGTATCGTGTAGGTCCTCCATGAGCCCGACGACTGCATAGACTTGTCCGTCCTCTGTCGCTAAGCTGTGATACGAGGTACGGCGCCAAAGCGGACTGCCGTCTTTCGTCTTGACCCGATACTCGACGACATCGTCGCGAATCCTCCGGCAGGCGTCTGTCAAGCGTGCGAGCACTTCCTCGCTCTGGTCGGCATCGGCGAGCACTTCATTGGTAAAATAGTCGTAGAAATTCGCCCTGTGCGCTTCTTTCATCTCTTCTCCAGGAGCGGCCTGCCAGAGCGTCGTTTCGTCTTTCGCTACTTCGTAGCGGTAAGCGATCATGTTTGTCGTTTCCAAGAAGACACGCAGTATCGCCTCTCTGCACGCTTCCTCCCGTTCCTTTGTATCTTTCCTCGCTTCTTGCGGCATCGGCTGAGGAATGTCCAAAGTTTCCATAGGGTGCGCTCCGCTGACTTTCAGCGAGCGCTTTCTTCTCATGTCGGTGCTTTTCATCGGTAAAACTCCTATCCGGCCGCTGCAGTTTGAGACGAGTATAAATCCCTACCGCTGTGAAACAGCCTTTCTTCCATTATAGAACAAAAAAAGATTTTTTCAAAGAAAATTCTTCTCCGGCTTTTCTATGGGAATTTACAGCATCGATCAGATAGAGCTATTTCATCTCCGATTCCTTGAAATACTGCCATGCGTCCAAGACTTCTCATTGTGAATCGTAACACTCGCCTGCGTATCCGTCAAGCCTGGGACAGAGACGCTGGAACACGTGCCACACGTTTTGTAAATCTTATAGAATTCTTTCCTTTAAGGACAAAGGACTTTCATTCGACCGATACCCTTCAGGCTTGACTTCTCGGAGTTTTACAGTATACTTGAAAGCACAGATATGAAAAGACGTAACGGACATATTTTAGGCGATTGTCGCTGCGTGGAAAGGATGGGATGGTATGCGTCTACGTCGTTTGCGCAAAGTCTTTCTTGCTTTTGGACTTGCCGTATTCTTGTCGGCGGGCACGGCCTTGGCCGCGCCGATCCTCTCGGAAAACTCCCATGGGCACGACGTCTTCAAACTGCAAAAGGAACTGAAGCGCACGGGCTATCTCAGCGATGAACCGGACGGCATCTTCGGCAGCCGCACGAAGAGCGCGGTTCTTGCGTTCCAACGCGCCCAGAGCCTCAAGGAAACGGGCGTCGTCGATCGTGAGACATGGAGCCGCCTGCAGAAGCAGCCTGCACGAGATGCCTCACCCGCCCCTGCGCCGCCCGCCGCAAAGCCCGCGCAGGGCGGCTCTATCGCCTTTCCTGGTGCGAAACCTGCCGACAATACAGCGGCGGAAACGCCGGGCAAAGAGAATGTCCCCGCGCTCGAACCGCGCATAAAAAAAGCGCCCGAGAGCGCTCCGTTCCTGCAGCGGGCCAAGGTGGCGGCCGTCATAGCGACGGCGAAGAAGTACATCGGCACGCCGTACAAATTCGGTGGTACAACACCGAAGGCGTTCGACTGCTCGGGCTATCTGCAGTACGTCTTCAAGGAGAACGGCATGACGCTGCCGCGCACGGCGGATGAGCAGTTCAAGCTCGGGAAAAGTGCGAAGACGGCGGAGCTTGAAGAGGGTGACCTCGTCTTTTTCGAGACCTACGAAAAGGGCGCGTCGCACTGCGGCATCTACCTCGGCGGCGGCAAGTTCATCCACGCATCGACGAGCAAGGGCGTGCGCATCGACGAACTTTCAGGCGACTACTGGAATACGCATTATTACGGCGGCAAGCATATTGTACGGTGAGGGGAATCGCGCAGTTCAATAAAAGCGTTTTTGCGCACGAAAAAGGGGCTGTTGCACATGATTTGTGCGACAGCCCCTTTCGTATGGGGAGCATCATTGCGTTTTCTGCGTCTCGGCACCGGGGGTGGGTGCAGCAGAGGGCGTCGCCGCGGGCGATGCGCCCGAAGACTTCGCCTCCGTACGCGTGCGCGAATCGTCTGCGTCCTGTGCCGCGCCTTTCTTCTCTGTTGACGAAGCGGACGACGAGCGATCCCTGCCGCCCTTCTTCGACTCCTTCTCGTCCGCGTCCTCGCGGCTTGTCGAACTCTTCGAGGAGCTTTCGCTTCTGCCCGAACTTTCGCGCTTGGGACGGCCGATGGAGGTGTCGCTTGCAGGCACTTCGGTTGCGCCCGCGGGGATCGAGCTTTCGTACTCGTGGCTCTCACGTTCCATGGCGGCGCGCATCGAGGCGTTGACATCGATGTCGAGTGTGTTGGCGACCGTCTGGCGAAGCTTCATGATGTCGGGAATCCAATAGCTGATCCCCGAGATGTAGAGCGGACGCCCTGGCACCATGTCGGTCTTGAGGCCATTCTTCTGCGCCTCCTTCAGAGTGCCCGCGAACTCAAGCATTTGGCGGAAGGAGAGGTCGGTTTCGATGGAATCCATGACCTCCTTGATGACGGAGGGCAGGCGCGTGATGATGGCGGGTGACGTGAGCTTTTCCATGACCGCTTTCATGAACTTCTGCTGGCGCTCGATGCGCCCGATGTCGCCCTCCTCGTCGCGGTAGCGCACATAGGTCACAGCCGTCTTGCCGTCCATGTGCTGCATGCCGGGCTTGAGGTCGATGAGGAGGCCGCCGTCGTCGTCCCACGGATCTTCGTAGTACATGCGCTTCTCCACGTTGATGTCGATGCCGCCCAAGGCATCGATGATGCGTTGGAAGGAGTGCGTGTTGATGATGATGTAGTGGTCGATGCGCACGCCCAAGAGGTCTTCGACCGTGCTCTCGCTGAGCTTATGTCCGCCGTAGGCGTAAGCGGCGTTGATCTTGTCGTAGCCATGCCCCTTGATCTTCACGCGCGTGTCGCGCGGCACGGAAAGGAGCGCTGCCTTGTTCTTCTTCGGATCGATCATCGTGACCATCAAGGTGTCGGAGCGGCCGACGTCGTCTTCTCTCTGGTCGACGCCCATGATCATGATGGTCGACTTGTCCTTTGCGGTCAGGAGATGCTCCTCGTCCGCTTTTGGCTTCTCCTTGTCCAGGAGGCTCGTCGAAGCGAAGAGCGCACCCGCCGCAGCGGCGGCAAAAAAGAGGAATACGACGGCGACATAAGGCCAGATGCGCCGCTTCTTTTTCGGCACGGCAGGAGGCGGAGAATTTTTCTGCAAGATCATACCTTCTTTTCAGCATTTTTCATATCAAGTTCCAGCAAGGCGGCGTCCGCTTTTTACAAAGCGGACGTCCGTACAGGCGCCGAGCAAAAGGAACGCGGCACGCATGGGGCGATTCCTCGCCTGCAAGGTGTTTCTCCTATTATAAAAGGTCTTGTTTCTTTACGCAAATGATATTTTTCCATTTTGGGCGGAATTAGGAGGATTTCACGAAAAAGGAGGGGCGACACCCGCGCATGAGCATGTGAACGTGAAGCAGAGGATTTTTTTGGTTATTATTTCCTCTCGAAGTCGCTCTTTCCTATTGTAAAATCATCTAATTTATATTATCATAAAAGCGTGACGATTCCAGAGTGCTATGCGTCAATAGCCTTTGGTTATGGAACGGGTGCTCCATGCCGTTCTTCGAAAGGAAGCGCTGATAAATCCAGTACATCTTATCAGTGCTTCCCAAACAGCAATGGAGGTGTTAGTAAATGAGTACGGAAACAAAAAGCCAAAGCGACAAGATTCACGAGGCCGAACTGGCGTTTGACCGGAAAAGGCGTACCTTCGGCATGATCTGCGGGCCGATCTGCGCCATTCTCGTCATGATCACGCCGATTCCCGACTTGCCGCTTCCGGCGCACAAGCTCCTGGCGATCATGACGCTGATCGCTCTTTGGTGGATCACAGAACCGATCCCCATCCCGGTGACGTCGCTCCTCGGGCCGACGCTCGCCGTCATCTGCGGTGTCGTGGGGGCGAAGGACGCCTATGCGGCATTCGCGAACCCCATGATCTTCCTCTTCATGGGCGGCTTCATCATTGCCAAGGGCATGATGATGCACGGACTCGACCGAAAATTCGCCTTCGCGCTCCTGTCGATGTCCTGGGTCGGATCGAACCCCAGGCGCATCTTCCTCGCCGTCGGTCTCGCCTGCGCACTGTGCTCGGGCTGGGTCAGCAACACGGCGACGGCGGCCATGATGTTCCCGATCGCGCTCGGCCTTCTGGAAGCGATCAAGGAGATGTTCGCTGCGAACGGCAAGACGATCGAGCTGCACGAATACAAGTACGCCACGGGTCTCATGCTCATGACGGCTTATGCGTGCTCCATCGGCGGCGTCCTGACCCCGATCGGTACGCCCCCGAACATCATCATGCTCGGCTTCCTCGACCAGATGGCCGGCATCCACATCTCCTTCTTTGAATGGATGATCTGGGGCTTCGTCGCCATGGTCGTCTACTTCATCATCGCATACCTGATTCTCGTCAACATGTTCCCCGCCGACGTCAAGCGCATCGACGGTGCAGAGGCATTCATCGCCGAGAAGCGCCGCGCTCTCGGCGGCTGGACGCGTGCGCAGAAAAATACGCTCGTCGGCTTCTGCGTCGCCGTCATCCTCTGGGTCACGCCGGGCATCCTGAACATTGCCCTCGGCCCCGATTCGCCGATTCTCAAGATGTACAGCAAGCTCTTCCCCGAGGCGATTGCCGCGATGGCGGGTGCTCTCCTGCTCTTCTTCCTGCCCGTCAACTGGAAGGAGCGCGAGTTCACGCTGAACTGGAAGGACGCAGCCGCCGGCATCGAGTGGGGCACGCTGATCCTCTTCGGCGGCGGTCTCGCGATGGGTGGCATGATGTACAAGACGGGTCTTTCGACGTGGGTCGGCGATTGCATCGTCGGCTGGATGGGCGGCGAGCCGTCGCTCTTCATGATGGTCGCGATCTTCTCCGTCATGGCGCTTCTCCTGTCGGAGCTTTCGTCGCACACGGCGGCGACGAACATGATCGGTCCCTTGGGTGTCACGGCCGCCCTGGCGGCGGGCTTCAGCCCGATTCCCGTCGCGGTCGGCATCGCGCTCTCCTCGTCGCTCGGCTTCATGCTGCCGGTGTCGACGCCGCCGAACGCCATCGTCTACGCGTCGGGCTATGTGCCCATCACGAAGATGATCAAGACGGGCGTCTACATCGACTTCATCGGCATCTTCTGCGTGACGATCCCGATCGTGCTCTACCTCGTCGAGTTCATCGTTGGTGCGCGCTGAAGGCGGGACTTTGCCGCTTGCAGCAAGCCTGTGGTTGGACATAAGTTCAGCCTGATGTAATGCAAAAAGAGCCGCTGCACGAGTCCGAGAGACTTCCTGCAGCGGCTCTTTCCTTTGAGTTGGGAGGCAATATGGCAAAAGAAATCGAGCGCAAGTTCCTCGTCCATAGGGAGCTTTGGCAGCCGAAGGGCGAAGGAATCGAGATCGCGCAGGGCTACCTCGCAGCGGATAAGAAGCGCGCCGTGCGCGTGCGCCTGGCGGGAGACCGCGCCTATCTGACCGTCAAGGGGCCGACGAAGGGTGTCGAACGACTGGAATTCGAGTACGAGATCCCAACGGCGGACGCACGCGCCATGCTCGCCCTCTGCGAGCGTCCATGGATTGAAAAGCGCCGCTATCTGGAGCGATGCGGTGCGCATACATGGGAAATCGACTGCTTTAGGGGAGAGAATGAAGGCCTCGTCGTAGCCGAGATCGAGCTTTCTGCGGCGGACGAGATGTTCGAGCATCCGACCTGGCTCGGCGAAGAGGTCTCCGACGACAGCCGCTACCTAAACGCAAGCCTCATGCGCCTGCCTTTCTCGCGCTGGCGGAATTGACAGTGAAGCGATTAAAATGCTATGATAGGCAAGGAGAATCGGCGTGCTGCAAAGGTTCAGCACGCTTTCTATGACAGGAGGAATCGCATCCATGATAGAACGCTATACGAATCCTGAAATGGGCAATATCTGGACGCTGCAGCATGAGTTTGAGACCATGCTCGAAGTCGAGATCGCAGCCTGCGAGGCCATGGCGGAGCTTGGGGAGATCCCGCAGGAAGCCGCCGCGAACATCCGCGCCAAGGCGAAGTTCGACCTGCCGCGCGTCAAGGAGATCGAAAAGGTCACGAACCACGACATCATCGCTTTCCTCACGAACGTCGCGGAATACGTCGGCGAGGACTCGAAATACATCCACAAGGGACTGACGTCGAGCGATGTCAAGGACACGGCACTTGGCATCATGATGAAGAAGTCTGCCGACATCATCATCGATGATCTTAAGAAGCTCCTCGAAGTATTGCGCCGCCGCGCCGTCGAGTTCAAGCACACGCCGTGCATCGGCAGGACGCACGGCATCCACGCAGAGCCGATGACCTTCGGCTTGAAGCTGCTTCTGTGGAGCGCCGAGGTCGAGCGCGACATCGAACGCGTCGAGCACGCGAAGAAGATCGTCGCCGTCGGCAAGCTCTCGGGCGCCGTCGGCACCTATTCAAACATCGACCCGCGCATCGAGGAGATCACATGCAAGAAGCTCGGCATCACGCCCGTGCGCCTCGCGACGCAGGTCATTCAGCGCGATCGTCATGCCGAGTACATGACGACGCTTGCCATCGTCGCAAGCTCGCTCGAAAAGTTCGCGACGGAAGTCCGCAACCTGCAGCGCACGGACATCCGCGAGGCGGAGGAATACTTCGCTCCCGGCCAGAAGGGTTCGTCCGCCATGCCGCACAAGCGCAATCCCATCACCTGCGAGCGCATCTCGGGCATGGCGCGTCTCGTGCGCGGCAATGCAGTCGCGGCGCTCGAAGACATCACGCTCTGGCATGAGCGCGACATCTCGCATTCGTCCGTCGAGCGCGTCATCCTGCCCGACAGCACGATCAACGTCGACTACTGCACGAAGAAGTTCACGAACATCATCGACAAGCTGCTCGTCTATCCCGAGGCCATGCTCGCCGATATGGAAAAGACGGGCGGTCTCATCTACAGCCAGCGCCTCATGCTCGCCATCGTCGACAAGGGCGTTCTCCGTGAAGATGCCTACAAGTGGGTGCAGCGGAATGCCATGAAGCGTTGGATGGAAGGCGAAGACTTCCGCACGAATGTCGAGAAGGACGAGGACATCTTGAAGTATCTGACGAAGGAAGAAATCGACAACTGCTTCGATTATCAATACTTCCTGCGCCACATCGACAAGATCTTCGAGCGCTTCGGACTCTGAGCCGAAGGCGTTTTTACGGCTTCAGCGCACACATCGGAAGCTGAAACCTCGTATAGAGAAGGAGAATCGCTATGTCAGCAGTAGTAGTTACAGGCACGCAATGGGGCGATGAGGGCAAGGGAAAGATCGTCGACTACCTCGCAGAGAAGGCCGATACGGTCGTGCGCTATCAGGGCGGCAGCAATGCCGGACACACCGTCAGCGTCAAGGGCGAGGAGTTCAAGCTGCGTCTCCTGCCCTCGGGCATCCTTTACCACGGCAAGACGAACGTCGTCGGCAACGGCGTCATCTTCGATCCCGAAGTCGCGCTCGAAGAGATGAACGAGATGCAGAAACGCGGCATCGACACGTCGGGCATCCGCATCTCGAACCGCGCGCACCTCGTCCTGCCGTATCACCGCATCATGGATGGTCTCGCCGAGGAAGCGCGCGGCGAGGGGAAGATCGGCACGACAAAGCGCGGCATCGGCCCGTGCACGATGGACAAGATGAACCGCATCGGCATCCGCGTCTGCGATCTCATCGAGCCGGAGGAGTTTAAGAAGCGCCTGAAGGAAAACCTCGCGATCAAGAACGAGGAACTGGAAAAGATCTACGGTCATGCGCCGCTCTCCTACGAGCATATCCTCGAAGAATACGAAGCTTATGCAGATCTCCTGAAACCCTACATCTGCGATACCATCGCTCTCTTGAACGAGGAACTTGACGCTGGCAAGAAGGTGCTCTTCGAGGGTGCGCAGGCGACGATGCTCGACATCGACTACGGCACATACCCTTACGTCACGGCCTCGCACCCAGTATCAGGCGGCGTAGGTGTCGGCGCGGGCGTCGCGCCCAGGCGCGTCGACAAGGTCGTCGGCGTCGTCAAGGCATACTGCACGCGCGTCGGCGAAGGCCCCTTCCCGACCGAGCAGATCAACGACATCGGCAACAAGATCCGTGAAGCCGGCCATGAGTTTGGCACCGTTACGGGCAGGCCGCGCCGCACGGGCTGGCTCGATGCCTGCGTCGTGCGCTATGCGGGTCAGCTCTCGGGTCTCGACTACATGGCGATCACGCGCCTTGACATCCTCGACGGCTTTGACGAGATCAAGATGTGCACGGGTTACAAGCTCGACGGCAAGCCGCTGAACGAGATCCCCGCGAGCCTCAACGTCCTCGCGCGGGTCGAGCCTGTCTACGAGACATTCGAAGGTTGGAAGGAAGACATCTCGGGTTGCCGTGACTACGAGAAGCTGCCCGAAAAGGCAAGGAGATACCTCGAACGCCTCTCCGCCGTCACAGGTGTCGCCATCGGCATCGTCTCCGTCGGCCCGAACCGCGATCAGACAATCATCTGTGCGAACGATATTTTCTGATGCAAAGAAGGGCTGAACATATGTCCTGGAAGTTTACCTTGCACATGAACAGTTGAATATGCTATACTAAGGTCGGCAAACGTGATTAGAGTCACAACCAGTACACGAAAAGCCCCCAAGTTGCGGTCTTGGGGGCTTTTCTATTCCCTTATTGCAGGTGGGCTTAATCCCTAGGCTCGTCGCCGTCATGCGCTCTCTCATCGAGCCATTTGCTGATGCGATTGGCGATCACGCCAGCCATGATGGAGAGAAGAAACGCGGTTAGAGTCACCAGTACACCCCCTTTCCATTGCCATGTCTAGGGGCGGCAACGCATCAAGTATAGCATACTTCCCTGCGTCACACCATAGTCTCGCAGATAGGGAATTCGATGCAGAGAAGGGGGCGCAGCTAGTTTCTGAGCGGATTGCAATTTCGCTTGACCTCCTGATATTTTCATGATAAGATACCAACGTAAATGCAAAATGTTATTAAATATGAAAATAACTATAGGAAGTTCGTGTTACGACTTCCTTTTCTTTTCTTCTACTAATGAGAATAATAATATATATAAATGAGGTGAATTAATGGAAGTATTGGAAAAAATCCTTCCGGCAGAAGTGCATCCGCGGGCAAAAAAGAGGCGAATCGCCATCGCCCTCGGTCTTGTCGCACTCGTCGCCGCGCTCATCGTCAGCGCTTCGGCGGGTGCGGTGCACATCGCGCCCGAGGCCATCGTGCCGACACTCATGGGAAACGGCACGCCCGAGGATTATCGCATCCTCTACCACATCCGCCTGCCGCGCATCATCACGGGCGCTTTGACGGGCGTGAACCTCGCGCTCGCCGGCTGCATCCTGCAGGGCATATTGAAGAATCCGCTCGCCGATCCCGGCATCATCGGCGTGTCGGCGGGCGCGGGACTGACCGCCATGTGCATCATGATCCTCTTCCCCGCAGAGGTCAAGTTCGTGCCGCTCGGCGCTTTCGTCGGCGCGATGATCGCCGTCGCGCTCGTCTTTGCGCTGTCGTGGGACAACGGCGTGCATCCGATGCGCATGGTGCTCGCGGGCGTCGCCATCGCGGCGTTCTTCGGCGGGGCGATGACGGCTCTGATGGTCTTCTACTCCGACCGCGTGCAGGGCACGGTGAACTGGATGGCGGGCGGCTTCGCGGGGCGCAGCTGGAGCCATGTGGAAATGGTTCTGCCCTACACGCTCGTCGGCATCGCGGGCACGCTCCTCGGCAGCCGCTGGCTCAACGCCCTGCAGCTCGGCGAGGAGACGGCGCGAAGCCTTGGCGTCCATGTGGCGCGTGCGCGGCTCGTGCTGCTCGTGCTCGCCGCCCTGCTCGCCGCCTCTGCCGTGAGCGCGGCGGGCATGCTCGGCTTCGTCGGGCTCGTCGTGCCGCACATGGTGCGGCTTCTTACAGGATCGGATTTCGACTACCTGCTGCCCGCCGCCGCCATCTGGGGTGCTGTTCTTGTAGCAGGCGCCGATGCGGCGGCACGCATGGCGTTTGCCCCCGTCGAGATCCCCATCGGCGTCTTTATGTCGTTTTTGGGTGCGCCGTTCTTCCTCTATCTGCTCAAGAAGGGGCTTCGAAGGGAGTGAGACGATGGCAGAAATCTTGAAGGCATGCGGCCTTTCGCTCGGCTACGGCAAGGCGGAGATCGTCCATGAAGTCACGGCCTCCATACGCCGTGCGGAAATCGCCGCGATCATCGGGCCGAACGGCTCGGGCAAGTCGACGCTTCTGAAGGCGCTCGCCCGCCTTTTGGAGCCGCGTGCGGGGCGCGTCGAGTTCATGGGCGAGGATCTGTGGCGAAAGACGGAGCGCGAGGTCGCACAGAAGGTCGCATTCCTGCCGCAGAGCGCTGAGCCGCCCGGCGACATCACGGTCATGGAGCTTGTGCGCATGGGACGCCTGCCGCATCGAAAGTTCTGGGATTCCTTTTCCAAGGAGGACGGCGAGGCGTGTCGCGAGGCCCTGGCGCGAACGGGAATGGAGAAGTTCGCTCAGCGACCGATTCTCGCGCTCTCGGGTGGCGAGCGCCAGCGTGCGCGGCTCGCCATGGCGCTCGCGCAACAGCCCGAAGTGCTGCTTCTCGACGAGCCGACGACATATCTCGACATTCGTCACCAACTGGCGCTCATGGAGCTTGTGGAAAAACTCCATGCGTCCTTGGGGCTGACTGTCGTCATGGTGCTGCACGATCTCAATCAAGCCGTGCGCTACAGCCACCACATCATCGCCATCCACGATGGGCGAGTGCTCGCCGACGGTGCGCCCGAGGCGGTCTTCACCGAAGACCTCGTGCGTGAGCTCTACGGCGTCGAGAGCGTCGTTCGCGACGTGACGATTGCGGGCAGGTGCACGAAGCTCTGTCTGCCCGAGCGCGTTGCCGATGGAGCGAAAGCCGTATGAGCAAGGATACGGCAGTCGTCATCGCGAACGTCTCATGCAGCCGCAAAGGGAAAAAAATCCTCGAAGACGTGACGCTCGACGTGGAAAGCGGCACGGTCATGGGGCTTCTGGGGCCGAACGGCGCGGGAAAGACGACGCTCATCCGCCTCGTCGCTGGACTGGCAAGGCCCGATGCTGGCACGATTCATGTATGCGGCGAGGATGCGGCGAAGCGCAGCGTGCGCTTTCGCCGTCTCATCGGACTCGTGCCGCAGGAGAATACGCTGGAGAGCGAGCTGACCATAGGAGAGAGCCTGCTCGCTTACGCACGGCTCTATGGTATCAACGATGCCAAAGAAATGGTTCATCAGACAGCTGAACGGTATCACCTCTCGGACTTTCTTGATAAGCGTCCTGAAGAGATCTCGGGCGGCATGAAGCGGCGCGCCGTCATCGCGCGTGCGGCGATGACCGATCCCGGCGTTCTGCTCCTCGATGAGCCGAGTGCGGGACTCGATCCCGATCTCAGGCACGAGGTCTGGGCGCTCATACGCAAGCTGCGCGATGCAGGAAAGACGCTGCTCCTCACGACACACTACATGGAAGAGGCGGAGAGACTCTGCGGGCGCATCGCCTTCCTGCGCGCGGGCAGACTGCGCGCCCTCGATACGGCAGAGGGCATACGCGCGGCGGCAGGCGATGCAAAAGATCTTGAGCAGGCGTTCCTGCGCCTCTCACATGAGGAGGAGTGTTCGTGACTGCGCTTGATTTCTGGCCAGTATTTCGGCGCGAGATGGCGATGCTCGTCCATCGTATCGGCGGCTTGGGCTACCTGTTCTCGGGGCTGCTCTTTCCGATGATCTACCTGCTCGCCTTCGGCTGGGGACTCGGCAGCGCCGTCGAAGTCACGGGCGGCTACATCGCCTACCTCGCCAAAGGGATGCTCGCCATCACCGTCATGATGAACGGCTTCCAGCAGACGGCGATCTCGGTCAGCGCCGCACGCTTCTACTTTCGCACGTTCTCGGTGCTGCGCATGAGTCCCGTGAGCGATGCCTCGATCGTCTTCGGTATCGCACTTGCGGGCGCCGTGCGAGCGATCCTCGCAGGGGCGGCGGTCTTCCTTGCTGCCTGGCTCTTCTTCGACATTCGGCTGCTCGCCGTGCCGGGCTTCGTGGGACTCGTGCTCACGGCGTTCTGCTTTGCGGCGTTCGGCGTCGCTGTAGGCCTTTCCATTCGCGGGCAGGAGCAGTTTTCCGTCATCATCAACTTCTTCATCACGCCGATGACGTTTTTCTGTGGCTCGTTCTTCCCCATCGCCAATTTGCCCGAGATCGTACAGAGGCTCGTTTCCTTGCTGCCGCTTGCCCATACGAATGCGCTGCTGCAGGCAGACGGCTGGGACGGCGGTGCGCTCTCGTCGTTCGTCGTGCTTGCGATTTTGACGGCGCTTGCCTTCGGTTGGGGCGTCTGGCGCATGAAACGGTATCAGGAATTTTAGGAACCGCTGATAAAATGAAGTCGCCCAGATTTGCGCAGATGCGCTGTATCTATCGAGGAGATAAGCTACACGCACAAACGTCCACTTTGTGGACATTGTGCGCCGCCCTTACCTGAAACCAGCCAATCGATTTGCGCCTTCGGCTTGACCTCTTGGGGTTTCAGTGTAAACCGGAGGCGTAGCGGTGCTACGTCGAGGATTTGTCGACGACGAGAGGACAGCGCAGATGCGTGAAGATGGGTGGCTGAATTTATCAGTGATTCCTTGGGAAACGCTGGCTTTATTCTTGCTTTCTCGAGTTGATTTCTACGATTCTACATCAAGGAGGTTTCTATGCGAAAGTTTGGTATCATCATCGCGCTCCTGTGCCTCGCGGCGGCTGTCGTCTTCATCTTCCTGCCGCGTGCGCAGGAAGCGCCGCAGCCCAAGGATTTGACGGCGAAGGACAGCATGGGGCGCGAAGTCACCATGCCCGCCCACCCGAAGCGCGTCGTCATATTAAACGCTTCGAACCTCGATCTCTTCGTCGCAGCGGGCGGCGCAGACTTCGTCGTTGGCAAGCCGACCTCGCAGGCATTGTCGGAGACGGTCAAGGAGAAGACGGCGCAGGCCGAGGAAGTCGGCATCATCCACCAGCCCGACATCGAGAAGATCCTCTCCCTGCAGCCCGATCTCGTTATTGGCACGAACGTTCCCTTCCACACTGATCTCGAAGAGACGCTCGGCAATGCGGGCATTCCCATTTACATTCAGGCACTCGACGATGTGCCCTCGCTCTTCGATGCGCTGACCTTCTATGGCAAGCTCACGGGAGATGAGAAAGCGGCTGCCAAAGAAGTACAGACGATCAAGGACAAGCTCGCGACGGTTGAAAAACGCGCCGCAGGGCGCACACCGCCCAAGAGCCTGCTCGTCTTCGGCTCGCCCGAGAGCTTCAACATGGGCACGAAGAAATGCTTCACGGGCGGACTCATCGAGCTGCTCGGCGGCGGCAACATCGCCGACCACGCTGAAGGCGACGGCGGCTATTTGCCGCTTTCCATGGAGTTCGTCGCACGCGAAAACCCCTCGATCATCTTCGCCATCGTGCACGGCCCAACGGAAACGCTTGAGCCGAAGATGCGCCGTGACTTGCAGGAGAGCGAAGCATGGGCGGACGTCGATGCCGTGAAGAACGGGCGCGTCTATGTACTGCCCTACGAACTCTTCGCCATCAATCCAGGCGTGCGTGCGGCGGATGCACTTGAGGTACTCGCTGACATCATGTATCCACAGTCGAAATAAGGAAGGTTTTTCTGGGCTTGCCAGGGTAGAGATATTTTTCACCCCTTGCGACCTTTGTATCTATATGTCTCATAGAAATACAAGGATAAGGAGATGGAGTAATGCTGAAGAGAATTACGAAGAAGAAAAGCCTGCTGCTGACAGCAGCCATCCTCGCCGCTATGAGCGTCCCCGTGCAGGCGGCGGAGAAGAAGCAGGAGGAAACGACGCACATCAAGACGGATGAAGTCGTCGTCACGGCATCGAGGACGAAGCAGGAAGTCAAGGAAACGCCGAGCTCCGTCGAAGTCATCACGCGCGAGGACATCGACAAGATGGGCGCAGAATCCGTGCGACAGGCGCTGCAGCTCGCCATCGGCCTCGATACAACGGAGACGGGTATGGTGGGAAATCAAGTTTCCATTCGCGGCGCACAGACAAATCAAACATTAATCCTCATCGACGGGCGGCGTGTGCGATCAGAAGATACATCGTCCACGATGAACGCCTATGAGTTTGATCGTATCAATATAGACGATGTCGAACGCATCGAGATCGTACGTGGCGCGGCGAGCTCACTCTACGGCTCGGAAGCCATCGGCGGCGTCATCAATATCATCCGCAAGAAAGCGGACGAGCAGAAGACCACCGTCACGGCAGATTGGACGACGCGCCGCGCAGATGGCGGCATTCGCTACGACACGGGAAAGCAAGGCAAATGGAATCTCTCGACGAGCTTCAAGCTCTCGGATTATCGCGAACGTGGCACCAATGCCACAAGCAATCAGTTTGGCAAGAGGTACTTTTTCAACATTGAAGGCCGCATGGACGTGGCAAAGGACAAGTGGCTGGATGTCTTCTTCGATTACATGAAAGAAGACCTCTACGCCAGAGAGATGGATAACCAAGGTGCAGACTATGACCAGATGCGCGTAGCGACAGGCGTCAAGTACGCGGGGCGCGACAAGCGCGGCGACTATGAGGCGCAAGTTTACTACACCCGCTTTCATAAGGATCAAGAACGGCGGGACAGAGCGAACAGCAACTTTCTCGGCTTTGATGATATGACCTTCAAATCCTTGATTTTCGATGGCAGACGCTCCTTGCAGCTGACGAACAATCACTTGCTGACCTTTGGCGGTGAATATCGCAAAGAGGACTACGATAGTACGCGCTTGACGGGCAGCGGTTCCATATCACGTCAAGGTATCATAAGCCCGTTTGGCAAAAACTCCGTGCGATACGCCGCGCTTTATGTACAGGACGAGTGGCTCGCAAGCCCTGACTGGCTGCTCATTCCGTCCATACGCTGGGATTACAGCAGTTCCTTCGGCAGCAAAGTGACGGGAAAACTCGGTACCACATATAAGATCAATAAAGATCTGCGCTTCAAGGCGAACATCGGTACGGCGTACCGCGCACCGACAGCGAGCGAACTTTACTTGGATTGGCCAGGTATGCCAGGCGGCAGAACTAATAAACCTTGGTTGCATGGCAATCCCAACCTTAAACCAGAAACAGCGTTGAATTTTGATTTGGGATTTGAACTGGAAAAGGACAAATCCTTCGGTAAGATCACCTATTTCCATAACAAAGTCCGTGATTTGATCAACGGCACCTTCGATCACTATACGCTCATCCATCCGGGACCGCCTCCGATTGGATTTATGCACATAAAATATCAAAATGTAAAAGAGGCGATTTTACAAGGAATCGAACTGGAAGCAAGGCAAGCGCTCGGCAATGGCTTCTCCGTGCGCGGTCTCTACACCTACCTTGATGCACGTGATGGCGATGGCAAGCGTCTGGATTATCGTCCCTATCACAAGGCGAGCCTGCAGCTCAGCTACGAAGATCAGAAGCATGGTTGGAACGCGACGCTTTGGAACGATTGGACAGTGGGATACCGTTACAAGGAGCAGGTCGGCAGCGGTAGGATGGCAAGGACGATTTCCAAGGACGCTTCCCTGAGCATCCTGAACTTCGTCGTCAGCAAGAAGATCAACGATCATTTCAGCGCCTACCTCGGCGTTGACAACATCTTCGACAAAGAGAGCGATGCTCTCGCCTACGATGGCAGGATTTGGCGCGGCGGCGTGAATATGACATTCTGAGACGGCAAAGTGAAAAGTCCCTAAGCTTGCAGCTTAGGGGCTTTTTGCATATCGGGTTGCCGTTCATCGTCTTTGCCGCCCAGCGTATGCTATATTTGTTGCTTATATGTAAGCTGCGGTTTGCCGCCCTGCGTACAGCAACAGGTGCCTGCAGCGGACAAGCCGTATATTGACGCTGCACCATAAGAAAACGTATAATGGAGACAACAATTCACAAACGATGGAGAGGAGGAAGCCTATGAATGTGCCAAAGGACGCGCAGCTGGCGATTGCGATCGGCTTTGCGGCGTTTTTCCTCTTTGTGGGCTTGGGAGTCTACGGCATATATTATTTCTTCACGGGCGGCTGTGATGAGAACAGCGAGCCTTATTCCGCCTACGAGGTGCGCGAAAAAATTGAGGCGGAGTACGATTTTCCCGTCGAGCTTGAATATCTGGGCGAGACGGTCACGCAGGAGAAGCCGTGGAAGCGGGTCGACTACGCCTTCCGTGACAAGGAGCGCGACTTCACGTTCACCGCGCATGCGAAGGTTGCGCCCATCAATGCGTCGATCCCCTTCATCCTCCTGCCGGGCGGACGCTCCTACTATACCGACTACCCAGAGCGCTGCCTCGACCGGCTCAACGACAAGGTGCAGGAGTGCGCGAAAAAGCGCGGCCTGCGCTTCATCACGCCCGAGGAGAAGGCGGTGCATCTCGGCTACCAAGGCGATGTCGATACCGTTTTCCTGACGGATGAAAAGCAGCTCGCGGATGCGGCGGAGCTGTTCCTCGAAATCGCGCAGATCTACGACGTGGCGCGCTTTGGCGAACAGGGCGCTTGGCGCGATATCGCCTTTTGCTATCTGCCGTCGGGCGAGACGGATCTCAAGAAGGCGCAGCTCGTCTGCGTCCTGTATCTGCGTGGCAAGCGGGACGTCTATGATGCGAACGGCATCCCGGATTATATCGTCTCAAACAGCAAGAGCGAGGCGGAGCCTTTTCTGCTCCGGTTGAAGGGCGGCTGGCAGGACAAGACCTGGCGGGCGAAAAAGAAGGCCGCGGACGGCATCGGCATGGGCCAGAGCAGTCCGGGCGATTCAGGCGCTCTCGGCTCGCCCGATGACCGAACGCCTTGGGATGACTGGGGCGATTGGAGCGACTGGGATGGCTGGGATGATTGGAGCGATGAAGACAGCGACCGCCCGGAGTTCCTCACGCCGCCCATCTCTCCCTCGCGCCGAGAGCCGAGCTGGATCTGATTCGAGGTCAGAGGCGTGCAGCTTTTATCTCTGACCGCCTGCACCGTGCAGGAATTTTGCAGCATTGAAGATGGGGAGGTACGAACATGCAGGAGTTTTCTTTTCATTGTCCGACAGAGATCGTATTTGGCCGCGGCGTCGAAGAGCGCACGGCGGAGCTTCTTCGAAAGTACGGCGCACATCGCGTCTTCATCGTTTACGGCGGCGGCAGTGTCATCAAGAGCGGGCTGCTCGCGCGCGTCGAACGCGTCATCACGGCGGCGGGTCTTGCCTTCTCCGTCCGGGGCGGCGTGCGGCCGAATCCGCGCCTTTCGTTTGCGCGTGAGGCCGTGCGCGAAGCGATGGACTTCGAGGCGGATTTCCTTCTCGCCGTCGGCGGCGGCAGCGTCATCGACACGGCGAAGGCCATCGCGCATGGCACGGCAAATCCTGATACCGACATCTGGGATTTCTGGTCGGGTAAGAAAGAGCTCAAAAAGAGCCTGCCTGTTGGCGTCATTTTGACGCTTCCTGCGGCGGGCAGCGAAACGAGCGATTCCTCCGTGCTGACGAACGAAGAGACGGGCGAGAAGGCGGGACTGCCGTCGCCCTTCAACCGCCCCGCCTTCGCCATTTTGAACCCCGAGCTGGCCTTTTCCCTATCCTCGCCGCAGCTTGCGGCGGGCATCGCCGACATCGTCATGCACACGCTTGAGCGCTACATGACGCATACGGAAGGCAACGAATTCACCGATCTCCTCGCCGAAGCGCTCTTGCAGAGTGTCGCGAAGTATGCGCCCATCGTCCTCGCACATCACAAAAATTACGAGGCGATGAGCGAGATCATGTGGTGCGGCACGATCTCGCACTGCGGACTTACGGGACTCGGCCGCGACAAGGATTTCTCCGTGCACAAGCTCGGTCATGCGCTGTCGGCACGCTACGACACGAACCACGGCGAGTCCCTGACGGCTCTCTGGGGCGCGTGGGCGCGTGCCGTCTACGAAGATCGCCCTGAGCGTTTCGCGCGCTTTGCCGAGAAGGTCTGGAGCGTCGATGCGGGCTCTGCCGAGGAGCGGGCGCGTGCGGGCATCCGCAGGACGGAGGAATTCTTCCGCTCGCTCAAGCTGCCGATCTCGCTCGGAGAACTTCCGACGGGCATCTTGGAGCACGGCGCCTTGGAAGCACTCGCCGACAATGTGACGGCCAATGGCACGAAGACGGTAGGCACATTCCACTCCGTCGACCGTGCGTTCGCCTTGAAGATCTACACGGCGGCGAACCATTGAGCTTGCAGCCAGGTATTTTCATGCAGAAGCTGCACGACGCTTACGCAGCGAATCGATACAAATAGTTTATCTTTTGTTTATCTGTCTGTTATCGTCCTTTTAGCGCAGCATGGTATACTGAACATGTTGAAATAGCGAAAGTGAATGGATACGATGAGAGGAGACGATAAAGATGAAAAAATGGTGGATCGCGGCTCCCATAGCCGGCGCTCTGACCGTCGGTGCGCTCGCCGCGCTCGGCGTGGGGATTTTCGAGATGCAGACAACGCTTCACGCACCTGCACTGCGGACTGCTGCAGTCGCTGCTCCCGTAGCGAAGGGGAGCGATTCGCTGCTCCTTTCCGTCGCTGAAGCAGCGACGGCCGACTTCGTGAGCTACGACACGATCAAGGTTCAGGCGATTGCCGAGTCGGGACTTCACGAGGGCGATCTCACGAACTATGAGATCAAATTCGACGGGCGCGGCTACATGCCGACCTACCGCGTGGAGCTTGAGACGAACGCGGGTGGCGTGGACATCGATTTCGACGCCAAGACGGGTGAGATCATCGACGTGCGGGAAAAGTCGTGGAAGCACACGCGCACGAAACTCATCATCAGCGACTACAATGTGATCGACGACGCACAGGCGATGGGAATCGCACTGGAAGACGCAGGTCTCTCCATGGACGATCTTGATCGCTATGAGTTGGAATTGCACACAAAGAGGAGCGAGCTTGTCTACTCCATCGAGCTGAAGAGCGGCGCTAAAGAGTACGAGTATGACCTGCGCGCCACCGACGGCACGATCTTGAAGAGCGATACCGACTTCGATTGACGCGATTCACGGACAGTAGAAATCCCCCGCCGCAGGCACCGGCCTGCAGCGGGGGATTTCTCACCAGTCTATTATATAGGGCAGTATCGCCTCAAAGGAAAATACGCTATAATGAAAGTAGTGAAGACTATAGGAAAAGAGGAGGCCTTGAACATGTGGAAAAAATGGACGCTTTCCTTTCTCACGCTTGCACTTTGTGCATTCCTGGGATCTGCTCTACCCGCCGAAGCGGCGGCCAAGGAGAAGCCTGCGCGCGTGGAACTCGTGATGGTGCTCGACAAGAGCGGCTCGATGTCGGGGTTGGAGTCGGATACGATCGGCGGCTTCAATTCGATGATCGAGAAGGAGAAAAAGCTCGATGCAAAGGTCAATGTCACGACAGTTCTCTTCAACGACAAGATCGATACGATCTATAGCCGTGAAGATATCCGGCGCATCAAGCCACTGACGGACAAGGAGTACGAGGTCGGCGGCACGACGGCGCTTTTGGACGCCGTAGGCTCGACGATCCTCAAGGTTGCACGCACGGAGGGCATCGAGAACAAGGATACGAAGGTCGTCTTCGTCATTATCACGGATGGCCTGGAGAACGCCAGCGAGGAGTTCACGCGCGAGAAAGTCAAACAGATGATTTCCGACAAGCAAGAGAAGGCGGGCTGGGATTTCATCTACCTCGGCGCGAACATCGACGCGGAGAAGGAAGCGGCAAATATCGGCGTAAACAAGAAGAACGCTGTGACTTATCGCAACACGAAATCGGGCGTGCGCAGGAACTTCGACGCCGTCAGCGCCTATGTGGCGGAAGCCGTAGCTGATCCGAGCGCCGAGAGCGACAGCTGGAAAGAGCATGTGGAAAAAGACGAGACGCAGGACTGAGACGTTCGCAGAAAAGCCCCGAAGCCATCGCGCGATGGCTTCGGGATCTTTTGTCTTGCTGGATACGCTGTTCTTTTTCTGACCATATATGTATATGAGAGATATGGAAGCTTCTCTCGGAAATCCAAAGGGTTGGGAGAAGTTGACGACAGCAGATAAAGATGCTATACTTATATGAGAATGATTATTTATAAAATTTTTTAGCAAAGAGAACATGGGAGGTTTTTTCATGAAAAAAGTTGCGGTAGTATATTGGAGCGGCAGCGGTAATACGGAAGAGATGGCGAAGTCTGTCCTTGAGGGTGCGAAGAAGGGCGGCGCGGACGCGGAGCTCAAGCGCTTCGAGGATTTCAAAGTTGACGATCTGGCGGGCTATGACGGTTTCCTTTTTGGCTGCCCAGCGACGGGTTCGGAGGAGCTGCAGGAGGACTATGTCGAGCCGTTCTTCGTTGAAGCGGAGTCGAAGCTTTCGGGCGTGCCGGTCGGACTCTTCGGCTCGTATGGCTGGGGCGGCGGCGCCTTCATGGAATCGTGGGCGGAACGCGTGCGCACGGCGGGCGCGAAGCTCGTAAGTGACGGCCTTGTCGTTGAGAATGCGCCCGATGATGACGGGCTCAAGGCATGCGAGGAACTTGGCGAAGCGCTGGCGAAGTCGCTCTAAGCCTATCCGTCCGTGTTTCTTTGGACGGGACAAAGTCATGGAGATGGACGTCTCTGCACCATAGAAGGATGGTGCAGAGACGCCTTTTTCATTTGTTGGGAAAAGTTTTATTTTATGTATTGAAAATCATTACCATATGTGCTATTCTATACATACATTGCTGGAGGTGATGATTTTGGGTAAGGATGGTTTCGAGCGTATGCTCTGCTTCCACTGTGCGCCGACGTTCGCGGGAATCAAGCCTGCGAGCCTTGTTTCTTTTCAGAAGAGCCGATTCGAGGATTTCGATGCGCTTCTTGAATCGTATGCGACATGCTTCGAGTGCAAAGGCATCACACCCGTCCGCTTGACGGAGGGTGAGGAGTATGTCCTCATGCTCTTCTACCGCAGGAAGCTCCTCGAACGTATCTTGGAGCAGCCGGCGGTGCTTGCGCTTTTGGCGCGATTCGGCTACCGTGCAGGTGATGCGATCGAAGCGCATTTGGAGTATCTTTCCATGCGCATCCAACTCCAGAAGAGCTTCCCGCATGAGGTCGGCCTCTTCCTCGGCTATCCGCCGGAGGACGTGGAGGGCTTCATCGAGAACAAGGGACGCGACTTCGCTTGCGCGGGCTATTGGAAGGTCTACGCGAACGAGGAGGAGACGCGCGCTCTCTTCCAGCGATACACGGACTGCACGGAGCGCCTTTGTGCGCGTCTGGGGCGCGGCACGCCGATGGCGGAGCTTTTGGAAGCGGTCTAGTGCGCAGGGACGGTCAGCAGTTCTTTACAGCAAGAAAAAATCATCAGGAGGTCTTTGACATGGGAAAAGTAGCGGTTGTATATTGGAGCGGCACGGGCAACACGGAAGAGATGGCGAAAGCCGTCCTTGAGGGCGCGAAGAAGGGCGGCGCTGAGGCAGAGCTCTTCACGGTCGGCGATTTCAGCGCAGACAAGATGGCCGACTACAACGGCTTCCTCTTCGGCTGCCCTGCCATGGGTGATGAGGTCTTGGAGGAGGACGAGTTCGAGCCGTTCTTCACGGAAGCGGAGAAGAAGCTTTCGGGCGTTCCTGTCGGACTCTTTGGCTCCTATGGCTGGGGTTCGGGCGCCTGGATGGAAGCTTGGGTGGAGCGCACGAAAGCTGCCGGTGCCAAGCTCGTCTCCGACGGCGTGATCGTCGAGAATGCGCCCGATGACGACGGCGTGAAGGCCTGCGAAGATCTCGGCGAAGCCGTCGCCAAGGCGCTCTGAGAAGCGTCCCTTACCAACTCCAACTCGCGCAAATCACACGCACAAAAAGACTGCCGCGCTTCGGTGCACGGCAGTCTTTTTGCTTGCTGTTCTTTTGGGGAGAAACGAAGTGGAGGTTTTGAAAGAGCGGGTTTTTGCCTGCAGATTCAGAAATCACTTGGAGAACGCCGTCACAAGATTCTTGAGGCGTTCCGTGCCTTCCTTGAAGCCCTGGACCTTTTCGAGGATGTCGGCGTACCGTTCCGCCATGCCGACGATGTTCTCGGCGATGCGCGTGTTGCCGTCGGCGCTCTCGTGCGTCGCGCGTCCGATCTCGTCCATCGACTGGTTCATGTTGCGCACGGAAGCGAGAAGTTCTTCGGAGCTCTTTGTGCTGCCTTTGGCCGTTCTGTGGAAGAATTCTGCGTCTTCCTTGTACTGCACGGCAGTCTCGTCCATCTGTTCATAGTCCTTGCGAATGTCTTCATCGATGAAGTGCAGGAGGTCGAAGGCGCCTTTCGATAGGGCCTCCATCGCGCCCATGACCTGGCCTGTGAGGTTCTTGATTCTCTCCGCCGTTTCCTGCGACTGTTCGGCAAGCTTGCCGACCTCGCCGGCGACGACGGCGAAGCCGCGTCCCTGCTCGCCGGCACGCGCTGCCTCGATGCTCGCATTCAGCGCGAGGAGGTTCGTCTGCTCGGCGACGTCCGTGATGGCCTGCGTGAGCGTCTCGATCTCCTGCACGACCTTCGCGGCTTCGATGGCGTCTTCCACGGAGGTTTTCGTCGAGCCGTAGACGCGGTTTGAAGCTTCCTGCGACTGCTCCATCTTCGCCTTCAGATCGGTCGCGCGCACGGCGATCTCACGCGTGTACGCCTCGCTCTTCTTCATTTCCTGCACGGTGTGCTGGATCTCTTCGCTCAGGTGGCCGCTGACCTGCTGCATGCTCGCCGTCGAGGCCGCCGTTTCTTCCATGCCTGCTGACATCTCCTCTGTCACGGCGGACATGTCCTGCGTTTCGTTGTTCATTGCGTTGATCATCGCTTCGAGTTCGCCAACGACAGCGTCCGTCTTCTCGGCTTCCTCGTGTACCTGCTTCATGAAGCCCTGCATCTTCATCAGGGCCTTGACGACGACACCGATCTCATCGGCGCGGTTCGACAGTGCGGCCGGAATTTCGCGGTCCAAGTCGCCTGTCGCGACAGCATTGAGGTGGTCGATCGACGTATTCAAGGGCGCTGAGATGTTGTTCGAGATGATGCGCGACATGAGGATGCCGAGAATCAAGCTGATGAGAATGATCGCGGCGAAAATCTTCAGCGTGCGTGCATACTGGATGTTGTTCTCCTCGAAGAGCTGCTTGCCTTGGAACACGTTGTCCGGTGTCAGAACCTGCATGTTGGCGCTGATCGCCGTCAAGGAGGAGAGCTGATTGTACGCTTCGGCCTTGTCCTCAGGCGCTGTGCCGAGTGTGCCGACGGCCTTGACCGCGGCGTCCGCCGCATCGAGATCCTTGTCGAGCGCGGAGAGTGCTTCCTTCGTGCGATCGCTCTGCTTCATCTTCTTGATTTCATCGACATCGTGCCGGATGCCTGCGAGGTTGCCCGCGATGTCATCGAGGAGGATCTGACGATTCTCCTGCGTGAAGTTCTGCTGCACGATGTAAGATACGTTGACGTTGATGCTGCGCAGTCGGTTGTTCGCATCGTTCAGATACTGTGTCGTCATCAAGTTGTGGTGATACATCTCGTCGAGCGCCTGCTTTGCCGAATGACTCGAATAGATGCCGACGACGGCAACGAGCGCCACGGTGAGGAGGAGGAAGACGGAAAGGATCGCGACCTTCGTCTTTACGCTGTAATCCTTCAGGATTTCGCTGCCCAAAGTAAAATTGCTCATATTTCCCAGCCCCCTTACTTCACGAATTGCGCGACATTTTCGCGTGTGATGGACGTGAACGGAATGTCAAGGCTCTCGGTTGGCGCCTTGCCGTTTAGGAAGCCTTGGACGAGCGTGACTGCGCCCGCCGCCTGTCCCTCGGCGTCCTGCTTGACCGTCTGCGAAAGCTCGCCCGCCTCGACTGCTGCGAGGCCTGCAGGCGTAGCGTCGACGCCCGTCACGAGGCAGCCGTTGAGGCGGTTCGCCGCTTTCAAGGCCTGAATCGCGCCCAAGGCCATCTCATCGTTTGCCGCGACGACGCCGTTGATCTCCGGGAAGAAGTTCAGCCAGAGCGTCACGGCCTTCATTCCTTCCGCCTTGCTCCAACTTCCGTCAACGGAGGCGAGGAGCTTGATATCGGGGCGCTTGTCGAGACACGCTTCCTTGAAGCCTTCCCAGCGCTTGACGGCGACGGGCAAGGAGCTTTCTCCCATCAGGTAGACGATTTTGGCGTTCGGCGGCAGATGGCTTGCCATGAACTCACCCTGCATTCGGCCGGCCTCGCGGTCATCGGAGAGCGCGCCGATCACCTTCGGATCGTTCACGTCGCGGTTCATGATGACGACGGGGATTCCTGCCTCACGCGCCTTCTCGACCGTAGGCACGATGCTCGTTCCATCCATCGCGAGGAGAACGATGGCGGCCGCCTTGTTGCTGATCGCCTCGTTCAGCTGGTCGATCTGCAGATTGCTGTCCCCTTTGGCGTCGAGAAATTCCACATCAAGCCCTGCCGATTTCGCCTTCTCGGCAAAAGTGTTCTTGAGCTGCATGGCGAAGGCGTCGTCATCGTTGTGGTTCGCGTAGATCACCTTGCCCGATCCCCCGAGACTGGAAGAGCCGCAGCCCGCCAAGAGGAGACACCCCAAGGCGGTCAGGAGAAAGAGCAGACATTTTCTTGTCAGACTCATGGTTTCACGTCCTTTCCTGCAGAGCTGCGATTCCTTCCGCATCTCTGCACTCCAATATAGTCCTTCAGCTCTACATCTTCTTCGACTTCTAATAAAATTCTCCTGCTTCATCGGGAAATATATTATTTTTTCTTGGGTATATTGGGAAAATATGATTTTCTTCTTGCATTTTTTTTTGATATGCAGTACAATTGCGTAGTACGACATGGGGACGTAGCTCAGCTGGGAGAGCGTTCGGTTCGCATCCGAGAGGTCGAGGGTTCAATCCCCTTCGTCTCCACCATCTCGACAAGTGAGGAATCGGCTGTTTGCCGATTCCTTTTTTTGTGTTAGTAGGTGAGGCTTTTGCTTTGCGGGAGTGCGGATATGGCTTGCTCGTCAAGGAAGCGATCATTGCAAATAACCATTTTTCTGCGCAGATGATACCGAATGCTGACTTCGCTGACTTAAGCAGCGCCCGGATCCTGCAGTTGCGCCATATTATCGCCGAAGACCGGCTGCGAGCTGTCGGGCAGAAGCGCGGGCGCAAGTATGTGCTGTCGACACGTTCGTATTGACAAGACTATTCTTCTTAGGTATGATTAAGCTTAGCGAAATGAAACGTATACGCTCCGCCGTTAAAGACAGCGGAGCGTTCTGCCAAGCGATAGGACTTCGATGCTTGGCAACACGAAAGGATACCGATGAAATCATTGAAACTGCGTGCGGCTTTCTTACTTCTCGTGCTCATTTGCAGCATTGTGCTCGCGTTGGGGTTCGGCTCGGTGACGCTGCCGACGGATACGCTCTTCGCCGAGATCTCTGCGGCTCTTTCGGGAGAGTCGTCGAAGAATGCGATGATTCTTTTCGACATCCGCCTGCCGCGCATCCTTTTCGCGGCGCTTGCCGGAGCCGCTTTGGGGCTCACGGGGCTTTTGATGCAGACGGTCTCGCAGAATTATCTTGCTGACCCCTATATTCTCGGCGTTTCGGCGGGAGCGAGCACAGGCGCCGTCGTCTGCATCGTCTCGGGACTGGCGCAGCAGCTTTTTGGCTATGGCATTTACGTCGGCGCCTTTTTCGGCGCGGCGCTTTCGACGGCGCTCGTGATCTTTCTGACGGGGAGGGGCGGCAGCCCCGTGCGCCTCGTTCTCATGGGAATGGGCGTCTCGGCGCTCTTTTCCGCCCTGACGATGCTCGCGATTTACGGGGCGAAGGACGAGGCGCAGGTGCGAAGCGCCATGTTCTGGCTCATGGGCAGCCTCACGGGCATCCAGTGGAAGGCGGTGCCTGTCATGGCGGCGTCGCTTGCGGCGCTCATGCTCTTCATCTACCTCTTGCGCCATGAGCTTGACATCCTCCTGCTCGGCAAGGAGGAAGCGCGTCATCTCGGCATGTCCGTCATGCGCCTGCAGCGGCTCATCGTGCTCTTTTCGTCCGCCGTCGTGGCGGTCGTCGTGGCGCTCTCGGGCATCATCGGCTTCATCGGGCTCATCATCCCTCATGCGGCGCGCTTCTTCGGCGAGCCGAAGCACGGCGTGCTCCTGTGGTTCACGGCTCTTTTCGGCGGCATTGTCCTCGTCTGGGCCGATGTGCTCGCGAGAAGCGCCTTCCGCCCCGAAGAGCTTCCCATCGGCATCTTGACGGCGGGACTCGGTGCGCCCGTGTTCTTGTGGATCATCAGCCGCAAGTACGGAGGCTATTGACATGCTCTCGGTCAGGAACTTGTCTTTCGCTGTCGGCGCAAAAACGATTCTCGATGATGTGTCCATCGACTTCGCTGCGGAAAAGATCACGGCGATCCTCGGTGCAAACGGATCGGGAAAAAGCACCTTGATGTCCTTCCTCGGGAAGAATCGTGCTGCGCCCGGTCACGTTTTCTTCTGCGGCGAAGACATCAGCGAGATTTCGCCGCGCGCTTACGCCTTGAAGGCGGCAATGCTGCCGCAGCAGCGCGAAACCATCGCGGACTTCGCTGTCGAGGACGTCGTCGTCATGGGGCGCTTCCCCTACAAGCGGCAGTTTCGCGACTACACGCAAGCCGACTACGAGATCGCTCGCACTGCCATGCGCGAGGTCGGCATCGAGGCGATGGCGAAGCGCCGTATCGGCAGCATGTCGGGCGGCGAGATCCAGCGCGTCATGATCGCCAAGGTTCTCGCGCAGAAGCCTGAACTCATCCTTATGGACGAGCCGACGAACCACCTCGACGTCCGCTACAAGGTCGCGCTCATGAATACGCTGCGCGCCTACGGCGGAACGATCGTCCTCGTGCTGCACGACCTGTCGCTCGCCGCCCAGTACGCCGACCGCGTCGTCGTCATGAAGGACGGTCGCATACGAGAAGAAGGGGAGACGGGGGTCGTCATGCGCACGGAGCTTTTGGAAGAGATCTTCGGCGTGCCCTTCGTGCGATTTGAGAAGAACGGGCGCGTCTATTTGAATTATTGAAGAATCACTGATACATTCAGCGTTTCCTTGCATGAGTCGTATGGTCGCGGCAAGTGCTGCGTCAAGGGTATATATCAAAGGAGGATCTTTATGAAGAAATGGCTGAAGAAGACGGCTGCGGCAGGACTCGCCGCCCTGCTCCTCGCATCGCTCGCCGGCTGCGGCAATGACGCCAAGAAGGCGGAGGAAGGAAAGGCGGCGGGCTATCCCGTCACATGGACGGAAACGCTCGACGGGAAGGAAGTGACGGCTTCGGTGGAAAAGGCGCCGAGCCGCGCCATCTCGATGTCGCAGGCGACGACGGAAATGATGCTCGCGCTCGGTCTTGAGGACAAGATGGTCGGCACGGCGATGAAGGAGGAAGACATTTACCCGCCCTTGCAGGCGTCTTATGACAAGGTCAAGGTGCTCGCGGAAAAGTGGCCGTCCTACGAAACCTTCATGGCAGAAAAGCCCGATTTCGCAACGGGTTGGGAGGTGCCTTTCACGAAGCGCGGCATTCCCGCAGATTCGATTACGGCACAGGGCGTGCCCATCTATATCCCGTCTTCGATGCAGAAGCTCGATGCTGGCCTCGATACCGTGTTTGACGACATGATGAAGCTTGGCGCGATTTTCGGTGTCGAGCCGAAGGCGCAGGAATGGGTTGACGGGCAGAAGAAGATCCTCGCAGACGTGCAGGAAAAGATCAAGGATCTGCCGAAAAAGCGCGTGTTCATTTACGACGCCTCGGACGGCAAGCCTTTCACTGCTTACAAGGGCTACACGACGAATATCCTCAAGCTTATCGGCGCGGAAAATGTCATGGCGGACGCCGGCGTTGACAAGACATGGGCGGCGACGACATGGGAAAGCGTGGTCGCTGCAGATCCCGAGTACATCATCATTGCCGACTACAGCAACGGCATACGGAACGATGACGACTTCCAGAAGAAGGTCGCCGCTATCAAGGAAAATCCTCAGCTTGCGAATGTCAAGGCCGTCAAGGAAAACCACTTCCTCAAGGTGAAACTCTCGGAGATCACGCCGGGCGTGCGCACGGTCGAGGCACTGAAGCGCCTTGCCGAAGAGATTCACGGAATCAACCTGCAGTGAGACTCTCAAGGAAGCGCTGCTCGGCGATGTTGAAGCTTCCCGTACGTTCTTGATGCTGTCTGGCACGTCTCCCGCATGTGCGGGGTGTGCATGAATTCTCAATACTTGACCAAAAGAGGCGCCTGTGCGGCGCTTTTTTTGGATTTGTACGAAAGGCGAGTAGTCCGGGCGCTTTCCTTATGGTATACTGGCAGGGAGTTCTGTATACCGACGCTTTTGCAAAAAGGGAGGGATTTGATGATCACCGACGGACTTTCCTATGTCTCCGTCCTTGTGTTCTTCGCGTCCGTGATTCTTGCTGCCGAAAGGGTGACGGGGTGGGCGGTCTTTCGCTTCGTCCCCGGCGTCGTCTTCATCTACATCGGTTCGATGCTGCTCGCTACGCTCGGCATCTGGAACATGACGGCGACGAAGCCCGTCTATCGCGAGCTTTCGGCGATCCTGACCTATGCGATGATCTTCACGATGCTCCTGCGCTCGGACGTCCGCAAGATCTTTCGCATCGGGCCGCGCATGCTCCTTGGCTTCTTCTCTGCGACCGTCACGATAGCCGCCGGGTTCGTTGTCGCCTTCCTCATCATGGGGGAGAAGCTCGGCGTCAACGCGTGGATGACGCTCGGTGCACTCTCCGGCTCATGGATCGGCGGCTACGACAACATCATGGAGATCCAGACTGCATTGCACATTCCAACGATCGACATGGAGGGTGCGTTCATTGTCGACTCTATCGACTATACGATCTGGGTCATGTTCCTCTTATGGCTCGTCACGCTTGCCCCGCGCTTCAATCGCTGGATAGGCGCGGATACGGCGAAGCTGGACGCCGTATCGCAGGCGATCGAGGACGATGATGCGAGGCGGACGGGAGATATTTCTTTTCAAGGAATCTTTTTGATCATTGGCACGTCATTCTTCGTCGCCTCTGTCGGCGCAGATCTCGGCCCCCTGCTTTACGTTGCCATGCCCTTTTTCACGCAATCCATCTGGACGATTCTCTTCATCGCGGCCTCCGGACTCATCGCCGCCTTTTCTCCGCTTGGGCGCATTGCCGCCTCCATGGAGGTCGCAAACGTGATGCTCTACTCGCTCATCGCGCTCATCGCCTCGCGCACATCCCTGCTGCAGTTCGGCGATGCGCCCGCCTGGGTGCTCGCAGGTTTCATCATCCTCGGCGTGCACTTTCTTCTCATGGCATTGATCGCACGCATCTTCCGGCTCGACATGTTCACGCTGTGCATATCCTCGATGGCGAACATCGGGGGCGCAGCGTCAGCGCCGATCCTCGCGAGCCTGTATTCCGGCGCTTTGATCCCCGTCGGCATATTCCTGGCGATCATCGGACACATCATCGGCACACCGCTCGGACTATGGATTGCGCGTTTGCTGGAAATGCTCGTTTGAAGGGGTGTATGTTATGGAAAAGAAGAGAACTTGCCGCTGGGCGACGATCGGTTGCGGCACGATCGCGCATGAAATGGCGCAGGCGCTGCAGCGGCTCGGATGCGGCTTCTGCGCTGCAGCGGGGCGCACGCCGCAGAAGGTGAGGAACTTCGCGGCAGAGTTCGGCATAGAAAAAGAGTACGATACGCCGGCGGCTCTCCTCACCGACCCGGACATTGACATCGTCTATATCTCGACGCCGCACAATACGCATGCGCCCTACATCATACAGGCGCTCGCCGCGGGCAAGCATGTGCTCGCGGAAAAGGCCATCACGCTCAACGTGCACGAGCTTGCGGCGGCGTCCTCCCTCGCTGAGGAGAAGGGACTCGTCCTTGCCGAGGCGATGACGATCTACCACATGCCGCTCTATCGTGCGCTTGCCTCGCGCATCGAGGCGGGCGAGTTCGGCGCGCTTCGTCTCGCGCAGCTGAGCTTCGGCAGTTATAAGCCCTACGATATGGAAAACCGCTTCTTCAATCTCCGTCTCGCGGGCGGCGCACTCCTTGACATCGGTGTCTACGCTTTGTCCTGCGCACGTTTTTTCCTCGCGGAAAACCCTGAGGAAATCGTCTCTGTGGCGCGTCTTGCACCGAGCGGCGTCGACGAGCAGGCGGTCATTGTGCTTAAGAATAGCGTCGAGGAAATGGCCGCCATCACGCTGTCCCTTCATGCCAAGCAGCCCAAGCGAGCTGTGTTCTCCTTCGACGACGCATATATCGAGATCTGCGACTATCCGCGTGCCGATCGCGCTTCTATCATCTGGGCGGCGGATGGACGCCGAGAAGATGTTGCGGCGGGCGAGACAGAAAAAGCATTGGATTACGAGGTTCTCGCGATGGAGCGCGCCGTCCGCGGGGAAGGAAACGAGATGCGCCTCGACTATACGCGGGGCGTCATGGAGGTCATGACGAAGCTGCGGGAGGCCTGGGGCGTCAAGTACCCCGAGGAAGAGGCGGCTGCAGAAAGAGCTTGAGGTGAATGAATGAAATACCACTATTATCTGTTTGATTTTGACTATACGCTTGCAAATTCGGAAAAGGGCATCACAGGCTGCTTTCATACGACACTCAAGCGGCTCGGCTATGACGACGTGCCCGACGAGGCGATCCGCCGCACGATCGGGCTGCCGATGGACGAAGCGATCCGTCGCATCGCGGGCATCGAGGAGGCGGCGGAATGCGAGCGTTTCCTCGTCAGCTACCGCAAAGAGGCCGACAAGGAGATGACGCCGAATACGCATTTCTATCCCGAGACGCTGCCGCTCCTCGAAAAATTGCGTGCGGCAGGCGCGAAGACCGCCATCATCTCGACGAAGACGCGCCATCGCATCATGGAGAAGTTCATCGCTGAAAATGTCACGCATCTTCTCGACTTCGTCATCGGCTGCGAGGACGTCGAGACGTTCAAGCCCTCGCCCGAAGGCATTCTCGCCGCTTGCCGCCGCTTCGGCGCGGCAAAGTCCGAGGTCATCTACACGGGGGATAACTTGGTTGATGCCGAAGCGGCGCAGGCTGCTGGCGTCGACTTCGCCGCCGTGCTCACGGGTACGACGGAAAGAGCTGCCTTCGAGGCGCTGCCGCATGTGAAGATCATGAAAAATCTTGGCGAACTGCTGGAATAGCGAAGCGGGATTGAACCTCCTTGGACGCATGGCCGACATGTGAAAAGATGGCGGTCATCGCGCTGTGCCTGCCTGGATTGTTGCGATTTATTGATGCAAATGCAAAGAACGAATAACCGCCGCGCTTTCGCGCGGCGGTTATTCGTTCAGGCACGATTCTTTCATCATTCAGTTCTCATCCGACTTTTTTCGAGACTCACCGTCCCATCGGATTCTCCTCCTTTCCAAGTCCGCGGAGGCTTTCTTTGACCGCCCCCATCAAGCGCAGGTACCGGTCACTTCATCCGCCGGCTTCCTTTTCCCCCTTTGCTTGCCTTCATTATACAGCAAATGGTTTGACTTGTCAAGATTTTCTGATGATTTGCCGTGAAAATCAAAGAGATCGTGCCCAGGGAGGCAGATCGATGGACTTTTCATGTAAGAGCAGCGCACGATCCCTGCAAAGTGGGCATCTGCGCGTGTAGTTGGTTGAAGAAGAGTCCAAGCGCTCTGTTTGCAAAGGCTGCTTTTCGATCATCGGTTTCGCTTTGCCGCCAACTGCTGCTGTTGTTTCGCCAGATCGAGGAGCGCCGCCTGACGCTCGCGCCGCTCGCGCTCGATGCGCGAAGCGACGTCTTCCGCCTGAGGCTCTTCTTCGACCGTATGCTTGGCGATGTCCAGGATGTCTTCCTGCGCCTGCGTCCTGTCTCCCGCGATGCGTGCGGCGATGTCTTCAGGCGATTCCTCAGCAGATGCAGATTCCCCTGCTGCCGCCCTGGCTGCCGCTTCTTCCTCGCGCTTTCGCTCTTCCTCCTCCGCTCGACGCGCTGCCTCTTCCGCTTCAGCTTTCTTGCGCGCCTTCGCCTCGGCCTTCTTCAAGCGCCGCTTCGCTTGCTCCGACATATATTTCTGCCACTCCATCGGATCGACCTCGATCAGACGTGGCTCGGCGATGAACGCTTCATATTCAATGGAATGATTGCCCAGGTAGACCTTCCTGCCTGTTGTCACATGCTCCTTTTCCATGGCATAATCTCTCCCGTTCCCTGGAATCGCTGTATCGTGTGCGGGGCGAATCCACGACCGCCCGCTCTCTGCCGTACGCTCTGCAGAGAAAACCCTTTTATTATAATTCCCCGTCGATGATTGGAAATCCTTCTTTTTTCTATAGGCGATGCTAAGATTTTCTGATAGAATGATGATGGACGATAAAGGGGGAGGCCAGAGGGATTCGGGTCGTTCTCCGAAAGGCGGTGCAATATGACCACGATCGACAAGGCGGCGCTTCATATCCTCGACGCGGCGGGCTCTTCGCTTCTTTCGGCGGCGCAGCTGCCGCTTACGGGCGAGACGAGCGAATACCTTCTCGCGCACATCGAGAAGAGCTGCAAGAGTCCTGATAAGAAGGCGGGGACATTTTACGAGAACAGCGAATGCAGGAAGGAGATCGTCGCTTACCTTGCAGGCGAGAAGGATTTCCTCGCCTTTTCGCGCACGCTGGCGGAATCCTTTCTGCGTGCGTTTTCCCATGCGGCGGAGGCGGCGAGCATGCTGCTCTTCGTGCTTGAGGTGCACGAAGATGAGCGGCGCGAGCTTGTGATTTTCCTCTGCCGCAGCCATGCAGGCTTTTCGCCTGCCGTCGTCGATACGGAGAGCGGGCTTTCGGCAGAGCTTTCGGCATGCGGCTCCCTTTTGCCGAGCGCTTCGGCGACGATGGATGAGTTCGCCTTCATCGATCTTTCGACATTTGCCACCCATGTGCGCGCTAAGCGCTACAGCGTCGACGGCAATGCCATCTTCGTTCTGCCCGAGCTTGTCTTGGAATGCGGACAGGCGCCTTCGGCGCGCGAGGCTTTGAAGAAGGCGAGCGATACGGCGAAGAAGGTTGCCGAAGCCTACGGCGGCGATGCCGTGGAGACAGCGGCTGCCGTCAAATCCTTCGTCGCGGGAGAGCTTGCCGAAAAAGATGCAGTGAATCCCTTCGAGGTCGGCCGTGAGGTATTCAAGGGCAATCCCGCCATGCAGGCGGACTACGAGCGGGCGATCGAGGAAGCGGGATTCGCTGCGCCCGTGGAGATGGACAAGGAATCCATCCTCAAGAAGATGAAGAATCACAAGCTCAAGACGGACACGGGCATCGAGCTTGTGATCCCGACGGACTACTTCGACAACACGGAATTCGTCGAGTTCCGCCGCGGTGAGGACGGCACGATCTCCATTACACTCAAGCAGATCCAGAATATCGTCAATCGAGGGTGAGGCGTCATGAAGGACAAAAGAATCCAGGGCGAGATTCAGAATCTCAAGCCGCATATCATGCGAGAACTGCAGAGCCTCTACGATCTAAGCGTGCCGGTCGGGCAGCTCTCGACGAAGGAGCTGAACGAGAGGCTCATCGCCGTTACGGAGGAGATCGGGCGTGAGGTCGCCGTCTACGTCGACCGCAAGGGGCGCATCATCGAAATTTCTGTCGGCAACACATGGACGGTCGATTTGCCCGCCGTCGATGCCCGCTCGGAGGTGCGTCTTTCGGGCGTGCGCTGCATCCATACGCACCCGAGCGGCGATACGGAGCTCAGCGATCCCGACATCTCGTCGCTTCGCCGCCTGCGCTTCGATGCGATGGCGGCCATCGGGCGGCTCTCGGGCGAGAGCGTCGGCTGCCTCGGCTTCTTCACGGGTGAGAAGGAAGAGGACGGCACGCTCGAAGTGCAGCTTTTCGGCCCTATGCGCGCCGATCATCTGAATCGCATCCGGCTGACGCCGCTCATCCAGAGCATCAACAAGCGTCTCTCAAGGGAGCGTACGCAGGCGACGGACGATGAGGAGGAACGCGCCGTGCTCGCTGGGATCGCGGCGCCCATGACCGGCGCTCTGTGGACGACGGAGGATTCGCTCGCCGAGCTGGCGGAGCTTGCATGCACGGCGGGAGCGACCGTCGTCGGCACGTTCATCCAGAAGAAGGCGAAGCCCGACACGGCGCTCTTTTTGGGGCGCGGTAAGGTCGAGGAGATGGCGATGTTCATCCAGAACGAGCGTGCGACGCTCGTCATTTTTGACGATGAGCTTACGCCGTCGCAGCAGAGAAATCTCGAAATGGCGCTCGGCGTGAAGATTCTCGACCGCACGGCGCTGATCCTCGACATCTTCGCGCAAAGAGCGCGCACGGCGGCGGGCAAACTGCAGGTCGAGCTGGCGCAGATGAAGTACAGTTTGCCGCGCATCTTGGGGCAGGGACTCGTGCTCTCAAGGCTTGGCGGCGGCATCGGCACGCGCGGCCCCGGCGAGACGAAGCTCGAAGTCGACCGTCGCCGCATCCGTCGTCGCATCCACGACATCGAGGGCGAGATCGAGCGGCTCAAGAAGGAGCGCTTGCTGCATCGCGAGCGCCGCCGCGCCGCACGCATCCCCGTCGCCGCCCTCGTCGGCTATACGAACGCTGGTAAGTCGACGCTCTTGAACGCCTTGACGGGCGCAGATGTCTTCTCTGAGGACAAGCTCTTTGCGACGCTCGACCCGACGACGCGCTCTCTTCGGCTTGCGGACGGCCGCGAAATCCTCGTGACCGACACCGTGGGATTCATTCAGAAGCTGCCGCATACGCTCGTACAGGCCTTTCACGCAACGCTCGAAGAGGTCGTCGAAGCCGACCTTCTGCTGCATGTCGTCGATGTGTCGAACGAGGCTGCAGAGTTCCAGATCGAGGCTGTCACTGAAGTCCTCAAGGAGCTTGGCGTCGCCGAAAAGCCCATGCTCTATGTGCTGAACAAGCTCGATCGCTTGACGAACGGCGCGGGTGACACGAGTAGCGAGACGGCGCATGTCGATACGATGAGCGATGCGAGGCACGAGGTTGCGGGAGGCGACGCGACGAGAGGTTTTTCTGGAGGCGAGACGCCATGCTTGAAAGAAGCGCCTCTGCCGCCCGCCGTCCCGCGCCTCCTGCGCGGTCGCGAGGGCTGCGCCATCTCTGCGAGGACGGGCGCGGGGCTTGCCGACCTGCAGGAAAAGATCGCCTCATTCTTCCGCACGGGCGAGGTTGAGCTTACGCTTCATATCCCATTTACGGAGAACGCAGCCGTCACGCGCCTGCACGAGGCGGGGCGGGTCCTTCAGACGGATTACGATGAGCGCGGCACGCGCGTCGTCGTCCGTCTGAGCAAAGAAGAAGCCGCACACTTTCGCCGCTATGAAAGGTGAGCGGTGAAAGTGCGCGGCGGTGTTGGCGAAGGGGGTCGAATCTACAGCGGAGGAAGACGTTGGTCTATGCGGCGCAAATAACCGTGCGTAGGCGGTCGCCAATTTTCATTAACTTGGGTGACTTCGCTGGGCTGACTGGCTCGACCGTCTGGATTCAACCTTGTGACATACCCAACCTCTACAGGATTTCCATAGTTGATGGAAACATAGTATTCGGTCGGGCTGATTCTCCGGTCAACTTGGATGTCCCAACGCTCGCCGATACTTACTCCGAAATGGAAGCCCTCCTCGTTGATGCGGCGCTCTTTCTCCGCTGCGAGAGACTCCCAAGTAAACGAATCCGTGTTCATATTGTTGAGGAAACGCCCCTTGCCTATGCTGTAGCGATACTGCAAGCGTGTATTCGCATGCAGCGTATCGATCGTCTGGCTGCTTCCTGCGCCCGTTACCTCCGTCACGAAGACGTCATCCTTGCGCATCTCTTGATCCGCTGTGCTATATACACTATGGCGAGGAATGAACGCCACGACCATGTCGGGATATGTATTTTTTTCAAAGGTGAGGATCCACAGGTACTGTGTGAAGCTGTGCAGGAATTCGTCTGAACTTACATCGTCCGGGCGCATCATCGTCGTCTCGAAGAGCTCGCGCGATGCGTCGTCGCGCCACCAGCCTATTTCGCCGCGCGTCGCATCGTAGGCGCGCAGGCTGCCGTTCGACAGTTCGGTCTGTACTTTCGCGGCAAAGGCGGCGGAAGAGGTGCGGAACTTTTCTAGCATGGCGGCTTCTCTCGCTGCCTCCGCCTTTTCTCGGCAGTCTGCATAGGCCGTCGTAACCTCATCGCTCGCGTAGCGTGTGCCGAGCACCGCTTTGAGGTCGTGCTCGGCTTCCTCGTAGTGCCCCTTTTTATAGAGACACATGCCGTGCACATACTCGGCGAGACCGCTGATGCCTGCTTTCATGAGATCGTCCGCGCTCCGATTGTAGAGCGCCGTCAAGGCGTCGCGCTCGGCGGCATCGTAATCGCCGAGCAGAAAACGGCAATAGGCGCGTCCGTCATAGCCGCCGAGCCGCTCGTTGATATGGATCGCCTTCGTATAGAGGTCAATGGCTCTCGCATAGTCGCCGGCGAGACGCGCCTCATCAGCTTGACTTTGTAAGGCTTGTGCACGCGCATTGTCCTCGGGCGTCACGGTGCGGAAGACCTTCTGGTTTGCCTCGACAGATGCAGGTGCGGACGTACCGCCGAGGAGAAGGGTGCAGAATGCCGCGGTCAGTCCCAAGCCGCAAAGTTTCTTTTTTCGCATAAGGATTCCTCTTATTTCAGTCGCGCCATATACTCGGCAGGAATATCCATCGCCTTGGATACGGCCTCATGATAGGCTTTATATTCGATCAATGCGCTCTCCGTTGCTCCCTGCGCACTGAAGATATCGCCCGCTACCTTATAGGCGTAGGAGTCTTTCTGGCCGGCTTTCAATGCTTGGTTGCAGTCACTGAGGGCACTGTCCATGTCGCCTTGATCCTTATAGACCAAAGCGCGTGATACATAGCTCGAACCGAGATTTGGATTCATCGCGATCGCCTCGTTTGCTAAGCGCAAGGCACCGTCGAAGTCGCCACGCTTGCTCAGGACGGTCGCCATGCCGCTTTTGGCGGCGGGATTCTGCGCATCGAGCTTTCCTGACCGCAAGAACTCTTTTTCCGCCAGATCCGTGAGCCCGAGCTTCATATATGTTGTGCCGTTGAGCGCCTTGTCTGGGGAATCTTGCTTTTGGGCAGCCAGTTTCTGACGGAATTCTTCATTTTTGCGTTTGCGATCCATCTCCTCCTTGAGAAATTTCTCGCGCGCGCCGTTTTTGCTGTCGTTATTGTAAGCGCGTTCTACTAGGCTCCGAAAATGCTCGCCAAGTCCTAGTTCGTTATTCAGGGCGTCCTTCAGCGGCTTGTATACGGGATTATCATCGAGGAAATCGACTTTGCCGTCCGTTGTTGTGCGGAAATTCCAATCGGCGAAGAGACGATGATCGTGGAAGCCTTTGGCTATGCCACCAGAGATCAGATAGGCCATTTCCTCAGCGTCCTGTGCGCCGCTTGGTTCGGCGATCAGTAAGAGATGGTTGTCAAAATAGACGTCATTGACATTTTTGACTTCCGTGTGACCAAGACCGTACGTCGTGAGCAGGGCCGCCATGTCTTTGAGGCGGTTGCGCGTATCGGGATGTTCGTCAGGACGGAAGAAGTCTTCGAACTGACTCCTGTGCTCCGTGTAGTATGACATGCGTGCCATCAGAGCTGCCGCACCGCCAGGATTGAAGCCGGCACTCGCCATGACATAGAAACCATTTCGGTCGGCAGCCTTCTCGTTCGGCAGATCGATATTTTTGACGGCGAGGAAGTTCAGCCAATCGTCAGAAAGCACCGCACCGACACCGAGATTGCTGTTTGCGAGAGCCTGTCCTGCCATGTCGTTGATGAAGCCGGAGAGGATATGCTTGGCCTGCGAATTGGCGATGTGCTGGTCGTATCCGTGTGTCATCTCGTGACCGAGCAGCGCGGCGACCTCGTCGCGGCTGTAGCCGCAGGCCTTCACAGCGCCGTCGAAAACGCAGATGAAATTGCTGAAGTCGCAGTTGGCGTTGAATGCCTCGTTTGCTGTCACCTTGGCGCGGAAGGGCAGGGAGTTGTTGCGTAGGACGTAGTCGCCCTTTTCGATCAAAGACGTGAGTACATCGTTGACCAACTCGACCGCACGCTCATCTACAGGGCGGTCAGCCGTGTCGTTCTGCCTGCCGTACATGGCATTCTGCACGACGGGATTGTCTCCGGCTGTCAAGAACATATCGCGCACGACTGTGTAGCCAGAAGCCGCATTGAGTCCTCCCACGACGACATCAAGCCAGCCGAAATAACATCTTTGACTGGGAGTGTCAAATTGCAATCTTTTCCAGATAGAAAGAAGCAATAATGAAGAAAATACTGCTTCGTGGATATTGTGCGCTGCTTTTAATGAAAGTTTGCCCTTCGGCTTGACTTCTTGGACTTTCATAGTACACTAAAGAAGATGCCGTGTTTTCCGAATCGTGCGGCGACTTTTGCAAGCTGCACGGTCTTGCCTTCGGCTTGACCGCTTGGTTTTCTCAGTTAAAGGAGATGTTTTTCCATCATGAAAAGCGAATATTTGCGAGGAATCGCCTACGCTCTGCTCTTCGCCGTTCCCGCCTATGTCCTCGGGAAGTTCTTCCCCATCATCGGTGGCCCTGTCTTCGGTATTCTTCTCGGTATGTGCTTCGCGCGCCTTGCGCGCCCGAAGAACTTCGAGGCGGGCATCAGTTTCACGGGAAAGAAGATCCTGCAGTACGCCATCATCCTCTTGGGCTTCGAGATGAACCTTTACCATGTTCTGTCGGTCGGTTCGCAGTCGCTCGCCGTCATGGCATCGACGCTCGCGACGGCATTTCTCGTCGCTTGGGGCGCGGGCAGGCTCTTGGGTGTCGAGGGTGATGCGCGGACGCTCATCGGCGCGGGCACGGCGATCTGCGGCGGCTCGGCCATCGCGGCGGTCGCGCCCGTCATCGGCGCGAAGGACAAAGATATTGTCTTTTCCATCTCGACGATTTTTCTCTTCAACGTGATCGCCGTATTCATCTTCCCTTTCCTCGGGCACTTCATGGGCATGAGTGACCTCGGCTTCGGCATGTGGGCGGGCACGGCGATCAACGATACATCGTCCGTCGTTGCGGCTGGCTACTCCTACAGCCACGAGGCAGGCAGCTATGCGACGATCGTCAAACTCACGCGTGCGCTGTGCATCGTACCCGTGTGCCTCGCCTTCGCGCTCTTAGCGGCACGCGATTCCAAGTCGGAGGGCAAGGGATTCAGCCTCAAGCGCATCTTCCCCATGTTCATCCTGTGGTTCGTCGTCGCTTCCATCGTCAATACGACGGGCGTCCTGCCCGAAGCGCTCTCGCACTTCCTCGGGGAAGCGGGCAAGTTCGCCATCGTGCTCGCCATGAGCGCCATCGGTCTCAATACGGATTTCGCCGCTCTCTTAAAGAACGGCGTGCGCCCCATCACGCTCGGGCTTTTCTGCTGGATCGCCGTCGCCGTCGTCTCGCTCATCGTGCAGCATTTCATCGGCATCATCTGATACACGTTTGCAGAAAAAGATGGCTGGAATGTATACGGGAAAGCGGCGTTTTTTCAAACGGCATGGACATATCTTGTGCCTACTTCGTTATCCACACTGTCCACAATCTTGTGGATAAGTTTTGCACAGAGCGATTGATTGTTGATTTTCTTGAGAAATCGGCGAATTTTCCACAGGGTTTATGCACAAAGTGGACAAAACTGGGGATAAGTCGGGGAAACATCCATCTTGGAAGGAGGGCCTATGGTATCCGAATGGGAAATACTCTTGCGGCTGACGCTCTCGTGTGTCCTCGGCGGTGTCATTGGCTACGAGAGGCAGTCGCGCCGCAAGTCGGCGGGGCTTCGTACGAATATGCTCGTGTGCCTCGGCTCGTGCCTCGTCATGCTCATCTCGACGGCGATCTATCAGGGCGTCGAGGGCAGGACGAATGCCGATCCTGCACGCCTTGCGGCGCAGGTCGTCTCTGGCATCGGTTTCTTAGGTGCGGGCGCGATCATGAAGGAGGGGCTGACGGTCACGGGACTGACGACGGCCGCCTGCCTCTGGGTCGTCGCGGGCGTCGGCCTCGCCGTTGGCGGCGGCTACTACACGGCGGCTCTTCTGGCGACGGGGCTCGTCTTCGTGACGCTCGGCGCGCTTTCGCGCATCGACGAGTGGGTGCTGCACGATAACCACATCCTCTTGACGGTCTTCACACGCGACCTGCCCGGCCAGATCGTGCACATCAACGAGTGCCTGGAGGATATGAGCCTCACCGTGCATACGGTCAAAACGATGCGCTCGCATGACAGCGATCATGCTCTCGTGCTGGAATTCGAGCTTTTCAACCACGCGAAGGTCAAGGGTGTCGCGCTCGTTGAAGCCGTGAGCCGCATCGAGGGCGTCACGGGCGTCAATATCGCCTAAGCGGGAGAGACGCCGTCCTGCAGCTGGCTCCAGGCTAGGTGATTCGCCCTGCAAGACGCGGTACGATGGTATTCCCGGTCGATTAGACGCAGGCGACAGAATTTGTTATAATGAAGTGGCACGAAGACAGTTCCGCGCTTTTCCACGAGGAAACCCTCTTGGAGGAATTGCTCTTGAATATCTATATTTTATGAAAGGGTGTGGAAACCTTGAATCTTTCTGTACGTATTTTCATCGCACTCATCCTCGCGGTCGTCGTCGGACTTGCCGTGGGCGAAGAGTACATCGGCTTCATCAACTGGTGGATTGCGCCGATTGGTACGATCTTCATCAACCTCATCAAGATGATGATCGTGCCCGTCGTATTCTCGTCGCTGATCGTCGGCGTCACGAGCCTCGGCGACACGAAGACGCTCGGGCGCATCAGCGCCAAGACTGTCGGCATTTACCTCTTTACGACGGCGGTTGCCATCGTCATCGGCTTCGCCGTGGCGGGCGTCATTCATCCGGGCGTAGGGCTTGAGATGAGCGGCACGGCACCCGAGGTGAAGGAAGCGCCGTCCATCATGCAGGTCTTCGTCAACATGATCCCGACGAATCCTGTCGCGTCGATGGCGAAGGGCGACATCCTGCCCGTCATCATCTTTGCGCTCTTCGTCGGCGTCTCTATCACGCAGGTCGGCGGCGAACGCGGCGAGAAGCTCATCCACTTCTTTGACGCCTGCGCCGAGGTTTGCTACAAGGCGATCGGCATGATCATGTCGTTTGCGCCGTACGGCGTCTTCGCGCTCCTCCTGCCCGTTGTCGCAAAGAACGGGCCGAAGGTGCTGCTGCCCCTCCTTTCCGTCATCGTCTGCTCCTTCATCGGCAGCGTCATCCACGCGGTTCTCGTCTACTCAACGATGGCTTCCGTCTTCGGCAAGATGAGCCCCGTGAAGTTCTTCCGCGGCATGTCGGAAGCGATGATGCTCGCCTTCACGACGTGTTCCAGTTCGGGCACGCTGCCGGTCAACATGAAGAACTGCGAGGAGAAGCTCGGCGTCTCGCGCAAGATCTCGTCCTTTGTCCTGCCTCTGGGCGCGACGATCAACATGGACGGCACGGCGCTCTACATGGGCGTGTGCTCGCTCTTCATCGCGAACGTCTTCGGCATCGATCTCACGTTCCAGCAGATGGCGATGATCGTCCTCACGGGTACGCTCGCCTCCATCGGTACAGCAGGCGTGCCGGGCGCGGGTCTCATCATGCTCGCGATGGTTTTGCAGGCGGCACAGCTGCCGTTTGAAGGCCTTGCTCTCGTCGCCGGCATAGACCGCATCCTCGACATGATCCGCACATGCCTCAACGTCACGGGCGATGGCGCTGTCGCTGTCGTCGTCGCGGCGTCCGAAGGCGAGCATTCCTCATCGAGGGACTGAGGAGAATGCCATGCGGCACGGTCTTGCAAGGATTCTGACGCGCGTTCTTCTTTTCGTCCTTCTCACGGCGCTTCTTCCTTTGCCTGCAAATGCGGCAGAGAGTGCGGCGGCTTCTGCCGTCAAGGTCGCAGCCAGCGAGAATGCGGCTGCCAAAGCTGTGGCCGCCGAAAAGGGGTCTGACGCAAAATCTCCGACAGAAAGCGCGGCCGCCCCAAAGGCGGCGTCCGGGAAAGAGATGCTTCCCGCGCCGGTCGGCCAGCGTCATATCGTGCTGCTGCGTCCTGTCGTGCCGCGCTCGATGCCGCCCGAGGTCATCGAGGAGATGAAGTCACGTTTTGTGCGCGACTTTCATGTGCCACTCAATGAGACTTTGCACGCCGTGGTCTATGCAGACGACGCCGGCGTGCAGCAGGCGATGAAGATCATCTACGACGGCAAGGGAAAGCTTGAGGAGTGTGTGCGCGAGGCTGCGAAGGCGACGGACGCCGACTACATCGCGGGTTTCGTCGTCACAAATTACGGGGAGTCCTCCTACCGCAACTGGAAGGGTGACCTCATCCTGCACAGCTACGTCAGTCTGCAGCTCATCGGCTACGACCGCGAGCGCGATCTCGTCATCGATCTGCCTGCTTCGCGCGGCTACAACGGTGAGTATACGAGGAGCGGCACAGCGCGCATCCTCGCGCTCTTTGAACTTGACCGTTTGATGGACGAGGCGAACTTTTCCTCGACGCTCTTTCCCGTCAAGGACTGGATCGACAAGCCGCGTGAAAAGAGTACGGATGCAAAATGATATAGGAAAAGGGGATGTGAAATAACACGTCTCTAAATAACAAAGGCGATCCGCCGACTCTTTCGAGTCGACGGATCGCCTTTTACGCTAAACCTTCAGGACGCACGTTCGGACATCAACCGAAGCAGATCCTTGCGTCAGTGGATCTCAATCTGCTTGCGCTGAGGCTCGCCCGCCGCTTTCGGCAGCTTCACCTGCAGCACGCCGTCCTTGAACTCCGCGTGGATGTTCGCTTCGTCGATGCCGTCGATGTAGAACGAGCGGCTGACTTCGCCCGTGTGGCGCTCGCGGCGGATGTAATTGCCCGCCTCATCCTTCTCGTCCTTCGATTCGTCGTGCGAGGCGGCGACGGTCAGATAGCCGTTCTCATAGTGCAGAGCGACGTCCTCCTTCTTCATGCCTGGCAGATCGGCGGTCAGTTCGTAGTGATCGTCCATCTCCTTGACGTCCACTTTGAAAGCGGCAGCGCCCCAGTTCGCGGCGGGGAAGCCGTCGCGGAAGAAAGAATCGCGCATCGCGTCGAAGAGTGCGAACGGATTCGCGCTGCTGCGCTCTGCGAGATCATGACGTCCGGCAAAAGGTACCAGTCCAAACATAACAATCAACTCCTTGAAATTCATGCGGCGGCACGGTTCTCTGTGCCGTCGTTTATTGTTTTCATTACCGAAGGTGTTCTTTGCTCACCTTCTGATTCTTATTATACACATAAAAGTCAAAAAGTCAATAGGTCAAAAAGAAAAAGTTTTATTTTTTGCCGCTCATCCCTGCGGATATACACTGATCTCCACGAGATTACCGTCGGGATCGCGCAGATAGATGCTGTCGATGCGCCCTTTTGCGCCTGTGCGCTCGACGATGCCGAGTTCGATGGGTGCGCCCTTCGCCTCAAGCTCGCGCCAGATGTCGTCAATCGGGCCGTCGGCGATCAGACAGAGGTCAAGACTGCCGCAGGTCGGATGCTTTGCGGCAGGCTGAAACTCGCCCTTTTGCACATGGATGTTGAACTTCGCATTGCCGAAATGCAGCGCATGGCGGCCGTTCCTTTCGCGATGCTCCATGCCGAGCACGCCTTCGTAGAAGGCAAGGCATTGCGCGAGATCCTGCGTCGTGATGACGATGTGGTCGATGTACTTGATGTTCATTCGAGACGCTCCCTTCGAGCGAATGGATTATTCATATTTATTCTACCATAGGTTTCTGCTAAATGGAATATCTATCATCCTGCATTTGTCATAATGATTCGGTCTTGGAAAATCCAGTATTCTCCTGTGTTCCCGAGAATCTCGTGAAGCTCTTTTGTATTCAGAGACATAAGCATAATTTATGCAACTGTGTATAAAATGTATTTGCGCGAAAATTCCCGTTATAGTATGATTAGAACATGGAATGTAACACTGATGTGTGGCTGCCGCAGGAAAGCCGGCAGCGCAGACGGGAGGTTTTCCAATGACCAAGGCAGAGTGGCAGGGATTCAACGGCGGACTTTGGCAGGAGGAGATCAATGTTCGCGACTTCGTGCAGAGGAACTACACGCCCTATGACGGCGCGGAAGATTTCCTCGCTGCGCCGACGGAGGCGACAAACCGCCTCTGGCAGAAGCTGCAGGAGCTGCAGCGTGCCGAGCGCCGGAAGGGCGGCGTGCTCGACATGGACACGGACATCGTTTCGGGACTGACCTCGCACGGCGCGGGATATATCGACGAGTCACTCAAAGATCTGGAACGAATCGTCGGTCTGCAGACGGACAAGCCCTTGAAGCGTGCCTTCATGCCCTACGGCGGCATCAAGATGGCGGAGGAGTCGTGCAGGAACTACGGCTACGAGCCGAGCGAGCGCCTGCACGAAATCTTCACGAAGTACCACAAGACGCACAACCAGGCGGTCTTCGACGCCTACACGCCGGAGATTCGCCGCGCACGCCACAGCCACATCATCACGGGACTGCCCGACACCTATGGCCGCGGGCGCATCGTCGGCGACTACCGCCGCGTCGCGCTCTACGGCATCGATCACCTCATCGAGGCGAAAAAGGCCGACCATGCAGAAATCGGTGCGGACGGCGTCATGTCCGACGACGTCATCCGCCTGCGCGAGGAAGTGGCCGAGCAGATCCGTGCGCTTGGCGGCATGAAGGAGATGGCGGCGATCTACGGCTTCGACATCTCGCGTCCTGCCCAGACGGCGCAGGAGGCCGTGCAGTGGCTCTACTTCGGCTATCTCGCAGCCATCAAGACGCAAAACGGCGCGGCGATGAGCGTCGGGCGCATCTCGACCTTTCTCGACATCTACATCGAGCGCGACATGAAGGAAGGCAAGCTCACGGAAGCTGAAGCGCAGGAGCTGATCGACCACCTCGTCATGAAGTTCCGCATGGTGAAGTTCGCGCGCATCACGAGCTACAACGAGCTGTTCTCGGGCGATCCCGTCTGGGCGACGCTCGAAGTCGCAGGCATCGGCATGGACGGGCGCTCCATGGTCACGAAGAACGATTTCCGCTTCCTGCACACGCTCGAGAACATGGGTCCTGCGCCCGAGCCGAACCTCACGGTGCTCTACTCCGAGGCTCTGCCTGAATCGTTCAAGCGCTATGCGGCGAAGATCTCCATCGACACGAGTTCCATCCAGTACGAGAACGACGACGTGATGAAGCCCGCGTGGGGTGACGACTATTCGATCTGCTGCTGTGTCTCCGCCACGCAGACGGGCAAGGAAATGCAGTTCTTCGGCGCGCGCGCCAACCTTGCAAAGTGCCTGCTCTACGCCATCAACGGCGGCATCGACGAGAAGACGGGCGAGCAGATCGCGCCGGCTTTCGCGCCCGTGCGTGCGGACGTGCTTGACTACGACGATGTGCTGGCGAAGTTCAGCCGCATGATGGAATGGCTCGCCTCCGTCTATGTGAACGCGCTGAACCTCATCCAGTACATGCACGATAAATATTATTACGAAGCGGCGGAAATGGCGCTCATCGACACCGACGTGCGCCGCACCTTCGCGACGGGCATCGCGGGCTTCTCGCATGTCGTCGACTCGCTCTCCGCCATCAAGTATGCGCGCGTGCGTCCCGTCTACAGCGAGCGCGGCTACGTCGTCGACTACGAGGTCGAGGGCGACTTCCCGCGCTACGGCAACGACGACGACCGAGCCGACGACATCGCGCGCTGGCTTTTGAAGACCTTCATCGAGAAGGTTCGCGCCCGCCACACCTACCGCAACTCCGAGCCGACGACCTCGATCCTCACGATCACCTCGAACGTCGTTTACGGCAAGTACACGGGCGCCATGCCCGACGGCAGGAAGGCATGGACGCCGCTCGCGCCTGGCGCGAATCCGAGCTACGGTGCGGAAAAGTCGGGGCTGCTCGCCTCCTTGAACTCCGTCACGAAGCTGCCCTACGAATGGGCGCTCGACGGCATCTCCAACACGCAGAGCATGACGCCCGAATCGCTCGGCCACACGGAAGAGGAGCGCATCGATCAGCTCGTGCGCGTGCTCGACGGCTACTTCACGCAGGGAGCGCACCACCTCAATGTCAACGTATTCGACCGCGCGAAATTGCTCGACGCCGTCGACCATCCTGAGAAGGAAGAATATCAGAACTTCACGATCCGCGTCTCGGGCTACGCCGTAAAGTTCATCAGCCTCACGCATGAGCAGCAGATGGACGTCATCGCACGTACCTTCCATGAGGCTATGTGACGGCGTGCCGCTCGGCCGCATCTGCTCCGTCGAAAGCTTCGGTTCGGTCGACGGCCCCGGCCTTCGTTACATCGTCTTTCTCGCGGGCTGCCGCCTGCGCTGCCTCTACTGCCACAACCCCGAGACATGGGGCGCTGCGGGGGCGGAGGAGAAGAGCGCCGAAGCCGTGCTCGCCGCTGCGCTGCGATTTCGCCCCTATTGGAAGGGCGGCGGCGGCATCACCGTCTCGGGCGGCGAGCCGCTCGTGCAGGCGGACTTCGTCGCGGGGCTTTTCCGCCTCGCAAAAGAGGCGGGCGTCTCCACCTGCCTTGACACGGCGGGCGAACCGTTCTCGCGCACGGACGACGCCGTCCTTCGCGCCGTGGCCGCAAGCGACCTCGTGCTGCTCGACATCAAGCACATCGATCCCGAGAAGCACGAAGCGCTCACGGGCAGACGCAACGAGAACATCCTCGACTTCGCACGCTATCTGGCCGAAGAAAAAAAGCTCGTATGGCTGCGCCACGTCCTCGTGCCCGGCCTTACGGACGATGCGCTTTCACTCAACCGCCTCGCACGCTTCGTCCGAAGCCTCGGAAACGTCGAGCGCTTCGAGGTTCTGCCCTATCATGCCATGGCGCGAGCGAAGTATGAAAAACTCCATATTCCCTACCCGCTGCCCGAGACGCGCGAGCCGCGTACCGATGACATCCGACGCGCCGAAGAGATCCTCGGTGTCGCCGACTATCAGGGCTGGCGAAGGAAATAGGCGCTCCCTGCCGCCGCAGCAAAAAGTTGCTGCGGCGGCAGGGAGTTTTGCTTGCAGCGAATCTCCCCTTTTGACATTTTATAGTCATGGATAATATTTCTGACTATATCTTATCGAACTGTCATTTGCAGCAGATTGCACGAAAGGATTTTATGCTATCCTTATAGAAAAATATAAAAAGACCAGGATTCGTCAAGATTCAACAGAGAAAGGGGAAGAACAACATGAAAATCAGAGCAGTCTTTTTCACGCTTCTCCTCGCACTGCTCCTTCTTCCCGCCGTAGGCGATGCAGCCAGGCTCTCGGACGAGGAGATGGAGCTCGGCGGCATCCGCCTCGGCGATACGATGGAGGATGTCGAGGCCGTCTACGGCGAAGGCGATCACATCGCGGACGGCGTGAAGAAGTGGGGCGGCACGACCGTCCACATCTTCGCTTGTGACTACGGCGATTCCCTCGTCGTGCAGTACCGCGATGAAGGCGATGCCTGCCGCGTCATCAGCGTGCATCTCGGCGTGAACAACGTGAACAAGTACAGCCAAAGGCCATCCAATGAGGCGCAGATGATCGAGACGCCGAGCGGCATCCATCTCGACAGCACGCTTAAGGACTTGGAAGCCGTCTACGGCTATATCCCGAAGCCCGAATGCGGGCACAATGCGCCGCCCGTCTGCGGCTATTTCTACAATAGCGCAGACGCCGTGCTCGCCTTCTACATCTGCCAGGAGCACAGCCCCGGCATCCGCTCGATCTGGCTGCATGAGAAGTGGACATTGTGCGCCGCCCTTACAGAAGCCTAACCGATCAGCCTGCGCCTTCGGCTTGACTTCTCGGGGCTTCATGGTAAGCTACACGCACAAACGTCCACTTTGTGGACATTGTGCGCCGCCCTTACAGAAGCCTAGCCGATCAGCCTGCGCCTTCGGCTTGACTTCTCGGGGCTTCATGGTACACTCTGAATATGGGAGATTTTGTATAGGGAGGCAAGATTATGGGATTGGCAAAGTATATTGACCATACACTGCTTAAGACGGATGCGCAGAGAGCGGATGTGGCGAAGCTCATCGAGGAGGCGAAGGCGTACCATTTCGCTTCGGTCTGCGTGAGTCCGATCTGGGTATCGTATGTGTCTGAGGCGCTTCGGGATACCGGGATCAAGACGTGCACGGTCATCGGTTTTCCGCAGGGGGCGACACTGTCTGCAGTCAAGGCGTTCGAGACGAAGCAGGCGGTCGCGGACGGCGCGGACGAGGTGGACATGGTCATCGCGGTCGGCAGGCTTAAGGATAGCGATGACGCCTATGTGAAAGCGGACATCGAAGCCGTCGTCCAGGCGGCGGGAGGGAAGGCGCTGACGAAGGTCATCATCGAGACGTGCCTCTTGACCGACGAGGAGAAGCGCCGTGCGTGCCTTCTCGCGAAGGAGGCGGGCGCGGACTTCGTCAAGACGTCGACGGGTTTTTCCACGGGCGGAGCGACGGCGGCCGATGTGCGTCTCATGCGCGAGAGCGTGGGCGAGACGATGGGCGTCAAGGCGGCGGGCGGCATCCGAAGCCGTGCGGATGCTGAGGCGATGCTCGCCGCTGGAGCGACGCGCCTCGGCACATCGAGCGGCGTGAAGATCGTCGAAGCGTAGGAGAAAGGGTGTCGTAGGAATTCGTCAGCGGTCAAGTTCGTGCTGTCTCCTTTCACTGGAACAGAAAACAGCCCTGCGGCATGCCGCAGGGCTGTTTTCGTAAGATGCGCTATAAAGACGCGTCTATTTCACGCTCGATATATGCCAGAGCTCGTCCGTCTCGTTGCTGTCGCACAACGTGAACTTGTGTCCTTCGAGATTGGTGTGGGCGGCGAAATCCTCTTTTACGGGCGTTCCTTTCGGGCATAGGACATAGAATTCGCTGAGTGCTGAAAGATCCTCGACGGCGTAAAAGGGCATGATGTTCGTCGCCGTCCACGTGCCTGGCTTTGGTGTGTTTCGCTCGACATCTTCACGCGTTGTCAGCAGATATATGGCCTTGTCCGAATAGAACGTGCAGCCGACGCTGTACGTGTGTTCGCGGTAGCTCATGACGGGTATGTGCGCGGGAAGATCGTGTACGAGAGCAGCGGCGGGTGCGCCGCTTCTCTCTCGGCACATGGGAACGGCGACGAGGACGAAGAGGGTCAGATAGAAGACGCCGAAGGCAGCGATGAAGATGCTCATGCGCTTCCTGTCGAAACCGCCGAGGAGGCGCGCCGCCAGGATGGCGATGGGGAAGATCGAAGGGAAGGTGTAGGTCGGATACTTCGTTGCCATGCACTGATAGACGAGAATCGTGCCGAGCGCCCAGACGAGTAGGAAGAGCGTGTCCTTTTCCGCGAAGGCGCGGCGAAGGGCGGCTCCTCGCTCTTGCCAGATTTTTTTTGCCGTATACCAGACGAGTGGAAAGGACCATGGGAAGAAACTCGCGAGGAAAAGAAGGATGTAATAGTACCAAACATTCTGTCCAGGATGTTCGGAGACGGTCGCGCGCAGGAAATTGTGCGTGCCGAAGAACGTCCTGAGGAAGTCTGCACCGTGCAGGCTGTACATGGCGTAGTACCAACTGCCGCCAACGAGCAGGAAGATGACCATGCCGCCGCCCCAGCGAAGGCGAAGAAGCTCTTTCGCATCCTTTCGGAGCACGAGGTAGACGGCAAGCAGGAGTCCTGGCAGGAGAAACCCGATTGGCCCCTTCGTGAGGACGGCGAGCCCTGCAAAGAAGAAGGCAGCGTAGTAGCGCACACGTTTTCCTGAATCGTAGCCGAGGTAGAAAAAGACGAGCGTCGCGCTCATGAAGAAGAAGAGCGTCATGTCCGTGATGATTGCTTTGCCGACGTACCAGAAACCGACGGAGCTGGCGAAGAGGCCGCCCGCAAGGAGTGCCGTCCGATGTCCGTAGAGGCGGCGCGTGAAGAAGTAGAGGAGCGCGAGGCTCAAAAGCCCCATGACGGCACTCGGGAAGCGCAGTGCGAACTCATTGACGCCGAGGATGAGGCATGAGGCGATCATCTCCCAATAGAAGAAGGCGGGCTTGTCGTACCAATAGTTGCCGAAGATGCGCGGCGAGAGGTAGTCGCCGGAGGCGACCATCTCCTTCGCAGTCAGCGCGTAGTTCGATTCGACGGGATCGGTGATGGCAAGGCTGCCGTTCGCCGTCAGCAAGATGATTGCTCCAAAGATGAGCAGGAGCAAGAACTCCCGCTTCTCACGTTTGACCATGATCGTATTTCCTCCATTCAGCGAGTTTTGGATGTTTTTCCTACGGCAGGATGGGGGATCGTGCCGGGATGGCCGTCTAGTCTGCGATTCCTAGCTAATGTAGGATATGCGGCTCTCGTTGCGCGGCTCGGGATTGGGCACGTCACCCGCGGCGTAGCCGAGCGCGAGATGGCCGATTCCGACGTATTGGCCGGGGCGGAAGAATATGCCGGCGCGAGAGAGAATCTCCTGGCCGAGCGGCTGCTCCAGCTCTTCCTTGGCGCGGTGAATCCAGCATGTATGGATGTCGAGCGATTCGGCGGCGAGCATCATCGTGGCGATGGCGATGCTGCCGTTGCACAGATAGTTCACATCGTCCTTGTCTGCAATGACGAGAAGGATGACAGGCGCACCGTAGAAGGGATCGAAGCCTTTTTTCCAATGGCCGATCTGACAGTTCAGTTCGACGAGTTTTTCGCGCATGATCTTGTCCGTGATGACGATCGTGCGTACGGATTCGCTGCCCATGCTGCGCGGCGCATACAGCCCCGCCTCGACGATGTCACGCACGATATCAGCAGGCGGCATTGTCGGCAGGAAGGCGCGCACGCTGCGCCGCTTCTTGATTGTTTCCATGACTTCGTTCATCGGTGTGCCTCTTTTCTTGCAAGATGATAATTCTTCTCTGGGATGATGGTCGCGATTTTCTTGCGCCATTATAGCATAGTTTTTGATATTATGCGACTATGGGGGCAGGGAAGGAAGATTCTTGGAAAGTTTTAAGGATAGGGGCTTGTCGGGCTGAGGAAAAGGATTCGTAGCCCAGCGGAGCTGGACAACGAAATCTAAAGCCCGCCTGCGCCCTATCGGGCTTGCCGGGCTGAGGAGAAAGGACTCGTAGCCCAGCGTCGCTGGACAACGATTTCTTAGAGGCGCCTGCGCCCTTTGGGCTTGCCGCCTCTAAGAAATCGTAGTACAATAAAAGCACGAAAATATCTTGTATGCATGGATGGAGGATGAAGTATGCTTAACAAGAAGACGAAGATCGTTTGCACGCAGGGGCCGTCGACGGATGCGCCGGGCATGGTGGAGAAGCTCATCGAGAACGGTATGAATGTCGCGCGTTTTAACTTTTCGCATGGTACGCATGACGAGCATTTGAAGCGCATCACCCGTGTGCGTGAGGCGGCGAAGAAGACGGGGCGCGTTGTCTCTCTGCTGCTCGACACGAAAGGGCCGGAGATGCGCCTCGGCGAATTCAAGGACGGCTCGGTCATGCTTGAGGCGGGGAAACCGTTCGTGCTGACGTACGACGATGCGCCGGGCGATGAGACGAAGTGCTCGGTCAATCACAAGAAGCTCTACACGGAGGTCAAGCCTGGTGACAAGCTGCTCCTTTCCGACGGACTCGTCGAGCTGAAGGTCGAGAAGATCCAGGGCAAGGACATCGTGACGACGATTTTGAACTCGGGCAAGATGAGCACGAGAAAGCGCGTCGCGGCTCCAGGTGTTCCCCTCGGGCTGCCGCCGATCTCGGAGCAGGACAAGAATGACATCCTCTTCGGCATCGAGCAGGACATGGACTTCATCGCGGCGTCGTTCATCCAGCGTGCTGACGACGTGAAGGAGATCCGCAAGCTGCTCGAAGAGCACAACGGCAGGATGGAGATCTACCCGAAGATCGAAAATCTTGAGGGCGTGAAGAACTTCGACTCGATCCTGGAGGTCTCGGACGGTATCATGGTTGCGCGCGGTGATCTCGGCGTTGAGATCCCGGCCGAGGATGTGCCTCTGATTCAAAAGGAGATCATCGCGAAGTGCAACAAGGCTGGCAAGCCCGTCATCGTCGCGACGCAGATGCTCGAATCGATGACGACGAACCCGCGTCCGACGCGCGCTGAGGCTTCGGACGTCGCGAACGCGATCCTTGACGGCACGGATGCCATCATGCTGTCGGGCGAGACGGCGAGCGGCGACTATCCGGCGGAAGCGGTTCAGACGATGGCGACGATCGCGCTTCGCGCGGAGTCCTCGCTGCATTACAAGAAGATGTATCAGGGCACGGGCCTTGAAGACCTCAAGTCGCGCACGCGTGCGGTCGCCCATGCGACAGTGCAGATGGCGATGGAGCTGAATGCTGACGCGATCATCACGCCGACGGTCAGCGGCTATACGGCGCGCATCATCTCGCATTACCGCCCGAAGTCCCTCATCGTCGCCTATACGCCTGACGCGAAGGCAGTACGCCAGCTCAATCTGCGTTGGGGCGTCTATCCCATCAAGGCGGCGGGGATCTGGCCTGACGAGGGCGAGATGATCGCGAATGCGACGGCGGCGGCGGTCGAGCAGGGCTGCGTCGAGCGCGGCGATCTGACGATCATCACGTCGGGCATCAAGTCGGAAGAGGGCAATACGAACGCGATCCGCGTCTACACGATTTAAGAATGTTCCGCGTTGCACAGCGACCTTGCACGCCTGCGCGTGAGAAAGTTTCTCGCGATTTTCGCTTGCGGCGTACGATAGGCTGTGCTATAATGATGAAACGGTGGGCGTATGCCCGCAGAAGGCTTTGACCCAGCGATGGGGGAAGGTCGGACCAAGCGAGCGCATAGTTCGCTTGAATGCATTACCCGTCTGGGAAAAAGTGAGGTGTATAGGAATGAAGGAAGGGCTTCATCCGGAATTCTTCGAGGCAACGGTGACGTGCGGCTGCGGCAACACGTTCAAGACGGGGTCGACGAAGAAGGAACTGCGCGTGGATGTCTGCTCGAAGTGCCACCCGTTCTTCACGGGGCGCCAGCGCGATGTCGCTGCCGGCGGACGCATCGAGAAGTTCAACAAGCGCTACGGCAAGCAGTAAGGTGCTGGGGCAGGGCAGAAATGCCCTGCCCCTTCTTTACCTATGGAGGAGGAAATTCTTTGGACGAAAAACTCATGGTCGGCGGGCAGGCGGTCATCGAGGGCGTGATGATGCGTGGACCCGGACGTTCGGCGACGGCAGTGCGCACGCCCGACGGTGCGATCTCTGTCGAGTCGAAGGAGGTGCGATCCTTCTCCGACCGCTTCCCCGTCTTTAAGAAGCCTTTCCTGCGCGGCACGGTCGCGCTCGTAGAGTCCCTCGTCATCGGCATCCGCTCGCTTTCGTGGTCGGCGAAGATGGCGGGCGAGGAGGAAGAGCAGCTTTCCGACAAGGAGCTGGCGGGCACGATTGCCATCGCCTTCGTGCTCGCCGCCGTGCTCTTCATCGCATTGCCGACGGGAGCGGCCAAACTCTTCCATGCGTGGTCGGACGATCCCATCTTTTTGAACCTCGCCGAGGGCTTCCTGCGCCTCTTCATCTTTCTCGCCTACATCTGGGGCATTTCGCGCATGAAGGACATTCAGCGCGTCTTCCAGTACCACGGCGCAGAGCACAAGACGATCTTCTGCTTCGAGGCGGGGCTTCCACTGACGGCGGAGAATGCACAGAAGTTCGAGCGCTTCCATCCGCGCTGCGGCACGTCGTTCCTCCTGATCGTCATGCTCGTCTCCATTTTCGTCTTCGCCTTCCTCGGCTGGCCCGATCTCTGGCTGCGCATCGTGAGCCGCATCGTGCTGCTGCCCGTCGTCGCGGGAATCTCCTACGAGGCGATCCGCCTGGCAGGCAGAAGTAAGAACACTTTCGTGCACGCGCTCTCTCTGCCCGGACTCTGGCTGCAGCGGCTGACGACGCGCGAGCCGGACGCTTCGATGCTCGAAGTTGCGATCGAGTCGCTGAAGGCGGCGCTGCCCGAGGACAAGATTCCTGCGGGAAGCGCCGATTATCGCAAGACGGCGGATTCGGAAACGGCTGTGTACGAAACGCCTGCGGCCGCTTTTGCTGCGGGCGAAGGAAAGTGAGGAAGATGCGACGTGCTGGACAAGCTCCATGCCGTAGAGGAAAAATATCGCGAGCTTGAGTCGCTGATCAGCGATCCGGCAGTGCTCGCCGACATGCCGAAGTGGCAAAAGCTGAGCCGCGAGCACGCACAGCTCGCTCCCGTCGTGGAGAAGTACCGCGAGTACAAGAAGGTGCGCGAGGGGCTTGCGGAGGCGAAGGCGATCTTCGACGACAATCCCGACGCAGACATGCGCCGCCTCGCTGAGGACGAGATCGCCGAACTGCGCCCGCGCCTGGAGGCGTTGGAGCGCGAGCTGCCGATCCTGCTCCTGCCCAAAGATCCGAACGATGCGAAGAACGTCATCGTCGAGATCCGGGGCGGCGTCGGCGGCGAGGAAGCGGCGCTCTTCGCGGGCGACCTCTTCCGCATGTACGCACGCTACGCCGAGCGGCGCGGCTGGCGCGTCGACGTCATCGACAAGAACGCGACGGAGATCGGCGGCTTCAAGGAGATTTCCTTTTCCGTCGACGGCACGGGCGCATACAGCTTTTTGAAGTACGAGAGCGGCACGCACCGCGTGCAGCGCGTGCCCGTCACGGAGTCGAGCGGGCGCATCCACACGTCCGCCGTGACGGTCGCGGTTTTGCCTGAGGCCGAGGAAGTCGAGGTCGAGATCGCGCCCGCCGATCTGCGCATCGACACGTACTGCGCTTCGGGCGCGGGTGGCCAGTACGTCAACCGCACGGAAACGGCGATCCGCATCACCCATCTGCCGACGGGCATCGTCGTGCAGTGCCAGGACGAAAAGTCGCAGCTCAAGAACAAGGAGAAGGCCATGCGCGTCCTGCGCGCACGCATCTTGGAGGCGGCGCGCGAGGAGCAGGCGGCGACGGTCGCCGCTGACCGCAAGAGCCAGGTCGGCTCGGGCGACCGCAGCGAGCGCATACGCACCTACAACTTCCCGCAGGGGCGCGTGACCGATCACCGCATCGGTCTGACGCTGCACAAGCTCGCGGCTGTGCTCGACGGGGACTTGGATGAGCTTCTGGCCGCGCTGATCACGGCGGATCAAGCGGAAAAGCTCAGGCAGGCCCAGTGATGGCGCACGAAGTCTGGACGATCGGCTCGATCCTCTCGTGGACACAGGGCTACTTCACGGAAAAGGGCATCGAGACGCCGCGTCTCGATGCCGAAGTGCTTCTTTCGCATGTGCTCAAAAAAGAGCGCATCTACCTCTACGTCCATTTCGATGAGCCGCTGGAAAAAGAAGAGCTTGCGGCGTTTCGCAAGGCGGTCGCCGAGCGTGCGCGGCGCGTGCCGACAGCCTACATCACGGGCAGGCGCGAGTTCATGGGGCTTGATTTCGCCGTGTCGAGGGCGACGCTGATTCCGCGTCCCGATACGGAGATCCTTGTGGAAGCGGCCATCGAGAGATTGGGACGGCTGGCGGAGAATGGAAAAAAGTCCCTGCGCTTCGCCGACATCGGCACGGGGACGGGCGCGATTGCGCTCTCCGTGCTCAAGTACGCTTCGGAAGACGTCGCGGCGGATGCCGTTGACGTCTCGGGCGCGGCGCTCGCCGTCGCAAGGGAGAATGCCGAGAGGCTGGGACTCTCCGCGCGCGTGCATTTCCATGAGGGTGACCTTCTCGCGCCGCTTGGCGATGCGGCATACGATGCGATCCTCTCGAACCCGCCCTACATCCCCGATGCCGACATTGAGAGCCTCGCGCCTGAGGTGCGCAGCTATGAGCCTATGACCGCGCTCAAGGGCGGCGCGGAAGGCATGGACTTCTACGCGCGTCTTGTCGAGGCGGCGCCGCAGTATTTGCGGGCGGGCGGCTTCCTTGCCGTGGAGGCGGGAATCGGCCAGGCGCAGAAGATTCGCGCCTTGGCGAAAGAGCCTTGGGGCGATGTCGAGATCTTGCCGGATCTCGCGGGCATCGAGCGCGTCGTTGTGCTGTGGAGAAAATGAGGCTGCGCCGCGCAAGCGGCGCTTTTTGTATGCGAAGGCGCACGCCTTTTTGCACCGTTTGTGGAAGGTGCGGCGGCGAGGTGCGCGATTCGCCGGACAGGGGAGGAAATGTCTGTGTTTTCAACAAAGGTTCTGCCGCCGACAGCAGCCGCCATCGAGGAGGCGGCGCATCTTCTTCGCGCGGGCGAGGTCGTCGCCTTTCCGACGGAGACGGTCTACGGACTCGGCGCGAACGGCTTCGACGCTGCCGCCTGCGCGAAGATCTACGAGGCGAAGGGACGACCCTCGGACAATCCGCTGATCCTGCACATCGCGCACCGTGCCATGCTCGGCGAAGTGGCTCTCGACGTGCCCGAGATGGCGGAGCATCTTCTGGCGGCGTTTGCGCCCGGCCCTCTGACCTTGGTGCTGCGCCGTCGCGCCGCTGTGCCCGATCGCATCACGGGCGGCCTCGCGACGGTCGGCGTGCGCATGCCGGAAAACGACGCCGCACTCGCGCTGATTCGCGCGGCGGGCTTTCCTCTCGCCGCGCCGAGCGCCAATACGTCGGGCAGGCCGAGTCCGACGACGGCGGAGGCAGTGCTCGACGATCTCGCAGGGCGTATCCCGCTGATCCTCGATGGCGGCCCTTGTCGCTTCGGCGTCGAGTCGACGATCGTCGATGTGACGGGCGAGGCCGCCGTCATCCTGCGCCCCGGCGCCATCACGCGCGAGATGCTCGAAGAGGTCGTCGCTGACGTGCGCCTCGACCCGGGACTCGCCGCGCAGGAGCGTGCGGCGCAGATGGCTGTCGGCACGGTGTGCCCTGCGGCGGCGAACGGCGCGGAAGCGGGCGAGACGGCTGGCGTGCATACGGTCGCTGCACCGCGAGCGCCCGGCATGAAGTACACGCACTATGCGCCGCGAGCGCCGCTGACCTTGCTCGCCGCCCCGCCCGCCGCCTTGCCCGCCGCCTTCCGCGCGGCGCTCGCCGAAGCGGCGGGCAAGGCGGTCGGCCTCATCGTGACGGACGAGACGGCGGCGGCGCTCGCAGGCGAGGCGGCAGAAAACCTCGTCGTGCGTCTCGGTGCGAGAAAAGACGTGCGTGCCATCGCTGCGCATCTCTACGAGGCCCTTCGCGCCTTCGATGAAAAAAAGGTTGACTTCATCCTCGGCGAAGCTCTTGACGAAAGCGGCCTGGGACTCGCCATCATGAACCGCCTCAAGAAGGCCGCAGGGTATCGGATTCGCCGCTTTTGAACGGCACGGCGGCATGGGATGCCACGGGGACGCGCGATACGGCGCAGTGCATTGATATAGATCCGTTCGTCCTCTATGAGTCTCTTGTCGTACCCGACCCGTTGGAACGCACGGATACCCTGGGAGATCATGCTTGTGCGATGAAAGTTGATGCTGAAAACGCTCGAAATTATAGGGAGTAAAGACAAAGTTCCCCCATCCGTCTGCGTCTTTGGCTTGATTTCTTGGACTTTCACGCTAATTTTAGAGGATCGTAAAACTTTGCGGGACAAGGTGGATTTTCTTGGAAAATCGTAGTATAATACTACTTAGGAATAGTGCTTTTCCGCTGGTGTGGGAAAAGTAGATTTTTAGAAATGGGTATTATATCCTACTGCAGGGGAGGGTCTGCTTTGCAGCCAAGCGATATGGGAACGATCATTGCTTTGATCTATCGGTATAGCCAGAGTTATTTTAACGAGAAGTTGAAGAAGTATGGTCTGGGCAACGGGCAGTATGTATTCTTGCTGCACCTCCTCGATCATGAGGGGATCAATCAGGAAACTTTGGCGCATATGGTGAAGATCGACAAGACGACGGCGGCGCGCGCCGTGGCGAGGCTTGTCCGTGCCGGCTATGTGAGCCGCACGGTCAGCGACAAGGATCGCCGCGCTTATGTGCTGCGCACGACGGAGAAGGCACAGACCGTGAAGCAGGTGCTGAAGAAGACGATGGACGACTGGTACAAGATCTTAGTGCAGGATTTCTCCCCAGAGGAATGCCGCCAATTCGACAGATTGCTGAAGCAGGCCGTAGAGAACGCCGCAGCGCAGGACGTTTGATGTCATTGAAAGGCCCCGAAGAATCGCATGCGATTCTTCGGGGCCTTTCGTGTATTTTGCGTATGATTTCAACCTTTCTTTTGCCATTATAGATTTTCGTGCATGGATGTCAAGCGCGCCCGTGGAAGGGCGCGCTCGGCGTCCATTTGTCTTTTAGTGAATCTTTGATTTGGCTCAGCAGCTGCCGACCTCGTCGAGCGCCTTGGCTGCGCCTGTCTTCGTGAGGCTTACGGCTCTTCCTTCGCCGAGTCCTGTGAAGATGACGAGGCAAGCGTCGGACTTCGCATGTTCTTTGATGTAGGCGTCATCGAAGGTCATGAGGCGGTCGCCTTTCTTGACCTTCTGGCCGCCTTCGACGAAGACCTCGAAGCCCTGCCCGCCAAGCGCGACGGTGTCGACGCCGATGTGCAGCAGATATTCCGTGCCGTCAGCGGCCTTCATACCGATCGCGTGCTTCGTGTCGAAGACGAAAACGACCTCGCCGTCCTCGGGCGCGTAGACCGTCTCTTCCGTCGGGTAGACGAAGTAGCCGTCGCCCATCATCTTGCCCGCAAATGCCTCGTCGGGCGCTTCCTCGATCGGATGCACCGTGCCTGCGACGGGCGTGAAGAGCGTGTGTGCGGCAGTTTCACTGGCAGACGCTTCCTGCGCGCCCGATTCCTGCGACGAGGTGTTTTCTTCAGGCACGTTTGTCGCAGAAGCTTTTTCTGCGGCGTTTTCCGTCGGCTCTGCAGCGGCCATCGCTTCCGGCTCGACATCGGGCGCTGTTTCGAGGTACGTCTCAAGATTCGACTTGATGACGGCGACCTGCGGGCCATAGATGACCTGCACGCCCGTGCCCTTGACGATGATGCCGACGGCGCCCGTTGCCTTCAAGAGCTTCTCGTTGACGAGCGAGGAATCCGCGACCGAGCAGCGAAGGCGCGTCGCGCAGCAGTCGACGGAAGTGATGTTCCTCTTGCTGCCAAGGCCGCGCGCGATTGCCGCGCTCTTGGCATCGGATGTGCCCGCGCCGGACGCTGCTCCCGCCGCGCCTTGCTGCGCCTGATAGTCAGCCTTCGAATAGAGCTTCGTCTCCTCGTCGTCATCCTCGCGGCCCGGCGTCTTGAAGTCGAAGTGACGGATCATCCACGAGAAGATGAAGTAGTAGAGGAAGAAGTAGACGACGCCGACCGGGATGATATACATCCAGCCCGTCTTCGCCTCTCCCTGCAGGATGCCGAAGATGAAGAGGTCGAGGAGGCCGCCCGAGAATGTCAGGCCGACGGCGATGTTGAGGATGTGCGCGATCATGTAGGCGGCGCCTGCGAGCGCGACCTGCACGGCGAAGAGCGCGGGTGCGACGAAGAGGAAGGAGAACTCGATCGGCTCGGTGATGCCCGTGAGCATCGAGGTCAGAGCCGCCGAGAGCAGGAGGCCGCCCGCGACCTTCTTCTTCTCGGGACGCGCACAGCGGTACATGGCGAGCGCCGCGCCCGGCAGGCCGAAGATCATGAAGATGAACTCGCCCGAGAAGTAGCGCGTCGCATCCGAGCTGAAATGCGTGACATCGGGCGAAGCGAGCTGGGCGAAGAAGATGTTCTGACCGCCCTGGACGAGCTGGCCGTCGATCATCATCGAGCCGCCGACGCCCGTCTGCCAGAACGGCAGATAGAAGACATGGTGCAGGCCAAAGGGGATCAGAGCGCGCTTGATGATGCCGAAGATCAGCGTGCCGATGTAGCCCGTGCCCGTCACGAGGCCGCCGAGCGCGAAGATGCCCTGCTGTGCGAGCGGCCAGACGAAGTACATGGCGATGCCGACGAAGAGGAAGACGATCGTCGAGACGATGGGCACGAAGCGCGAGCCGCCGAAGAACGACAGCGCGTTCGGCAGCACGATCTTGTGGTACTTGTTGTGCAGCCAAGCGACGCCGATGCCGACGATGATGCCGCCGAAGACGCCCATCTGAAACGACAGGATACCGCAGCTCGGCGCGATCGTGCCTTCGAGCACCGAGGGTGCGATCGTACCGTCCGCGAGGATCTGCCCGCCGATCTTCAGCATGGCGTTGCACGCCGTGTGCATGACGAAGAAAGCAATCATGGCAGAAAGCGCGGCGACTTCCTTCTCCGCTTTCGCCATGCCGATGGCGACGCCGACGGCGAAGATGATCGGCAGGTTGCCGAAGATCGTGCTGCCCGCGCTCGCCATGATGGAGAGAAGCGCGTGAAGCGGCGTTCCTGCACCGAGTACGGCGGTAAGGCCGTACGTCTCGATGGTTGTGGCGTTCGTGAACGACGCGCCGAGTCCCAAGAGTATGCCGGCGATCGGCAGGATGGCAACGGGCAGCATGAAGCTGCGTCCGACGCGTTGGAGTACACCGAAAATTTCGTCTTTCATGACAGCGAAAACCTCCTTTCCGGGGAATTGCTGGATTCAGCCATACCTCCCCAACAGAAGAAATATTACGTTTTGATTATACTGCAAAGGGAAGAAGATTGTAAAGGTGGGAATGTTAAGAAGAATCGTTGATTTCGATATCTGCTGGGAAAGTTTACAAGTTGACACATGAAGCAAAGCGTGCTATATTATCCTTCATACATATTCATTCATCTTTAAGGAAAGAAGGATTCATCATGAATGCACTGATGCTTGTCGGGTGCGCCATCGTTGTCTTTCTCGCCGCCTACACTATCTACGGACGGTGGCTCGTGAAAACGTGGGGCATCGATGAAACCGCCGCGACGCCGGCGCAGAGATTCGAGGATGGGCAGGACTATGCGCCTGCCTCGCGCTTCACCGTCTTTGCGCATCAATTTTCCTCCATCACGGGCGCAGGCCCCGTCACGGGCCCCATCATCGCCGCCATGTTCGGCTGGCTTCCGGCGTTCCTCTGGCTGCTCGTCGGCGGCGTCTTCTTCGGCGCGGTGCAGGATTTCAGTGCTCTCTATGCATCCGTGCGCAACGAAGGACGCTCGATGGGCATGCTCATCGAGCAGTACATCGGCAAGACGGGGCGTCGCCTCTTCCTGTTGTTTTGCTGGCTCTTCACGCTTCTCGTCATCGCCGCCTTCGCCGACATCGTCGCGAACACGTTCAACGGCTTCGCCAAGGACGGCAGCCTCGCCGTACCGAATGCGGCGGCGGCTTCAATCTCGATGCTCTACATCTTCGTGGCGATGGGCTTCGGACTCTTCATCCGCCGCATGAAGCCCTCGGGCGCAGTGAAGTTTTTCGTCGCTATCGCGCTCATCGTCGCCATGCTCGCCGTCGGCATTTCTTATCCGCTCTACTTCGATGCGACGGTTTGGCGCTACGTCGTCTTCGCCTACTGCTTCATCGCCGCCGTCCTGCCCATGTGGTTCTTGATGCAGCCGCGTGACTACCTGAGCGTCTTCCTGCTCCTCGGCATGGTCGCAGGCGCCGTCCTCGGCGTGCTCATCGCCAATCCCGTCATCGAGATGCCCGCTTTCGTCGCCTTCGAGGTCAAGGGGCAGTCGCTCTTCCCGATTCTCTTCATCACGATCGCCTGCGGCGCTGTCTCGGGCTTCCACAGCCTTGTTTCTTCGGGCACAAGCTCGAAATCCATCGAGAACGAGCGTGACATGCTGCCCGTCGGCTACGGCGCAATGCTCGTCGAATCGCTTCTCGGCGTCGTCGCCCTCGTCATCGTCTGCTCGGCGGCAACGGGCGGGCATCTGCCGGACGGCACGCCGTTCCAGATCTTCGCGGGCGCTGTCTCGGGATTTTTCGTGGAGTTCGGCCTGCCGAAGCATGTCGCCGCCTGCATCATGACGATGTGCGTCTCGGCGCTCGCCATGACGACGATCGATTCCGTCGCACGCATCGGACGCATGTCCTTCCAGGAGCTTCTTGCACCGTCGGAGGGCGAGTCGGAAGGCGCCGCCGCGAAGCTTCTGCGCAACAAGTACGTCGCGACGGCAATCACGCTCGCGCTCGGCTATCTGCTGTGCCTCGCGGGCTACATGAGCATCTGGCCGCTCTTCGGTGCGGCGAACCAACTGCTCGCATCCCTCGTCCTCATCTCCATCGCCGTCTTTCTGCGCACGACGGAACGCAAGGGCTGGATGCTCTACGTCCCCATGACCTTCATGTTCCTCGTCACGATGTCGGCGCTCGTCATGAGCGTCTATGGCATCGTCGGCAAACTTATGAACGGTGGTTTCGTCTTCTTGGTCGACGGCCTGCAGCTCCTCCTCGCGCTCGCACTGATGACGCTCGCGCTCCTCGTCGTCAAGCACTGCGCCGCCGAACTCGTCACGGGCAAAGCCGAGCATGAGGCGCGTACCGATATGTGACGGATTGACGAAAACAGCTTGTCAGAATCCTGCTCCTCTGCTATAATAGTCCTATAGGAATCCCTGATAAATTTGGCCCCCCGTCTTCACATATCTGGGCGCTCTCATTTTATCAGCGCTTCTTGTATCTTCCAGAGGAGCAGCCGCGATTCTGCGGCGTCCGCCGGACGCACGGTGCGCGGCATATATATGCAAGCGAGACCTTGTCCCGTATCCGGGGTGGGGTCTTTTTCGTATAGGGAAAGGAGAGTCTTCTCTATGAATACGATAAAAACAACGATCTTGATGGCGCTCATGATGATCCTTCTCGTCGTCTTGGGAGGCGCGATCGGCGGCAAGGGCGGCGCGATACTGATGTTCGTCGTCTCTTTGGCGATGAATTTCTTCTCCTATTGGTTCAGCGACAGCATTGTGCTCCGCATGTACGGCGCGCGCCCGCTGACGGAGAGGGAAGCGCCCGAACTTTATCATCTTGTAGCAGATCTTGCCGCGCGCGCGGGGCTGCCCATGCCGAAGGTCTGTCTGGTCGAATCTATGACGCCGAACGCCTTTGCGACGGGGCGCAGCCCTTCACACGCCGCCGTCGCCGTCACGCGCGGCATCGTCGGCATGTTAAGCCGCGAAGAGCTTTCGGGCGTGCTCGCGCATGAGCTTTCGCACATCAAACACCGCGACACCCTGATCTCTACGATTGCCGCCGCCATGGGCAGCGCGATTTCCATGCTCGCCTACATGGCGCAGTGGAGTGCGATCTTCGGCCGCTCGGACGACGACGAGGGGGCGGGCGGCATCGTCGGCACGCTTCTCGCCGTCCTCGTCGCGCCGCTCGCGGCGACGCTCATCCAGCTCGCGATCTCGCGCTCTAGAGAGTTCGACGCCGACAAGTCGGGCGGCGAGATCTGCGGCAATCCGCGCTATCTCGCGCGGGCGCTCGAAAAGATCTCCGGCACGGTACAGTCCATGCCGCCGATGCGCGAGGCCGAGGCGCAGCCTGCGACGAGCAATCTCTTCATCGTCAACCCGCTCGCCGGCTCGCGCCAGGCCTTCGTGAACCTCTTCTCCACGCATCCCGCGACTGCCGAGCGCGTCGCTCGACTCGAAGAGCAGGCACGGCTTCTGGGGCGGTGACGGATTGCATACCGTCAGCCGGATGTTCTGCAAGCAGCAGGAAAGTTGTAACGATACCATGTTAGATACAAGAAGAGTCCTCAAGGCGGCAGCCTTGGGGACTTTTTGCGTGTCAGCAGAATTCCTACAAGAAAATCAGATTTTTTCCGCTACTTTTCCCTTTCTCTATATGAAATAATACTGAGCAAGAACATTTCGATTCCAAGAAAGGAGATTCATTCATGCTTGCTTTCCTCAACAAAATTTTCCTCACGGCGCCGGATGCGCCGCCCATGCAGGATGCGGAGAAGGCGAAGAGCATCTTCTACAGCCTGCGCTGGCGCGTCTTCGCTTCCATCACGATCGGCTACGCCTTCTACTACATCATCCGTCAGAGCTATTCCGTCATCAAGAAGCCGCTTTTGGCGTCGGGTGCGGTCGATCCCACACAGGTCGGTATCATCGGTTCGATCTTCTTCGTAACGTACGGTCTTGGCAAGTTCACGAACAGCTTCCTTGCCGACCGCATGAACAACAAGCGGTTCTTCGCCTTTGGTCTCTTCATGTCGTCCGTGACGATGGCGGCGATGGGCCTCGTGAACTCGTTTGTGCCGCTCGCCGTGCTCTGGGGCATCAATGGCTGGTTCCAGTCCTACGGCGCAGGACCGTCGATCGTTTCGCTCAACCAATGGTTCAGCAACCGTATGCGCGGCACGCTTTACGGCGTTTGGTTCACGAGCCACAACCTCGGCTCGTCGTTCGCCTACTTCGCAATCGCGGCCATCGTCAGCGCCTACAGCTGGTCGATGGGCTTCATCGCGGCCGGACTCATCTCGCTCGTCGGCACCATTTTCATCTACCTCGGCATGAGCGACCGTCCTGAAACGCGCGGCCTGCCGAATGGCGCCGTTCTTTACGGTGAGAAGACGCAGGCGCAGGTCGATGCGGAAAAGACGCGTTCCGTCGGCTCGATGCAGTGGAACGCCGTCGTCAAGAACCCCGCCGTCTGGATTCTCGGTCTCTCGTCTCTCTGCGTTTACATCGCACGCTACGCGGTCGAGAGCTGGGGCGTCGTCTATCTGACGAGTGCCAAGGGCTACGACATCATGGGCGCGGCGGGCGTCATGGCGTACATGCAGGTCGCGGGTATCTTCGGCGCACTTCTCTGCGGCTGGATCTCCGACCGCTTCTTCCACTCGAAGCGCAACATGCCGGCGCTCATCTACGGCCTTCTCTACACGGCCTCGATCGCGGGCTTCGTCTGGGCGCCGCAGTCGTTCTACACCGACCTCTTCTGCATGACCTTCTACGGCTTCACGATGGGCGCGCTCGTCTGCTACATGGGCGGACTCATGGCAGTCGATATCGTGCCGAAGCGCGTCACGGGTGCAGCGATGGGCATGATCGGTCTCCTGTCTTACGCGGGCGCCGCGATCCAGGAGTTCGTCACGGGCAAGCTCATGACGATCACGACCGTCGGCGGCGAGAAGATCTACGACTTCGGCTATGCCACCGAATTCTGGGTTGGCGCAGCGCTCCTCTCGACGCTGCTCGCACTCCTCGTCTGGAACGCGAAGCCGCAGGACGAAGCGTAAATTACGGGAAATAGAAGAGCCGCCCTATGAAAGCGAGAATGCTTTCATAGGGCGGCTCTTTCTGTATGCGATCACATGGCCTTCAGCTGATGCAAGGAGGGAAGAATATATAGGACTATACTGCATATTATATACGAAGAAAAGATCTAGGAATTTTTGTAAGGGAGAGAGATATATCCTCCTTTTCTGCTGCATGTATGCCCGCGAAACGCAAGAAGATACTTTCGCTGGATAAAAGCCTCGAAAGATGCCATGAGAAAAGGAGTGGGAAAGATGCGTGTATTTTTGAATCCAGGGCACGACCGTCTGTACGACAGCGGCGCCGTCAACTCGGAACTCGGCCTCCGAGAGTGTGACGTCGCCGCCGACATTGGCGAGCGCGTGAAGCTCTATTTGGAACTTGTCGGCATCGAGGTCTTCCTCATGCAGAGTGACAATCTCGCTTGGGAGAGCCGTCATCTTGAGCGCTGGAATGCCGCCGTGACGGATGAGGCGAACAAGTGGTGCGCCGACATCTTCGTCAGCCTGCATTGCAACGCGGCGGACGGCGAGGCGCACGGCACGGAGACGCTCATCTACGCGCGCGGCGGCAAGGCAGAGCGGCTCGCGCGCGCCATAGAATGGCAGATCACGACATCGCTCGGCACGACCGATCGCGGCGTCAAGGAGCGTCCCGAACTCATCGTATTGCACGCGACGGCAATGCCCGCCGTCCTCGTCGAAATGGCATTCATCGACTATCTGCCCGAGGCGCGGCTGCTCACGGAGAAGGCCGACGTCTTCGCACGCGCCATCGCGCGGGGCGTCACGGATTACGAGGTAGAAATGCAGGCAGCGGAAAGCAGGGTGTCCGCGATCTCCGAGTGAGGATCGGACACACGGCAGCAGCCCCCGACGTTGGAAAAGCAACGTCGGGGGCTGCTGCCATCTTATTCGGAAGGATACTCAGCCGCATATTTTGCCGAAACCTGCTCCATCGGTCGCACTCTCGACATAGTTTGGGACTTCAGGATAGAATATGAATATTTTTTAAATTTTTCTTGCACCTACTTAAGATATATATTATTATTATCAATAGGTAGACCGTAGGTGAGGATATTCTTGAGGGAACGTGGATACTCGGAAGCTCCCCCGGATGGTCTGACCACAGTCGAGTTCCATCTATTTCAAAGGAGGAGTTTCTCATGAAGAAGTCTCTGACAGCCGCCTTGACGACGGCACTCGTCGTCGGTGCGGCCTCGACGACCTTTGCGGCGGCGAACCCGTTCAGCGACGTCCCTGCCGATCATTGGGCGTACGACGCAGTCGCACAGCTCGCCGATGACGGCGTCATCGAGGGCTACGGCGACGGTACGTATCGCGGCCAGAACGAGATCACGCGCTACGAGATGGCGCAGATGGTCGCCAAAGCCATGGCGAAGGAAGACCAGGTCAACGCCCAGCAGAAGGCGATGATCGACCGCCTCGCCGCTGAATTCAGCGAAGAGTTGAACAACCTCGGCGTGCGCGTCGCGAACCTCGAAGACCGTGTCGACAATGTCAAGTGGACGGGTGAACTGCGCTATACGTATGAGAAGACCGGCGGAGAATTCATGGGTAAGTATGAAGGCGGCGCGCAGACGAACAATGAACTCCTCTTCCGCTTAGAGCCGGAAGCTACGGTCAACGACCATTGGAAGGTCAAGGCTCGCCTCGATTCTATGTGGAATCCCAGTACGGATTCGTCCGATGACGACCATGACAGCCGTGTGTCGCTCAAGCAAGCCTACGTTGAAGGCACATACGGCACGACGGTCATCGATGCCGGCAAGATGCCCGTATTTACGGAGCAGGGCGTCCTCATCGATGACGATCTTTCCGGTGCCGCCGTGACCTTCGGCGCAGATCAGCCGTTCTCAGGCACGCTCTTCGTCGGACGCTACGACCTCGCACATTCCGCTTGGGGTGACGAAGTGGAAGAAGCACGAGGTTTAGGCTTTACGGGCAGAAGCTGGGCGAACGTGCAGATGGTGAACCTCAAATGGAAGCCATCGGAGAAGTTTCATGTCGGCGCAGACTATGTGCGCATGAGGAACAAGGATTTCATCCATAACATCGCCGGACTGGACGAAACGTGCAACTTCTGGGGACTCGGCGTAGAGTGGCGCCCCGAGAGCACGGTCGCTCTTTCGGGCGGCTATTGGAAGAACACGAGCGATGAATCTGTCGGAATCAAGGACGAGCATCTGAAAGCTTACAATATCGAGCTTGCCTACAAAGGTGCAGAGCCGGAGAACCCGCGTACGTTCGGACTCCACCTTGCATACCGCTACCTCGGCGGTGCTGCAGTAATCGCCCCGACCTTCGACGGTGCGATGTGGAACACGAAGGGCTGGGAGATTGGTGCAGAGTACACCTTTGCCAAGAACATCGTCGGCACGCTCATCTACTTTGACGGCGATCAGATCTACTCGGCAGAGCCTGAAGGAAAAACCGGGCAGAAGAAAGGTTTCGCCCGCCTCGAATACTTCTTCTAAGCTGGAACGAACGGCAGAGCCGCTGCACAGGATTCTGTGCGGCGGCTCTTTTTTGTATGCGAGTCTCATGGTATATAAAAAGACTGCGCATCGTCGAATCCGACGTATGCGCAGCCTTTTTTATTTCTTCCCCAATATATTGTGCCTGAGAGCGTAGTCGACGAGTTCCGAGTTCTGTGTGCAGTCGAGCTTCTGCAGGAGGCGCGTCTTGTAGGTGGATACGGTCTTGATCGACAGGTAGAGTTTATCGGCAATAGTCGAGAGCGAGTAGCCGTGCACGATGAGTTCGAGGACTTCGCGCTCCCTGGCGGAAAGCGCGGCGGGGGCGGCAGGCTCTTCGAGCGCACCGTCGATCAGAAGCTCCGCCTCGCGCTCGCCGAGGTAGCGTCCTCCTGCAGCGACGGTGCGCAGGGCGCGGAAAAGTTCGGCGTCGAGCGTGTCCTTGCACAAATAGCCGTTCGCGCCCGCACGCAGGCACTCGCAGACGTACTGGCGCTCGCTGTGCATCGTGAGGATGAGGACGCGCACGGCAGGCTGCATCGCCTTGAGGCGGCGCAGGCACTCAAGGCCGCCCATGCGCGGCATCGAGAGGTCGAGGAGCGCGATGTCGACAGGAGTCTCGGCGGCCTTTTCGAGCGCTTCCTCGCCATCGGACGCTTCGGCGACGACGCTGAAATCTTCCTCGGACGAGAGAAGCAGCGACAGGCCCTTGCGCAGCACGCGATGATCGTCGGCGAGCAGGATGCGCAGCGGTTCGTTCTTATTTTCCATCACGTTTCTCCTCCCTTCTTGCGCGGCAGGCACAGGAAAAGGCGCGTGCCCGCGCCTGGCGCACTCTCGACGGCGAAGCTGCCTTCGAGAAGCTCGGCGCGCTCTTTCATGCTCACGAGGCCGAGGTGGCGGTCGAGACGGGCCCTCTCCGCCGTGTCCTTCTCGAAGCCCACGCCGTCGTCGGCGATTTCCACGCATACTTCCTTTGCCGTCGCACGAAGCTTCACGCTCGCCTCGCGTGCGTGTGCGTGGCGCACGATGTTCGTCAGCCCTTCCTGTACGGAGCGATAGATGACGAGTGCGAGCGTGCGGTCAAGTCCTGTGAAATCGCCTTGCGTCTCCCATCGCACGGTCAGATCTTCGTGCGTGCGGCGCAGGGTGTCGATGTACTTCTCAATGGCAACGAGGAGGCCGAGGTCTTCGAGGAGCGGCGGATGAAGATCGACGGCGAGCTGCTTCAGGCCCTGCAGCGCCTCGCTCGTCAGTTCCCGCGCCTCCTGCAGCAGTTCCCGCTGCTCGGGCGTCGTGAGCTTGCCGTGCAGGATGCGCAAGTAGGCGAGGATCGAAGCCATCGACTGGCTCGTTTCGTCGTGCAGCTCACGCGAGATGCGCCGCCTCTCGTCCTCACGCGCCGAGAAGAGCTGGCCGATGAGCCAGAGGCGAAGCCGTTCCTTCTGCTGCAATGCGCCGAAGAGCTTCGCGTAGCGCGTCGCGAGGAACGTCGCGAGGAGCGCGAGCGCGAGAAGCACGAGGAAAAGCTCGAAGCCGCGCCGCTCGACGAGGGCGCGCGCCTCGCGCTCGGTGAGGCCGATGCGCAGATAGCCCGTGATGCCGTCGTCGATCGGATAGAGGATCTCGCGGATCGGCCCATCGGTGCTGCTGTAAATATGCGGCTCCAAATCGTCCTTTTCACGAAGCGGCAGCAGTCCTTCGGGCAGGCCGTCGGCGAAGGTGCTCGCGAGGATGCGCCCGTCGGGGTACGTCACGAGGATGTAGCGCACCTCGGGATTCTTTTCCAGCGTGCGCTCCAACTGGTCGGAAATCGTGAAGCGGTCGTCGAGGAGGATGTCGCTCGCGATGACCGCGCCGAGCGCCGAGGCGATCTCGCGCCCCGAGCGGTTCAGCCCTTCGATCAGCGTCGCCCGCAGGGTCACGAGGAAGAACGCGCCGAGCAGGAGTCCGCAGAGCAGCACGCTGCCGACGAGGAGGATGTTGAAGCGGACGGTCAGGCTTTGCTTTTCCATGTCACTCTCCCGAAAGGCGCTCGTGCGCGAGAAACTTCTGCCTGAGAGGCTCGTAAAGCCCGCCGTCGGGCGGCACGAAGCGGTCAATGACCGCCGACTGCAGCACGGGACGCATGGCTTCGTCGTCCGCCATCTCATAGAAGATGCGGCGAAGCTGCTCCTTTTCCTCGGGCGCGAGGTTCTGCCGCACGACGACGGGGCCGGTCGGAGCGACGGCAAGCTCGTCGATGATGCGCACTTTCGCGGCGAGCTGCGGATTCGTCTGCTCGATATGCTCATAGATCTGGTTGTCGATGCTCGCTCCATCGGCAAGGTGATTGGCGACCGCCCAGATCGACTTGTCGTGGTGGTGCGTGTAGAAGATGCGCCCGAAATACTGCTCGGGCGTCAGCCCTTCTTCGAGCAGGCGGTAATCGACGGCGAGCCTGCCCGAATGACTGAGCGGATCGACGAAGGCGAAGACGCGCCCTTTGAGCGAGGCGAAGTCCTCGATTTCGCTGTCGGCGGCGACGATGACGAAGGTGCGGTAGAGGATCGTGCCCTTCGTCTCGACCATGGCGAGAAGCTCGATCGGCTCGTGGCCGCGGTACGCCGTATAAGCGCCCGTCGAGAGGAAGGCGACGTCGGCTTCGCCCGCCGCGACGAGCTGATCAAGCTCCGCCGCGCCGCGCTTCTGCACCATGGTGACGGGGCGGCCGAGCTTCTCGGCGAGGTAGGCGGTCATGCGCTCATAGGGGCGGCGCGTCTCCTCGGGACTCATGACAGGCGCGAAGGCGATGACGAGCGGGCGCTCTGCAGCAGGTGCGGCAGGCGCGGACGCATGACGCGTAAAGTCGATGAAGCCTTTCTCGTCGCCGCAGCCTGCAAAAAGGAGCGCGAGGGCGGCGAGGATCAGCAGGACTGCCTTCTTGGCCATACTGGCACCTCCTTGCGAATGTTCGCATCTTCTGCGGGCTTTGCACGAAACGAGCCGCGCACCTTCTCAGAGCTTCGCGCGGATCTCGCGCAGTTTCGCCGCCGAAAGCCCGCCCGCCAGAGCGGCGCGGTGGCCTTCGTAGTAGCCTTGCGCTTCCCTTCGCACATGGGCGAGCGCCGCCTCGAATACGGCGCGGCTGCCCGAAAGCACGCGCTCTTCGAGGCGTGCGCCCTCTCTTTCGAGATAGGCGCTGACCATGGGGCGAAGCCTTTCCTTGAGCGCCTCCGCCATGATCTTGCTGCCGCCCTTTTCGAAGAACTGTGCGGGACTCTTGAAAAGTGCAAGCTCCTTAGAGAAGACCTGCGGCTCGACGTCGGCGAACGCCGCCGGAAACGAGAGGTCAAAGTCAAACTCCGTCGCTTCCACGCCGAAGGAGAAGTCGCGCTCGCCCTCGGAGAGCGTCTTTGCCAGCGTCTCCTGCAGTTCTTTGCCGCGCTTGGCGAGGAAGCGCTCCAAGCGCACGGCGGTCGCACGCATCTCCTGCGCGAGGTCGAAGCCAAGGCTCGCGAGAAGCTCCTTCATCGCCTTTTGGAGACTCGCTTTGCCGTGCTCGCGGCCGAGCGTCGCGGCGTTGAAGCTCAGGCGGAACATGTCCTCATAGCGCAGGAAGACGCGCTCCGCGACGTAATAGAGAAGCTCCGCCTGCTCCTGCGCAGCGCGTTTTTCGATGCCTTCGCTGCTCTCTTTTTCGAGAATGTCCTTCGCCCGCGCCGCGTTCTTTTCGAGCGATTCGCGCCGCTCGGCCTTCTTCTCGGCACTTTCCTCGCTCTCTTCGATGAGGCGGCTCAAGAGCGTTTGGGCACGCGCATAGTCGCCTTCGGCGGCACGTACGGCAAGACCTGCGAGGTCGTGGAAAATGAAGTGGTGGAAAGCGGTCTCGAACTGCGTGCCGCGATGCTCGCCCGCGAGCTTTTCCTTGAGGATCGCAAGGCTCGATACGGCATGAAGGCGCGGCCTCTTGATGCCGAAGCGCGAGAGGTTCGCGCGCACATAGGCGAGCACGTCGCTCGCGTCCTCCTCGCTCTCAGCGAGGTCGATGGCGTTGACGATGAAGAACATCTTGTCCATCTCGAAGGCGTCCTTGACGCGCCCGAGCTGCACGAGGAATTCGCTGTCGGCATGGGAAAAGGCGTGGTTGTAATACGTGACGAAGAGGATGGCGTCGGATTGGCGGATGAAGCGGAAGGAGAGGTCGGTGTGACGCGCGTTGATGGAGTCGGCGCCCGGCGTGTCGACGAGCGTGACGCCCGGACGCGTGAGGTCGCAGTCGCTATAGATCTCGATCTCCTCGACGAAGCACGCCTTGTCCTCGTCGACCGCGTAGGCGGCGAAGTCTTCGAGCGTGCAGTCGAGCCACGCGCCCGCCTTGCCCTCGAACATCGCGCGCCCCTTCTCGTAAGCGCGCAGGAAGGCCTGCTGCTGGCGCAGGTCGCTCGCTCTCGTCAGTACGTCCTCGACGAGAGCGGGCGCTTCCGCGAGAGTCTTCGCCTCGCGCTCGAAGGGCGCGAGGGCGCGGTTCAGATCGGCGAGCAGCATCGCTTCGTCCTTCAGGTGGACGCGCACCGTGCCGTGCGGCTTTTCCTTCGTCACGGGCAGGATCTTCTGGATGACGGCGGTCGTCGGGTTCGGCGAGACGGGCAGAAGGTTCTCGCCGAGGAGCGCATTCGCAAAGGACGACTTGCCCGCGCTGAACGCGCCGAAGAGCGTCACGAGATAGCCGTGCCCTTCGAGCCGCTCGGCACGCAGGGAGAGCTCTTCGGCGAGCCGCGAAAGCCCCGGCACGTCCGCGACGAGTTCGCCCGCGCGGCGAAGGCGCGGCGCCCATGCCGCAAGGTCTGCCCGCGCGGCGTCATCGGCAGGCAAAGCGGCAGCGCCCGCCTGCATTTCCTCTGCTTCCGCCGCCAGAGACGCTTCCTCGGCCGGCGCGTCCTTTTGCACCGCGCGCCCTGCCGCGTTGTCCGCCGCGCTCGGCGTGCCGTCGCCCTCTACGATCTCGACCGCCTGCGGCGCGAGCGTGAAGAGCGCAGCGTCTGTCGTGTCCGTGCGTTCCTCGCTCGCGAGAAGCTTCGCCAAGGCTTCCCGCTTCGCCTGGACGCGCTTCTTCGCCTGCCGCACGGCGAAGAGCGCCGCGACTTCTTCGGCCATGCCCGAAAGCTCTGCCTCGATGGCGGCGAGGCGCACGCCGTTCCGCTCCTCCATACGTGAGAGGAGATCGTCACCGACGGCGGCGAGACGCGCGCGCGCGCACTCTTTGACCGCCTTTTCGAGCGCGGCCGTGTAGTTCAGCACATAGCTGCCGTCGTAGCTCGTGCTCGCGCCTTCCTTTTGATTCTTTTCCAGCACATCTTCTTCAGGCAGAGCCGTGAAACTCTCGGCGAAGGCGGCGGCCACCCCGCCCTCGATGTGCCGGTCGCGCGCAAAATCCTTCAGATACGTCGCGATGTGCCAATCGACCTGCAGCCGCACCTTCTCCACGAGAGCCTGCCACAGGCGTTCGCGGCGGGCAGCACGCTCCGCCGCCGTCTTCTTGCCGCGCCCGAAGAAGCCGACCTTGAAGCCGGGCGAGGAGGCTTCGAGGTAAAGACGCGCCAGTTCGCGCACCTCGTACGGCATCATGTAGGCGTTGGCGAGGATCTTTTCGATCCCTTCGTTGAAGGCGGCGCGTCCGTCCTCACGCAGACTCTGCGCCTCCTGTTCCAAGGCGCGGCTGCCCGCCCGGAGCGCGTCGCGCTCCGCGACCGACAGAGGTTCGAGCACGTGGCGGGCGTCGGCAAGCCCCTTCTCCTCTGCTTTTTCCTCGCGGCTTACGGCATCGGCGCAGATCTTTTCGAGAGAGCGGGCGATCGATTCTTCGAGCGACGCCGCACGATTTTTGAGCGCATCGCGCAGAAAGGCCTGCATCGTCTTGAAGTCGTTGTGCTCATGCGCCTCGTCCTTCATCGAGGTGAAGAAGACCGCCTCGGGCGCGACGCCCCATGCGGCGAAAGCGTCCTTGACGCCGGCAGCAAACGCGGCAAAGGAAAGCTCCTCCTCGCGGTGCTTGTCGATCTGGTTGATGACGAGCGCGACGCGCTTTCCCGCTTCCGTCAGCGACTTCGTGAAGAGGAAGCTCTCCTCCGACTGCACATGGTTGTAGTCCATGACGTAGAAAATGAGGTCGGCGAGGTGGATCGCCTCCTCTGTCGCCAGGCGGTGCGCGGCGTCGGTCGAGTCAATGCCCGGCGTGTCCATGAGCACGACGCCCGCAGGAAGAGATGCGGCCGCCGTCGAGATCTCGATGCTCTCGATCGCCGTGCCGTCGCGGCAGAACGATTTCACGAGGTCGTAGTCGTAGGGCGCGAGGTAGCGGCGCGGCCTGCCTTCTCGGAAGCGTGCCTCGGCGTACTCTTCACCGTGCCTGACGTAGACGAGGTTCGCGCTCGTCGGTATAGGACTCGACGGCAGGAGCATCGCGCCGAGGAGGCGGTTGATCATGCGCGACTTGCCCGCCGAAAAATGACCGCAGAAAGCGACGCCGAATTCGCCGCGCACGAGCTTTTCGGCAAGCTGGCGCACCTTGCGTGCGCTCGCCGCATCACCCTCGGCTGCAAAATGATCGTAAAGCCGCAGCAGTCGGCTCTTCAAGATGACGCTTTGCATAGATCCTCCTTTGACTTCGCCCTTGCTTTCTGCCGCCGTATGGATTACGATGGAAGTCAGAACGTCTTGCATGAGCGGCAAACCTGCAGGGAAAGGAATCGAAATGATAGAAACTCTTCAAAACCTGAAAAAAGAAGGCATACGGCTCTACTATTTCCTGCCGGACTTCCAAGCGCCGGAAGCCGTATGGCGCACGGTATTCGATCGATACGTCAAAATCTTTTGCGCGGCAGACAACGTGGCGCTGCTGCTTGACTTGTCCGCCGCAGAAGGAGTTCAAGAGCCGCTGGCGCAGTTCAGTCAAGCGCTTGACGCGCTCGGCGACGACGCGCCGGCGGTACTGACCTTCGAAAGTGAGGCGGCGCTGTCTTCTGCCGCGCTTCGTCTGGCGGACGTCTTGATCCTCACGAGAGAAGAGCGTTCGCTGCGCCTCTTGAACCACCTCGAAACGCAGCCGCGAATCCTTTACGGCGGCGATGCGGCAATCTTTTCCCGCGACGAAGCGCGCGGGGACGATGCGCATTTCGATGTGTCCGTCTGCGTTCTCACCTATCGGTCTGATTTTCTGAAGCTCGAAAGGACGCTCGCCTCCGTCGTTGAGCAGAAGGGCTGCTCGTTCGAGATCGTCATCGCCGATGACGGCTCGGAAGATTTCCCAAGGAAGGCCATCAAAGATTATTTTTCTTCTCGGGGGTTCACAACCTACAAGATTCTTCAAGCACCCAAAAATCAAGGCGTCGTACACAATGTGTACCGCGCCTTTTCCCATGCACGAGGGAAGTACATCAAGAACATCTCTCCCGGCGACTACCTGTACAGCGACCATGTGTTGGCCGACATGTTCCGTTTCATGGAAGCGAGCGGGTATCCGGCCGCCTTCGGACGCGCCTGCTATTATCGTGAAGAGGGCGGGCAGTATCATATATTGGACGAAATGCATCCGCGGAATTTGGAACCGTATGAAAGGAACGACTTCGCCGCAGCAAGAAGGGCGCATCTTCTATGTCAGGATTATCCGATCGGCGCCGCCTTTATGACGCGCCGCAAGCTTCTCATGCAGTACACGAAGCCCCTGCTGGGCAAGGTCGTTCATCTCGAAGACCGCGCCTACACCCTCATGATCGCCGACGGCATCGACATCGGCTTCTGGAATCACAACCTCATCTGGTACGAGTACGGCAGCGGCATATCGACGAGCACGGACGAACGCCGACAGGCGCAGGTCATCAAGGACAATCAAGCGTGCTTCGCGCTGATCGCCGAAAAGCATCCGGAGCTTTCCAGCTGGTGCAAGTGGCACATCTTCAGCGAGGAAGATATGGAAGATACGTGGCTCGACTACTACGAAGAAGTGAAAGCCTATTATCAAAAGGTCGATACGTCCGTCGCCGAAGCGAAAAGGGCAGGGCGATGGATGTATCTGCAGGACGTCGAGCTGAAAGAGCTGGAAAGGATTGTCCAATCGCAGGTCGTTTTGCCTCCGGCATGAAATCTTCGAGCTTGCTTTTCAGCGAATTTCCTCCCATCACCAATTCTTCTTCGACCGCCAGAACGACGGATAGAGCATGACGAGCAGCGTGAAGAATTCGAGCCGGCCGAGCAGCATGGCGAAGCACAGGATGCCCTTCGTAAAGTCGGATAGTCCCGCGTAGTTCTCCGTCGCGCCCGCAATGCCAAAGGCAGGACCGACGCAGCCGACGGTCGTCACACTGATGCCGATGGCGTCGAAGGTCTTGATGTTGTCCGCCGTCATGAGCACGGCGAAAAAGGCGATGGAGAGGACGTAGAGGAAGAAGAAGACCGCCGTGCGGTGGAGTGTCGCCTCGTCGACGCTCGCGCCGTTGATGCGCACGGGCGTCGTGACGCGCGGGTGAAGCTTCTCCAGCACGATCGTGCGCACCATGCGAAAGAGCACGAGGATGCGCGCGATCTTCAGTCCCGCCGCCGTCGAGCCGACGCAGCCGCCCGTGAGCATTAAAAGAATCAAGATGCCCTTGGAAAAGCCCGGCCAAAGCTCGTAATCGGCGGAAACGAAGCCCGTCGTCGAGAGCGACGTCGCCTGAAAGAGCGCGAAGCGCAACGCGTCGGGCACGTTGTAAAGCCCTCGGTAGAAAAGATCCGCCGCGATGAGCAGCACGGCGCCGCCGACGATGCCGAGGTACGCTTTGAACTCGGAGTTGCGCCACAGCACCTGTGGCCCTTTCTTGTAAACCCGGTAGTAGAGGCCGAAGCTGCCGCCCGCGATGAACATGAAGAGCGACATCCATAGCTCGATGGCAGGACTCTTGAAATGCGCGGCGCTCGCGTTGTACGTCGAGAAGCCGCCCGTGCCGATCGTCGACATCGCATGGTTGACGGCGTCGAGCGCGTTCATGCCGCAGGCGAAGAAGGCGAGGAACGCCGCGCCCGTCAGGACGACGTAGATGCGAAAGAGCACGCTCGTGAGGTTCTTGAGGCGCGGCAGCACGCGCTCCGATCCCTGGGCGCTCGATTCGGCGTTGTACATCGTGATGGCGCTCTGCCCCGTCGCGGGCAAAAGAGCGATGAAGATGACGATGATGCCGAGGCCGCCGAGCCAATGCGTGAGGCTTCGCCAGAGGAGCACGCCCTGCGGCAGAACCTCGATGTCGTCGACGACGGTCGCGCCCGTGCCCGTGAAGCCCGAGATGCTCTCAAAGACGCCGTCGAGGTAGCCGAGATAGCCGCCCAGAAGGTACGGCAGCATGCCGAGGAAGGTCGCCAGAAGCCAGCCGCCGCCCGTGATGGCGATGCCCTCGCGAAGCGTCAGGCGCTCGCCCGGCTCTTTGCCGGCGCGGCGAAGCGCCGTGCCCGCCGCCGCGCTCAAGAGGGCTGCAGCGAAGAGCGGCAAGCGAGAGGATTCAGCGTACCACAGGGAAACGGCGAGCGGCACGAGGAAAATCAGCCCCTCGGCCTGCGCGATGCGCCCCAAAAAGTACGCCACGACCTTGATGTCCAAAGGAGAAGCCCTCCCTTTCCTGGAGGAGGCGCGGAGAAATTCCGCACGCCCCTAACCCTTCGCCGACGCCTCGTTGTAGACGTCCTTCAGAAGCGTTTCCTTGCGAAGCGCGAGGCACTCGCAATGGCGCTCCTTCGCCGCTGTTTCCCGAATCGTTTCTGCGAGCACCTCGCCGATCATCGGCGCGTCGTCGTAGAAGATGTCCTTCATCGTGCCGTACGACCACTTGGGTCGGATGCCCTCGCCGTAGTTCACTACGTAGTAAAGCCCCGCGTAGCACGCGCCGATCTCACGCGCGAGATAGACTTCGGGGCAGATGCTCTGCCCGATGATGTCGGCATGGCCGTTGAGCATGGCGACTTCGGCAGGACTCTCGAAATGGCGTCCGTCGGTGCACGCATAAATGCCGCGGTCGAAGATGCGCCCCGAAAAGCGCTTCTTCGTCGCCGCCAGAAGCGAAGCGCGAAGCTCGGGGCAGAGGGCATCGCGCATGATGAGCAGATACCTGCCGTCGAGCATGACGTCCTTGCGGTTCGAGAGGTCGAGATAATCGTCGGGAATCAGAAAATCGCGCGGATCGAGCAAATGATTCGCCGTGCCGACGCCGCCCTCGGAGAGGACGCGCACGACGCCGGCCTCACGGAACACCCAGAAGACTTGGCGCGAAGCGTCGGCACGCGTCACGCCCGAGCGCCAGCCGTGCATGCGGCACGAGAGAGCACGCACCTCGCCGACCGAGAACAGGCGGAATGCGGGGCTTTTGCCGTAGGGCGTGTCAAAGATGAGATTGTCGGCGAGAATTTCTATATCCTCATCGGGAAGACGCGCGGGAAAATCGCTCGAAAGCGTGCCCGATCCGCCGACGACGCCGAACGATGCGGCGGGAATTTCTTGCTGTGCCATTTATTCGCTCCTTTCGCTGAAGGTTTTCAAAACACGGTACTCCGTATCGCGCTGCGCGGCTTCTCTGCCCGCGCCTTGAATCAGGCGCACCATCTTTTGAATCGACATCTCGTAGCGCGTGCCCGCAGCCTTGACGACGTTTTCTTCGAGCATGATGCTGCCGAGGTCGTCCGCGCCGAAGCCCAGCGTCAACTGCCCGATGCGCTCGCCCTGCGTGACCCACGAGCCTTGGATGTGCGCGATGTTGTCGAGGTAGAGGCGCGTCAGAGCCAGCGTCGTCAAGTAGTCCCACGAGCTTGTCTTCTCGCCGCCAAGCTCCGTGTGGCCGGGCTGGAACGTCCATGTGATGAAGGCGCGGAAGCCGCCCGTCTCGTCCTGCAGGCGGCGCACCTTCTCCATGTGCTCGATGCGGTCGGCCATCGTCTCGCCGAAGCCGATGACCATCGTCGCCGTGCTCTCCATGCCGATCGTGTGCGCCGTCTTCATGATGCGCAGCCAATCGTCGGTCATGATCTTCTTCGGCGCAATCCTCTTGCGGATGCGATCGACGAGGATCTCTGCGCCGCCGCCCGGCAGGCTGTCGAGTCCCGCCGCCTGCAGCCGCTTCAATGTCTCCTCGACGGAAAGCCCCGCCTTCTCTGCGAAGTAGAGGATCTCCGTCGCCGTGAAAGAGTGGATCGTCAGCATGGGAAACTCGCGCTTCAGGCGGCGCAGCATTTCCTCGTAATAGGCAAGACCCAGCTCCGGATGCAGGCCGCCCTGAATCATCAGCTGCGTGCCGCCCGCCTCGACCGTCTCACGCGCCTTTTCGAGAATTTCCTCGTAGGAGAGCAGATAGGCGTCTGCCGCGTCCAAGCGGCGGTAGAAGGCGCAGAAGCTGCACTCGTTGCGGCAGATGTTCGTGTAGTTGATGTTGCGGTCGACGATGAACGTCGTGCGGTTGCCGTAGCGCGCGCGCCGCACGGCATCAGCCTCGCGGCCGAGCGCGATCGGATCTTGTGCGAGGAGAAGAGCCTCTCCCTCCTTTTCCGTCAGGCGCATTACGCTTCCCCCTCTGTGCTCGCCAACGCGTGATAGAATGTGTCGCGCTCCACAGGCTCGTAGCCCGCCTCGCGGATGATGCGGCAGAGCCTTTCGCGCGTGATGCCCGTGCCCGTCTTGGCGCCCGCCGCATGGATGATCTTCTCCTCGCCGATCGTGCCGTCGAGGTCGTCCGCGCCGAAGCCCAGGGCGAGCTGTGCCACGGGCATCGTCAGCATGATCCAAAACGCCTTGATGTGACGGATATTGTCGAGGATGAGGCGCGAGAGCGCCATCATCTTCATGTCCTCCCACGAGCCGACGCGCTCCAGCGCATAGTCCTTCGCAAGCTGCGTATTCGCGGGATGAAAGGGGAAGGAGACGAACGCCTGGAAGCCGCCCGTCTCGTCTTGGATGTCGCGCAGAGTGATGAGGTGCTGCAAACGCTCCTCGATCGTCTCCACATGACCGTAGAGCATCGTCGCGTTCGTGCGTATGCCGAGAGAGTGCGCGGCCTTCATCGTCTCGATCCACTGGGCGGCCGTAGCCTTCTTCGGACAGATGATCGCGCGCACGCGATCCGCGAGAATCTCCGCGCCGCCGCCCGGGAGCGAAGAAAGCCCTGCCTCCTGCAAAAGGGCGAGCACCTCCTTGACGCTCTTTCCCGTCATCTCGGCAAAATGCACGATCTCGACGGGCGTAAACGCCTTGATGTCGGCATCGGGCAGAGCCGCCTTGACCTGGCGCACAACGCCGAGATAGTAGTCGAAAGGCTTCGTCGGATGAAGCGCCGAGACGATGTGGATCTCGCCGAGCCGCTTGACTTTCTTCGCCTCGGCAAGGACGTGCGCGACGTCCGCCTCCTCCATCACGTAGCCACGACTCTCGCCTTCCTCCACTTGAAAGGCACACAAGGGGCAGCCCGACGTGCAGATATTCGTCAGATTGATATGGCGGTTCACATTAAAAAAGACGCTCCTGCCGCTCGCGCGTTCCTTCGCCTGCCGTGCTGCATCCGCGAGAAAAAGAAGGTCGTTCTCCTCGTAGAGCGCCAAGGCATCCGCAAGGCTCAGCCTCTCCCCCTGCTCCGCCTTGCGGCGTGCAGCTTCCAATATCGTCATCGTATCTTAGTTCTCCTCAAATCACATGATCGCGCGGCCATCTCGCCTTTTGCGCAGCAAATCGTTCAATCCGTCACCACTTCGCCCGGCCAGTCCATGATGCCGCCGAAATCGACGATGTTTCTATAGCCCATGGCGGCAAGCTTCTGCGCCGCATCATGGCTGCGCTTGCCGCTGCGGCAGTAGACGAAGATCAGCTGATTCTTGTCCTTAAGCTCTGCAGGCGGAGTCTTGTCGATGCTTTCATTCGGGATGTTGATCGCCTTTGGAATATGCCCCGTAGCGTATTCGCCCTTTGTGCGCACATCGACGATGACATAGTCCTTCTCCGATGCCATCATCTTCTGCGCCTCAGCCGCCGACACCTGGCGCGGCTGCGCTGCCTGCCCGCTGCCGCAGCCGCCTGCAAAAAGCGCCAGCGCCATCAATGCCGTCAACATAATAATCTTTTTCATAGTATCGCTCCTTCGCAATCTCAATTCTCGCCCTTATTATACCACATCAGCCAAACCGCGAGAAACTGCCTTCAGCGCCACTTCTCGCGCCACTCAATTCTTCTGCCGTCATGCGAATCAACCGCCTCCTCTCCTCAAGAATCCTCATCCATCGAGGCGAATCGCAATCTTTTGCCACGTTTCTTTCGTGAGGAAGCTTCCTTCCGCCTCGCGCTCCATTTCCAGGAATCGGCTGTACGGTATGCTGAAGGACAGCACATCCTTCGGAATGCACTTCCTGGCCGACGGATCGGTCAGCCCAATGAAGCAATTTGTGCCGCCCTCCTGCTCTTCTGTCACGGGATAGAGCACCGCCTGTGCACAGCCCGCACCGAAGAGCAGCTTGACGTTGTCCTGCGTCCGCTTATCGTAGTTTGCGAGCGTGGCAAGCGCCGAGAGCTGATCGGCGTTCACAAGGAAGATCACCGCGAGCGGACGTTCATCGGGCAGGATGTCGCACAGTGGTTTGCAGACGACATAGGGTTTGCCGTCATGGCGTTTGATGTTCTCAATGAAATCTCGCGCCAGTTCCGGCGTTTTCTTGTAGAACTCGCCGTCTCTGCCGATATTTTCACCGCCCGTCGAGAGGAAGTATTCGATCCAGCCGTGCGGATAATCTTGAAAGCCCAGCCCCGTTTTCGCGCCAAGACAGACGGTCGTCTTTTCGGCGAACGCGGCCGTCCTTCCCTTGCTTGCCGCCACAAGCAGGGCGACCGAGCAGCCCCATACGCCTTCCTTGAACTGCACGGCATTTTCAGGCGCCGCCTCCGCATGAAGCACGGCCACGGGCTGAGTTTTCAAGTGAATGAGTTCTGCAATTTTGCTTTCCATGGCTGACCACCCCTTTATGATATATCTATAGTATGCTATTTCTTATACGACAGCAAGCCGGATGTTGTATCTATATCCGAAATATTTCTCAAAAAAGCCATCGACTTTCTGCCTTGCAGAGAGTCGATGGCTTTTGAGCAGCGGTGCGGGCGATTGCTTTTCTCAGGCTTTTTCCGTCACGAAGCCGCTCCAATTATCCGCATATTGCAGGAGCAGAGTCAGCTTCTCCTCACGGGCAGCAACCGCGTGGTTTTCGGGGACATACTGTCCGTCATGATAGACGATCGCCTGGATCTCTTCTTCCGTCAGAGGGAAGTGCGGGAGGATGAGCGAGAGACTGCGGACGGGAACGCTCAGATAGATGAGCTCTTTGTTCCAACGATAGGGGAAGCGTGCGCCCGCCTCCTCGTTTTTCAGATACTGCGGCCTCCCCGGCGATCCCGCCTTGCCGAGGTCGTGCAGGAGGGCGACGACGACGCAGCTCTCCTCCAAGAGTTCGGGCGCGATGGTCGCACGCATCTTCAACATCATTTCGGCGACATTCACGCTGTGCTCCAAGAGGCCGCATTCTTTGCACAGGTGGTATCTCGTGGAAGCGGGCGCTGTGAGATAGGCTGTCTGCTGCTCGATGAAGTCTATCAGCGCGGCAAATTCCTGGCGGCGTTTCGTCACCATGTCTTTGAGCTTCTGATAGCGCGCCATAAGCTCTACGTCGAGCTGCAGCAGCACAGTTCCGTGCGGAATCTGCGGCGTGCCGAGCATCTTTTGGAAGACGTCGCTGTAATAATCCTTCCACGCCTCCTGTGTCGTTTTATAGCCATGATATTCTGCTCGATGTGCCTCCATCGTCGGATCGCCGGCGATGTTCAGCAGGACGAGACGCACATCGGGGAAGTGATGCGGCACGCAGCGCGCCCGCATCTCGTAGAGGAAGGCCAAACGGTTCGCGAGCTGGTAATGCCCGTCCGTCCACAAGGAGAAATCCCCCTGCGGGAAGTGCGCGTCGTGCCATTTGCGCAGTGTATCCTTGATCTTGTCTATGCTTTCCTGAGCCGTCGCCCCGAGCTTCTGCCCCTCAGCCTCCTTGCGATGGGCTTTTGCCTCCACCAAGTAGAGCGCACCGCTGTCCCTGCCGATGGCAATACCGTCCCACTGCGGCTGGTTCGACGGCCAAAAGTCGAAGAGAGACGACTTATCCGCATGGGGGAAGAGCTTCGCCATCGCCTCGTCCTGATTCAGTTTGTACTCCTTGAAGTTATTTTGCGGGAGGGGAGCAATCCACTCCACCTCCTCGCCAAGCTGCGCTGCAAACATGCGTGTGAGAGTGGGCCAGCGTCCTGCTTCCACAAGACGCTGCATCCACAGGTGACTGCCAGCCACGGCTCGGCCTGCTGCCGTATTGCTCTTTCCTGCTGCCATTTTCGCTGCCTCCTTTTTGGTTGCTGCCATGATTTTAGGCATGGAGAATATGTTTTCTTATAAAACGGAAAATCTCACAGGGGAACGGTTGGAGGGAACGGCCTGCAGAGCCGCACCCTCGAAGTCCTCGATGGTGAGCTGCTGCAAGTCTTCCTTCGCGAGCGTTTGACCCTCGTGAAGTGTACAGAGTCGCTGCGCCTGACGCATGAGCGCCTGTTCGAAAACATTTTGTACGAAGCGTCCGTTGCCGAATCTCCTTTGTCAAATTGCATTTTACCTGAAATTCATAAAACAGCATCGTTCTCACTCTTTTGCTTCAAAACTTTTCCTGCCGATGATTCCTCTATGAAGTTGTCAAGGAACAAATGGAGCAAGCCGCTGTTTGGGAATCTCTTCAAAGGCTGTAAGTCCTACAAATGTGCAGCGGCACATCCTTCAATCCCGTTTCGCCTCCCTTTGCAAACAGTATAACACAGCGGATGTACAAAAAAATGCACATTCGCTGTAAAAAATCTTTTGCCAAGCCTGCCTTCAGCGCCGCTTCTCGCGCCACTCGATGAACATGTGACGAAGCGCCATGACGGGCGCGTGGAGCAGCATGCGCGGACCGCTGTAGCGCATGGCTTCGCGGATTTTTTCGCGCATCTTGGGCGCGTAGCAGTGCGTCTGGCACGCACTGCAAAATGTCTTCGTCTCCATGTGCGGGCAGCGCTCGACGCGCGCACGGGCATAGTCGAACAGCGCTTCACATTCTTCGCAAAGGCTCAAATTGTTGCCATGATGCGCGCGGCAGTAGATTTCGAGCATTTTCTTGACCGTCGCCATCTCCGCCTTGCGCTTTTCCTCTGCTGTCATACGGATTATCCTACTCCTCTCTTTGCGAATCTTCATCGGCAGTGCGGTGTTCATGTCGCACATTTCAAGAAGCACGGATAAAGTCGAAACCGCTCCGACGGATTTCATCTTATCGGTGCTTTTTATTTGCGAACATTATAGCAAAGTGGACTGTGAGAAACAATCTCTTTGCTCAAAAAAGGCACTCGACGACCGCTCCGTAATTTCGTAGGTAAATTTCGTAAAGTTTTTCACGAGGCTTTTCTCCTTTTTATTTGATGCACTGCCTTTACAAATCGCTCGACGCCGTCCGCTTGACCTCCTGCGCTTTCGTGGTTAGAATAGAGGAAGCACTGATAAATTCAGCTACCCATCTTCACACATCTACACTGTCCTCTCGTCGTCGACAAATCCTCGACGTAGCCACTGCTACGCCTGCGGTTTGTCTCCTA
>NZ_CAURXA010000008.1:0-92432 GCF_963528755.1 uncultured Selenomonas sp.
ATACGTCGAAAGTACTTGGTTGGAGACGACCTGGGAGGATAGAAAGCTGCTGGTTGATGACGCACCCGCAAGGGTGCGTTTTTTTTATGGTGATTTGTCGCCTATATGGCACGAAGCGCGTTGTTTCTCCCAGAAGGAAGAAGAAATACATCCCAAAGTCGGATTCTATCAGAGATTTTTCTGAAGCGCTTATATTTTATGGACACTTTCACGATATAATGAAATATAGCGGAGTTCTTTTTCATGTTTTCTTTTCGTGAGTGTTCAAAGCAAAGCATGGTTGCCGTTGTTTCTTTAGAATGCGTAGGTAGAGGAGTTGTATTTCTATGGTTTATCCCGATACGATCAAGACGGATCAAGATGTTTTGAATGCGTTTATTGCCGTCGCGCCTTATTTGAATCACGTTGTTCGTCAAGAGGTTGTTACCTGTGTGACGGATACGGAGACGACTCTGAGTTCGGCGCTTAACGATAAGGTCAATTTCTCGCCCGCCATTGGTACGCCGCTTTCCCCCAATACGAGGCATGTTCTTGAGACGGGGAAGGACTATGTCGGGTTGATTGACGAGAAGCTTTATGGCCGTAGCGTCCGTAGTATGATCACACCGATTCATGGTGTCAGTGGCGGCATTATCGGTACGTTCGTAACGGCGATGGATGTTGAGCAGGACATCAAGCTCGCCCATGCAGTCGACGAGGTCACGAAATCGACGGAGACTGTCTACCATGCCGTCGAGCAGGTCGCGGAGAGCGCGAGTGAGCTTGCGAAGTCGGGACAGGAGGCTGTGCAGCAGGCGGCCGACCTCAAGGAGCGCAATGCGGAGACGATCAAGGTCATCGAGTTCATCAACAACATCGCGCAGCAGACGAACCTCCTCGGCCTCAACGCCGCTATTGAAGCGGCACGTGCGGGCGAGCAGGGAAGAGGGTTTGCAGTCGTCGCGGAAGAAGTTCGAAAGCTTGCCGAGCAGTCGCGCGAGGCGACGGAGAAGATCCAAGCGACGCTCGCGGAGATGAATAAGGCGGTCGAGGCGATCTCGAAGACGATCGAGACGACGGGTGCAATCAGCCAGGAGCAGGCGGCTTCGACCGAGGAGATCACGGCGAACCTCTCGCGCGTCACGAATGCGGCGGAGGAGTTGGGTACCTTTGTCGTGCGTACGGATTGAAAAGAATAAAAGGATGGAAGAGGGGTCGCGTGCCCCTCTTTTTTGTCAATAAGATTGCGCGTGGTCTGGTGGGTTCGAGGACAATTTTGAGTTGTTTTCACTTTTTTCTGGATTTTTTTGCGTTCTCGCGTTATACTATAAATTAGAATAACTTCGCCATTTTGTGGGGACATTACATGCGAAGTTATGGGGGAGAGGCATTGGTAGTTATGCTTGTCTATCTTGAGGGGGTTATATTATGGAAAGATATAAGACTCCGGTAGCAGGTTACGAGAATCAATGCGTAGAACTGTTATTGGAAAAACTGGGTGTGGTCACGTTTGACTACGATATCGAGCACGATGTGCTTCTTTTGGCGAAGGCGCGCGATGGTATGACGGAGAAGCGCTTCGAGGGATTTTGCCGCACCCTTTGCACCGAAAATCGCGGCATGATTCATCCTGATTCGGTTGAGCGGCTTGTGGCGCTTTTCCGCGGGCAGACGACGGGTGTACGCGAGGTCTTGCTCGATATGGCAGAAGTGCCGCAGGGGCGCTATTCGTGGTATGAGGTTGCCGTGAAGCTCTTGCGTGACGAGACGGGGCGCGTGCAGCGCACGATTGGCATCCTCTGGGACATCGAGTCGAGCATGAGCAAGATGGAGCAGAGTTTCGCGCATTTCCGCTCGGAGCGCGATTCGGTCACGGGCATTTTGAACGGTGCAGGGCTGGAGAAAGCGGTGCAGACATACCTTGCAGGTCATGGCCGCGACGAGAGTAACGCTCTGATGGTCATTTCCTTCGATAACATGGGCCAACTCGCAGAGCAGCGCGGTAAGCATTGGACGGATCAGCTTCTCGTGCGTATATGCAAGGCGGTCGGCAGTTTCTTCCGTGCGGGAGACGTGCTTGCGCATCTGGGCGATGCCCAGTTCGCCGTCTTTGTCAAGGATATGGAGCGCACGGAGGTCATGGATATGAAGGCACGGGCAATCCTCACGCTGTTCGGCGGCGAGAATACGCAGTTCGGCGGCTATGGCTTAGAGTGCCGCATCGCCGTTTCTTACTATCCGGAGGACGGTGCGTCTTTCCATGAGCTTTTGAAAACGGCGGAGAAGAGGCAGTCACTCGATCGCGGAGATAAGGCGACTGCAAAGGTGCTGACGATGGCTTGAAACTTATAGGAAGCAGGAAAAGCCGCCCAGGGGGAAGCGCAGTTTCGTCGGGCGGCTTTTTGTTGTCCATCACCAGCAGAAATGCTATAGCATTTCTGCTGGCGGTAGTGTATAATGAAGCTGTAGGATTGTTTCTCTTGAGGAAGGGCAGGGCGTATGGAGCAGTTCACGCAGACATTTTTGGAGTTCATTGATGCCTGGGGTTATGTGGCGGTCGCCGTCTTGATGGCCTTGGAGAATGCCTGTATACCGATTCCGAGCGAGCTGATCCTCGGGTTTTCGGGCTATCTGATCTTCGCCGACCGCATGGGTTTCGTCGGGGCGTTGGTTGCCGGAATGGTCGGCGGCATGGCGGGATCGATCTTCGCCTATCTTGTCGGGCGCTACGGCGGGCGTTCCTTTGTCGACAAGTACGGCAAGTATTTCTTCGTGAAGAAGTCGCACGTCGATATCGCGCAGCGTTGGTTTGACAAGTATGGCGTCAAGGCGGTGTTCTTCAGCCGCATGCTTCCCGTCGTGCGCACGTTCATCTCGCTTCCGGCGGGCTTCGCGCATGTGGACATGAAGAAGTTTCTCCTCTACACGTTCCTCGGCTCTCTGCCGTGGACGGCGCTGATCCTCGGCGTCGGCATGGCGCTTGGCGAGAGCTGGCAGATCATGCTCAAGGTCGGACATGAGGTGAGCATCGCCTTCGTCGTTGTAAGCTGCATCATCGTCGCCGGTCTTTACTGGCGCTATCGCCGCAACCGTCAGCAGAAGGCAAATATGGACGTGGAGTGATCCACGTCCATTTTTTAGGAAGCGCTGCATGTATTGCTGCTGTCTCAGAAGCTGCCGCCGTGCGTCACGTAGAGGAAGAAGAGCGGATAGAAGAGCAAGAGGTAGATGACGGTCGTGACGAGGAAACTTGCGACGGTGAGGTCTACGTTGAGCTTGTAGAGCCGCGCGGTTAAGACGGCATTGATCGCCGTCGGCGCGGCAGCGATGAGAAGCACGCTGCCGATGAGTACAGAGTCCGCAAAAAGCAGGCGGCAGAGTCCGAAGAAGATCAGCGGTGTGAGGAGGAAGCGCAGGGGGATGAGGTCGGCGGTCTTTTTGATGTAGGGAAGCGCGCGCGAGAAGTCGACGAGACAGCCGACGGGGAAAAGCGCCGTCCAGGCGCCGATATGCACGAGCGCTTGAAACGCTGTGCCAAGCACGGCAGGGCGCTCGACGCCGTAGACGTTGAGTGCGAGTCCTGCGATGAGACCGAGCACGGGCACCTGGTTCGGCGTGAGAAAGAGTTCCCTAAGTGACAGGTGGACGCGAGTCCCTTCTTTCGCCCCTTGGGCACGGAACATCGCGGCGAGCGGGAAGCAGACGAGCACGAGGAGGCCGACCTGGAACGATGAGACGATCTGCACGTAGGCGAATCCCACCTCGTCGTAAAGGATGAAGGCGGAGAGCCCCGCGATCGTGCCGATGTTCGTGAGCATGGCGCTCATGTAGTAGGCGCCGCGCGAAAGGGCGTCTTTGTGGCGGCGCGCGAAGGTTAAATAGGCAATGGAGCCGGGCACGAGCATGAAGAGCGCACTGAAGAGCGGCAGCCAAAGGAGGCTTTTCGACAGCGGCATGACCCAGAAGCTCAAGACGGCGAGCAGCGTCGCCATGACGATGATGTTGAAGCGAATAAGGGCATTGCATAGCGCGTCGGAGATGCGGCCTCGCTGATAGGCGATGTAGCCCGCGAGAAGGGGCGTAGCGAGGTCGGTGAATACGTAAAGGATGCGGAAGAGTTTTTCGTCCATGAGAGGCCTCTTTTGCTGGATTCAGTCAGCAGGGCAAGGGTTTGTCCTGCTGACTCGCGAAGATTTCATTATCGTGCATGTATCGTAACATGCGCATGGCAGGAATACAAGCCCGGGAGAAAGGATGGATCGAATGATATACCCGATGAAGCTTCGAGCGCCGCTCAAGGACTACCTCTGGGGCGGTACGCGCCTCAAGACGGAGTACGGCAAGGAGACATCTCTCGCGAAGGTCGCGGAGAGCTGGGAACTTGCGTGCCACAAGGAGGATCAGAGCATCATCGAGAACGGCGCGGACGCGGGTCTGACGCTGGAGGCGTACATCGCGCGCGAAGGGGCGCACGCTGCGCTCGGATCGCACGGCTCGCGCTATCCGTATTTCCCACTTTTGATCAAGCTTATCGACGCGCACGACGATCTCTCGGTGCAGGTGCATCCCGACGACAGCTACGCCTTCGAGCACGAGGGTGAGTACGGCAAGATGGAAATGTGGTACATTCTTGATGCCGAGCCTGGGGCGGAGATCATCTACGGCTTCAAGAAGGAGATCTCGGGAGAAGAGTGCCGCCGCCGCATCGAGGAGAACACGCTCTTGGACGTCGTGCGCCGCGTCAAGGTGGAGGCGGGTGATGCCGTCATGATTCCGGCGGGCACGCTTCATGCCATCGGGCGCGGCATCTTCCTCGCGGAGATCCAGCAGAATTCCGATACGACGTACCGTGTCTACGACTATGCGCGGCGCGGTGCGGACGGCAAGTTGCGCGATCTGCATATCGACAAGGCGCTCGACGTGCTCTCGTTTACGCCGCCAGCGTATGACGTGAACCGTGGTGAGAAGTTCTCCATCTTCGCCGAGCATGAGACGACGATCGTCGCACGAACCGAGTTTTTCACGGTCTATCACTTCACCCTCAAGGGTCGCTGCCACCTGCAGGCGGGGCGCACGAGTTTCCAGTCCATCGTTGCGCTCGGAGGCACGATGGAGCTTTCGTGGTCGGGCGGCGAGGAGATCTTGGAGAAGGGCGACTCGTACTTCATACCGGCGAGCTTCGGCGACTACACGATGCGTGGCGAGGGTGCGTTCCTGCTGACGGAGGTCTAGCGAAAATGCGCCCCGAAGAGGAAGTTCTTCGGGGCGCATTCTCGCTTTTCGGGGGTCACGGCATTTCGGGCGGTTGGCTGCAAAGCGCCGTGTGGTGTAGGAGGTCTTCGAGGCGCATCTCGATGTCGAGCGCTTCCTTATGTACGGTTTCCGCCGTGTCGAACTCCGCAAAATCGTCCGTTTCGAGCGCGTTGACGAAGTGCTCCCAAGCGGTGATGGAAAGCTCGGTGGATTCTGCGCGCAGCTGACTCAGATAGCGTGCGCCGGGCGGCACGGAGAGTGCCGAGAGCTTTTGCTGGCGCTCCTTGAGGGTCGGGATGATGTCCGTCTGGATGAGTTTCTTCAGGCCGTCTTTCTGCGCACTGGAGAGAAGTCCCGTGCCATCCCATGGCATGTCGGTCAGCACATGGAAACGCTGCTGCTCCTTGGCGAAGCGCTTGTTGTACTGCTCGACGATGGGCGCCGACGCTTCGAGGTACGAGGCGACGTCCTTTTCGAGGAGCGGTGTCAGGCGGTCGAGGCAGTCGCGGTAGTTCTTGATGTAGGAGACCTGCCAATGACCGTCGCCCGCCTGCTCCATGGCGAGGAGAAGCATGAGTTCTGTTCCCGTCAGTTCGTCCTTTGCCTTGACGTGCGCCGTTGCCGTCGCGCCGTCGCGGTCGATGGAGTCGAGCCCGACGATGGTGATGTTCTTCAAGAGGCTGCGCTCGAAGAGGTTCTCGAAGTCGATGCGCAGTTGGCGTCCCTGCAGGAGGCCGCCGGGCTTCTGCCACTCACCCGTCTCGATGCGGCCTGTGAGCGTCGTGCGCATCCCCGCCGTGACTTGTGGCTTGATGAGTTGGTAGAAACGCACGGCTTCCGTGCGCTCGTCGTTCGTCAGGGAAGTGTCGGTGGCGAAGAGACTGCGTGTGAGATCGTCATAGATTTTGCTCATGCTCAGGCTGACGTTGACGTAGCGCTCGAATTTTTCGGCGTCGTGCTTCTCCGCCGCTTCTTGAATCTCAGCAAGCGCATATTCGGGGCTTCTCGCGTGGATGAAGAAGTACCAGAGCACGGAGCCGACGGCAAGCGCGAAGAAGACGATGACGAGCATCGTGAGCGTGCGATTGTATGAGCTGATCTTTCGGGCGCGCAGCTGCAGCCGCCAAGTATAATCGTCCATAGAAATTCTCCTTATCGTCCTATTATAGCATATATGTCAACGAAAGCAGGAGGTGCGGGCATGAAGTGGGTCAGCCATGAGGTCGTGACGGGCATGGCGGTCTACACGCTGACGGGCAGTCTCGTGCCGACGGTGTGCGCCATGGCGGGCGCGGTGCTTCCCGACTGGATAGAGGGCAAGGGCGGAGGCGTGCGCCTGCCGTGGGCGGGACTCCTCTCCCATCGCGGCTGGTCGCACTGGCCGCTCCTCTACATCCTCGGCTTTCTCGCTCTGGGCGCTGTCGGCGAGGAACTGGGTGAGGACGCGCGCTCTCTCATTCTCGCGGGGCGTTTCATCCTCCTCGGCGCACTCTTTCATATCGCCGAGGATGCGCTTTGCGGCAAGGTGCCGTTCCTTCATCCGAAGAAGAAGGTCGGCGTGCGCCTCTTCCGCGTCGGCTCATTCGGCGAGTACGCCCTCGCGCTTGTCCTCGTCCTTTTCTTTTATGGAATCGGACGCTTGGTTTTCCGGTAATTTTATAGGAGAAATTTATTTTTGTACCGTCGCAGGTAAGAAGGAAAGCGCCTTGCTTGCGGGGAAGTCTATAGGCATAGGAGAAGAGGTCACATTGGAGGGGATCACGATGGAACAGGGCACGCAGAAGAAGAACAAGCTCTTGGGGCTTCTCGCCGAGAAGTACCCGACGCTGGAATCCGTCTACGAAAGGCTCATCTCCCTGCAGGCGCAGCTCGGTTTGCCCAAGGGCATTGAGCATTTCATGAGCGATCTGCATGGCGAGTATGAGTCGTTCTTCCACATCTTGAACAATTGCTCGGGCGTCATTCGCGAGAAGGTCGAATACGTCTTTGCCGACCGCATGACGGACGAAGAGAAGGCGGAGTTCTGCACGCTCATCTACTATCCGAAAGAGAAGATCGAGCGCATGCATGCCGAGCGCAAGGACACGCCTGCCTGGTATCGTGAGAACCTCGCGCGGCTCTTGGAGCTGTCGAAACTCATGAGTTACAAATACCCGGCGGCAAAGGTGCGCGGCTTCATCCCCAAGCGCTACGAGTCCGTCATCGTCGAGCTTCTTTACACGCGCCCCGAGGAGGACACGGCACAGGCGCAGTACCATCGCCGCCTCCTCGCGACCATCGTGCAGATCGACAGCGGCGCAGGCTTCATCGAAGCGTTCTGCGTGCTCGTCAAGCGTCTCGCCGTCGATCATCTGCACATCGTCGGCGACTTCTTCGACCGCGGCAGCCGTCCCGACGCGATTCTCAACATGATCCTCGACTACCACGATATCGACGTCGAGTGGGGCAACCACGACGTCATGTGGATGGGCGCGGCAGCGGGCAGCGAGGTCTGCATCGCGGGCGTCGTGAGAAACAGCCTGCGCTACCACAACACCGACGTCTTAGAGCGCGGCTACGGCATCAGCCTGCGTCCCCTGTCGCTCTTTTCGACGCGCATCTATCCCGATTCCAATGCCATTCGCGCCTCGGAGAAGGCGATCACGATGATCATGCTGAAGCTCGAAGGCCAGCTCATCGCAAGGAATCCCGACTTCGAGATGGAGAGTCGCCGTCTCCTCGACAAGATCAATTACAACTCCTCCTACGTCATGCTCGGCGACCGCCGCTATGAGCTGGAGAGCGCCTACTTCCCGACGATCGATCCGAAAGATCCGTTCGCGCTCTCGGAGGAGGAGGAGCGCATCATCGCCGACCTCAAATCGTACTTCACGGAGAGCGAGATGCTGCAGAAGCACGTCGACTTCCTCTACAAGAAGGGCAGTCTCTACAAGTGCTGCAACGGCAACCTTCTTTACCACGGCTGCGTTCCCGTCAACGAGGACGGCTCGCTTCGCGACGTCATTTTCGACGGCAAGGCTTACAAGGGACGCGCCTACTTCGATTACGCTGACCGCCGCGCGCGCCGCGCCTACCTCTTCCGTGCGCAGGAAGATCTCGATTTCATGTGGTTCCTGTGGTGCGGCAGGACGTCGCCATGCTCGGGACGCGAGGTCAAGACCTTCGAGCGATCGCTCCTAGAAGACGAGAGCACATGGAAGGAGCCGGCCGATCCCTACTACCGCCTGCTGGACGATGAGGATTTCTGCCGCTCCATCCTCGCAGAATTCGGTCTGCCCGAGAGCGGGCACATCATCAACGGCCATGTGCCCGTCAAGGTCAAGAAGGGCGAGACGCCCGTCAAGGCGCACGGCAAGGCCATCATCATCGACGGAGGCTTCTGCCAGGCATACCACAAGAAAACGGGCATTTCGGGCTTCACGCTCATCTCCAACTCGCGCGGCTTCCGCCTCCTCATGCACCAGCAGGTAGCTGACGTGCGCCAGGCGCTGAAGGAGAACAAAGACATCGAATCCGTCTCCGAGACGGTCGAACTGCAGACGAAGCTCACGACGCTCGGCGACACGGACGAGGGCAAGGACATCCAGGAGGAGATCGCCGACCTCTACAACTTGCTCATCGCCTATCAGAACGGCGTGATCGAACCGAAGGCGTAGCCTCGTATACGAAAATCTTGTATTGCGAACATGTGAAAAGAACATCAGTCCCTCCCGAAGTCTATTTGGGAGGGACATTAATTTTCTATAAAAAGAAAATTTGATAATGATAAAATGTTGCATGTGACATTTTTGTTATCATCGTATATAATAAAATGAGAGGCTGCAAAACCTATCGTGCTCTCTGGAGATGATGTCGCTTTGCAGCGAATGGTTTTATTCGAATCTATTTGAAAGGGGTCTTGAAACACATGCTGAATAATGCCAGCGTAAAGACCAAGATGGTCGTCATCCTCGTGCTGATCAGCGCCGTGCCGCTTCTCATCAGCATCGGCGTGAACTTCTACAGCACGGTGACGAGAGCTACGGAGCAGGTGAAGGCGGACAGTGAGCAGCGAACGAAGCTCATCAACGCCAATATCACGGGCTTGTTTGAGAACAACCTCAACGGCATCCGCGCCATGGCGGCGAACGAGGCGACGGTCGCCTATCTGCAGAATCCGAGCGCAGGTGCTGACGCCGTGGACAACTCGCTTGTACGCACGAATGAGATTTTCGGCGATTCCAATCCGATGTATATCGCGGACGCCAACGGTCAGCAGCTCCTCAGAAGTGATCACAAGCCGCTCGTGAACACGGCGACGCGCGATTATTCTCGCGAAGCAATGGCAGGTAGGGAGTGCATTTCGGACATCGTCATCAGCAAAGCGACGGGACGCCTCATCTCCGTCATCGCCGTGCCTGTGTTCGATGCGGCGAAGCGACCGATCGGCATGGTGCAGCGTGCCTATGATCTCAGTATCTTAGAGGATTTCGTCAAGGCGGAAGCTGACGATCATACCGAAGTCGTCATTATTGATCGCGAAGGAAAGATCCTTGCCCATTCGAAGCGCAAGATTGAGAAGGAAGAAGACCGCACGGATGTCACGGGCTATGCGTTTATCAAGGAAGCGCTGGCAGGTAAGTCTGGCATCGTCGATGTCAGTATTGACGGCGGCGAACACTATGTGAGCTACGCTCAGAATCCGACGACGGGCTGGGTCATTGTCACGGAGACGCCGCATGACTATGTGACCTCCCTGGGCATTCATGCGGCATTGCCCATCATCGTGCTCGGTCTCATCCTTGTTGTAGCGGCAGGCGTCTTTGCCTATTTCCTCGCCTCTGTGGCAACAAAACCACTCCTTCGCATCGGCAATGCTGCAGAGCAGATCGCGGGTGGCAACCTGGCGCTTCCCGATCTCCCCGTTGATTCAGACGATGAGATCGGGCGTATGGCGCGGTCGTTCAACCACATGATCGAGCGGTTGTCCGCTGTCCTCAAGAGCGCAAAGAACAGTGCGGAGTCCGTATCTGCTGCTTCCGAGCAGCTCACGCAGAACTCGGAGCAGACGTCCGAAGCGGCGAATCTCGTGGCGAACTCCATCGTCGAGGTGGCGGAAGGAACGGTCAAGCAGAAGTCTTCCGTGCAGGATGCCATCGATGTTGTGGAAGAAGTGGAAAAGCAGCTCGTGCTCCTCTCGGACAACTCCAAGAGCATCGCCGATGCTTCCCAGGCGGCAAACCGCTCCGCTGCAAACGGCGCGGGCAAGGTTGAGCAGGCGGTCGAGAACATGGACAAGCTTGAGCACACGGTCAAGGAGACCGAGGACATCATCCGTGATCTCGGCGAGCAGTCGAAGAAGATCGGCGAGATCGTCGATACGATTTCGGGCATTGCCGAGCAGACGAACCTTCTCGCACTCAACGCGGCGATCGAGGCGGCACGCGCGGGTGAGCACGGCAAGGGATTCGCTGTCGTCGCCGAAGAGGTGCGAAAGCTCGCGGAGCAGTCGGGCAACGCGACGGAGAACATCACGAGCATCATCAACGACATCCAGAAGCGCACGCAGGATGCGGTCGTCTCCATGCAGACCGGCACAGAAATGACGCTGGGCAGCGTGCAGTCCGTCAACGAAGCGGGCAGTGCCTTCCAGGAGATCGTCGCGCAGCTGGAGCAGCTTCTCGCGCGCATCGAGCGTTCTGCTGAGGCGATCAAGGAAACGAATCGCGGCAGCAAGCGCATCACGGAAGCCATTCACGCGATCGAGACGGTTGCCTCCGCACTTGCCGAAGAGACGCAAACAGTTTCCGCCGCGACGGAGGAGCAGACGGCTTCCGTTCATGAGGTCGCTTCCGCGAGCAAGAAGCTGGAAGAAATGGCGGCAGAGCTGCAGGGGTCTGTGGAGCGCTTCAAACTGCGCAGCTGATAGTATATTTTGCAGCAAAAGAGGACGGTTCAAGGGAGAGCCGTCTTCTTTTGTTATTCACATTTCGACCAGCCGCAGTAGGTGCAGGTCACGCAGTTGCCTTCGGGGCGCAGGGTGTGGCGCTTGCATTCGGGGCATTCTTTGTTGATCGCCTTGTCGTCGCTCTTGTCCTTGTACTTCGCCGTCTCGTCCTTTTGGCATTCGTTGTAGATTTCAGCGAGAGCCGTGCCGATGGCGCTGCCGCACGAGAGCGAGATGTCCTTGCGTCCGCTGCGGATCAGGGCCTGGCAGGCGGAGCATCGGCTGACGGTCAGCTGCTTGATGATGTCCTTGACGCGCACGCCCGAGCGCAGTGCGAGAGAGGTCAGGCGCGTGATGGTCGCGATGTTCGACTGGCAGCCGCCCGAAGTGTTCGTGAACAGCTCGAAGACGTCGCCGTCAGAAGTCTTGTTGACCGTGATGTACATCTTGTCGACGCACGACGTATGGCGAAGGAGCGTCACGCCTTCGAGCCGCGCGATGTTGTCGCGGCGGCGCGGGCGCACGGTGTCGTAGGCGATCTCCTGCTCGGCGGCTTCTTTGACGCCGAGGATGTTGCCGCGCTTGCAGCCGTCGCGGAAGACCGTGATGCCCTTGCAGCGAGATTTCCATGCCGCGAGGTAGATGTTCTTGATGTCAGCGGGCGTCGCTGCGTGCTTCAAATTCACCGTCGAGGAGATGGAGTTGTCGACGTACTTCTGCATGGCCGCCTGCAGTTCGACGCGGTGCAGGTAGGGGACATCGTGGCTTTCGATGACCCACGGGAAGCGCTTCTTGATGTCCTCGTTCGTGAGATCGTGCGGCAGCTTGTGATAGTCGAGCAGATCGCTGACGGAGTGTGCGTAGACGCGGAAGGAACCGCTTCCCTCCTCCATCTTGTGCGTCGTGCGCTCGTAGCTGATCTGATAGAGCGGTTCGCAGCCGCCCGAAAATACGCCCATGAGGAGCGAGATCGTGCCCGTCGGCGCGATGGAAAGAAGCGTGCCGTTTCTAAGGCCGTATTGCTCGATCTCGGCATAGACCTCGGGCGCTTCCTCGGCAAGACGTTGGATGAGCGGCGATTTCTTCGTCTTTTCCCAGTCGTATTTGCCAAAGGCGCCCTTTTCCTTGGCGAGGGCGGCGGAAGTGCGTGCGGCTTCCGTGAACATCGTGCGCAGCACGCCTTGGATGAAGTCGCAGCTCTCGCGGCTGCCGTAAGCGAGCTTCATGGCGACGAAAGCGTCGGCGACACCGAAGAGACCCAGCCCGACGCTGCGCCAATCGCGGATGCATTGACGGTTCTCTTCCAAAGGCTGCGTGTCGAAGCCGTAGTCGAGCACTTCGTCGAGCGCACGAACCGCCGTCCGGACAGCGGCGCGGAACTCGTCTTCTGCAAGATGCGGCGCGTCGCCGAACTTGTCCTCGATGAAGGAATAGAGGTTGAGGCTCATGAGGTTGCACGAGTTGTAGGCATTGCCGCCGAACTCGCCGCAGGGGTTCGTGACCTCGATCTTGTATTCGTCGTAGCCCGAGAGCAGTGTGTAGTCGTTGAGCCTGTCCTTGAAGAGTGCGCCGGGGTCGCCCCAATCCCACTGCGTCTGACAGTATTCATCGAAGAATTCGGCGGCGCGGATCGTTCGGCGGATCTTTTCTCCCGTCGCCTCGACGTCGAAGGTCAGTTCGTATTCGGCATCGTCGATGACGGCCTGCATGAAGGCGTCGGAGAAGAGGATCGAGAGGTTCATCGAGGCGAGTTTCTCGTTCTCTTGCTTCATGTGCAGGAATTCGTAGATGTCGGGGTGCTCCGAGTCGAGCGCGACGAGCATCGCGCCGCGTCTGCCGTTCTGGCTGATGACTTCGCCCGTCGTGTTGAAGATCTTGAGGAAGGAGACGGCGCCCGTCGAGCTGCGTGCGACGTTGTTCACGCGGCTGTCCTTAGGGCGCAGGCCGCTGATGTTCACGCCGATGCCGCCGCCGTAGGAGAAGATCTTGGCGATCTGCTGGTTGACGGTGAAGATGGACTCGATGTCGTCCGTCGGCGACGGCATGATGTAGCAGTTCGACAGGCTGCTCTTGAACTTGCCCTTCGCGCCCGCTGCATAGAGTGTGCGCCCCGCAGGCGAGAGTGCGCCGTCCTCAAGGTAAGCGCGCATCTTTTCGCGCACCTCGGGTGAGAAGATGCCCGCCACGCGCTCGATGAACTCGTGCGGCTCTGTCTCTCCCGCATGATAATATTTTGCCTGCAGGATGTTCCTGCCGATTTCCGTGTCAAACCACTTTTCCAATGATGTGCCTCCTACAATATGTGTTCGTTTTGAAACGCTAGCGTCTATTATAGAATAAAGGGTATTCGTTGGCAAATGAAAAATGCCGGATTTTCGCCTGAAAAACTAGATGTTGTTGTTTTATGGAAAGATTACTGGCATATCTTGATGATTTTCTGCCATCTCCTCTAGGGGAAGGAACGGGGAATGCCTCCATTCCGTCCACTGCAAAGGGAAGCGTTGGGCAGGGAAAAGGAGTCGGCAGGGAGAATCTTTCCCTAGGGAAGCGCTGAATTTATCAGTGATTCCCTGGAATAGGAGGCAAAATTATGCTTGTGTTGAAATCTCTTGCGTATTTCCTTCTGGCCGGATTGTTCGAGATCGGCGGCGGCTATCTGATCTGGCAGTGGCTGCGAAACGGCGCGAGTCTTTGGTATGCTTTTTTCGGTGCGGTCATCTTGATCCTTTACGGCATCGTGCCGACGCTGCAGCCCGAGGGCAGTTTCGGGCGCGTCTACGCCGCTTACGGCGGCATCTTTATCGTATTGTCGCTCCTCTGGGGCTGGCGCGTCGACGGCATTGCGCCCGATCGCTTCGACATCATCGGCAGCGCCATCGCGCTCGCGGGCGTCGCCGTCATCATGTACGCGCCGCGCTGAAGCGACGCGTCAATCAACGGAAAGGAACAGTGATCGGCGCTTTCGGCTTGACTTCTTGGACTTTTACGCTAAAAAAGCCCGCCCTTTTCCGTGCGGTCAAAATTCTTACTCAAACATGCTTCGTCTGAGTAAGAATTTTGACTGGCATTCAAGGAAATGGGCGGGCTTTCGCTTATGAAATCCCGTATTCGTGCCTATGGCTGTGCGGATCAGTCGTCTTCCGGCGGATAAATCATGAAGCTCAGACTGCTGAAGATCTTGTCGCGCGTCGCTTTGCCGTCGGACTGCGGATAATCCTCTGCGAGTTCGAGACCGATGACATTGATGCTGCCGTTGGCGACGAGAACATTGGCTTTGCCGTCCTTGTCTGTAGTCATTGTCACGGTGTGGTGATTGACGACGTCGGGGATGATTTCAGCGTTTGGCAGCGGCTGACCGTTGTGCAGTACCTGTACGGGCAGATAATCGCCGACTTTGAGCTTGGTGGGATCTTTCAGGGGAACGATCTGGTACGGCAGATCCGGCAAGGGAGCCACCTTGTCGACGCCTTTGAGATAATTGACGCTGTATTTGATGGCATGCGTGCCTACGGTCGAGCCGGGAACTTGATCCATTGGCTTGTTGACGTATTTGCCGTCCGGTCCTTTCGACCAATAGCCGTAGTCAAAATAGACGACAGCGACGGAAACATTTTGAGACGGATTGATCGTGATGTGATTGCCACCGTCAATGATTTCGAGAGGAACCCGCGTATAGGTTTTATCGAAGCCGACAAGCATCGTGACATCCTTTGGGTCATAAGCATTGTCTTTGTAACCTTCGCCGAGGACGAGCTGGGTCTGATCCAGACGCGGTGCGAACCAGACACCGTGAGCAGATGCGGGGACGGCAGTGGTGAGCATAGCAGCGCCGACAAGGGCGGAAAGAATTTTGGTCTTTTTCAAAATGAACACCTCTTCATGATGATAGAAGTTAACGAACGGCGGCATTGATTCTCCGCAGAATGAAAGCATAAATAATATATATGCTTTCATTCTTAAAACACATGAGTATCTTAGCATCGATATAGGGGAATTGTCAATTTAAGAAAGAAGTGAAATGGGCGAGAATCCTCTAATTTTGGGGAAGAAGGGGGCCCTTGTCAATAAGGGAAAAGTGCGGCGCAAGGCGTTCTTTCCTATACGGAAATATAAGAAGGGCAGTCTCTCTCGACGAAGGTCGAGAGAGACTGCCCTTCTAGCTGTTTATTTTTTCCTAGTGCCGCATCATGTTTGCTGTTTTGTCAGAACGCCCACTTGACGGATGCGCCGCCCGTGATGCCCTTGCGTTGACCTTGCCAGCCATTGAGGTGGAGGTCGTAGATCACGCGGCTGTTCTCAGGCATGAAGCGATAGCCGAGTTCGAGCATGTAGCTCGAGCCTTTGAGCGAGGGGCTGGGGGCGGCGTCGCCCTCGTATGTCGCACCCGCCTTGCCCGCGAATTCGTGCTCCCAGGCGAGACCTGCGTAGAATTCGCCCGTCGTCTTGTCCTTGCGGCTGTAGCGAAAGCCGAGGCGCAGACGTTGTGAGTTGACGCTGCCAAATTCGTAGCGGTCGCCCGTGTTGAGCGTCGCCGTCATGCTGTTCTGGTGCGACCAGAAGTAGCGTGCATAGGCGTCGATGGAAGAGCCTTCCTTGATCGCGAAGGTCTTACCCGCGCCAAGGTGAGCGCCGTAATAGGTGTTTGAGCCGTCGTAGCTCGCCGCCGTGCCGCTGAGGTTGGCACTGTAGTCGCTCTTGGCGCGGCCTGCACGCAGAGATCCTTCGAGCCAGAGACCGTCTTTTTGCGTGAGCTTGCCGAGGATGCCTGCGCCGATATAGCTGATCTTGCCGTTGCCGTGCGTGCCGTCGTCGAGGTAGGAGTCGTAGGTGCCGCGGCCGTATTCGACGAAGGGGCTGAAGAGAACCTTCGCGCCGTCTTTCTGAACATCTTCACGTGCCCAGCCGACACCGAGGTTCCAGCCCTTGGAGTCGACGTAGGAGCCGCTTTCCGCTCGCATGCTGTTCGCACCTGCACCTGTCCAGAGCTGGTAGGCTGCGCCGTCGGAGGCGACCGCCTTGCGCTGAGCGTTCTTGCCGCCCTTGTCGGCGTCGCTTGCGCTGACGGACATCTGGGCGACAGCTAGGCCGTCCTGCACGAGGTAATCAGCACCTTGGTTGACGAAGCTGGCGAGTCCTGCGCGCGTTTCGACGAGGGATTTCGCCTGCTCAGCAAAGCCCATCTTGGTGACGGTCGCCGTCAGATCACCCGTCGCTTCCTGCTTGATCTCGTACTCGTAGCGGCGCGATACGCCCTGCATTCCTTCGACCTTGTTCTGAATCGTGGCGTCCGTCGTGAGTGCGCCCCCCGCCGTCTTCATGAGCAGGATCTTGTCGCCCTTGTTGAGCTTCGGCGCGGCGCCGCTTCTGGCGACGCCGATATTTAGGCCACGGATGTCCTTCGTCGCCGTGCCGAGCTTGAGCATGGGCGTCGCCGCGCCCGCTGCCATCTCGTCGGTGTAGAAGTGGAGGTTCTGGATGGCTGCGAAGTCGTGCACCTCGGATGGCTTGTAGACGGCGAGCGTGTTGCCCGTGCCGTTTGCCTGCGAGCCGCCTGTGACCGTGCCCGTGACGCGTGCGCCCTTGAGGTTGATCGTGTTGTTCTTCGTTACTGTGCCGAATCCGCCATAGATGTTGGCGGCGGTCGTGACTGTGCCGAGGTTCACGGTGTTGCCCGAGGCCTCGCCGTTTGCAGCGTAGCCGCCGTAGAGCGTGCTTGTGACCGTGCCCGCCGTGTAGTCGACGGTGTTGTTCAAGCTGTTGTTTTGCTTATCAGCAGCAGCTTTCGTGCCTGTGCCGCTCGTCCAGCCGCCGTAGACGTTCGCGTAGGTCTTGCTGGCATCGCTGAGCGTGAGCTTGTTGTCCTGCGTCGTGTTGCCCGCCTTGGAGCGTCCCGCCCAGGTGTCTGCGCCGTAGGTCGTCGCCTGCGTCGCGCCCTTGAAGGTGTAGCCTTCGTAGGTGATGGCGGTGATCGTGCTGCCCGACTGGCGAACATCAATGTTCGTCTCCATCGTGGCGTCGGCGTTCAGCTCGGATTTCACAGCGTCGCCCATGCGATCACTGATGTTGATGCCGTTTGCATTTTCCAGAAGCGTCAGCGGCTTTTCGCTTGCGACGGCATTCTTTACGGTTAGCATTTCCCAGTTGACGTCAGTTGCGCCCGTCGTGCGCAGCATCGCTGCGTTTGTAGATGCGCCCGTCGCGTCGAAGTTCATCTTCTGGAAGCCCGTGACGCTGCCAGCACTGTTCACGCCCTTGACATTGAGCGTGTTGCCCGTGCCGTTTGCGGCAGAGCCGCCCTTGAGCGCACCCGTGACATTTGCGCCGCCATTGAGGTTCACCGTATTGTTGTTCGTCGCCGCGCCTTCGCCGCCTGTGACGGCGCTGACCGTGGCATTGGCGAGGTTGACGGTGTTGTTTGAGGCTTCGCCTGTTGTGGATTTGCCGCCGACGATATTTGCCGCTAGATTCTTTTCAATCGTGACTTCGTTATTTTGTGCCTTGCCGCCCGCGACATTGGTGAAGCCGCCGTAGACCGTGCCCGTGACATTTGCCGAGCCGTTGACCTTGACCTTGTTGGCAGTGCTGTTCTTCTGCTTATCGGCTGCCGCCGTTGAGCCAGAGCCAGTCGTCCAGCCACCATATATGTTCGTGTGCGTGCCACTGGCGACGGTGATCGCGTTCTCTGTCGTCGTGTTGCCTGCTTTCGAGTGGCCGCCCCAAGTGCTTGTGACGCCGCCTTCCGTGACGGTCGTCGGCGCCGTCGCGTTTGCAAACTGATAGCCTTCATAGGTAATCTTTTTGTTGTCTGTAGATTTCTCCAAGATGAGTTCTTTGTCGTCACTCGTCTTGATGCGGCGGTTCTGACCATCTGCAATCGTGATGCTGCCTGGCGTGTTCTGAAGCAGCACGCCTTTGCGTCCGTGCTCGCCGTCCACGTTGAGGTCGTTGAGACTTTCGATCATCGTTCCGCCGCCATCATTCAAGGTCAGGAAGGAAGCGGATTGATTCACATGCGCATTGAAGTGGAAGTTGATCTCGGCGAAATTTCTGATATTGGATGCTGTCGCATTGCCGTAGACGTTCAGCTTATTGCCTGTACGGTAGTCATTCCCGTAGGTGGTTCCGCTGCCACCGTTGATAATGCCGGTGATGCTTCCGCCGAAGGCGGCGTCTGCACTGCCGATATTGACAATGTTGCCCGTCGCGTTGCCGCTCGCCGAACGTCCGCCATCCACGTTGCGCACCGAGCCGCCCGTGATATTGACGATGTTGCCTGTCGCATTGCCGCTTGTCGAGAAACCGCCGTAGACATCGTGGCCTGCTGCGGAGCCGCCCTTGATGTTGACAGTGTTCTTTACGGCATCCCCGCTTGCAGCAACGCCGCCATAAATATCGCTGCTCAGCGTGCCGCCCGTGAGCGTGGCGGTATTGTTCGTGGCTTTGCCCATGCCGCTGGAATAGCCGCCGTAGATGGTTCGTGCCGTGCCGCCACTGATTTCGGCGGAGTTTCCATCGGTGTCACCGCTCTGCGAGCGGCCGCCGTAGACGTCTTGCGCCGAGCCTCCTGTAACTTTGGCAGTATTGCCCTCGGCGTCGCCGCTCTGCGAGCGGCCGCCATAGACGTCTTTTGCTGTGCCACCTGTAACTCTGGCGGTATTGCCCGTTACCTTGCCCGTGCCATCGGTGTATCCGCCGTAGATTTTGCCTGCGCCCGTGATGGTGCCGCCTTCGATGGTCGCTGTATTGCCGATGACGTCGCCATTTGCTCCGCCCACGGCCATGCCGCCGTAGATGTTCGCATGTGCAGAACCGCCTTTGAGGGTCGCCGTATTGCCTTGGACGATTCCAGTCCCGTTTGTTCTCGTCATGCCGCCGGCCATATCGTTGTTGAGATGGTTGCCGTTGAATACGGCATGATTGTTTTGGACGCTTCCGCCGCCGTTTGCAGCACCGCCGTATATGCCTTCAACGGATGAGAGCAGCGGCAGCGTTGTAGGATTGACGATGATTCGGTTGCCCGTCACATTGCCCAGGCCGAAAGTGAGTCCGCCGAACAGTTGCTGTCCATAGGGGGCTGATAGACCATTGAAGGTCAATATGTTGTTCATGATATTGCCGCTGTCGGCTACATTGGCGATAAAACCTGCGGTTGTACCGAAAGCAGGCCCGCCTCCAGGATCAATGGCGTTATTGCTTGGTGCATGTGTATCGTCAATCTCCACATTCTGCCCGCTGACATCGACTGCACTCGCCGCTGATGGCGCAAGAAACGCGCCGCTGCCGAGGGTGAGGGCGACGAAAAGCGCCAGCGAATGGCACGAAGATTTTTTGTTGAACATTATTTTCCTCCTCTAGGACTAAAAACCCAAGACTTTTGCATAATATAGACTTTTGGATCCATTATAGCGATTTATCAGTATCTTGTCAAATTTTGCCCCTTTGCGCCCTTTTATTGCGGCTTCGGGCTTTTTTTGCTATACTGCTGTATTGAACTATATGATATGAAGGCAGGCGGTGGCAGCTGTCTGTATTCGATAAGGAAAGCAGGGAAAGTTTTGGAGCAGAAGCGCAGTTACCGGCGCATCGGGATTCTCGTTGCCGTCTTGCTCGTCGCTGCAGTCGTGGCGGCTGCGGCGCATTTCTTCGGCGGCGGTCTTGTGCGCCGCACGACGGCGGACGGCATGATCGCAGGAAGTTCCGAGATCCATGTGATGATCTTGGGCGTCGATGAGCGAAAGGACGATGTGGGGCGAAGCGACACCTTGATGGTCGCGACGGTCGATCCCGAGAAAGGGACAGCGTCGCTGCTTTCGATTCCGCGCGATACGCGCGTTGCTATCGAGGGAGCGGGCTACGACAAGATCAATGCCGCTTATGCTTACGGCGGCTATGCGCTGACGAAGAAGACGCTTGAGCAGCTGCTTGACGTGCCGATGGACTATTATATCCTCATCGACGTGCATGCCTTCGAGCGCATCATTGACGCTTTGGACGGCATCGACATCGACGTGGAGAAGCGCATGTACTACGAAGACCCTTGGGATGACGATGGTGGACTCGTCATCGACATCTACCCGGGCATGCAGCACATGACGGGCGAGAAGGCGATCGAGTATGTGCGCTATCGTGACATGGAGGGCGACATTGGACGCATCCGCCGCCAACAGCGCTTCATGCGTGCGGTCCTGCAGAAGGTGACCACGCCCGAGATCTTTGCGAAGCTGCCCGAGATCGTGGGTGAAGTGGCGAAGAGCGTCAAGACTGACCTCGACACGAGCGACATGCTCAAGTTCCTGCAGATCATGAAGAAGGTGCAGGAAGACGGGCTGGAGGCGGAGATGGCGCCGGGCAATCCCGCGTGGTTCAAGGGTGTTAGTTACTGGATTCCCGACATCGTGGAGATCCGCCGTATGGCGGCGCGCGCGGCGGGCGTACCGTTTGCGGGCGAGGCGGCGGAGCGCGCTGAGAGCTATGCAGCGAAGTACAAGGAGGAGATGCCCGAGGGCTTCCGCTTTGACGATGCCGGGTCGCAGTCGGGCGAAAAAGCGGCGGGCGAGAGTGCAGCAAAGAAGAAGGAAGAACCGACGAAGCCACCCGCACCGAGTGCAGTCGCCGTCACGGTCGTCAATTCGAGCGGCATCACGGGCGCGGGCGCGGAGGTCGCGGCGATCCTGCAGGCGAAGGGCTTCGTCATCCGCAACGTCGAGACGGGCAAGAGGAGCGACCGAGCGCAGACGACGATCACGGCGGGAGGCAGGACGGTCGATCTCTTCTACGGCATGCCGTTTCCGTGCATCCTCATGGAGGGCGGTGCGAAGGACGAGGCGCTCGTGAACATCGGCAGAGATTATGTGAAGCGATAAAAATATTTTGCAAATCATTGTTGCCAGGGAAGCACGGATGAAAAGGAAGCGCTGATAAAATGAGGTCGCCCAGATGTGCGAAGATGGATGGCTGAATTTATCAGTGATTCCTAAAGTCCCTCGCTATGTGCAGATGGGGGCGAAACGTATGCGTGCGCCATGGGGAAAAGGGAGTTTTAGGTGAAGGCAGTCGGGCTTGCCAAATCGTTTGGCGTGAAAGAGATTTTTCATGATGTATCGTTCGAGGTGCGCCGCGGCGAACGCGCGGGTCTTGTCGGCGCGAACGGCGCGGGCAAGACGACCTTGATGCGCTGTCTCCTGGGCGAGGAGGAGGCGGATGCCGGAAGCGTGCAGCTCGACGACGGCGCGGCGATTGGCTACGTCGAGCAGCAGGCGGCGTTCGGCGAGGGCACGCTCTACGAGGAGTTTCGCCGTGCCTTTGCCGACGTCATCGACCTCGGCGAGAAGAAGCGTGCACTGGAAAAGGAGATCGCCGCCGCATCGAGCGAGGAGAAGCTCGCACTCTACGGACGCGTCGTCGACGAGTTCGAACGGCTCGGCGGCTATTCGTTCGAGAGCCGCATCCGCCGCGTCGCCTTTGGCCTGGGCTTCACGGCGGAGGACTTCGAGAAGGATGTGCATCACTTCTCGGGTGGGCAGAGGACGCGAATATGTCTCGCGAAGGCGCTTCTGCGCGAGCCGGATTTCCTTTTTCTCGATGAGCCGACGAACCATCTCGACATCAAGATGATCGAGTGGCTCGAAGGCTTCCTCTCGGAGTATGCGGGCGGCGTCATCATCATCTCGCACGACCGCTTCTTCCTCGACCGCGTGGCGACGCACATCCTCGACCTTTCGGGTGGCACGGTGACCGCGTACGCGGGAAATTACAGTTACTTTCAGAAGGTGCACGCCGAGCGGCAGAAGTCGCTGCTCGCCGCCTACGAGAAGCAGCAGGAGCACATCAAGCGCACGGAAGAGTACATCCGCCGTTACCGCGCGGGCATCAAGGCGAAGCAGGCACGCGGGCGCGAGAGCCAGCTGCGCCGTATGGAACGCATCGTGCTGCCGGCGGAGAAGGCAAGCTTCAGCTACTTCGCCTTTCATCCGCCTGCCGAGTGCGCCGACCGCGTGGCGGAATTGGAGGATGTGACCTTCGCTTTCGGCAGCCGCGCCGTGTTTTCGCATCTCTCCTTGCTCGTCCGCAAGGGCGACGGCATCGCCATCGTCGGGCCGAACGGCGCGGGCAAGACGACGCTCCTGCGCGTGCTTCTGGGCGAGCTTGCGGCGCAGACGGGGCGCGTGAAGATCGGCAGCCGCGTGAAGATCGGCTATTTCTCGCAGCAGCATGAGGGGCTGAATCCCGAGAATACCTTGGTCGGCGAGCTCAACTACGATTTCGGCATCGCAGAGGATGAGGCGCGCAAGTACCTCGGCGCGTTCCTCTTCCACGGCGACGAGGTCTTTCGCCGCATCGGCGATCTTTCGGGCGGCGAGCAGGCGCGTTTGGCGTTCCTCAAGCTTATGCTTACGGGCGCGAACTTCCTCGTGCTCGACGAGCCGACGAACCATCTCGACATTCCTGCGCGCGAAGCGGTCGAAGAGGCGCTGATGGCGTTTCCCGGCACGTTCGTCGTCGTCTCGCATGACCGCTACTTCCTCGACAAGGTCGCGAACACGACGGCGGAGCTTGCAGACGGAAGCTTGCGCGAGTACGAGGGAAACTACAGCTACTACCGCATGAAGAGGGAACTCGAGGAGAAGGAAGCCGCCGAAGCTGCCGAGGAAAGGGCGGGCGGCGCGAAAAAGGCGGCAAAAAAGAGCGCGGCTTCCGCTATGCGGCGGGCGGCAGGTGCGGCGTCGGACGTGTCGCCGACGCAGGCGGGCGCTGCCGCAGGTGCGGCGAGCGGTGCAGCTGCTTCTAAGACGGCAGAGGAAAGTGCTGCCGTCCGCAAGGAGCAGGAGCAGCGCCGCCTCGCATCTCTGTCGGACGCCAAGCGCACCGAGATGCTCGCACGCGCCGAGGCGGAGATCGCCATGGCGGAGGCGGAACTCAAGGGATTGGAGTTCGAGATGAACCGGCCCGAGGTGCAGGGCGATCCCGAAAAGAGTGCGGAAATCGCCGAATTGTATGCGGCGAAGGAACAGGAGATCGAGGAGCGCTACGCGCGTTGGGAAGCACTCGCCGACTAGGGAAATGCCCGCGGCGAGACTGAGCCTTTGCGCGGAGCGAAGCGCAGGAAGGAAAAGAGCCGCCAAGGGACAGGAGGTGCAGCATGGAAACGCTCGAAGGGACGGCACAAAGCGTCGTCTTTGCCGCGCCCGAGGGGGGCTTCACGGTCTTTCGCCTGCGGCCATCGGGGCGGCGCGGACTCGTGACGGTGACGGCGAACGCGCCCGCACCGCTCGTGGGGCAGGAGATTGCGCTTTCGGGCGAGTGGGTGCAGCACCCGCGCTTTGGTGAGCAGTTCAAGGCGGCGACGCTTCGCGTTTCTGCGCCGACGAGTCTCGCGGGCATCGAGCGCTTCCTCGCGTCGGGTGCGATTGCGGGCGTCGGTGAAGCGATGGCGCACCGACTCGTGCAGAAGTTCGGCAAGGAAACGCTTGAGATCATCGAGAAGAAGCCCTCGCGCCTCACCGAGGTCGCGGGCGTCGGCAAGAAGACGGCGGCGAAGATCCACGCTTCCTACATGGAGAAGGAGGAGCTCAGAGAGATCATGCTGTGGCTCGAAATGCACGGCGTTTCGGGCGCGTACGCCGCACGCATCTTCGAGACGTACAGCTCCTTTGCCATCGAGGTCATGGAAAAGCATCCGTACCGTCTGGCACGCGACGTCGCCGGCATCGGCTTTTTGACGGCGGATGCGATTGCGAAGAGCGCAGGGATCGCCGAGGACAGCAAGGAACGCATCGAGGCAGGGCTAGGCCACGCGCTCCTCACCGTCTCCCAGCAGGGGCATTGCTGCATCCCTGCGCCCGCTTTGACGGAGCGTGCGGCGAAGCTCCTCGGCACGCCGACGGAGGAGGTGCGCGAGGTCTTGAAGGAAGCCGTTGCCGCCGAACGGCTCGCCTTCGAGGAGGTCGGCGCGGAGACGCTCATCTATCCGCCGTGGCTCTACCGCGCGGAGAAGCGCACGGCGCAGATGCTTTTTTTCCTGCAGCAAAAGGCCGCTGTGCTGCCCGCAGAAAAGGCGGCAGCCATCGTCGCCGACTGGGAGCGGGCGGCGGGCATCACGCTCGCCGCAGAGCAGCAGCAGGCTGTCGCCGCCGTGCTCGACCATGCGGTCTTCGTTCTGACGGGCGGCCCGGGAACGGGCAAGACGACGGTCGTGCGCGGCATGATCGCAGTTCTTGAGAGCCAGGGGCTCTCCGTGCTCCTCGGTGCGCCGACGGGACGCGCGGCGAAGCGGCTCGCAGAAGCGACGGGGCGCAAGGCGGAGACGGTACATCGGCTCTTGGGCGCACAGGGCAGCATGGAGGCCGACGGCTCGCCTGTATTCGAGAAGGACGCTGACGATCCTCTGGACGCCGACGCCATCATCCTCGACGAGGTGTCGATGATGGACATCGTGCTCATGGAGCATTTCCTTGAAGCCGTGCCCGAGGGCGCACGCGTCATATTCGTCGGCGATGTCGACCAGCTTCCTGCTGTCGGCCCAGGCTCGGTCCTCAAGGACATCCTGCGCTCGGGCGCTGTGCCGAGCGTGCGCTTGAAGGAAGTCTTTCGCCAGAGCGGCGAGGGAACGATCGTCCTGAACGCGCACGCGATCAATCGCGGGCGCATGCCGCAGTTCACTGCGGGCGGCGATTTCGAGTTCTTGGAGATGCCCGACGAGGAGACGGCGGCGCGGCGCATCGTCGCGCTGTGCCGCGAGGAACTGCCGCGCGAGGGGTTTTCCGCTCTGGAAGCGGTGCAGGTACTGTCGCCCATGCACCGCACGCCGTGCGGCGTCGACAATCTGAACCGCCTCTTGCAGGCGGCGCTCAACCCGCCCGCGCCCGAAAAGGCGGAGTTTCGTAACAGCACGCTCACGTTCCGTGTCGGCGACAAGGTCATGCAGACGAAGAACGACTATACGAAGGGCGTGTTCAACGGCGACATCGGCTTCATCCGCGAGGTGTCGGCGGACGGCGTCAAGGTGCGCTATTCCGACGAACTGACAGCGGACTACGAGCCGAACGAACTCATGATGCTCACGCTCGCCTACGCCATGAGCGTGCACAAGAGCCAGGGCAGCGAGTACCCCGTGATCGTGCTGCCGCTCGTCGCCGCGCATCACATCATGCTGCAGCGCAACCTCCTTTATACGGCGGTGACGCGTGCGAAGAAAAAGGTCGTGCTGCTCGGCTCGAAGGCGGCTGTCTTCACGGCGGTATCGAACGACAAGACGCGCAGGCGCTACACATTGCTCGCCGAGAGGCTTGCGGGCGCGGGCGGCGAGAGTCCGCTGCTCTCGTGAGGGGCGCGGCATGGCTCGCCGCCTTGGCGGACGCTGTATCTTCCGTCGTCTTTCCCGCGCGCTGCCCAGCCTGCGGCGCTTACTGCGAGAGGCGCGGCGGCTGGTGTGCGGCTTGTCTTTCGCGCACGGTGCGACCGCATCGCCTCGCACTTTCGGCAGAAGCGCTCGCTGCGCTCGATGATGCTTGGGCGGTCGGCTTCTACGGCGGCACGCTCGGCACGCTCGTTCGCGACCTCAAGTATCGCGGCCGGCGCGGCGTCCTGCCCTATATCCACGCGGCTCTGGCGGCGGCGAAACTGCCGGAGCAATTTCTCGCCGCCGACCTTGCCGTCTATGTGCCGCTCCATGAAGCACGCGAGAAGGAGCGCGGCTTCAATCAGGCCGAGCTGATCTTCGCCGCTTGGCTCAAGGCGAAGGGCATCCCCGCACGCCCCTTGCTTCAGCGGACGCGCTCGACCGTGCCGCAGTACGGACTCGGCGAGAGGGAGCGGACGGACAACGTGCGCGGCGCGTTCTCCCTCGCCGAGGCGGGGAAAGGCGGCGCGGGAGAAATCGAGGGGAAAAGCATCGTGCTGCTCGACGACATCCTGACGACGGGGGCGACGCTCACATCTTGCGCCGCCGTGCTGAAACAGGCGGGCGCAGACTCTGTGTATGCACTGGCGCTGGCGAGCGACCGAAGCTAGAACAAGGATGCTTGAATCGTGTTGATTCAGCTGCACAAGCATACAAAAATGCCCCATCTGCCGCATTTTGCGGCGGGTGGGGCATTTTTGTATGCTTGTGTTTGTGCGAGCTTACTCGGGAATCTTCGTCATAAGATCCAGACTGCGCTCTTCGTTCATCGTGCGGCACATCTCGATGAAGGTGTCGAGCGGTACGTCTTTGAGCTGCTCGTTCGTGCCGCGCACGTTGATGGAAACGGTGTTTTCCGCGGCTTCCTTGTCGCCTAAGACGAGGATGTAGGGATCCTTGTAGTGCTTGAAGCCCTTGATCTTCTCGCGCATGTTCTTGTCGGCATAGTCGACCTCGAAACGCACGCGACTCTTGAAGAGCTTCTGCGCGACCTTCTTGGCGTAGTCGTTGTGCTCGGGGCGGATCGGCACGATGCCGACCTGCACGGGGCTGAGCCAGAAGGGGAACGCGCCCTTGAAGTTCTCGATGAGGACGCCGATGAAGCGCTCCATCGAGCCGAAGATGGCGCGGTGCAGCACGACGGGCTGCTTGTGGCTGCCATCCTTGGCGATGTACTTGAGGTCGAAGTTCTGCGGCAGCTGGAAGTCGAGCTGCAAGGTGCCGACCTGCCACTCGCGGCCGAGCGCGTCCTTCATCTTGAGGTCGATCTTCGGGCCGTAGAAGGCGCCGTCGCCCTCGTTGACCTCGTAATTGCCTTCGCCGTACTTGCGGTCGAGGATCTCCTTGAGCTCTTTTTCCGCAATATTCCACGTTTCAATGTCGCCCATAAAGTCGTCGGGGCGCGTCGAAAGCTCCGCTTTGCAGCTCATGCCGAGGGTCGAATAGATCTCGTCGGCGATGTCCATGATGTCGCCCATCTCAGCGGCGATCTGGTCTTCCATGAGGAAGGTGTGGTCGTCGTCCTGACGGAAGAGCTGCACGCGGAAGAGGCCGTTGAGCTCGCCCGACTTCTCCTTGCGGTGGATGACGTCGACCGTGTTGTAGCGAATTGGCAGGTCACGGTAGGAGCGCGTCTTACGCTGGTAGATCTTGATGGCGTTCGGGCAGTTCATCGGCTTGATTGCGAAGGTGTCGTCCGCTTCGATGTTGCCGTCCGCTCCAGGAATCAGGAACATGTTTTCCTTGTAATGCGCCCAGTGGCCGCTCGTGACCCACAGGCGCTTGTTGTTGATGACGGGCGCGGAAACTTCCTGATAGCCGTGCGCCTCGTGAATGCCGCGCCAGAATTCCAACAGCGCGTTGAAGAGCTTCCAGCCGCGCGGCAGCCAGTAGGGCATGCCGGGCGCCGTCTCGTCGAACATGAAGAGGTCGAGCTGCGGCCCGATCTTCTTGTGGTCGCGCTCCTGTGCGTCCTTGATGAACGCGAGGTGCGCCTTGAGCTCCTCCTTCGTCGGGAAGGCGTAGGCGTAGATGCGCGTGAGCTGGTCGCGCTTCTCGTCGCCGCGCCAGTAGGAGCCGGACATGGAGCGAAGCTGCCAGGCGGCAGACAGAAGTGCGGCGGAGTTTTCGACGTGCGGCCCACGGCACAGGTCGACGAAGTCATCGCCCGTGCGGTACGTCGTCAAAATCTCGTCGTCGGGCAGATCCTCGATGAGCTCGACCTTGAACTTTTGATCCTTGAAAAGTTCGAGTGCATCTTTCTTGGAAATCTCCTCGCGCTTCCAATCTTCCTTGCGCTTCAAGATTTCCTTCATCTTCTCTTCGATGGTCTTGAGATCGTCGTTCGTCGCCGCGCGCGGCAAGAGAAAGTCGTAGTAGAAGCCGTCGGCAATCTCCGGCCCGATGGCATACTGCGTCTCCTTGCCGAAGACTTCGATGACGGCTTTTGCAAGCACATGTGCCAACGAGTGGCGATAGACGTGCAGGAATTGTTCTTTATCCATAATGTTTCCCCTTTGTTGGACATTTGTGCAGCTGCATCACGCACGAGGCGAGCGGCAGCCTGCATAGTTTCTTCTATTATAGAGCAAAATACTGGATTCATCAATAAGGCTTTGTTATATACGGCTTTCTAATGCCGGCGATTCTTTCCTTTCGGGGAAGAGTATGCTATACTTTGCTCGTTGCCGCCCCTACACTTGGCAAGGGAAGGGGGTGTGCTTGATGAGTATTCTGACGTTTATTCTCTCCGTCTTGGCCGGTGTGGTTGCCAACCATATCTGCAAATGGCTCGATGAGAGAGACGACGGCAACGGGCCTAGGCGCTGATCCCTGCCTGCCATATGGGAATAGAAGCACCCCCCAAGGAGCTAGCTTGGGGGGTGCTTCGTGTGCTTTGAGTATTCTCACGTTTGCCACTCACAGTATAGCATATCTTCTTGGCGGGATGCAAGTGTTTTGATGGCTGCGGGTGCTTTGCGAGCCTACAAGAAACGCCTCTTCACTTCGCTTCCTTGACCTGTGCAAACGCCTTTTCCGCCGCAGCAATCGTGCGGTCGATGTCTTCATCTGTGTGGGCAAGCGAGAGGAAGAGCGTCTCGAACTGTGAGGGAGCAAGGTAGATGCCTTGTTCGAGCATGGCGCGGAACCAGACCTTGAAGGCTTCCTGATCCGAAGCGGCAGAACTTGCGTAGTCCTTGACCTTGCCTTCGTTGAAGAAGATGCTGAACATCGAGCCGGCCTGGTGCGCCTGAATCTTGACTCCCACCTTGCGTGCGGCGGACTCAAGGCCGAGGACGAGCTTCTTCGTCTTCAGCGTGAGCGCGCGGCTCGCATCGGCTTCTCCGGGTTGCGGCTCTTTCAAGATGAGCTTGAGCGTTTCGATGCCCGCCGTCATGGCGAGAGGATTGCCCGAGAGCGTGCCCGCCTGATAGACGGGGCCTGCGGGCGCGATCTGCTCCATGATGTCACGGCGGCCGCCGTAGGCCGCGCACGGCAGGCCGCCGCCGATGATCTTGCCGAGACACGTGAGATCGGGCGTGATGCCGTAGGCCGCCTGTGCGCCGCCCAAGGAGGCGCGGAAACCGCACATGACCTCGTCGAAGATGAGGAGTGCGCCGTGCTTTTCGGTCAGTGTGCGCAAGGTGTCAAGATAGCCGTTTTCGGGCAGGACACAGCCCATGTTGCCCGCGACAGGCTCGACGATGATGCAGGCGATGTCTTTGCCGTATTCCGTCATGACGTGCGTGATGGCGTCCGCATCGTTGAACGGCACGGTGATCGTGTCCTTGGCGACGCCCTCAGTCACGCCGGGACTCGATGGCACGCCGAAGGTTGCAAGCCCCGAGCCTGCGTCGACGAGCAGGCTGTCGCTGTGGCCGTGGTAGCAGCCGACGAACTTGACGATCTTCGAGCGGTTCGTGAAGCCGCGTGCAAGGCGCAGGGCGCTCATCGTCGCTTCCGTGCCCGAGTTGACCATGCGCACGAGCTGCATCGAAGGATATGCCTTCTGCACGAGGCGCACGAGGTCGGATTCGAGCGTCGTCGGCGCACCGTAGCTTGTGCCGCGTGCGGCGGCGTCAGCCAGTGCGCTTACGACGGCGGGGTGCGCGTGTCCGGCGACGAGCGGCCCCCACGACAGCACATAGTCGACGTACTCGTTGCCGTCGATGTCGAAGATGTGCGCGCCTTCGCCGCGCGCGATAAAGGGCGGATTGCAGTCGACGTTTCTGTAGGAGCGCACGGGGCTGTTGACGCCGCCCGGCATGAGGGTCTTCGCTTCTTCAAACGCTTCCAGGGATTTTTCTAAGTTCAGCATATTTCGCTCCTTTTCAGCCTTGAAGCCACTTCGCCGCGTCGATCGCGTGGTAGGTGATGATGATGTCGGCGCCCGCACGCTTCATGCCTGTGAGCGTTTCGAGCACGATGCGCTTTTCGTCGATCCAGCCGTTCGCTGCCGCCGCCTTGACCATCGCGTATTCACCGCTGACGTTGTAGACGGCGACGGGGCGGTCGATGGCGTCGCGCACGCGGCGCACGATGTCGAGGTAGGCGAGCGCGGGCTTGACCATGATGATGTCCGCGCCTTCGGCGAGATCGAGCGCGACTTCCTTCATCGCCTCGCGTGCGTTGGCGGGATCCATCTGGTAGGCGCGGCGGTCGCCGAAGGAGGGCGCGGAGTCCGCAGCGTCGCGGAAGGGACCGTAGTATGCCGACGCGTACTTGACGGCGTAGCTCATGATGGAGACATGGGAGAAGCCGGCTTCGTCCAAGGCTTCTCGCAGAGCGGCGATGCGCCCGTCCATCATGTCGGACGGCGCGACGATGTCGGCGCCGGCTTCCGCCTGGCTGACCGCCGTCTTGGCAAGGAGCGGCAGCGTCGCGTCGTTGTCGACTTCGTGCCCGCATAGCTTGCCACAGTGGCCGTGCGACGTGTACTGGCAAAGGCAGACATCGCCGACGACGGCAAGCTCTGGCTCTGCCTGTTTGATGGCGCGGATCGCTTGCTGCACGGGGCTTTTCGCGTCCCATGCCGAAGAGCCGATCTCGTCCTTGTACTCGGGCAGGCCGAAGACTTCGACGGAGGGAATGCCGAGTGCGGCGAGTTCTTTCGCCTGCTCGACGGCGCGGTCGACGGAGAGGTGGAAGCAGCCCGGCATACTGGGGATTTCTTCCTTGATATTCTCGCCGGGCACGACGAAGATGGGGTAGACGAAATCACGGACGGAAAGCTCCGTCTCGCGCACCATGGCGCGGATGTTCGCCGTCCTGCGCAGGCGGCGCGGACGAAGGGTTTGCTTCAGCATAACAGCATCTCCTTGATGGTTTCGATGAGTCCTTCGATCGTGTATTCTTTGGCGACGGCAGCGGGCTTTATGCCGAGCGCCTCGCACGTCTTCGCCGTGATGGGGCCGATGGCGACGCACTTGACGCGCTGCAGAGGCTCTGCGCCGCCGAGGATAGCACAGAGGTTCTTTGCCGTCGAAGAGCTTGTGAAAGTCACGATGTCGATCTCGCCGCTCGTGAGTTTTTTTGCGAGAGCAGCGCCGTCGGCCTCTGCCTGCTTTGTGCTGTAGGCGGCGGCGACGGTGACCTCTGCGCCGAGTGCCTTGAGGCTTTCGGGCAGCACTTCGCGCGCTTCTTCGGCGCGTGCGAGGAGGATGCGCGTGCCGCTTCGCACATCGCCCTTGAGGGCTTCGACGACGGCTTCGGCGCGGTATTCGCCGGGCACGCAGTCGGCGCGGACGCCGCAGGCGGCGAGCGCGTTGGCTGTCGCAGGGCCGATGGCGGCGACTTTGGCGCGGGCGAGGGCGCGTGCATCCTTGCCCGCGGCGTCAAGGGCGCGGAAGAAATGCTCGACGCCGTTCGCGCTCGTGAAGATTAGCCAGTCGTAGTCGGCGACATGAACGATGGCAGCACGGAGCGCTGCGCCGCCGTCGGAAGGCTCTGCGATACGGATCGCGGGCACTTCGAGGCAGGCGGCGCCGAGCGCTTCGAGGCCTTCGGTGAGCTTCGAGGCTTGGGCGCGCGCACGCGTCACGAGTACGCGCTTGCCGAAGAGCGGGCGCCTCTCGGGCGCGTCGAACCAGCGCAGCTTTTCGCGATAGCGCACGACATCGCCGACGAGGAAGATGGCGGGCGGCTTGAGTCCGGCTCGCGCCACATCGTCAGCGGCGTTTTCGACGGTCGTGATAAGTGTCTCCTGCTCGGGGCGCGTGCCCCAGCGGATGACGGCGGCGGGCGTATTGCCGGCGCGGCCGTGGCGCATGAGTTCGGCTGTGATGGCGGGAAGGTTTCCGACGCCCATGAGGAAGACGAGCGTATCGACGCCCGTCGCGAGTTTCTGCCAGTCTAGCCCTGAGGCTTCCTTCGTCGGATCTTCGTGCCCCGTGATGACGGCGAAGGATACGGCGACGCCGCGGTGAGTGACGGGGATGCCCGCATAGGCGGGCACGGCGATGGCAGAAGTCACGCCTGGCACGATTTCAAACGGCAGGCCGTTTTCCGCCAAGAGCAGGGCTTCCTCGCCGCCGCGCCCGAAGACGAAGGGGTCGCCGCCCTTGAGGCGCACGACGCATTTTCCTTCGCGGGAGAGCTTGACGAGGAGTTTCGAGATGTCTTCCTGCTTCATCGCGTGGTTGCCCGCGCTTTTTCCCACGTAGATGCGCTCGGCTTCTTGCGGCACGAGCGCGAGGATGCGGCTGTCCGCGAGGTAGTCATAGACGACGGTGTCGGCTTTTTTCAGACACGCGCGCGCCTTGACTGTCAAAAGCCCCGGATCTCCGGGGCCGGCTCCGACAAGATATACCATAGCTTCGCTTTCCTCCTTACGGTTGCAGCAGGCCGAGTTCCTGCAGGATTTCTTTGCCGCCCATGGCGAGCAGTTCCTCGGCGAGCGCACGGCCGATTTTCTCGGCGTCAAGGGTGCTGCCCGCCTTTTTCCTGCGATAGAGGCGCTCGCCGTCGATGGAGGCGATGACCGCCTCCATTTCGAGTGCCTCGTCCGCAGCCTCGGCGTAGACGCCGACGGGTACCTGGCAGCCGCCCTCGACGCGTGCGAGGAAGGCGCGTTCCGCTCTCGCCGCCGCGCGCGTCGCCGCGTCGTCGAGGAAGGCGATCAGGGAGAGCGTCGTTTCATCGTCCGCACGCGCCTCGATGGCGAGTGCGCCTTGTCCGACGGCGGGCAGGCAGATTTCGCGCGACAGAACCTCGGTGATGCGGTCATGGAAGCCCAGGCGCTTGAGTCCCGCGACGGCGAGGATGATGGCATCGAAATTTTCCTCTTCGAGCTTTTTGAGCCGCGTGTTCACGTTGCCGCGCAGGCTGACGATCTCAAGGTCGGGCCTCTTGGCGAGGAGCTGTGCGCGGCGGCGAAGGCTCGACGTGCCGACCTTCGCGCCTTGAGGAAGGTTCGCGAGCGTTTGATAGCGCGGACTTACGACGGCGTCGCCGGGGTCAAAGCGCTCGGTCACAGCGGCGAGCATGAGCCCTTCGGGCAGTTCCGTCGGCATGTCCTTGAGGCTGTGCACGGCGAGGTCGATTTCGCTCGCGAGCATCGCCTGCTCAAGCTCCTTCGTGAAAAGTCCCTTGCCACCGATCTTCGCCAACGGCGCATCGAGCACGCGGTCGCCCTTCGTCGTCATGCGCTTTTGTACGACATGAAGCTCCGGGTATTTCTCCCGGAGCTTCGCCTCTACATAGTCCGCCTGCCAAAGCGCGAGCTTACTGCTGCGCGTACCTATAACGATGGTGTCTTTCTTCACAAGTTCCCGTCTCCCCTATCGTATCAAGCTTGAAGAGGCTTCGCATCGCCTCGATGTAGAATGCCTCGTCCGCCGTTCCCGCCGATGCGTTGAGCTTCATCATCGGCGTGCGCAGGATCTTTCGGACGATCATGCGCGTCATGTGGTCGACGGCACGCTGCTGCTCCTCCGTGAGTTCGGGCAGTTTCGTGTGCGCACGCTGCATCTCACGACATCGTATGCGCTCGCAGCGCTCGGAGAGGAGTGCCATCAGCGGGCGGCACGAGAGGTATTGGAAGCGCTTCTCGATGGAAACAATCTCCTCCTCGACGATGCGCGAGGCTTCGACCGCCTCCTGCTTGCGCTCCTCCATATGATCGTCGACGACGGCTTCCAAGGCATCGATATTGAAGAGCTTCACGCCCTTGATTTCCTCGACCTCGGGATCAACGTCGCGCGGCACGGCGATGTCGATGAAGACGAGCGGCCGTCCCTTCCGCTGGGTCATGAGGTGGCGCGTCTCCCACGCCTTGACGACGTAGTGCGGTGCGCCCGTCGAGGTCACGACGACGTCGACCTCCTCGGCCTTTTCCATCGCGCGCTCGAAAGGCACGGCCTCGCCGCCGAAGCGAGCGGCAAAGTCCTCGGCCTTTTCCATGTGGCGATTCGCGATGTAGAGCCGCTTTGCGCCGTGCGAGACGAGATGCTCGGCCGTCAGTTCCGCCATCTTTCCCGCACCGAAAATCAGGACGCTCGACTTGTCGAGCGTGCCGAAGATGTCCTTCGCCAGTTCGACCGCCGCATAGCTGACGGACACGGCGCTCCACGCGATGCGCGTCTCCGTGCGCACGCGCTTTCCCGTCGCAATCGCGCGGTGAAACAGCGTGTTCAGCACGGTGCTCGTCGCGTGCCCTTCGAGTGCGAGCGCGTACGCCTGCTTGACCTGCGAGAGGATCTGCCCCTCGCCGAGGACGAGCGAATCAAGACTCGCCGCCACGCGGAAGAGGTGACGGATGCATTCTTCGTCCTCGTGCACGTAAAGGTATTCTTCGATGTCCTCGTCGTTTCCCGTGAGGTCGAAGAAAAAGCGGCGCACGGCCTCGCCCGCGTGTGCATCGTCCGCCGTTACCGCGTAAATCTCGCTGCGGTTGCACGTCGAGAGCACGACCGCTTCAAGGAGATCGGCATACTCCGCCAGATGCTGGAACCCCTTGCGGATGGCGTCCTTCGGTATGGAAAACCGCTCGCGCACATCCACGGGCGCCGTCTTATGATTCAGTCCCAAAACAATCAAGTGCATGTCTTATCTCTGCCTCCGCCTCATCCAGTCTGCTTTCTTCGACAAGATTCAAAATATGCTCCGAAAGAGCCGCGCGCCAAAACGCCTCGCGTCCTGCACTTCCCTCGATGCGTTCCTTCGCTTCCTCGCGCAGTTTGGCGAGCCTTTTGAGCCAAGCGCCCCAGCTTGCGCCCATACGGGCGGCGAGCCGCTTCTTCAGCGTGCGGGCGAGTGCGGGCGATGCGCCGCCCGTCGATACCGTGACGAGGAGATCGCCGTCTCGCAAAGCCGCCGGCAGGAAGAAGTCGCAAAGCTCGGGCGTCGTCGCATCGTTGACGAGAGCGCCAGCCTCTTTCGCCGCCTTGCCGAAGGCGGCGTTCGCCGCACGGTCGTCGGTCGCGCAGAAGACGAGGAGCGCACGCGGCAGCGATGCGAAGACCTCCGCCGTCGCAAGTTGCGCGAGCCAAGCGATGCGCCCGTCTGCCGCAAGTGCCGCCAAGGGGGGCGAAAGCTTGGGCGCGACGACGGTCACGGCCGCTCCTGCTGCGAGCAGCCCGCGCACCTTTCGATGCGCCACCGCCCCGCCGCCGGCGACAAGCGCGGCGCGCCCTTCAAGGCGCAGGTCCATCGGGTACATATCCAAATCTTGAGAGTCCTTCCAAATTACGAATGTGGTTCACTTTTTCATTTTCTTCTTTATTATATCGTAAAGGCATGAAAAAAAAAAGCCCTGCAGGAAAGTTTGTATGTATCATGCTCACAATATTGACAAGAGGGAAAATCTCATGAGGGAAACTCATATCTATTCTTATCTTTCAGGACATATGTTCAGTCGCCACGTATAGTGACATAATTGCTTTTACTCCCGTTTTCTGCGATGGCGTATCACAGCGTCATGCTGTACAGATGTCCTCACGTCTTACATGAAAAAGCAGCAGTCCGACAGGGATTTTCTCGTCGGACTGTCTTTGTTCGTCTTGTGCGGATTTGTCGAAAATATACGGCAATAATAAAAAAATAACACTATAATATATAAATTTTTTATTGATATATATAAATTTTTTATTGATTATTTTAAAATCAAGTGATATAATGATGGCGCAAGAGAAAATCCGATAAAGCAGAAGAGAAATAAGAAACGGGAGAGGGCGATCCCTTCTGGGCATCGTTTTCCTGAGGCGAGCGGAGGGATTCTGATGGCAGAGATCAAGCTTGGCTTTGCGCCGACGCGGCGCAGCATCTTCAGTGCGCCGGATGCAGTGAAGTATCGGGGACTGACGAGAAAGCGTTTGGAGGAGCTAGGCGTTTCCTTCGTTGATATTGACGATATCAACGAGGAAGGGCTGCTCTATGATGAGAATGATCGGCTGAAAATTGTCGAAAAGTTCAAACGCGAGAAGATCGACGGGCTTTTTCTGCCGCACTGCAATTTTGGCACGGAGTATGAGTGTGCGCGGCTCGCGAAGGATATGGGCGTGCCCGTACTGCTCTGGGGGCCGTTGGACGAGCGCCCCGACGAGAACGGCGTGCGGCTTCGCGACACGCAGTGCGGGCTGTTCGCGACGGGCAAGGTGCTCAGGCGTTTTCGCGTGCCCTTCACTTACATGACGAACTGCCGACTCGAAGATCCCGTGTTTGAGCGCGGCGTGCGCGATTTCCTCGCGGTCTGCAATGTCGTCAGGACGTTCCGCCATATCCGCATCCTGCAGATCGGGCCGCGTCCCTTCGATTTCTGGTCGACGATGTGCAACGAGGGCGAGCTTTTGGAGCGTTTCAACGTGCAGCTCGCGCCAATTCCCATGCCCGAGATGATTGCCGAGGTGAAGCGTGCTCTGGCGGAGAAGACGGAGGTCTCCGAGACCATCGCCTACATCCGTGAGCGCATGATCGTCGACATTAAGGACGATGAGGTCGAGAAGGTTGCCGCGCTGAAGGTCGCAATGCGGCATCTGATCGACAAGTACCAGTGCAATGCAGGAGCGATTCAGTGTTGGAACGCGCTGCAGGACGAGCTGGGCATCATGCCGTGTGCGGCGAATGCACTCCTCAACGATGAGGGCGTGCCCGTTGTCTGTGAGACGGACATCCATGGCGCGATTACAGCGCTCATGGCGGAAGCCGCCGGCATGGGCGAGTGTCGTTCCTTCTTCGCCGATTGGACGATCCGTCATCCCGACATCGAGAACGGCGAGCTTTTGCAGCACTGCGGTCCGTGGCCCATCTCGCTCGCACGCGAGAAGGCGCATCTGACGTATCCTCTCGCCTTTGACTTTCCAGGCAGTCTGACGGCGGAGGCGCGCCACGGCGATCTCACGCTCTGTCGCTTCGATGGAGATAACGGCGAGTATTCGTTGCTTTTGGGACGCGCCAAGGGCGTTGAAGGGCCGAAGGGAATGGGAACCTACCTTTGGGTCGAGGTGGAGAACATCAAGCGCCTGGAAGCGAAGATCGTCGAAGGCCCGTACATCCACCACTGCGTGGGCATTCATAAAGATGTCGTGCCCGTTCTTTACGAGGCATGCAAATATATCGGCGTAAAGCCTGATCTTTACGATCCGATCGAAGAGGAAGTCAAGGCGTATCTTAGGGGGGAATGACATGGATCTCAAGAAGAAAGCCATCGACATCCGCAAGGACGTCGTCAAGATGATCCATCATGCAGGAACAGGCCACATCGGCGGCGACCTCAGCGTGACGGACATCCTCGTGGCGCTTTACTACGAAGCGATGAACGTCGCGCCCGATAAGCTCGACGATCCAGAACGTGACCGCTTCGTCATGAGCAAGGGGCACTCCGTCGAGGCGCTCTATGCCGTGCTCGCTGATCGCGGCTTTTTCCCGAAAGAGGAGCTGGAAAGCTACTCCGCCTACGGTTCGAGGTTCATCGGACATCCGAACAACAAGATTCCGGGCATTGAGATGAATACTGGATCCTTGGGGCACGGCCTTTCCATTGGCGTCGGCATGGCGCTCGCCGCGCGCATGGATGATCGCAGTTACCGCGTCTATGTCGTCTTGGGCGACGGTGAATGTGATGAGGGATCCGTCTGGGAGGCAGCGATGGCGGCAAGCCACTACAAACTCGACGGCCTGACGGCGTTCGTTGACCGCAACCGTCTGCAGATTTCCGGCTCGACGGAAGACGTCATGCATCAGGACAGCGCCGAGGAGCGCTGGGCATCATTTGGCTGGAACGTGCTCTCGATTCCAGGCAACGATATCGAGGCGATCCTCGCCGCTGTCGAGCTTGCCAAGCGCACGAAGGGAAAACCGACTGTCATCATCGCCAACACGACGAAGGGCTCGGGCGTTTCCTTCATTGAGAACAAGGCGGGCTGGCATCACAAGGTGCCGTCGGATGCGGAGCTTGCCGAGGCGTTGAAGGAACTGGACGAAAGGAGGAGTCGGCTATGAGTGAGGCATGCAAGAAGGTCATCGCGGATTTCCTCATTGAGGCCTCGAAAAGGGACAGGAACATCGTCGTACTCTGCAGCGATTCGCGCGGTTCGGCAGCTCTCGGCCCCTATGCGGCGGAACGCAAGGAGCAGTTCATCGAGGTGGGCATCGCCGAGCAGAATCTCGTCGGCATCAGTGCGGGTCTTGCCGCTTGCGGCAAGCGTCCCTTCGCCGTGTCGCCCGCGTCGTTCTTGTCGACGCGCAGCATGGAACAGGCGAAGGTCGATGTCGCCTATTCGCACACGAACGTCAAGCTCGTCGGCATCTCGGGGGGCGTGAGCTACGGTGCGCTCGGCATGACGCATCACTCGGCGAATGATGTCGCGACGATGGGGTCGATCCCGGGGCTGCGCGTCTACTTGCCGAGCGATCAATACCTGACGCGTGCGCTCATGAAGGAGCTGGTTGCTGATACCGATCCCGCCTACATCCGCATCGGGCGGAACGCCGTCGAGGACGTCTACGAAGGCGAGCTGACAGACTTCGTGCTGGGCAAGGCCGTGACGGTGACGGACGGTCGGGACTGCACAGTCATCGCTTGCGGTGAACTTGTCGCTGAGGCGAAGAAGGCGGCAGCATCGCTTGCGGCGTCGGGCATCTTTGTGCGCGTGCTCGACATGTACAGCTTGAAGCCGCTCGATGAAGAAGCCGTGCTCACTGCCGCAAAGGAAACGAAGGCCATCGTGACCGTAGAGGAGCATGCGCGTCAAGGCGGACTCGGATCGCTTGTCGCGCAGGTTCTCGCCGAGAAGCAGCCGGCGCGGCTCAAGAGCCTCACGCTGCCCGATGCGCCCGTCGTCACGGGCAAGTCTGCCGACATCTTCCGTCACTATGGACTCGATGCGGCGGGCATCGAAAAAGCCGTGCGGGAGCTTATCTGAGATGGCGGACTTCATTCTCGCCGTCGATCAGAGCACGCAGGGAACGAAGCTGCTCTTGCTGCGCTTTGACGGCTCCATTGCCGCGCGGCTCGACCGCGCACACGCGCAGATCGTCGATGAGCGCGGCTGGGTCGAGCACAATCCAGAAGAAATCTGGCAAAACCTCAAGACACTTGTCCGAGAAATGCTCGAAAAGGAGCATCTGACAGGCGAAGAAATCGCCGCCATCGGCATCAGCAACCAGCGTGAGACGGCGCTCGCCTGGAATCGCGCGACGGGCGCTCCCGTAGGGAACGCCATCGTCTGGCAGTGCGCACGCGGCCGCGCTATATGCGAGCGGCTGGCAAAGGATCATGCCACGTATATCCAGCAGGTGACAGGCTTGCCGCTCTCGCCGTACTTCTCAGCGGCGAAGCTTGCGTGGCTTCTGGAAAACGTCGAGGAAGTGCGCGAGCTGGCCAAGAGCGGCGACCTCGCGCTCGGCACGATGGACAGTTACATCATCCATCGCCTGACGGGCGGTGAAGTCTATGCGACGGACGCATCGAACGCCTCGCGCACGCAGCTCTTCGACATTGAAAAGCTCGCGTGGTCGTCAAAGATCAGTGCCCTCTTCGGCATAGCCGCACGCGCCTTGCCTGAGGTGCGCGCATCGGACGCCTCATTCGGCATGACGGACGTCGATGGGATTCTCAAACGGAAGGTGCCGATCCACGCGTGTCTTGGCGACTCGCACGCCGCTCTCTTCGGGCAGGGATGCCTCTCGCCCGGACAGGCGAAGGCGACTTACGGCACGGGTTCTTCCGTCATGATGCAGACAGGCGCACGCCTCGTGCGAAGCCAAAAGGGGCTTGTGACCTCGCTCGCGTGGCTGATGGAGGGCGAGGCGCATTACGTCCTTGAAGGAAACATCAATTACACGGGCGCTGCTGTCACATGGCTGAAGGACAGCCTCGGACTCGTCGCGAGCGCCGCTGAGACGGAAGTGCTCGCGAGGTGCGCGAATCCTGCCGATGAGAGCGTCTTCGTGCCCGCTTTCACGGGACTCGGTGCGCCTTATTGGCAGAGTGAGGCGCGCGGCGTCTTCACGGGTCTTTCGCGCACGACAGGACGCGCCGAGATGGTGCGTGCTGTGCTCGATGCCATCGCCTTCCAGATTGCCGACATCGCATCTCTCATGCAGGAAGATGCGGGCGAGTCGCTGCCCGTTCTTCGCGTCGACGGCGGCCCGACAAAGAACGCTTACCTCATGCAGATGCAAGCCGATCTCCTCGACTGCCCCGTGGAGGCGTCCGAAGCGGAAGAGCTTTCGGCGCTCGGCGCCGGCTTCGCTGCCGGAATCGCCGTCGGTTTTTATCATAAAGAAGAAATCTTCGCCCAAGTCAAACGCCGAGCCTTTTCCCCTGCGATGGAGGCAGAAAGGCGCGGGAAGCTGCTTGCCGGCTGGAAGAAGGCCGTCGCGCAGGTGCTTTGGGCGGCAACGCACTAAAGGGAAGAAACTGAGAAGGATGCTCCCGCCGATCCGTCTTCGAAAAGGCGCGGAGCACGAACAAGCAAGGGGAGGAAAAAGCAATGCAAAAGTTCAAGAAGATCCTGCTCACCGTCGCCTCACTGTGCCTCATGGCGGCGATGCTCGCCGGCTGCGGCGCACAGGACACGAAGTCCGCTTCGAATGCCAAGTCGGGCGAGCCTTTGAAAGGCGGCGGCTCGAAGATCATCTACATCATCACGCCGTCGCACTCCAACCCGTTCTTCAAAACGGAAGCGGAAGCCGCTTCCGCCAAGGCGAAGGCGCTCGGTTACGAGGTCAAGGCCGTGTCGCATGACGACGACGCAACGAAGCAGTCCGAACTCTTCGACAACGCGATCTCCGACAAGGCTGCCGCCATCATCTGCGACAATGCGGGTGCTGACGCTACGGTCGCCGCCGTGCAGAAGGCGCGTGATGCAGGCAGTCCCACGTTCCTCATCGACCGCGAGATCAATTCGAGCGGCATCGCCATCAGCCAGATCGTCGCGAACAACTACCAGGGCGCGAAGGGGATCGCCGAGAAGTTCGTCGAGCAGATGGGCGAGAAGGGCGAGTATGCGGAACTCCTCGGCAAGGAATCCGACACGAACGCGGGCGTTCGCTCGGGCGCTTTCCATGAGGTTATCGACCAGTACCCCGACATGAAGATGGTCGCACAGCAGACGGCGAACTGGGAACAGACGGAAGCGAACCAAAAGGTCGAGACGATCCTCCAGTCCAACCCGAACATAAAGGGCGTCATCTGCGGCAATGACACGATGGCCATGGGCGCGATTGCCGCGATCAAGAACGCAGGTCTTGCCGGCAAGATCGCCGTCATCGGTGTCGACGGCTCGGACGAGGCGGCTGCCGCCATTCGTGACGGCGCGATGACGGGCACGGCGCTCCAGCAGGCGGCGCTCATCGCTGAGATGGCGGTTGAGCAGGCGGACAAGTATCTCAAGAGCGGCTCGACGGGACTTGATGAGAAGCAGCTCGTCGACTGCGTCATCATTACGAAGGACAACGTCGCGAAGCTCAAGGCGTTCGTTTACAAGGAATAGCATCAGAAACAAGGGCAGAGAAGCGCCCCAGGGCACATGCCTTGGGGCGCTTTTGTCGGGAGGGAAAATGAGATGAAGAAAAAATGGATCGTGGTGCTCGCGCTCATCGTCGCCGCCTTTTCCTTCGGCGGCTGCGTTAAGGTGGTCGAGATCGGTCACGAAGGCGAGCTTACGGGAGAAAAAACGTTCAATGCCGCAGAGGACGTCGAGGCGATCTGGACGAGCAAGGCGGTGCCTGAACTCAAGGAAAATGCCGTTGATTTGAAGACGCTGCTCGCTGAAGCAGGCGGCGATCTCAAGGCGCCGGCAGCCAAGTACGGCCGCTATTCGATGGGGGACAAGGGTGAACTCAGCTACATCGTCAAGGGCGAGGGTACGGTCACGGAAGTGAATCGCGAGAAGAAGGCGGGATTCATGACGCTGAAGCTTGCGGGCTACGACGGCCCCATCGCCGTGCGACTGCAGATAGGCCCCGTTTACAAGGGTTCTGCCGTTCGTGATACTTTGAGCTTCATCAAGTACGAGGATTATAAGAATCAGGTCGACTGGGCGAAGGTGTCGCAGGCGATTCATGCGGCAGTCGACAAGGAAGTCATCGAAAAACTCGACATGCAGACGATTGTGGGCAAGAACATTTCGTTTACGGGCTGCTTCAGCGTCGCGGGCGACAAGGAGATTCTCGTGACTCCCGTCGAGATTGAAGTGAAGTGAGGAGGGAGCGAGATGACAGCGGAAAAAGAGGCTATGGAGCGCATCCATACGGACGTTCCCGTCGTGCTTCATGCGGAAAAGGTTGACAAGATCTATCCGGGCACGAAGGCGCTCGACGGTGTTTCCTTCGACGTCTACAAGGGCAAGGTCAACGTGCTCATCGGCGAGAACGGTGCGGGAAAATCGACGCTGATGAAACTCATCGCGGGCATCGAGCAGCCGTCGGCAGGCGAGATGACGATGGGCGGCGAGAGCGTCCGCTTCCCCGACGTATCGGCGGCACGTGCGCACGGCATCGGCATCATCCATCAGGAGCTTTCCCTCTTTCCGAATCTCAGCGTGTACCAGAATATCTTCATGGCGCGAGAGATTACGAAGAGCAAGATCGGACTCGACAATGCAGCGCATGTGCGCCGCACGAAGGAAATCCTCGCGAAGCTTGAGCATCCCATCGACCCGCATGTGATCGTTGGCGACCTTCGCGTGGGACAGCAGCAGATGATCGAGATCGCACGCAACCTCATACAGGACGACCTCAAGATCCTCATCATGGACGAGCCGACTTCCTCGCTTTCGGCGCAGGAAGTGCAGGTTCTTTTCAAGATCATGCGCGAGCTGACGGCAGAAGGGATCTCCATCGTCTACATCTCGCACCGCCTCGAAGAGATCATGCAGATCGGCGACTTCGTGACGATCCTTCGAGACGGCAAGCTCGTTGCGAGCGCCGCCGTCGCTGACATCGATGTGCCGTGGATCGTCAAGAAGATGGTCGGCACGAAGAAGTCGTATCCGAAGCGCAAGGAAGGGATTGACTGGCAGAAGCGCAAGATCGTGCTCGAAGTCAAGGATCTCTCGCTGCCGAAGAAGGGTGGCGGCTGGCTTCTCGATCGCCTGAGCTTCGACCTCAAGGAGGGCGAGATTCTTGGCATCTACGGGCTCATGGGCGCAGGGCGCACGGAAATTTTCGAGTGCATCATGGGGCTGCACCCTGAGCATACGGGTGAGATCTGGCTCGCGGGCGAGAAGCTCGCGATTCGGAACGTTACGGAGCAGATCGCGCGCGGCTTCGCCATGGTGCCTGAAGATCGCCAGCGCGAAGGGCTTGTGCAGACGATGAACATCAAGAAGAACATCTCACTTTCGAGTCTCAAGAACTACGCTAAGGGCATTTTCCTCAGTGACAAGAAGGAGGATGCTGCCGTCGATGCCGAGATCAAAGACATCCATATCAAGGTCGCGGACAAGCGGCTGCCCATTCTCTCGCTCTCGGGCGGCAACCAGCAGAAGGTCGTCATCGGCAAGGGTCTCCTGACGAAGCCGAAGATTCTGCTGCTCGATGAGCCGAGCCGAGGCATCGATATCGGTGCGAAGACGGAGGTCTTCGAGATCATCAACCACTACGCCGACGAAGGGCTTTCCATCATCGTCATCTCCTCCGAGTTGGAAGAGATCGAAGCGATTGCCGACCGCATCGTTGTGTTGTCGAACGGCATCAAAACGGCACAATTCGTGCGCGAAGAAGTGACGCAGGACAAGCTCGTCCTCGCTTCCTACCAGGGGCATGCGACGGGCAGAGCATCTTGATATTATGAAAGAAAAGGGTGGGAGAATCATGAGCCTCAATCGTATCAATAACAACAACTCCTTGGCGATGACGCTTCTCAAGGGGCGCACGCTCATCGTGCTCGCCGTGCTCGTCGTCTTCTTCAGCCTTGCGACGCCGAACTTCCTCACGGCGAACACCATGCTGCTGCTCGCCAAGCACGTCGCACTCTACGGCATCCTTGCCATCGGCATGACCTACGTCATCATCACGGGCGGCATCGACCTCTCCGTTGGCGCTGTCGTTGGTCTCGCGGGCATGATCGCGGGCGGTATGATCCAGAACGGCGTCACACTTCAGACCTTCGGCGTCACGCTCTACTTCGACGTGCCGCTCGTCGTCGCCATCACAGTTCTCGCGGGTGCGCTCATCGGTTTGCTGAACGGCACGATCATCACACGCTTCGGCGTCGCCCCCTTCATCGCCACGCTCGGCACGATGTACATCGCGCGCGGCTTCGCCATGCTCCACTCGGGCGGTGCGACGTATTCGAGCATCCTCGGCAAGACAGCGCTCGGCAACACGGGCTTCGACTTCTTCGGCAGCCGCATCGCGGGCGTGCCCGTCGGTGCGTTGATCCTTGCCGTCATCGCCGTCATTGCTGCAGCGCTCCTCATGAAGACGACGTTTGGCTGGCATATCTTCGCCATCGGCGGCAACAGCAAGGCGGCGAAACTCTCGGGCGTCAAAGTCAACAAGGTGACGATTCTTGTCTACGTATTCTCCGGTATCTGTGCCGCCATCGTCGGCATCATCACGGCCTCGCAGCTTGAAGCCTCGCATCCGGCTTCAGGCGAGACGTGGGAGATGAATGCCATCGCCGCCGCCGTTCTCGGCGGCACGAGCATGATGGGCGGCGTCGGCACGATCGGCGGCACGATCATCGGCGCATTCGTCATCGGCGTCATCTCCGACGGCATGGTCATGTGCGGCGTTTCCGAGTTCTGGCAGATGATCATCAAGGGACTCGTCATCATCCTCGCTGTCATCATCGACCAGTTCCAGCGCAACATGGAAGCAAAGATGGCACTGCAGGCGAGAAACGAGTCGAAGGAAGCATAAACCTGCATGATACTCGCACGCATGAAAATATTTTTCAAAAAATTTGCAGACGGCGTCAAATCCTGTTAATATGATGAAAGAAATTAGGTGAAGATAGGAAAAACTAAGTTTGCAGCGAGGGGGACATGCCATGAAGGGCAGCGGAAAGAAGATCAGCATCAAGGAACTCAGCGAGCTTTCGGGCTTTTCTCCCGCTACCGTATCGAACGCCCTGAACAAGAAGCGCGGCGTCAATCCTGCGACAGCCGAGCAGATCGTGCGCCTCGCGCAGGAAAGAGGCTATATCACTGAAGACAAGGTCAAGAGCATCCGTGTCGTGACATACCGTGACAGCGGCGAAGTCTTCTCCGATTCGCCCTTCTTTTCCGTCCTTCTGGAGAGCGTCGAGAATGAGAGCCGCAAGTGCGGTTACGAGACGTCCATCATCAACCTCTATCGCCGTCATGCTGACTATGAGGAACGCGTCAAGGCTGTCCTCAACGATACGACTTCGGGCGTGCTGCTCATCGGCACCGAGCTGACAGACGAGACGGCACGTCCCTTCCACGAGGCGGTGCTACCCCTCGTGCTGCTCGACGCATGGATGCCGCATCGCGCCTTCAATGCCGTGCTCATGGATAATGAAGGCGGTGCGATGGCGGCGGTCGAGCACCTCATCGAGCACGGTCACAAGCGCATCGGTTACCTCTCGGGTGGCCTGCGCATCCAGAACTTCCAAGCGCGCGAGCGTGGCTTCCGCCTCGCGATGGAGGCGCATGGGCTTGCCGTCGATGAGCGCTTCCTCTTCGAGGTGCCGCCCTCGATCCAAGGTTCGCACGAGCGTATGTTGCAAATTCTCGCTGAAAGGTGCGAGATGCCCACGGCGTTCTTTGCCGACAACGACATGATCGCCCTCGGTGCCATGCAGGCATTTCAGACGCATGGCTGGCGTCTGCCCGAGGACGTCTCCATCGTCGGCTTCGACGACATCAGTTTCGGCGAAGTCTTTTCGCCAGGCCTCACAACCGTGCGCGTGCACAAGAAAGAGCTCGGTCGTCTCGCTGTCAAGAGGCTCATCGAACTGATCAAGAAGCCGCGCGCCGTAAAGACGCGCATCGAGATCGTCAACGACCTCGTCGTGCGGGGCAGCGTCGCCGCACCGCGAGAGAGGTAGAAGATAGGGGAGGAAATGTGCATGAAACTGGCAGTCATCGGTTCCAATATGGTGGATCTCTGCGCTTACATCCATCGCATGCCCGCGCCGGGAGAGACGCTGGAAGTGCCGGATTTCACTATCGGCTGCGGCGGCAAGGGCGCGAATCAAGCGGTTGCCGCCGCGCTCTGCGGTGCGGAGGTGACGATGGTATCGAAGGTCGGCAGCGACCTCTTCGCGGACAATACGATCGAGAATTTCAAGAAGTTTGGCATTGATGCGCGCTATGTCACGAAAGCGCCCGATGCGTCGAGCGGCATTGCGTCGATCTTCGTTGATGAGAGCGGCCAGAACAGGATCTTGATCGTCAAGGGAGCAAACGATTTGCTCGCACCGGCGGACATCGATGCGGCAGCAGCGGATCTTAAGGCTTGCGCCATGATCATCCTGCAGCTTGAGGCGCCGCTGCCAACCGTCTACCATGCCATCGATTTCGGCAGGAAGCATGGTGTTCCCGTCCTGCTCAATCCGGCGCCGGCGACAAAAGCGCTCGACATCGCCAAGGTTTGCGTCTGCGATTTCTTCGTGCCGAATGAGACGGAACTTTCTATCCTCACGGGTCTGCCTACGGAAACGATGGCGGACGTGGAAGAGGCGGCGAAGAACCTCTTGGTACGCGGTCTCAAGAACATCATCGTCACTCTTGGTGGGCGCGGTGCTCTGTGGATGACGCAGCGGGAAAAGCAATACGTTGCGCCCTGCAAGGTCACTGCCGTCGATACTACGGGTGCGGGCGACGCCTTCATCGGCTGCTTTGCGAGCGAGTATGCGAAAGGCGGCGACGTGCTCGCCGCCATGAAGAAAGCGAGCGCGTTCGCCGCCTTGAGCGTCACGCGCAAGGGTACGCAGTTGTCGTATCCGACGCAGGAAGAGTTGGCGATATTCCTGCAGAAAAAAGCTGCAGAATAAACGTGGGGGGAAGAATCAATGTTGAAAGGAATACCAAAATGCATCAGTCCGGATCTCTTGAAGGCTCTTGCCGAAATGGGACACGGAGATCTCGTCGTTGTCGCCGATGACTTCTATCCAGCCGTGTCGATGGCGCGCGAGGGAATCACGATCAACGCTGACGGCATCGGCGCCGCCGAGATGATTGACGGCATCCTGCAGCTCATGCCGCTCGATACAGAGTATGAGGAGCATCCCGTGCTGATCATGGATGTGATGGAAGAGATGCGCGAAAAGATCGGCCGCCCCAAGGTTTGGGACGATTTCATTGCCGCCGTCGAGAAGCATGTGCCGCAGGGCAGGAAGAGCATCGGCTTCATCGATCGCTTCAGTTTCTACGACAAGGCGAAGACGGCCTTCGTGACGATTTCCACGGGCGAGCGTCAGCCCTACGGCTGCGTGATCCTGCAGAAGGGCGTCATGTAGATGGTCGGAAGAAAAGAGAAAAGAGTCCCGGCGCACACGATTCATGTGCGCTGGGTCTCTCTTTGTAGGAAGCACTTTGATTTCATACATCAGCCGTCAGATGCCGCACGGCGGCGGAAAGAAGCCTGACGCCTGCTGTAATCTGGCTGAGGCTTGCGTATTCCGCTGCACTGTGACTGATGCCATCCTTGCAGGGAATGAAGATCATGGCAGTCGGGGCATAGTCCGCCCAATGCATGGCGTCGTGTCCCGCACCGCTCGGCATCATGCGATGCGGCAGATGCAGGTCATCGGCGATCTTTGCGAGGCATTGGATGAGGGAAGTGTCCATGTGTGCGGGATTCTCCTTGCTGATGGGAGAGATTTCGCAGGAGATGCCGCGCCGAAGTGCGATTTCTTCGATGCGAGTGCGGATGATCTGCTCTACATTATCCCGATCCTCCGAGGAAGTGCTGCGCAGGTCGATGCCGAGCCGCACTTCGCCCGGGATGACGTTCATGACATTGGGCTGTACCTCGACGATGCCGACTGTGCCAACGACGGGCGTGTGCTTCGCCGCGCGGGCTTCCTGCTCGACGGCGAGGATGATTTCCGCCGCTGCACAAGAGGCGTCAGCTCTTAAATTCATTGGCGTCGCGCCGCTGTGATCGGCAGTGCCGCGCAGCAGGCAGAAAAAGCGCGATGGCGCAGCGATTCCCGTGACGATGCCGATGGAGAGACGCTCATGCTCAAGGACTCTTCCCTGCTCGATGTGAAGCTCAAGGAATGCCTTGAGCTTTTTTGTGTATCTGGCAGTTTCCAGTGCATCGGGCTGCAGACCGCGCGCCTTCAGCACATCATAGAGGGTATTGCCCTGATGGTCGCGCAGGCGGGAGACGTCCTCGCGGGAAATCCTGCCGCGCATGGCGCGGCTGCCGAGAGTGGCAGCCGAAAAGCGGCTCGATTCCTCACACATGAAGATGACGACTTCGAGCGGATGAAGGGGGCGAAAGCCGTCGTCCTGCATGCTGCGCACCGTCTCGATGGCGCCGACGATGCCCAGCGTGCCGTCGTAGTTGCCGCCGTTTGGCACGCTGTCGCCGTGTGAGCCGAGCATGACGGCGGGAAGACTGTCGTCGCGCCCTTCAAGATGCCCGATGACGTTGCCGAATGCATCCTCATGCAGGGTGAGTCCCGTCTTTTCCATCTCCTGCATGAAATAGGCGCGTCCTTGCCAATCACTGTCCGTAAAAGCCAAGCGATTGATGCCGCCTCCCGGCGCAGTGATGGCAGCGAGCGCTGCAAAATCCGCTGCGAGGCGCTCCGGTTTGATCATGTGCGCTTGGCTGCGTGCTCACGCAGGCGTTCCTGCTGGTAGACCATGTACTCGATGCGGATGAGGGCTGAAGTGATGCCTTCGAGTACAGGCAGATGCGTTAGGCGGGAAACATCGTCAGCGAGAATGCCCATCGAGGGATCGCCGAGGACGAGCACGGTGGCGAGATGCTCCTTTTTCGCCTTTTCTGCAGCTTCTGAAACTGCTTCACGCAGATCGGCAAGCGGAGCGTTTTCTTCCATGACGGGCAGGAATGTGAGATTGTCGTGAAGGATGCCGTAGTGGCGCAGCGTTTCACGATGCGTTTCGAGGTCGCGCAGCGAGCGGCTGAGGACGGCGATGCGATGCCCGTAGAGGGGCGCTGAGTAAACGGCAGCCGCGCCGCTCGAAACGACGGGCTTTCCTGTCAGCTCCTGCAGGGCGTCTGCGCCGAGTTCTGCCGTATGGGCGATGATGAAACCGTCATAGACATCCTTGAGGGAACGCACTTTCTCCATGAGCGCCATGGAAGCTTCCATGATCTCCAAGGGCGAGGAGACGCGACGCGGCGCCTGATCGAGTGAGATCGCCGAGGTGTGCGTGTACTCTTCCGCGCTGCGTGCCGACAGCTTCGATGCTTGATCTGCTGCCTGGAAGATCGTGTCATTGAGTTCGGATTCGCTTGTAGGATTGATGACAAGAATATTCATAGAAATGATCCTTTCTCTATCTGTTTCGTACGCTTTGCTGCATGGTCCTGCATCTATACGGCTGCACGGCAGTGGGTCGGCTGTCCACCGGGATCGCCGATAATCTCGTGATCCGCCGCGATGAGCCTCCCCCGCAGGTAAGTGCTGACGGGCCAGCCTGTGATGCTCCGTCCGTCGAACGCTGTCAATGGCTGCTTGCTGTGGAGGTCTTTGTTTCGGATGGGGCGCGTTTTCTGCATGTCGACCAATATGAGATCAGCGTCGAAGCCGATCTCGAGCTTGCCCTTGCGCTCGATGCCGTAGATTTCCGCCGGTCTTTGAGAGAGCACGCGTGCGACAAAGGGCAGGGTGATCTTCCCACGGCTGACGGCGTCGAGCATCAACGGCAGCATGGTTTCCACGCCGCACATGCCGGAGGGCATCTTGAAGAGGCTGCCGCGTTTTTCCTCGATGCGGTGCGGTGCATGATCGGAGGCAACGAAGTCGAGCGTGCCATCCAAGAGTCCTGCCCAAAGAGCCGCCTGATCGTCCTTGCTCTTGATGAGGGGATAGACCTTCATCATGGGGCCGACGGCGGGAAAGTCTTCTGCGGATAGGAAGAGGTAGTGCGGCGCCGTTTCCGCTGTGACGGAGACGCCTTCAGCCTTTGCGCGGCGGACGAGTTCGACGCCGCGTCGCGATGTCATATGCAGGATGTGCAGATGCGCGCCCGTATCCCGCGCCATGGAAATGGCTGTCGCGACGGTCAGCTCTTCCGCGAGTGATGGGCGTGTGGAAAGGAATGCCGCATAGTCGTCGTCTGCCGTCTTACTGGTATCGAGCTCTTCCGTCAAGCGACGGATCAGTGCGGAATTTTCCGCATGGATGGCAAGGATCTGTCGATTGGCTGCGATTTGGCGGAAAATCGCGTAGACCTCCCCGTCGTCGAGAGGCGGAATCACATTTTCCTGCCCCCTCGTATAATTGTAGATGAGCGCGTGCGTCTTGGCGTCAATCGCGTATCCCCAGAAGAACTTGATTGCTGCAGCGCCGGCCTCTTTCATGGAGAGCAGCTTGTCGAGGTTAAGATCGCCGAGAGAGAGTCCCCAGATGCCATAGTCTACATAAGCTTTATCGTGAAAATAGGCGATTTTCTTTCGCACATCGACGCCGTCCAGCACGGCGGGGTTTGTGTTCGGCATATCGAGGACCGTCGTCACGCCGCCGACTGCCGCCGCGCATGTGCCGTGGGCGAAGTCTTCCTTTTCCGTCGCACCGGGATCACGAAAATGGCAGTGCGTATCGATGCCGCCAGGCAGCACGTAGAGTTCCGAGGCGTCGTGCGTTTCCTGCGCATTTGCATCACTTTCGCCCAGGGCGGCGATGCGCCCGTCTTTCACATAGATGTTTTGCTTTTTGATCTCCTGTCGGACGGGGTCGACGACCCAGCCGCCCTTGATGGCAAGATCGAACATCTGCCGCACCTCCTATTCCATGACTTTTCCCTTCGTCTCGGGAACCATCAGATGCATGACGATGAATGCGATCGGATAGATGAGGAATACGAGGCTCATAGCACCCAGAAGCCCTGTGCTTGCGGCGAGCCAGCCGATCAAGGCTGGTCCGAAGCCAGCGAGCCCACGACCCGTGCCGAAGATGAAATTCTCTGCCGTCGAACGCGCTTCTGAGCGATAGTTCTCCGCGAGAATCGCGCCGTAGCCGCCCATCATGCCGTTGACCGTGAGGCCGAGCAGGAAGCTGCCCCAGAGCAGGGCCTCCTGGCTCGTGAAGAAAAAGAAGTAGAGGATGCAGTAAATCGTGCCGCCGATGTACCAGATGCTGAACGTCTTCTTGCGGCCGAGCTTGTCGGCGAGGATGCCGAACAAGGTGATGCCGACGAGCATGCCGGCAATCGAGATCGCCATCCAGCCGCTTGCCTTGGCGAGTGTGTAGCCGTACTGCTGAGCCAAGATGGCAGGCATCCAACTGAAGACCGCGTAGTAGCCGAAATTCTGCACGAGACACATGACCATGAGGCCGATCGTCGTGATCGTCGTGCGGCGATCCTCGAACAGTGCTTTGACTGGGGTTCCGTTGATGCGGTCGTACTCTTCCTGCTCCTCATGGGACGCCGTGCCGCTCTCCACCTTTTCCCGCAGCGCCTTTTGATGCGCTTGCCGCTCCAAGAACATTTTCGGCTCGCGAAGCGTCATGCGCGCATATATGGCGATTGCGGCCGGAATCAGTCCGATGAGGAACACGCCGCGCCAGCCGATGTAGGGAACTGCGACGGCGACGATCAACGATGCTGCGAGTACGCCGAACTGCCAGCCGAGTGCCACCCAGCTTGTTGCGCGTGCACGCATCGCGGGCGCCCACGTTTCCGTGACGATGGCCATGCCGATACCGAATTCGCCGCCGATGCCGAGACCGACGAGAGCGCGAAGCACGAGCAGCACATAGTAGTCATTGCACCAGTAGATGCCTGCCGTTGCGAATGAATATAGGAAGATCGTTCCTGCGAGTACCTTGATGCGGCCGATCCGATCAGCCAGGATACCGAAGATGTAGGAACCGGCCCAGATGCCGAGCGTTGTTGCCAATGTCAAGTTGCCGGCCTGTCCAGGCGTCAGGCCGAAATCGCTGATGATGAAGACCAGTACGAACGATAGGAAAAACATGTCCATGCCGTCGGCAGCATACCCCAAGGTCGCTGCGATCAAACTCTTCGTATGGTGTCCCTCTTCTCCCTCCAAGTAGACCGGCACATTCTTTTCGTCTGCCATTGAGATCTCCTCCTTTGCATATCGCGTTGATTGAAGGGTGCCTTTGTGCAGGATGGGCAGCAATTCAGCGCTAAAAAAGAAAAACTGCTTCATCAAGCGCTTCACCTGCACCTAAGAAGACAGTGCTTCAATATATTTCCATGTTATCAGTGTATTCAAATAATATAGAGATGTCAAGAGTGAATGAGAAAATTTAAGAAAGAGTGCGTATGAGCCGAAATCGGCTCATACGCACTCTTTCTTGTATACCGCTGTCTGCGGCGGTCAGACTAAACCCTGTGCGACCATCGTATCTGCGACGTGGAGGAATGCCGTAATGTTGGCGCCGGCGATGAGGTTGCCCTTCATGCCGTACTTCTCCGCGTTCTTCTTGGAGTTCTGATAGATGTTCTTCATGATGCCCTTGAGGCGATTGTCGACTTCCTCGAACGTCCAGTGCAGGCGCTCGGAATTCTGGCTCATCTCAAGCGCGGAGACGGCGACGCCGCCAGCGTTTGCCGCCTTCGCAGGGGCGAAGAGAACGCCCTTTTCCAAGAGGTATTCCGTCGCGTCGAGCGTCGTCGGCATGTTCGCGCCTTCTCCGACGGCCATGACGCCGTTCGCCACGAGAGCCTTGACGCCTTCGATGTCAAGCTCGCTCTGCGTCGCGCACGGCAAGGCGATGTCGCACTTGACCGTCCAGACGCCACGGCATCCCTCGTGGTACTCGGCGTTCGGGCGCTTTTCGACGTACTCCTTGATGCGGCCGCGGCGCACTTCCTTGATTTCCTTGACGAGTGCGAGGTCGATGCCCTCGGGGTCATAGACGTAGCCGTTCGAGTCGGAGCAGGTCACGGGCTTTGCACCGAATTCGATGGCCTTCTCGATCGCATACGTCGCGACGTTGCCCGAGCCGGAGACGACGACGGTCTTGCCCTTAAGGCTCTTGCCGTTGTCTTCGAGCATCTCCTTCATGAAGTAGAGGAGTCCGTAGCCCGTGGCTTCCGTGCGTGCGAGGCTGCCGCCGTAGCCGAGACCCTTGCCCGTGAGGACAGCAGAATCAAAGGAGTTGACGATGCGCTTGTACTGGCCGTAGAGGTAGCCGATCTCACGGCCGCCGACGCCAATGTCGCCTGCCGGCGTATCGACCATCGAGCCGATGTGGCGATAGAGCTCCGTCATGAAGCTCTGGCAGAAGCGCATGACCTCGTTGTCGCTCTTGCCCTTCGGGTCGAAGTCCGAGCCGCCCTTGGCGCCGCCGATGGGAAGCCCCGTCAAAGAGTTCTTGAACGTCTGCTCGAAAGCGAGGAACTTCAAAATGGAGAGCGTCACGCTCGGATGGAAACGCAGGCCGCCCTTGTAGGTGCCGACGGCGCTGTTCGCCTGCACGCGGTAGCCGCGGTTGACCTGAATCTCGCCCTTGTCGTTCTCCCAAGGCACGCGGAACATGACGACGCGCTCGGGCTCGACCATACGCTCAAGGATCTTGTGCTTCTTGTACTCGGGATGCTGTTCCAAGACAGGCACGATCGAGGTCAGGACTTCCTTGACCACGTTGTGATATTCCTTCTCCTGCGGATCCTTCTTCGCGACATAAGCGAGGATGTCCTCTACATACTGCTGCATTTCCGTCATGCGTGATTACCCCTTTGCTTTGAAACTTCATAAGAAAAAACTATCGTGCGGCTAAGCACTCATATATAATAGCGCAAATGGCAGAAAAAGTATACAGTTTTGCTAAGGTATTATGTATACATAGTTACAGGTGAGGAATGGATTTTCGTATGCGACAGGACATCCGCCTGCTGTTGGCGCTATGAAGAGGAGAAGAACTTCTTCCTTGACAGCATATACCCCCATGTGTATAATAAAAATACCAATAGGGGTATATGCAAAGGAGGAGCTCTATGGACGCGTTGGAGAAAATGTTAGAATGGGGTGGAATGAGAAAGGATGGAGCGTTTCTCGCATTGTCGGCAGCCGCCTTGCTGCTGAGCTTTGCGGGGATCGAGCCTTTCGGCTTCGATCTGGCGTGGGGCGCCGTCCTCTTCTCGGGCGCACCGATCGTCTGCGGTGCATTTCTCGCACTCGTGTGTGAGCGTGACATTCGCGCCGATCTTCTCGTATCGCTGGCGCTCCTCGCTTCGCTCGCCATCGGCGAGATTTTTGCGGCGGGCGAGATCGCCTTCATCATGCAGCTTGGCGCTTTTCTCGAAGAGTATACGGTCGGGCGCGCTCGCTCGGGCATCGAGCGGCTCGTCTCACTTGCACCGCAGATGGCGTGGCGCATCGAAGGCGGCAAGCCGGTGGAGATACGTGCGGACGAGGTGGCGGTTGGCGACCGTCTGCGCGTCCTCGCGGGCGAGAAGATTCCGGCGGATGGACGTGTTTTGGCAGGGCATACGGCGGTCGATGAAGCCGTTCTGACGGGTGAATCGATGCCCGTCGACAAGAATCCCGGCGATGAGGTCAGGAGCGGCACGCTGAACCAGTTCGGAACGTTTGAAATGGTTGCCGAGAAGGTCGGCGAGGAGATGGCCCTCGCTCGTCTCATTCGTCTTGTGCAGGAGGCGGACGCGGGCAAAGCGAAGATCGTGCGCCTCGCCGATCGCTGGGCGACGTGGATCGTCGTCCTTGCGCTCGCGACATCGGCAATATCGTGGCTCGTCACGGGCGATGTGCTGCGTGCTGTGACGGTGCTCGTCGTGTTCTGCCCGTGCGCCCTCGTGCTCGCGACGCCGACGGCGGTCATGGCGGCGATCGGCAACGCGGCGCGCCGCGGGTTCCTAGTCAAGGAGGGGGACGCCTTGGAACGCCTCGCGTGCGTCACGACCGTCGCTTTCGACAAGACGGGGACGCTGACGAAGGGGCGTCCGCAGGTGACGGCTGTCGTGCCGCTCGTCGAGGGTTGGAGCGAGAGGCGCGCGCTCGCGCTTGCCGCCGCTCTTGAAAGCCACTCGGAGCATCCCTTGGGCAAGGCGATTGTCGCCTATTGTGAGGGGAATAAGAAAGCGTTGTGTACCGAGGCTGAAACGTTTTGTATGGAGGACGGGATTGCCTCTGACCTACATGACATCGACATTCTGCCCGGTGAGGGCATCGCGGTGCGCGAGGGCGAGACTGTCCGCTTCGCTGCGGGCAATGCGCGCCTGTTCAAGCGTCTTGGTATAAAGCTCACGGCACATGCGGCGCAAGCGTCGGAGCGGCAGCTCGACGAGGGCAGGGCGATCGTCTATCTCATTGAAGGAGATTCTGTCGTCGCGCTTATTGCACTCGCCGATACGCTGCGTGCGGGTGCGAAAACCATGGTGCGCCGCCTGAGAAAGGCAGGGATTCGCCCGGCTCTTCTCACGGGCGACAATGCGCGCGCGGCGGCAATGGTCGCGCAAAGCCTTGACATCGAGGAGATACACGCGCACTGCCTGCCCGAGGACAAGCTTGAAATCATCGAGAAGTTTGCAGCCGCAGGCAGTCGGACGGCTATGATCGGTGACGGCATCAACGACGCGCCCGTATTGAAGAGCGCTTTCGTCGGCATCGCCATGGCAAAGACGAGCGACGGCATCGCAGCGGACGCGGCGGATATCGTCATCACGCAGGCGAGCGTCGAGGGACTGCCCCATCTCGTCGCGCTCTCGCGCCGCATGATGAAGACGATTCGCTGGAATCTCAGCTTTTCCCTCGCACTGAACTTCCTTGCCATCGTGCTCGCCGTCACGGGAGAGATCGGTCCCGTCCTCGGCGCGCTCATCCACAACACTGGCTCGATTCTCGTCATCATCAGCTCGGCGATCCTCCTGTGCTGGAATTCTGCAGAGGGGAAGGAAGAAGTGCGCCGCCCTCTGCCGCCCGCGAAGGGGGAAACGGACAAAAAGGGCTTGGCAAAGCGCTCGTTCTTCGTTACAATGAAGGAAAACTGCATGGCGGCAGATGCGCGCGTGCTGGAGGAAAGCCGCCAAAAGGAGCGGGTTTTCGGTGCGTCCTTCTGGTCATTCCTCGCAAAACATTCCTGGGGGTAAGAATATGGCGTTTTCCTTTACAAAATGGCAGGGCTGCGGCAACGATTTCGTCCTTGTGAACGGCTTTCGGGAGCAACTCCCGGATGACCTTGCGGCGCTCTCGCGAAGGGTCTGTGACCGGCACTATGGCATCGGCGCGGACGGGTTGATCCTCGTGCTGCCGTCGGAGCAGGCGGACTTTCGCATGCGCATTTTCAATGCGGACGGCACGGAGGCGGAGATGTGCGGCAACGGCATCCGCTGCTTCGCGGGCGTTGTCCATACGGAAGGGCTGAGCGGCGAGGTGGAATTCACAGTCGAGACGGGCGCTGGCATCCTCGTGCCGCGCTTGCAGCTTGCGGACAACAGGCTCACGGGCGTGCGCGTCGATATGGGCGAGCCGATTCTTGAAGGCGAGCGCATTCCTGTCCTGGGCTTTGGCGCATCGCGCGTCATTGAGCAGCCGATCGAGGCGGCGGGCGAGACGTTTTCCATGACCTGCGTTTCCATGGGCAACCCGCACTGCGTGATTTTCGTCGAGAATGCACAAGCCGTGCCGATGGAAAAGTTCGGGCCTCTCCTTGAGCGGCACGAGAAGTTCCCAAAGAAGACGAATGTGGAGTTTGCGGAAATCAAGGACGCTTCCCACATCCGCATGCGCGTCTGGGAACGCGGCGCTGCCGTGACGCTCGCGTGCGGCACAGGTTCATGCGCGACACTTGTCGCCGCCGCGCTCACGGGACGCACGAAAAGAGAAGCTGAGGTGCAGCTCGACGGCGGCAGGCTGCAGATTGAGTGGGCGGCGAACAATCATGTCTACATGACGGGGCCTGCCGAGAAGGTCTTTGCCGGAAGGTATGAATGAATATGGGAAAAAGGGCGGAGTATCCATCGAGCTGATGGATACTCCGCCCTTTTCTGACGTTGATATATCTCAGAGCCAAGCGTATTTCAAGATGAAGAGCACGGTCAGGAAGTACATGAGCCATGTCACGTTGCGGAACTTGCCAGAGGCGACGTGCAGCAGTGTGTAGGAAATGATGCCGAATGCAATGCCCTCGGCGATGGAATAGGCGAACGGCATGACGGCGATGCAGATGAAAGAGGGGATCGCCTCGGTGATGTCCGACCAAGGAATCTTCGCGACCTGCTGCATCATGAGGAAGCCGACGATGACGAGCGCCGGCGCCGTCGCGAAGCCCGGAACGGCGAGGAAGAGCGGCGAGAAGAAGAGCGCGACGAGGAAGAAGATCGCCGTCGTCACGGCCGTCAGTCCCGTGCGCCCGCCTTCGACGATGCCCGCCGAGGACTCGACGTAGGTCGAGATCGTCGATGTGCCCAGACATGCGCCGAGCGCCGTGCCGCAGGCGTCGGCGAGGAGCGCTCCCTTGACGCGCGGCAGACGCCCTTTCTCGTCGAGCATGTCGGCGCGCGAGGCGCAGCCGATCAGCGTGCCGAGCGTATCGAAGAGGTCGACGAAGAGGAAGGCGAAGATGACGACGATGAAATCAAGCGAGAGGATCGCATGGAAGTCGAATTGCAGGAAGGTCGGCGCGAGCGACACGGGAGGCGCGATGATGCCCGAAGGCATGAGGCTGAAGTAGCCGCGTGCAGGATCGGGGATGTAGACGCCGAGAAGCTCCAAGATGATGCCCAGCCCCCAGGTGGCGAAGATGCCGATGAGGATGTGCCCCTTGATGTTCTTTATGACGAGCACGGCGGTCAGGAGGATGCCGAAGAGTGCGAGGAGGACAGTGATTCCCTCGGAGTGGAACGTCCCTTCTGCCATCGCCTTGGGAAACGAGAAGAGTGCGACGAGCTTCGGCCCTGCGACGACGACATGTGCGTTCTGAAGGCCGATGAATGTGATGAAGAAGCCGATGCCGACGGTGACGGCACTCTTCAAGGTCAGAGGAATCGCATTGAAGAGCGCTTCGCGCACATTCGTCATGGAGAGTGCAATGAAGATCAGACCTTCGATGAGAACCGCCGTCAATGCGAGCTGCCACGAGTATCCCATCTGCCCGACGACCGTGTAGGCGAAGAAGGCGTTGAGACCCATCGCGGAAGATAGCGCGAACGGTAGATTGGCGAACGACGCCATGAGGACGCACGAGATGCCCGAAGCGAGCGCCGTCGCCGTGAATACGGCTCCCGCATCCATGCCCGCAGCGCTCAAGATCAGCGGGTTCACGGCGAGGATGTACGCCATCGTCATGAACGTCGTAAGCCCCGCTAAGAGCTCCGTCTGCACCGTTGTGCGGTTTTCCTTCAAGTGAAACATGTTTTCCAGCATTTTTTCCATCGAATTGTCTCCTTTTCCTTGGGAAGATTTGATGAATGATACTTTTATTCTAGCGGAAACAGCAGGAGATAGCAAGGCGTAACACAGGGACTTTCTTCGTGAGAATGAATCTGGCAGGAGGCTCTGCTGACCTCTTGAGAAGCATCTGCATCTGGAAAAATCCTGCATTCGTGCTAAAATAGAAGGTATATTGTGATGTTCCAATAGGGAAAGGAGTCTTCACGATGGCATACGAACTGCAAATGAAGCGCATATACGAAGAGCCTGCGCCGACGGACGGCAGACGCATCCTTGTCGATCGTCTGTGGCCGCGCGGCATGAAGAAGGAACGTGCCGCCTTGAGCGAATGGGCGAAGGAAGTCACGCCGTCGTCCGAACTGCGCAAGCTCTACCACAGTGGCGAGATGAACTTTGATCTCTTCGGAAAGGCATATCTCGAAGAGTTGAAAAAAAGCCCCGACGCCGCCGCCTTCGCCGCGAAGTGCCGGGATTGGCTGCAGGAATCTCCCGTGACGCTCGTCTACGCCAACAAGAACGCCGTGGAAAATCACGTCCTCGTACTGCGCCAATGGCTGCTTGATGCGATGGGGCAGGAATGAAAAGAAGAGAAAAACCGCCCGCTGCAGGAAATTTTGTTTCTGCAGCGGGCGGTTTTTTAGGGCAACTCTGAATTTATCAGTGATCCCTAGCTTTCCAAGGGAACGATGGAAAGTTTCTTGCCCAAGGGGGCGAGGAGCTTCATGACGGTCGAGATGTTCGGACTCGTCGTGCCGCGCTCCAAGCGTGCGATGACAGGCTGGCTGACGCCGCTCATCTCTTCGAGCTGCTTCTGCGTGACGCCCCGCTCATTCCTCGCCTTGATGAGTTCGCCGATCAAGGCGACGCGCAGATTGCTCTCGGCGATTTCTTCGGGGGTAAAGTGGGATTTTTCCCATTCTTCCCAAGTGCCTGCAATAGCAGAGTTCATCATGATAAATCGCTCCTTTCGTTGAGGTCTTTCAGTTCACGTTGAGCTTTTTCTATTTCACTGCGAGGAGTCTTTTGTGTCTTTTTCATAAAGTGATGGAGCAATATGAAGCCGTTTTTATACCACGTCGCGAAAAGTATACGGTCACGCAAGGGGCGCAGTTCCCATATACTTCCTTCCAAGTGTTTCATATATGGTTCGCCTGCTGACATACCATACTGTTGTAAAATGTTCATGTAGTCTTGAATCTTCTTCAGCTTGATACGGCTGTCCTTGTCGTTCCGTGCAAAGAGTGCGTTCAGGTATTCTTCAACGGGGCAGGTTCCGTGCCTGTCGCGGTAAAAATATAGTGGATACATAGGTGTGCCTCCTTCCTCTATTATGCCTTAAAAGTTATTTCGTGGCAAGAGGGAAAACAGGATTTTTCTCGAAGCAGCAAGCTAGGCACAAGAAAACCCGCCGCCGAATCTAACGGCAGGCGGGTTTTCGCGCATCGAAACCCTGAGGGTTTTGCATACAGTCAGCAGCGGTTAACGTCGTCCAATTGCGCTTCGCCGCTGGCTCGCGTTCTTGGGACGTTTTCGCATACGAGCCGTTACCCAATCAGCTACGCCCGGTGGGCTTGCTTCTTGGACGGCTCAGCAGCGGTCAACGTCATCCAATCGCGCTTCGCCGCTGGCTCGCGTTCTTGGGACGTTTTCGCATACGAGCCGTTGCCCAATCGCCTGCGTCCTTCGGACTTGGCTCTTGGACGGTTCAGCAGCCGATCTTCACGACGTGCGATACATGGAAGCCGTTTTCTTCGAGCTTCTTTTTCACGGCTTCGCTGTCCGTCGTGTCGAAGCGCACGACGATTTCGTAGCTGCCGTCTTCCTGCTGGCAGGTGACGAGGCTGTCGATGTTGCAGCCGCAGTCGGCGATGATACCGCCGAGGTCGCGCACGACGCCGACTTTGTCGCCGACGTCGGCGATGGTGAAGCGCGTCTTGCCGTGCGTCAGCCCCATGACGTCGACGAAGGTCTTGAAGATGTCGGTTTCCGTGATGACGCCGACGACGGCGCCTACGCTCGATACGACGGGCAGGCCGCCGATCTTGTGGTTGTACATGATGAGCGCGGCTTCCTCGATCGTCGCGTCGTCCTTGACGGAGATGACGTCCTTCTGCATGATTTCACCGATGCACATTTTCGCCAAGAGCGAGGTGATTTCGTAGCGCGAGAGCGTCGTCGCGGGTGACGGCGAGACGCGCATGATGTCGCGGTCGCTCAAGAAGCCGACGAGCTTGCCGTCTTCATCGACGACGGGCAGGCGGCGGAAGCGGTGCTTCTTCATCAAATCCTTCGCGGCCGAGACCTTCGTGTCCGGCGTGACGGTGAAGGGATTTTTTGCCATGCGGTTTGCTACAAACATTGTCAGCATCCTTTCTTTAGGAAGCGCGGATAACAGATTTTCCTCTATTTCAGCCGCCCAAATAGGCTTTTCGCACATCTTCGCTTGCTGCGAGTTCCTTTGCCGCGCCTTGGAGTGTGATCCTGCCCGTTTCCATGACGTAGGCGCGGTGTGCGATGGAGAGCGCCATGTTGGCGTTCTGCTCGACGAGGAGGACGGTCGTGCCCTCGCGGTTGATGTCCTCGATGATGGAAAATATTTCCTTGATGAGGAGCGGCGCAAGGCCCATCGACGGCTCGTCCAAGAGGAGGAGCTTCGGGCGGCTCATGAGGGCGCGTCCCATCGCGAGCATTTGCTGCTCGCCGCCTGAGAGCGTGCCCGCCTGCTGCTTGCGGCGTTCTTTAAGGCGCGGGAAGCGGTTGTAGACGATCTCGAAGTCTTTTTCTACCCCCGCCTTGTCCTTGCGCGTGAAAGCGCCCATCTCCAAGTTTTCCTGCACGCTCATCTCAGCGAAGATGCGCCGCCCTTCAGGCACCTGTGAGATGCCATGCTTGACGATCTCGTGCGCAGGCATGCCCGCGATGTTTTCTCCGAGGAAGGAGATGCCGCCGCTCTTGGGCGCGAGCAGTCCCGACACCGTGCGCAGCGTCGTGGACTTTCCCGCGCCGTTCGCGCCGATGAGCGTGACGATCTCGCCCTTATGGACTTCGAGGCTCACGCCCTTCAGCGCGTGGATCGCGCCGTAGTAGACGTGGATGTTGTCGATTTTCAGCATGATTTCTGCCATCTTTACGCCTCCCCGCCGAGATAGGCCCGAATGACTTCGGGATTTTCCTTGATTTCTTTCGGTGTGCCTTCAGCGATGATTTCGCCGTATTCGAGGACGTAGATGCGCTCGCAGATTCCCATGACGAGGCTCATGTCGTGCTCGATGAGGAGGATCGTCAAGCCGAATTCCTTCTTGATCCAGCGGATCATTTCCATGAGCTCCTGCGTCTCCTGCGGATTCATGCCGGCCGCCGGCTCGTCCAAGAGGAGGAGCTTGGGCTTCGCGGCGAGAGCGCGCGCGATCTCAAGACGCCGCTGTGCGCCGTAGGGCAGGTTTTTCGCGAGTTCGTGCGCCTGCTTTTCGAGGCGGAAGATGGCGAGAAGCTTCTTCGCCTTCTCTTCTATTTCGCGCTCTTCTTTGAAATACCTGCCAAGGCGAAGCACGGCTTCGGCGACCGTGTATTTCGTGCGCGTGTGGTAGGCGATCTTGACGTTTTCAAGGACGCTTAGCTCGGAGAAGAGGCGGATATTCTGGAAGGTGCGTGCGATGCCGCGTGCCGTAATCTCGCTGGGCTTCTTGCCGACGATGCTCTTGCCGTTGAAGGTAAGCTCGCCCTCGGTCGGACGGTAGACGCCCGTGATCATGTTGAACGCCGTCGTCTTGCCCGCACCGTTCGGCCCGATGAGGCCGATGAGTTCGCCCTTTTCGATGACCATGTTGAAGTTTGACACGGCGCGTAGGCCGCCGAAGACCTGCGCGAGACCGTCCGCTTTCAGTAATTCAGCCATTCGCCTGACCTCCTTTGCCAAAGATGCGCTTCAACGGGCCGAACGCCGTGAGTTCCACATAGCCGAAGATTCCCTTGGGGCGGTAGAGCATGAAGAGGATCAGGGCGACGGCGAAGATGATCATGCGGAATTCGGGCCAGCTTGCGAGCGCCGCCTGCAGGATCGTGACGAAGAACGCGCCGACGACAGAGCCGGTCAGAGAGCCCATGCCGCCGAGGACGACCATGATGAGGAAGAAAAACGACTGCATGAACGTGAACGACGTCGGATTCAGGTATGTCAGCGTATGCGCGAAGAGCCCGCCGCCGAGCCCTGCAAATCCTGCGCCGATGGCGAACGCCATGACCTTGTAGCGCGTCGTCGGAATGCCCATGGCCTCGGCGGCGATCTCGTCCTCGCGGATCGCGATGCAGGCGCGGCCGTGCGTGGAGTTCACGAAGTTCTTGATGAAGAACAGGGTGAAGAACACGGCGAAGAAGACCCAGGCGAAGTTCGTGTCGCGTGCGATGCCCTTGAAGCCCGCCGCCCCGCCGACGTAGTCGATGTTGATGAGCACGACGCGGATGATTTCGCCGAGGCCCAAGGTCGCAATGGCGAGGTAGTCGCCGCGAAGGCGCAGCGTCGGCAGACCGATGAGCACGCCGAGGAAAGCTGCAGCGATGGCACCGGCGAGGAGTGCGAGAGGAAACGGCACATGAAAGTTCGTCGTCAGGATGGCGGCGGTATAGGCGCCGACGGCCATGAATCCTGCATGGCCGAGCGAGAACTGTCCCGTATAGCCGTTGATGAGGTTGAGGCTCGCCGTCAGGATGATGTTGATGCCGAGGAACAGGAGGTTCAGCTGCCAGAAGGAGCCAATGACGCGCCCTGTGATCAGTCCCTGAAGAACGGCAAAGAGGATGAGCCCGAAGAGGAAAAAGATGAGATCCTGCTTGCGTAAATTCATGCCGCACCTACACTTTCTCGCGGGTGTTCTTGCCGAAAAGCCCCGCAGGTTTGAAGAGGAGGACGAGGATCAAGATGGCGAAGGCCGCTGCATCGCGGAACGTCGAGGAAACGAAGCCCGAGACGAACGCCTCGACGATGCCGAGGATGAGTCCGCCTGCGACGGCGCCCGGCAGGATGCCGATGCCGCCGAGCACGGCGGCGACGAACGCCTTGATGCCGGGCATGATGCCCATGAGGGGGTCAATCGAGTTGTAGTAGACGCCGACGAGCACGCCCGCGACAGCCGCGAGCGATGAGCCGATCCAGAACGTGAAGGAGATCACGCGGTCGGCATTGATGCCCATGAGCTGCGCCGTTTCGGTATCATAGGACGCGGCGCGCATCGCCTTGCCGATCTTCGTGTACTGCACGATGTAGGTCAGGACGACCATGAGGAAGCATGTGATGCCGAGGATCAGCATCTGCTGTCCGTTGATGACGAGAGAGCCGACGCTGAAGGCCACGTCCTGAAAGAGCGGCGGGAAGGTGCGCGGCGTCGGCGAGACGAAGTACATCATCGCGTACTCCAAGAAGAGCGAGACGCCGATCGCCGAGATCAGTGCTGAGATGCGCGGCGCATGGCGCAGCGGCTTGTACGCAAGCTTCTCAATGACGATGCCCAAGAGTCCCGTGATAACCATCGCGAGGATGAGCGCGGGTACGATGGGAAGCCCGAGGTTTGTCACGGCGAAAAAGCCGAGATATGCGCCGACCATGTAGATGTCGCCGTGCGCGAAGTTGATGAGCTTGATGATACCATAGACCATGGTATAGCCGAGCGCGATCAAGGCGTAGATGCTGCCGAGCGACACGCCGTTGATGAGCTGCTGGGCGATTTGCTCCGAAAGCTCCATGATTTCTCCTTTCTTTTGTGAAACGAATTTTTCATCAAAGTATAGAAAAGGCCGCATCTCTGCGGCCTTTTCCCTTGCCTGGAAGCGGAATCAGTTCCCCTCCGGCGCAATCTTCGCCTTGAGTTCCTTTTCGCCGTTCTTCATCTCAAGGATGACCGCCGTCTTGATCGGGTTGTGGTTCTTATCCATAGAGATGGTTCCCGTACCGACCTTGAGATCCTTCGTCGCCTCAAGCGCCTCGCGAATCTTTTCCGTATCGCTGCTGCCCGCACGCTTCAGCGCATCGACGAGCATCTTGCCCGCATCGTAGCCGAGAGCTGCGAAGACGTTCGGTGCATGGTTGTACTTCTTCTTGTACGCTTCGATGAAGCCCTGCACCTCGGCGTCCTTCTCCGAGTAATGCGTGCTGAAGAAGGTGTTGTTCAGCGCGTCCGCGCCGGCGATGTCGACGACCTTCGTGTCGTCCCAGCCGTCCGTGCCGAGGATCGCGGAGTTGATGCCCATCTCACGCGCCTGCTTGACGATCTTGCCGACTTCTTCGTAGTAAGCGGGCACGAACATGACGTCAGCATTCGCCGTCTTGAGCTTTGTGAGCGTCGCCTTGAAGTCCTGATCCTTCTGCAGGAAGGCTTCTTCCATGACGACCTTGCCGCCCGCCGCTTCGAACTTCTCCTTGAACACCTTGCCGAGGTTCTTCGAGTAGTCCGAGCTGTTGTCAACGTAGATGACTGCCGTCTTCGCCTTGAGCTCTTTCGCGGCGAAGGTCGCCATTACTTCGCCCTGCTGCGGATCGATGAAGCAGCTGCGGAAGACGTAGGGCTTGACCTTGCCGTTCTCCACTGTCGCCTCGGGACTCGTAGCGCACGGTGCGATGATCGGCACCTTTGCGTCCGTCGCCGTCTGCGTTTCGGCGAGCACGAGACCCGTCGTCGCAGGGCCGACGATGACCTTGACGTCGTCGTCAGAGATGAGCTTCGTTGCCGCATTGATTGACTCCGCCGCTTCCGACTTGTCGTCGACGGAAACAAGCTCGATCTTCTTGCCATTGATGCCGCCGGCCTCATTCGCCTCGTCGATCGCGAGCTGCAGACCCTCAAGCGTGGCGTTGCCGTAGTTCGCGACATTGCCCGTAAGCTCGAAGTTCGCGCCGACCTTGATCGTATCGCCCGACTCCTTCGAGCCGCAGCCTGCAAAGACGCTGCCCAAGAGTGTCGCTCCGAGAACGGCGCAGGCGAGCCGCAGGCTCTTCTTGCTGAAAATCATGAAAATCCCCCTCCAAAGAGTTTAGAAAATGTGCATCGCACGATAACTTTTCCTATTATATGCGATGTTACAGGGTTAGTCAAGAATGGATTCGCGAGGAATGGGCGTTTGTTTTCTTTGAGGAAATTTCTCTGATAGGTTATTTTATATAGGTCACAAAGAGACGTTTCTATAATATAATATATAGATCGAAAGATTTTGAGATTGCCTCTTGACTTTTGGTAGGAACTCTTTTAGTATGAGCAGCGAAGCGATACTTGCAATATTTAGGAAGGAAGTTTACCTAATGGAAACATCGCTGAAAAAAATGGAATCTGAGGCAGAGCATGTGGAGAAGAAGGCTGCCAATCTCGGGAAGAGCGCCGTGCAGGACAAGATGAAGGTCGTCGGAACGATCGGATCCATTCTGTCCGTGTGCATGTACGTCTCTTATATCCCGCAGATCGTCGGCAATCTGTCCGGTCACCCAGGCGATTGGATCCAGCCGTTCGTCGCATTCATCAACTGCACGATCTGGGTGACGTACGGCTTCTTCAAGCAGCAGCGCGATTGGCCGATCATCATCGCCAACGCCCCGGGAATCGTCTTCGGTCTGACCACTGCATTGACTGCACTCTTTTAAGGTTCAGTGCAGAGGGAGGATCTCGTCTATTTGTGAAGGAGAAGTGAGAAATGAAGCTCAGTGCAAGAAATCAGTTCAAGGGCAAGGTTGTATCCATCGAGAAAGGTGCGGTCAATGCCATCGTCGGCATCGAGATCGCGGGCGGAAACGTCGTCACGGCGACCATCAGCATGGGCTCTGTCGAGCGGCTCGGCCTTGTGATCGGCAAGGAAGCCTACGCCGTCATCAAGGCGACTTCCGTCATGGTCGGTGTGGACGACTGAGCGACCCTTGGCGTTCAGGAAATGCACATAATGAAAAAGCCGCTGTCGGGTTTCCTCGACAGCGGCTTTTTCGTGCGATCCGGCGGTGGTCAGACAGCCTTGCGCTCTTTTGGCGTCTCATGCGAGATGCGGCGGATGCGCTCGAAGGGGATGCCCTCGAATGCATAGCGCAAATCCAAATGCCCATCAGCCAACCTGAATGAAACACGCTTAAGCGTGCGACCTTTCGAGTGCCTTTGGATTTTACGGATGTAGCGCTCCGCTTCCTTAGCAGAAAGAGCGCCGCTCTCGATGATGACGGTGACATCGTCAATCGTCATAAAAATCCCTCCAGCGGTGTTGCAACCGTACCGGAAATCCGTTTGGGTAGGACTTCCTCGAAACAAGACAGGAAGAAAGAAACATCATTCTTCCGAATCTCACGCCCATTATACACCATCGAACAAAAATTGCAAGGTTTTTCTGTTTCCCGCTGAAAAGTCCTAAAAATGATGGAAGATAAAGGAATTTGGATGATGGAGGAATACCGAATATCCTTGAATGGAAAAAGAAATTTTCGCACCTAGATAAAATACATGATATTTTCCTTGGACTTTTGTCGGTCAGCTTCTTCGAGGATGGCGCAGAGGTTCACGCCTTGAAGCGATTTTCGTATGGCGGCGTCCAGAGGATCGTAGACGCAGTTCGTCAACGCCTGTTCAAGATCCTCCTGTGCATCTCCTGTCGCAGGACCTGCCTTTTCTGTCAGCGGAAGTTCGATGGCAGCGAGCACGTCCCATGCTGTGATCTCCTGCGCCGCGCGAGCGAGATGGTAGCCGCCCTGCGAGCCTTTGCTTGAATTCACGAGCCGCGCGTGCTTCAGAAGGGAGAAGACCTGCTCTAGGTAGATCTTGGATATGCCGAGGTTTTCGGAGATTGTGAGGATCGTCGTTGGGCTGTTCGTCTGGCTGATTCGCGCGAGAAATGCCATGGCAGCCAGTCCGTAGCGCCCTTTGGCAGAAATTTTCATAAGGGTATACCTCTTTTCATACAGTTTATCTATGTATTTATAATATAAGGGAATCGTGAATTTGTCAATTGCATAGTGATGAAATATGTTTTCTGCCGTGCGATTTCTTAGGGAAGTGCTGCATTTATTCGTGCTTCCTTAATGAAGTGACTCGGGAGATGCAGCGGCGGCGCAAAGTTTCGGGATTGTGACGATGTGGTTGGCGAGCGTGAAGCTTTGCCTGATGTGAATAATTTTTCAAAAAGCCTATTGACACACTAGGAAAAACGATGTAAGATATAACATATCAAACAGATATGAATTACATATATTGAACTTTAGGGAGGAAAACATCATGGCAAAAATATACGAAAGCATTACGGAACTCATTGGCGGCACGCCGCTCCTGCACGCGAAGAATTTCAGCGCGAAGCATGACGTCGAGGCGACGATCCTCGCGAAGCTTGAGTACTTCAACCCTGCGGGCAGCGTCAAGGATCGCATTGCGCAGGCGATGGTCGAGGAGGCGGAGAAAAACGGCGATCTGAAGCCCGGCTCTGTCATCATTGAACCGACGAGCGGCAACACGGGCATCGGTCTCGCGAGCGTCGCGGCGGCGCGCGGCTACCGCGCCATCCTTACGATGCCCGAGACGATGAGCGTCGAGCGGCGCAATCTCTTGAAGGCGTACGGCGCAGAGATCGTGCTGACGGACGGTGCGAAGGGTATGAAGGGCGCGATCGAGAAGGCGGAGGAACTTGCGAAGGAGACGCCGAACGCCTTCATCCCGTCGCAATTTACGAATCCTGCTAACCCCGCCGTGCACAAGAGGACGACGGGGCCTGAAATCTGGGAGGCGACGGAAGGAAAGGTCGACTATTTTCTTGCGGGCGTCGGCACGGGCGGCACGGTGACGGGCGTCGGAGAATACTTGAAGAGCAAGAATCCGAACGTGAAGGTCATCGCCATCGAGCCGGAGAATTCGCCCGTCCTCAGCGAAGGCAAGGCCGGTCCGCACAAGATTCAGGGCATTGGTGCAGGCTTCGTGCCCGAGACGCTCAATACGAGCGTGTACGATGAGGTCATCACGGTGTCGAACGACGATTCCTTCCTCTACGGCAGGGAGTTCGCGCGCACGGAAGGGGCGCTCGTCGGCATCTCGTCGGGCGCTGCTCTCGCCGCCGCCGTCGAGATCGCGCGCCGTCCTGAGGCGAAGGGAAAGACGATCGTAGCTCTCCTGCCCGACACGGGTGACCGCTATCTTTCGACGGATCTTTTCAACGATTGAACGGCGAAGCGCCGGATGTGTGTCGAGATCCTGGCGGGAAAAAAGCCGCCCACTCCGACACGAAAAGCTCGTGAACTGTAAACTTGCAAAGCTGTCGTTTCTATGATAATATAGAAGCGTTTTCAGCAATCTGCCCCCTTGGCGTTCTTGCTCAAGGGGGCGTTTTTGTAAGGCGGCACGGGATTTATCCGTGCCTTCTAAGTGGAGAAGGAGGCGGGTAATGGACACGTTGGGCTTTCTCGGCCCTCTGGGTACGCACAGTGAGGCGGCGGCGCTTCATTTGAACGGGCTCCTCGATGAGCCGCGCGAGCTTCTGCCCTTTCCTGCCATCTTTCAGGCGCTTTCGGCGGTGGAGGAAGGGCAGGTACATGGGGCGCTCGTACCAGTGGAAAATTCGCTCGAAGGTTCGGTGAACATCACACTCGATGCCTTGAGTTCGAGTGATGCCTTCGCCGTGAACTTGGAACTCATCTGGGGCGTGCGCAACGAGTTGATGATGAAGTACCCGAAAACCGAGGTGCGAAGCGTCATCTCTCATGCGCAGCCGCTCTCGCAGTGCCGCGCCTACTTGAAGGAGCACCATGCGGCGGCGAAACTCGTCGCCGTCTCCTCAACGGCAGAGGCAGCTCGCCTCGTCGCTCTGAGCCGTCCCAAGGATGGCTGTGCCGCCATCTGCACGGCGCGTGCGGGCGAACTGTATGGCCTTTATCCCATGGCCGAGGACATACAGGACACGATGGCGAACTGCACGCGCTTCTTCCTCGTTGAGCGTGCGGGGAAGAAGTCGCCGGCGCTTCGTTTTTCGAATGAGCCTGTGCCTGAGAAGCTCTTGGTAATCTGCCAGATTGACGGCAAACGCGCGGGCAGTCTGTGCGAGGTTTTGCAGGAGTTCGCCGTGCGCGGCGTGAACATGCTGCGCATCGAGTCGCGTCCCGCGCGCACGGAGCTTGGAGCTTATATCTTTTTCTTTGAGTTGGAGGCGGATGCCGCCGAGCTTGCCGCTTCGGTGGAAGCGGTGCGCCAAAAGAGCATCTGGCTGCGCACCCTCGGCGCATTTCCCGTGCTGACGGCTGCAAATTTGAAAGGAGCATCTTTATGGTCATCATTATGAATCCGGACGCAACAGCGGAAAACATCAAGGAAGTCATCCATGCAATCAACGGTGTGGGACTTGAAGCGAAGATCATGGAGGGCGCACAGCAGAAGATTGTTGGCGTCATCGGCGACAAGCGCCGCATGGGCTCCTTGGCGATCGACGCGATGGCAGGCGTCGAGCAGAGCGTTGCCATCTCAAAGAGCTACAAGCTCGCGAGCCGCGAGTTCCATCCGATGCCGACGGTCGTCGATGTCGGCGGTGTCAAGATCGGTGCAGGAACGCCCGTCGTCATGGCGGGGCCGTGCGCCGTCGAGTCGCGCGAGCAGCTCATGGAGGCGGCCGAGATCGTCAAGAAGGGCGGCGCCGAGTTCCTGCGCGGCGGCGCTTACAAGCCGCGCACATCGCCGTACTCCTTCCAAGGTCTTGAAGAGGAAGGCTTGAAGCTCCTCGCCGAGGCACGTGAGAAGACGGGACTCAAGGTCGTCACCGAGGTCACGGAGGTCGAGAATGTCGGACTCGTTTCCGAGTATGCCGACGTCCTGCAGATCGGCGCGCGTAACATGCAGAACTTCCGCCTCTTGAAGGAGGTCGGACGCAGTACGAAGCCCGTCATGCTCAAGCGCGGTCTCGCGGCGACGATCGACGAGTGGCTGAACGCCGCCGAGTACATCATGAACGAAGGCAATCCGAACGTAATCTTCTGCGAGCGCGGCATCCGCACCTACGAGACGTACACGCGCAACACGCTTGATCTCAGCGCCGTCGCCGCCATCAAGCACCTGTCGCATCTTCCCATCATCGCCGATCCGAGCCACGGCACGGGCAAGTGGCGCTTCGTGCGCCCGATGGCGTTCGCCTCGATTGCTGCAGGCGCAGACGGACTCATCATGGAGATGCACCCAAATCCGGCGAAGGCCCTTTCCGACGGCCCGCAGTCGCTGACGCCTGAGAGCTACTACGAAGTCATGCGCGGTGTCAAGAAGCTCGCGAAGTTCATGCAGGACGAGAAAATCGAGCCGATGGATATTTAATCCAAAAACATGAGCGCCACACTTAGGAAATTTTGTAAATAACACGATAAAAGAAGAGAAACGTATGAGGAGATGGGATGCGTATTCGTATGCGTCCCATCTTCCTGTATGGAAAGGTTCGGTAAAGATTTTCATAAGCAAAATGAAGGAGAAGGATCATGAAACTGAAACCGAAGATGCTCTTGAGTATCGGCGTACCTTTGATTATCGTGTTTGCCGTCATGGGTGTCATCATCTATCTGTTGGCGAGTGACGGCCTTAAGACGAGCCGCCTCATTGCCATGACCGAGCGCTCCGGTCACAATGCGGCGATTATCGATGGAAATTTGCTGGGGAAAAGCGAAACGATGGAGGCACTCGCCATGAGCTGGGCAGACAATATGCCCGAAGGCGAGGCGCTGCAGGACGTTGTGTCACATCTGGGCAGCAGACCGGGCGTCCAGTCGTTCTATATTGGCAAACCCGATGGCTCCTATGCAGCGAGTCAATCGCTTCCTGCGGGTTACGATCCGCGCACTCGCGACTGGTACAAGAATGCGGCGGCCTCCGACAAGGTGGAGATTTCTCCCGTCTATCGTACGGCTTCGGATCAATCGAACGTCGTGACGCTGAGCCGTGCCGTGCGCAAAAACGGCGAGCTCATCGGCGTCATCGGCATGAATCTCGCGGTCGAGCAGATTACAGAGTTCCTCAAGGACATCAAGGTCGGTGAGACGGGATCGCTCTTTGTCTTGGGACCGAACAGCGAGTATATTTATCACAAGAAGTTCACACTTGACGATCCGCCGCTCAATGAGCTCGACGGCGGCAAGTACAAGGATCTTGCCGCACGCTTCACATCAGATGAAGCGCAGGCTTTTGAAGCGGAATTCCAAGGCGTCAAGAAGTTCTTCCGTTCTGAGCCGATCGGGACGACGGGGTGGCACATTGTCATCGAGATGCCATTCTCTGAAGCATTTGCGGCGGCGACGCGTATGTCGTATGCAATCCTTGGCATCAGCCTCGCGGCGCTTGCGCTTCTCGGCGGCATCACGTATTACTTCCTCACGGGCATGATTTCGCCCATCGAGATATTGTCTGAGTCGATGGGCTTCATCTCCAAGGGGGATCTCACGCACAAGCTTCCCACGAGTGAACGTGTCGACGAGATCGGTGTGCTGCAGAACAGCTCCAACGCGATGCTTGCAACACTGCGCAAGATGGTCGAGGATACAACGAAGGCGGCAGACCAAGTGCTTACATCCTCCGAGACGTTGACGGCAAGTTCGACGCAGACGGCAAATGCGTCGCAGTCTGCGGCGGAAGCCGTCGTTGATATCGCCGAGCGCGCGGCAGAGCAGAACAACATCGTGGAGATGGCGAACGAGGTCGCGCACAATATGGGCGAGCAGACACGGGATATCGCCAAGGTCGTCGATGCCTCGACAAAGGTCGCAGACGAGACGGGAAAGGCGACGAGAGAAGGCCGCGAGGCGCTCCAAAAAGCGGTTGCGGGTGTCGAGAACCTCGCGAAAGGGGCCGTGAAGGTCGGCACCGCCGTGCAGCACCTCTACGACGGCTCGAAGAACATCGCGGAGATCAATGAGGTCATCACGAACATTTCGGGACAGACGAAACTCCTCGCGCTGAATGCCGCCATCGAGGCGGCGCGTGCAGGCGAGCAGGGCAAGGGCTTCGCTGTCGTCGCCGACGAGGTGCGAAAGCTCGCCGAGCAGAGCGAGCAGGCGGCGCAGGAGATCAGCACGGTCATCGGCAAGAATTCTGCGCAGATCGAGAGCACATTCGCGCTGACGAAATCGCAGGAAGACGAGGTCAAGGGCAACGTCGGCCAAGTTCGCGCTGCCGACGAGAAGTTTGCGAGCATTGCAGGTTCTGTTACAGCCTTGACCGAGCAGGTCGAAAAGCTCACGAAGATTACGGGGGCACTCGAAAAGGACTGCAAGAGCACGGTCGACACGGTGGAAAAAGTCAGCAGCATCTCGCACGCTGTGCAGCAGAAGGCGACGGACGTATCCGCCGTCTCCGAGGAGCAAGCAGCGTCTGCCGAGGAGATTGCGGCCGCGAGCCACGCGCTCGAGGATCTCGCTCAGGAACTGAAGCAGGGAGTTTCGAAGTTCCGGCTTTGAAAAAGACGCGGTATGTATGTCCGCATGATTTACAGAGGTCTAGCTTATCGGTCTGCACCTTCGGCTGGATCTCTTGGAGTCAGATATTAGAGTTTTATTACAAAATATTTAAAAATAGAGAAGAAGAGAAGCAGCAAGGTACAAGTTTTGGAAGGATACAGGGAGGAGCACAAAATGAAACTCAAGCCGAAGATGCTCTTGAGCATCGGCATTCCGCTCATCGTCATCTTCACCCTCATGGGAACGATCATCTATCTGATGGCAAGCTCGGGGCTGAAAAGCGCGGTAGAGGTCGGCATGGAGCAGCGCGCAGGCCGCTATGCAGCGGAGCTTGACGGCAGCGTGCAGGAAAAGCGCGCCATGGTGGAGACCATCGCCCAGAATTGGAGCGCCGTCCTGCCTCAGGGAGACGATCTGCAGCAGGCGGTCTACGACATCTCGGCACGCCCCGGCGTCTTTGACTTCTACGTCGGCTTCCCCGACGGCTCGTCCGTGGTGAAGGATCAGGTGTCGGAAGGTTTCGATCCGCGCACGCGCCCGTGGTACAAGAATGCAGTAAACTCGAAAGATGTGGAGTTTTCCGAGGTCTATCAGAGCGACCCTGACAAAACGCGGGTTATAACGCTGAGCAAGGCGATCTATAATAAGAATGGCGAGCTTGTCGCTGTCATCGGCATGGATGCTTCCGTCGATAGTATGACAGAGATTTTGAAGGGTGTGAAGGTCGGCGAATCGGGATCGCTCTTCGTCTTGGGGCCAGACAGCGAATTCATCTACCACAAAAAATTCACGCTTGACGATCCGCGGCTCAACGAGATGGAAGGCGGCAAGTACAAGGAGCTTGCAGCGCGCTTCACATCGAAGGATCCGCAGATGTTCGATGCGGAGTTCAACGGGGTGCAGAAGTTCTATGAATCGATGCCGATCGGCACGACGGGTTGGCACATCATCATCGAGGTACCGCAGGCGGAGGCGTTCGCATCGGCAACGCAGATGTTGTATGTGATTCTTTTCATCAGCCTCGTTGCTCTCGCGCTCTTGGGCGGCATCACGTACTATTTCCTCACAGGTATGATTTCGCCGATCGAAGTTCTGTCCGACACGATGAGCTTCATCGCCAAGGGCGATCTCGCGCACAAATTGCCCGTGAGCGATCGCGTCGACGAGATCGGAGTGCTGCAGACGAGTTCAAGTCAGATGGTCACAACGCTCCGAAAGATGGTCGAGGACACCACGAAGGCCAGCGAGCAGGTGCTCGCGTCTTCTGAGGAACTGACGGCAAGCTCGACGCAGACAGCGAATGCATCGCAGTCTGCGGCGGAGGCCGTTGTCGACATCGCCGAGCGCGCGGCGGAGCAGAGCAACATCGCGGAGATGGCGAACGAAGTCGCACACAATATGGAAGCACAGACCGCGGACATCGCCAAGGTCGTCGATGCTTCGACGAAGGTTGCCGACGAGACGGAAGCAGCGACGAGAGAAGGCAGGGAGGCACTCGGTAAGGCGGTTGCAGGCGTCGAGAATCTTGCGACGGGCGCTGCGAAGGTTGGCGCCGCCGTGCAGAATCTTTACGATGGATCGAAGAACATCGCGGAAATGAACGAGCTCATTACGAGCATCTCAGGTCAGACGAAGCTCCTCGCCTTGAACGCTGCCATTGAGGCGGCACGTGCGGGAGAGCAGGGCAAGGGCTTCGCCGTCGTCGCTGACGAAGTGAGAAAGCTTGCCGAGCAGAGCGAGGAGGCGGCGCAGCAAATCAACGCGGTCATCGGCAAGAACACCGCGCAGATCGAGAGCGCATTTGCGCTCACGAAATCGCAGGAGGACGAAGTCAAGGGAAATGTCGGTCAAGTTCGCGCCGCTGATGAAAAGTTCGCGAGCATCGCAGGTTCTGTTGAAGCCTTGACCGAGCAGGTCGAAAAGCTCACGAAGATCACGAGTGCACTCGAAAAGGACTGCAAGAGCACGGTCGACACGGTGCAGAAGGTCAGCGACCTGTCCCATGCCGTGCAGCAGAAGGCGACGGATGTCTCCGCAGTCTCCGAGGAACAGGCGGCGTCCGCCGAGGAGATCGCAGCCGCGAGCCACACGCTCGCAGATCTCGCGCAGCAGCTGCAGCAAGGAGTAGCGAAATTCAGGCTGTGATACCCATAGGATATGGGTGTATCCTCCTGTTATGGTATGGTTAAAAACTCCGATAAAGAATATGGAGGATGATGGTTGAAGGGAGCATAGAGAATGCTCCCTTCAATTGTCCATTAGAAGAAAAGCCATCCAAAGGGAAATACAGGGGGCAGAGAGATGAAACTAAAACCGAAGATGCTCATGGGCATCGGCATCCCGTTGATCGTCGTATTCATCATCATGGGCTTCACCATCTATATGATGGCGAGCGCCGCTTTGCGCGACACGGTGCAGATCGCCATGAATCAGCGCGCCAACCACTACGCGGCGAAGCTCGACGGCAATGTACGCGAGGAAATCTCCATGATGGAGACCGTCATGATGGACTGGTCGGAAATTATGCCTGAGGGGGACGTCCTGCAGAAGGCGATCGATCACATCGCATCGAGGCACGGCGTGCGCGCGGCATTTTTTGGACGACCTGACGGCAGCTATGCAGCGAGCAAGACGTTTGCGCCCGACTGGGATCCGCGCACGCGTCCATGGTACAAGGCGGCGGTCTCATCCGATGGACTGTATATTTCCGATGTTTATCAGGCGCCTTCGGACGGCGCCAAAGTTATGACGTTAAGTCAGGCGATTCGTAAGAATGGCGAGCTCATCGGCGTTCTCGGCATTGATATTTCCGTCGATGATATGACGGAAATTCTCAAGGATGTGAAGGTCGGCCAGACGGGGTCGATCTTCGTCTTGGGGCCGAACAGTGAATTCATCTACCATAAGAAGTTCACGCTTTCCGACGCGCCGCTCAATGAGATGGAGGGCGGCAAGTACAAGGATCTCGCCGCACGCTTCACGTCGAAGGAGCCCGAGATGTTCGAGGCAGAGTTCGACGGCGTGGCGAAGTTCTATCAAGAGATGCCCGTCGGCTCTACCGGCTGGCATGTCGTTATCGAAGTGCCGCAGAAGGAGGCGTTTGCCGCCGCGACGCGCATGGCGTATGTGATTTTGGCGATCTGCCTCGTCGCGCTCGCGCTCCTCGGGGGCATCACCTATTACTTCCTAACGGCAGCGATCACGCCGATCGAATTCCTCTCGGCATCGGTTGGCTTCATCGCGAACGGCGATCTCACGCATAAATTGCCTGCGAGTGACCGTGTCGATGAGATCGGTGATCTGCAGACGAGTTGCAGCAAGATGATGACGACGCTTCGTAAGATGGTCGAGGATACGTCGAAGGCCGCCGAGCAGGTGTCCGCTTCGTCGGAAGAACTGACGGCGAGCGCCAATCAGACGGCGAATGCCTCACAGTCCGCAGCGGAAGACGTCATCGCCATTGCCGAGCAGGCGGCGCATCAGAATGACATCGTGGAGAATGCTCAAGAGATCGCGACGAGCATGGACGGGCAGACGAAGGATCTCGCCAAGGTCGTTGCGGCGTCCGAGCGCGTCGCCGACGCATCGGGACAGGCGACGAGAGAAGGCCGCGAGGCACTCCAAAAGGCGGTTGCAGGCGCTGAGAACCTCGCATCGGGCGCTGTGAAGGTCGGCGCTGCTGTGCAGCACCTCTACGACGGCTCGAAGAATATCGCGGAAATGAACGAGCTCATTACGAGCATCGCGGGGCAGACGAAACTTCTCGCCTTGAACGCTGCCATCGAGGCGGCGCGTGCAGGCGAGCAGGGCAAGGGATTCGCCGTCGTTGCTGACGAGGTGAGAAAGCTCGCTGAGCAGAGCGAGCAGGCAGCGCAGCAAATCAGTGATGTCATCGGGAAGAACTCCGCGCAGATTGAGAGTGCATTCTCGCTGACGAAGGAGCAGGAAGGCGCAGTCAAGGAGAATGTGTGCGAGGTGCAGGCGGCTGATGAGAAGTTCGCAAGCATCGCGGAAGCCGTCAAGGCGCTGATCGAGGAGATCGAGAAGCTCACGAAGATCACGGGGCAGCTGACGAAGGATGCGGCGAGTACGACGGACATTGTGCATCAGGTCGGCGCGGTGTCGCATACGGTGCAGCAGAAGGCGACAGACGTTTCCGCCGTCTCCGAGGAACAGGCGGCATCGACCGAGGAAATCGCCGCCGCGAGCCACACGCTCGCGGAGCTTGCACAGAAGCTGCAGGACGGCGTCTCGAAGTTCCGACTTTGATAGATATGGGAATATATGGGAACGAAAGCCGATGCGTGGGGGATGATTCTCCGCGCATCGGCTTTTTGCGTGTGGTTCTAGATTGCCTTTTGTGCACGCCCTCCCCGCCTTTCGCCGCATGGACTTTTTTACTGAAAAATGATATACTATTCGAGTTAGATATTATTTCGACTATATTTTTGGGGTGAGAGTGTGGATTTTGGCGAGGGGAAGATTGTTCCTGTAAATCTCGCAAGTGAGATGAAGAATTCCTATATCGACTATGCGATGAGTGTCATCGTCGCCCGCGCCCTGCCGGATGTGCGTGACGGTCTGAAGCCTGTGCATCGCCGCATCCTCTATGCGATGCAGGAAGCAGGCATGGGTTCGGGCAAGCCGTACAAGAAGTCGGCGCGCATCGTCGGCGAAGTCCTCGGTAAGTACCACCCGCATGGTGACAGCTCTGTCTACGATGCGATCGTGCGCATGGCGCAGGATTTTTCCATGCGCTACATGCTCGCCGACGGTCACGGTAACTTTGGCTCGGTTGACGGTGATCCGGCGGCAGCGATGCGCTACACCGAGGTGCGCATGTCGAAGGTCGCGGAGCTCATGCTGCAGGACATCGACAAGGAGACGGTGGATTTCGCACCGAACTACGACGAGTCCTTGAAAGAGCCGACCGTGCTGCCCGCGAAGTTCCCGCAGCTTCTTACGAACGGCACGGCGGGAATCGCTGTCGGCATGGCGACGAACATCCCTCCACACAACATGCGCGAGGTCATCGATGGCACGTTGATGCTTATTGACCGTCCCGATGCTACCGTTGAGGAGCTTATGACGGTCATCAAGGGGCCGGATTTCCCGACGGCGGGACTGATCCTCGGCACGGAGGGCATACGTCAGGCATATACGACGGGGCGCGGCGTCATCAAGCTTCGCGCGCGCGTGCACATCGAGACGACGTCGAGCGGCCGCTCGCGCATCATCGTGACGGAGCTGCCCTATCAGGTGAACAAGGCGCGTCTCGTCGAGAAGATCGCCGAGCTCGTGCGCGACAAGGCGATCGAGGGCATCACGGCCTTGAACGACGAGTCCGACCGCAGCGGCATGCGCATCGTCATCGACGTGCGCCGCGACGCGAACGCCAACGTCATCTTGAACCAGCTCTACAAGCACACGCAGCTGCAGGACAGCTTCGGCGTCATCATGCTCGCGCTCGTCGACGGCAGTCCGCGCGTGCTCACGCTGAAAGAGGTGCTGCACTACTACATCAAGCACCAGCAGGACGTCATCACGCGGCGCACGAAGTACGAATTGGCGAAAGCCGAGGCGCGCGCTCATATCCTCGAAGGCTTGACCATCGCGCTCGATCACCTCGACGCCGTCATCACGACGATCCGCGAGAGCCGCACGGCGGACATCGCGCGTGAGCGCCTGATGGAAGGCTTCAAGCTCAGCGAGAAGCAGGCGCAGGCGATCCTCGACCTTCGTCTGCAGCGTCTGACGGGTCTTGAGCGCGAGAAGATCGAGGAAGAGTACCAAGAGGTCTTGAAGATGATCGACTGGCTCAAATCCGTTCTCGCCGACGAGGGAAAGATCGACAAAATCATCAAGGACGAGCTTCTTGCCGTGCGCGAGAAGTACGGCGACGAGCGGCGCACGGAGATCACGATCGACACCTCCGAGATCAACGTCGAAGACCTCATCGCGCAGGAAGATGTCGTCATCACGCTTACACACAACAACTACATCAAGCGCATGCCGCTCGACACCTATCGCCGCCAGAAGCGTGGCGGCGTCGGCGTGACGGGCATGGGCACGAAGGAAGCCGACTTCGTCGAAAATATCCTCGTGACGACGACGCACCACACGATCCTCTTTTTTACGAACCGCGGGCGCGTCTACTGTCTCAAGGCATACGAGATCAACGAGGCGAGCCGTCAGGCGAAGGGCACGGCGATCATCAACCTGCTGCAGCTTGAGAGCGAGGAGAAGATCACGGCGGTCATCCAGGTCAAGGAGTTCCTGCCCGAGCGCTACCTCTTCATGGCGACGAAGAAGGGCATCGTGAAGAAGACGAGCCTTTCCGAGTTCCAGTCGATTCGCAGAGGCGGGCTCAATGCGATCAACCTCGACGAGGACGACGACCTCATCGGCGTCAAGTTCACGGACGGCGAAAAGCATGTGATACTCGGTACGGCGGGCGGCATGGCGGTCGCCTTCGCCGAGGACGATGTGCGCTCGATGGGACGCACGGCGCGCGGCGTCAAGGGCATCAACCTGAAGGCGGGCGATGTGGTCGTCGGCATGGACAACCTCGCGCGCAATGCCGAGGTTCTGACGATCACGGCGGAAGGCTACGGCAAGCGCACAGAGACGAGCGAATATCGTCTGCAGACGCGCGGCGGCAAGGGCCTCATCAACATGAAGGTCACGGAAAAGACGGGCGCAGTCATCGGCCTCAAGGTCGTGCGTCCGGGACAGGAGCTGATCCTCATCACGACGGACGGCATCGTCATCCGCACGAAGGTCGACGAGATTTCCGTCATTAGCCGCAACACGCAGGGCGTCAAGGTCGTGCGCCTCGGCGAGGGCGACAAGGCAGCATCGTTCGCCGTGATGGAGCAGAAGAACAACTGATATGGGAAATCCCGTCATATCTCTGGCGCTCGCGGGAATCCCCGTCGAGCTTGAACGAAAGTCCATCAAGAACATCTATCTGCGCGTCGTGCCGCCCGCAGGCACGGTGCGCCTGAGCGCACCGAAGCGCGCGACGCTCGAAGAGCTCGCACGCTTCGTCGCCAAGCATAGGGCATGGATCGAGGAAAAGCAGGCGAAGATCGTCGCGAAACCTCTGCCAAGCGCTCGCCGCTTCCTAAGCGGCGAGCGCTTCTTCGTCTGGGGCGAGCCGCTCCGGCTCATCGTGAAGTTCGGACGCGGCTGCAACATCGTCCTGCGAGATGGCAGCCGCCTCATCCTGAGCCTCAAGGCGCAGGAGGCCGAGAGCAGCCCCGCCGAGCGTGAAGCTCTGCTGAACGAATGGTATCGCCGCGAACTCGCGCGAGCCGTGCCGCCGCTCTTGGCGCGCGCAGAGACGATCGTCGGCAAGAGCGCCGCTGAATGGCGTATCAAGAACATGAAGACGAAGTGGGGCACCTGCAACATCCGCGCGCGCCGCATCTGGCTGAATCTGCAGCTCGCCAAATATCCGGTTTTCTGCCTCGAATACATCATCATTCACGAGCTTACGCATCTATGGGAGCGCTACCACAATGCGCATTTCAAGAGCCTCATGGACAAGTTCTGCCCTGACTGGCGCGAGCGCAAGAAGATCGTCAACACGCCGCTTGAGGATTGAAGAAAATAGGAAAGAGCCGCCCGCCGTCGTATGGCGAGGCGGCTCTTTTGACGCTTGCCTGCCAGCTGTGCAGGAGCATCTATACAGGAAATGGAAATTGTTTGTCGAAATAACATGTATGGCTTTTGGAAGGGAAGCGGAAATTTCTATCTCCGACGAGTTTCTTCGTAATTTCTTGGAGGTGTTTGAAATGACAAAATCTTCTGCTTATCTTGGGCATCTCGATGAGGAAACGGGGCGCGAGCAGCTTTTGTGCGACCATCTGACGGGCGTTGCCGATCTTGCGGGGCGCTTTGCCGCCGCTTTCGGCGAGGAGGCGATGGGGCGACTCCTGGGCTTGTACCACGATATCGGCAAGTATTCGCGCGAGTTTCAAGCGTATATGCGTGCGGACGAGGAGGAGAAGAAACGGCGCAGGGGGCGCATCGACCATTCGACGGCGGGGGCGCAGGAAATCGTGAAGCTGCGGCAGAGCGCGGACGATGAGCAAAGCAGACGGCTCGGCAGAGGCATGGCGCAGGTGATGGCGTTCTGCATCGCAGGCCATCATGGCGGCATACCGAATCAGGGTACGGCGGCAAATACAGCGGAAGAAGGCACGCTTTTGGGCAGGCTCAAGCGACGGAATCTGCCCGATTACCGTGCTTATCACGAGGTGGATCTGCCGCAGACCTTGCCTCCGCCGTCGCTCTTGTTGGCGCAAGCCGCGCGTGCGCCGCTCTCCGCGATGCTCTATACGCGCATGCTTTTTTCCTGTCTCGTCGATGCGGACTTTCTCGACACGGAAGCTTTCATGTCGGCGGGGAATGTCGAGCGGGAAGGTTTTGCTTCTATGGAAACCTTGCTCGAACGCCTGCAGGAGAGCCTTGAAGAGAAATTTTCGAAGCCGAAGACGGAAAAAGAAAAGCGAAAACTGCGGTTGCCGATCAACGAAAAGCGTTCCGCGCTCCTCGCCGAGAGCATCGCCGCAGGAAAAGAAGCACGAGGGAATTTATACCGGCTAACCGTACCGACGGGAGGGGGCAAGACGATTTCTTCCCTGGCGTTTGCTCTGCATTATGCAGCTCATGCCAAGAGAAAGCGCAGGCGCATCATCTATGTCATACCGTATACGTCGATCATCGAGCAGAATGCGGCTGTCTTTCGGGATTTGCTGGGGTCGGACAGTGTCGTCGAGCATCATCAGAATGTGGATTATGACGATGTGCAGGATACGGATATGAACCGCAAGCGGCTGGCGACGGAGAACTGGGATGCGCCCGTCATCGTGACGACGAACGTGCAGTTTTTCGAATCGCTTTTTTCCAATCGCCCGTCGAAATGCCGCAAACTGCACAATCTTGCCGAGAGCATCGTGATCTTCGATGAGGCGCAGATGATTCCGATGGATTACTTGCGTCCTTCGCTCGCCGCAATCGAGGCGCTCGTGCGGCACTATGCGTGTACGGCGGTGCTCTGTACGGCGACGCAGCCGCCTCTGGGACAGTTTTTCTCCGATGATATGCAGCCACTGGAAATCTGCCCGGCGCTCATGGAAAATGCAGCGTTTTTCCGGCGCACGAAGATCGAGCTGCGCGAAGAGGTGATGACGGAAGAGGAGCTTGCCGAAGAGCTGGCGACTCATGAGCAGGTGCTTTGTATCGTCAATGTGAAAAAGACGGCGCAGAGTGTCTTCGATTTGCTGCGGGAAGACGAAGGAACATACCACTTGTCCACGAATCTCTATCCCGTGCATCGCGAGCAGGTATTGGAGGAGATTCGCGCACGGCTCAAGGACGGCAAGCCGTGCCGCGTCATTTCGACGAGCCTCGTGGAGGCCGGCGTCGACCTCGACTTTCCCTGCGTCTACCGTGAGATCAACGGCCTCGACAGCATCGTGCAGGCGGCGGGTCGCTGCAATCGCGAGGGCAGGAGGTCGGCAGAGGAAAGCGTTGTGCATGTCTTTTCTCTGGAAAAGCTGGCGCAAAGCGCGCAGTTGGCAGCTGAGATCACAAAGAATGTGGCGCGGAGTTTTGCCGAGGACTTGGCAAGTCCCGAAGCGATCCGCCGCTACTTTGAAGAGCTGTACGATCTGAGCGGTAAGAATCGTCTGGACAAGAAAGACATCATGGGACAGTCGGGGAAGTTTGCCTTTGCCAATATTGCAAACGATGTGCGCCTGATCGAGGATCGTACCAAGCCGATCTTCATTCCGCAAACCGAGGAGGGACAGGCGCTCTTGGCGCGGCTGGAACAAGGAGAGAGATCGCGTTCGCTTATGCGAAAGGTCGGACGCTACATCGTGACTGTCTATACGGGATATGCCGAAGCGCCGTTCGAACAGCTTGCCGCGCAGGGAAAAATCCGCATGCTTGATGAAAACCTCGCCGTGCTCGTTGATATGGCGGTATATGACTCAGAAAAGGGACTATCGAATAATGTTGGAGAGGGAGAAGGAATGTTCCTGTAGATTCGCTGCATGAAATCGTGTTTCTCCGCACAGACGAAAGCGGGGAGATCTGAAAAAATCTCCCCGCTTTTGCTCGAACATGTGACTTAACAAAAATTTCAATCCTCGTGAGATACAATCTTCACGACAACATCATTTTATTATTTCTATGTATCTCTGTCAATTTTCTTAGTGATTTATAGAATTTTGAATTGACAGGTGTAATTCGTTGTGCTATTACTTGCATGTTACATATCAAAAGAAAATATATGGAGGTGATTTTATGGCCTATGGCGTTCGCCTTGAGGTTTGGGGCGAAGCGGCGTGCTTCACGCGGCCGGAGTTGAAGGCGGAGCGCTTTTCCTACGCCGTCATGACGCCGAGCGCAGCGCGAGGGGTCTTGGAAGCCGTGTTTTGGCATCCAGGCCTAAAATGGCGTATAGATAGGATTTTTATCCTATCTAAAATTCAGTTTACCAACGTCCGCCGCAACGAGCTCAAGGCAAAGATTCCTGCGCGTACGGTGAAGGCTTTTGCGGAGAAAGAGCGTGGGGAACTCTATCAGTCTACGAAGGAGGATATCCAGCAGCGTGCCGCCACCATCTTGAAGGAACCGCATTACATCATTGAAGCGCATTTCGAGATGACGGAGAAGGCATCGGCATCGGACAACGAGGGGAAATTCCGTGAGATGTTCTGCCGACGCGCACGTAAGGGACAGTGCTATCATGCACCGTATCTGGGCTGCCGCGAGTTTCCCGCGCGCTTCCGGCTGTACGAGGAAGCGGAGCTTCCGCCGACAAATGGGGAAACGAAAGATCTGGGCTTCATGCTCTATGATATCGACTACTCGGATCCCAAGAATCTTCAGCCGATGTTTTTCCAAGCACAGCTTGTGGACGGTGTGCTCGACCTTAGGGATTGTGAGGTGTACCGCTGAAATGCTCCAAGCACTGGTTGAAAGATATGAGACGGAGTGCAAAGAGGGACGGTTGCCCAGAGATGGTTGGGAGAAGCGTAATGTTTCCTTTGCACTCTTGCTTTCCAAAGAAGGAGAATTGCTTCAAGTATTGCCGCTCATCCAGAAGGTTTTGCGTGGCAAGAAGGAAGTGGATCGACCGCAGGAACTTATTGTTCCGGCAGGAGAAACGAGGACGGCTGGCATAGCCCCGTTTTTCCTTTGCGATAATTCGTCGTATTTTTTAGGCGCTGATCTGAAAGGAAAGCCCAAGCGTACGGCAGAATGTTTTGCGGCTGCGAAGGCTCTGCACGAGGAGATTCTGGATGGTGCCGGGTCGGACGCTGCTCGCGCTGTCATCGCTTTTTTCGGGCACTGGCAGGGCGGTGAATCGATGGTGCGCACGCATCCGGCTCTCGCGTCTTATGCCGATGAGATTCTTGCCGGGGCGAACCTCGTATTCCGTGTGGCGAGCACCTTCGTGCACGAAGAGCCGGCCGTGCGTGAGGCGTGGGAAACGCATCTCGATGCGAGCGGCGCTGAGGAAAAACGCCGCTGCCTCGTGACGGGTGCATTGGCGCCGATCGCCGTCAAGCATCCGGCGCTCAAGGGTGTCACGGGCGCCCAAGCAACGGGAGCTATGCTCGTCTCCTTCAATGCCAATGCCTACGAATCCTACGGTCACGACGGCGAGCAGGGCGGCAATGCTCCCGTGTCGAAGAAGGCGGCGTTTGCCTACGGTACGGCGCTCAATGCCTTGCTTGCTGATCGCGAACATACGAAGATCATAGGCGACACGACGATGGTCTATTGGGCCGAGGAGGAGAGCGAGGCGGCGCAAGACCTGCTTTGCGGCATGCTTTTTGGCGATGAAGATAAGATGACCGATGATCTGCTGGACGCTGTGCTGAAAAAGGTGCAGGCAGGAGCGGCTATCGACTACGAGGGCGTGGCAATCTCCTATGCCAATCCCTTCTATATCCTGGGTCTGGCGCCCAATGCGGCGCGGCTTTCCGTACGCTTCTTCCTGCAAGGATCTTTCGGGGATTTCTTGAAGAACCTCGCCCTGCACATGGAGCAGATGAAGATTGTCCGCCCGAGCTGGGAGACGCGCGGCAATGTGCCGTTGTGGGAGCTCCTGCGCGAAACGGTGAATCCCAACGCCAAGGTGAAGATGGCTTCTCCCATCATGGCAGGAGCTATGCTGCGAGCCGTTTTGACCGGCGGCAAGTATCCTGTGTCCGTATTCCAAAACATTTTGCTGCGCATTCATGCAGAGCAGGGAGAGCGGAAAATCAATGCAAGGCGCGCCGACTTTTTGAAAGCATATTTGATGCGAAATCGAGGGAGGAAGATCGCTGTGGCATTAGATGAAAACTCGACCGATGTTGCTTATTTGCTCGGACGCTGGTTCGCCGTTTTGGAAGAGGTGCAGGAGAAGGCGAATCCTGAGATCAAGGCGACGATTCGCGACCGTTTCTTTGATTCTGCCTGTGGAACGCCGGCGCACGTGTTCCCGATGCTGCAGAAGCTCGCGCTTCATCACTTGAAAAAGTTGGAGACGGCGCCCAGAGTCTATTTGGACAAGAAGCTGTCGGAGATCATGGGAAAGCTGGACGCCAAGGATATGCCGCGTCATTTGCCGCTTGAGGAGCAGGGTGTATTCATCCTTGGTTACTATCATCAGAAGCAGAAGCGGTACGAAAAGAAGGAGGAAAAGTAAATGGCGGAAGCAATCAAAAATCGGTATGATTTTGTCATTCTTTTTGATGTCGAAAACGGCAATCCGAACGGCGATCCCGATGCGGGCAACATGCCGCGCGTCGATCAAGAGACCGGACACGGACTGGTCACCGACGTTTGCCTCAAGCGGAAGATTCGCAACTACGTGGAAACGGCGCAGGAAGGGAAGCCGGGCTATCGCATTTACATCAAGGAAAACGTGCCGCTCGCTCAAAGCGACCAAGAGGCCTGTGACCACCTCGGCATCAAGGACATCAAGAAGGTCAAGGCGGCGGATCCTGGAATCGACGGCAAGATTCGCGACTTCATGTGCAGCAATTTCTTCGATATCCGCACCTTCGGCGCCGTCATGACGACCTTCGTGCAGGGAGCGCTGAACTGCGGACAGGTACGCGGTCCTGTACAGCTCGGCTTTGCGCGCAGCATCGATCCCATTCTGCCGCAGGAGATCACCATCACGCGCACGGCGATCACGACGATCAAGGACGCGCAGACGAAGAAGACGGAAATCGGCCGCAAATTCATCGTACCCTATGCGCTCTACAAGGTCGAAGGCTATGTTTCAGCAAACCTTGCGCGCAAGACGACGGGCTTCTCCGAAGAGGACTTGGCGCTCTTGTGGCAGGCGATCCTGCGCATGTTTGAGCTTGACCGCTCGGCGGCGCGCGGCAATATGGCGACGCGCGAACTCATCGTCTTCCGCCACGAAAGCGAGCTTGGCAATGCGCCGTCCTACAAGCTTTTTGAGCGCATTCATGTCAAAAAGAAGGCGGCGGAGGAGCCGGCGCGCAGCTATCAGGATTATGAGGTCACCGTCGATGAAGCAGATCTGCCGGAAGGTGTGACCTGCACGCGCATGAGCTGATGGCATATCGCGAAGAGGAGTGGCTGGATGTCGCCGGCATCCAGCATTTCCTCTTTTGCCGCAGGCAGTGGGCGCTCATTCAGATCGAGCAGCAATGGCAGGAAAACTTGCGTACAGTCGAGGGGCAGATTGTCCACGAGAAATGTCATGACGGCAGTCTGCACGAATCGCGCGGGGATTTGCTCGTGGCGCGCGCTCTGCGCATTTCTTCGGCAAAGCTCGGTGTGAGCGGCGTCTCGGATGTCGTGGAATTTCACAGGGAAAAGACAGGCGCGAGGCTGCACGGGCAGGAAGGTTTTTGGCGTCCCGTCCCCGTTGAATACAAGCGTGGCAAGCCGAAAGACGGCGAAGAGGATGTTTCACAGCTCGTCCTGCAGGCGCTTTGCCTTGAGGAAATGCTTTGCTGCCATATCTCTGTCGGTTATCTTTTTTATGATGAAATCCATCGGCGGCAGAAGGTGGAAATCACGCAAGATTTGCGAGATTTCGTTCTGCATACGCTCGCTGAAATGCACAAGGAATATTCCCGTAGGGCGACACCCAAGGTCAAGGTGACGAAAAAATGCCGCAGCTGTTCGCTGAAAGACCTGTGCCTGCCGAAACTGGAAAAAGCGGTGGATGTTTCCGACTATTATGCAGCTGCCTTGAAGGGGGTGTGAGCTATGCGTCACATACTCAATACCCTGTTCATTTTGACCGAAGATGCGTATGTGGCTTTGGAAAATGAGAATGTCGTCGTACTGCAGGAAGAAAAAGTGCTGGGACGGATTCCGCTGCTCACTTTGGAAAATATCCTTTGCTTCACCTATAAGGGAGCGAGCCCTGCCTTGATGGGCGCGTGCGCCCAAGCGAAAATCGGGCTTTGCTTTTTCAGTCCGCGTGGGCGATTCCTTGCGCGCTCCTGTGGGGAAGTGCGAGGCAATGTGCTCCTGCGCAAGGAGCAGTATCGCCGCTCGGAAGATGATGCGGAGAGTGCGAAACTCGCGGCGGATTTCCTTTTCGGAAAAATCTTCAACACGCGTACCCTTGTCGAAAGAATGAAGCGCGACCATCCGCTGAGCTTGGATCTGACGGCGCTTGCGCAAGTGAGCGCGGAACTTAAAAGCAGCCTGCAGAGCTTGCATCGAGTGCAGTCGCTTGATGAAATGCGCGGTATTGAAGGAAATGCCGCACATCTGTACTTCTCGTTGTTCAATCAATTCATTTTGCAGAACAAGGACGCATTTTCCCTGGAAGGCCGCCTCAAGCGTCCGCCTCTTGATCGCGTCAATGCCATGCTGTCTTTCCTGTATACCGTGCTGGCGCATGACTGTGCCTCCGCGCTGGAAGGCGTGGGACTTGATGCGTATGTTGGCTTCCTGCACCGCGATCGCCCGGGCAGGGAATCCTTGGCGCTCGATCTCATGGAGGAACTGCGAAGTCTCTTTGTCGATCGCCTCGTACTCACGCTGATCAACAATCGCATCATCAAGCCGGAGCATTTTGAGAAAAAAGAGAACGGCGCCGTCTGGCTCAATGATGCTGGGCGTAAGCTCGTCCTCAAGGAATGGCAGGATAAGAAGCGGGAACAGATCACGCATCCGTTTCTCAAGGAAAAACTCCCTTGGGGCTTGGTTCCCCATGCCCAATCCCTCCTGCTGGCACGATATTTACGCGGGGACTTGGAGGAATATCCGGCGTTTTTGTGGAAATAAGCAGGAAAGATGGAGGGGGCGGCGGAAATGTTGATTCTCGTGACATACGATGTCAATACGGAAACACCTGCCGGCCGCACACGCTTGAGAAAAGTGGCGAAATGCTGCGTGCGCCACGGACAGCGCGTGCAGAATTCCGTGTTTGAATGCGTTCTCGATGAAGCGCAATTTTGCGCCCTGCGGCATGAATTGACTACTTTGATCGACCAAGAAAAGGACAGCCTGCGTTTCTATAATTTGGGCAATAAATACGCAGGAAAAACGCAGCACGTCGGTGCAAAACCAAGTTATGAGCCTGAAGGAACTTTGATGCTGTAGCAGGCGTCTCCTTCGCGAGAATAGCCGCAAAATCTCTGTGCGAACCCGTATCACACAGAGGACTTTGCGACGAAAAATGCCTGTAACAGCACGGCCAAAAATGAGGTTCGCGAAAAATATAGCGCGACCGCTGTAATTAAGCCAGTGTAAACAGGCATAGTCGCGCCCCACACGGGCGCGTGGATTGAAATCTTTTTGTCATGATCCACCTTGATAGAGAGGTCGTCGCGCCCCACACGGGCGCGTGGATTGAAATAGCGCGTCCTCTACGCCCTTGAGCACGTTGGACAGTCGCGCCCCACACGGGCGCGTGGATTGAAATAAAAAGGGTTTGCAGAGGCGCATCGAGCTGATTGCGTCGCGCCCCACACGGGCGCGTGGATTGAAATGACACGGGAATGATGTCGCCATAGTCCTTGATCTGTCGCGCCCCACACGGGCGCGTGGATTGAAATTCACACGCGCAGACATTGAGGGGCAGACGGGCAGTCGCGCCCCACACGGGCGCGTGGATTGAAATGTGCGCGGAGAACATGGGGATGCTGAGCATCTGCGTCGCGCCCCACACGGGCGCGTGGATTGAAATCATGCTCTAGCCCAATCACCCGTCATTACCCCCGGTCGCGCCCCACACGGGCGCGTGGATTGAAATCATCTGCTTGACGAGATCCTCAAACACCTCCGGCCGTCGCGCCCCACACGGGCGCGTGGATTGAAATTGTGTGCCATGGTGCTGGATTATTTGTCGGGTCGTCGCGCCCCACACGGGCGCGTGGATTGAAATTTCTCGACAGCCAACCCCGCACGCAGTGCGAGACGTCGCGCCCCACACGGGCGCGTGGATTGAAATATGCTGACACAGACATCGGCAATTTTGCTGTATAGTCGCGCCCCACACGGGCGCGTGGATTGAAATTGGTCAAACATCCTTGACCAAATCCACATCTCATGTCGCGCCCCACGCGGGTGCGTGGATTGAAATGAGGATATAGAATTTTGCAGAGCCGTCGGTGTACGTCGCGCCCCACGCGGGCGCGTGGATTGAAATGCCTGTGCTGTCGCGATGGGGAGATCCAGAATGTCGTCGCGCCCCACGCGGGCGCGTGGATTGAAATGTCTAAGCTACTGGATCGATCGAAACGACGCGGTTGTCGCGCCCCACGCGGGCGCGTGGATTGAAATATATTGACCACCGAAAAGCAGAAATGGTTCAGGGTCGCGCCCCACGCGGGCGCGTGGATTGAAATAAGCAGATCGGATAGAATCGGGCTGTGCAAGCTCGTCGCGCCCCACGCGGGCGCGTGGATTGAAATTCGCAGTTCGCGCAGTATGGCGACCATCTTATGCGTCGCGCCCCACGCGGGCGCGTGGATTGAAATGTCGATCGTGCCCCTCGCAACAAGGTGATGCAGGTCGCGCCCCACGCGGGCGCGTGGATTGAAATCAGATGAGTTCAATCGGGATGCGCACACATTCTCGTCGCGCCCCACGCGGGCGCGTGGATTGAAATACCTTCAGCTCACGCTCCTGCAGACGGATGTCAGCGTCGCGCCCCACGCGGGCGCGTGGATTGAAATACACTCGGCAATGAGTACAGCAGCCGGACGCGCAGTCGCGCCCCACGCGGGCGCGTGGATTGAAATTATAAAATCACTATATGTATCGACTTGCGACAGTGTCGCGCCCCACGCGGGCGCGTGGATTGAAATTCATTGACCGCCCGGCGACCGAAGAGCCGGATTTGTCGCGCCCCACGCGGGCGCGTGGATTGAAATCAGCGTGCATGGTGGATGTCGTCGGATTGCACGCTGTCGCGCCCCACGCGGGCGCGTGGATTGAAATCGTGAGCGCGATGTCCGCGCGGCATTGGATGAGGTCGCGCCCCATGCGGGCGCGTGGATTGAAATTGTTTGATCGCGCCAAAGGTGTCAATGCCGCCCGGTCGCGCCCCACGTGGGCGCGTGGATTGAAATCACAAACTCATCGAGGAGTGTTTCCCCAACGCCGGTCGCGCCCCACGTGGGCGCGTGGATTGAAATACCTGAACACGCTGAAGGAGTACGCCACGCTTGCGTCGCGCCCCACGCGGGCGCGTGGATTGAAATGACACAGAAAAGGCAAAATTTGCATTACTGCGCCGTCGCGCCCCACGCGGGCGCGTGGATTGAAATTCATCGGTTGGATCATCAATGGCGTGCTGCTTCCGTCGCGCCCCACACGGGCGCGTGGATTGAAATTTTTTGTCGTAGAACGCCGCCCACTCGGCAAATGGTCGCGCCCCACACGGGCGCGTGGATTGAAATGGTCGGGAACTATCGCCCTCGCTCGAGACGGAGGTCGCGCCCCACACGGGCGCGTGGATTGAAATGTCCCACTGCTGGAAATCAAGCTGCCGAACGGCGTCGCGCCCCACACGGGCGCGTGGATTGAAATCGTCATCAGCGACGGCGCTTCCGGCTGCCTGTTTTGTCGCGCCCCACACGGGCGCGTGGATTGAAATCTTATTGCTCGATGCGATGGGCGGGCGATAAGAGTCGCGCCCCACACGGGCGCGTGGATTGAAATTATTTGACTGTACACTGTCAGAGGACGTTTGTTGGTCGCGCCCCACACGGGCGCGTGGATTGAAATCCATCGCCCTACAGCCTGCTGTGTAACATCGAGTGTCGCGCCCCACACGGGCGCGTGGATTGAAATGCGGGGCGACGCTTCCCAAGATGTTGGCGGACAGTCGCGCCCCACACGGGCGCGTGGATTGAAATTCAGTCTGCGTGGAGGCAGGGCAAGCCTCCAAAGGGTCGCGCCCCACACGGGCGCGTGGATTGAAATTTGGGCGCGGATCGCGGCATTTTGATGTAGTGCGGTCGCGCCCCACACGGGCGCGTGGATTGAAATCGAGGACGAGCAGGAGTTCGCAGTATTTTCTGAGGTCGCGCCCCACACGGGCGCGTGGATTGAAATGCTGCAAGTGCAACGATCCTGTCGTGCCCGGCAGTCGCGCCCCACACGGGCGCGTGGATTGAAATAGACGGCACTTCAGAAAACTTTGCTCGTCGCCTCGTCGCGCCCCACACGGGCGCGTGGATTGAAATCGAAACGGGCTTGCATATTTCAAGACGCGGCTCGGTCGCGCCCCACACGGGCGCGTGGATTGAAATATCTATGCAGGTAAATATTTTCGTACAAGGTACTGTCGCGCCCCACGCGGGCGCGTGGATTGAAATCGCATGTCCACGCACATCCTCGGCGTCATCGGCGGTCGCGCCCCACGCGGGCGCGTGGATTGAAATTCTGGGATTGCGACGAAAATCCGAACCTCGACCAGTCGCGCCCCACGCGGGCGCGTGGATTGAAATCAGTCAGATCGGTTCTATTCATATCGTTTATTACGTCGCGCCCCACGCGGGCGCGTGGATTGAAATAGCAATCACACGCACGGCGATCGCACCGAGTATCGTCGCGCCCCACGCGGGCGCGTGGATTGAAATTAAGACACTCGTTCGGAAATATGGGGAGAACACGGTCGCGCCCCACGCGGGCGCGTGGATTGAAATGTCGTGACGGGCGTGCGGCACGCAGAATCAGCCAGTCGCGCCCCACGTGGGCGCGTGGATTGAAATAAGAAGCGCGGCGGATAATTTTATCTGATGTGGCGATCGCGCCCCACGTGGGCGCGTGGATTGAAATTACGGCGAACAGGATGCCGTGCGCGAGCCCCGCGTCGCGCCCCACGTGGGCGCGTGGATTGAAATAGAAGCCTTACCTTTGATGTCGATCGGCTTTTTGTCGCGCCCCACGTGGGCGCGTGGATTGAAATTTGTCAAGCAGCCGTGAGATGGTCGCTGCCAGGGTCGCGCCCCACGTGGGCGCGTGGATTGAAATTTGACGCGAGGCTGCCCGCGTGC
>NZ_CAURXA010000009.1:0-49627 GCF_963528755.1 uncultured Selenomonas sp.
CGCCAGCGTTCGTCCTGAGCCAGGATCAAACTCTCCGAAAAAACTTGGTCTTTTTCCGCTATGCTGCGTCACGGCTTCGTCGCGTTTCCTCAGCGCACACGAGTGCGCTTCCGGGTCGCGACTTCGCCGTTCCTTGCCTAGCGAAAAAATCCCTGCGTTTTTTCTCTACATCCAACATGGTTGCATTGGATGCAGAGAACTTTGCATTCAGTTTGCAGAGAGCCGAATTGGCTCTTTTTATCTTTGGATACGATTCTTTCGAACCGCATAAAGAAATTGTCGATTGCTTTTACAATTGTAGTTCACAATCGATGTTTCATCAAGATTTCTCTTGATGGACATCTGGCTTGAATCATATAGATGATTCATTTCTGCATTGTTTAGTTTTCAAGGAACACCGCCGAATTGCTTCGGCTGTTCGCCGCTCGTTCTTCACAGGCGGCTCGACTATCGTACTTCATCCACGAGGGATTGTCAAGCACTTTTTTGAAGTTTTTTCGAGCGTCTTGCTGTCACTCGCCGCAACAGCAAATAGTATGATACACGAAAGCGGACGGACTGTCAACACCTTTTTTTAAAAAGTGGAAAGTCCGCCCGCCGATTGATGCACCAGAAGTATGCTCAGTCGGAATATCCTGTCCAGATCTTATAGACCTTGCCTTTGCCATCGACATAGAAATCCAGCGAGATCAGCCCCCAACCATAGGAATAGCAGTAGCCTTGATTTTCCTTGTGCCCCTGTGGCAATGTGCCATAGGCGCGCTGTATATCCGTCAGTGTGCTGCCCACATGGATGCCGCGCGGCGTCGCGATGCCGTTGTTTGCCGTAGTCATAATGGAAGATACACTCATCCGCGTGGCCTCAATCGCCACAACGAACGAATCGCCGTAGTGATAAATCCAAAGCGGGATATCACCAGAATATGGCGTTCCCTCATGATAATCGACCCAATCAGGCTCCCCGTAGACATTTTTCACATAGTCCGCATCAGCGCCGAACTTTATGCCGCCGAGCGCATAATCCGCATCAGGCAGACGCGCCGCCGAGCAGAGATTCGCTGCAAGCAACAGGGCGGCAATCAATGAAAGCATCACACATCTCTTCATAAAGAACAACCCCTTTCACTGCAGTGGGTCTGGACCGAAACGATTCGGACCGGGTGTGCCGGGCTTGAAGAGGAGCAACAACTCCAAAACAATATTCGCAAGCGGCACGAAACCGAGAAGGACGAGCCACCCCGACCAATCATTGTCGTGGCAACGACGGATTTCTAAGGAAATGCTAATGACCGTTGCTGGAATATATAAGACGAAGATGACCGCATAGAGGAAGATCAAGAGCACTATACCAAGCTCAGCCGAACTTCCAGCAATCTTAGCGATAATTAGACCGAGGATAAAGGAAACAATCTGCACGATAATGGAACTGACAAACCAGACGGCCAGAAGGCGCAAAACGTACGGCTTGCGATTCAATCGGCCTTCAAAGGAAAGAAGCTTTTCCTTCCATCCGACCAAAGCTCCGGCCGCCCCCGCTGCACTTGCCCCGTCACCGAAAGCGTCTCCTCGCATGCCAAGCGGCGGAATATTGGTCGGGCGAGGCATCGGCTGTTCATCAGTCGGCGGTGCAGACGGTACACCTGGTGCTTGCGCCTGCGACGCCTGCTGTGTCGTTCCTTCAGAAACAGCCTGTCCGCATTCAGGGCAGAAGCACATACCTGCCTGCACAGCGGCGCCGCAGTGTGCACATTTGCACTCTTCGGGCTGTGTCATACCGCATTGCGGGCAATATTTCGCGTCGCTCCCCAATGGGATGCCACATCCCACACATTTTTTCAAGGCCATAAATCTCATCTCCTTGCAACTACAGAAAAATCATCTTCTTGTTTCACTATAAGAGTATCTTTCTCTGCCGGATGAGAAAATCCTTCCCTCTAAAAAGAAAGCAGCCCATAATCCTATGAGCCGCCCAAATCCATGCATCCCTATACCGTATAATAGTCAGCGAAAGATCGCCACGATGCCCCAGACGATCAAGGCGATCCACGCGATAAGTACAATTGAGGCGAGTGCAACGATGTACGGCAGACGTCGTCCGAGTCGCTCAGCCTTCACCTGTGCATCCGCACGCACGTGTGGCGGCAGAAAGCGGATCAGACCGAAGACCGCCGCCGGCAAAATCACCGCATCGTCGACCATGCCGAGAACAGGAATGGCATCTGGAATGATGTCGATCGGGCTGATGCAGTAGAACAGTCCGATGAGAAACGCCGCCTTGATTGCTACAGGCGTGCGAGAATCCTTGAGTGCCACCATCATGACGAGCAAATCTTCACGAAACATCTTCAAAAAGGAAAAGAGCTTCCACATAAAAACGCCTCCCTGCCAAAATCATCTCGCAACAGAGTCACAAGCGAAAAGAGAGAACGCCCTGCGTCCTCTCTCGTATTCTTCCGCCTTGTATGTTCACGGCGCTGCAGCGACCTTTTCCTGCTCACACATGACCTGAGCCAAATCTTCCTTGGAAACGCCCAGATCGACATCCGTATCGACGACAGCCGTAAAGAATGAACCTTTCTTGTAAACGGCCTGCGCGCCCTTGATGAAAAGGCCGCCGACAACCCCCTGTGTGAGAGCATTGTCGTGATGGGCGACCTTCTTTTCTTCCGTGCCGCGCAGTGGAACCGTGATTCCGTTTTCCGTTTGCACAGACTTCATCTCTATCACGAGGAGACCCGAGCGCCCATATACGCCAGCAGGGCGGTTCTTTGCGACAACGGCGCGCACATCCGCCTTCGAGCGAATCACCACCACGCCGTTCAACCGCAAGTCACCGAGCACGACGACGGGAACAAAATCTCCCTCGCTTACATCCTTGGATGACACCTCTCGCTCCAAGCGAAGGGAAAGCTCCGTGCCAGCGGGGATATAGGCATGTCCTTCTTCCACCCCCTCCGGCGCAGAAGCCTCTGCAAGATGTGCAAGCAGCATCAAGCACGCAACAAGACCCGTAAGGCACAGAAAATGCCCCCACGCCTCACTGCGCAAGGTCAACGCCGCTATTTTCTGCCACAAACGACTGAATCTTTGCATTTCCCTTCTCCATCGCATCCGTCAGCGCATTGACGATCGGGGACTTGAATCCGACACCGCCAAATACCGTCTTGTTATCGTCCGAACTCGTCGTCTTGAAGGCGTACAGCTTGTCTGCTTTTGCCGCATAAACTTTGTACGCGAGCTTCGTCTTCACCGTGACCTTCACCTGAAAAAATGACTCGTGGCGCGAAGCGTGTAATTCGGCAATTTCCATTGCCACGACGTAGTCTGCGCCCGTCGCCTCCGCAACGGCCTTCATCTGATCCTTGTCGGGAAGCTCCTCGTCCTCCGTCGTATAGCCAGTCGTTGAGAGGGCGCTTTGCGTTTCAGCATTCGGCACGACCATGTAACCTGCCGCCGAGAAGTAGTTCGTGTACTTTTCCGCCACCGTTTCGTCCACATATCCCTGTTTTTCCTCCGAAGAATTGAGATATTGAACCACGGCGATTTTCGCGCCATTTTGCATGCCTGTCTCTGCGGGAGAAGCCGCACAGATGCTGCAGACAGAAAGCGCCATAAGTAAAACACAGAAAATTTTGTTCATCCAAAACACCTCACAAATAGAACCATAAAAACCCTCTACGCCTTGTAAAATTCGACTAAAATTTCTCAAATCCTTTTCTTATCTCATATTTCTTAGCAAATCTCACTTCGCCAACGCTTCCGCCAGCGCATCGTGCACGAGCTTTGCGTACTGCTCCGTCCCCGCGTCGTTCGGATGCACGCCGTCGCCCGAGAGCCATTCGGGGTGCTTCGATACGAGTCCATACCAGTCGATGACTGTCACATTCTTATTCTCGGCGGCCATCTTTCGGATGTATTCATTGTTCGGATCCTGCCACGAAAGGTGCGGCGCGTATACATTAACCCAGAAAATGCGGCGGCTCGATCCCAAAAGCTTCAAAAGTCCCTGCGTCTGTTCCACATAGCGCTCGCCGGCAGCGAGTGGCCCGTTCGTGCCGAGCGAGACGACGACGATGCTGCCGAGCCTGCCCTGCGCCGCAAGGCTTTGCGCGGCTTCGATTCCGCCGCCCACATAGCGCGAGACTTCCGCATCGACCGCGCAGCCGGGCAGCGCCTTCTGCAAATCTTCCGCCGCAGAGAGCATGACCGAATCGCCGATGCAGGCGACGCCTGAAAGATCCACCGCCTTCATGCGTGCCGCCTTGTCCTCTGCGGCTTTTGCCGCCGCTGCCTTCTCAGCTTCTTCCTTCTGCCGCGCGAGTTCTGCTGCATTCTTTTCAAGACGTGCATTGAGCTGCGCGCGCGCTTCCGCCTTGTAGCCAGCAGGCGCCGCAAGCCCCTTGCAACCGAAGCCCATCAAAAAGACGCCGCACAGAGTGAAGGCGAGAAAGCACGCTCCCTGCACATAGACGAGGCGATTGCCGAACGCAGGCAGTTCACGCCTGCCGATGCTCTTCGTCAACGCCTCCGTCCACATGGCGAGCAGCAAGATGACGGCGATCTCCCACGCGGCAAAATACGGCATCGCTTCCCAGCCCTTTTGTTGAAACAGGAAGATCACGGGGTACTGCCAGAGAAAGATGCCATAGCTGCGCGTGCCAATCCAGCGAAAGACGCGCATATCAAGAAACTTGCCAATCGTCATGCCGCGATCCGCCGTGATCGCGAGCAAAAGACAGAACAGAAGCGTCACAAGGAACATGCCGCCCCGATAGAGCAGCGGATTCGCGCCGTCGAGGAAAACGCACGCGAAGAGGGCGGCGACGAGCAGAAGCTCGAAGCTGACGAACTCTGCGATCTCGCGCCAAAGCGGATTCTTCTTCGCCGCAGAAGTCCCCGCACGCCAAAGCCCCATCGCCGCTCCCAAGAGGAGCGCAAAGACACGCGTATCCGTGCCATAGTAAAGGCGCGTCACATCTGCCCCCATCTGATACGAAAGCGGCATAAGGAACGCCGTCCCCAAACCGAGCGCGGCGATGATCGCTATGCCCGCCCCTCTCCCCAAGCAATGCGAGGCAAGCGTATAAAGAAGAAAGAGCAGCGGCCATAAGATGAATGCATATTGCAGCTCGATGCCCATGAACCACAGATGCGTGAACGGCGATGCATTGGCGATGCGCGTGAAATAGTCGGCGTGCGCAGCAATCTGCCACCAGTTGTTATAGCCGAGCACGACGGAAAGGACTTCTTCGCGCATGTCCATGACCGTCTCGGGAAGCACGAAGGAATACACGCCGAGAGTCACGAGGAGCACGACGACGAGAGCGGGATACATGCGCAAAAGGCGTTTCAAAAAATAGCGTCCGAGAGAAAATTCGCCCGCGAACCGTTCTCGCTCCGTCGTATAGGCGAGAAGATACCCCGTCAAAACAAAAAACAAGGATACCCCGAGGTATCCTCCTTTCACCACATCGGGAAATATATGAAACAACGTGACGCCGACGATCGCCAAGGTGCGCAGAGCATCGAGACCTTGAATCCGATTCGTCGGTCTTCCTCCAACGTAATCCGCCATAAATCCACCATCCTTTGTGTGCTCTCCATTATCGCATAAACGAAAAGGCTCTTCAAGGGATTTTCGTTTGCTTTCGTGAGGGACGAATTGTATAATTAAGAAAACGACGCCCCCTGCTCGGACTTTTGAAAGAGGCTCCTGCAGATCTAGATACAGAGTCTATACGAAAGGAGCGTCTGCAGCGTCATGAAGGCACTCTGTGATACAAATATCATTCTCGACGTACTGTTGGCAAGAGAACAATGAAAGGACGGATAAATATGGACACTCTGCTGCAAAACATCTCAGCCATTCTTGAGCATCCGGCGAGCCTCATCGCGCTTATCGCCGTGCTCTTCGCGATTCTCTCGCACCTCTACTTCAGGCGCGTGCGGCTCACGACGCCGATGATCGTGACCATCGCCCTCATGCTCGCGATGACCGTCATACTGCACCAGTTTCGCCTCTACCACATGCCGCAGGGCGGCAGCGTGACGCTCGGTGCGATGGTGCCGCTACTCTTCGTTTCCTATCGCTATGGAGTCGGTACAGGCTGCCTTGCCGGCTTCCTCTACGGCATCTTCAACATGATGCAGGATCCCTATCTGCTGCACCCCGTGCAGGTGCTCTTCGACTACCCGCTGCCCTACATGGCGCTCTCGCTCGCCGCACTCTTTCCCGCACACCGCATGGCGTCGACGGCGCTCGCCTTCCTCGCGCGCTTTTTCTGCCACATCGTGAGCGGCGTCGTATTCTTCGCGTCCTACGCTCCCGCAGGCACAAGCCCCCTCGTCTACTCGCTGACCTTCAACGCGACGTACCTCGTTCCCGAGTGCCTGATCTGCTTCGCCCTCTTGAAGGTGCTGCCCGTAGATAGGCTCATGGCTGCGATGGATCGCCAAACGGCGCCGCACGCGCACTGATCATCCCATTCACACAAAACAGAAAGAAGTTTTTCATCCTATGGAACAAAAAAAGCGCGGCATGATCGCCGCCCTCTCCACCTATATCATCTGGGGTTTTCTGCCGCTCTACTGGAACCTCCTCACTGCGGCTTCCGCCGCTGAAATCCTCGCGCATCGCATCTCATGGTCGTTCGTCTTCATGCTGCTCGTCCTCGCCGTCTCCAAACGCTGGCAGAACTTCTGCCAGGATTGCAGCGCACTCCGTCAAAACCGACGGCGTGCGCTGCTCCTTTTCGGCGCTTCGATCCTCATCACCATCAACTGGCTGACCTATATATGGGCGGTCAATAACGGTCACGTCATCGACACGAGTCTCGGCTACTACAGCACTCCGCTGATGAACGTCGCGCTCGGCGTCGTGCTCTTCAAGGAACGGCTCACGCCGTCCGCACGCGTCAGCGTCCTCCTCGCCTTCTGCGGCGTCGTGCTCATGACCGTGCAGATCGGCAAACTGCCGTGGGTCGCGCTCGTGCTCGCCCTGACCTTCGGGCTCTACGGCGCACTGAAGAAGAAGCTCGCGCTGCATCCCTTTTCAAGCATCACGCTCGAAACCCTGCTCGTACTGCCCATATTCCTGCCCTACGCCGTCTATCTAGCAGGTGAGCCGACGAGTCAGTTCAGCCTGGCGACGCCGCGTGAAATGCTGCTCCTCATCGGCTCCGGCGCTGCCACCGCCACGCCGCTCATCCTCTTCTCCTACGGCGCGAACCTCCTGCCCTTGAACGTCCTCGGCTTCTTCCAATACCTGAGTCCGACGATCGCACTTCTCCTCGGCGTATTCTTCTTCCACGAGCCTTTCGGCGCAGCTCAGCTCTCCGCCTGCGCCTGCATCTGGACGGCTCTTTTGATCTTCACGCTCTCCGAGCGCGTGCGTTGAGCTGTGACTTCTCACATAGATATGCTCAGGTGTAGCTTCAATCTCGCCACTATTGCTCCCGCTATATATAATGTTTAACAATCGCCGCCTTTTCTGCTATAATAGAGTATCGCGACAAAAATAGCCGCGGCTTGAAAAGAGCGTCGGCTTGATTCAGAGAGGATGGAATATGACGATGCGACAGATCTCGCCGGGGCAGGAGCGTTGGGCTCTCCTCATCATGGCGTTTCTCTTTGCGCTTGCCGCACCGTTTCTGCCGGTTTTGGGCGTGGTCTTTCTTCTGGGCTGGACAGCGCCGCTGGTCGTCTTGATCGTGCGCCATGGCTACGTCTATGCCGTGCCCAGCGTCGTCCTTGCGGCCGGTTTCTACTACGCCGTGCTCGGCGCTCTGGGGGCACTGCATACGCTTTTTCTCGTCGTGCCGCTGGCGTTCTTCTTAGGATTCGGCCTTCGCCGCAAATGGGAGGCAGTGCGCCTCATCAAGTGGGGCCTCGTGATCTCGCTTTCGGGCACGCTCGTCTCGCTGCTCTTTGCAGCGCTCATCTTCGGCGTTGACCCGCTGGCGCCCTTTATCGAAGCTGTGCGCGAGTCGTACCAGGGACTCGGCTCTGCCATGCAGTCGAGCGGTAGCCTTACGCCGACCGAGACACAGGCTTTGGAGAAGCAGGTCGCCTCGCTCGTCGAGACGGTCTCTCTGATCGCACCGACAATCTTCGTCGTGGAATCGGCTCTCGCTGTCCTCGTGAACTTCGTCGCCGCGGGCGTCCTATTCTCTCGTATTGGTCAGAAGATGCCGTCCTTGCCACCGTTTCGCGAGTGGCGCTTTTCCGTCTACTTCCTCTTCCTCTTCGGCTTTTCCCTCGTGGGGCTTTACTGGGGCGGCACGCGACACATTTCTCTTCTCTACGAAGCGTCGCTCAACGGCGATATCATCGCGACGTTCGCGGGTCTCATCCAGGGCTTTTCGCTCTTGTGGTATGTGGCCGACCACTGGAAGATCGGACGCTTCTGGCGCTTTACGCTCGTCGCCTTCGCCGTTTTGAGCGCATTTCTCATGCAGCTCATCGCCTTTACGGGGCTTTTCGATATGTACTTCGACTACCGCCGCCGCTTCAGCCGTCGGCGCTAGGAGATGCCGTCCCAGCGGCATTTTCCAATCTCATAGGAGGTGGCTTTCTTGCCCCGAAATCTGTCGGCGTGGGTGGACGCCTGCGTCCACCTCGCCGCTTTGCTGGCACTCGTTTTGGTGCTGTCTTATTACAACACTTATGTAGCTTCGATCGCTTTTGTCGTCTGGCTGCTCGTCGCGCTCTTCGCGCGTGAGCGCTGCCGTGCACGGCACTCCGCTTTCGACTCCTACTGCCGCGACGTCGTGCGCAACGTCAGTGAGGTGACGAACTTCGCGATCGAGCGACTGCCGCAGGCAGTCGTCATCGTCAACCCCGAGGGGCGCATCGCTTGGACGAACAGTATCGCCAAAGAGTATCTGGGGGAGAATCCCGAGCCGGGACTTTCCCTCAAGGATTTCTGGCCGGGCGTCATCTTAGAGCCAATCTGGGGCGCGTCGGGCGAGTATGTGTTCGCCCATGAAACGCACTATTACAAGGTGCGCTACCGCCCCATCGTGACGTCGGACGACATCCAGGGCCTCATGGCGCTCTACGTGGAAGACTGGACGGAATACGAGGAGATGCGCATCTTCTTCAAGAACAGCCGCGCCGTACTCGCCTACATCCAAATCGACAATTTCGACGAGGTCATGCAGGGACTTTCAGAGGCGGAGCGCACGGCGCTGCTCTTCGAGGCGAACCGCCGTCTTGACGAATGGCTCAAGGGACTCGGCGGATTCATGCGCCGCGTGAGCGACGATCTCTACGTCGCTGTGCTGGAGCGAAAATCCCTCGACCGCGCGATCGAGGAGCACTTCGATATCCTCGACCGCGTGCGCAACCTGCAAAGTACGAACCGCCTGCCGCTGACGCTTTCCATGGGGCTTGCCGTCGCGGAAGAGCAGTCGATGGAAGAGCTTGGCCGAGAAGCGCAGGCGGGACTCGACCTCGCGCTCGGGCGCGGCGGAGACCAAGTCGCCGTGCGCATGGGCGGCAAGAACCAGTTCTTCGGCGGCAAAGCGAAGGCGGTCGAGAAACATACGCGCGTCAAGGCGCGCGTCGTCGCTCACGCCGTGCGCGAGATCATCGAGAATGCCGACGAAGTCTTCATCATGGGGCACCACAACGAGGACTTCGACTGCTTCGGCGCAGCGATCGGCGTGGCGAAGATGGCGCACGAACTCAAAAAGCCCGTTCATATCGTCTTGAGCGATATGAATGAGGGCATCGACAAGCTCACCGATCTTTTGCGGAACGCGCCCGAATACGAGGGCCTGCTCATTCGTGCCGAGGACTTGGATACGATCGATTCCTTGAATCCCGTGCTCTTCGTCGTCGACACGCACATCCCGCACCTCGTCGCCGCGCCCGTGCTCCTAGAGCGCATCGCGCAGGTCATCGTCATCGACCACCATCGCCGTTCGGGCGAAAGCTTCATCAAGTCGCCGTTGCTCGTCTACATCGAGCCGGCATCGAGCTCGACGAGCGAGCTTGTGACGGAGCTTCTGATGTACTTCAGCGACGACCTCGTGCTCTCGCGCCTCGCGGCGACAGCGCTCTATTCAGGCATCGTCGTCGATACGAAGAATTTTACCGTGCAGACGGGCATCCGCACCTTCGAAGCAGCGGCCTACCTTCGGCGAGGAGGCGCGGATCCCGTCGTCGTACGACATCTGTTCCGCGCGGACTTCGATACGGAGAAGGCGCTGTCCGCAGCGAAAGCGGGAGCGCGTCTTTTCCCTGGCGGACTCATCACGGCGCGATTCCCTGCCGTCATTCCGAACGTGCAGGCGATCGCAGGCCAAGTCGCAGACGCACTCCTTCGCATCGAGGGCGTGCGCATGAGCCTCGTCTTCTTCCAGCTCGATGCCGACACCGTCGGCATCAGCGCCCGCTCAACGGGCGAGCTGAACATGCAGGTCATCATGGAAAGCTTCGGCGGCGGCGGCCATCAGAACGTCGCAGGCGCACAGGTCAAGGGCGAGCCGCTCGCCTCAATCGAGGAGCGCGCCATCGCCATCAGTGAGAAACATATAGAGGAGAATGATAAAGATGAAAGTGATATTGCAGCAGGACGTCAAGAAGGTCGGAAGCAAGGGTGACATCGTCGAGGTTTCGGAAGGCTACGGCAGGAACTTCCTGTTGCCCAAGAAGCTCGCCGTCGAAGCGACAGCGGCGAACCTTGAGACGGCGAAGCAGAAGGCGAATTCCGCCGCAAGGAAGAAGCAGCAGGCGACCGACGAAGCGCGTCTTCTGGCCGCGCAGCTCGAAAAGGTCAGCGTCAAGGTCGCCGTACGCATCGGTGAAGGCGGCAAGCTCTTCGGCTCGGTCACGGGAAAAGACGTCGCCGACGCACTCGCCAAGGAGCACGGCATCGACGTCGACCGCCGCAAGATTTCTCTGAAGAGCGAGGTCACGGGCGCGGGCGAATACGAGGCAGTGATCAAGGTACATCCCGAGATTCAGAGCACGATCCGCGTTCTCGTCGTCGCCGAATGAAGAGGAAAGAGGTATCATGCTGAAATTTTTCAAGCGTCTTTTCTCAAGCCCTGCAACGCCCGCACCTGAACCTCAGGCCGATGCGGCGACAGAGCGCCTCGACCGCGAGATCGACGCGCTCTATTCGATTCTCGCCGACGAGGCGGGATCGGACAGGCTCGTCATCAAGGCGGGCAAGATGGATGCCATGCGCCTCATGCGCTCGCCCGTTCGCGGCGAGCGCGTTCTTGCGCTTGAGCGCATCGTTTACGAGAACCCGACGATCGAGCGCGTGCCGACGGAGTCGGAGATTCCCGCCATCCTCGTCGAGCTTTCCGAGCGCATCGCCGACATCATGGCGCGGCGCAGCATGGAGGACAAGATCGAGCAGAAGATTCAAGAAAAGCTTGAAGAGAACCATCAGGACTATGTGCAGGACATCCGCATGCAGGTCTTGAAGGACGAGAAGAGCGCGATCGAGTCGCCGCAGGCGGCGAAGAAGCGCGAGGAACTTGAAGCGCTCGAAAAGGTTCACCTCACGCAGTCCGTCATGGAGCTTCTGCGCCCCAAGACGCTCGAAGAGGTCATCGGCCAAGAGCGTGCCGTCAAGGCGCTCGCCTCGAAGCTTGCCTCGCCCTACCCGCAGCACCTCCTGCTCTACGGACCTCCGGGCGTCGGCAAGACGACGGCGGCACGCATCGTCCTCGAAGCCGTCAAGAAGGAGGCGCACTCGCCTTTTGCCGAGAACGCGCCCTTCGTCGAGACGGACGGCACGACGCTGCGCTGGGATTCGCGCGACATGACGAACCCGCTCTTAGGCTCGGTGCACGATCCGATCTATCAAGGTGCGCGCCGCGACCTCGCCGACGGCGGCATCCCCGAGCCGAAGCCCGGCATGGTCACGGAAGCGCACGGCGGCATCCTCTTCATCGACGAGATCGGCGAGATGGACGAAATGCTGCAGAACAAGCTCCTGAAGGTGCTCGAAGACAAGCGTGCCTTCTTCGAGTCCGCCTACTACGACCATACGGACGAGAAGGTGCCGCCTTACATTCGGAAGCTCTTCGAGGAGGGCGCACCGGCTGACTTCGTGCTCATCGGCGCGACGACGCGCGACGCCTCGCACATCAACCCCGCGCTTCGCTCGCGCTGCGCGGAAATCTACTTCGAGCCTCTGACGCCCAAGCACATCGAGGAGATCGTGCAGAATGCGGCGAAGAAGCTCAAGGTCGAGGTCGCAGAGGAAGTCGTGCGCCTCATCAGCGAGTATACGACGGAAGGCCGCAAGGCGATCAACATCCTCGCCGACGCCTACAGCCTCGCGCTCTCGCGCACAAAAGAAGGCGAAGACGTCAAGATCTCCAAGGCAGACATCTACGAGGTCGCACAGGTCAGCCGCCTCTACCAGTTCGTGACGAAGAAGGCTTCGAAGAAACCCGAGGTCGGACACGTCTTCGGACTCGGCGTCGCGGGATTCCTTGGCTCCGTCATCGAGATCGAGGCCGTCGTCTTCCCCGCCGAGGAAAAGGGCAAGGGACAGGTGCGCTTCAACGAGACGGCGGGCAGCATGGCGAAGGACTCCGTATTCAACGCGGCCTCCGTGCTTCGTCATCTGACGGGCAAGAGCATCCACGACTACGACGTGCACATCAACGTCATCGGCGGCGGCAACATTGACGGCCCGAGCGCGGGCACGGCGATCCTCGCGGCGCTCGTCAGCGCCGTGACAGAGAAGCCGCTCAGGCAGGACGTCGCGGTCACGGGCGAAATCTCGCTCGCTGGACGCGTGCGCCCCGTCGGCGGCGTCTTTGAAAAGGCGTACGGCGCGAAGCAGGCGGGCATCCGGACGCTCGTCATCCCGAAGGAGAACGACAAGGACATCCCCGAGGGGCACTTGGGGCTTGACATCCACGCCGTCGAGACGGCGGAGGAAGCCTTCGCCGTGCTCTTTGCGCCCGAGGCGGACGGCGAGCCGCTGCGGCTGAAACTCGAAAAGCCGCAAGACAGTGAAAGAGACCGCGCCGACAGCGCGATGATCGACACGAAAAACTCCGCTGAATCATCACTCGAAAAGCCAAAGGAGGCCGTCTGAAATGGATCGCATGCCGCCCGCAAGCATCGAGGCCGAACAGGCCGTTCTCGGCGCAATGCTCTTAAAGCCCGACGCCGTGACGACCGCCGCCGAGGAACTGTCGGCGGACGACTTCTACCGTGAGACGCATCGTCTGATCTTCGAGGCCATGATGGAACTCAAGGAGCGCACGGAGCCTGTCGACCTCGTGACCTTGACCGAGCAGCTCAAGAAGGCGGACAAGCTCGCGAAGATCGGCGGCATCCCCGCGCTCTCTCTGATCGCGAACTCCGTGCCGACGGCGGCGAACGTGCATTACCACGCACGCATCGTGCATGAGAAAGCGCAGCTTCGCTCGCTGATCAACGCCGCGACGGAGATCGCGAGCGCCGCCTATGAGAGCGCCGACGAAGTCGAGGACATCATGGACAGCGCGGAAAAGCGCATCCTCCAAGTCGCTTCGGGCAAGCGCAGCAAGGACTTCGTGCCGCTGCAGGACATCCTTCTCGACACCCTGGAACAAATCGATCTGCGCTACAACAACAAGGGCAGCATCACGGGACTGCCGACGGGCTTTACGGAGCTTGACCATCTGACGGCAGGGCTTCAGAAGTCCGACCTCATCCTCGTCGCTGCACGCCCCTCGATGGGCAAGACGGCATTCACGCTCAACATCGCGGCGCACGTCGTGCTGCGCGCGAAAGAACCCGTTGCCTTCTTTTCTTTGGAGATGAGCAAGGAGCAGCTCGTGCAGCGTCTCCTGTGCTCGGAAGGGCGCATCGACTCGCAGCGCCTGCGCGTCGGCGAGCTTGAGGAAAAGGAGTGGGGCGACCTCATCGACACGGCGAACCGCCTTTCCGCCGCGCCGCTCTACATCGACGACACACCGGGCATCACCGTCATGGAACTGCGCTCGAAAGCGCGCCGCCTGAAGGCCGAGCACGGGCTTTCTCTCATCGTCATCGACTATCTGCAGCTCATGCAGGGACGCGCGAGCAAGAGCGGAGACAACCGCCAGCAGGAGATCTCGGAGATCTCGCGCTCCTTGAAGGCGCTCGCGCGTGAGCTGAACGTGCCCGTCATCGCGCTCTCGCAGCTTTCAAGAAGCGTCGAGTCGCGCCAGATCAAGCGTCCGATGCTCTCCGACCTGCGCGAATCCGGCTCTTTGGAGCAGGACGCCGACATCGTCATGTTCCTCTACCGCGAGGATTATTACGATCCCGAGACGGAGAACAAGAACATCACGGAAGTCATCATCGCCAAGCACAGGAACGGCCCCGTCGACACCGTCGATCTTACGTTCCTCAAACAGTTCACGAAGTTCGGCAATCTCTCACGCATGCAATAGACCTAGGAGGACACGATGGAATACGACAAGAAGGAACTTGACGCCCGCTTGAAGGACGAGCTGCACCATGCGGGTCACCGCTGGCGCAACCGCTTTCATCTGGAACTGCCATTCGGCTTCACAGGCAGTGTGAAGGGCCTCGTTTTCTTCCAGGGCGAGTACCATCTCTTCTGCCAGTGGAATCCCTTTTCTACCGAGGACAAGAACAAGGGCTGGGTCGAATTCAAGACGCGCGATTTCGTCTATTGGACCGATCCAAAGCTCGTCCTGTGGCCGACGGACGACAACGACCGCGACGGCTGCGGCTCCGGCTGCGCCTTCATCAACGGCGGGAACTTGCGCGTCTTTTACACGGGCAGACGCGAGGAAGAGGGAAAGCGTGCAAACCGCCAGATTCTCGGGACCATGACGAAAGATGGTGTCATCCGCAAAGACATGGTGCTTATCAAGGAACAGCCCGAGGGTTATACCGACCTCTTCCAGGGGCCACACTTCTTCGTGCGCGACAGCCATGCTTACGCGCTCCTCGGCGCACAGGCGGCGCCCACGGACGACGCACGCGGCTGCCTTCTGCTCTACCGCGAGGAGAAGGGACTCTTCCAATTTGCTGGTGAGCTCAAAACCCAGCTCGGCTTCTTCGGCAAGGTCTGGGAATGTCCTGCGCTCCTCTCCTTCGGCAAGCACGACGTACTCTTCTTCTCGCCGCGCGGCCTCTCTGATCGCGAATTCGATTGGCAGAACCTCTTCCAGTCGGGCTACATCGTGGGGCATCTGTCTCTTGCGGGACGCGAGATGATCCACGGCAAATTCCATGAGCTTGACCGCGGCTTCGACTTCTTCGCGCCGCATGTGGGCGTGCACGAGGGGCGTGCGCTGCTCTTCGGCTGGCTGAGCATGCCGCACAAGGATGAGGACTATCCGACGGGAGAGCACGGCTGGATGCACACCTTGACCCTGCCGCGCGTCTTGACGCTCAAGCAGGGCAAGATTTTCTCAAGACCCGCGCCCGAACTCAAGGCGCTTCGCGTAGCGAGGAGCGCGCGCGAACTCTCGGGACGCGCCATGCCGTCCCTCAAGACGGAGCTTGCCTACTGCTCGGAGATCCTCATGAACATCGTCATGGGCGTCGCCCAGCGCATCAAGATCGAGCTTCGCTACGGCAGGGAAAAGGTGAAGGTCAGCTACAACCGCGAGACGGACATCGTCGAGGTCAGCCGCGAGGGTATGAAGCTCGGCGGGCGCGGCGTGCGGAGCTTCAAGCTCTACACCTATCATTCGCTCGCCATGAACATCTTCATTGACCGCACAGCCATCGAGATCTTCTTCCAGAACGGCGAGGAGGTAGCTTCCTTCCTCGTCTTCCCCGAAGAGGACGTCGCTCCCGTCTTCTCTGTCGAGGCCGACTCCCCTATGGAAAAGGTCATGGGTTCAATCTGGGATCTCGACCGCCTGCGCTACGGAGAGCTCAAGTCACAGAAGAGAAAGTACAGGTTCTAGGAAATGAGAAAAAAGCCGCAGTCCACGCAATTTTGCGTCGACTGCGGCTTTTTTCTATGCGTAACGACTCCCAGTATAGCAAGTGTATCATCGTTGTGGCTTCTCAGACAATATATGATAAATTCGCATCACATCTGGCTGCGTAGGCAAAAACTTCACGCCATGTCGTATGAGCTTCAATACTTTGCGCGCTTTTTTCTCCAGTATTTTAATCTCATGTTCACTGGTAAGTCGGAGATGATTTCCTGCAATCGTATATTCTCGTTCGATGTATGAGGCGGTGATAGGAAACATATCTTGCAGAAGAAAGACGCTTTGATGGGAATCATCCAGCTTGATGATATGAAGCGTGTCGCATGGCTTTCCCTTTTGCGTTTTTTGCTTAATGATCCGCTGGAACTTTTCTATTTTGCTGGATAAAGGAATCATCCAATAGATGCCATCTTGTTCATCTTGAAAGCAATAGTAATGAGGACGGTTTCCCTGCTTATTTCCTTTCAGAAAGGGATCTGACATATCTGTGAAAAATTGCTCTTTAATGATATAAAACCCACTTGTTTTCATCCTATCACCTCAAAGAAATGACCCTCCGCATAATGCGGAGGGTTCACTTACAACCCGACCACTTATATACCGCATATCGGTCAGCGGTCCACTTGCAACCCGACCATTTATATACCGCATATCGGTCAGCGGGATACTTTCTATGCTCATTATAGCAAAGCTTCAAACACCTTGTCAATTCATGCGTGCGCTTCTTCCTGTTCGAGCAGGTCGAGGAGCTGCGAGATGTTCTTCTTGCCGAAGTGGAATTTCGCATCGTCGTCGATGAAGAAGCACGGCACGCTCATGATGTTGTACTGTTCCTTGATCTCGGGGAAGAGGCTCAAGTCGTAGACATCCGTCTTGACATGCGGGTTGAGCGTCGCGATGCGCTGAGCGCTCGTGACGAGCTCGGGGCACATCGTGCACGAGAGGCTTACCATGATGGTAATATGGTGATCCTCCTTGATCTTCTCGATGCGTGCGAGATCCTCGTCGGCGACCTTCTGTCCGGCGCTCGAGGCGTTGTAGAGGCCGAGCACGAAGCTCGTGAACTCGTGCCCGCCGGGGACGCCGTGGAAGGCGAGTCCCGCCCAGCTGCCGTCCGCATTGTAGATGCGCACGTTCGGCACGCCCATGCCGCCTGTGATCTCGACGGACAGCTTGTCCGTCATCTCTGCGAGCTGCGTCATGAAGTCGAGAAGCTCGCTTGAGCGCGGATCGTCACTCAGCGCGACCTCAAGGTGCAGAGGACGCTCCATGCGATCAAAGACCGTCATGAGCTGCTTCTTCATGTCGGCCGTGAAGGGGCCGGTCGTCGGAGCCGCCGCCTCTCCCTTCCCCGTGTCCTTCGCCGTGTGCTGCGCGGCGCGGCACACCTTGTGGTCTGTCTTCCGCCCCGTCTTCTCCTCCATCTTCATGGCGTACTTTTCCATCTCGGTCGCAGCGAGAGCGCCGTCTCCCGTCGCCGTCACGACCTGCCTGAGCGGCTTGATGCAGACGTCGCCCGCCGCATAGAGTCCTTCGACCGTAGTCCGCTGCTGGCGGTCGGTCACGATGTAGCCATGCTCGTCAAGCTCCGCCAGTCCCTTGACGAGATCGGTCGACGGCTGGTATCCCGCGAACACAAACACCCCGAAGGAATCTCCGCCCTCGGGTGTGAACACCGTGCGCTCGCCCGTCGCGAGATTTTTCCATGTGAGCTTTCGTGGCAGGGTGTCGCCCTCGACCGACTCGACCTCCGTCTGGAAGTGAATCGAAATCTTCTCATTGTCGCGTGCGGGCTGCGCCGTCGCGGGAGCGCATGTGAAGTCTTCCTCGCGCACGAGGATCGTCACATGCTTCGCGTACTTCGTGAGGAAGACGCTCTCCTCCGCCGCTGCAAAGCCGCCGCCGATGACGAAGACGTCCTTGCCCGTGAAGAACTCACCGTCGCACGTCGCACAGTAGGCGACGCCGTGCCCGCGAAATTCCTTCTCGCCCGCAAAGCCGATCTGGCGCGGATGTGCGCCCGTCGCGAGCAGTACGGTAAAAGCCTCATAGTCGCCGCGGCTCGTATGCACATGCCAAGTATCGCCCTTCTTTTCGAGCGAATTGACTTCGGCGAGCAGAAACTCCGCGCCGAAGCCTTCCGCCTGACGGTGCATCTTCGCCGTGAGGTCAGCGCCGCTCGTAGGGTCGCTGCCCGGATAGTTCACAACCTCCGCCGTCAGGGCGATCTGACCGCCGAAAGTCTCCTTCTCCACCACGAGCACACGGCAGCAGGCTCTTGCCAAGTAAAGCGCGGCGGTCAGCCCCGCAGGGCCGCCGCCGATCACTACTGCATCATAAAGCTCGTTTTTTTCCGCCGCCATCTCAGAGCGCTCCCACGAGGTCGAGCGTCGGCTTCAGCGTCTCGCCGCCAGGCTGCCATTTCGCCGGGCAAACCTCGTCGCCATGCTCCGCCACGAACTTGCAGGCCTGCAGCTTCCGCAGAAGCTCGTCCGCGTTGCGGCCGACATTGCCCGCGTTCACCTCGTAGGCGACGATCTTGCCCTCGGGGTTCACGATGAACGTGCCGCGCTCGGAAAGGCCGGCGTCCTCGATAAGCACATTGAAGTCACGCGCAAGAACGTGCGTCGGATCGGCGAGCATCGGGTAGGTGATCTTCTTGATGCGCTCGGAATGGTCATGCCATGCCTTGTGCACGAAGTGCGTGTCGCACGAGACGGAATAGACCTCGCAGCCCGCTTCCTTGAACTTCGCGTAGTTGTTCTCCAAGTCTTCAAGCTCCGTCGGGCAAACGAACGTGAAGTCTGCCGGATAGAAGAAGAATACGCTCCACTTGCCGAGCACATCCGCCTTCGTCACCGTGCGGAAGGCCTCATTCTGGTAAGCCTGTACAGCAAAATCTCCGATTTCCTTGTTGATTAACGACATTTTCAATCACTCCTAGCGAATAATTATTATTTGTTAGCTGATGAATAAAGAATATCACAGCATGCGACGATTGTCAAGCACTTTTTGAAATAAATTTTCATTCACGTCTGCTGTTCCTTTCTTTGAGAGATTCGCGTCGCCTAGAAAGGCGCATGACTCCTCCCCATAAGGGCGTGTACGACGATGGCTGCGAAGCGAAGTTCACAGGCAGCCGTCTGTTTCCATCCCCCCGGTCGGTCGATCCTCCTCTTAAAATTCGCTAAGATTCAGCAATATTCCTTCTTGCGGGCAAAAAAAGTTACGATGTGAAGGCCGAGATTTTCTGCCATATCGTGCGCTTCACGAAAGGCGAAGCCGATCGCAGCCGCATTGTGCGCATCCGAGCCGAGCGTGACCTCGCGCCCGCCCAGATCGCGGTAGCGACGGAAGATCGGCACGAGCGACGACTTGCCCTGCGGCGCGTCGAAGCGGCGCGTGTTCAACTCAAGCACGGTGTCCGTCTCGATGAGTGCAGCAAGTACCTCGTCGATCTCCTCACCGTAGGCCGCATAGGTCAGTTCCGTATCGAGGTAAGCGGCATAGCGTGCGATGTAGTCGATGTGCGCGAGGATGTCGATGAAGTCGCCGTGCGAGCGCACGCAGTGCGCCATCGTTTTGAGGTAGAGTCGGTAGACCTCGTCCTTTTTGCGTCCCTCGTAGAGAGTCTCGTAGTAGAGGTCGAAGCCCATGAGCGTGTGGATTGAGCCGATGACCTGATCGAAGGGCGCTCGAAGGAGAAAGGCGCGGTTCTTTTCGGCAAGGCCTTCCTGCATGCCGAGTTCGACGCCGAGCCGAAGCCGCTCTCCCTTGCCGCGAAGCGCTTCGTACTTCTTCCAGTAGTCTTCGGGCGAAAAGGTGAAGTCCTTCTCGCCCGGAAAGTCCATGTCCTCGTGCTCAGTGAATACCGCGCCGACGCCGAGCTTTGCGGCTCTTTCGAGTGCGTCCTCGGCCTTCATCGCGGAGTCAGCGGAGACTTCCGTGTGCATGTGACTGTCGAATATCATGCTTCTCCCTCCATTTGCATGGCAGAAAAGACGTTGGCAAGGCGCGCGAACTCGGCAAGACTCAGCGTCTCGCCGCGCCTTTTCTCGTCGATCGCGGCCGCGTCCAGCGCACGGCGCACGGCATCCTTCGACGCTCCCGTGCCGAGGAGCGCGTTGGCGAGCGTCTTGCGCCTCTGGCCGAAGGAGGCGCGCGCGACGCGGAAGAACATGCGCTCGTCGGTTACCTCTACAGGCGGTTTCCCGCGCTTTTGGCACGCGATGACGGCGGAGGCGACCTCGGGCGCAGGAATGAAGGAGCGCGGCGCGACCTCACGCACGATGCGCGGCTCCGTATGGTACTGCACGGCGACGGAGAGCGCACCGTAGATCTTCGAGCCGGGCGCGGCGATCATGCGTTCCGCCACTTCCTTCTGCACCATGGTCACGATGTGCGTGATGGGCAGATGCTGCTCAAGAAGTGCGAGGAGGATCGGCGTCGTGATGTAGTAGGGCAGATTCGCCGCGACTTTGAACGGCTGATTTTCCATGAGGGCACGGATGTCCGTCTTCAAGATGTCGCCGGGCACGATGCGCAGATGATCGTAGGCAGCGAGCGTCTCGGCGAGGACGGCAGGCAGCTTCTTGTCGAGTTCCACGGCGGTGACGCGTGCGCCGGCTTCGAGAAGCCCCTGCGTCAGCGTGCCGATGCCCGGGCCGATTTCCAAGACGCGGTCGCCTTCTTCAATTTCCGCCGCCGCCACGATGTCCTTGACGACAGAGCCGTCGACGAGGAAGTTCTGCCCGAGCCGCTTCGAGGCGCGAAGGCCGAAGGCCTTCAGAATGTGACGCGTGACGGCAGGACTGGCAATCTCGGGAGCGATCATAATGCGCCTCCTTTCGCGGCTGCTTTCGGCTCGTCATTTCGCACGGCAGCCATTTCAGCGCCGTCCTCCAATGACGCCAGCGCCGCCTCGAACTCCTCGCGCGTCACGCCGTAGCTGTTGAGGCGCTTGCAGAATGTACGCGCGTTCGCCCAGCCGACGCCGAGCTGCTCGCCGAGCTGCGCGCGCCGCCGACTCGCATCCTCGCCGCCCGAAAGCCCCGCGAGGATGAGATCTCGGCTCGTAAAGACTTCGCGCGGTGTGATCGTGCACGTGCGCACCTTGGCAAGTGCTCGGCGGATCGACTCGGGCGAGGCCTGCTCGACGCCGATGTCGCCCTTGGCTGTCGCCTCCTCCTTCGGGATGAAGGCATGACCCGCCTCGGGAAATCTCTTCGCGAGGAAGCGCCTTATGCGCTCGCCCGCAGAATCCGGATCGGTGAGGATGATGATGCCGCGCCTCTTGTACGCCGCCTCGATGTCGGCGAGCGCACGCCTGCCCAGCGAGAAGCCGCCCGTCACGATGCAGTCGGCGTCGAGCGCCTTGCGGACAGCGACGACGTCCATCTTTCCTTCCACAACAAGAACTTCTTTCAGCATATCTTTCCCTTCCACAAAGGGGCTGTGCATAAGCCCGCTTCGACTCATGCACAGCCCTCGTTCACTGCAAATCATATATCCGCCTTCCACAGGGGCGGTTTTGCGAGCGGCGCACAATGTCCGCTTTGCGGACACTGTGCATGTATTCCTCACAGGATGCTCCGCACCGCTTCGTAAATTTTTTCATGCACCGCCTCGCGCGAAAGCGGCTCGCCCGCCTCGCTGCAGCGGATGCGCTGCCAGCCGCAGCGCGTGGCAAGATTGACCGACGCCCGATGGCAGCGCACGAGGTAATCCTCGTCGCGCTCGTGGATATCCTGTGCCATGCCGCTTGCTGCTGCGCGCGCTGCGATGAGGCGACGACTCACGGCTGGATCCATGTCGAGAAAGAGGACGAGATCGGGGCGCGGCAGCGCAAGCTTTTCGTACTCGAAATCCTCAAGCCACGCGAGAAACAATTCGCGCTCTGCTTCATCCTCGATCTTCACGGCCTGATGCACCATGTTCGCCGTCGTGTAGCGGTCGGCGAGGACGATCGCACCCGCCTCAAGATCTGCACGCCATTTCATCTGAAACGAAGCGTAGCGGTCGACGGCAAAGAAGGTGGATGCAGCGTAGGCGTCGACTTCGGACGCACGTTCGCCGAAATCGCCGCCGAGGTACATGCGCACGAGCGCCGACGACGGCGAAGCATAATCGGGGAACTCGACCTGCCGCACGCAGCGGCCTTCGGCGACGAGCCTTTCCTTGAGCATCTTCGTTTGCGTCGCCTTGCCCGAGCCGTCGCCCGCCTCCAAGACGAGGAGTTTCCCATTCGCCTGCAAGTTTCCAACCTCCTTCACACTTCCGCGATTTCCATCCTTGGGGCAGCTCCTGCGCTCACTCCACACACGGCACATGGAGGATGAACTTCGTGCCCTTGCCGAGATCGCTCTCCAGCTCGATGCCGATCGCATGCTGCTCAGCGATCCAGCGCGCGATCGAAAGCCCGAGTCCCGTGCCGCCCGGCGCATCCTTGCCGCGCGTCCGCGCGGAATCGACGCGATAGAATCGCTCGAACACTTTGTCCTGATGCTCCTTCGCGATGCCGATGCCGTTGTCGGCAAGCGTCAGAACCATCTCACCCGCTCCACGGCGCAGCTCGATTGTGATGCGGCCGCCCTTGGGCGTATACTTCATGCTGTTTTCGAGGATGATGCGCATCATGTGCTTCATAAGCAGCGGATCGGCGTAGACCGCGCCCGGTTCATTTGCAAGAAGCTCGACCTCGTGCCGCGTCGCGATGAGCGCCATCTTCTTCACGACATCCTCAACCAGAGGCGCGAGTTCCAACCGCTCCTTATGCATGGCGAGCCGCTTCTGGTCAGCGCGTGCGAGGAACAAGAGCTTCTCGATCAGCCCCTGCATGTCCTCGGCTTCGGAAGCCATGGCAGCGAGTCCCTCTTCGAGCGTTTCGGGATCACTCGCACCCCAGCGGCGCAGCATGTCCGAATAACCGCGGATGACCGTCACAGGCGTCCGAAGCTCGTGCGAGGCGTCGGATACGAAGCGCCGCTGCTGCTCGAATCCTACCTGTATGCGATCAAGCATGTGGTTGAACGTCTCGGCAAGCTCGGCAAGTTCGTCCTTGACAGGAGGTACAGCGATGCGCCGCCCAAGGTCGGTGACCTCAAGGGAACGCGCCGCCTGCGTCATCGTGCGGATCGGCCGCAGGATGCGGCAGCTGATGAAGTAGCCGGCGGCGAGCGCCAGAACGATGCCCGCGAGATTCGTGATGGTCAGCACCTTCTGCAAAGTCGTGAGGAAGTGACGCTCCGCTGTGATCGTGCGGAAGAAGTGCAAAACATAGGTATGTCCGCTCTGGTTGATGATGATCTTGTGGTAGTAAATGTGTGTATTGCCAATGGTCGAAACGTACATTGCCGAATTCGCCCAAAGCGGTGGATGCTGGTCAATGTGCGCCTCGACGAGGCGGATAGACGGATAGTGCGTATCCGACTCGTAGACAACAGGGCCATCCGCGCCCTCCGTCACGCGCAGCACGACGCCGGGCATCAAGAGATCGTCCTCGTAGATGGAGAAGGCGAGTGGATAACGATGGCGCATGTCGGGCGCCGTCTCTTTAAAAATCTCCGTGCCATGCTCGATCGCGGAGAGCACATGCTCCTGTGATCGCGTAAGTTCGATCTCCGCCTGATGATAGAGGGAATAATAGATACCGATGGCGGAAACGATGCTCGTGAACACGAGCACGAAGACGAGCACCGCCGCATAGACGAGCGTCAACCACGTCGATATGCGCATATGGCGCGAGGAGCGCAGGCGGGAAAGTGCACGCCAGAGCCACCTAGCCTTTGATCGCATAGCCGACGCCCCGCACCGTGTAGATGTACTTGTCGTCGAAACGCTCATCAATCTTCGCACGCAGATAGCGGATGTAGACATCAACCACGTTCGTGTCTCCTACGTAATCGTAGCCCCAAACCTCCTGCAGGATCTGGTCGCGCGTGAGGACATTGGGCTTGTTGCGCAGCATATATTCAAGAAGTGAATACTCCTTCTTCGTCAGTTCAACGAGATCGCCCTTGACGCGCACCTCGTAGCGCCCCGGATAGAGCACGAGATCCTTGACGGCGAGCACGCGTTCGTCGCGGTTACCCGCCTCGTTCGCCTTGTGCACGCGAATCGCCGCGCGCACGCGGGCCAGCAATTCCTGGATAGCGAAGGGCTTCGTGATGTAGTCGTCCGCGCCGATGTCGAGTCCGTTGACCTTATCCTCGACATCGTCCTTCGCCGTCAGCATGATGATCGGCACGTCGCTGATCTCGCGCACACGGCGGCAGACCTCAAGGCCATCCATATCGGGCAGCATGATGTCGAGGAGAACGAGATCGTACTGCTCCTGCACGATGCGCTCGTAGGCGCGGCGTCCGTTCTCCTCGGACTCCGTCTCAAAGCCCTCGTGCTCCAGCTCCATCTGCAGAAAGCGCGCGATGCGCCTCTCGTCCTCGACGATCATGATCTTCTTCGGGGACTCTGCCGTCTCCGCCGCACTCACGGCTTCCGCCGTTATGCTTTTCGTTGCTTTTTCTGCCTTTGCTGCTCTCGCCATGCTGTATCCTCCTGTTCTTCACTGCGCCCCGCGCTTCTTTCGTGCGGACGCTTCCTCTCATCACTCCCGGCGGCTTATAGGAAGCGCGGACCCCCCCCACTGCATCCTATCGAAGTCGCTCGCGAAGGAGCGACAAAAAGCTTGCAGCCGCCGCCGAAAGCGGTCGATCACGTTTCCACGCGATCACCGTATGCGTCAAGATCTCCGGCTCGACGATCCGCTTGCAGACCATCGATTCATCCGTCAGAAGGCTCTTCGCCGACTGCGGTAAGATCGCCGCGCCGAGTCCTGCCTTCGCTGCCAGGACATCCTGTACGATACTGTCGCTCAGGCACAGGATGCGCGGCTCGAAACCTGCCTTGCGGCAGGCAGTAAGAAAGATGCCCTGCCAACGAAGCGGGATGATGATTGACTGCTCGGCAAGCTCTGCGAGCCGCACGAAATCTTCGGCCGCACCGCAGGGCGCCGTGCGGTTCATCATCGCCGCGAGCGGTTCGTTCGCGAGCACGATGGACTCGTAGTTCTCGCGCTCGACCTCCGTGCGCGTAACAGCGATCTCGATAAGCCGGTTGTCGAGCATGTCGAGAACTCGTGCGCCCTCAGCCTCGAAGATCTGGAATGTCACGCGCGGATGCGTCTCGTGAAACGCCGCCAGAAGCCCCGGCACGAGATTTGCGCCCGAGCTTGTGATCGTGCCGATGCGCACCTCGCCCGCCGTGCCTTCGCCCACATCTTGGATCTCGCGCACCGTGCCGTCGACAAGGCCTAGAATCTGCTCGACGCGCTCCTTGAGCACGCGCCCCGCCTCCGTCAGTCGGATGCGGCGGCTGCCGCGCTCGAAGAGCTTCACGCCGAGCGCACTCTCCAGTCGCTTCATCTGCCTAGACAGCGCGGGCTGCGCCACGGCGAGCCGCCCTGCGGCATGGCTGATGTTGCCCTCCTCCACGATCGCATAAAAGGCACGCATGTCCTTGATATCCATTCTTTCTTCTCCCCTTCGGCGCCAAAGCGCCCGTGCAGCATCCAGCCGCCGCACAGTGTATACTCTTCTTATTATAGGGGGGAATCTTTCGCAAAGCAAATGAATTTACTATGAAAGTCCAAGAAGCCAAGCCAAAGGCGCAGGCTGATTGGCTAACTTTCATTAAGGCGTGTGGGCATATGTACAGTGTGCCGCTTTGATGAAACTGCTGCGAGAAACGGGCGCAAAAGCAACTCATGCCGCTCTGCGCAACGGCTGAACATATGCCCACAGAGTTTACTATGAAAGTCCAAGAAGCCAAGCCCAAAGGGTGTAGATGATAATAATTATATTTTTAATTTATAAAACTCCAACTTTGTAATTGTATTCATTTTTATTTTCTTTTATAATAGAAACCGCAATTCATTTCATACTCACCAAGGAGGAAACAGCATGGCAAGGAAGAGATTCCGTCCCCGCGATTACAAGCTGCTCTCGCTGGGCGTAGCGCTTTGGCTGGCGGCGCCTTTGGGTGCGGCGCACGCAGAAGAGGCTCCCCCGCAGGAGACACAGCGCGTTCAGACGGAAGCCGTCGACGTCGAAGCACAGGCGGCACAGGAAGAAGCGAAGTACGAGTCGCAGCAGAAGACGATCATCACGAAGGAAGACATCGAGAAGAAACAGGCGAAATCCGTCGAAGAAATCATCTTCTCCGAGACGGGCGTCTCGCGCACGGTCGACGCTATGGGACGCGTCGGCGTTTCAATCCGCGGCGCAGAGCCGCGCCACACGTTGATCCTCGTAGACGGTCAACCTGTCATGGGCGACTTCGCGAAGTATTATGGCGCGGCGGACGAAGTCATGCGTCTCGGCACAGAGAACGTCGAGCGCATCGAGATCATCCAGGGCGCGGCAAGCGCGAAGTACGGCTCGGACGCCATCGGCGGTGTCGTCAACATCATCACGAAGAAGGCAGCAAAGTCTCCTTCCGTGAAATTCAACGTAGAAGGCCGCTCGACGGAAATGGATTCCATCTTCCCCTACCGCAACATTTTCCTCCGCGCTGATTCTGGTGCCATGGGCAAGGTGCAACTCGGCGTTTACGGAAGCAAGCGCGACATCATGCCGGTATATAGCGACGAGGCGCGTATCCAGACGGGGCTTGCCTCGTATGTCACGGATTTCGAAGATAACAGTCTTCGCTACTACGGGGAAGCAACGAATCTCGGAATGGTCGGCAGCTACAAAGCTAACAAGAACAATACCTTCAATTTCCGTGCGGAACGCTACACGGAGAACCTCGATCGCTATGTCAAGCGCACGGATTCCCTTATGGAGCCGCAGCAACACTACAGTCGCAGATCGGGACGCAACACCTACAACTTAGGATGGACAGGACGCAACAAAGATACGGACTGGAACATCGAGTTCAACTACGCCCGCCTTTTGGAGAACGATCTCACGCTGACCAGCAACTACGGCCGCTCTTCCTATACGGGAAAAAACATGCTGAACTATGTCGACAACGTCGATCATGCGCAGATGAACATCGATGCGACCTTCAACACGCAGCTGAACGACAAGCATCTGCTCACCTACAGCCTCGGCTATGCACACGAAACGGGATCGGGCAGCCGCCTCAAGAGTGCGCCGAAAACCTCGCTGCGCAGAATCGACCCGTGGGACTACGACAAAAGCCTGCTCGTCGTGCAGCGCGACGCCAAGGATTACGGGCTGAAAAAAGGCGACGTCGCCTCCTTTATCCATGCACACAAACTTCTGCCCGATGCTGAGCGCGGCCTGCGCTGGGATGTGGACAACGAACTTTACGGCTATGTGAGCGGCGATTCGAACTCCTACAAACCCGAATTCACCTACGAGGATTATCTGAAATACTCCAACGACGGCGCGAAAAACTTCTATTCGACGCTGGACGCGATCGACGCCGACGGCGCTAGAGCACGCTACGATGCCTTTAACAGTAGGGTTGGATCCGAGAATACGGACCATCTCATCGGCTGGAATCGCGATTTCGACGGGCTGTCCTACTACAGCGATCCCAACAAGATCTTTAACTACACGCTCAACGGCAAGCTCTTCAAAGAAATCCAGGAATCCCTAAAGAATCAGGTCATTGTCGGCGAGGCAACCATCAATAAATATCACATCACCATCGGTGATACATGGATGATGAATAACAACACCATCTTCTCGCCCATCGTACGTCTCGACCACAGCAGCCTTTTCGGCACGCATGTGACGGCAAACTTCGGCATCACGCACAACATCAATGGCAACCCCCACCTTCGCTTCAAGTCCAACATCGGTACGGGCTACTCCGAGCCGGGCATGGGCGAGTTGTACTACAACTGGGAGATGTACGGAGGCAGCCCCGTCGACCAAGATCGTGCACGCCTTGGTTGGTATTGGACTGGCAATCCGAACCTGAAGCCCGAGAAGTCCGTTAACTTCGACATCGGTATCGAAGGAGAGACAAAGAAGACCACGATGCGGGCGAACCTCTTCTACAACTCGATTCGTGACTACATGACCACTTACTACACGGGCTATAATATCGACTTCCATCCGAATCTTAAAACCGCGGAAAAACTCGGTTACCCCCCCGATATGCTCTACAGCTTCAAAAATATCGGCAAGGCGGAGATCACAGGTCTGGAACTGGAAGTGAAGCAAAAGTTCGACAAGCATTGGTCTGGAAAATTCGGCTACACTTACCTCCATGCAATTAACAAGAGCGATCCGAATATGCCGCGTCAACTTCTTGATAAGCCCAAGCATAAGATTGATATCGGCATCGATTATGAGAATCCTGCCAGCGGCTTTCGTGCGTCCCTTTGGGGGGACTATTATATCCACATGCTCGACAGCAACTCTGTTACGGGCGGTGCGAACTACATGAAGATGGACAGCGATATGAGGGGAGGCTACATCTTCGAGAATCAGTATGCAACCCCTGGAGCCCGGCGCTACCAGCGCAAGACCTTCGGCATCTGGAATCTCATGCTCCAAAAGAAGTTTGGCGAGGACGCGATGGCGTACATCGGCATCGATAACATCTTCAACCATCGTGACGATGATCGCGCGACACAAGCACGCGTCTATCGTCTCGGTGCCAACTTCGCCTTCGGTCCGGACAGCAACACCAAGCCAAAACCGCCCCTCACAGAGGAGGAAAAGGCTGCTCTCGCCGTACAGGAAGCCGATTCGGCAAAGGAATTTCTCTCGCAGTCGAGTGGAACTTCCGTCAAAAACTCGACCGATGCGCTTTTTGATCATTCCTTCGACACCAAAAAGCCGCTGGGTGTGGACCTCATCGGTGACTATCGCTTCGAGTGGGATTCCCACGGCGGCTCGAATCGCCCGCCCGTCAAGATGACGTCTGATTCGTCAGTCGGCTCCGCTGAAAAGAACATGAATGACCCCAAGGAGCACGGATTCGCTCAGCGTCTGCGTCTCGGTGTCAACGCGCGGCTCAGCGATCATCTGAACGTTGCCTTGCTCGCCTCCGCATCGGGCAAGGATGGCACGGAAACAAGGACGACCAATCCCGAATCGCATGGTCTCAACAATCTGCGCATCGGTACCCTAGATGTTACCTATCACGAAGGGAATTTCGACATCTCCCTCGGGCGTCTGCAGGAACGCATGGGGGTCACGGGATATTATTTCGGCAAGGATTTCGACGGCATCCGTGCCGCATGGACGAACGACCGCACACAGGTGCACCTCGGCTACGGCACATTCGAGCACAGCACAGGCATATCTGACTCAGCCTACACCCATGCGACGCACGCGGTCTTCTACCGCCCACCGACCATCGCCGAATTCATCGGTCTGAATCGTTCCCTCTTCGGAAGTACGTTCGATACCCCTGCGCCCGTCGCAGATGCGAACGACAAGATGAACTTCTATCAGCAGCTGACGGCAGCAAAGGCACGCGGTGCAAGCGTCGCGGAGCAGGCGGCCATCGTGAAGCGGATGTACGACATCGCGACCGCCGCATACGGCAGCGATCTACTGCGAAAGAATGAGCAGGACGAGACCGAACGCATGCAGATGAACGCGCCTGGAACTGTCAATTATCAATACCTCGATTCGAGCAACACGCTTCAGACAGGAACGATCGGCTCCTTTGAAACACTTGTCTGGGGATTCGATCATCCGGAAGATAAAGAAAACTTCTATATGACGATGGCGGACTACCCAAGTGTCCTCGACGGTGATGGCTCTGCGGCATTGCAGAAATGGTGGGCTACAAACAAGGCGAAGGTCATGACGATGTATGAAAACATCGCCAAGGCGAACGCCGGCACCGGCGCGACGAATATCACGCTCACGACATCCGAGAACGACGTTTACAACGCGCTGTTCAACGACAACTTCGTCAGCGAAACGACAGACGATGCGCTCCCGGGAACATACTACTACCCGAAAACTATCACGTCATACTTCAATTCCCTCGGCAAGCGGCTGTACTGGACGGAATATGCAAGCGCCCTACCCCGCGATGCCCTCGCAAAATACACGGGCACGCCGATCCGCGCGGAGGGAACGGTTCTGGAAAGCGACCGCATTCCGCCCATCGAAAAGGCCTTCTTCGTACAGGCGAAGCACGCACTCACACCGAATCTCGGCCTCTCCCTCTGGTATCTCGGCTCGACCAGCAATAAGACGTTCCAGGCGCTCCACGCCAACGGACATGGCAATGACACGTATACATACGACAAGCTCGCGAGCGTCATCGGCATCGGTGCACGCTGGAAGATCGGTGCCAACGCGGCCATCTCTGTCGATTACGGCCAGAATCGCACGGACTTCGCTCGCCATATGAACGGTCATACCATCTACGAACACGTCTCGGGAACGGATCGCTTCAACATCAACGGTCATGCGGACGGCGGCACGCCGCATTTTTGGACGGTGCGCTTCGATATAGGCAGAAGCGACATGGACGTCAAGGGCAGCTGGAATGTCTTTGCCGACTATAAGCGCTTCGATCACGGCTCTTTCTTCGGCGGCAACGGCACGAACTACCTGCCCGACCGCTATCTTGACGGCATCCGAAGCTTCAGCATCGGTGCAGGCTATGTACCTATGAAGAATCTTCTCGTCGAGCTGTTCTACACGTTCGATGCAAAGGGCATCGGCAAACGCGACACGCTGTACGGGCCTGAGAACTTCTCTCTCGGCAACTATGCACGGGCGCAGGTCACCTACCGCTTCTAAGCCCCCGCTGAAAGCAAGCAGCTTCAAAGAAGCAAGCAAAAAAACAGGAGCACAGACCCCTCGAGGTCTGTGCTCCTGTTTTTTTGCTGCCGTACGTCCTGCCCTACAAAGCACCGTCAGGATGCAGTTTAAACTTGCCGTCGAGGAAGATGTAGTCGCTGTCGTCGCCTTGGATGTGCCGACGCTCGCGCTCGCCTCGCCGCCGAATTCATGCTCCCATGCCAGTCCCGCATAGCATGCGCCCGTGTTCTTGTCCTTTTTGCTGTAGCGGAAGCCGAGACGCAGGCGATGCGAGTCGATGTCAACGAAGTCGTAGGCGTCGCCCGAGCCGCGCAGTTTCACCGATATACCGTCCTGGTGCGACCAGAAATAACGCACATAGGCGTCGAGGGAGGAGCTTTCCGACAGGGCGAAAGTCTTGCCAATGCCGAGGTGGAGGCCGCAGTAAGCATTCGAGCCGTCATATCCGGCATTCTCGCCGTGCAGGCTATAGTCACTCTTGGCGCGGCCTGCGCGTGCGGAGGCGACCGTGACATTGCCGAGGTTCAATGTTATTCGACGCCGCGCCCATGGATCTGCCGCCTGTGACGGCTGCGGCGTTCGCGCGGACGTTCACGGTGTTGCCCGTCGTCGTGTTGCCGATGGCAAAGCGGCCGCTCCAAGACACAGAAAAGGCGTCATCCCCGAAACGGGACAACGCCTGCCTTCATCACTGGCGGAGAGTGAGAGATTCGAACTCTCGATACAGGTTTCCCCGTATACACGCTTTCCAGGCGTGCTCCTTCAACCACTCGGACAACTCTCCAATGCTTGAATCTGCCTGCGGCAAGCCGCAGTCGATATGAAGTTTTCGTCAGCCTGCAAATAAGGCTACACAACAAGGATGAGTATACCATTTCCCATGCGGCTTGTCAATCGCAAGTTACAGGGAAATTACAGCAGGTAAATGAAGTGACATCGCAAATTCCAATGCTTCTTGCGCGTACTCCTATCGACTTTCTTAGACTAAATCCCACAGACTTACATCGCGGAAGTTACTTTACGAATTTACGCCGTTCCATGAAAAATTGCTATACATGCGGCGATGTGCGCCGCCGCCCTAGCAGATGCGCGGCACGAGATTGCCGAGCGGCATGTCGACGATGCGCAGGCCTCCGAGCGCCGTCTTGAGTGCGACGATACCCGGCTCCTCCGCTGTCGTGCGGCCGATGCAGCAGGCGTTTCTGCCGTAAGGATGCTCGTGCATGGCGGCGAGAAGCGCCTCTGTTTCTTCGGGCGCGCAGAAGGCGATCGCCTTGCCCTCGTTCGCCAATTCCAGCGGATCGAAGCCGAGAAATGCGGCGATGCCCTCGACCTCTTCGCGCACGGGAAGCGCCTCTTCGTCAAGGATGACGCCGACCTGTGCCGCACATGCGATCTCGTTCAAGACCGCCGCCGCGCCACCTCTCGTCGGATCTCTCATGCAGGCGATCGAGGGCGCGGCGCGGCGCATGAGGGCGGCGAGTTCTCCCAAGGGCGCACAGTCGCTATGAAGCGTCGCGGGGATCTCGATGCCGTGGCGCTCTGCCATGACGGTCGCTGCATGATCGCCGAGCGTGCCCGAGAGAATGACGTCCATATCCGCCTTGACATTCTGCGGCTCCATCGCGCGTTCGATCTCGCCGATTCCCGCCGTGTTGATGTAGATGCCGTCTGCCGCGCCCTTGCCGACGACCTTCGTGTCGCCCGTGACGATGGCGACCTTCGCTTCTGCCGCAGCCTCCTTCATCGAGTGCAAAATGCGCCTGAGCTCCTCGATGGGCAGGCCTTCTTCCAGAATCAAGGCGCACGAGATGTAGCGCGGCACGGCGCCCGTCATCGCGAGATCATTGACCGTGCCGCAGACGGCGAGCTTGCCGATGTCGCCGCCGGAGAAGAAGCGCGGCGCGACGACGAAGGAATCCGTCGTGAAGGCGGTCTTGCCGCCAAGGTCGAGCGCCGCGCCGTCGTGCATCTTCTGCAGGAACTCATTGCCGAAGGCAGGCAGGATGACGCTCTCCATCAGCGCCTGGCTCAGGCTGCCGCCCGCGCCGTGCGCGAGCGTGATCTTCTCATTTTCCAAAGTGAAACCTCCCTCGGCCGTACTTGTACCAGGCGGCGCACACGCCCTCGACCGACACCATGCACGGCCCTACGGCGTGCGTCGGCACGCACGCCTTCGCGAAGAGCGTGCAGTCCGTCGGGCGCACCGCGCCGCGCAGAACCTCGCCGCAGCGGCATGCCGTCTTCTTCTCTGTGCGCTCAACTTCGACGGGCAGTCGGCGCTCGGCATCGAACGCGGCGAACTCCTCGCGCATGCGAAGCCCCGAGCGCTCGATGACGCCGAGGCCGCGCCACTCGTCCGCCGTCTCCTCGTAGACGCGCGCGAGGACGGCGAGCGCGGCGGGGTTGCCCTCTTCGCGCACGACGGAGCCGTACTCGTTTTCGATGCGGGCTTCATTCGCCGCCGTCTGCCGCACGAGCCGCCAGACGGCACGCAGGATCGCGAGCGGCGTGAAGCCCGCGACGACGCCGGGCTTATGCGCCTCATCGGCGAGAAAGGCGTAGGGGCGCGTGCCCGTGACGACGCACGCGTGCCCGGGCAGCAGGAAGCCGTCGACATGCACATCGGGATCAGCCAAGAGGAGCTTCACGGCAGGCGGCACGAGTTTCTGCGCCGACAAGACGCAGAAGTTCTTCAGTCCCTCCTCCTTTGCCGAGAGCACCGCCGCCGCCTCGGTCGGCGCTGTCGTCTCAAAGCCGACGCCGAGGAAGACGACCGTCCTTTCAGGATTCTCCCGCGCGGCAGCGAGCGCGTCGAGCGGCGAGTAGACGACGCGGATGTCCGCGCCCGCCGCACGCGCATCTGCGAGGCTTTCGCGGCTACCCGGCACCTTGAGCATGTCGCCGAACGTCGCGACGGTGACCGCCTCCATCTTCGCGCAGGCGATCGCCTTGTCCATGTAGGCGTCGCTCGTCACGCACACGGGACAGCCGGGGCCGGAGACAAGCTCAATATTCTCGGGCAGAATCTGCCGAAGTCCCGCGCGGAAGATGGCGACCGTGTGCGTGCCGCAGACCTCCATATAGCGAAGATGCCTGCCCGCGGCAAGGCGCTCGATGTCAGCAAGGAGCGCCCTTGCCGCTTCCTTTTCTTCTTGCGGCGTGAGTTTCTTCAAGGCATTTCCTCGCTTCCTACATCACCGTGCGCGGCGCACCCTTCATCTCGGCGAGCAGCGCGTACGTTTCTTCGGCGTCTTTTTCCTCAACGATCTGCATGGCAAAGCCCGCATGTACGAGCACGTAGTCGCCGAGCTTCGCCTCAGGCAGCAGCATGAGGCTCGCCTCGCGCTCCACGCCGTTGACGGAGACGCGCGCGACGCTGCCCGCAATATCGAGCACCTTCGCCGGTACAGCAAGACACATCAGCCTTCGCCTCCCTTCGTCAGAAGCTCATGCGGCAAAGTCTGCCGCGCCGTGCGCATCGCCTCGCCCGCCTGCTTCATCGGCACATCGAGCGGCGCATCGGCCTCGTCCTCTGCGACGAAGCCGCACGAAGCGCCCGCCTTCTCATGCTTCGCCTCGGCGACGCGCGTGAAGGCGACCTCGCGAGAAGCACCCTTCGCCCGCACCTCGACGCCCCAGCGCGAGAGCACGTCGATGGCTCGACGCTCGATCTCGGGCAGAAGTGCCTCCATCTGCGGGCTGAGCGCAACGCCCGCACCGACGGCGTAGGGCTGTGCGCCGAGCACGACGACGTCGGGAATCGCGCGTCCCGTCACGGAAAGCGTCGCGAGCACGTCCTGAATGCCGACCTCGTGCACCGACAGCTTGTCCTGGAAGTGCGCCGAGATTCCCTCATTCTCAAAATGAAAGAGCGTGCCCGCCTCCTTGCCGCCGTTGACGGAATCGAGCACGAGCAGATGCTCCGTGCCCGTGATGACGCCCAGAAGCTCCGCGCCGAGCGTGCCGCCGTCGATGATCTGCACGGTGGGCGGGAAGTCGTACTTCTCGCGCAGGAGTTCGGCGGCGCGCACGCCGAAGCCTTCGTCCTGCAGGATGACGTTGCCGATGCCGAGAACCGTCACGGCGGGCGTCGCCTCAAGCTCTTTTCTCGCACGCTCGATCTCTTCGGGCGATACGTCCAAGAACGCTGCACTCATCGAGCCGCCTCCTTCTTCTCGCGCACATTCTTCCGAAGCCACGAGAGCCATGCGGGGAGTCCCTCGCCCGTGCGGCACGCGATCGCCATGACCTCGATGCCCGGATGAAGCGTCTGGATGTCGTCTGTCGCACTCTCCAAGTCGAAGTCCGTGTAAGGCAGGAGATCGACCTTGTTGAGGAGAGCCGCGTCGGCCTCCTTGAACATCAGCGGGTACTTCAATGGCTTGTCGTCCCCCTCCGTGATCGACAGCACGACCGCCTTCTTGTCCTGACCCAGCTCGAATTCCGCCGGGCAGACGAGGTTGCCGACATTCTCGATAATGAGCATGTCGAGCGAATCGAGGTCGATGGACGAGAGCGCACTCTTGACCATCGGCGCGTCGAGATGACAGCCGCCGCTCGTGTTGATCTGCACGACGGGCACGCCGAGGCGGTCGATGCGCTCGGCGTCCTTCGACGTGAAGAGATCGCCCTCGATGACGGCGAGACGCATCTCCTCCTTCAGGGCTTCCAACGTGCGCTCCAGGAGCGTCGTCTTGCCCGCGCCCGGCGATCCCATGAGATTGAGCACGAATACGCCGCGCGCGCGAAAGTCTGCGGCATTCTCAGCCGCCACCTCATCATTCATCGCCAGAACGTTCTTCATGACCTTGACTTCCATTTTCTTAATCCACCTCCAAAGATTCCACCTTGAGTTCGCGTCCCGAGATGATTTCAAGTGCACCGTTCCTGCACGAAGGGCACAAGAAGCTGTATCGCTCGACATGCTGCTCCTTACCGCAAGCCGCACAGCGTCCGACGAGCGGCACGCGCTCGATGTCGAGCGCCGCGCCGTCTGCCGCCGTGCCTTTTGTCAGAGCCTCGAAGCAAAAGAGCAGCGACTCGCATTCCACGCCCGCCATTTCACCGACGAGCAGCTTCACGCGCGCGACGCGCTTCGCCTCGTTTTCCTCCATCGTCTTGAGCGCGATGTCCAAAATCCCCTCGGCGATCGCCATTTCATGCACCGAACTTCCTCCTATGCGAAAAGCGCCCCCTCCGGCGGCTTGCCGAAAGGGGGCGCCATCTTTCCCTGTTGAAACGATGCGGCAAACGCGCACCGTCCGACTCAGAGCGCAGCCGAAAGGCCTCGCTCCTCGAAAATGCCAAGAATCTCCGTGAGTTTCGTCTTCGCCGGATCGTAGTCGACCGTCGTTTCACCGTCGTGCGCGTGGATGTGCACATAGAGCACGCCCGCGAGACCCAAAAGCGCCTTTTCCGCGCCCTTCGCCGATTCCTCCGTATAGCCTTTGACGTTGAACTGCAGGCGCGTATTGCCGTTCGACGCGCCGCAGCCGCATTCTTTACACATAGACCTCTTCCTTCCTCAGCTCGCCCTGCCCCTATGCTCTTCCTCGGGGTGACTGAGCTGATAAGCGTCAAGCGGCTCGTGCGTCAGGATCTTCCTGCCGGAGAACATGCTCGACACTTCGCTCTCGCCCTCCATGAACTCCGCGCGGATGACCATGTAGAGATGGCCGATGGCAAAGAGGATGATGAACCAGGCGACGTAGTGGTGCACGAGGTGCACCATGAACTCGTTGCCCAAGAGCGTGATGACCCAGCCGAAGAGCATGAAGGACACGCTTTCCGGCTCGTTCGCGCCGTACATCGCAAAGCCCGTCAAGACCTCGATGGCGACGAGCACGTAGAGCAGCGTGTACGACATGCGCGCAATCGGATTCCTCAAGTACGACTTGTGCTCGTAGCGCACGAAGATGTAATGCAGGATGACGTCGCCGATCGCCCGCCAGAAAAGCCCCTCCCAGAAGCGCGGGAAGAGACGGTCGCCGCGGTTCACATAGAAGCCGTAGATCCTCAGGAGGAAGGCCGCCATGAAAGTGAACGCTGCGATGAAATGGATGTTTCGGATGTTGTCCGTCGTCATGCCGCTGAACGTCGGCTCGACGGAGTAAATGAGCCAAGGCTCGGTGATCATCAATCCCGTCGCAAAGAGGACCGAGATGCAGACGACCATGATCCAGTGAAAGATCCTGAGCCAAGGACTGAAAACGTAGTAAATCCTGCGTTTGACTTCTCTCATATCACATGTCCCTGCTGCCGCGAAACGCGCGATGAACGCCCCACTCGCGGCAGTTTCTCCTTTCCACGATGCGTGATCGTTCTATTCTTCCACCTGCAGTCCTGCATAGGGATCGGTCGTCATGATCTTGAGCGTGTCGCCGTTCGCGTTGTAGACGTGCGTGGAGCAAGCCATGCACGGATCGAACGAGCGGATGACGCGCACGATCTCCAAGGGCTTGTCGGGCACGGCAACGCGCGTGTCCATCATCGCCATCTCGTAGGCGCCGTGTCCTGCCGCATCGTCGCGCGGGCAGGCGTTCCATGTCGTCGGCACGACGCACTGGTAGTTCGCAATCTTGCCGTTCTTGATGACGACCCAGTGCGAGAGCGCGCCGCGCGGCGCGTCGTAGAGGCCGACGCCCTTCGCTTCCTTCGGCCACGTCACGGGATCCCACTTGTCGGATGTTGCGACGGCAAGGTCGCCGCCCTTGATGTTCGCGATGAGCTTGTCGAAGTAGTACTTCTCGATCTCGGCGTTGAGCTGCGCGTCGAGCGCACGCGCCGCCGTGCGGCCGACCATCGTCGGCAGCCAGACCTCGGGCGCGAGGCCGAGCGCCTTCGACACGGCGTCCATCTGATTGAGCATCATCTGCTCCGCCCACGTCGGATCGGGCAGGAGGCCATTCTTCGCCTTGACGTAGATGATGATGTAGCGCGCCAGAGGACCGACCTCGGCGAGTTTACCGCGCCATTTCGGCGTTTTGAGCCACGAGTACTTGCCCTTCTCGTTGAGCTCCTGCCAGTTCGTCTGCGTGCCGACCTTCGGCGCCGTGTACTTCGGCTTCGTCTGTCCTGCCCACGGATGGAGATCGCTCTCCGCGCCCTCGTACTCATACCACGAATGATCGACGCCCTCGGTGAAGGCGACGGGATCGGACAGATCCTCCGCCTTGACCTCCGTGAAGGTCGCCGCCGCAAGGCCTGCGCCGAAGTTCTCGACGACGCCGTTCGAGCGGATCAAGAGCTGGCGCATGAAATCGCCGTTTCGCGTGCCCGTGTAGCTCTGATCGGGGAACTGGCCGAACGCCATGACACAATGCTTGGCGAGGCCGCCGCCGTCCACCTTGCCCGCCTTGACGTAGAGCGAGCCGATGGCGAGCACATCGGGCAGATAATATTCGTTGACGAGCGTGCGCGTGAGGTTCACGGCGCGGTCGACGATGGCGAGGCGAGCCGTGTTGATCGGCGCATTGCCGTCGTCGAGGGAGATTGCGCACGGCATGCCGCCGACGACATAGTGCGCGTGCGGGTTCTTGCCGCCGAACACGACGTGCGGCGTCATGATCTCACGGTGCTTGTCGAGCATCTCAAGATAGTGGACGACCGCGATGAGATGCACCTCGGGCGGCAGGATCTTGTAGTCGGGGTGATCCCACCAGTTCGCCGCAAAGATGCCGAGCTGCCCGCTCTTGACGATCTGCTCGATCTTCTGCTTGAATGCCGCGAAGTATTCAGGCGTCGCATTCGGGAAGTCCTTCGGATACGCTTCCGTATTGAGCCCTGCAGGGCCTGCGAGCGGCAGGCGCAGCTTGAGAATCTCACGCTGCAGGTTCGCCGCCGCAACCGGGTCTGCCGCCAGAGCCTCGACGGGGCTGACCCAGTCGAGAGCGTGCAGATGATAGAAATGCACGAGATGATCCTGCACCGTCAGGCAGCCCGCCATGATATTGCGGATATAGTTTGCATTCGTCGGGATGCGGATGCCGAGCGCATCCTCAACGGCGCGCACGGAACACAGCGCGTGTGCCGTCGTGCAGACGCCGCATATACGCTGGATGTACGCCCACGCGTCGCGCGGATCGCGCCCGTTCATGACGAGTTCGAGACCGCGCCACGCCGTGCCGCTCGAAAGAGCATCCGTGACCTTGCCCGTCGCCTCGTCCACCTGCACCTCGACGCGCAGATGCCCTTCGATTCTCGTTACCGGATCGACCGTTACATGTTTCATTTATGCACCTGCTCTCTCTTCGCCTTCTCCTCTTCCTTCTCGATCGCCGCATCCGCCTTTGCGCGCTGCGCGAGGCTCAGAGCGCCGTGTACGACGACGCCCGCCGCCGTGCCGACCGCGAGTCCGACGCCGATCTTGTCGATGCTGCCCAGAGGCCCGTACTTCGGCAGACGGTCGGAGAACGGCGCATCGTCCCAGAAGTTCGCGTTCGTGCAGCCGATGCACGGCGCGCCCGACTGAATCGGATAGCTCATGCCTTGGAACCAGCGCAGATTGCCGCACGAAGCGTACGTCTCGGGGCCTCTGCAGCCGAGCTTGTAAAGACACCAGCCCGCCTTCGAACCCGCGTCGTCGAAGCGCTCAGCGAACATACCCGCATCAAAGAAGGGGCGGCGGTAGCACGTATCGTGAATGCGGTTGCCGTAGAACTGCTTGGGACGGCTCTCCATATCGAGGTCGGGAACCGAGCCAAAGAGAGCGACGTGCATGACGACGCCCGTCATGACCTCGGGGATCGGAGGACAGCCCGGGACATTGATGACCGGCTTGTTGCCCACATAGTGGCTGACGCCCGCCGATCCTGTCGGATTCGGCGCAGCCGCCTGGATACCGCCCGACGTCGCGCACGTGCCGTAGGCGATGATCGCCGCCGCATCCTTGGCTACGCGCTGGAACGTATCGATGAACGGATGACCGCCCGACATGCAGTAGACGCCATTGTCCTTCGTCGCAATCGCACCCTCGACGGCGAGGATGTACTGCCCCTTGTACTTTTCAATCGTCTGCTCAAGATGCGCCTCGAACGGCTCGCCCGAAGCCGCGCTCAGGACGTGGCTGTATTCGAGCGCAATCATGTTCAGCACCAGATCGGATGCCATCGGCGCCGCCGAGCGGATGAACGACTCGTCGCAGCCCGTGCACTCATGACCGTGCATCCAGATCACGACCGGCAGAGGCTTCGACTCCGCCGCCTCGACGACCTTCGAGACCATGCTCGTATCAAGCCCCATCAGAGATGTCAGCGCGACGCACCCTTTCAGGAAGTCGCGGCGGCTCAGGCCGTTGCGGAGATAACGCTCCCACATGCTTTCCCGCTTGTCCACATTACTGCCTCCTCTTTCGCCCCACCACGGGGGTATGCAGGAATACTTCTTCAAAGAGAGCGCCGGGCGCTCTCCAAGGATCGCTGATTGAGTCAGTCTTCCTTAATTAAAACATAATTATCCTTAGTTTTCAAGTTCTCCTTTTTCCTCAAAATTCCTGCTTGCAGTTTACATTTTTTCACACTTTTTTCTCATATTGAGATGTCAAGCCTAAGGGGAGCAGACGGATCGGGGATCTTTCATTACTTTTCCAGCCCCACGCAAAACGCCCCAGCACAAGGCAAAACGAAATCCTGTGCGGGAGCGTTTGCGTCAGCTCATACGGCAACCCGTTTCACAACCCAGAAGCGCGATGCAGCTTGAGCCTGCCGTCGAGGAAGATGTAGTCGTTATCGTCACCTTGGATGCGCCAGTCGAGCTGCATCATGCGCTCGCCTTCCTCTTCCAAGATCCAGAAGACCGTCGTTCCCATGGTCGAGCGATCAACGAGATCTTCGTACTTCGTGATCTCACAGCCGTTGATCTTCTGCCCCTCAACCTCCAAAATAAGTGTCCCCTTGGGACTGAGCCATTCCCCTGCGAGGAGCTTCAGTCGCGTCTCCATGCCAGACGGCGAAGACACCGCTTCCGGCGACGCAGCCACCGCTGCTTCCGCTCCCGCCAGGCTTGCGGTCAGAAGCAGTAGGACGCAAACGACGAACAAGAATTTTTTCCACATGACACATCCCTCCTAATACAGTTTTCCCTCAAGACTTTTCTACTATAATCTCAATTCTCTAAAAGAATGCGTTTCCTTGCTCGAAAAGAAATTTTCTAAGGAAATCCTTTCTTATGTTAGATACGCGCGCCTACTTGCGCCACACGATGACGAGCGGCCGGCCGAACTCTTTCTTGAACTGCTTGCAGAAACTCTGCATCTCGAAATCCGTAGCGCGGGTGTCGGCATCGGGCGCGGCGATGACGGAGAGCGCGACGCCCTCAGACGTTGCCGCCGCCTCAAACCCTGTGACAAGACCCTCGTAGGTCACATCGGCGGCCTCGGCGAGCGCGAGCAATGTCGCGAGCTTGCGGATCTCCTTCCATTCGGGCTGCGTGACCATCATGGCGTAACGATACGAGCGCATGATCTTGTTGCTGATGCCGTGATGGAAACCCGCGATGAAGGACGCCTTGAGCTGTTCTTTCTGCGTCATGCCGTAGAGCGGCGCGTTGTTGATGATGAAGGCGGAGTTTCGCGCGTGCTCGTAATAGTTGACGATCTTGCCCGCATCGTGCAGCCACGCGGCAACGGACAGGAGGTCGCGCGAACGCTTCGGAGCACCGTGCAGGCGCCTCAGCTGGTCGAAGAGGCTCAAGGCGAGATCGTGAACGCGCCCTAGATGCTCCATGCGCCGCTCCACGCGCTTCAGGTAGTTCTCTACGCTCGCCTTGAGCACGTCCTTGACGACGGGCGATCCTGCACCGTATTTCTTGCCGTAATACTCGTAGAAGACGCCGTCTCGGAGGCCGCAGCCCGAAACGATGAGGTCTTTGCCGCCGCTGAACTCCATGAGGCAGCGTGCAATCGTCGCACCTGCGACGATAATGTCGGCGCGCTCCGTAGAAAGCCCGCCGAACTTCCTGCGGTTCGTGCAGCTCGACTTGATGATGGCCTGATAGCAAGGCTCGAAGCGTTCGCGCGGAATGATGTAGTTATGGATGCGCGCGAGCTGGTAGCTCGTCTTGTACTGATCCATCTTCGCGAGGTTTCGGACGGTACCGCCGATGCCGATGACGGGCAGGTGTCTGTCCTTCGCCCAGGGAATCATCTCGCGGAACTTCTTTTCCACATGTTTCACGCACTTGTCGAGGACCCCCTGCGTCACGATATCCTGCATGCCAAACTTATCCGTCATCGTCACCGCGCCCAAGGGTACGGAAACCGACTCCTTAATCTTGCGGTTCAAAACGAGCGAAACCTCGATCGATGCGCCGCCGAGGTCGAACTGGATGAAATCCTTCGCGTCTATCGTGTTCACGACACCGAGGTATCCAAGGTATGCCTCGCGCTCACCCGAGATGATCTCAATCTCGATGCCCGTCTCCTCGCGAATACGCTCGATGAACTGCTGTCCGTCGGATGCGCTCCTCGCCGCCGCCGTCGCGACCGCGATGCAGCGCGTGACCTGCATGACCTCCATCATGTGCTTGTAGACGTGCAGGCACTCAAGCGCACGCTTCACGCCGTCAAGATTGAGTTTCCCCGTCTCCGACATGCCCTTGCCAAGCCGAATCGCCTCCTTTTGCTGATATTGCAGGAAATACGAATGGTTGTCGTTGATCTGCATGACGATGAACCGAATGCTGTTCGACCCCATGTCGATGATCGCCAGATTTTCCATCGATGCTCCCCCTCGCTTTGATACTACTTTAAAGTAAGTATAGTATAGCAATTCTGCCGCGATGCTTCAAGATTTGCCTGCGCCCTATGGGCTTGTCGCGTCTAAGAATTCGTAGCCACAGCGTTGCTGGACAATGACTTCTAACCCTCGTCTGCGCCCTGCGGGCTTGTCGAGGCTAAGAATTCATAGTACAATAAGATGGTATGGATAGGCAGGAAACGGGGGTGTCCCCGTTATCGACAGATCAGGAGGGAAATGTATGGCATTGATGGATGCATTGAAGAAGACCGATGCGAAGATCGCTTCGGCACTTGAGGCGGAACTTTCGCGCCAGCGTCACAAACTTGAGCTGATCGCTTCGGAGAACATCGTGAGTCACGCGGTCATGGAGGCGCAGGGAAGCGTGCTCACGAACAAGTACGCCGAGGGCTACCCGGGCAAGCGCTACTACGGCGGCTGCGAGTGCGTCGACGTCGTCGAGACGCTTGCCATCGAGCGTGCGAAAGAGCTGTTTGGCGCAGGCTATGTCAACGTGCAGCCGCACTCGGGCGCACAGGCGAACATGGCGGTGTTCTTCTCGCTGCTTTCGCCCGGCGACACCTACATGGGCATGAATCTCACGGACGGCGGACACCTCACGCACGGCAGTGCCGTCAACATGTCGGGCAAGTACTTCCACGTCATCCCCTACGGCGTGGACAAGGAGACGGAGTGCATCGACTACGATGCGCTGGAAAGGCAAGCGAAGGAAGTCAAGCCGAAGCTCATCGTCGCCGGCGCTTCCGCCTATGCGCGCATCATCGACTTCGAGCGGCTCTCCGCCATCGCCAAGGCGGTCGGCGCCTACCTCATGGTCGACATGGCGCACATCGCGGGACTCGTCGCGGGCGGCATGCATCCGAGCCCGCTGCCGTGGGCGGACGTCGTGACGACGACGACGCACAAGACGCTCCGCGGCCCTCGCGGTGGCATGATCCTCACGAAGGACGCGGAATTCGGCGCACAGTTCAACAAGGCGATCTTCCCCGGCATCCAGGGCGGCCCCTTGATGCACGTCATCGCGGCGAAAGCTGTCGCCTTGGAAGAAGCGCTGCAGCCCGCCTTCAAGGAATACGCTGCACAAGTCGTGAAGAACGCCAAGACGCTCGCCGCGGCCTTGCAGGAAAAGGGCTTCCGCATCGTTTCGGGCGGCACGGACAACCATCTGATGCTCGTCGACCTCAGGAGCAAGGGCGTCACGGGCAAGGATGCGCAGAACCTCCTCGACGGTGTCGGCATCACGGCGAACCGCAACACGATCCCCTTCGAGCCTTTGTCCCCCTTCGTCACGAGCGGCATCCGCCTCGGCTCACCCGCGCTCACGACGCGTGGCTTCAAAGAGGCCGACATGGAAGAGGTCGCCGCCATCATCGCGCTCGTGCTCGATCATGTGAAGGACGCGGCTGCGCAGGAGGAAGCAAAAAAACGCGTTGACGCCCTTTGCGAAAAATATCCCCTTTACGAGTGAGGAGGCCTCCCATGACTCAGGAAAACCAAGCGGATCTCGCCGTACATATCGTCGATCATCCGCTCGTTCAGCACAAACTCACGCTCATGCGCCAGAAGGAAACGGGCACGAAGGACTTCCGCGAACTTCTCGAAGAGATCGCCATGCTCATGGCTTACGAGATTACACGCGACCTGCCGCTTGAGGATGTCAAGATCGAGACGCCAGTCGCAGCCTGCCATGCGAAGAAGCTCGTGGGCAAGAAACTCGGCATTGTTCCCATCCTTCGTGCGGGACTCGGCATGGCGGAAGGCGTGCTGCGCCTCATCCCCGCCGCCCGCGTCGGACACATCGGACTCTACCGTGATCCCGAGACGCTGCAGCCCGTCGAATACTTCTGTAAACTGCCGGGCGACATCGGTGAGCGCCTGTTCATCGTCGTCGACCCCATGCTCGCCACGGGCGGCAGTTCCGCCGCAGCGCTCGACCTCTTGAAGAAGAAGGGCGCGAAGAACATCGTGCTCCTCTGTCTCGTCGCTGCACCAGAAGGTGTACGCGCGGTCAATACGGCACACCCGGACATCCCCATCTACACCGCTGCCGTCGACGACCATCTCAACGAACACGGCTACATCGTCCCCGGCCTCGGTGATGCCGGTGACCGCATCTTCGGCACGCTGTGACCTCGCACGAGCATTCACTTTGTAAGTATCGTGCAGCATCGTGCGCAGTGCGCCAAGGAACGTGCACCGCGCCCCTTTACAAGCGGAAAAAGATGTGGTAAACTAGCACAGTACCTTTGAGGAGAGGTGTCCGAGTGGTCGAAGGTGCTTGACTCGAAATCAAGTGTGCAGCAATGTACCGTGGGTTCGAATCCCACCCTCTCCGCCAGATATTTCAAGACTTCCGAGCGTTTTGCTTGGAAGTCTTTTTCTTTTGCTTTTTATTTTTGACAGCCTTCTCGACATCTTCTATATTTTCCCATAACGTTTTTGTAGGTAAACTGTAGACAAACAAAAAGCCGTGACAGTCTTCATACGAACTGTCACGGCTTATCTTTATTCCACTTCCATTTCTTTACACAGTGCAAGGATTTTCTCCTGCATCTTCGCCGCCTCTTCCGTCAAGGGAACATCAATTTCAGGAAGATGCAGGAGTAACGCATCATACAAAAATTCTCCTGTCTTCGGGAAGTCTTTTTCTGCCTTCTCGATTGCATCGCGCACTCGCTTTTCTCTGGACTGTCCCACCGAAACATATTTTTCAAGGAACTTTTTGCGTCGGCTTCTGACGCTGATGTTTTTCCGATGTACCACTTCCCTCCCATAGCCTTTTTAATTCATTCATTTCCTCACCCCCGTACATCTATCAATAACACTGTACTTTTAGTATATTGCCAATAGCTTTTTAAAAAAATTTGAGCTACAATAGAGCTGTCAATACTAAAGGAGCGATGATAAATAGATTAGTCAACGGATAAAAGAGTTACGTCTTACGAATTGACACAAAAGAAGCTATCTGACTACTTAGGATTGACACCTAAAATGATTTCGTTTTATGAGCTCGGGCAACGTGTTCCTCCTAGTGATGTCACTTTGAAACTTGCAGAGAGATTCCAAGTCTCGACAGACTACCTTTTTGGCAATGATACACCTGTACCGCACGAAGCCCACTTTAATGAGAGCAACGCTTCCGCTCCTCATCACATGGATGCCCGCACGCGCCTCCAGCTGGAAAAGGTCCTCAACGAAGACCAGTTGACCTACAACGGCGTCATCCTCAACGGTGAAGACAAAGAAAAAGTGAAGCGTGCTCTTGAACTCGTCTTTTGGGATATAAAAGAAAAGAATAAGGAAAAATACGCCAGACGGAAAAAGAAATAGCTCGCACGACAACAGACACGCTCTCCTTTAGATATTGTTCTACCAACATGCCAGGGATATTATACGCAAGTAGATGTTTATGACGTTCCTACTAGAGATTATCTACACACGATTCTTTATACAGGGAACTACGACGATCCAGACACGATGTAAAACCATCTTTGCAAACAAGAAAGGGGGCTGCTCCTCATGGGATGGAGATTTCGCAAGTCCATCAAGATTCTGCCGGGCATCAAAGTCAATATCGGTAAAGACGGCTTTTCGAGCGTTTCCGTCGGCACACGCGGCGCACATCTCACGATGGGCAAAAACGGAACGACCGTATCGGCAGGAATTCCCGGCACAGGGCTTTCCTACGTCAAGCGGCTCGATAAGCCTGTCGGACAAAATACCACCGAATGCCCCTACTGCGGGCATCGCATGAGAAAGCAATGGGATGCTTGCCCAAAGTGTCAGCAGTCCTTGATCCAGCAAGCACCCCAGCCTACGTCAGACAACGTCGCACCGAGTTCTCCTGCTGATCGCCGCATCGGGTGCGGCGGCTTGTTCGCCCTGTCGCTTCTTGCACTCATGCTAGTGTATATTTGCTAGACACGGAACTTTCACTATGGATCGCTACGTGCATAATACCGAGAAAATGCAGTATGACATCTATAAAACCACGGACGAAATCGCCGAGAAACATGGGCGATAGTTTGACAGCCCGACAGCTTTACAAAGAGCTTAATACAAGCTAATATAGGATAAATGCGAGGCCTAGTATTTCAAGGATTGTTGAAGATACGGCATTTCCGGAGAGAGGCAAACAGGAACTCGAATCAAGTGTGCAGCAATGTACCGTGAGTCCGAGTCCCACCCTCTCCACCAGATGTCTCAAGGCTTCGTGGACTTTTCTACGAAGCTTTTTCTGTAGGGAGAAGGGATTTTCATGGCGATTGCAGGACCTCAGGCGCCGCAGGCACCAACGCCGCCGGCTGTTCCGGGACTTGACGCTGCATCGGAGGCGGTCGGCGGACTGCCGGACTTCGGCGCTTCCGGACAGTCGGCGATCAAGGGCGCACAGCAACGGGCTGCCGACGCTGCACAAGCCGGCCAGGATGCGGCGGCAAACGCACGCGCGGCGGGCGAACGGCTCATGGGAACGCCCGAGCGAAAGACACAGGAAAAGACGGCGGGAGAAGAACCGGGCAAGGAGGAAAAGCTCGCGCAGAAACCGGCTGCCGCCGCGCCCGAAGCGGGCGGCACAAAGAGTCAGACGACCTCCTCCGAGGCGACAAATCTGCCGCCGGCGGCACAGGCGGTGCAGGAGAAACCGGGCACGGAGACGCGTGTGCCGAAGCCGTCCGCCGACGAGCCGCCGCAGGGCTTCGGCATGATGCACCTCGCCGTCGTCGCCGTCCTTTGCGCTTGTCTCGCAGGCATCTTCGCCTACAAGTTCTTGCACAGGAAAAAGGGCGAGCCGACACCCGCCATGCGTGCCGCACATGAGGCGGAGCTTCTGGCCGACCTTGAAACGATGCGCGCCGCACGCGAAAGGCGCGAATCTGACCGCGCCGCCAAGGTTGCCGCCGCCGGGCTTTCCGCCATCGCGGGCGCGGCGGTGCGCACCGCGCCAGAGGCGGCAGGTGCGGCAGAGGCGCCGCCCGCGGCTGCAGCAAGTGCGGCGGCCTCGAAGGGCGCACGCACACAGGCTTCCTCCCCCGCGGCCGTCCCGAGCGGCGTGGTTGTAGCACCTGCACCGACCCCGCCGCTCTCGACAGGTGTTCCTGCCGCCTCGCCCGACGCCTCGATGCTCGCCTCTCTTTCCGAGGCGCTTTCCGCCTTCCGCGAGGCAAGTCGCATGATGGAAGGTGAAGCAGGCGTCAAGGCGACAGAAGAGGCGAAGAAAGCCGCACGCACCGCCGCCATCCGCCAAGACCGCGAAGAGAATCAAGACGGCGAGCACGGCGGTTTCGGAATCCGCATATAAGTGCAAACTTTTAGGACATATTCTCAACCGCCACTCGGAGTGGCATAATTGTTTTTGTCCCCGTTTCCTGTGATGGCGTATCAGAGCGTCATGCTGTGCATATGTCCTCACGCCTTATATGAAAAAGCCAATCGGTCTGCGCCCTTTGGGCTTGACTTCTTGGACTTTCACGCTAAACCTTCGCATACGGTCTGTTATCCACAAAGAAAACACTTGTTTTCCACAGTTATCCACAGATTTTTGGGGATAAGCCCGGCACGGCTTGCCATGCCGAAGCTTTTCCTGCTCGACTTATCCACATGCTAGAGGAGGAGAGATTTTGTCCTTTTTTATGAAACTTCAGGAGCTGACATGGCATGAGATGACCGATTTCCTGCTCATGCCTGCGTGCATCATGCTCGCGGCGCTGACGGTCGGCATATTCCTCAACAAGCTCATCGACCGACAGATTCGCGAGAGGGTCACGGTCGGCGAGGATACGGCTTGGTCGATCTTCATCCATGCGCTTCGCGGCGTGCCCGTCTCGTGGTGCATGGGCGTCGGCGTCTACTGGTCGATCAAGACCATCGACGTCTTCCCAACAATCGCGCAGTTCCTCTCCTACATCCTCTTCGGTATCATCGTCTTCACGCTGACGCGCGTCGCTTCGCGCACAATCACGGGATTCATCGAGATGAAGACGCGCACGAGCGGCGCGGCTCTGCCGAAGACGACGCTCCTGTCCTCCATTCTTTCCGGCGTCATCTACGCCATGGGCGTGCTCGTCGTCCTGCAGTATGCGGGCATTTCCGTCGCGCCGATCCTCACGGCGATGGGCGTCGGCGGCGCGGCGCTCGCCCTCGGTATGCAGGAGACGCTGTCGAACATCTTCTCGGGGCTGCAGCTCATCCTCTCGCGCCAGATTCGCATCGGCGACTATGTCCGCATGTCGGCGGGCGAGGAAGGTAAGGTCGCCGACATCAACTTCCGCTTCACGACGGTGCAGACCCTGGGCGGCAACACGATCATCGTGCCGAATCAGAAGCTCGCGTCTTCCGTTCTCACGAACTACGACATGCCCGCGCAGGAAATCTCCGTCGCCATCCCCGTCGGCGTCAGCTATGCGAGCGATCTCGACGAGGTGGAGCGCGTGACCCTTGAAGTGGCGAACGAGGTCATGGCAGCGTTCGATCACGACGTTGAGAGCGATCCCGTCGTGCGCTTCCACACCTTCGGCGACTCTGCCATCGAATTCGACGTCGTGCTGCGCACGAGCAGTTTCGTCAACCAGTTCCTGTTGAAGCACGAGTTCATCAAGGCCTTGACGCGCCGCTACCGCGAGGAGGGCATCGACATCCCGTTCCCCATGCGCACAATCATACAGGCGAAGGAGTAGCTGCCGCCTGTGCATAACTTTTTTGAAAGAATTTTTCGCCGCGCCAAAAGCCTTGAAAATCTTGCGGAAAGCGCCCTTTTCCCCTGTGGATAAAGGGCGCTTTTTCTGTGGATAAACCACAATATGTAGTTTAGTCCCTTGACTGCCCAATCTACATCTTGTATAATCTTGCTGAGTCGTCCAAGAGGCAAGCTCACAGGGCGCAGCTGATTGGGCAACGACTCGTATGCGAAAGCGTCCCAAGAATGCAAGCGCAACGCGCGCAGCATGATTGGCTGACGTTGACCGCTGCTGAACTGTCCAAGAAGCAAGCGCAAAACGCGCAGCTGATTGGGTAACAGTTCGTATGCGAAAACGTCCCAAGAATGCAAGCGCAACGCGCGCAGCATGATTGGTTGACGTTGACCGCTGATGAACTGTCCAAGAAGCAAGCGCAAGGCGCGCAGCTGATTGGGTAACAGTTCGTATGCGAAAACGTCCCAAGAATGCAAGCG
>NZ_CAURXA010000010.1:0-42511 GCF_963528755.1 uncultured Selenomonas sp.
CCAGACTGTGCGCCCTGCGGCTTAACATTTGCCCCCGGCTGTGCGCCCGCAACACGCGCGGCTTCATTCGCCGCGCCCGTCGCGCCCTGCACCTTGCCGTTCGCACCTGCCGCACCGCCAATGCCCGCGCTGCTGCCGATGTTCGTGCCTGTCCCTTGCTGGCGGATTCCCGCAGCGCTGGCATTCGTACTCGTACCCTGCTGCGATTTCGTACCGCCGATGTTGACACCCTCGCCCGTATATGCGAGCGCGGCGTTAAGATCCTTGCTCTTGCCGAACGCGTTGCTTTCATCGAAAGCCGCCCTCTCGTACACCTTGCTGTCGGGACGTATCGTGCGCTCAGGCACGACCTTGTCGACGCGCGGCGCGACGAAGAGCTTGCTCGGCACAGAACGAAGCGTATAGTTGCTGCCATGGGAGACACCTTTGCCATCGACATAGGTGTAGTTACCACTCGCCAGTGTTTTTACGCCATTCTTCATGTACCAGCCCAGAATCTCATGCGGATCCGGGGTGCTGTAGTCCACGCTGCCCTTCGGCCCATAGAAGAACATACCGCTGTTGAAGCTCTGCAAATCTTTCTTGACCTCGTCCGTCAGCGGGCTTCCTTCGTTCGCCTGCGCCGAACCGTCTGCGATGTGACCCGTGAAGTTCATGCCACCCTTACCGACGTACGTCGCCTGCCAATCGAGCAGAACGTCCAGCGTGCGGCGTCGGATAATGCCCTTGCCGTAGATGGTGTTGCCGCCCTTTGCCGTCGTGATTTCATAGTTCGCAAGGACGGGTTTGTGCTTCTCATCCTTCTTGAAGGTGTAACGCACCTGGTGATTCTTGTAGTCCTGTGCGTCGCTGTCGGCTGCATTCGCATCAACGTATCTGTCCTTGTCGTCGCGGTAGACGCCTTGGACGCCCAGAGCAGTCTTCACGGCATCGCCCTCGCCCTTAACGAGACCGTTCGCCTCATTCTGCTCCGCACTCGCTCCGTTATAGTTGAAGCTCAGATTGCCTAGAGGATTGAGGACGTTCGCCGTGCCGTCGTAAATCTTGTTGGCGTCCTTCGCAGCATCGATCTTGATCTTGCGGCGATTGATCTCGCCCTGATTTGACACGATCTGCGCCTTGCGGTCGCCCGACATCAGCGAACTGCCCGCTGCATCGACCAGCATGTAGTTGTCGCTGTTCATGGCGATGTCGTACGTCACACGCCTGTTCTTGCCGACGTTCTTATTGTCGTACTCCGCTTTTGTCAGCGTCATGCCCCTCGCCTTGTCCTTGGCCTCCCAAGTCGGCTGTGCGGGGGCGGAAATTCCCTCGACTTTCGCATTCTTGTCCACGAGATGGATGTTGCCCTCTCGGAAAGCTGTCTTCGTTTCAAACGCATCCTTGCCCTTGGCGTCCTTGCCTATGTACTTGCGAAGATCGCGAACCTCCCGCGTGCCGTCGTACTCCTTGACGATCGGTTCATTCTTGAGCGTCGCCGTGATCGGGCGCGGCGTGATCTTCGCCGAATCCTTGAGATTGGACGTGTCGAGCGTATAGTTGCCCGCCTTGTTCTGTCCGTTGGTCAGCGCTATGCCTTCGTTGTAGGTGACATCCTGCGCCTGTACGCCGTTCTTGTCCTTCTTGACGTTCGGCGAGGCGAACTTGCCGACGTTATGCGTCTGATTGAGCTTGACATCGCCCGCGTCTGCAGCGACGACACCTTCATCGCCTACGGCATCCACGAGTTTGAACGTGCGGCTGTGAATCTTTCCGTCCTTGACGGCATACTGCGTGCCATCGTAAATCTTGTCCGGCGCAGCCGTGCTCGCCGGATCGAACGCTACGCGCACGATGCGCGGCGTGATGCTGCCCGTGCCGAGCACGGTATCGGTCTGCACGCCCGAGGGAAGATTCGCCGACGGCAGTTCGTAGTTGCCCTGCTTGACGGCGTCGCCCGTCTTTTGGAGTCTGTACTCCACGAGCTTGCCATCTTTGAGGACATTGCCCTTGTCATCCCGTACCACATTGGCGTCAGCCAAACGCGAGGTCTTGTCGAGGAACTGCGAAGAATCGGTATCGACCGTGAAGTCGATGCCGTCGTCCTTGAGCATCTTCGCCGCATCCTTGTCCGTGACGTGCAGTCTGGAGCGAAGCTCCTGCTGCTTTTTCGCCAGTTCGCCGGCGCTTAGGGAGGGTGCGGTCAGAGCCGACGTGCCGTCGTAGATCTTGCTGTAGGCGTCCGCCTGCACCTCGACCTTCCTCGGCGTGATCACCGCCCTGAGTCCCGACTTGTTGTCGGTATGGGTATCGGTCGCGGCGTCGCTCAAGCGGAGATCGGCGCCGCTCGGGTTCTCCGAAAGCTCCCAATCCTTGTAACGAGCACCTTCAGCCTGGTTCGCCCACGCCTTGTCACCGTTGATGCGCTTGAGCTTGTAGACGATGTCTTTGTTCAGCGTATCCGCCGAATCGGCACTGTTTTTCACATTGGCGTCGCTCTGGCCGTGGTGGGCATGTCCGCCCGAGAGGTTCTCGTAGTGCGGACGGTAGCCCTCGTAGTCGCCCTTCTCGTCGCCGTACAGCGTATAGTCGAGCTCGATGGGCTTCTCACCCGTGCCGAGATCGACACTGAGCTTGAGCTTGTCGTGGAAGGCCTGCTTGTTCTCAGGGCTCAGCGCCTTGCCACCGATCTTGGCGAGCGGATCTCCGTCGTATATCTTGGAGAAGTCCGCGCCGTTCTTCAGCCACGTCTTCTTGAGGTCGAGCGTCAAAGGCTTGATGACGCCCGTGCCATAGACGGTGTTGTCGCCGTCGTAGAAGTAGTTGTTTGCGACGGAACCGGGCGTCTGCAGGCTGGCAAGGGCATCCTTGACGCCCGTAAGTTCGACGTCGCGCGTCTCGGGCGTGCCGTTGAGATTGCCCTGCGGGCGCTTGACATGCTTGTAGACATTCGTGTTCTGCGGCGTATTGAGGAAGGAGCCTTCCACGGCGCGATCGCCGTAGCGGCCGGAAATCTTCCCGGCAAAGCGATCGGCGTTCGCATTCGCCGGATCACTGAATTTGAAGAAATCGCGATCTTTCTCGGCGACGCCGTCGAACTGCAGACCCTTCTTCACAGCATCCGTGACATTGGCGTTACCGTCGTAGTTCTTGCCCCAGCCGTTCGTCTTCGTCAGCGTCAGCTGCTTCTGCCAGATGTTGCCAAGGCCGTCGAACATGTGCCCTTCGCCCGTCTGCGGGTCGATGAACGACTGCGACGTGGCGGTCTTCAGCGTATTGCCCGCTTCGTCGACGACGCGGATCTGAAAGGAATAGTTCTTGTTCGCCGTCGCATCCGTGAGGCGCATCTTGTAGGTGACGTCCTTGTTCGCCGGCTGCAGCGGGCCCGTGTAATGCGGGTCGCGGTTCGCATTGGCGTCCTTGTACTCGCCCGTCGCGTTGAAGTCGAGCCCCTCGCCGTGGGCGAAGCCGCTGTTCTCGTCGCCGCCGATCTTGCCGTCGCCGTCGAGCGTGATGACCTTCTTCCAGTCGAGGTTCGGATTGTGTTCAACGAGCTTGCCCGTCTTCTCGTCCTTCGTATAGTAGCCGTCCTTGACCTCCGTCGTACCATCGTAGATCTTCTGCACGAGATGGAGCGTCAGCGCCACGCGCCTACCAAAGATCTCACCGCGCCCGACGGTCGAGGTCGAGCCGTCCGGGTTCGTCACCTTCTCGCGGCCATAGTTCTCGCTGAAGCGGTATACGCCGTCGGCGCCGAGCGTGGCGCCCGTGACACGCGAGTAATCGAAATTGCCGTCGTTCAGGGCGAACTGGAACTTGACGTCCTTGCCCTTGCCGACGTCCTTCGCCGCGGTATTCGCACTCGCGACATAGTCGGCGCGCTCGACCTTGTAGCCGTCCGCCCTAAGGTCGAGCGGCGTACCGTCGTCCTTCGTGTAGCGCGTGCGCATATAGTTGACATACCGCGAGGGATTCTTGACGTCCGCTGTACCATCGTACGACTTCTTGATCGGCGTCGTCGTAAAGCCAGCCTTGAGGTCATCACCCGTCAGGATACGCTTCGTGATCTCACCCTCGCCGTGCAGGCTGTAAGTTTCGCCGCTCCGCGCGACCTCCTTGCCGTTATACGACAAGACATAGTTTGATGCCTTCGTCGACCCTGTGCCGACGAGCTGGATATTGCCGTAGTCAACGCCCTTCTGATTGACATTCTCATTGAGATACGTCGCTGTGTAAGCCGTGCGGTTCAGATCGCCGCCGTCCGCACCCTGCCAGCCGCCTGTGATCTTCAGCAGCGTGTCGGGGCTAGGGTTCTTGACCTTCTTGCCGCCGTCGTACTGCTTCGTCGCATAGTCTGCCGTCACAGTCAGAGGCGCACGCTTGATCGCGTTCGCCGTCGTCGTAAGGCCGTCGTTGTTTCCTGCTGCCCTATTGTAAACGACGGCATTGGGATTCGCCGCATCGTAGACGATGTAATTATCTGCATAGTCCGTGCCGTCGGCATCCTTACCGTCGATCTTGAGCGTGTACTTGACGGTCTTATTCGCCGTATCGGAGGCATCGGCGGCATTGGCGCCCGCATAGACCGCCGTCGTCGCATTCGTGCCGTAGCCTGTACGAAGCCCGGTATCCTTATCGCCCTCCGTCCGCTTGCCGAACGTCACAAGTGCTTCGCCTGTCCGCTCCGCACCACCGATCAGCACCTTCGTGCCGGCGTCGTACGTCTTTTCTCGTGCTCCCGTGACCTTCGCGTAGACCTTGCGCCTCTCGATGTCGCCCGTGGCCGTCAGCGTCTTGTTCGCAGGGCCTGTGAGCGTATCGAAGGCGTAGTTGTCCGCAGCATCGCCTGTGAGCGTCGCCGTATAGGTGATCTGGCGCGTGTTCGTCGCCGCTGCACCCGGGTCGACCGTCGCCGTCGCCTTGTCGAACGTCGCCGTCGTCTCCAGCTTGTCCTTATCCGCCTTGACGAAGTTCAAGATGGAAAGGTTCGACTTGTCCGCCGCCTGCGTGCCGTCGTAGACCTTGCGGATGTCCGTACCATGTGCGAGATTCGCCTGCAGCACGCGCTTTTCGATGTCGCCCTTCGTATAGCGGTTATAGGTGCCGTCGGAGAGCATCTGATTGCCGTCGGCGTCCGGCGTATAGAAGTCACTAGAGAAATCGAAGTTGTTCTGCGCCGCATCCGAGAACTTGAGGTTGAACAGCACCTTCTTGTTCTGCCCCACATTCTTGTTGTCCGCCGTATTTCCAGCATTGCGGTACGTCGCCGACTTGACCTTCTCGACGTCAATGTCGAAGAGACGGTGATTGCCGCTGTCCGTGACATAGCTGTCCGTGATGTAGGTTTTCCAAGCCGTGGGATTTTCCGTATTGCCGTCAACATACGCTGTTCCGTCATACGTCTTCGTGACCGGCGCCGTGCGGAAATTCAGCTTGAAATTATTCTTCGTAACTTGGAACGGCGTGATCTCGCCGTCGCCCGTCGTCTTAAAGAAGCCCGCCGCCGTGTCGGCGTCGAGCGCCTTACCGGTGCTGTCGGCGAGATAGTAGTTCGCCGCATCCGCGCCTGTGAGCTGGATGTTGTTGTACTTGATGTTGTCCTGCTTCGAAGCGGCGGTCTTCGTCGCGTTCTTCGACTTGTAGACGCGCGTGTACGTCGTATTGAGATCGACGGTATCGCTCCCCTGCTTGTCGCCGCCGACGAAACTCAGTCCTGCATTCGTCGTGGAAGGCACGCCGCCGATCTTGACGACATCCGTGTTGTCGAACTCCTTCTTGACGCCGGTCTGCGTCTGAATCTTGAGGGCGCGGCGATGGATCGTGTTCGTTGTCGTTGTCAAGACGTACTTGCCCGAAACGACAGGAACCTCCGCTCCCGTCTTGCCGTCGTGAAATGCATAGTTGCCCGCGATCGCAGGATCCGAGTCGATCGAGAGCGTGTAGTCGACCGTCTTGTTGCCCGTGCCCGCCTTCTTGTCGCGATAGGAGGCCGTCGTGGCATTGAGGCTCTTGTGCGCGTCGATCAGACCCGTGTCATCGACAGCCGTGCCATTGAGCTTGTTGTCAAACGTCACAAGTTCGCTGCTCGAGAGCTTATGGCCGTCGTCGCTTCCGCCGCGCACATCAACGTCTGCATTGTAAATCTTTGACACGTCCTTGACATGCGCATAGACCTTGCGCTTGTCGATCGTGCCGTTCGCCACCGTGCGCGAGAGCGTGCCGTTCGCCGCATCGAAAGAATACCCTGTGGGAAGATTCGTGAACTCGTAGTTGTTCAGAAGCGAGCCGTTCGTGCCGTCGCTCTTCTTCAGCGAGATGGTGTAGGTGACGCTGCCCGTGCCCGTGTTCGCCGAGACGTTCGGGTTGGCATATGTCGCGCTCTGGAGCGAATAGTCCGTGTTCTTGACGTACGTCTTCGGCGTGCCGCCGAGATTCATCGTCAGACCAGTGATATAGTCTTCGACCTTTCCGCCGGCCTTCTTGACGAGCTTCGTGCCATCGTAGGTCTTGCGAGCGGCGGCGATGTCGAGGTTGAGGTCGCCCGCATTGAACGTACGCTTGTCGATCTTGCCCGACCCGATCCTCGTATCGGAGACCATCTTGTAGTTGGAATCCTGGAGAGCCGCCTGGATGTTCGAATACTTCACGCGGTCCGTATACTCACCGGCATCGCTCTGCGGCGTCGTGCCGTCCTCGCCCACATAGGTTCCCGTGAGCGCCGCCCTATTGAGCGTCGGATGCTCAGCATTGAGCAAATCCTGCACCTTCGTCCGCATATCCGCGCTTTCGTCGTGCGGCTTGAGCGTGTAGCCCCAGGTGCTCGCCGTCTTGTCTACAGCCGACGTGCCGTCGTAGGTCTTCCGTGCATAGTTGAAGTCCACATCGATCTCGCGCGGCTTGATGACGCCTTCGCCCTTGAGCTCCGTCACGACTGTATCGTTCTTGTCCACGAAGTAGTAGTCGTTCTCGTATTCATTCGGGGAAATCTTTAGCTTGTAGGTCACAACATGCTTGTTGGACTGGACATTCTTGTTGTCATACTCCCCGACGATGTCACTGCCGTCGCCATAGGTACCGCCGAGCTCCCTCGGCGCGAGGTTGTCCACGGTGACGATAGAAGAACCTTTGAGCTTCTCGCCCTTGCCGTTCGTCACATCCTTCGTGCCGTCATAGACCTTTTCATGCTGCGGATTCAGGAGCGTCGCTTGGAGCTTCCTCTGCTCGATCTTGCCATACGCCGCCTTCGTCATGGAGATATAGCCGTCGGAGTCCGGAGACAAGGCGCTGAGATCGTAGTTGTCCGAAGCGTTCGTCCCCAAGAAGGGCTTCACCTTGAAGGTGAAGCTATACGCCGCCTTCGTCGTGCCGCCGATGACGAGATAGTTGCCGTCCTTGTCCACATTGGCATGTTCGTTCCCGAATTCGCCGATGCGCTCATACGATTTCTGCGGCGTATGGAGGAAATCCAGCTTTTGTCCATTGCCGAAATCGAGTTCCAGCGTGTTGAGCTGATTGTTGTCCCCGGCAGCCGTCGTACCGTCGAACACCTTGCTCTGCACGCCGAAATCCATCTTGAAGTTCGTGCTGTTCGCAACGAATGTCGTAATCTTGCCCGTGCCCGTGCTCGTCGACGCATCCTTGAGGACATAGTTGCCATCCGTGATCGTTGGCTTGAAGTCGGACTTATAACGGACGGTATACTGCGCGGGCTTCCCGGAGATCTGTGTCGTGCCGTCCGTCCTGTAGTTGGCATCCGTTGCTTTCTCAGCGTCCGCAGCCGCACTTTCGTAGTATGTGCCGACGACGTCCTTATCATCGCCGAGCGTCAGAGCCACGTTCTCGTGCAGATCCGATGTGACGTGGTCATAGCCCTTGTCCTTGAGCTGCTTGGCATAGACGTTCGACGTCCTGTCGTAAGAGCGCACGACCTCGGGCAGATTGTTCAGCGCAAGCTCGCGCGGCGTGATCTTGCCCGTGCCCGTCATCGTGATGGCGCTGCCCACGGTGCCATTCGTCGTCTGCGTACCCACGCTGTATTTGAGGCGATAGTTCGCCGCTGCAGCCGCAGCCGTCGTCGCGTCCGCACCCGTAAGCTCGATCTTGTACTCGACGTCCTTGCCATCCTCGATGACATTGCCCGCCGCCGTGCGCGAGACGTCCTTGTCGCCAGCCTCCGAGCCGCTCGTCTTTTTCTTGTAAACGGCAGACGTCGCCTTGATCTCCGCGCCATCGCCTGCGACGAGCTTGTGATCGTCGGTCGTGCCTGCGGCGTAGCCGAAGTTCGTGCCGAACACCTTGTTGTTCGTCGTGCCATTCGTGCCGTCCGTGACAGCCGTCGTCTTGTCATACACCTTGTCGATGCCCGTCTTCTTCAAGAGGTCGACCGTGATGTCGCGCGGCGTGATCTCACCTGCACCCGTGGCGTCGTAGGTGTCCGTCGTATTGAGCGCCCGCGTCACGCCGCCGCCGAGATCAAGCTCGTAGTTTGCGAGCGTCTCGCCGTTCGTCGTGTCGCTCGCCTTGAGGGTATAGGAAAGAACACGCGCACCCGTGGGATTTGTGGTCGCGTCGTAGACGTCCTTCGTCGTCGTCGCGCTCGTGGCGCTGTTCTTGTAGTAGGCCTTGTTGTCCGCTGCGCTGATGGTGAACTTGAGCTTGTCCTTGTCCGCCTCAGCGACATTCTTTCCCGTGTCCGTGGCAGTACCGGACGCCGTGTCGACCGTGCCCTGCACCTTACGCGTCGTGCCGTCGACGACGAGGTAGTCCGTGCCGTCGTAAACCTTCGGGGTACCGGTACCCGAGACAGTGAAAGCCGATGCGTCAATCTTGCGCTTTTCAATCGTGCCCGTGCCCCAGATCGTACCGCCATCCGTCTTCACCGCGCCGATGTAGCGGTCGTTGGTCTTCTTGTTCGCATCGTTCGTGAGGGATGCGTAATCCGTCGCATGCGCGGCCTTGTACGCATCCTCGCCCGCAGCCTTCTCACGGTAGAGCACGTCGCCCGTCTTATTGACGAGCATATAGTTATTCGTCGAGCCCGTCGCTCCGGCGGCAAGCTTGATATTCTTGTAGGCGATGTCGCGGTTGACCTTGGCATTGCCCGAAGCATTCTCGTCGGCATCGGACGATTTGTCCTTCATGTACTTCGCCTCGATGTCCGTGTAGTTGAGCTTGACGTCGCCCGCGGCATAGCCGCCTGCATTCTTCGCCGTGAGCTTCAGCACATCGTTCGTCGTCTTCGGATCAACCGTGCTCTTCACGTTCGCCGTGCCATCGTATATCTTTTTGTAGTCCTTCGCAGGGTCAAGACCGACGACAATCTTCTTCTGGCGAATATTTCCCTTGAGGCCGGAAGCGGGCGGCGTAAGGCTGGCAGCATCGATATTGCTGTAGTTTACCGCGTCCGCTCCCGTGAGCGTGAAGGTCCCCCCTATAGTCAGCGACTTGCCGTAACCGGCATTGGCATCTGCGAAATTGGCAGTCACAGGATGCGCCGGATCAATGCCGATCGTTGCATCATCGCCGTCTATGACCCCTGTGAGCCGGATGCTGTCCGCCGTCAGGGAATTCTCCAGCGCCTTTTTCGCATCGGTCGTAGTGTCGTATTCCTTCTCGATCGTCAAATCATTCCAACTGCCGACGACTTTACGCTTCTCGATATCGATGTTCGCACCTGCGACGTCGTAGCCGTGCTGGCCGCTGTAGAGCATGGCCTCCTTGCCCGCATTGCGGCGGCCATGATTGGTATTCAGCTCGATGTTGTTCGGCGCGGCGGGCGCAGGACTCGGATAGCCGTGGATCGTGACATCGGAAATGCCGCCGATCTCCGTCCCATCCGCCTTCGTCATCTTGCGATAGGTGGCATCGTAAGTGCGCTTGGGCATATCCTTACCGTTGTTCGTCTTGAGCGTATCAGCGATACGCTCTGTGTATGTACTGGCGACATTGCCGCTGTGCCCGTGATTCGGCCGCTCAAAATCGGCATACGAATACTCCGCCTGCACCGTGCCCTGCATGAAGGCGGTCAAAAGCGGATTCGAATGCCCAGCGAAGAGACGCCATGTCGTGTTCGCACCGCCCTCGTCGGAGATGTCCCAGTCGGCATAAGTGGCGGCCTGCTCAGCATCGCCTTTCTGTGCATCTCCTGTCGCTGAAGTAGGTCGAACAAGGGTAGCCGTATCAGAATTAATCGTATAAGAATTTTTTACAATATTGTTGTTTGTCGCCGGCATCAAGTCGCCACTCGCTGTATATGCATCCTTGATAAAGGTATCCGTCGTGAACGACCCCAAATCTGCATAAACACCGAAAGAAACGCCGGGGGTTGTCGTTCCCGAATTATAAACAGCATATATTCTGCTTTTACCCGAGCCGCTCACATCCAAGCGTCCCAGTATGCCTCCACCATTGCCCACAGGAGCTGTGTTATAGGCATTATCCAAGGAGGCATCTCCCATTTTTCCAATAATGCCACCAGCATTGCTTCCCGCACCAATACTTGTCGTCGATTCATTATAGACGGTACTAATAACCGTGTTCCCTTTGGCATGACCGACAAGACCGCCGCCATATTTAACCGCAGAGAGATTCGCATCCTTCAGCCCGACGTTCATGATGGTCGCGTCGTCCGTCGTACCAAACAGCCCCACATATTCCGCACTTGTGCCCTCGTGCGCCGTGTCAAATGTCAAGCCCGAGATTTTATGGAACATGCCATCGAATCTGCCTTTGAAAGGAGTTGCTTCCGTACCGATCGGCGTATGCGGTGTACCCGTTGGAAGAGTGATATTCTTGCGCAGCATGTAGTTGGCATCTTTATCGTTCGTCGTCATACCATTAAGGTCTGTGTCACTGGCAACAAGTTTATAAATATTGTCCTTCGTAAGATTCCTGTACTTATTTCCCGCTCCCGTGGACGGCGCAGCATTGCTTGTGTCATATCCGACATGCACATAGCCCTTATAAGGACGCACTTCCTGCTCGCCGCCAGCCTCCACCTTCAACGGATCTGTATTGGCAAGCGTATATACCTCGCTCGACTTGATATTCGCATCGTTCATGATGCGAACGCTCCTGCCCTCGAGGACGATCTTTGTCGCTTTCAAGTTTTTTCCAGCAGTATCAACAAGACTGACGACATCGGCTTTTGCCGACGAAGCCGCCTTCCCGTTTGCTGGCGTGTCAATGACAGTACCATTTCCAATCTTGCTGCTGTTCGCCGACTGCGAATAGTCAACGCCTGTCAAATCCTGCGTCGTCACATAGAGGTTGCCGACGTCGACGCTCGCACCCTTGCCGAAGATCACGCCGTGCGAATTGGCGATATAGACATTGTTGCCGCCCTTCATCTCGCCGTCGATATGCGACGTCACATTGCCCGTGACGATATTGAGGTAATTGTTCGTCTTTGCGCCGTTGTCAAACTGCACGGTCTCGCCGCTCTTGATGGAGAAATCCTTCCAGCCGATGACGTTGTTCGTAGGCGTGGACGAAGATGTTGTGGGTTGGATATTCATCACGTTGCCAGACGTTTCGGATTTTATTATTTTCGCATCAATCGCGTCACCAGTGAGCGCGCCTTTATCATGCACGGGCATGCCATGTGCCGTCGAGGCAAGGCCGAGGAGGCCGGCAAAGAGACCGAGGCTGACCTGACACGCCAAGGCGTCCTTCTTGCTCATTCCTCTCATTTCTCATCTTCCTTTCTATCGCAAGAGAAGCCACCACAAGATGTGGTGGCTTTCTTTCCTTCTCGACTCCTGCCTCGGCAGGGCATTGAGGCGGCAAAAGCCACCTATATACTTACTGCAGCAAGCTCAGCACGCCGCTCGACGACTGGTTCGCCTGTGCGAGCATGGCCTGCGCCGTCTGCGTGAGGATGTTGCTCTTCGTGTAGTCCGTCATCGCTTTCGCCATATCGGCGTCGCGAATCGTCGACTCGGCACCCTGCGTGTTCTCGCTCGCCGTGATGATGTTTGACGACGTGAACTGCAGGCGAGCTTGCGCCGCACCGAGCACCGTCTGCTGGTCAAGGCACATGCCGATGGCATTCTCAATGACATTGACCGCCGCATTGGCGCGCGCACGCGTCGTGACCTGAATCGCCTTCGAGTCGGACCCCATCATGCCGAGCGCCTTCGCGTGCATATCGGTAAAGCCGACCTTGACCGCCTGGTTCGATCGCGTGCCGATCTGGAAGACCATAGCATTGTCGGGCGTCGGATCTTGGGCGCGTACCGTCATCTGGAACTTGTCGAACATATTGTTCTGCGCCTTCTTGATATTGCCCTGTGAATCGGTCAGGCAGAATGTCACGCCGCCGATCTGACCCGTCGTGCCGCCGTTCGCTGCACGAACTGTCAAAGCGTCCTTGCCATCCGCCGTAACGACATCATGCCCATACTGATCAATGCCAACCTTAGACAGCCCATTTGGTGCTGGTCCTTGGTATGCCTCCAAATCTGGCATTCCAGGGTCTGGAACAAACTTACCAGTCCCACCTGCGGCATTAGTAAAACAAGCGGCCAAATTAAAATTACCGACACGGAAGGTTTTCTCATACGTCTTACCATCTTTGACATAGGAAACCGTCATCCAATCCGTCGGCAGAATGCCGAGACTATTGCCGTTGCGATCCTTATAATCAGTCAATGCCGTGCCCGTCGCGCTCGTTCCCTCTGCAAACGACTGATTTGCCCAAGAGGAACGTGTGCCGCCATCATCAGCACGCACCCGATTGTTGTACGTGCCGCTCATCAGAATCTTGCCGTTGTACTGGATATTCGCGTTGTCGTTGATCTGGTCGACCATCGCGTCCATTTCCTTCTGGATCGTCGCGCGGTCATCGTCCGTGTTCGTGTCGTTCGCCGCGTTGATGCACTTCTCCTTGAGCGTGCGCAAGATCTCGACGGTCGAGGCGACAGCGCCCTCGGCGACCTTCATCATGCTGTTGCCGTTCTGCGTGTTCTGATTGTCCTGGTCAAGCGCACGGATCTGCACGCGCATGCGCTCAGAGATCGACATGCCGGACGGATCATCGCCCGCGCTCGTGATCTTCATGCCCGAGGAAACCTGTGCAAGGCTCTTCGCACGGTCTTTCTCGTTCTTGTTCAGCGTGTTCAGCGTATTCGCTGCCTGCATATTGTTCTTTACTACTAGTGGCACAGCAAAAACCTCCCTGATCATTGACGCCACAGCCAAAGAAACGCGCTTCCTTACGCTGCGACTGTCTTCCCTGATATGCCCAGAGGTCTCCGCCGACCTCCCTATCACTTTACAGCAATTATATCGTAGCTTCCTCCATTTTCCTTAAGCAAAGCGATGATTTTTTTTGCCATGAAGCCCCAAGAGGTCAAGCCGAAGGCGCTGACCTTTCGCCGTTTTTCCATATTCTCCGATCACACGAGCAGCTTCTTCATCTTCTGCAGCGCGCGCCGCTTGACCACGGCGGCATAAGCGGCGCTGAGGCCGAGCTTCGCTGCGGCTTCCTTGAGACTCCAATCCGCAAGATAGACGAGCGACAGAAGCTCCTTCTCGCGCTCCGACAGCGTCCTCATCGCAGCGAAGAGCGCATCCTTGAGCGCGAAGTTTGCAGCCGTGCCGCCTGCGGCATCATCTACGACAGACTCCCAGAAGCTCTTGCCCTCCTCGTCATCTCCCGGATGCACCTCGCGCTGCCAATAGGCGCGCTCGCGGCGGAAGAACGTATGCAGATCGCCGTAGACGCGGCGCTTGGCAAAGCCCTCGAACGGCACGCCGAGCGCCGCGTCGAAATCGCGCACGGCGCGCAGGAAGCTCTCGCGTGCCGCCTGCAAAGCGTCCTCAAATACGGTGCGCAGATGGCGCTGCCGCGCCGCACGAAAGAACATCCCCTGAAACTTCTCGCAAAGCTCTGCCAGAACTTCGCCATTTCCCCTCTGCGACTGCAAAACCATTTCGTTGATCGTCATTTTCCTCACCCTTGGGCGAGGAACCGGTTCCTCTATGTATTAGCGCTGGCCGCTATTGTAGCGAAAGGGATGCGGCAGGCGCAAAAGCCGAGTGAGGGCTGACTCGACGGGAAGTTTGGGAGGAAGTGGCCTCCACAAGCGTTGCAGCCCAATCCAAAGCCCTCCCCGCAGAACAGCAAAACCCAGCAAAGTACAGCTTGCACAGAACTCAGCACGTATGCTATACTATATACGGCAGGAACGATAGAGGGATACCGTATCCACATGCAAAAATCCCCCCAAGGTGGTAGCTTGGGGGGATTTTCTTGTTCCCTTGTTGCGGGCAGGGAACTACTGCCCAGGCCTGTTGCCTTTCACTCTCTCGTCAAGCCATTTGCAAAGGTAGTGGCAGACTACTCCTGCCGCGACGGAGAGAAGGAACGATAGAGGGATGCTCTCCATATCACATGCACCTCCTTCCCGTGCCAGTATGGAGGAGGCAACGAATAAAGTATAACATACTCTGATGCATCAACGCCATATGAGTCGCAAGCCAACAATTCCACACAGCAAAGAGCGCCGCAGCCCATTTCGCTGCGGCGCTCTACGCACGTTCTTTCATTTTCTTCTATTTCCTTCCTAGGGAAACGCTGATAAAATGAAGTCGCCCAGATTTGCGCAGATGCGCTGTATCTATCGAGGAGACAAACCGCAGGCGTAGCGGTGCTACGTCGAGGATTTATCGACGACGAGAGGACAGTGCAGATGCGTGAAGATGGGTGGCTGAATTTATCAGTGCTTCCCTAAATCGGCACGATTCCATGCCTTCTGCCAGAAGAGGCGGCGCAGTACGGCAGCTTCGGTCTTTGCATCGAGGTCTTGCCGCAGGATTTCCGCCGCGCGAAGATGGGCGGCGAGGGTTGCCGCGCCCCAAAGCGCACGGATGCGCCTGCCACAGGAAAGCTCGATCTCAGCCGACTCTTCAACGCGAACGAGCTGCGCGTGCATGGCATTCACGACGCCCATCGCCGCATCGCCTCGAATGCGCGGCCGCCGTGCGCGAAAAGGCACGAGCACGAGTTCCGATGCAATCGCCAAGGGCGCCGTCTGCGCAAGCGCCGTGCGCTCCTTCGCCCACGCACGCAGCAGCGGCAGAGAACGGCAATGGCGCCTTGCCAAACGCTCCAGCACAGTGCGCAGACGCGCCCGCACGAGACGATCCGTACCGTCCGTCAAGAAAAGGCGCGTGGCGTCGCCCTCCCCATCGACATATTCGGGCAGCGCCGCCTCGATCTCCCAATCCTCAGGCAAATCCCAATGCTTCATTCCTTCTTCCTCCCATCTTTCCCAAACACGTGTTCGCTAAATCAGTATAGCATATAGAACATACGTTTGGCAAGTATTCTCATGCGGCGCTTCGCTGGAAATATTTCCTGCAGCTGCCGCCCTCTAAGCAGGAACTGCAGGGAGATACGGAGACTGTCATGGGACAAAAAGACGGTGCGTATGCCCCATACGGCATACGCACCGTCCCATTTTCAGTTTCAGGCTGCTTTCTTCGTCAGGCAAAGCGCTTCCTTGAAAAGAAGGTCTCGTCGTACAACAGCCCTTCGAGCGTGTAGAAGCCGAGGCGCGTCAGAAGCTCCAAGACGTAGGGATTGTCGAGCGGCGTGCGGTACGGCGAGCGCTTGCCGTACGCCTTGACATGCTCCTTCGCCTCTTCCTGCGGAATGAGCTTCTTCGGGCCGCCGACGCAGCCGCCCGCGCAGCCCATGCCCTCGAAGAAGTTCGCCTTGACCTCGCCCTCCATGAGGGCGTTGAGCATCTGCTTGCACTCGGCGACGCCGTTCGCATGGCGCGAGCGCACCTTGATCGCACGCTCGGGATTCAGCCGGTCAAGCGTCATCTGCACCGCCTGGGATACGCCGCCTGCGTAGGCGTAGATGCGTCCCGCTTCCGACGAGTAGACGCGCTTCTTGTCCGACTGATCCTGCGGCTGAATGCCGAGGCGGTCAAAGATGTCCTTGCACTCCTGGAACGTCAGCACATGGTCGATGGCTCCGACGAGGTCAGGATCCTTCGCCTCCGTCTTCTTCGCCATGCACGGCCCTAAGAACACGGTCAAGGCGTCGGGATAGAGCTTCTTCACCGTGCGTCCTGCGGCGATCATCGGCGAGACGGACGGCGGCACATGTGGCATGAGATGCCTAAAGCTCTTCTTGATCATCGCCACCCACATGGGACAGCAGCAGCTCGTGAGCATGTAATCCGATTCCGACTGGATGTTGCGGTCAAACTCCAAGGCTTCCTTGAGCGTCAGGATGTCGGCGAAGAGCGCGACCTCAACGAGGCCATCGAACCCCATCTTGCGGAAGGCGTTGCGGATCTGTCCCGTCTTGACATCGTGATACTGTCCGAGGAACGCCGGCGCGAGCAGGATGTACGCCTTGCGCCCCGCCCGCTTGCCCGCGAGGACATCTTCCAAAACGGCACGCGCATCCTTCGTGAGCGCTTTCTTCTGCCCTTCGTCCGAAAGCTTTTCCTCGCCCCAGACCGGCTCATGCACTGTCGGATGGAAAAGACAGTTGAGCTGCTCGGGATCGTACTCGAACTCCTCTCGCCCTGTGGCCTTTTTCAGCGCTTCACGGTAGAAATCCTCGATTGTCTGCATGAAGAATCCCCCTTCTCTGTGCCATTCCCTCCAGTTATATTATAGCTTGTTTTTATATTCCTGTCAGCCAAAGAATCTTCGAATCATAAATTTTTATAAAAAAGGGGATTGACAGTATACGTATTTTCTCCTATAATAGTCAACGTTGACAGCATCGCTCGTCAATGGGGTATCGCCAAGTTGGTAAGGCACGGGATTCTGAATCCCGCATGCGTTGGTTCGAGTCCAGCTACCCCAGCCATGCAAATCACGCCGCATTTGCGGCGTTTTTTTGTGCCTGAAAACGGCGTAAAAAGAAGCTGCCCGCTCTTTTAGGGAGCACAGCAGCTTTCAAGAACGCAGATTCTTCACGAAGGATTTTCCCTCCTGCTGCACCTTCACATATCTGCCAAGAGCAGCTTCAGCGCCAGCTGCTTTTCCATCGGCAGCTGGCGGATCAACTCCAATAAATGCGGGTCGATGTCGTCCGCTTCCTGCCCGCGCACAGGTGCAGACTTCGCGACGATATTGTTGAGCTCTTCGACCGTCAGATCGAGCGCACGGCAGATCTTCAGCACGTTGTCCATCGCCGCGCCGCCGATGGAGCCATTCAATATGGAAAGAAGCGTCGTGTACGGCATGTGGATCTTCGCCGCGAATTCCTTGAGATTGCAGCCGTTCGATTTGATCAGCGACTTGACATAGTCCTCACGCGTCACGATTTCGCCTCCTTTTGCGTCCTTTGATTCCATAGCCATTATACAGGCAAAAAAGAAAAAAGAAAATGTCGCTGCAATAATTTTCTTTTTTCGTTGGAAATCCCTCGATTTTATATTGATAAATCTGAAAATTTATGATACCATGAACTTGTTGAGAGAAAGAGACTTTTGCGTCTCTTGGAAACGAAAAATCGTATTGTTTGTCAATTCGTGGTAAAATTTCGTTTCATAGCCAAAAATATTTCCTGCACGGTGCAAATCCAGAGCACAGCGATCTGCGGCAACGCTCGAGCAAACCGGCAGGCATGGAGAGGCTTCATCTTATCCGTGCTTTTGAAGAAAGGAGAACGATATGGAGAAGGCAACGGTCGTCGTCATCGGAGGAGGAGCTACGGGCGTCGGCATTCTGCGCGATCTCGCCATGCGCGGCATCGACGTGCTGCTGCTCGAAAAGGAGGATCTCGTCAACGGCGCGAGTTCGCGCTACCACGGTCTTCTGCACAGCGGCGGACGCTACGCCGTCAAAGATCAGGAGGCTGCCAAGGAGTGCATCGAGGAGAACACGATCCTCCGAAAGATCGGCAAGTCGTGTGTCGAGCCGATCGGCGGCATGTTCGTGCGTCTCGACTCGGACGATGCGGACTTCGAGGCGAGCTGGGTCGAGGGCTGTCGGGCGAGCGGCATCGAGGCGCGCCCCTTGACGCTCGACGAAGCGTTCCGCATGGAGCCGCGCCTGTCGCGTCATATCGTCTCCGCCTACGCCGTGCCCGACGCGGCGATCGACGGTTTCCGCATGTCGTGCCAGAACGTCGCTTCCGCCGTACGCTACGGCGGCCGCTACAAGACGTACACCGAGGTCGTCGGCATCCAAGAGAAGAACGGCGAGCTCGAAGGCGTGCGCGTGCGCAATCGTTTCTCGGGCGAGGAATACACGATCGCCTGCGACATCCTCGTCAATGCGGCGGGCGGCTGGTGCGAGAAGGTCGCCGAGCTTGCGGGACTCAACGTGCCCGTGCAGCCGGACAAGGGCACACTCATCGCCTTCAACCAGCGCCTCGCGAACCACGTCGTCAATCGCCTGCACAAGCCGTCGGACGGCGACATCTTCGTGCCGCACGGCTCGATCACGATCCTCGGCACGACGTCGATGAGCATCGACGATCCCGAGGACACGAGCTCGTCCTATGAGGAGATCGAGGCATTGATGAAGATCGGCGAAGAAACCTTCGAGGATCTGCGCCACTACCGCATCCTGCGCGCCTTCGCCGGCTCGCGTCCGCTCTACAAGCAGCCGGGCGCATCAGGGCGCGGCGCGTCGCGCGGCTTCGTGATTCTCGACCACGAAAAAGACGGGCTCAAGGGCATGATGACGATCGTCGGCGGCAAGTTCACGACGTATCGCCTGATGGCGGAGCGCATCAGCGACCAGATCGCCGAGAAGCTCAATGTCAAGACGCCGTGCCGCACGGCCGATGAGCCGCTCGTGCCCGAAGTCAGCGAGGAGGCGAAGAAGAAGGCGGCGAAGTACTTCCCGTCCTTCGGCACGAACCTCGCGGCGACGCGCCTCGGCCCGGACGCCTTCGAGCGCGTCGCCAAGCGTCTCGAAGAGGAGCCGGAGTCGCGCGCGCTCATCTGTGAGTGCGAGAACATCACGCTCGCAGAGATCGAGGAGATCGCCAAGAGCGCAGACAGCCACATCATCAACGACATCCGGCGCCGCACGCGCCTCGGCATGGGCACGTGCCAGGGCAATTTCTGCAGCCTGCGCGCCGCCGGCATCTTCGGCCGCGTCGGCAGCACAGAGGGCGCGAAGGATTCGCTCGGCCAGCTCAAGGGATTTTTGCAGGGCCGCTGGAAGGGTGTGCGCCCCGTCCTCATGGGACGCAACATCCGCGAGACGGAGATGACGCGAGCTCTCTACGAGCTTTCCTTTAATGTCAATGGAGGCAAGAAAGCATGAAACAACGGGACGTAGCAATCATCGGCGGCGGCTTTGCCGGTCTCATGGCCGCCATCGTCTGCGCCAAGAACGGCAAAAAAGCGAGCGTATTCCTCTACGGCTCGGGTTCTTTCCCCTTGAACAGCGGACTCATCGACCTCCTCGGCTACGACGAAGCGCGCGCATGGGTGAAGGATCCCCTGAAGGCGATCGAGCAGCTGCCCGCCGAGCATCCTTACCATAGAATCGGCAAAGAATCCATCGAGGAAGCCGCCGGCTTCTTCCTCAAGCTCATGGAAGAGGAGGGCTTCCCCTACTGCGGCAGCCTGCATGAACAACAATCTGCCGTGACGCCCGTCGGTACCTTGAAGCCCTCGTGTCTTGTGCCTGCATCCATGCAGGCGCCGGACTTCACCGGCAAGGACGTCATCATCGTCGGCGTCAAGGGGCTCAAGGACTGCTACCCCGAGATGATCGCGGCGAACCTCGCCGATACGCTCAAGGAGGCTTCGAGCATCCGCACGTTCGAGATCATGCCTGAAGCCGTCGCCGAGCGCGATCTCTCGATCCTCGACGCCGCTCGCTGGCTTGAGGGGGACGGTGCAACGACGGTCAGCCGCCAACTCGCCGCCGAGGACGGCGCAAACCGCGTCTTCATCTTCCCGCAGATCCTCGGCGTGCGTGGACAAAGGGTCTGCAAGAAGCTGCAGGCGGCGATGAAAGGAAAGATCCTTGAGACGACCGCCATGCCGCCCTCGGCGAACGGCATGCGCCTGCGCGATGTGCTCATGAAGGCGGCGCGCCGCATGGGCGTTGAATTCTTCGAGAATGCCCGCGTCACGGGCTTTTCGGCAGATGGCAAGCGCTGCCTTTCCATCCGCGTCACGGGCGTCCACGAGAAGGACTACCGCGCCGAGAAGTTCATCCTCGCGACGGGCGGCTTCTACAGCGCCGGACTCATCTCCGAGAATCCCGGGGAAGCCTATGAGCCGATCTTCAACCTGCCCGTCGCGTGCGAAAAAGACCCCGAGAAGTGGACGGCTGCCGACGTCTTTGATGCGCAGCCCTTCATGAAGGCGGGCGTCCGCACGGACGAGATGCTTCGCCCCGTCGATGAAAGAGGCGCACTCGTCTTCGAAAATGTCCACGTCATCGGGCGCGAGCTTGCGGGCTGCGATTTCTGTCGCGAGCATTCAGGCAACGGCGTGGCGCTGGCATCGGCCTACAAAGCGGCACAGGCGTGAAAGGAGCGGAATTTGATGAAAAAAACTTTTGAACTGCATGAAAACACGCCGGACACCGCCGACCACTGCATCGCCTGCACCTGCTGCATTGCGAACTGCCCCGTGACGGAAGCCACGCGCGCCTTTGCCGGCCCGAAGCTCACGGGACCCGCACACAGCCGCATGAAGTTCGCCGAGGACGATATCGAGCGCAGTCTCGAATACTGCTCGAACTGCAAGAACTGCGAGATCACCTGTCCCTCGGGCGTGCGCGTCGCAACGCTCAACATGCTGCAGCGCGGCGAATACTACCGCACGCACAAGCACTCGCAGAGGGACGACATGCTCGCGCACGGCGAGCGCATGGCAAAGCTCGTGCGCTCCCTGCCCTTTGGCGCAACATGCGCCAACATCGGCATGAAGATCGGCAAGGCGCTCGGCGTCTTCGCCGCCGTCGGCATCGCAGGCGAACGCGATATGCCCGCCTTCGCGCCCGATTCTTTCTACAGCATCTTCGCCAAGATGGAGCAAAAGCCGTCGGAGAAGAAGGTCGTCTTCTATCCGGGCTGCTACATCAACGAATACGAGCCGGAAATCGGCCGCGCCTTCATCAACGTCATGCAGAAGAACGGCTATGAGGTCATCACGGACAAATCCTTCATCTGCTGCGGCGCTCCCATGGTCGCCTCTGGCTACCTCGACGAGGCGCACGAGAACGCGAAGAAGAACGCCGAGCGCATCCTCGCTTGGAAGGCGAAGGGCATTCCCGTCGTCGCCTGCTGCACGAGCTGCTCCTTGATGCTCAAGAGCGAGTACCACGAGCTTTTCGAAGACCCCGAGATGCGCGAGATTTCCTCGGGCATTTACGACGCCTTCGAGTTCCTCGACATCATGGAAGAGCGCGGCGAACTCAGCGAGGACTTCGCCCCCATCGAGCGGCGTTTCTCCTATCATGCGCCGTGCCACCTGCGCGCCCAGGGCATTGGGCTGCCGTCCTTCAACTTCCTGCAGCGCATCCCCGGCCTTTCCATCGAGAACCTCGCCGCCGGCTGCTGCGGCATGTCGGGAAGCTTCGGTTTCAAGGGCGATAAGTACGAAATCTCCATGAAGGTCGGCGAGAAGGTCTTCGAGCGCATCGCCGAGGTCGGCGCTGACACCGTCGTCTCCGACTGCGGCACCTGCCGCCTGCAGATCCGCCACGGCTCGGGCAAGGCGACGTGCCACCCCATCGAAATCCTCGCGCAAGCGTATGGATATAAATAAAGGAAGCATATCCTCGCTCCCTCAAGTCCTTGCAGCCCGACATAAAGGGCCGTCAGGGAAGGAATCTCACCCGGAAGGGAGGCGGTCATCAAGAAACGCGAAGAAGGCACCACCCCACAGTTTCATCCAACGAGGTCTGCCCAGCGATGCAGCAATACGGCGCTGGACAAGGGGAACAGAGTCGAGAAACGAACGAAAAGGAGTGGCAATATGGGACAGAAATACGTCATGGCTCTTGACGCCGGCACGACGAGCAACCGCGCCATCATCTTCGATGTGGATTCCAAGATCGTCGGCGTCGCGCAGAAGGAGTTCACGCAGCACTTCCCGCAGCCCGGCTGGGTCGAGCACGACGCGGAAGAGATCTGGAGCTCGATGCACGAGGTCATGCGAGAGGCTCTCGAACAGTCGGGACTCGTCGCGAGCGACATTGCCGCCATCGGCATCACGAACCAGCGCGAGACGGCGGTCATCTGGGACAGGACGACGGGACGGCCGATCTACAACGCCATCGTCTGGCAGTCGCGCCAGACAGCGGATATATGCGAAGACTTGAAGCGTCAAGGTCTCGTCGATGAGTTCAAGGAGAAGACGGGACTCGTCATCGACGCCTACTTCTCGGGCACGAAGGTCAAGTGGATCCTCGACCATGTGGAAGGCGCACGCGCACGCGCGGAAAAGGGCGAGCTTGCCTTCGGCACGATCGACACATGGCTTCTTTGGAAGCTCACGGGCGGCAAGGAGCACAAAACGGACTACTCGAACGCTTCGCGCACCTTGATGTTCAACATCAAGACGCTCGAATGGGACGAGGCACTCTTGAAGCATCTGACCGTGCCGAAGAGCCTCTTGCCCGAGGTTCGCCCGTCGAGCGAGGTCTACGGCCACACCATTCCGTCCGTCATCGGCGCTTCCGTTCCCGTCGCAGGCATGGCGGGCGACCAGCAGTCGGCGCTCTTCGGTCAGAACTGCTTCTCCCCCGGCGAGGCGAAAAACACCTACGGCACAGGCTGCTTCCTGCTCATGAACACGGGCGAAGATCTCTGCATGTCGAAGAACGGACTCGTGACGACCATTGCCTGGGGACTTGACGGCAAGGTCGAATATGCGCTCGAAGGCTCAATCTTCGTCGGCGGCTCCGCCATCCAATGGCTGCGCGACGGCCTGCGTCTCGTCGACTCCGCCCCCGACTCCGAATGGGTCGCGAAGAAGGTCAAGGATGCCGGCGGCGTCTACATGGTGCCCGCTTTCGTCGGTCTCGGCGCACCGTATTGGGACATGAATGCGCGCGGCATGATCATCGGTCTCACGCGCGGCACGACGAAGGCGCACATCGTACGCGCCACGCTCGACTCTCTCGCCTATCAGACGCGCGACGTGCTCGGCGCGATGGAAGCCGACTCGGGCAATCGCCTCGCCGCGCTCAAGGTCGACGGCGGTGCCGTAGCCAACAACCTCCTCATGCAGTTCCAGGCCGATCTCCTCGGCGTTCCCGTCGACCGCCCGCAGATCACGGAGACGACCGCCTTGGGCGCCGCCTACCTCGCAGGTCTTGCCACGGGCGTCTGGGCGTCGAAAGAAGAGCTGAAGAAGAGCTGGCAGCTCGACACGCGCTTTGCTCCTTCGCTCGACCAACAAGAAGCAGACAAGCTTTACCAGGGTTGGAAGAAGGCTGTCAAGCACGCCGCGAACTGGCTCGCGGATGAAGAATAGGAGGGTGTACGATGTACGATAATCTTCTCGGCGAATTTTTCGGCACGCTGGTCCTTATCGTCTTCGGCTGCGGCGTCTGCGCCACATGCTCCCTCGAAGGCTCCAAGGGCAAGGGCGGCGGCTGGATCTGCATCGTCTTCGGCTGGGGCTTCGCCGTGACCTTCGGCGTATTCACCGCCATCTCGCTCGGTGCGCCGCAGGCCGACCTCAATCCTGCCGTCACCATCGGCAAGATGCTCGCCGGCGTCTACAACTTCCAGCAGTTCCTCGCGACTTCCGTCATCCAGATCCTCGGCGGTATCGCAGGCGCCGCCATCGTCTGGCTCGCCTATCTGCCCCATTTTGAAAAGACGGAAGACAAGGCGACGAAGCTCGGCCTCTTCTGCACGGCGCCTGCCATTCGCTGCGCTTGGAAGAACTTCCTCTGCGAATTCATCGCAACCTTCTTCCTGCTCTTCATGATCTGGGCGATCTTCGCCAAGGTCAACGGCCCGTTCGCGCCCGGCTATGGTCCGTACATCGTCGGCATTCTCATCGTCGGCCTCGGTCTCAGCCTCGGCGGCCCCACGGGCTACGCGATGAATCCCGCGCGCGACCTCGGCCCTCGCCTCGCCCACTTCCTCCTGCCCATCGCGGGCAAGGGCGGCAGCGACTTCGCCTACGGCTGGATCCCCGTCGTCGCCCCCCTCGCCGGCGCCGCCGCCGCCTACTTCGTAGCGCACGGCATCGGCATGCTGTAAACCTTCATAATAAGATGAAATTGACGAAGGGCTTGCAAGCCCTTCGTCAATCTGGTATGATATAGAAAAGAAGAGAACCACTTGAAACGGCTGCCTCTTCCAAGGTCTTTAGCTAAAGAAATTAACCGCATTCCTTGTCCGAGGGGCGGTTAATTCTTTTTTAACACAACGACAAACCCTATCGCGAGTATCAAAACTAAAATCAACTCGGAAGAAGTCATCTGCGCCACCCCCTTTCTTTTTGGAATGGGGAGTGGAAGAAGCAGCCGCTCAGCCTAGTGGTTCTCTTTCGGTATTACCATGAAGCCCCAAGAGGTCAAGCCGCAGGCGCAGACCGATTGGCTAGGCTTCTGTAAGGCGTGAGGACATATGTACAGCGGTGCCGCTTTGATGAAACTGTTGTGAGAAACGGGCGAAAAAGCAGCTCATGCCGCTCTTCATGACGGCTGAACATATGTCCTGAAAGTTTATACATGATTCGCCAGCCTGCTGCAAGCGTCAAGCCGCAGGCGCAGATCATTGGCTAGATTTCTGTAAGGATATGTACAACGTGCCTCTCTGAGGATGCCATCGTAAGAACCGGCAGAAAAAGTTTGCAGGCGCAAGCAGCAACGTCGCATAAAAAAGCATAAGCCACAAAGCCCTCTTCCTATGATATAATGTCTGTGACGGCATCATACGGAAGGGGGCTTTTCCTATGCGCAGGAGATACATCCTTGCACTCGATTCGGGCACGGTGAAGAACCGCACGGCGATTTTTGATGAGCGGGCAAATCTCGTCGCTCTCGTGAAGAAGGAATTGAGCGTCTATCGCCCGCAGCCCGGCTGGGTCGAGCAGGATGCGGACGAGATCTGGGCGGTGCAAATTCAGACGGCAGAGCAGGCGATTCGCGAAGCGGGCATCAAAAAGTCGGAAATCGCGGCGATCGGCATCACAAATCAACGCGAGACGACGGTGATCTGGAATCGCCATACGGGGCGACCGATCCACCACGCCATCAGCTGGCAGTCGATGCAGTCGAAGGAGATTGTCGAGCGCTTCCGCAAGAACGCCGATCTCCTGGAAGAGTTCCGCCAGAATACGGCGATGGTGCTCTCGCCGTATTTCTCCGTCAGCAAAATCTGCTGGCTTCTCGACAACGTACCTGGCGCACGCGAGCTGGCGGAAAAGGGCGACCTCGCCTTCGGCACGATCGACAGCTGGCTTCTGTGGAAGCTCACGGGCGGCAAGGTGCACGCGACGGATGACTCGAACGCCTCGCGCACAATGCTCTACCACCTCGCACACGGCACATGGGACGAGACGCTCCTGCAGCACACGCGCATCCCGCACGCCCTCATGCCGGAGATTCATCCATCCTCACACGAATACGGCATGACCTCGCCCGCTGTATTCGGCACGGAGATTCCCATCAGCGGCATCCTCGGCAACCAGCAGGCCGACCTCTTCGGCCAATGCTGCTTCACGCCCGGCACGGCGAAGAACACCTACGGAGAGGGCTCTTTCTTCCTCCTCAACACGGGCGATCGCTACGTGCAGTCGCACAACGGACTCAATGCCACCGTCGCCTGGAAACTCGGCGATCATGTCACTTACGCGCTCGAAGGCAGCATCTTCGTGGCGGGCGTCGCACTCGAATGGCTGCGGCGCGGACTCAAGATCCTCGACTCGCTCGAAGAGTCCGAATGGATCGCCAAGCGTGTCACGGACACGGCAGGCGTCTACTTCGTGCCTGCTTTCCGCGGCCTTTCTGCACCCTATTGGGACAGCGAGACGCGCGGCATGCTCATCGGGCTTTCCGAGGACACGCGCCGCGCTCATCTCATTCGCGCGGCACTCGCCGCCATGGCATACCAGGTGCGTGACGTCTACGAAGCGATCCGCTCGGACGCGGCTCTTCCCATCGAAGAGCTTCGCGTATCGGGCGGCGCGAGCCGCAACAATCTGCTCATGCAGATGCAGGCGGGCGTCCTCGGCCTTCCCGTGCGCCGCCCTGTCGAAAGCGAGACGACGGCGCTCGGCGCCGCCTATATGGCAGGCCTTGCCGCCAAACTATGGAAGGATACGGAGGAGCTCAGCACCCTCTGGCAGGAAGACGCCTGCTTCACGCCGCACTTCAGCGAAGAAGAGCGCGAACACCTCTACGACGGCTGGCAAAACGCCGTCTCCCATGCCATGGGTTGGCAGAGGTAGTAAGAATATCGAGACATAACAGAAGGCCGCATAGTTTCACTTTTTGGGTGAAATGCGGCTTTCTTTTTATTTCAGGAAAAATATTCTTATATTATTTGATTCTTTTCAGCTATTATTCCATGCGGATATTTCATAGGAGGGGAATCCCAAAAATTGCAGGATATATTTAGAAAAGACAGAAGGATATAACTATTCAAAATAACATCCCAAAAGAGGAGCTGATAAGAAATGGAACTGGATGCAGCAACATTGACCTTGGTGGTGCTGGGCATTGCCGCCTTCTTCTTCGCCACGGAGATCATCCCACTGGCAGTGACGGCGATGGGCGCAGCGATCGCTCTGGGCTTTCTCGGCGTGCTAACGCCCGCCGAAGTGTTTGCCGGCCTGTCGAATTCCACCGTTGTCCTGTTCGCGGGCATGTTCGTCATAGGAGCGGCGATGTTCCAGACGGGTCTTGCACAAAAAATTGGCGTAGAAGTGGTAAAAAAATCGGGCACGGATGAAAGGCGGCTGATGATTGCCTTGATGGTCATAACGATCACCTTGTCTTCGGTTTCATCGAACACGGCGACCGTCGCCTGCCTAATCCCCGTCGTCATGCAGATCTGCGCCGCCGCGCGCCTTCCCGTCGCACCCCAGCTCATGGCGCTCGCCATCGCTGCGAACGTCGGCGGCACGATCACGATGATCGGCACGCCGCCGAACATCTTGATGAGTGCAACCTTGGATGCAAACGGTTTGCCCCCCTTCGGCTTCTTCGAGTTCGCTTGGATCGGCATCCCGCTCTCCATCGTCGGCGTGCTCTACATGGTATTCATCGGCAGCCGCCTCTGCCCGCACACCATGTCAGAGAACGAGATGGATGACAAATCCTCCGAAGCGCCTAAAGATACGCGGAAGATGATCATCTGCGCGGCGATCCTCATCGCCACGGTCATCGCGATGGTGCTCGAAAAACAGATCCACGTTCCCATGCAAACCTCGGCAATCGTCGGAGCTCTCGCTTGCGTGCTCACAGGCTGCGTATCGGAAAAGCAGGCTTATCAGGGCATTGACTGGACGACGATCTTTCTTTTCTCCGGCATGCTTCCCCTGGCAAAGGCCATGGACACGAGCGGCGCGGGAAAGCTCATCGCACACAGCGTCCTCGACCTCATCGGCACGCATCCTGCGCCCATGCTGATCGTCGTCTCCATGTTCCTGCTCTCCTGCGGACTCACGCAGTTCATGTCCAACACGGCGTCTTCGGCGCTCCTCGCCCCCATCGGTATTTCCATCGCCCAATCGATCGGCGTGTCGCCGCACCCCGTGCTCATGGCGATCGGCATCGCCGCCTCCTGCGCCTTCACCACGCCCGTCGCCACGCCGCCCAACACCTTGGTTCTGGGACCCGGAAAATTCCGCTTCATGGATTATGTGAAGATCGGCGTGCCGCTCGCCGTGCTTTCCCTCATCCTATGCACCGTAATCATCCCCTTGGTATGGCCGTTTTAGCTGAAAGGAGCTTCCTATATGAAAAAAGAGCTGCTATTGAGCAAACTGCAGGGCTTCGATCCAGAAATCTTCGCCCTGCTACAGGATGAAATCCAGCGTCAGCGCTACATGCTCTCCCTCGTGCCCAACAACAATGCCATGTCGCCCTTCGCCCATTATCTGGAAGGCAGTCTGCTCGCCAACAGCGCCTTCGATGCACAAAATCCGAATGCAAATAGCACAAATCTCGAAGAGATTGCCATCAAGCGGGCGAAAAAACTCTTCGGCAGCGAGCATGCCGTCGTCCGTCTCGGCAATATCGGCGCGGCTTCGCGCGTCGTCTGCCTCGCGCTGCTGCAGCCAAACAGCCGTGTGCTTTCCTTTAATCTGCGCAAAGCAGAACATTGCAGCGGCCTCAGCTTCACATTCAAAAACTTCGGCATAGATGCAAAAAAACAAGTTCTCGACTGGGATGAAGTCGAGCAGACAGCGGACGAGACAAAACCTAATATGATCATCTTCTCTCCCGTCAGCTACCCGCGCAACGCGAATTACCGCCGCCTCTCTGAGATTGCACGAAAAGTCGGCGCATACCTGTGGGTGGACATCGGGCAGAGCGTCGGCCTCGTCGCATCCGGCCTCCTGCCGTCGCCCGTGCCGTTCGCCGATGTCGTCACGTTCCCCACGAATGATTCGCTGCACGGTCCGGACGGCGCCATCGTGCTTTCCACGAAGGAAATCAGTCAGAAGCTCGATGAAACCGTCATCAATACGGGACACACATCGCTCCATATCAACCATATGGCGGCATTGGCCGCGGCCCTCTTGGAAGCTGGAACAGAAACCTTCCGTCAATACGGCAAACAAGTTCTCGTCAACAGCAAGGAACTCGAACATGCTTTGGAAAGGAGTGATATTCCTCTCCTCTGCGACGGTACGGACACGCATCTCGTCCTGCCGCTGCTCCCTGCCGAACTTCAGGAAATCGATATAGCGGAGTATATGGGGAAGGCGGGCTTCCAAGTCAAGCCAGACCGTGTACCGACCATGGCGAAGGATATCTTTCTTCCCGCTCTGCGCCTTTCGAGCCTGACGCCGACCATACGCTCCTTGAAGGAAAAAGAGATTGCCGAAATCGGCGCTCTCCTCAGTACAGCCTTGAAAAAGAAGCTGCCGGATGCAGATCTTGAATCCATCCGCAACCAGATTGCCACGCTCGTCATGAACAAACCTATCTTTTCCGAGGAATGGCTGACGAGCAGCAAGATGGGGTCGCACGCTTTCTATAACAGTGCAAACAGCAGCGCGGCGCACGAAGCCGCCTCTACGGAAAAAAAGAACCTCATCAAGAATTTCTTCCATCTCAAGGACTGAACGCTTCCCCTCGTTCCATATGCTCTTCCCGCCCGAACGCTTGAAGCAAAAAGAATCCCCAAGCCAGAGACTTGAGGATTCTTTTTTATTTCGTATGGTGTGCGACTGCTGATGCGTCAAACCGTCGGTGCAATACCGAGCTGCATGGCGATAAGCATCGTGATGATGCAGATGACGTAGTAGATCGCCCATGGCACGATGTTCGTTCGGATCAGCTTGCCCTCGATGCCCTTGATCGTGATGACGCCGGTCGTGGCGGCAGCAGCAACGATGTTGTTGATGCAGATCATGTTGCCGATGGCGCCGCCTTGGTTCTGCAAGGCGAGGATGACCGTCGGCGGGATGTTGAGGAGCTGCGCCGTCTGGAACTGCAGCGGGGAGAACATGATGTTCGACACCGTGTTCGAGCCGAACATGAAGGCGCCGACCGAGCCGATGAAGGTCGCGAAGTAGAAGTAGTTGCCGCCTGCAAGCTCTGCAACGCCCTTCGCCATCGTCAGGAGCATGGAGTCAAGGCCGAGGCCGTTGATGCTCGAATAGCGGTACATGTAGACGAGACCGAAACCGAAGATCAAGGCGACGGTCGCACCATAGACCTGGTTTGCGGACTTCGAGAAGATTTCCTTGACCTGCGTGCCCGTGAGGCCGTAGAGAGGAATCGAGAGAAGAACGATGAGGAGGAACGGCGCGACGCCCGGGTTATTGAGGATCGCGAAGTTCCATGCGGCTTCCGGAACGCCGAGGATGCCCTTGACAGAGATGACGACGCTCTTGATGGGTCCCTTGAGACCGAGCTGCGGGATGCGCGTGAGGATCAGCCACAGAGAAACGAAGAGGTACGGAATCCAAGCCTTGAAGAGCGACATGTGCGGAATATCTTCCGTCTTCTTATCCTTCTTCTCATCGCTCTCAAAGCGCCAGATCGTCTTCGGCATGAGGAAGCCAGCCTTCGCGGCACCGATGAGCACGAAGATCGTGATGGCGGCAGCCGTCAGCGACGTGATCTCCGAGCCGATGAACTTGGCAAGAATGAGGAAGAAGATGTCAAAGACGACAGCGGCAAAGAGGCAGAACGGCAGCACAGGCAGAGCGTCCGCAAAGGACTTGTTCTTGCCGAACATGCGCGTGATGATGCCGACGACAACGAAGATGATGAGGAGCGCGCCGACGGCCATGCCGAGAGCCGAGATGAAGGAAAGACCCAACTTCCAAGTCTCGAAATCGGTGATGCCGATTGAAGGAAGCATCTCCTTGACGATATCAGCCGCCGCATTTGTCGGCGTGCCGGCTGCACCGAAGGGAACCGGCGTCGAGTTCAAGATGAGGCAGGAGATCGCAGCTGCCATCGGAGGAAAGCCCAAACCGATCAGCAGAGGGGCCGCAATCGCCGCCGGCGTACCGAAGCCCGCCGCACCTTCGATGAAAGCGCTGAACGCAAAACCGACGATGACGAGCTGGATGCGCGCATCCTCCGTGATGCCGTTGAACATGCCCTGGATGCGGTGCATGGCGCCCGCCTTGTCCAACATGTTCATCAGCAGGATCGCGCCGAAGATGATGAGGAGCGTATCAATAGAGCCGAGGAAACCCGCCACAGAATACGCGGCGATGTCCAAAACCTTCATTTCCCAGGCAAAATAACCGATGACGACAATGACTGCCCAAGCGATCGGCAGAACCTTCTTCGCTGACATGTTGAACACAACGGTCAGCACGATGGTCAGCAGAATAGGTACTGCTGCGAGCAAAGCTAACATGAATTTCAACTCCTATCCAGTTTTCAAAAATTCGGGACGACCTGCGTCCCTAGGCATCGCAGTCGTTTCGATGCTCCCCGCAGGCTGCCTGCAGGAAGCATCGAACGCTGCCAAACTGCGGTTTACATCAAGCTCATCTTCCCCTTGCCGCGATATTTTCCGCAAGAATATCGGCGACATGCTTGATCTTGATGTTCGGCGCCTGCTTGTCGAGACCGCCGCCGATCTGCATCATGCAGGCCGGGCACGCGACCGCGCAAACCTCGGCGCCCGTGTTCTTGATGTTGTTGACTTTCTTCTCGAGCAGCGGCATCGAGATCTCGACGTACTTGACGCCGAAGGCGCCCGCCATGCCGCAGCAGTGGTCGGCGTCCTTCATCTCGACGAAGTCGATGCCCGGCGTCGCCTCCAGAAGCGCGCGCGGCTCCTTGTAGATGCCGAGACCGCGGCGGATGTGGCACGAATCGTGGTACGTGACCTTCTGTCCACCGGCAGCCGAAGGCATCAGGCGGCCTTCCTTCTCGTAGATCTCCGCGACGAGGCTCGTGAACTCGCGAACCTTGCTGGAGAACGTCTTGACTTTCGCGAGCATGGCGGGATCGTCCTCGAAGAGCTCGACGTACGTCTTCTCCAAGGTTTCCGTGCAGGTCGGGCAAGCCGAGAAGATGGCATCGGGGTTCGACGCGAGAAGCGCCTCGATGTTCTTCTTCGCGAGCTTCCTTCCCGTATCACGGTCGCCCATGCCCATCGCAGGCTTGCCGCAGCAGCTCTGCTCCTGCGGGAAGGTCACGGCGACGCCGGCATCCTGCAGCACGCGCACGGCGTTGACTGCCGAGTCAGGGAATACGAAATCCATGTTGCAGCCCGTGAAGAAGACGACGCGCATCTTCGGATTCTGCGGGTTGTCCTTTTCGAGCGCCTTGGCGCGGTCGCGGAACGGCGTATCGGCGATGGCGGGCAGACTGCGGTTGTCCGTCATCTTCGCGAAAAAGAGAGGCAGATGGCGAATGAACTTGCCGCTCGTCATCGGCTTCTGCGCCTTCGCGCCGATCCTCAGAAGCGTATGGAATACCTTGCGGTTCGTGAGGATGTTCTGGAACACCGTCTTTTCTGCAAACGGCATGCCGTTTTCCTTCACGTTCCTCGAGCGCAGCTCATCGATGATGTCCGGGATGGGGATCTTGCCCGGGCAAATCTGCACGCACTTGCGGCAGCCTATGCAGAGATCGCTGAACTTCGAGAAATCCTTAAGACCGTTGTCCAAAAGGCCTGTGAGAATCGCTCCAATACCGCCCGAGTAGATATGCCCGTAGACGTTGCCGCCGACGAGTGTCCAAATCGGACAGACGTTGAGGCACGAGGCGCAGCGCACGCACTGATAGACCTCGTTGAGTTTGGGGTCACGCGCGGCTTCCAAACGGCCGTTGTCGAGGAGGATGACGTAGAGCTTGCGATTTTCCTCTACCCACTTACCGTCCTTCTTGTAGATGACGGGCGTCTGACCCGAGATGAACGTTTCGTAGCTCGTCGCTTTCTGGCACGTGCCGTTTCTCGGCAGAAGGCGCAGGATCTTAGCAATATCTTCGACCTTCGGGATGAGCTTCTCATAGCCGATGAGGACGACGTTGATGCGCGGCAGAGTCGTCGTGATGCGCGCATTTCCTTCGTTCGTCACGAGACCGGTCGCACCATTCTCGGCGACGCCGAAGTTCGCACCCGTGAAGCCGAGATCCGCCTGCATAAACTCTTCGCGCAGCACTTGGCGCGCCGTCTGAACCATGAAGGGGATGTCGCTCGGGATGTCTTTCTTCAGCTCCTTGGAAAAGAAGCCCGCGCACTGCTCGCGATTCAGGTGGATCGCCGGCATGACCATGTGTGACGGGTGCTGTCCCGCGACGGAGAGCATCCATTCGCCCAAGTCCGTCTCACGGATGTGAATGCCGTGCGCTTCGATGTCTTCGTTGAGACGGATTTCTTCACTTGCCATGGATTTCGACTTGACGATGCGCTTGACATTGTTCTCCTTGCAGATCTTGAGGAGGTAATCCTTGACCGCCTGCCCGTCCTTCGCGCGGAAGACTTCGCCACCGCGCTCACGAACGGCAGCCTCGAACTGGTCGGCGAGTTGGTCGATGTGTTGCACGGCATCGTGCTTCATCGCGCGCAGATCCTCGCGCAGAGCCTCGATGTCATACCCTTCGTACGACTTCAGACGAGCGCCCGGATACTGCTCGGCGAATTTGCCGAGCGCGCCGCGAAGAATCGGATCCTCAAGCTTTTCGTTGATTTCCTTGCGCAGATCGCGTGCCATCAGCCCTCACTCCCTTCCATGTTTTCGATTGCAATGACGAAGAAGCGGCTCGGGCCATGAACGCCAAGCGTCAGCACGCGCTCGATATCCGCCGTACGCGACGGTCCCGTGATGAATCCAACATAGCCGCGCTTGTAGACACGCGAGATAATCTTCAAAGCCGTCGTGAGGTTTTCCGTCATATAGTTCGCATTGATGTATACGGCATGTACCGGCGGCAGCATGCCCGTGACGCGTGCCTCGTAAGAGTAGGTATCGACGCAGACGCCACCCGTCTCGCCAACGCCGAACTCCGCGACGGAGAGACCGAGATCGGCCGTCGGCGCATGTTCCGCAATCTCGAATTTGTCTGTATAGATCGGCACCTCGGGCGTGGAAAGCTCCTCGTAGATCTTCTTAATGCCTGCATTGTTGTCACCGCACGTCGCGATGACCTTCTTACACTCGAACTCCTTCATGAGTTCCGCCGTCTTCGCCTTCGCCGCTGCCAGATCCTTCACGCGAAAGACTTCCGCAGCAGCCAAAGTGGCGTTTTTCTCAAAATCGTCCCAATATTTCGCATCGATGAGTTTGTCATCGAACGCTTCCTTGGGCCAATCCTGACAGATTTTCAGCATGGTCCATCCTCCTTGATTAAATTGTTTTAAAAATAAATAGTATATATTATTTCTTAAGAAATCCCCTTCTCCCGAGCTTGCCGCTCAAGATCGTGCAGGAGGCGGCCCGCACGGCGATTTTCGCAGCAAGGCGGGAAAAGGGGGCTTTCATAAGATGGATTGTTTGTCGAGAAGCGCTTCTTTCAGCTGCAGCTTCCACAAAATTTCATCATTCAGTCGCCAAAGGTGTAAATGCACCTTGACGGCAGCTCCTTAGAAAAGCTTCGTCGGGTTCAAGATGCCCTTCGGATCGAAGGCCTTCTTGATGCCGCGCATGAGCTCGATCTTCTCAGGTGCATAGTTCTCACCCATGTAGGACATCTTCGCGAAGCCGATGCCGTGCTCGCCGGAAACGAGGCCCTTGAGCTCACGAGCCTTCTTATACATGCGTTCCATGGCATCTTCCAGGTTCTTCTTCCACTCCGCGTCGTTCATGTCGTCACGCAAGATATAGATATGGAGGTTGCCGTCGCCCGCATGGCCGAAGCTTTTGATGCGGATGCCCATATCCTCGCGCACCTGATGCACGTATTCAACAAACGTGTTGACGCAGTCACGCGGCACAACGCAGTCGACCTCGTCCATCTCCGTCGTCGAGCCCTTGATCGCCTCAAGGAACGCACCGCGCGTCTTCCAGATTGGCGTCTCGCGCTCTTCCGTATCGGCGATAAAGAGATCGATCGCGCCCTGATCGAGGCAGATCTTCGCGATATCATCGTAAGTGCCCGAAATCTCTTCCGTCGAGTTGCCGTCGAACTTCAGCAGCAGATAAGCGTCCGCCGTCTTGTCGGGGAACTTCATGCCGAGGAACTCTTCAGCGTCCATGATGACTTCGCGCTCCATGAACTCGACGGCCGTCGGGATGACCTTCGAGCGCATGATGACGGGTACCGTATCGATCGCATGCTTCAAGGTCGGGAACGGCACGAGCAGCGTAACCGTCTTCTTTGGCAGCGGGATGAGCTTCAGCGTCGCCTTCGTGACGATGCCGAGCGTTCCTTCCGAACCGATGATCATATCCTTGATGTCGTAACCCGTCGAGTTCTTGACGACCTTGCCGCCGAGGTTCATGACCGTGCCGTCCGCCATGACAACTTCCAAGGCGCGCACATAGTCACGCGTGACGCCGTACTTGACGGCGCGCATGCCGCCGGCATTCGTCGAGATGTTGCCGCCGATCGTCGCGGACTTCTCGCCCGGATCGGGCGGGTAGAAGAGCCCATGCGGCTCGACGTAAGCATAGATTTCCATGATGAGCACGCCCGGTTCAACCGTCAGCGTGAGGTTCTTGTCATCGAGTTCAAGGAAGTGGTTCATGAGCGTCGTGTCGATCATGACGCCCTTGTGCACGGCGACGGCTGCGCCGACGAGTCCCGTGCCTGCACCGCGCGGCGTCACCGGTAAGTTGTTGTCATAGCAGTACTTCATGACCTTGGAAACTTCTTCCGTCGAGAGCACGCGCACGACGACATCCGGATAATGTGCCTCAGCACTCAGCTCGTCATGACTGTACTCTTCCTTGATCTCATCTTTCCAAAGAAGGCGCTCGCGGTCAACGATCTGGGCAAGAGCCTCGAAGTCTTTTTCATCGAAAGTCTTGTAGTTACTCATGCTACAACGGCCTCCCCTTTCTTGATCTTTTCGATCAGCTGCGGAACGATCTCATAGATGTCTCCGACGATGGCGTAGTTCGCCACATCGAAGATCGTAGCCTTCGGATCCGAATTGATGGCAATGATGTTGTCCGAGTTGTTCATACCCGCGACAAACTGAATCGCACCCGATACGCCGCAAGTGATGATGAGCTTCGGACGAACCGTGCGGCCCGAGAGGCCGATCTGATGCTTCGCATCGAACCAGCCGCTTTCCATCATCGGACGCGTGCAGGCGACCTGTGCGCCCAAGAGCTCTGCCAGCTCCTCGATCATCGCGAGATCTTCCTTCTTCTTGACGCCGCGACCTGCGACGACGAGGATCTCGGCGTTCTCAATGCTCTGCTCCTTCGGCTTCTTCGTCGTGCCGTGCACTTCGACGCGGTTCTTGAGCTTCTCGGGTGCCACCGTGAACTCCTCAACCTCGCCAGAAAGTTCCGCGCTCCTCTCAGGCGCGTTCATAATCTTATAGCGTACCGTGCACATCTGCGGACGATGGTTCGGCGTATGGATTTCCGCCATGATGTTGCCGCCGAATGCCGGGCGAATCTGGACGAGATCCGTGTTTTCCTTCATGTCGAGAATCGTGCAGTCCGCCGTCAGTCCCGTCTTGAAGCGGGCTGCGATGCGCGGCGCAAGCTGACGGCCGACGGAGGTCGCGCCGACGAGGATCGCCGTCGGCTTCACCTTGTTGATGAACGCTTCAAATGCCGACGTATATGTCTCGATCTTGAAATACTTAAGCTCGGGGTTGTCGCAACAGAACACCTTGTCCACACCATAGTGTCTGAGTTCATCGACGCGTCCTTTGATGTCGCTGCCAATGAATACTGCATACACAGGATGGTTGATTTTTGCCGCGAGTTCCTTCGCCTTGCCGATGAGTTCGAACGTGACGGGGTGAATCACGCCTTCCTCATGCTCGACGTAAACGGCGATTCCCTTCCAATCGTCCTTGTTGACCGAGGGCTTCACTTCATCCTCGACGAACTCCATGACGCCCGCAGGGCCTTTCTTCACGCACAGCTTACAGAGCTTGCAGCCCGCATTGATGTCCAGTTTACCATCTTTATTTTCCAGTGCATTGAACGGGCAGACGGCGATGACTGCCTCCATAATCTCCGCGCTGGTGATTTTGTCTTGATGGACAATGAGTTTCCCCATGTGCATTTCCTCCAGTTCTTATTCGACTCCCTCCATGGCGCGTCGCTCGCGCCATGTGGGCAGTTTCTTTGACTTGGTTCAAACGATCAGGCGATGAACTTCTTCTTTTTCAGCATGCCCATGATCTTGTCCGTGACTTCTTCCGCTGTGCCCGTCCACGAAACCTGCTCCTTGTCGGATGTCGGCGGGAAGATGCGCTGCACCTGCGTCGGCGAGCCGTTCAGACCGTAATGGTTCTTGTCTTTGTCCGCCATGTCCTGAAGTGTGAACATCGGAATCTCCTTCGTCTCCGTCGCCTTCTTCTTGAGATACGACGGCAGGCGCGGTTGCACGATGTCCTTCTGCACCGTGATGAGGCAAGGGAACTGAACTTTCAAGTGCTCGACATCCTGCGCCATCTCCATGTCAACCAAGATGCCGCCATCCTCGACGCCCTTGATCTTCTTGACGTTGCAGACGCAAGGCAGATCGAGTGCCTCGGAAACCTCGGGACCGACCTGCGCCGTATCACCGTCCGTCGTCTGCAGGCCACAGATGATCAGGTCGAACTTGCCGAACTTCTTGATGCCCTGTGAAAGCGTGTAGCTCGTCGCCAGAACATCCGCGCCGCCGAACGAACGGTCAGAAATGATGACGCCTTCGTCCGCGCCCATGGCGAACGCTTCGTAAAGGACGGCCTTTGCCTGCGGCGGTCCCATCGTGATGACGCTCACGCGCCCGCCGTACTTCTCCTTGAGACTGAGGCCGCACTCGAGAGCAAACAGGTCGTACGGGTTCATCTTGGAATCAGCGCCGTCGCGCTTCAAGACGCCCGTCACCGGATCGACTTCAACCTTGTTCGAGCCCGGGACTTGTTTGATACATACGAGAATTTCCACAATTACCCCTCCGTTTATGATGATATCGCTTAAAGCCCTACCTCGTTTATGATACTATAAACCCGCGCAATAGGCAATAAGATTTTTCTGGTTTTTTTCGGAAAAATTCTGCTTTTCACGCGTTTCCTCTTGACCACGGCGCAAAAAAATAGGGCTTTTCCGCCTTGCGCCTATTGTATTCGCTATGCGCGACGAAAATCCTTCTTCGGAAAATAATTTCCTTTTATCGAGATATAAATCTAATATAATTCTGTCCTCGCATAAAAAGCGGGGCTGCTGCACGGTGATTTCCATGCAGCAGCCCCGCCTGTCCTCTACCACTTTTCCTTCCAGCCAAAAGAGGCGCGTTTGCCGTCGGCGTCGTAGATTTCGATCGGCGAGAGCGTCGTCTTGCCGTCCTTCTTGCGGAACATCTCGGCGCGTGCGCGGTAACCATCGCCGAGATCGATCTCAAGGTTGCCGAGCCGAAGGTCGTGCCACGCACTGTCGAAAGTACCCGAAAGGCTCGCAAACGGCACGACCCAGCGATACGTCCCCGCGCCTGAGCGAAAGTTCCCGCTGTACTTGGTGCGCCGCGCACTGCCCGACGAGTGGATCGTGAGGTCAAGCTCTACCTTGCAGTCGAGACATGCGCTCGGGAATCCTTCCTCCGCTTCCAATCCCTCGCCTTTCCCGTAAAGATTCCAATAGTGCGTGTCGAGGTCGTAGTCGCCGTAGGCGTACAGCTTGCCGCCAAAGACGTCCGCCGTGACGTCGGTGAAGTCAAGGCGAGCGTCGTGCCAGCGCACCGTCCCCTCAACGTTTCTGAACTCAATGCCGGGGATACGGAGCTTCTTCATGTGCACGAAGCCTTTGCCCTCCATCGCTTCCAAAGGCCCAGTGAAGCGCACGGAGAGCGTCATCTTGTCGCGAATGTCCATGCCGAAGCCCAATGAGCTCGGATCGACCTCACTGACGAGCACGGAAAGATCGGCGACAGGATGACCTGCCTCACGCATATTGACCACGCCATTGAGCGACATTCCGATTCCCTCCATCGTGCCGCCGAGTCCCACGACCGAGCCCTTGACGGCGACTTCCTCTGACGTATTGATGTCAGCATGTACTTCCATTCCCTGCAGCAAGTAATGGCGGCGACGATAAAAAAGCTCGCCGCGGCAGTTCGTGAGGTCGAGCTTTAAGCGCAGCTTCTTGCCCTCGCGGTCGAAGTTTCTTAGGCGTTCCTTCATCATCTCCGTCCTCTTGGCTCGCGCTTCCTCGCCGAGTGCCTTGAGCTCCGCCTCCGTCATGTCTTCACGTCTCGCCCTGCGTTCTTCGGCGTGTTCCTTTTCCTCACGCTCCTTCTCCTTGAGTCTTGTCTCCTCCAACGCATCAAGTTCCGATGAATGGCGCAGGAAGTCGAACTGCATGTCGTCGTCCAAGGCCATTGAGAGCACGGCGCCGTCCAAGGTCAGCTCCTGAATCGTCGTCGACTTCAAATTACCCGTGAGGACGTCGTAGGGACGCGCACGAAAACTACCGCGCGGCACGAAAAGGATCGTATTGCCCTCCGTGTCCTTCCAGTCGAGATTTTCGAAGCGCACCTCTCCGAAAACATTCGCATGCAGTTTCTCTACCGTCACCGTGCCGCGCAGCATCGTCTGCTCGGCCATCGCATGGTTGAAGATCAGCGCGGCGCTGCGACTCAGCACGAAAAGGTCGGCAAAAACGAGAATCGCGGCGAGAAACATCGCCGCGATCAGACCTCGAATTATCTTTTTCCTGCTTGCTGTAAAGCGCAGCATCAGGCGAGAACCTTCTGCAGGTACGCCTTGATTTCCTCTCCGTCTTCCATCTTCATGACATCGGCGAGGACCTCCTTGGCCTGCACGGCAGAGACAGCACGCAGCTTTTCCTTGACACGCGGAATCGAGGGCGCGCTCATACTGAGCTCTGTCAGCCCCATCGCCATCAAAAGCACGGCAGCGTAGGGATCGCTCGCCATCTCACCGCACATGCCGCACCAGATGCCGTTGTCCTTCGCGGCGCGCGCCGTGCGCTCAACGAGGCGCAGGACGGCGGGATTGAAATGATTGTAAAGATACGAGATGCTCGAATTGCCACGGTCAACGGCAAGCGTGTACTGCACAAGGTCGTTCGTACCAATGCTGAAGAAGTCGACGTACTTGGCAAGTTCGGGCGTCATGATGGCGGCCGCCGGCGTCTCGACCATGATGCCGACCTGCACATTCTCGGAGAACGCTTTGCCCTCGTGTGAAAGCTCCAGCTTCGCTTCATCAACGAACTCCAGGACCTTCTTGAACTCCGCGACGTTGATGACCATCGGCGCCATGATCGCTGCCTTACCGTATACGCCAGCCCTTAAGATCGCCTTGAGCTGAGGCAGAAAGAGGTCGCGCCGCTGCAAACTGATGCGCAGAGCACGGTAGCCGAGGAACGGATTATCCTCGGGAGGAATATTAAGGTACGGCAAAGGCTTGTCACCGCCGATGTCCATCGTGCGGATCACGCAGATTTTGCCGCCGCACTTCTCGACAGCTTCCTTGTACGCCTTGAACTGATCGTCTTCCGTCGGGATATCCTGCCTGCCCATGAAGACGAACTCCGAGCGGAAGAGTCCAACGCCCTCTGCACCATAAGTGAGTGCCGCGTCGACGTCCATGTGGTTGCCAATGTTGGCGCACAGTTCGACACGCACACCATCCGTCGTGACAGCAGGCAGAGGCGCCAACTCGGCGTAGTACGCCTTGCGTTCCTCCTGTTGCTTGATCTTCTCACGATAGTCCGCCAATGTCACCTCATCGGGACGCACGAGGATGTCGCCGCGCTCGCCGTCGATGACGACGCACGCGCCATCAGGGATCTCCGCCAGACGCTCGCCAATGCCAACGACCGTCGGGATCGCACGCGCCTTAGCGATGATGACGGCATGGCAGGTCGTGCTTCCCTGTCCCAAGATCACGCCAGCAATCTTGTCCGTCGGGATGTTGGCGATGACGGACGGTTCGATCTCGTGTCCGCAGAGGATCACGGGATCGTCGCCGATCTCTGGCTCCTTGACGCCAAGGATGTACTTGGCGATGCGCTTTCCGACATCGCGGATGTCGGTGGCGCGCTCGCGGAAATACGGGTCATCCATCTGCTCAAAAATTGCCGCCTGTTCCTTCGCCGTGTCAAGCACCGCCAGAGGAGCATTCGCGAGCGTTTCGATCTTCGTGTGCATCGTTTCTTCCATCATCGGATCCTGCGCGAGCATGCGATGCGCTTCAAGAATCGCCGCCTGCTCCGCCATCCCCTTCGCTTGCAGCGTTTTGATGTTCTCCTGCAATACGGCGACGACAGCCTTAATGGCATCCTTGATTTTCTGATTCTCAATGTCTTTATTGCCGGGCGTATATCCTTTGAGGTGGCCGTCGATGTTCTGTCCTGCCATCATGATCGTGCCGATCGCAATGCCAGCGATAACACCCTTGCCGCGCAAACTTTCTGCCATATGCTTCTCCCCCATTCATGGATCGTTCAGATGTCGCACAAAGATTTTGATGAGTTCTTATAAAAAAGCCCCGGGGCATAAATGAACATCTCCCCGGAGCTTCCCTGATTACTCCTCGCCGAACTTCGTTACGATAAGTTCCTTGAGAGCCGCCACAGCATCTGCCTCATCGGGGCCGTCCGCCTCAATCGTGATTTCCGTTCCCTTGGCAAGGCCCAGACTCATGAGCATGAGGATGCTCTTGGCATCCGCCGTCTTGCCCTTCGCTTTGACCTGGACCTTGGACTTGAATTTTGCAGCCGTCTGTACAAAAACGGAAGCCGGACGCGCATGGATTCCCGTCTTATTCTCAATCGTCAATGTTGCCTCTGTCATCTGAATCTCTCCTTACAAAAAAGAACAAAGCAAAACCTCATATCACCAAAACAGCGCAGCTTCCAAACAAGATGCACTGTCCCGTGAATCTTATTCAATGTATAATATTCGCCGTCCGTCCGACATTCCCTTTTTGCAGAGAAAAATTTTATCAAAAGACTTTAACGAAGCAGTTTTTCAAAAACTACGGCAGGAATTCAAGGATAGGCGTCGAAATAGCTAATGTCAGGGGTTCTGCAAGCAGCCCCCAGCCCCTGCGGACGCAAAGGCGTCTGCGGGAAAACTTACCGAAACGAAGCGTGGTGATAGGTATTGACGTTTTTCCTGCTTGCGATCGCCATCATGGCGGCGAGTATCCTCTTTCTTCATCGAATCGCCATTTTCTTTGATTGCCCCATCAAGTACAAACCCTTGATTCTCTGCGCAGTCATGGCCTTCTTCGTGAACTTTGCGACGCTCAACATCTCGTCCTTCCTGACGGCAATGCATTATGCAATCATCCTCATCTTCGTACTTGCAGCATCCTTGGGCGTCACCTTTTACAACGCTCGCCTGCTGAAAAAGGAACGTCTTACGGCTTCTGCCAGTATACGCGGCGAGCCTGGGGCGGAGGAAAGCAACAAAACCGCTGCCGACGAGACAACAACTGACGAAGTTGACACAGCCGAGGCAACTGCCGAAGCAGATGCCGGCGATGCCAGTGCAACTGAGGCAACTGAGTCAACCGCCGAAGAAGATACTGACGATGCCGGTGCAACCGAGGCAACTGTCGAAGAAGATGCTGACGATGCCGAGGCATCTGAGACAAGCACCGAAGAGGCTGCCGACGAAGCTGACGCAACTGAGTCAAGCACTGAAGAGGCTGCTGACGAAGCTGAGGCAACTGAGTCAAGCACCGAAGAGGCTGCTGACGAAACTGAGGCAACTGAGCCGACCGCCGAAGAGTCTGCCGACAAAGCTGAAGCAACTGAGACAAGCACCGAAGAGGCTGCCGACGAAGCTGAGGCAACTGAGCCGACCGCCGAAGAAG
>NZ_CAURXA010000011.1:0-28331 GCF_963528755.1 uncultured Selenomonas sp.
ACGATGCCGATGTAACTGAGGCAACTGCCGAAGAAGATGCTGACGATGCCGAGGCGGCTGAGGCAACTGCCGAAGAAGCCATCGACGATGCCGATGTAACTGAGGCAACTGCCGAAGAAGATGCTGACGATGCCGAGGCACCTGAGCCAACCGCCGAAGAGGTTACCGACGATGCCGTCGATGAGGAAGATCTTGACCTCGAACCTGCGATACTGCCTAGCGAAGAAGAACGCCAGCGTGCCAAGGACGAGCTCAAAGAGCTTACCGAAGCCGTCAGCCGCCTCCGCTCGATGGACGATTATCTCGACTATGCAGACAGGGAGTCGCGGGAACATCGCTCCCGTCGTGCCGTCTTCGCCTACAAGCAGGCACTTGGTATCTACTGGAACGATGATTACGCACCGTTCATCGCCATCAATCTTGGCAATACCTACAAGGAAATGGGCGATTATGAAGCTGCAAGCGAAACCTACGAGGCGGCGCTCGCGCTTCCGGCAACGCAAAAAAGCGTTTCCATGCAGCAGGAATTCCACCGAAGCATCGGCTACCTGCGCACCGTCCAACATATCTTGGCAAGCCACGGAATTGCCCATACGCCCTTTGCGCAAATACCGACTGAAATCTCTGCGGAGATCGAAAGCGCCGCTCAAGAGGCATGAGGCAACAACTCCGATATAGAGAAAGAAAAACCTATCACACACAGGGGGAAATATCTATGAAGACAAGTGCAGAAATCTTAGGATTGCCCGTGATCAGTATCACCGAGGGCCGTGAACTCGGCATGAGCAAGACCCTGCTCATCGACGCCAAGAACGGCGCTGTCGCCGCCATCACGATCGAGGATGACGACTGGTATCGCGGCGTCAAGCTCATCCCGTTTGAAAGCGTCATCGCCGTCGGTGCCGACGCCATCACGATCACGAACAGCGAGAACATCTTGACGCTTGAAGATGCCGTCGACTTCGAGAACCTGCTCGACGAAAACGTGCGCATCATCGGCACGAAGGCGATCACAAAGGCAGGTACGATCCAAGGTTCTGTCAGCGAGATCTACGTCGGCGACGACGGCAAGGTCGTGCAGTGTGAGATTTCCGACCCGCAGGGAAATTTTCTCGACAACATCTCCGCCGAGCAAATCTCCATCTTCGGCAAGCAGGTCACGGTCATCGACAGCGGCAGCGTAACAGCGACCGCATCTCCTGCCATGCCTGCAGCTGAAACTCCTGCTGCTCCCGCTTTTGAAGCTGCTCCGACATTCGCCGAAACGCCCGCCGCTGAGCCAGCTTCCGAGTCCGTTCCCGAGCCTCTGCCCGAGACGCCTGCAGTTCCTGACACACCCGCAGCAGAGCCGATGGAAGAGCCTACACCAGAATCTGTCACCGAACCCGCTGTCGAGACACCCGCCGAAGCTCCTGCACCAGAGCCAGCAACTGCGCCTGAAGCAGCCGCGGAAGACCCCGCGGAAAAGGCGGCTGCCAAGGCAACCGAGGACAGGCATCGCCGCTTCCTGCTCAACAAGAAGGCATCGCGCCGCATCACGACCGACACAGGCGTCGTCATCGTCGAAGCCGGCGGCGATATCACCGAAGAGGTTCTTCAGAAGGCGAAACTTGCCAACAAAATCATCGAGCTTTCAATGAACGTGCAGTAAGAAAGCAAAGAAATCCCCCGACACGGCAGCATGCCGCTTCGGGGGATTTCTGGTTTACCATGAAGCCCCAAGAGGTCAAGCCGTACGACCACATTCTTATAACGGCTATCGTACGCCATTCGAAGCGAGGTATTCGACATAAGTTGATTAGACACTCGTGTTACAACAACGCTTGACCACAACAGAAAGGGGCGGCAGCACTTTTTGCTGTCGCCCCTTGATTACCCACCAGCAAAGACAGACGGGGCTGTCAACGGTGGGCGCAGTCCATTCACTCGCCGTTGACCGGCTCGGCTGGATTTGCTAAATCAATTTTTTCAAAAGTGTTTCTACTTCTTTTGATTTCAACACCTTTCCCATAGAAGCAACCTGCTCATTTACAACAAGAGCTGGCATACTCATTACTCCATACTGCATGATTTTTTCCATGGCTGTAACATATTCAATCTCAATAGCAAGTCCCATTGAATGAACCGCTTCCTGAGTTGCTTCTAACAGTGCACGACAGCTTTTGCAACCAGAACCTAAAACCTTAATACAGCAAATTCCGTCCACTTTTTTTCCGTAACACTCTTTTTCCAGCTTGATTTCTGGTGCCTCGCGTGTCGGGCAGCCGGCATTACAAGCACACGCAGGCGTTTTTTCTTCTTTGTTTTTTCTGTTAAATAATGACATAATGAATACCTCCATTTATTTTTCGCTTTCAAAGCGTTTTTTCAAAACCTCATAATGATTTTGATTGCTTTTATCCCCACCATTATCCGGGAACAAGCAATAAGGCAAACTATCCGTTGTACGGTGCTTTATGACGCAAGCACAACACCTCCCATGATTCTGGCACGATATTTTAGGACAAATACATTCTTTTACATTTTCGCAGTGTATTTTTCTACCTCATTTCAAATTAGTATTGGCTGAATGGCGTTAAAGAGATAGCCAACCAGTATAATTCCGACCGTACAGATTGCGATAAAAATCCATAAAAGTTTAGGTTTTACAGCTTTACGAAGCATAATCATTGAAGGCAGGGACAAAGTGGTAACGCCCATCATAAAAGATAAAACAACGCCCAACAATGCTCCCTTTGCCAGTAGTGCTTCTGCAATCGGAATTGTTCCAAAAATATCTGTATACATGGGTACTCCGGCAATAGTTGCGATAATTACACCAAATGGGTTATTAGCTCCGAGTATCTTAACAATGATTTCTTCCGGTATCCAGTTATGAATAATAGCCCCGATACCTACACCGATCAAGACATAAGGTACAACCTTTTTCGCAGTAGATACATCCTGTTCCCATGCAAAATGAAGTCTATCCTTAAAGTGCAATTCTTCCTGCGGAATATCAACGGATTTTCCATTTTTAATGTATTCCTCTACTTCATTTTCAAGGTGTAGTTTTTCGATTAAACTCCCTCCTGCAACAGCAATTATAAGTCCGAGCAGAACATACACGATTGCCACTTTCCAGCCAAATATGCTCATAAGGAGTACAAGAGAGCCGAGGTCTACCATAGGAGAAGAAATTAAAAAAGAAAACGTAACACCCAGCGGCAGCCCGGCACTGGTAAAACCGATAAATATTGGAATGGACGAACAAGAACAAAACGGCGTAACTGTTCCCAAAAGGGCAGCTATCATATTTGCCCCTATTCCTCGAAATCTCCCTAATATCTTTTTGGTTCTCTCTGGCGGGAAATAACTTTGAATATACGAAATTATCAAAATTAAAACGCCCAGCAATAGCATAATTTTTATGGTGTCGTAGATGAAAAACTGAACGCTTCCCCCTAACCGAGTTTCAGTAGATAGACCACACGCTTCTAACAGATTTCCTATCAGTTGGTTTAGCCATTTCATACCGAAGATTTCATTCTGAAAGAAATCCCAAACACTTTTTAGTGCCTGCATATCCTAACCTCTCTTTCTTATAAATCAAGAATTTTCGATTTGATATTCCTAAAAAAAACCGTTGCCTTATTGGAACGGCTTTTAGGTGTTTGAACACTTATTACAACTCATATTTGTTTCGTCAATAGCAATCGTATCTTTCAATAAAGCCAGTACCTTTTCACTGCCTTGCTTGCTGATTTGGTAATGTGTCCATTTACCGTCCTCACGACCTGTCACAATACCTGCTTCACATAGGATTTTCATGTGATAGGAAAGCGAAGATTGAGGCATATTCACTTCATCGGTTAAAGTGCAAGTACACTTTTCTCCATTCTGCAAAAGTTCTAAAATGCGTAATCTACGCTCATCACTTAAAGCTTTAAAGATTTTTGCTCTTTCCTCATAAATAGTTGCCATGCTCTCACCTCAAATCCAAATTTCTTGATTTAAGTATATACTTCAAATCGAAAAAAGTCAATATGAAATTATAATTTTTCTAAATTTTAATAAATAGATACGGAATAATCGGGGCTGCTGTCTGCAAAATTCTTGTGTGTTACTTTACCGCACATGAGCATTATAGCACGGGATGTCACTATGGATTTTGTTTTTGTTTAGCTGTTCAACTTCATTTTACAATTAACCCTCAGATAAAAGCATCATTCTTAATAGAATAGGAAAACCGAAGAATTTCGCACACCGGATATCTCTGGCAAATTTTCCCTCGGGTGAAGTTTTGAATAAGGCAACCTGTCTCAAAGTGAGACACAGCAGGTTTTCATCTTATACGCAGGTCGTTCCTGCCCAACATTCAACCTCTTCCTGCATCAACGGTACAGAAGAACCCCCTCTCCATAAATGTCGTTTTCATGTTTCCAGAAGGTCGGAATTTTTAGCAACAAAAACCCGAGAGATTCCACACACTGAATGCAACCAGTGGCCTTCTCTCGGGCAAAATGTTGAGGAACAAGCGATCTTCTCTTATGCTCCTGTTGACCCTGCCAATCGTTCAACTTCTTCCTGGGGCAACTGTGTTGCTTCAGCAATCTGGGAAAGTGTGAGTTTCCCCAGAGCAATTAAAGCCGTCGCCGTTCGACGAGCCGATTCCATACGCCCCTCTTCCAATTTCTTCTCTCCGAATTTCTCCATCAATTCGCACATGGTATGTACCCCCTCTGCTTCTGCCTTAAAATAGTCGGCTCTTTCAGCCAGCTCCTTATAATTCATCTTGTTTGGATTCTCGCAGAAAAAATCCTGCATCAATCGCCCGAGCGGCGTATCATCATGATTCGCACCATTGACGTAGAGGATATGCGCCCCATCATCAAACGGTCGCTGAAGCTCCTCTATGATTCGATCCACATGGTAAAGCGGACAACCCGCTCCATAGATGTCGTTTTCTGTAATGAAGATCACCCATGTCTCTGGAAGTTCAGAGAACTCCGCTCCTTTTGCCAGTTCCCGCGAATCCATCATGCTGCTGTTGTAGCGTGCCCGACGCGGAGCGGCACCCTCGTTGGCACGCTGTACCTCGCAGTCATAGAGCTTTCCCTCGCTGTCCTCCGCCAAAACATCAAAACGCACGCCGCGACCATAGAGATTGTCCGCACTCTGCTGCGTAACGACATGCTTGACAACGAGATCCTCGCGGTCAAAGAAGATACGCAGCAGGAGCTGCATTCCCTCGACATAGTTGTCAAAACATACGTTGAAAAACGTATCGTCGATCAAGCGGAATTTTTGAATCAGCATATCATATTCCGCAGGAATGTCCTTCTTGCTTATCCTCACCGCGCCTATAGCCTCCTCACCTTATTCTACTATCATAGTATGCACTATGCTAAAGATTGTCAAGGCTGAAAAGAAACGTGCGCCGCCGGGCGCACATCCAAAAAGAGCCGGGCGAAGATGAAATCCATCTTCGCCCGGCTCTTCCTTTTTCACAGCCTATCATTCATCCAGCAGCGGCAGATACGCACCGTAGCCCTGCACTTCCATCTCTTCTTTCGGCACGAAGCGCAGAGAAGCACTGTTGATGCAGTAGCGGATGCCGCCCAACTCCTTGGGGCCGTCCTCAAAGACGTGCCCGAGGTGAGCGCCGCTCTTGGCTGCCGTGACCTCCGTTCGCACCATGCCGTGCGACGTATCCTCATGTTCCGCGATGAGCGAGGCGTCGATCGGGCGCGAGAAAGCCGGCCAGCCGCAGCCAGAATCGTACTTGTGCGTCGAGACGAAGAGTGGCTCGCCCGTTGTCACGTCGCAATAGATTCCCGCGCGGAACTCATGATCGTATTCATTCTGAAACGGCGCTTCCGTCGCCTTCTCCTGCGTCACCTTGTACTGCATCGCCGTAAGATGCTCCCGAAGCTCATCGTCCGACGGCTTCTTATAAACGCGCTTCTCCTCTGCCGGCTTTGCTGCCGCAGTCCTCTCGCGCATGTCAGACATCAGGGAAAGCGGAATATGGCAGTAGCCGTCCGGATGCTTTTCCAGATACTTTTGATGCTCTTCTTCCGCACGATAGAAGTTCACGATCGGCCCCGTCTCTATGGCGACGGGCTTTTTCAGTTTCCCCTGCAAGCGATGCAGCGAGTCTCCGATCACGGCGACCTCGCCGTGCGCCTTGCCGTCCTTTGCCACATAGTAGATGCCCGAACGATACTGCTCGCCGACATCATTGCCCTGACGGTTCTTCGCCGTCGGATCGATGGATTCGTAGTAAAGATCCAGAAGCTTTTCAAGCGGCAGAACCTTCGGATCGTAGACGACATGCACGGCTTCGGCATGGCCGCTGCCCGAGCATACCTCGCGATACGATGGACGCGCCGTGCGCCCGTTCGCGTAGCCGCTCTCCGCCGATATGACGCCGGGCACAAGGCTCAGGTAACGCTCCGTGCCCCAGAAGCAGCCACCCGCGAGGTAAATTTCCGCCTCGCCGTCTCGCGGTGCGTTCTTCTGCACGATTTCCTCAGGCATCTCAGCCATCGCTGCGGGCATCACCCCGCAGCCACCTAAGCAAAGTGCCAGTCCCAAGGTGCAGACAATTCGTAAGGATGGAATCTTCATAAGCGCCTCCCTATAGGTCATTGAGTTGCATTCTCTTTCCTTTTCATTATAGCACAAATAGAAAAAAATGCGATAATAAGTGGATAAAAACTATCTAAAAATAATTTTACTCCACCCTGTTTTCGCCATTATCTTTCCTTGCATAAACAAGAAAAGGAGCGTACAATAGGGACGTGCTTTTCAAAAACGCAGGCAAACACATGCGCGAAGACAGGCAGCTGAATTTATCCGGGATTCCTTTATTATAGAGCGAGGCTGTCTTATGAACATCATCGGTCTCTTGCGAAGGCTGTCGCCTTTCCGCATCATCATCTTGAGTTTCCTCGTCCTGATCCTCTGCGGCACAGGACTTCTGATGCTGCCTTGGGCAACGGCAAACGGCGAGGGCGCCTCCCTTTCGGACGCGCTCTTCACTGCCGTTTCCGCCAGCTGCGTGACAGGACTCACCGCCGTGGATACCGCTTCCTACTGGACGCTTTTCGGTCAGCTCGTCATCCTCGCCATGATTCAAGTCGGCGGCTTCGGCGTCATCACGGTCGCCGTTTCTCTCGCCGCTCTTTCCGGACAGCGCATCGGACTCATGCAGCGCAGTCTTTCCAAGGAGGCCGTCTCAGCGCCGCAGCTCGGCGGCATCGTGCCACTCCTCTACTTCATTCTGCGCTTGACTTTCTTCATCGAATTTCTCGGCGCGCTCTTCCTCGCCCCTTCTTTTTGCCAAAAAGTCGGCCTCTTGCGCGGCATTTACTTCGCTGTCTTTCACTCCATCTCATCCTTCTGCAATGCGGGCTTCGACCTCTTCGGCAATTCCTTGATGGACTTCGCTGCCGACCCCGTCGTAAACATCACGGTCATGCTCCTCATCATCGCCGGCGGCCTCGGCTTCACCACCTGGGCGGACATACGTCTGAACCGCAGAGATTTTCGCGCCTACAGCCTGCAAAGCAAGATCGCCCTCACGATGACGGCAGTCCTCATCCTTGTTCCTGCGCTTTTCTTCTTTTTCTTCGAGCTTGATCCCGACGTTTCCACGGGCGAACACTTCCTGATTTCCCTCTTTCAATCCGTCACGACCCGCACTGCCGGCTACAATACGATCGACATCAAAGACTTCAGCGAGACGGGACGCGCCGCCCTCATCGTCCTGATGCTCATCGGCGGCTCTCCCGGCTCCACAGCGGGCGGCATCAAGACGACGACGGCTTTCACCTTGTTTGCCATCATGACCGCCACCTTTCGGCTCAAAGAGGATCCGACCTGCTTCTCTCGCCGTCTTTCGCCCGAAACCCAACGTCATGCCGTCACCATCCTCATGATGTATCTGCTGCTTTTTGCCTCCGGCAGCGTGCTGCTCAACCTCATCGACGGCATACGCTTGATTGACAGCGCTTTTGAGACGGCTTCTGCGTTAGGAACCGTCGGTCTTTCCATCGGCGTCACCGAGGATCTCGGCCCGCTTTCCAAATGCGTCATGATGATTTTGATGTTCTTCGGGCGCATCGGCGGCCTCACGGTCATCTTTGCGGCACACGCGCGCGGCCGGCAGGAATCCGGCCGCCGCCCGGAGGAACGAATCACCATCGGATAGGAGGAACATCATGAAATCCATCCTGCTCATCGGCCTCGGCCGCTTCGGCCGCTATATTGCCGAGAAGCTGCACGACATGCAGCATGACGTCCTCGCCGTCGACCACGACGAAGACCGTGTAAATCGCATACTGCCGCTCGTGACGAACGCGCTCATCGCCGACAGCACCAATGCAGACTTTCTGCAGTCCCTCGGCATCCCCAGCTTCGATGTCTGCATCGTCGCCATCGGCGATGACTTTCAAAGCTCTCTCGAAACGACCTCGCTCCTCAAAGAGTTCGGCGCTCGCTATGTCGTGGCGCGCGCTTCGCGTGACATGCATGAGAAATTTCTGCTGCGAAACGGCGCGGACGAAACAGTTTATCCGGAGCGCCAGCTCGCCCTTTGGACGGCCATCCGCTGCGGCTCCAACCACATCCTCGACTACTTCCCGCTCAGCGATGAATACGCCATCTATGAAGTGCCCGTGCCCAGAACGTGGGCGGGGAAAAGCATCGGCGAGCTCGACGTCCGCCGCCAGCATCACTTGAACATTCTCGGCATCAAAGCAGGCGACCGCATCGACCTCAATATCTCCGCACAAACCATCCTCGCCGCCAATGCCGCCGTTCTTGTCGCAGGCAGGCAGGAAGATGTCGACCACGCGCTTCGGAAAAATGATTGACTGTTCCGCACAGAAAACCATGCTGGACATCACGTCCCGTTCCTTTGCCGCGCTTTTAACGCTTGCATATTCTCGCTTCTTCTGCTAGAATATACACGTTGCCTGCGGTCGTAGCTCAGCTGGATAGAGCATCTGCCTCCTAAGCAGGGGGTCGCGCGTTCGAATCGCGCCGATCGCACCATGAAAATGAAGCCTGCACCTCTTCGGAGGGCAGGCTTTTTGCTGTATATTTATCCACCGCACACTCAGAGAAGCGGCGCCTTTTCCTTCGCTGCGTCGAGAAGGTCGCGGCAGCGTATGCCTTCCTCCGGCGAATAGGCAAGCGTGATGCGGCACTTCATGCCGTACTTTCCGTACTCCGCATTTCCCGGGCGAAAAATCGCTTCGATGCCCTTGACGTTCAGTTCCAAAAGCGGCTTGCTCGTCACATCGCGCACAAAGACGGCGAATACGCCATCGCCAAGATGTGCAAGCACATCGCCCGAGCGGAACTTGCTGCCGATAGCGTTACAGAGCCGCACGAGAAGCGTTTCCGCACCACGCTTCCCCAGACGTTTTTCCAAATCCCCATAACGATCCAAGCGCACGAGGACGAGTGCATTGATATCTTTCTTGCCTTCCCCCGCAAGGAACCGGTCGGCTTCCTTAAGCAAGCCGTTTTCGTTGGCAACGCCCGTGACGGAATCGAGTTCGGAGCGGAAGCGTCCGCCCTCCTTCGCCGCATCATGCAGGCGGTCTGTGCGCCACATGACGCCGCGCACGGTGCCTAAGTGTCCATATTCATCGTTCTCCTGCTCGATGACGAACTTGTACCACGAGTACTTGCCCGTCGGGGGAGTCCCCATGTCGAGCAGGAAGCTGTCGCGTTCCGTATTCTGGCCCGAGAAGAAGGCGATCATCTGCTCGAGGAAATCTGGATGTACCATCAACCGCCGCTCGGCATTGAGCGAGCGGCGAAAGCCTTCGATCTCACGCGCCTGCATACCGCCGCGCACCAAGCGAAAGGACATCGTATCCGTCTTCAGTTCATAGCTGAACAAGATAGCGCCGAGCTTTTGCAAAAGAAGCCTGACGCATTGATTTTGATAGTGTGTTTCGGGAATATCCGCCTTATACTGCCACATTGCCTATACCCCCTCTTGGCAATCCCTTACTAACCAAAGCAAGGCTTTCCGAAAAACATATCATGAGATATGAACCCACTTCACTACTTATTTCGTTATTTTCACGCTTTTTGTTAAATGATTTCCTCTTGGTTGCAATGAAAAAAGCTGCTCTTGCATCAAAATGAGGCAGGAGCAGCCTCTTCTTATTCCTTTTTAAGCGCCGTATCGAGCGTGTGCCACGAAAGCACAGCGCACTTGACACGTGCGGGCATGTGTGAGACGCCTTCAAGCGCAGCGGCCTCGTCGAGTTCTTCGAGTTCTTCCTCCGTCAGCTCTTTGCCCTTGATCATCGAGATGAAGAGATCGGCGAGATGGTGCGCTTCTTCAACGCTCTTGCCCTTGACGAGATCGATCATCATTGAGGTCGAAGCCTGCGAGATGGCGCAACCGACACCCGTGAAAGCGGCGTCCTTGATCTTGCCATCCTTGACAATGAGCTCCAAAGTGATCTCGTCGCCGCACGAGGGATTGTGCCCGCGCTCCTTGATGGTCGCGCCCGCAAGTTCATGCTTATTTTCCGTCGAGCGGCTGTGCTCGGCGATCAGTTCCGTATAGATGTCCGTAAGGCTCATAGATGCATCACCTTCCTGACCTCTTTCAAGGCTTCGAGCCAGCGGTCAACATCCGCCTTTGTGTTGTAGAGGTAGAAGCTCGCACGGCATGTGGCGTTCTGCCCGAGATACTTCATCAGCGGCTGGGCGCAGTGGTGGCCGGCACGCACGGCGACACCAAAGGAGTCAAGGATCGTCGCGACGTCGTGCGGATGAACGTCCTTGACGTTGAAGGTGATGATGCCTGTCTTCAAGGCAGGGTCGGCGTCGCAGCCGTACAGCTCGACGAAAGGGATCTCGCGCAGTTTGGGCAGCGCGTAGTTCACGAGTTCCTGCTCAATGCGGCGCACGGTGTCGAAGCCCGTCTTTTCGAGGTATTCGATGGCGGCGCGAAGCCCTGCTGCGCCGCCGACGTTCTGCGTGCCCGCCTCGAACTTCTGCGGCAGCTCGGCGAACGTCGTCTCCTGCTCCGTGACGTACTCGATCATGTCGCCGCCGCGCAAAAACGGCGGCATGGCATCGAGCAAGGCCGCCTTGCCGTAGAGCACGCCGATGCCCATGGGCGAGAGCAGTTTGTGCCCCGAAAACGCGAAAAAGTCGCAGTCCATATCCTGTACATCGACCGCCATGTGCGCCGCACTCTGCGAGCCGTCGACTAAGATGACGGCGCCGTTTTCGTGCGCGACGGCGGCAATCTCACGGACCGGGTTGATGAGGCCAAGGACGTTCGAAACTTCCGTGACGGCGACAATCTTCGTCTTCTTCGTGATCTTCTTCTTCGCTTCCTCGACGGAGAGCCTGCCGTCCTTTTCGAGGTACATGTACTTCAAGACAGCGCCCTTCGCCTGGGCGACCATCTGCCACGGTACGAGGTTCGAGTGATGCTCGGCGATGGAGATGACGATCTCATCGCCCGCCTCAACATTCGTGAGACCGTAGCTGTAGGCGACGAGGTTCAGCGCCTCCGTCGCATTCTTCGTAAAGATGATCTCCTGCGGCAGGCGTGCGTGGATGAAGGAGCGCGTCGCTGCCCGCGTGTACTCGTAGATGTCCGTCGCCTTGACGGAGAGCGCGTACGCGCCCCGGTGCGGGTTCGCGTTGCAGCCGCCGTAATAGCCGCAGATCGCCTGAATGACCTCGTTCGGTTTCTGCGTCGTCGCGCCGTTGTCGAGGTAGACGAGCGGCTGGTTGTTCATCTTGTGCGTGAGCAAGGGAAAATCCTTGCGAATGTCTTCCTCAGTCCGCATCTTCGATCCTCCCTTCGATGGAAGCGGCGATCTCCTCCTTGAGCGCTTCGCCCGAAATGCGCGCGAGCACAGGGAAGAGATCGGCCTCGACGACGAGGCGCCGCGCCTCGGCGAGATCGAGTCCGCGGCTCATCAGATAGAAGAGCTTCGCCTCGTCCATCTTGCCGATGCTCACGGCATGATGTCCGTCGACGTCGCCCTCGCCTGAGAGCATCAGCGGCACGGAGCGGTTGCGCACGCCGGGAGAGAGGATGATGACGTCCTCGTTCTCGCGCCCGACGGAGCCGGCTGAGCCTGCGATGAAGTCGAGCGTGCCGCGAAACACCTTCTGCGCCTCGTCCATCAATGCGCCCTTGACCTGCATATTTGCGTCCGTATGCTCGCCCTTCTGGCGCACAAGATAGTTGAAGTCGAACTTGCGCTTCTTGTCAGCGAAGTAAAAAGCCGCGATATCCGCTGCGGCGTCCTTTCCCGCAAGCTCGACGGAAAGCTTCGATACGAGCTCGTTCGCGCCGACCTCAAAGATCGTATAGGAGAATGCGCCGCCCTCTTCGACGCGCACCTTGACGTCGTCGGCATGATTTTCCCCTTCGGGCACGAGCTGCACCTTGACGAGGGAAAGCGTTCCGCCTGCCTCAACATGCGCCTCGATCTCGGCATGGCCGCCCGCCCGATAGATCTGGACGGCTTCCTTCTTCTCGCCCGCCTTCACATGGATCTTCTGCACTTCGGCGACATCGAGCCCTGCGGGCAGAGCCGCGCCGTTGACGCCGAGCCAGCGCCATGTACGCATGGGAATGGAGCTGAAAAGTTCTTGATTCTGCATATTCTTTCCCTCCTTATCCCATCGTGCCTTCAAGCTCAATATTGACGAGATTGTTCATCTCAACGGCGTATTCCAAAGGCAGTTCCTTCGCGATCGGCTCGACGAAACCGCGCACGATCATCGCGCGCGCCTCCTCCTCGTCGATGCCCCGGCTCGTCAGATAGTAGACCGCCTCGTCGCTGATGCGGCCGATCTTCGCCTCGTGCCCGATGTCCGCCTCATCGCCCTCGATGTCCATGGCAGGAAGCGTGTCGGAGCGCGAAATGCTGTCGAGCATCAGGGATTCGCAGTTGACCGAGCACTTTGTGAAAGGTGCATTCTTCGCGACCTTCACAGCGCTTCGGTAGATCGCCTTGCCGCCCGCCTTCGAGATCGAACGCGTGTTGATCGTCGCCGATGTGTGCGGCGCCGTGTGGATGACCGTCGCACCCGTGTCGAGCGTCTGCCCTTTCGACGCGAAGGTCACGCCCGTGAACTCGCAGCGTGCGCGCTCGCCGTGCAGAATGCTGCACGGGTAGAGCATGGAGACGTGCGAGCCGAAAGAGCCGGAGACCCACTCGATCAGGCCATCTTTTTCAACGAGGGCGCGTTTCGTGTTGAGGTTCATCATGTTGCGCGACCAGTTCTCGATCGTCGAGTAGCGAAGGCGTGCCCCTTCCTTGACGAACAGTTCGACGCAGCCTGCATGGAGGTTCGTCACATTGTATTTCGGCGCCGAGCAGCCCTCGATGAAGTGTAGGTTCGCGCCTTTTTCCACGATGATCAGCGTGTGTTCGAACTGCCCCGCGCCCGGCGCGTTGAGCCGGAAATACGACTGCAATGGAATCTCCACATTGACGCCCTCGGGCACGTAGACGAAGGAGCCGCCCGACCAAACGGCGCCGTGCAGCGCCGCAAACTTGTGATCCTTCGGCGGCACGAGCTTCATGAAGTACTTCTTGACCAAATCCTCGTGTTCGACGAGCGCCGTTTCCATATCGGTGTAGACAACGCCCTGCTTCACGAGACTTTCCTGTATGCTGTGGTAGACGACTTCCGAATCGTACTGTGCGCCGACGCCCGCGAGCGACGTCTTCTCCGCTTCGGGGATGCCGAGTCGATCGAACGTATCCTTGATGTCCTCGGGAACTTCCTTCCAGTTTCCTGTCATCTTCGCATCAGGGCGCACGTAGGTGACGATCTCATCCATATTCAGCTCCGAGAGATCCGGCCCCCACGAGGGAAGCGCTATCTTATTGTACGTCTCGAGTGACTTCAGACGGAACTCAAGCATCCAATCGGGATCGTGCTTCTGCTTCGCGATGTCACGGATGATGTCCTCCGTCAGACCCTGCTGCGCCTTGTAGACAGGAACGTCGTGGTTCTTGATGTCGTAGAGCGTGCGCTCGATGTCCTCCACAAAGGTTTTCTTCTTTGCCATCTCGCCCACCTCACTTTGCCGCAGCGTCGTCGAGGATGTGCGTGAAGCCGCGGCGGTTCACCTCATCGATGAGTTCCGGACCACCCTCTTCGACAACGCGTCCGCCGATGATAACATGCACGCGGTCAACCTTGAGCTTTTCCAGAATCTTCGAGTTGTGCGTGATGATGAGGCAGCTGTTGTCCGCCGTATGGTACTTCTCGATACCCGAGGAGACGATCTGCACGGCATCGACGTCGAGTCCCGAATCCGTCTCATCGAGCAGCGCGAGCTTCGGCGCGAGCATCAAAAGCTGCAGGATCTCGTTGCGCTTCTTCTCGCCACCCGAAAAGCCTACGTTCATGTAACGTTCGGCATACGAAGGATCGATCTTCAGCTCTTCCATCGTCTTTTTGAGTTCCTTCTTGAATGCCATGATCTTGACCTTCTCGCCCGTCACCGCCTGCTTCGCCGTCCGAAGCATGTTTTCAACCGTGATGCCCGGAATCTCCTCTGGCGTTTGAAATGAGAGGAAGAGGCCTTCCCTCGCGCGCTCGAACGTCTTCTTCTCTAAGAGACTCCTGCCCTCAAAGAAAATATCGCCCGCCGTCACCTCGTACTTCGGATGACCCATGATGACATTCATGAGCGTCGACTTGCCCGAGCCATTCGGTCCTAAGATCACATGTACCTCACCCTTGTTGATCGTCAGGTTGAGGTTCTTCAATATCGCTTTTCCTTCCACGCCTGCGGAGAGATTCTTAATGTTCAGCAATGCATCCGACATGATGATGCTCCTTTCTTCCGCACGGAATTTTTCGGCAATTTGCCGCCGTGCAACGCTTTATATTTCACTCGCACAAACGTCCACTTTGTGGACATTGTGCGCCGCCCTTAATGAAACCTTAGCCAATCAGTCCGCGCCCCTTGGGCTTAACTTCTTGGGGTTTCATGGTATTTTACTCGGGATTTATTTCCTTTCATTTTAGGTGGTTTTGTCATAAATGTCAATCCCATAAAGCAAAAGTCCTTATAGATAATAATTATCATAAAAAGACCGATGCATGCAAGATGTATGCATCGGTCGAAAATTCCTGCCGTTCATTCCAGCGTCATGATCTTGTGCTTCAAGACGTAGATCAGCGCCTGCGTGCGGTCGTTGACATTGAGCTTTCTAAAGATATTCGTCAGATGGTTCTTGACTGTCTTCTCGCTGACGAAGAGCGCCTGCGCAATGTCCTGATTGCTGAAACCCTTAGCAATGCACGACAAGACGTCCATCTCTCGCGAGGTCAAGCGCTCGGAGCGGCTCTCGCGCCACATCGTGCGCGCCTTTTCGTTGATGTTCTCATCCTCGGCGACGCCGCCGAAGAGACGCTCGGCGAGCGACGGGTAGACGAAAGCATTGCCCTCGTTGACGACGTGAATCGCCTTGATGAGCATCGAAGGCTCGACATCCTTGAGGAGATAGCCGAGGACGCCGTTCTTCAAGAGTTCAAGTACATAGTTGTCGCTGTCGTGAATCGTCAGCACGATGATCTTGGTCTTGGACTTCGCCGCCTGGAGCTGGCACGCCACCTCAAGCCCCGACAACCCCGGCATATTGAGGTCGAGGAGCAGCACGTCGGGCTGCAGAACGAGGGTTCTGGCGAGCGTCTCCTGCCCATCCTCCGCCTCGCCGATGACCTCCAGGTCGTCTTCGAAATTCAGCACGCGTTTAACCCCCTGCCGAAGCAGCGCATGGTCGTCCGCGATCAAGATCTTGATTGTCATTGCCAAACATCCTTTCCTTTCCGCCTGATTCCGCCGTTCCTTCGGCAGGAGAAAAAGTATCGCGCAAGATGTGCGCGGTCAAAAATATCATGATTTCCGAATCGTTCTTCGTGTGGCGCACGCTCTTGAAGAATGCGCCAAGTATGGGGATGTCACCCAAGAGCGGCACCTTTGCAAAAACGCGTGATTCCTCGCTGCCAATGAGCCCGCCAATGACCATGGTCTCACCATCTTTTAAGCGCACGGTCGTATCGGCCGAGCGCTCCTGGAACTTGTACGCCTTAAGAGCGTCAACGTAGACGGGCGAACTGACCTCCGTATGAACCCGCGCCGTGATCTCGCCGTTTTCATGAATGCGCGGCGTATAGCGCAGGATGATGCCCGCCTTCTTATACGTTATCGAGGTCGTCACCGTAGAATTCGTCGTCTGCGTCTCGGGCACGGGCACAGAACCACCAATGTTGATCACGGCTTCCCTACCCTGCAGCGTCGTGATGTTCGGACGTGCCAAGACATTTGCCTTGCCATCCGTGACGAGTGCCGCGATCTTCGCCCGATAGTAGAACTCATAGGGCTTGCCTTCGGGCGTCCTGCCAAAGCGGATGACGCCTGGCACATCACCATCGATGCCCCTTCTTCCACCCTCCGAGCCGCCCTTCGCCGTGCCGTGCGGATCGATGGGCAGCGGCGACCAATCCCAGTCCACGCCGAGTTCCTTCGCCGCATTCTTCTCCAATGCGACGACACGCGCCTCCAAAGATACCTGCTCGGTAGGCACATCGAGCGAATGCAGCACAGCCTCAGCGCGTACCCTCTCCTCTTCTGTTCCATAGAAAAGCAGGGCATTTGTCGCACGGTCAATCAAAAGCCGCTCTCCCGTTCGGTAAAGCCCCTGCTCGCTTATATCTTCCTTCCCATTTTTCTTATTCTCGTCTATCGCGAAAATTCCTGCTTCTCCCAAAGATAATTTTACGGCAGCGAAAGCCGTATCAAGATCCGCATAACGAACGGGCAGCACGTGCATGCGGTAAAAAGGCGTTGCCTCCTTCGCCGCGCGCACGAGAAGGACTTTTCCCTCATGCTGCACCACCAGCCCTTTCGCCTTGCCGATGAGCATCAGAGCTTCTTCTGGCTCAACGTCCTTAAGACTAAGGCTGATGCGCCCTTTCACAGAATCATCAAGTATGAGGTCGAGACCCGAAAGGCGTGCAATAGACGTCAGAAGCGCTGTCACATCCGCATCAACAACTTCAAGCGTCAAGGGAGAGGCCGATGCCGGTGAAGTGCCGGCAAGACATGCGGCGAGGAAAAATGCACCGACTCTCGGCAAGATGCCCATATCGAACTCCCTCCTTGGAGCACAAACAAACCTCTCCCAACTCATCCCTTATGACGCTATGTATCCCTGAACTGTATCGAGCAGATTCAGCCGGGCAGGTTCAGTGTGTACGACCTGCCGCCGACCACGACGACGGCACTTTTATCCGAAAGCGACTGCAGCAGTACGCCCTCTTTTTCCTCGCCCTCAGCGAGGAAAAAATCGTGTCCGCCGACCGAGAGCAGCAACACGGTTCCGACATTGCTCGTCACCGTACCGCGCACCTGCGGCACAGCAGTACTGGCGGTCTTCCCCGCTGCTATACCGTTCGGCAAGGCCGCAGCTTTCTCATCCTGGCGCTCGCCTGCATTCGAATCGCTGTCACTCTTGCCTGCCGCACGGTTCAGCGCGGCAACACATCGTTCATCACCGCCGCCGACGGCGGCCATCGCCGCGACCGTCGCCTGTTCCTCACCATGCAGCAGTGCGAACGGATCAGCCAGCGCCTTTTTATTCTGCGTCTCCTTCGCTCCCGCCACATCCTCGCGCAGCGGCGCCTGAGACACCTCTGCCGAGGGCGGTGCGACGAACACTCCTGCCTCCGGCTCCGTCCCTTCAACAAAGAACCACGCGCCCACAGCGACAAGAAGAGCCGCGAGAAGAATCGGTCGCCGCCCTTGCAGCCTGACATCCTCACCAGTGCCGACAAGACGTTCGCGCAAGGCGGTAAACCAACCGTCCGCCAAAACTTCACGCACGCCCGTATTCTTCTTCATCTCTTCTCCTGATTTTCTCTCATCCCTTTCCAGCATTCTCTATCACCTCCTTTCAAGAGAATCACGAAAAATTCCCGTTTTCCAAGGAATAAAACAGCCCCGCTTCCTCCTTGCCAGAATCCGCAGAGCTGTTGATCTCGCCTCTTGCGAGTATACGACGGAAACACCGATCCGTCGATGCTCCCTATGTCTTGCGGAAGCTCTCTCCAAGAAGATCCTCGCAGAGCTTCCGTCATTTATCTTCCTTTATGTTCCTTTACTTTGCACCATGCCCCAGCTACTTTTTCGCCGCCTTGAGCGCTTCGAGCTTCGGTCCCATGATGCGCTTGTACGACTCAACGCCGGGCTGATTGAACGCGTCGACATCGGCAAACTCGCCCTCGTAGGCAATGCTCAGAGCCAAGAGATAGAGCAGTTCGCCCAGATGGAAGGCATTGAGTTCGGGCAGCGAGAACAGCGCATTGAAGCGTTCATTCGACGCAAGCGCGTCAGCATTCGACTGACGTGCGACCTCAAGCGCCTCGCCCATCGTCAGCCCCGAGATATCCGCGAGCTTCTTCACATCGGGAAATTCGTTCGGAATCACGAGGTCGTCCGCCCACTTTTCCAAGCGGATGAACTGCACGACCTTGTTGCGCTTTCCTTCTTGATGCTGCTGCGTCTGCGCATGCATGTCCGTCGTGCCAACAGCGACAATGGGTGTCCTGCCATAGCAGACTTCATTGCCCTCGCGATCGACTTCCTTACCCAAGGACTCCGCCAAGAGCTGGATGTACCACTCGGAGACCGACTTCATATAGTCGCCGTAAGGCATCATGACCTCAATGTCTCGCCCATACTTTTCGGAAGCGATGAACTTTAAGACCGCATTGAGCATCGCTGGATTCTGCCATACGTCGTCCGCCTGGCATGCCTCGTCCATCGCACGCGCACCCGCGAGGAACGATTCGATGTCGAAGCCGATGCAAGCCGCGAGCGACAGCCCGACCTCAGAGAAGATCGAGAAGCGTCCGCCCACGCCGTCGGGCACGGCGAACGTCTGCCAGCCTTTATCTTTCGCAAGCTTTTTCAAAAGCGTCGGCTTCTCTTCATTCGGATCGGTCACCGCGACAACTTCGACCTCGATATCCGCATCGTCTCGCAGTGCCTTGTAGACTACCATGAAGTTCGACATCGTATCAAGCGTGCCGCCCGACTTCGAGATCACGAGGAGCATCACGCGAAGCGCACGCTTCTTGTGACTTCTGGCAATCTTTGCCTGATTCTTGAGCGAACGGAGAAGATCGCCCGTCGCACGCGGGTCAATGTTGTTGCCGCTGAAATAGACCTTAGGAAAGCCGCCGCGCTCTTCTTCCGTCCTTTCGTTCCAGTAGGCGCCGCACTCTACATCGAAAAGCACCTTGTTGCCGAGATAGGAACCGCCGATCCCGAGCGAGACGACGGCGTCCGTATGATTCTTGACATGCGCCGTCAATTCCTTCAGGCGCGCGAGCGAGGCGGGCGAGTTCAAATGCCCGTCAGTGACATACGGAAGCTCAGAGAAGAGCACCTTTTCGGGCGTCCCGTCCTTCGACAAGTGACCGCGAATGACACCCGTCGAGCGCATGACCTTCATCGCTTCATGCGCCTTCTTCATCCTGTCCGCCATCTCCTTGACATCGGCCTCCGTCACCTTGCCCGGGCCATAGAGATTATCGTAGTCAAAAAGGAATCCAGACTTCAACTTCAACCCCATCGATCATCAACCCCCATGCCATCAGCCATATTTGAGAAACGGACTCACATCAGAACTTAATGCTTACAGTATAGCACACCACTGGAAAAAGAACAATCCCCACTTAGGCAATTACTCCGCATCTTCTTCCATCTTTTGTCGGAGCAAAGGCCCAATTCTTTGCACGAGATACGCCATGAAGTCGTCGCGGATCTCGGGCCGTTTCAAGGCCTGTTCCACCGTCGCCTCCAAGAAACCTTCCTTGTCACCGATGTCGTAGCGCCTTCCCTCGAAACGATAGGCGTAGACCTCTTCCTTGCGCGCAAGCTCACAGATGGCATCTGTCAGCTGGATTTCTTCTCCCGCACCCGGTTTTGTATGCTCCAAGATGTCGAAAATGGCTGGCGTCAGCACATAGCGGCCAAGTACGGCGAGGCGCGACGGCGCCTTTTCTGCCTCGGGCTTTTCCACGAGATCGATCGCCTGCCAGACGTTCGGCTTCACCTGACGCGGGGCGACAATGCCGTAGCGCGAAACCTGGCTCTGCGGTACCTGCTGCACACCAAGCACGCTGCCGCCGTAATCCTCATAAACGTCGATAAGCTGCGCGAGGCACGGTACCTTCGCATCGACGAGATCGTCGCCCAAGAGCACGGCGAAAGGCTCCGCGCCAACGAACTGGCGTGCGCAGAGCACGGCATGTCCGAGCCCACGCGCCTCCTTCTGTCGGATGAAGTGGATCTGGATGTCCGAGATCTCCTCAACCATCTTGAGCATGTCATACTTGCCATGCTCCTTGAGCTGCATCTCCAACTCCAGAGAACGGTCAAAGTGATCCTCGATCGAGCGCTTATTGCGCCCCGTGATGATCAGAAGCTCCTCGATGCCCGAGGCGACAGCCTCCTCGACAATGAACTGTATGGCTGGCGTATCGACGATGGGCAGCATCTCCTTCGGCTGCGCCTTCGTCGCCGGTAAGAAGCGCGTGCCGAGTCCCGCTGCAGGAATGATCGCCTTGCGGATTTTCTGCTTCGTCATCATTACCCTCGAATGACGGCGAGGAGTTCCTCCGTCTTTTCCTTCATCAGCGTTTCATCATGACGGGTCTCTACGTTGAGGCGGATCACCGGCTCCGTGTTCGACATGCGCAGGTTGAAGCGCCAGTCCGCGAACTCGACGGAGAGTCCGTCCACCTTCGTAACCTTGCCCTTGCTTCCGTAGATTTCCTCGACCTTCTTCATGACGGCGTGCGCGTCGGCAACCTTGCTGTTGACCTCGCCCGAGATCGGATAGCGTGCCATGCGTTCTGCCATAAGTTCGGACAAAGGCTTTCCTGCAGCGCTCATCAGTTCGAGCACCAAGAGCCACGGAATCATGCCGCTATCGCAATAAGAGAAGTCGCGGAAGTAGTGGTGTGCACTCATCTCGCCGCCGTAAACCGCATTGACCTTGCGCATCTTATCCTTGATAAACGCATGGCCGCTCTTGCACATCACAGCCTCGCCGCCAAGTTCTTTGCAGATTTCGATCGTGTTCCAGACGAGGCGCGGATCGTAGATGATCTTCGCGCCCTTGTTCTTCTTGAGGAACGCCTGCGCGAGGAAGCCAACCATATAGTAGCCCTCGATGAAACCGCCCTTCTCGTCGAAGAGGAAGCAGCGATCGAAGTCACCGTCCCAAGCGATGCCGACGACAGCGCCCGACTCGCGCACCACCTTCGCCGTCGCCTCGCGATTCTCTTGCAGGATCGGGTTCGGCACGCCGTTCGGGAAGTTACCGTCCGGTTCGTTGAACACCTTGACCATCTCGAAGGGCAGATGCTTTTCGAGCGCGTTGATGATCGGCCCTGCCGCACCGTTGCCCGTATTGACGACGATCTTGAACGGCTTCAGCGCCTTGACGTCGACGTATGTCAGGATGTGCTTGACATACTCGTCGAGCACATCGACCTCTTCAATCTTACCTTTCGGGCGATCAAGCGGCTTGAAGTCGCCCTCCATCACGGCCTTCTCAATGTCCTTGAGCCCCGTATCGCTCGAAATCGGGCGCGATTCCTTGCGCACGAACTTCATACCGTTGTACTCTTTCGGGTTGTGGCTCGCCGTGATCATGATGCCACCGTCCAGTTCATAGTGCGCCGTCGTGAAATAGATCATCTCCGTGCCACACTGCCCGATGTCCATGACGTCGGCGCCCGCCTCCGTCAGCCCCTTCGCAAGAGCGTCACGAATCGAAGGTCCGGAAAGACGAATATCGTGCCCGATTGCGACCTTCTTCGCATGGAAGAGATCGACGAAAACGCGCCCGATGCGATAGGCAAGCTCCTCATTGACCTCCTCCGGATAAATTCCACGGATGTCATACGCGCCGAAACCCTTGTTGCTAATTTTCATAACTGCCACCTCTTCTTGCTGAATACGTTGCCTTATGACTTCATGGATTACTGAATATTATATTCTTTCGGGAAAAGGCGTCGATTTCCCTGCTTAGCAAAAGGAAAAAATTTAAGGAATCTGCATATTTCCAATAAAAAACGGCATGGCGCAAAACCATGCCGTTCCCAAATCCTTATGCGTCCACCTTGATCGCATGCGCCTCGCGCTGCAACTGCTCGTAGAGCGTCTTGGCGAGACCGATACCGCCTGCTTCCGACATCTTTTCCACCATGGCTGTATCGCGCATGGATTCTAAGATGTCATCCGTGTTGTCGTGCCCGAAGAGCGTGTCCTTCGGCACAGTCTGGCGCATCTGTCGGTACATGATGTCGAGGAACATCGACTCAAAGCCCTTGCAGGCATCCATAAGCTTCTTGTTCGCCGCCGCTTCCTCGGCAGAAGTCTGTGCTTTCTGCCCTTTTTCGGGCGAGAGCGACTTCTGCGCCTCCTTCAGTTTGTCCGAAAACTGCACGCTGTCCGCGCGCTCCTTCGCCTGTTCCAAAGAGCTGTTCACCGCTCCCTGTCCATGGAGCGCATCCGCATGTAAAGCGTCAAAAATCTGCATACCGTCTCACCTCGTCAAATGATTTCCAGATCCGCATGGAGCGCCCCCGAGGCCTTCATCGCCTGCAGGATGGAAATGATGTTTTGGGCCGTCGCGCCGACCGAGTTCAATGCTCCGACGACATCGCCGACGTTTGCCGTCGCTGGCAATACGATAGAGCTTGCCTTCTGCTCCTTCGCCTTGACGTCCGTGTTATCTGCAACGACCGTCGTACCTGGGCTGAACGGCGGCGGTTGATCGACGGTGAGATCCTTCGTGATGCTGATCGAAATGCCGCCCTGCGTGATGGCGATCTCATCGACGGCGATGTTGCCGCCCATGACGATCGTGCCCGTGCGCTCGTTAACGACGACCTTGGCGACCGTGTCTGGCATGACGGGAAGATCCTCAAGACTCGCAACGAAAGTGACGATATTGCCGCGGTAGTAGGCGGGCACGGAGATGTCGATGCGCCCGGGATTCGCCGCGCGCGCAATGCCGCCGTACTGTGAGTTGATTGCCTGCGCAACGCGCGCCGCCGTTGTAAAGTCCGCTCTGTTCAAAGAGAGCGCGATTGTACCGTTCGCGCCGATGTCATCATCCTCGACACTGCGCTCCACGATGGCGCCGCCCGGCGTCGTGCCGACAGTCGGGAAGTTCTTCTGCTGCGAACCGCCGCTTGAACCTGCGGAAAAACCGCCCGTAGCTACAGGGCCTTGCCCGACGGCATAGACCGTACCGTTCGCCGCACGCAATGGCGTCTGCAGCAGAGTGCCGCCAGCGAGGCTCTTCGCATCGCCCATCGAGGATACGGTGATGTCGATATTATCGCCTTCGCGCACGAAGGGCGGCAGCGTCGACGTAACCATGACGGCCGCGACGTTCTTCGTCTTCAAGTCCGCCTTGTTGATCGTCACGCCGTACTCGCGCAGCATGTTCGCCACGGACTGCAAGGTTTCGAGCGTTTTGTTCGAATCGCCCGTGCCATTGAGGCCAACGACGAGACCGTAGCCCATAAGTTGGTTCGAGCGCACGCCCTGCACCTTTGCAATATCCTTGATGCGCGTCACTGACGACTCTGCAAAAACTGTCGCGCTCATCATGACGACGAGGAAAAGCGCGGCAAAGCACGCAAGGATCTTCTTCATAAAACTGCCTCCTCAAAGCCAAGGAAAGTCGAACATTCCTCCAAAAGCCCATTCACCTAGAACAGAATGTTGAGAATCTGCGTGAGGATGCCCTGGCGCTGCTTCGCGTTCAGTGGCCCCTTGCCATCGAAGCGCACGGTGGCGTCCGCCACCTTCGTCGACGGAACCGTATTTTCATACGTCACATCATCGCGTCGCACGATGCCGCGCAATGTGATCTTGTGTTCGTCCTTATTCTGCCAGATGGACTGCGTGCCCTCGACGATCATATTGCCATTCGGCTGTACCTCGACAACCGTCACCGCGATATTGCCCGAGAAATTACTCGAATCCTTGGCAGAACCGTCTGCCTTCCACGAATCCGATGCGCCCGCCGAAGCCGAGGTCAAAAAATCAAAGATGCCTGTGCCCGCATTGAGCGTCGTCGAAGCTGACTTACCATTCTTTCGCGATTTCGTTTGCGTCGTCGTCGTCTTCTCACTGATTACGATCGTCAGCGTATCGCCCACATTATGCGCCTTACGGTCGGCAAAGACACCGTAGGACGTACCTTCCGCAGCATCCGCCCACAGAGACTGCGCAAAGGCCGTAGGCGCGAAGAAGAGCGCTCCGCTGAAAACGCCGGCGAGCATAAAGGCCTGCCATTTCTTGCTGTTTCTCATAATGTCCCCTTCTCAAGACCCAATCTCGACTGTGGAGGCGTCCAACACCCGCGCGAGCATCACCTTGCGAGAAGCCTCATTGCGCACGCGGATCTTCTGCCCCACGCGACCTCGTGTGAGTGCGACGCCTGAAACACGTACTTCGATGCCATTGTAATGCGAAACGATCGTCACCGCCGCACCCGATTCCATCACGATCGGCTGTCGCAGGAGATCCTCCGAAAGCACCGTGCCCTCCCGAACCATGCGCGATACGACATGCCCAAGTGCCTCGCTCTTTTCTTTCAAGCAGCGTCCGCGCACGCGCGTCACTTCGCGTTCCTCGAATCGCAGATCCGTTTCCGACAATGCCTGCTCGGGAAAGAGATTGCGCGAAGCGACGAGAACCGTATCGTAAACGCGGACGGTATAATAGGAAAGCGCCCGGCGATACGGTCTGCCATCCAAGAGCACAGAAACGTAAATCGGCGTTCGGCGATCATACAAAAGCCCCAGAGGAGCTTCTACCGAGAACGAAACCTCGCCTGCTGGCAATTTCATGTCACGCGGTGGTTTCACAAGAGCCACCTCGCGACGGCGTGTTTCGCCCTTGTCCCTAAAGAGCGCCTCCATCTTCTCGTCCGTCATGCGCTCGAACTCAGCGGCACTGACGGTCTGTGAAAAGCGCGACGCTTCCACCATCCCCGCCGAAGTGAGGAAAAGGGCGACGCACACCAAGAAGAGTGCTGTCGCCACCTTAGCCTTCATGTTTTATCCCTTCATCAACGCTTGAGGGAATTCGCAATCTCAAGCATCGAATCCGACGTCGTGATCGCCTTGGAATTCGATTCGTACGCACGCTGCGCTACGATCATATTAACCATTTCCTCAACGATCTGGATGTTCGACATCTCGACGACGCCCTGCGTGAGTGTGCCCGCGCCTTCTTCTCCAGGGTTGGAGTCAATCGCATTGCCCGAAGCATCTGTCTCCTTAAACAGATTCTTGCCGATCGCGAAAAGACCTGCAGGGTTCACGAAGCGTGACAGCGTAATCTGTCCAACCGCTGTCACGTTGCCGCCAGCCGGCGTGCACGAAACCTGACCATCGCCCGCAATCACGATGGTATCGCTCGGCGCATTGGCATCAAGTGTGATGCCATCCGCCAAAGGATAACCATCCGTCGTCACAAGGCGGCGGTTCTGGTCGAGCTTGAAAGAGCCGTCGCGCGTGTAGGCGATCGTTCCATCCGGCATCTCAATGCGGAAAAAACCCTCACCCTGAATGGCGACATCGGTCGGATTGCCCGAGGACTGCAGATTACCCTGCGTGAAGATGCGCTGCGTCGCCGCTGTGCGCGTGCCGAGACCGATGGCAAGCCCCGTCGGATACTGGGAATCGGCGCCGCTCTGTGCACCCGCAGCGCGCAGATTCTGGTAAACGAGATCCTGGAATTCCGCTCGCACCTTCTTCGAACCGAAGGTGTTAACATTCGCAATGTTGTGTGCGACGACGTCCATATTGTCCTGCTGCGCCTTCATGCCCGAAGCTGCGGACCAAAGTGCTCTCATCATAATGCAAAATCCCCCATCTGCTTTAAATCCGAAAAAATTGACAAATCCCTATCCCTAGAATTCTTCACATCATCAGCTCGTTCGGCCAACCTCGTTGACCGTCTTGTCTGTCATCGAGTCCTGCGTCACAAGTGCACGCGATCCCGCTTCATAGATGCGGTAATTGTTGATCAGACTGACCATCTCGCTCGCAATATTGACATTGGAATTTTCGAGCATGCCCTGCTGAATATCACCCGTCGCCGCCTGCGGCTGTGCCCCCTGCTGCGGACGATAGAGGTTGTCTCCCTGCTTCAAGACAGCCCGGCGATCATTGAACTGCACGAACTGCAAGGTGTCGATACGCCTCCGGCCATCCATAATCTCACCCTTGGCACCGATCGTGATGTTTGCACTGTCGGGCAGCATGATCGGGCGATTCTGTGCATTCAGAACGGCTTGTCCGCGTGCCGTCACGAGCGCACCGTTTGCTTGCCGATAGAAACTGCCATCGCGCGTGTAGCGCACGCCCTGGGGCGTCTGGATGGCAAAATACCCCTCACCCGATACAGCGAGGTCGAGCATGTTGCCCGTCGTTTTCATACTGCCCTGCACATGGTCGGTAGCGATCTCCGCCGTATAGGCGCCAAGTCCGAGATTGCCGACCCGCGGCGGTCCCTGCTCCAACCGGAAGCCACGAAAGGACGTGACCTCATCATCCTGGTTATCATTGATGCGCTTCAGCAGCATAGGTGCAAATTCCTGATTGATTGCCTCGTCCCTCTTGTAGCCAGACGAGGCCGCATTCGCGAGGTTGTTTGCAATCACATCCGTGCGGTTCGTCTCGGTAATCATGCCGGACGCCGCAACGTACAAGCCACGCAGCATGGAAAAGCCTCCTTGTCATCATCTGCAACATAGCAGATGTATACTTGCAAACTGTAAAATTCCTTATACTTTTTATCGGCATTTCCCCTCAAATCATAAGAGGGCAAAAGGCTTTATTTTGACAAGAACTTCACTCGCTCTGCTGCCATGCCGATATACTCAAGCGCCTTGCCCGTGCCGAAGGCCACGCACGACATCGGGTCCTCAGCCAGAGCAGCAGCAATTCCAGTCTCGTGGCGCAGAAGCTCATCGAGTCCATAGAGCAGAGCACCGCCGCCCGTCATGACAATGCCTCGATCCATGATGTCCGCCGCAAGCTCTGGCGGTGTCTCCTCAAGCACCTTTTTCACGCACTGTACGATGCCCGTCACGGGAGCTTCAAGCGCTTCCGCCGCATTCTTTGATGTCACCGTGATCGTCTTCGGCAAACCCGACAGAAGGTCACGCCCGCGCACCTCCATTGAAGAGTCACGCGCACCGGAAAAGGCCGCGCCAACATTGACCTTGATGTCCTCCGCCGTGCGCTCACCAATCAGCATGTTGTACTCGCGCTTGATGTAAGCGATGATCGCCTCGTCAAAGGTATCGCCTGCGATGCGCAGGCTTGCGCTGTTCACGATGCCGCCAAGGCTGATGACGGCGACATCCGTCGTACCGCCGCCGATATCAACGACCATTGAACCGCTCGGCTCCTCGATATTGAGTCCCGCGCCCAAGGCCGCGGCCAGCGGTTCTTCAATGAGCTGCGAATAGCGTGCGCCCGCCTGCTCCGCCGCTTCCTGCACGGCGCGCTGCTCGACGGTCGTGACACCAGATGGGATACAGATCATGATGCGCGGACGGAAGACGAAGCTTTTACCCGTGACCTTCTCAATAAAGAAGCGGATCATGCGCTCCGTCATGTCATAGTCGGCAATGACGCCCGAGCGAAGCGGACGAATCGCCGCGATATTGCCAGGCGTTCGCCCGATCATGCGGCGTGCCTCCTCACCGATCGCCAGGATGTGTCCCGAATCGCGATCCATCGCCACGACCGAAGGTTCGCGCAGAACGACGCCTTTGCCCTTGACAAAAACGAGCACATTCGCTGTTCCCAAATCAATCCCGATATCCATTGACATGCCAAACATATATCAAACCCCTTCCAAGGGATACTTCTCATCAGTCATCCTTTATAATATAATATTTTGCGTCCCGTGACAAGAGCTTCAATGAACGTCTTCGCCCAGCGAGGCTTCATACTCTTCCAAATCAGCAAGTAACGTCGAGAGCGCCCGTTTTGCCACGAAGACAGGACAGTCCGGTGAACAGATCTCGCACTTGCCACAGCATGCTTCCACCGCCTCAATCGCTTTCTTGACCCTTTCCGATTGCAGCACAGTCAACGCTCCTTTCTGCAAGAAAAAAGCCCAGCAAACGCTGAGCCTTGAATTCAAATGGTGCGGTTGATGGGACTTGAACCCATACGTCTTGTGAACACTACCCCCTCAA
>NZ_CAURXA010000012.1:0-21825 GCF_963528755.1 uncultured Selenomonas sp.
CATGTGTTAAGCACGCCGCCAGCGTTCGTCCTGAGCCAGGATCAAACTCTCCGAAAAAACTTGCGTTTTTATTTGCAGAGAGCCGAATTGGCTCTTTTTTATCTTTGGATACGATTCTTTCGAACCGCATAAAGAAATTGTCGATTGCTTTTACAATTGTAGTTCACAATCGATGTTTCATCAAGATTTCTCTTGATGGACATCTGGCTTGAATCATATAGATGATTCATTTCTGCATTGTTTAGTTTTCAAGGAACACCGCCAAATTTCTTCAGCCGTTCGCCGCTCAGTTGAGCTAGCTTATTCAGTATACTCGGTTCAGTGAATTTTGTCAAGCGCCGTTTTTTTCATGTCCGCCAGGACTTGGGAGCCGTTCTCCTCCGAACTTTTCACTTGCTGTCCGCTCTCTTTGCGACTTGACCTATTCTACACGAAGACTTCATGCCTGTCAACCTCTTTCTTTCCTTTCATTTTGTCCACTGGAATAGAACAACAAAAAAAAGAGGAGTCGCTTGCCGCAGCCCCCCCCTTTTTGTTCTTTCACTCTGCTTCCGTTTCCAGCTTTATCTCCACCACGGGCGCAGCATCGCGCTTCCTCGCATAGAGCAAGTAGTAAAGCCCTGCGCAGAGGAGAGCGGCTGCACCGCACGCGGCATAGATGCCATCGAAACCGATGCTGTCCTTGAACGCGCCAAGTGCATAGGGACCGACGCCGAGTCCGAGGTCAAGCGCGATGAAGTACGTTGATACGGCAACGCCGATGCGATATTCGGTGACGAGCTTCACGCAGATCGCCTGCCCGTTCGACATGAACGTGCCGTAGCCGAGGCCGACGAACACGCCCGCGAGGAGAAGCGTCCAGCTTTGCGTCGTAACGCTCAGGAGTAGAAGCCCGATGGCAAGGCACGCATACGTCGGGTACATCACAAAGTCCTCTCCCTTGCGGTCAAACATGACGCCGGCAACAGGACGTGCGAGCGTAATCGTCAGAGCATAGACGAGGAAGAAAACTGTACCTGCGCCGATGAGGCCAAGTTCCTGCGCGTACGTCGCAAGGAAGCTCAGGACACTCGAATAGCTGATGCCCATGATGAACGCCACGATGGAAATGGATGTGACCTTCGGCTCTAAGAAGTTGTTGATGCTGAACTTCTTAAGTTCCGCCTTCTTCTCTTCCGAAAGCTCCATCTCCGGCACCTTGAGGACGACGATGGCGGCAAGGCAGACGACGAGCATGGCTACGCAGAAATCAATGATGTAATTGAACGTCAGCGTATGCTGCATGAGCATGCCGAGGAACGGGCCAATGGCAGCGGCGAGGCTCATGCTCAAGGCGTAGTAGTTGATGCCCTCGCCGCGGCGCGTCACAGGAATGATGCTCGATACGATCGTGCTCGTCGCCGTCGAGGCGATGCCATAGCCGATGCCGTTCAGACAGCGCACGATGTAGAGCATGGAAAGGGAATCGACAAAGAAGTACAGGAGCGTCGTGGCAAGATAGAAGATGATACCCGCATAGAGCATGAACTTCCTTCCATAAAGCTCAATGGAACGACCAGCGACCATGCGTGCGAGTAACGTGCCGAGGATGAAGATGCCGGATGCAAGCCCCGCCTCGCTCATCGACGCGTTGAGCGTCTTGATCGCTTCGGATGCGATGATGACCATGAGCATGTAATAGATGATATAGATCAAGAAGTTTACCAGGGTATCGAGGATGAACTCCTTCGTCCATAACTTTTCATGTTCCACGTTTAACAACGACCTTTCTTTGCCGAACGCGCTCCTTCGCGCTGCGGCGATTTCTTAAATTAAAAATGAACTGTACCCGATTATAAGCATCGACCTCCGTTTTGTATAGCGCATAAAAAAGATGGAAGTTATCGCAAAAAGTGATAACTTCCCAGCAATATTCCTTTATTGCAACTTTCAGATCGTACTCTGATAAATCTTCTGAACATGTTCAACGTAGGTGCGAATATGGCGCAGGCGCGGATTTTCCTTCTTATATATAAGCACAGCGTCGAGTGTCAGCGCGGGGGCAAGGGAAGAGAAACCCGACGTGATGCCGAGCGCTTCTATGAAGCGGCGCGGCAGAAGCGCACCCGCCGGATTTTCCCTGCAAAAATGCACCATCGCATACGGAGTCGAAAGGCGCGCCGCCACTACTGGCATCTCTTCGCTGAAGTAGCGCTCGTAGACGCGGTTCATCGACGACTTCGCGGGGTAAACCACGAGTGGCTGCTTCGCCGCCCAAGAGCGTGCCGCATCGCCTTCGGCGCGCGCAAGGCAAGGTGCATAGAAAACGATGTCATCATCGGAAAAATGCACGCACTCCCATCCGTCAAAACTCGTCTCTTCCAAGCGATATACCGAGGCAACGTCGATGCGGTCTTCCAGAAGCCCGCACCGAATCTCATCTTCCTCCATTTCAAAAACATTGAGGCAGATCTTCTCATTCTGCTTCTGAAAGTACGATACATGACGATTCATATGAACATCGCCCAGAGAGCGCAGTACGGCGACATTTAGCTCGGCAGGCGTGCGCTTTACGCTTTCCTGCACCTCCGCCACCGCGTCCCTCAGCTGCTCGACGCAAAGCTGCGCCTTCTCCAGAAACGCCGTACCCGCCTCCGTCAAGTCGCTGCCGCGCGTCGAGCGGCGGATCAAAGTGACGCCGACCGCCTCTTCGAGCTTCTTCATCTGCACGCTGAATGCCGACTGCGTGATGTTCGCTTCCTTAGCGGCAAGCGAGAAGTTCCTGACCCTGCCGTAAATGATGAAACATTCCAACTGATGTATGCTCGGCAGTTCGCCCATGCCGTAGCCTCCCTTCGGCAGGAGAATCCCTGCCGTATTTTCTCGAAAACAAAAAGCGGCTTCTGCGCCTAAGCAGAAGCCACTTGAATATCCTATGGTGGAGACGAGGGGGATCGAACCCCTGACCTCTTGCATGCCATGCAAGCGCTCTCCCAGCTGAGCTACGCCCCCGTGGACAAGTTACTTTGCTAGTATACAGCACGAGAGGGAAAAGCGCAAGCCCTTTTTGTAAAAAATTTCATGCGCTCAGATACGCTTTTCGATAGCTGCCGTCAAGGATATGCTGCCACCATGCGCGGTTTTCCAGATACCATGCAATCGTGCGCTCGATGCCATCTTCAAATCTCGTCTCGGGCAGCCAGCCAAGTTCCGTGTGGATCTTCGTCGGATCGATCGCATAGCGGCGGTCGTGCCCCTTCCTGTCCGCCACATACGAGATGAGGCTCTCAGGCTTCTTCAAGGCGCGAAGGATGACCTTGACGACATCGATGTTGGCGCGTTCGTTGTGACCTCCGATGTTGTAGACCTCTCCCGTGCGTCCCTTCTGCAGCACGAGGTCGATGGCGCGGCAGTGATCCTCGACGTAGAGCCAGTCGCGCACGTTGGCGCCGTCGCCATAGACGGGAAGCTTCTCGTTGGCAAGCGCCTTGACGATCATCAGCGGGATGAGTTTCTCGGGGAAATGGTACGGGCCGTAGTTGTTTGAGCAGCGCGAGATCGTCACGGGCAAGCCGTATGTGCGACTATAAGCGAGTACGAGGAGATCGGCGCTCGCCTTCGAGGATGAATACGGGCTCGACGTATGCAAGGGAGTCTCCTCAGTGAAGAAGAGGTCGGGGCGATCGAGCGGCAAATCGCCGTAGACTTCATCCGTCGACACCTGATGGTAGCGCGAAATGCCGTACTCGCGACAGGCGTCCATGAGAACGCTCGTGCCGATGATGTTCGTCTGCAGGAAGATCTCCGGCGTCTCGATCGAGCGGTCGACATGACTTTCCGCAGCGAAATTCACGACGATATCGGGTTTCTCGGCGCGAAAGAGTGCATAGATCGCCTCGCGGTCGCATATATTGCAGTGGGCGAAGCGAAAGCGCGGCTCTTCTGCGAGATCGAGCAGAGATTCATAATCGCCCGCATACGTCAGCGCATCGACGCAAAGAATCTCTGCATCCGCGTGCGCCTTCATCATATAGTGGACAAAATTGCTGCCGATAAAGCCGGCGCCGCCGGTCGCAAGATACTTCACGCTTCTTCCTCCCCATAGACGAAATTGAGCTGAGCTTCCCGCTCGGCGAGCGTTGGCGCCGCCTCGTCCTTCGCCGAAAGAACCGTCGGCGCGATCTCCCAGTCAACGCCGATGGCAGGATCGCTCCAAAGGATGTTGCCATCGCACTCCGGCGCATAGTAATTGTCCGCTTTGTACTGCACCTCGACGTCATCCGTCAGGGTAATGAAACCATGCGCGAAACCGCGCGGAATCATCAGCTGCCGCTTGTTTTCCGCCGAAAGGCGCACGGAAACCCACTTCGCATACTGCGGCGATCCCTTTCGTATATCGACAGCGACATCGAGGATTTCGCCGCGCGTGCAGCGCAGGAGTTTCGCCTGCGCCATGGGATTCTTCTGATAGTGCAGTCCGCGCAATGTGCCCTTTTCCGCGGAAAAGGACTGATTGTCCTGCACGAAGTCGTAGAAGAGACCCACCTCTTCCATCTTCTTTTTCGACCAGCTCTCCATGAACCAGCCGCGTGCATCGCCGAACACCTTCGGTTCCAAGATAAAGACGCCCTTGAGGCGTGTTTCCATCACGTTCATTTCTCGTTCCCCTATCCCTTGACCAGTTGCTCCAAATAGCGCCCGTAGTCGTTCTTCATCAAAGGCTGCGCGAGGCGCAGAACCTGCTCCGCATCAATATGCCCCATGCGGTAGGCGATCTCCTCGATGCAGGCGATCTTGAGACCCTGGCGATCCTGAATCGTCTCGACAAACGTCGCCGCCTGCAGAAGCGACTCATGCGTGCCCGTATCGAGCCACGCGAACCCCCTGCGCATCTTCTCTACCTGAAGGTCGCCGCGTTCCAAATACGCGCGGTTCACATCCGTGATCTCAAGCTCACCGCGTGCCGACGGCCTGACCGCCTTCGCGATCTCAACGACATCGTTGTCGTAGAAGTACAGCCCCGTCACCGCATAGTTCGAGCGCGGCATCTCGGGCTTTTCCTCCAAACTGACAGCGCATCCCGTCTCATCAAACTCCACGACGCCGTAGCGCTGCGGATCGCGCACGTAGTAGGCGAACACCGTCGCGCCCGCTTCGCGTGCCGTCGCACGCTGCAAAAGCCGTGCAAGATCGGCGCCATAGAAGATGTTGTCGCCTAGAACAAGCGCACAGCCGTCGCCGCCGATGAAATCCTCGCCAATGAGGAACGCCTGCGCCAAGCCGTCCGGGCTCGGCTGCACGGCATAAGAGATGTGGATGCCCCACTGGCTGCCATCGCCGAGCATAGCAGAAAACATCGTGCTGTCCTGCGGCGTCGTGATGACGAGGATGTCCTCCAGCCCAGCGAGCATCAACGTGCTCAGCGGATAGTAGATCATCGGCTTGTCAAAGACCGGCATGAGCTGCTTCGACACGACCTTTGTCAGCGGATAGAGCCGCGTTCCCGAGCCGCCCGCCAGAATTATTCCCTTCTTCAGCACAAAATCACCTCTCAAACGACACGGCTACAATATTTCTGCATCTCAAGCCTTCTGCCAGATCAAGCTCATGAACTCGCTGTGGCGCTTCCTGACCTCCCGTGCGACGACGCCCACGATCGTATTGACGAGATCGGCCGAATAGTTCTTCTGCGTCATCGGGATGCAGGCGTCAAGGATGACAGACGTATCAGGCGCAAGATAATACTTGAACAGTTTGTTGCCGTTGTTCAGGCGCATGATGAAATTCGTCACCTCATAGGCGTTGTCATCATTCAGTGCCTTCGGCGCAAGATTGGCTCGTACAATCACATAGATCGTATCGTCGAAAATGACCCCGAGCGGCACATACTGTCCCTGCACCTCAACGGTCGAGCGAAAAATCACGCTCTCATGCTCATCGCCAAGCTCCTCGCGCTCAAAGCTGTCAATCTTATGCCGTTGCAAATATCGCTTGAACTTCTCCGCTGCCTCTACCATGAAACTTCCTCCGTAAATGCGAAATTCGTATCTTTCAATAAGATTCATCAAAGGCACAGGAAACTCCTGCCAAGAAACGGTCTTTCTTTTTTATTTTATTCCTCATACCATTATGAGAGATGTATCGAAGATGCAGCCGCACACGTCTTTTCAGACCTCTGTGATCTTCGCAAAAAATTCCTTGTACTCAAGCCGCAGAATCTCGGCAACCTCTCTGCGCATCGCAGGGCTTTCCATCGTTTCGAGCGCCGCGCGGCGCGCCTTGAACAGAATATCGATGTCGCGCAGGGCGTCCGCCATCTTGAGGTCGGGCAGGCCGTGCTGCATCGCGCCAAAGAATTGACCGGGGCCTCTGAGCTTCAAATCCTCCTCGGCGAGCACGAAGCCGTCGCGCACGCTCTCCAAAAGGGCAAGCCGTTTCTTCGCCGCAGCGGTTCGCGCCGCCGAAACGAGGATGCAGTAGGAACGATGCGCCCCCCTGCCCACGCGTCCGCGCAGCTGATGAAGCTGCGCGAGGCCGAAGCGCTCGGCATTCTCAATGACCATGATGCTCGCGTTCGGCACGTCTACCCCCACCTCGATGACTGTCGTCGTCACGAGAACGTCGAGCTTGCCCGCGTGGAAGTCCGCCATGACGGCTTCCTTCTCCTTGCCCCGGAGCTTGCCGTGCACAAGGCCGCATCGCACTTCACGAAACACGCCCGCACTGAGTTCTGCGTAGACCTCCTGCGCCGACGGCAGATCGAGCGTTTCGCTCTGCTCGACGAGCGGACAGACGACGTAGGCCTGCCTGCCCTTTTCAATCTCTTGGCGCACGAAGTGATAGATGCGGTCGCGCCGGTCAGGCGTGCGCACGAAGGTCTCGACAGGCACGCGCCCTGGCGGCAGATGCTCGATGCGCGAGACGTCGAGATCGCCGTAGACCGTCAAGGTCATCGTGCGTGGAATCGGCGTCGCCGTCATGACGAGCATGTCGGGCGTGAGGTGAACGCGCTTTTCGAGCGCCGCTCGCTGTTCGACGCCGAAGCGATGCTGCTCGTCCGTCACGACGAGGCCGAGCGAGGCGAAGGCGACAGGCTCCTGAATCAAGGCATGCGTGCCGATCACGATATCGACATCGTGCGCCTCGATCGCCTCGTACGCTGCCTCGCGCTCCTTCTTCGACAGTCTTCCTGTCAGGAGCAGCAGCCGCACGGGCAGATCTTGCAGCAATTCGCTGAACTTGTCGAAATGCTGACGCGCCAAGATTTCCGTCGGTGCCATGAATGCTCCCTGAAAGCCGTTTTCTACCGTCTTGACGAGCGCCAAGAGGGCGAGAGCCGTCTTGCCCGAGCCGACGTCGCCCTGCACGAGACGGCGCATCGGCAAGGCAAGCTCCATGTCCTGCCGAATGTCGCGCCACGTCTTTTCCTGGTCCTCCGTCAACCGAAACGGCAGAACCTCACGCACCTCGCGCGAAAGGCGGCTCGCGCCGAGATGGCGCACGCCCTTCTTCTTTTCACGACTCTCGCGGCGCAGGAGCAGAAGCCCGCACTGGATGAGGTAAAGTTCCTCGAAAATCAGCCTTTCCCGCGCGAGATGTAGCGCCTCGGGCGACTCGGGAAAATGCACCTCGCGGTACGCCTCCTCTCGCGCGACGAGTCGATAGCGCTGGCAGATGCTCTCAGGCAAGGTCTCCACGATCTTGCCGATTTCTTGAAAGACTCCTGTGAGAAGCGTGCGGAAAAACTTCTGATTCAGACTGCCCGAAGCCGCATAGACCGGCAGGATGCCCAGAGCCGCTTCCCCGCCTTCTTCGAGCAGAGAGAAGTCCTTGACCTGGCTCATCTGCTTCTTGCCTCGCCCGCCGAAAGCATAGTCGATCTTGCCGACAGCGAAGAGCCGCATCCCTGCCTTGAGCTTTCCCTTGAGGAACTTCTGATTGAAGAACGTGACTTGCAGAAATCCCGTACCGTCGTCAATATCGACGCTCAGGATATGAATGCCGCGCCCCGTGCGCCTCTCGGCTATATGACGGATGACGCCTGTGACCGCCTGCTGCTCGCCGACCGCGAGCGCGGCGAGCGGCGTCAGCACGCGCCTGTCTTCGTATGTGCGCGGATAATAGGTCAAGAGGTCATAGACGGTGAAGAGGCCGATATTGTTCAACGCCTCGTATTTCTTCGCGCCGACGCCCTTGAGCTTCAAAAGACTCGTCTGCAGCTCCATGGCCGCCCCCTCTCCGAAAGATGCAAAACACAAAAGAGCCCGCCTCCGCATCAAATCGCAGGCGAGCTCTTTCTTCATGGCACGCTTTTTCGCGCCTTTTTCCTATCACGATATTGCTGGAAGCACTTTCGCCCAAAAGCTGCCCGAAAGCTGCTTAGAGTTTCGGGCCGGCAGCGACGAGCGCCCTGCCCTCGTCATCCGTCTCATACTTCTTGAAGTTCTTGATGAAGCGGCCAGCGAGATCCTGCGCCTTCTTGTCCCACTCAGCCGGATCGGCGTAGGTGTCGCGCGGGTCGAGGATCTTCGTGTCGACGCCTGCAAGCTCCGTCGGGATGTCGAACTCAAAGTACTTGAGCTTCTTCGTCGGCGCCTTGTTGATCGAACCGTTCAGGATCGCGTCGATGATGCCGCGCGTATCCTTGATGGAAATGCGCTTGCCCGTGCCGTTCCAGCCCGTGTTCACGAGATACGCCTTGGCGTCGCTCTGGCGCACCCTCTTGACGAGCTCCTGCGCATACTTCGTCGGCGGCAGTTCGAGGAACGCCTGACCGAAGCATGCCGAGAACGTCGGTGTCGGCTCCGTGATGCCGCGCTCCGTGCCCGCAAGCTTCGCCGTGAAGCCCGAGAGGAAGTAGTACTCCATCTGCTCCGGCGTCAGGATCGCGACGGGCGGCAGTACGCCGAAGGCGTCCGCCGAAAGGAAGATGACCTCTTTGGCCGGAGGCGCCGAAGAAATCGGACGCACAATGTTCTTGATGTGGTCGATCGGATAGGAGACGCGCGTATTCTCCGTCACGGACTTATCGGCAAAATCAACCTTGCCGTTCTCGTCGACCGTAACATTCTCCAGGAGAGCGTCGCGGCAGATGGCGTTGTAGATGTCCGGCTCGGAATCCTTGTCGAGGTTGATGACCTTCGCGTAGCAGCCGCCCTCGAAGTTGAAGACGCCGTTGTCGTCCCAGCCATGCTCGTCGTCGCCGATCAAGAGGCGCTTCGGGTCGGTCGAGAGCGTCGTCTTTCCCGTACCCGAGAGGCCGAAAAAGATCGCCGTATTCTTTCCCTCGAGGTCCGTATTGGCCGAGCAGTGCATGGCGGCGATGCCCTTCAGCGGCAGGTAGTAGTTCATCATCGAGAACATACCCTTCTTCATCTCACCGCCGTACCACGTATTGATGATGACCTGCTCACGGCTCGTGATGTTGAAGGCGATCGCCGTCTCCGAATGAAGTCCGAGTTCCTTGTAGTTCTCGACCTTCGCTTTCGACGCATTGTAGACGACGAAATCCGGCTCGAAGTTCTCCAACTCCTCCTTAGAGGGCAGAATGAACATATTGCTGACGAAATGCGCCTGCCATGCGACCTCGACGATGAAGCGCACGGCCATGCGCGTATTCTTGTTCGCACCACAGAAAGCATCGACGACGAAGAGACGCTTGTCGGAAAGCTCCTTTTTCGCAATCTTCTTAAGTTCTTCCCACGTCTCCTGGCTTGCCGGATGATTGTCATTCGGGTAGGCTTCTGAGGTCCACCAGACCGTATCCTTGGAGTTCTCGTCCATGACGATAAACTTGTCCTTCGGCGAACGGCCCGTAAAGACGCCCGTCATGACATTCACGGCATCAAGCTCCGTGAGCTTTCCCTTCTCAAATCCCGTGAGGTCGGCCTTCATCTCTTCTTCGAAAAGCTGTTCATAGGACGGATTATGGACGATTTCCTTCACGCCGGTAATCCCGTACTTTGTCAGATCAAGTTTTGCCATGTTTCTCTACCTCTTTCATAAAAATTGAATTTAAGATATAGTTTCAAACATGCTCTGCTTATCTCTTTCTCGCTTTTCTAGGGAAATCCTGCTTGTTTTCAATTTTTATTTATGAAATTTCACTTGCAAATCCTTACTCCTTCGCAAATTCTTCCGTTACAGCATGCATTTCCGTCTTTTCGCACACTGTGCGATGCAGGATTTCAGCCGTTTTCAGCGACGCCAATCCCTGCGGAATCGGGCTTTCGTTCAAGGAGGCGAGCTTGTCGAGCTGCGCGAATTCGTCGAGTCCCGCACGCTCTTCTCCGAGCGCGTCCAAGACGCTTTCGTTGAACTTGTACGGGCTTGCCGTCGAGACAACGACGAGTAGGCGCTCGCTTCCCGTATCCTTCTTATAGGCCTGTGCCACACGATATGCGACAGCCGAATGCGTGTCGAGCACATAATGCTCCTTCTCGTAGACCTCGCGCATCGTCGCCTTCGTCGCCGCGTCGTCGACCCAGCCCGCCCAAAACGTCTCTTTAAGATTTTGCAACACGGTCTCGCCGACCTCGTACCTGCCCTTTGCGGCAAGCTCCTCCATCCAGCCCCTGACCAGCGCCACATCCTGCGTCTCATGATAGAGCAGACGCTCAAGATTGCTCGAAATCAGAATGTCCATGGACGGCGAGATCGTCTTGTAAAAATCGCGCTTCTTGTCATAAACGCCTGTCTGCAGGAAATCCGTCAGCACGTTGTTGCTGTTCGACGCACAGATCAGTTTCGCGACGGGAAGCCCCATGCGCTTGGCGTAATAGCCCGCGAGAATATCGCCGAAATTGCCCGTCGGCACGCAGAAGTCGATGGATTCGCCCGCTGCAATCGTCCCCTTTTCCAAGAGGTCAACATAAGCGCTGAAGTAGTAGACGATCTGCGGCACAAGCCTGCCCCAGTTGATCGAATTTGCCGAAGACAGCTTGACGTTCTCGGAGGCAAGCTTCTCTCCAAAGGCCTTGTCACTGAAGATCTCCTTGACGCCGTTCTGCGCATCGTCAAAATTTCCCTTGACCGCGACGACACGGACATTTGCGCCCTTCTGCGTGCACATCTGCAGGTTCTGGATCTTCGACACGCCGCCCGTCGGATAGAACACGAGGATCTTGATCTGATCGACATCGGCAAAACCTTCGAGCGCCGCCTTGCCCGTGTCGCCCGACGTGGCGACGAGAATCAGAATCTCAGCGTCCTCACTTGTCTTCTTGAGCGCCGTCTGCAAAAGCTGCGGCAGGAGCTGCAGTGCCATGTCCTTGAACGCACTCGTCGGCCCGTGCCAGAGCTCCAATACGGGGAACTCCTTGAGCGCGTGTACGGGCGCGATGCGCACGTCGTCAAACTTGCCGTCCCCGTAAGCGCGTGCAATGCAGCCTGCAAGCTCCTCTGACATGTAATCCGTAAGGAAGAGTCCCAGAATGCGTGCCGCGCGCTCCTCATAGGAAAGCTGCCGCATCCCTGCAATAAAATCCGGATCGACCTTGGGCATCTCCTCGGGCACGAAAAGCCCACCGTCCGCCGCCAACCCTTGGATGATCGCCTCTGCCGAAGCGACGCTTGCCGCCTTTCCCCTCGTACTGCTGTATTTCAATTCCTTCACTCCATTCATCTCTCTCCATCGACTGTGCCGCTTCCTCAGCGCGTCAGCTGTGCCGTCGTCGCATGGACGGCACGCTCCAAATCGGCGGGCGCGAGCACGATCTGTTCGCCGCGCCTGCCCGCGCTGACGGCAATCTTGTCCCACGCTTTCGCCGAAGCGTCGAGGAACACAGGATACTCCTTCTTCGCGCCGAGCGGCGAGCAGCCGCCGCGCTGATAACCCGTGAGAGCAAGCACTTCCTTGAGATGCACCATCTCCGCCTTCTTGCTCGCGGCGGCTTTGGCGAGAGCCTTGAGATCAAGCTCCGCCGCGCCCGGAATGCACGCCATGACGACGCCCGCCTTGTCCGTGCGGGCGACGAGCGTCTTGAATACCTGCTCCACAGGCATATGGAGCATCTCGGCCGCATGGACGGCGCTGAGGTCGTCCAAGTCGACGGGAAACTCCCGTAGCTCGTACGAAATCGACAGCCCGTCGAGAATCCGCGCCGCATTCGTCTTCTTCTGCCCCTTCATATCGCTCACCGTTTCTGCATCCGCAATCTCAAGCAAAAAGCTGCTTCGGATGCAGACTCTATTATACCATAGGTTCACGAGAACTCCTATGGCGCAGCGAACAGAACGATGATTTTCTACACACCAAAAATTTCTATTGCCTTATTGTACACGTTTCGGTACAATAAATAAGAAAGGACGTGATACTCATGGTAGCCGTGAATTTCTCCACCCTTCGCAACAACTTGAAAGCTTACTGCGACACAGCGACAAAAGATGCTGAAACCATCATCGTGACTCGTAAAAACGAAGACGATGTTGTCATGATGAGCCTTGAAAGTTACAACAATCTGATGGAGAACATCTTCATCACGAGCAACACGAAAAATTACCGTCATATCCTTGATGGCGTTCAGCAGCTCGAAGACGGACACGTTGTCGCAAAAAGCACAGGAGAACTGGAGCGCCTGCTCCATGAATAAAATTTTCTCGGAAAATGCGTGGAACGATTTCATGGAGTGGATTCAAGAAGATCGCAAAATCGCCAGGAAGATCGATGCGCTCCTCAAAGACATCGAAAGAAACGGGCATGAAGGTCTGGGAAAACCCGAACCTCTGCGCCACGACCTTGCCGGCTATTGGAGTCGGCGCATCACGGTGAAAGATCGCCTGATTTACTCCATCGATGATAAAAACATTTACATCGCCGCCTGCAAAGGTCATTACGACTAATTCATTATTCTTGGAAAGAGGTGCTTCCCCTTGCTGAAAATCGCGTCCGCACAGATGGAAATACAGCCCGGACGACCCGACGCCAATACCGAGAACATGCTGCGCCAGATGGAAGAAGCGAAAGCGAATCATGCCGACATCGTCATCTTCCCCGAGATGGCGATTCCTGGCTATCTGCTCGGCGACACCTGGGAGCAGGATGCCTTCCTGCGCGACTGCGAATCTTGCGCCGCCGACATCATCGCCGCCTCGCACGGCATCGCCGTCATCTTCGGCAGCGTCGCCGTCGATTGGACGAAGAAAAACAACGACGGCAGGCCGCGCAAGTACAACGCCTGCTTCGTCGCCAGCGAAGGAAAGCTCTGCCATCCCGAGGCAATGCCCTACCCCTTCGTCATCAAGACGCTCCTGCCGAACTATCGGGAATTCGATGACACACGCCACTTCTTCAGCCTACAGAAGCTCGCACGCGAGCTGGGCACGACGCCCAAGAGTCTGATTTCTCCCGTTTCGCTGAAGATTCACAGCAGGCGCTGGAAGATCGGCTGCCTATTGTGCGAGGACGGCTGGAGCGACAATTACGAGACGGCACCGATGAAGCTTCTCGAAGAATACGAGGATCTGGACTTCTACGTCAACATCTCCTCCTCCCCCTATACGCTCGGCAAGAACGAGAAGCGCCAGCGCCTCTTCTCCGCCGCAGCGAAGGCGGCAGGGGCGCCGCTCATCTACGTCAACAACGTCGGCTTGCAGAACAACGGCAAGACTGTCTACACCTTCGACGGTGCGAGCGCCGTTTACAGCGCGGAGGGTTTATGCGTCGCCGCCGCTCCATCCTACGAGGAAGGACTGCACTATGTCGATGTCGAGGAAATCGCCTCGCTCCCTGCCCGCACGCCCGAAAAGAAGACCGAAATCGCCCAGATTTACGAAGCGCTTTCCTACGGCGTCAGAAAATTTCTCGACAGCATCCGCATGAAGAAAGTCGTCGTCGGCGCCTCGGGCGGCATCGACTCCGCCGTCGCCGCCGCGCTCTATACGAGCGTCCTCGGCGCAGAAAACGTCCTGCTCGTCAACATGCCGAGCCGCTTCAACTCCGAGACGACGAAGGATCTCGCACACGCGCTCGCCGAAAACCTCGGCTGCTATTACGCCGTCTTCCCCATCGAGGAGTCCGTGCAGCACACGATGAAGCAGATTGCAGCGACGCCCATCGAGCTTCTGAAGACGGGCGAAAAGAATACGCTTGCCGTCTCCTCCTTCCTCGCCGAGAACATCCAGGCGCGCGACCGCAGCTCGCGCATCCTCGCCGCCCTCGCCGCAGCCTTCGGCGGCGGCTTCTCGTGCAACGCGAACAAGGCGGAGACGAGCGTCGGCTACTCGACGCTCTACGGCGACCAGGCGGGCTTCCTCGCCGCCCTCGCCGACCTCTGGAAACATCAGGTCTACGACCTTGCACGCTACATGAACGAGCATATCTTCAAGCGCGAAGTCGTGCCGCAGGCGACGATCGACATCGTGCCGAGCGCCGAACTGTCCGATGCGCAGAACGTCGACGAGGGCAAGGGCGATCCGCTGCTCTATCCGTACCACGACTATCTGTTCCGCGCCTTCGTCGAGCGCTGGGAAAAGGCGACGCCCGAAGACATCCTCGATTGGTACGTCAAAGGCACGCTTGAGCAGCAAATCGGCTGTGAAAAAGGCCTCGTGAAGAAATATTTTCAGACCCCCAAGGACTTCATCGCCGACCTTGAACGCTGGTGGAACCTATTTTCCGGTCTCGCCGTCGCCAAGCGCATCCAAGCGCCCCCCATCCTCGCCGTCAGCCGCCGCGCCTACGGCTTCGACCACCGCGAGGCGCAGAACGGCGCCTACTATACAAGAGCCTATCGAAAGCTCAAGGAAGCGCTGCTGAAATGAAAACTGCTCGCGCCATATTCTTCGTGAATCTGCAAGAACAGCTTGCGCTTCCCTGCACTTTGTGCTAAAATACTTTTGTTGTCTATGGCGCAAGATTTACTGCGCCGCGAAGGAGGTGTACCCCATGGCAAGTGTTTGCGAAATCTGTGCAAAGGGCGAGATGTCCGGCATGAATGTCAGCCATTCGCATTTGAAGACGAAGCGCAAGTGGAAGCCGAATATCCAGCGTGTACGCGCGATTGTGAACGGCGAGACGAAGCATGTCAACGTCTGCACGCGCTGCCTGCGCTCGGGCAAAGTCGAGCGTGCCATCTGATCTGTGCACAAGGATCCGAACTGATATATCATAAAACAAGCCGCTGAATCAAAAGATTCAACGGCTTGTTTTATTGCAGTGACGCATCAATAGGAATAATTCTGCCCTTCCGAAGCGACGCAGTCGATCTCAATGAGCGCGTCCTTCGGCAGCCTCGCCACCTCGACGCAGACGCGTGCAGGCGGGCAATTTGTGAAATACTTCGCGTACACCGTGTTCATCGCCGCGAAGTCCTCGATGTCTTTCAGATAGACTGTCGTCTTGACAACATCTTCCAGCGAGCATTCATCGGCTTCGAGAACGGCCTTAAGGTTTTCCAGCACGCGCTGCGTCTGCTCGGCAATGCCGCCCACGACGAGCTCGCCTGTCTGCGGGTCAAGCGGAATCTGTCCCGAGGCAAAGATGAAGCCGCCCGACGTGCGGACTCCCTGCGAGTACGGGCCGATCGCTTTCGGCGCATTTTCCGTGATGATTTCTTTTTTCATGATCAAATCGCTCCCTTCGTCATATACCATGCTGACGCATAGCGCACGTTACTCCTCCACTTGAAGATCGGGGCGCAGCGAAATGGCACCGCCCAGGTAGATATGGCGAATTTCACTCTGCGGCTTATCCGTATCGACGAGCAAGAGCGCCCGTATGCAGCGTGGCAAAGAATTTTCGATATCTGGCTCCAGGGTGTCAAAAAGCGGCACTGCATCGAATCCCTTCAAAAATCTCGCACCCGCAGCTGGAAATGCCGATTTGAGATCGGGCGTCGCGGAAAAAATCGCCGCTCCGATGTCCGAAGGATCGATCTTGTTCGTGCGGCACATGCCCATGACCATGAGTTTCACCGCTTGAAATATCTCAGCCTTCGTATCCTTTTCTACCGTGATTGCACCCCTGATCCCACGCATGGGAATCCCTCCTATCCTACTCTTCCTACCATTAGAGCCCCTAAGAAAGCGCGCCTTTCGCGCATTTCTCCAATCAACGGCACCTCGTCAATGACCGCGCAATATGCTCCACAGAAGCCGTGCCGAGAGCACGATCGCCGCCAGATAGCCCAAGACGCCCAAGAACGGTATCTCCATGATCTTCGGCGTCATCTGCGTCGTACAGATCGTGCTTGAGCCAAGGAGAAGCGCCGCACTCAGAAGGGCGATGATGAGCTTGTTGATCATCTTGTTGAGTCTCGCGAGCGGCTCATCGGCGCCCGTCAACTCAAGATTGACCTTCGTCTGCCCACTCAGCGTCATCTTCAGGATGTCCGAGATCTGCTCGGGCAGCTGCAAGGACTTGCGCAAAAGGATGTAGCCCTCGCGCTTCGCCTTGCCGGCTTCCTCGCGCCAGTTGAATCCCTTCGCAAAGCTCAGTTCCATGCTGCGCGCCAAAATCTCGACGAAGCTGACCTCAGGGCATACGAGGCGCATGACGCCTTCGATTGTCATGACGCCGCGGCAGAACATGCTGATGCCCGGCGCGATCGCGATGTGATGGGAGCGCAGCACGTTCATGATCTGACGCGAGAGTATGCCCATCTTCAGCGAGCGGAAATCGAGATCGCCGTACTGCGCGATGAGCGCGTCGATGTCCTGATAGAGCCTCGCATGGTCGATGCGCTCCTGCGGCACGCCGAGTGAGAGCACCGCCGCCTTCATCTCGAAGACGTCATGCTGCGCCAGAGCGAAGATCGCCTTGCGGATTGCCGCGCGATCCTTGTTCGACAGACGCCCCATCATGCCGAGGTCGAGCCAGACGATCTTACCGCCGCGCACCCAGATGTTCCCCGGATGCGGGTCGGCGTGGAAGTAGCCATCCTCGACGATCTGCTTGACGTAATTTTCACCGAGCCGCTCGCCAATGCGCCGCACGTCGACGCCCGCCGCCTTGAGTCCCGCCACATCGTCAATCTGTATGCCGTCGACGTACTCCATGACGAGCACATGCTGCGTCGTCAAATGGCGATAGACCTTGGGACAGCTTACGAAGTCGGCATCCTGATTCGCATGGCGGAACTCCTCGATGTGGTTCGCCTCCATGACGAAATCCATCTCCTGCTTGGCGATCGCCCAAAGCTCATCGAGCACCATGCTGAAATCCACGACGTCCTGCGCAGGACCAAGGATCTTCAAGATGCCCGCCGCACGCTTCAAAAGCACGATGTCCTTGCTCATGATGTCGTGCACGCCTGGTCGCTGCACCTTGATGACGACCTTCTCACCGTCCAGGAGCACCGCGCAGTGCACCTGTGCAATCGAAGCTGAACCCAGCGCTTCTTCATCAATCGAGCGGAAGATGCGCGTCCAGCGACGCTGATACTCCTGCTCGATGACCTTCTCTATGACGGAAAACGGCAGGGGGTTCGCCTCCGTCTGCAGTTTCATAAGTTCATCACAGTATTCCTGCGGCAGGAAATCCGGGCGCATGCTCATGATCTGCCCGAGCTTCACGAAAGTCGGTCCGAGATCTTCCAAAATCAGCCGCAGCTTCTCGGGCGTTATGCCATGCACGATGTCGCGCGCACGCAGGACTTCAACCATCTCGCGCAGACGTGTCGCCGAGCCTTGATCCTCCTTGCGCCACGCTTCGCGAAAAGCCTTTGCGAACATCGTATCCCCCCTCGGAAGAGCCCCCATCGCCATGCTGGACGGCAAAAGCCTTGCCTTAACTCTTCTTGCCGTACTTTTCTTCGAGCTGCTGGCGCACCGTCTCATTTTCCAGGAATTCATCGTACGTCGTCACGCGGTCGACGACGCCCTCAGGCGTGATGTCGATGATGCGGTTTGCGATCGTCTGAATGAACTCGTGGTCGTGCGAAACGAAGAGTACCGTGCCCGAAAAGGCGATCAGTCCGTCGTTCAATGCCGTGATGGACTCCAAGTCGAGGTGGTTCGTCGGCTCGTCGAGAAGCAGCACATTCGCGCCTGAAAGCATCATGCGCGACAACATGCAGCGCACGCGCTCACCGCCCGAGATGACCTTGGCCTTTTTCTGGCTCTCCTCCCCCGAGAAGAGCATGCGTCCCAGAAAGCCGCGCACAAATGACTCGTCCGGATCGCGCGAATACTGGCGCAGCCAGTCGACGAGATTCAGATCGACGTCATCGAAAAATTCGTTGTTGTCCTTCGGCAAGTACGCCTGCGTCGTCGTCACGCCCCATTTGAATGTGCCCGCATCCGCCTCCATATTACCCATGAGGATCTCGAAGAGCGCCGTCTTGCCCACGGAGTTCGGGCCGACGAAGGCGACCTTGTCCCCCTTCTTGAGCGTGAAGCTGACGTTGTTCAGCACCTTCTCACCGTCAATTGTCTTCGTCAGGCCGCTGACCTGCAGAAGTTGGTCGCCCGCCTCGCGGTCAGGCGTGAAGGCAATGTAAGGATAGCGGCGCGAGGACGGCTTGATGTCGTCGAGCGTGATCTTTTCGAGCAGCTTCTTGCGCGAGGTCGCCTGCTTCGACTTCGATGCGTTGGCGCTGAATCGCTGAATGAAGGTTTGCAGCTCCTTGATCTTCTCTTCTTTCTTTTTGTTCGCATCCTTCGCCATCTGCAGGGCGAGCTGGCTCGACTTGAGCCAGAAATCATAGTTGCCCGCATAGAGCTGGATCGATCCGAAGTCCACGTCGGCGATGTAGGTGCAGACCTGATTGAGGAAGTGACGGTCATGCGAGACGACGATGACCGTGTTCGGGAAGTCGTCGAGGAAGGCTTCAAGCCAATTGATCGACTCGATGTCGAGATGATTCGTCGGCTCATCGAGAAGCAGCACATCGGGACTGCCGAAGAGCGCCTGCGCGAGAAGCACGCGCACCTTTTCCTTGTCCGTAAGATCCGCCATCTTTTTGTGATGCTTCGAAGGATCGATGCCGAGGCCGTTTAAGAGCCGCTCCGCCTCAGGCTCTGCATCCCAGCCGTTCATGTCGGCGAACTCCGCCTCAAGCTCCGAGGCCCTCATGCCGTCAGCATCGGAGAAGTCCTCCTTCTGATAGAGCGCATCCTTCTCATCCATGATGGCGACGAGACGCTCGTGACCGAGCATGACCGTGCGCAAAACCTCGACCTCGTCGAAGGCGTAGTGATCCTGCTTGAGCACGGCAAGGCGCTCGCCTGGCGTGATGTCGACCGAGCCTTTCGACGGCTCGATGTCGCCCGCAAGGACGCGCAGGAACGTCGACTTGCCCGCGCCGTTCGCGCCGATGATGCCATAGCAGTTGCCCGGCGTGAACTTGATGCTTACATCCTTGAACAAAACGCGCTTGCCAAACTGCAGCGTCAGTCCGCTTGTACTAATCATAAGATCCGATCCTCAACCTTCCCTATACTGTTTTCTTCGCCTGCAAAAGAGCCGCGCTTCCATGCCCGTGAAATATATTCACTGGCGCAGGATGTCGCGGAAAAGCTGCATGATGCTCTGACCGTACGTATGGCCGGGCACCGCCCAACGTCCATTGAGATCTGTCCATGTGCCGAGCGTGCGAGCGCCGTACGTCGAGCGCACGAGGTCGTAACGCGGATCGACGATGGGCAAGGTGGGGCGGCGCGTCGACGCGTAGGCCAGAAGGTGCTGAATATGCGCGCGTACGCCCAGCTCCGACGTGGAAAAGTACGCACCCTTGACCGTCGCGCTCGTCGTGCCGAGACCGCAGTAATTGTTCTGATCGGACGTGACCGTACCGCCGTAGCGGAAGAATCCCGTTTCCTTCAGCGCCTGCGCAAACGCCACATCAGGCCGCACCCCCTCTCTCGCGCCTTCCTTGTAATAATACGAGACGAGCGCCTCCGGAGAAACAGAGATGTCGGGATGCGGGTTGTTCATCAGCAGGTAATCAACGCACTGCTTCTCCGTCGCCATCGCCGTACCCAAGATGGCGTCCGCCGTGCGCGGCACCGTCACGAGAACGCCCGGCGTTCTTTCCACCGGCTTCTTTTCGGGCGCAGGAGAATTCAAGATGTCCTTAATGCGCTCGGAAAGCGGCTGCTGCGCGTGAGCTGTCTGAACCTTCGTCTCCTTCGTCCTGCCCTGCTCGATGCCCTGATGCATTTCCACTTTCGTTTCCACCTGCGGATCATGCAGGCGTCTGGCGTCTGCCGCCGATGGAAGCGAAAAAGCAAATGTGCCGAGCACGAGCGCCGTCAAAACTGCCTTACCCTGAAAAGACCCCTTGAACCCCAATGCAATTCCTCCTAGAAATCACGGCGTATAGTACGCGAAATAAAGCGAGAAAGCCCCCGCGAAAAAGAACAGTGCTGGATGAATCTTCTTCCCTCGTCCCGAAAAGACCTCCAAAAAAACATAGAGGATCATCCCTGCGCCCAGTCCTGCAGTAAGACTAGAGGACAATGGCGTCACGAGAAGCACAGCGAAGAACGCGACATGTTCCGATGCCCGCTGCCAATCGAGCCGCAGCCCCTTGAGGAGCAAGCAGCCGGAAAAGATGAGGAGCGGCGCGAGAATCGCCGAAAAGTCGAGAATGGCCGCCGCCACAGGCTCCACGAACAGCGCGAGAAGCAGGACGGTCGCCGCCGCACAGGCAGCAAGCGGCGTGCGCGCGCCGACAGCACGCGCCGCCACAGACTCCTTCGCCAAGGTGACGGGGCCTGCGCCGAGGAGTGCTGAAACAGCATTTCCCGCTGCGAGCACAAGGAGCGTGCGTTTTTCGGCGAGTCCGTGCGCCTCTTCCGCCTCTCCGAGTGCGGCGAATGTACCGCACGTATCGAAGAAGAGGACAAGCCACAGTGCCAAAATGACGCCCGAAAGCTCTGCAAGATGCGCAAAATCAAGTGCGAACGCCGTCCGATCAAGCCCCTCGGGCAGGAGGAACGGCGCCTCAGGCAAAGCGAGGAAGCCTTCGAAGAGAGCGAGCAGCACAGCCGAAAGAACGCCCCAGAACGCCGCCGCGCGAACGTCCATCGCCCAAAGCGCGAGCGATACCGCAAGGCCTGCGAGCGCGACGAACGCCGCCGGCTCAGAAAGGCTGCCGAGCATCGTCACCGTCAGCGGCGAGCCGACGACGAGTTTGCCCATCTGAAGCCCCGTAAAGACGACGAGCAAGCCCACGCCACCGCGTGCCGCCTCTGCGATCGCACGCGGCATCGACGCAAGGAATATGCGGCGAAGCGGTGTAGTCACCGTCAGAAGGACGAGAATCGCGGCTATAAAGCATGCGGCAAGAGCCTCCTGCCACGCGACGCCAAGCGGATAAATGACGCCATAGACGAACCAGACGTTGATGCCGAGCGCAGGCCCGACGACGATCGACTGACGCGCAAAAAGCCCCGCAGCGAGCGTCGCCAAACACGCGGCGAGAAGCGTCGCCGCATAAGCTCCGACAAAAGGCGCACCCGCCCTCGCCCAAAGTGCGGGCACGACGGCAAATGCTGCCAGAAGAGTGAGCGCCGTCAGCACGCCGCCCAAAACCTCCCGCCGCCACTGGACGCGCTCCTCCTTCCATGAAGGAAAAGAAAAAATCTCAGCCCGTCCTCCTTTCTCAAAAAACCAATCCGCTCCTATTGTACCACAAGACTGCCAAGGCTTTCAATCCTAAGCAGGAGCTTTTTGCTGAACCCTCAAGAATCAGATGGAAGGTGCAGACCGATCGACTGGCGAGAGTGGCGCACCGTGCCCACGATGCCACGATAAAAAGGCTCGACCTGCTTGCAAAGAAGCAGGTCGAGCCTTTCGCTAACTCTATTCACTTTCTCTGATGAGTCATCAACCCATCGGCAAACTTGCATTGGTTGCGGGAAGAGGACTTGAACCTCTGACCTTCGGGTTATGAGCCCGACGAG
>NZ_CAURXA010000013.1:0-20395 GCF_963528755.1 uncultured Selenomonas sp.
TCGCCATCGTCCGTGATAACTGTTCAACGGAATACAAAGGCGTTTCGCCGCAAGACGACTTGATGGAGCGGCTTCTTCGTTCAAGGAGAGGATGAGATGAGCGGCTAGCCATGGCACGGCTAGAAAATCTACAGTTGGCGACTTCGGTCGCTTTTTTTATTGCAGGAGGTGTAAATCTTGAGAAAAACTACATCCGAAATGCAGCTTGTCCCCATCGGAAAGCTCATCCCTTATGTGAATAACGCCCGCACCCACTCGAAGGAGCAGATCACCAAGCTGCGCTCGTCTTTGCGGGAGTTTGGTTTTGTCAATCCTGTCATCATCGACCGGGAGTTCAACGTCATAGCGGGACATGGCAGAATCCTCGCCGCGAAGGAGGAGAACATCGAGCAAGTTCCGTGTGTATTCGTGGATTACCTCACGGAAGCCCAGAAGAAAGCCTACATCCTCGCAGACAACCGTTTCGCACTCGATGCGGGATGGGATGAGGAAATGCTGCGCGTCGAGATGGAAGCCTTGCAGGGTATGGACTTCGATATCTCGCTCACGGGCTTCGATGAATCCGAAATTGCTGATCTGTTTGCCGCAGATGATAACGAAGCGCAGGAAGATGACTTCGACGAAGAGGCTGCTCTTCAGGCAGAGCCTTTCGTAAAAGTCGGTGACTTGTGGCTTTTGGGTAGGCATCGTCTCCTCTGTGCAGATTCTACAAACACTGAGGATGTAAAATTTCTCATGGATGGCAAAAAGGCGAATGTGTGCATTACCGACCCGCCGTATGCGTGTAACTACACAGGCGGCACAGGCATGAAAATCATGAACGACAACCTAAAGGGCGAGGAGTTCTATCAGTTCCTGCTTTCGGCATTCAAAAACGCCTATGAGAATCTCGCAGACGGAGCTGCCATTTACATTTTTCACTCGGATGCGGAAAAGGTCAATTTCTACAATGCCGTCGTTGCTGCCGGATTTCACTACTCAACGACCTGCATCTGGGTGAAGCAATCCCTTGTTTTGGGGCGTTTTGATTATCAAATGCGCCATGAGCCGGTCATTTACGCATTCAAGGACACCGTGAAGCACAAATTCTACGGTGACAGAAAGCAGACCACCGTTTGGGAATTCGATCGACCGAGCAAGTCGAAACTGCACCCGACAACAAAACCGCTCCCGCTCATCGCATACCCCATGAAAAACTCCTCGCTGGTCAACAGTATCGTCTTGGATTTGTTCGGCGGCAGCGGATCGACCCTGATGGCAGCGGAGCAGATGGATCGCACGGCATATCTGATGGAACTCGATCCGGTTTACACCTCGGCGATTGTGCGCCGTTTTGTGGCATATCGTGGAAATACGGAGGACGTGCATATCATCCGTGACGGAAAAAAGCGCCCCTGCTCCGAGGTATATATCCCCACAGCAGAGGAGCTTGGCATGAAGGATAGTGCGATAAACGACGTTCAAAAAGGGCGGAAGAAAGGGGGATGAAGACGTGTGCAATGTGAAATATACGTTTTCCGAGGACGGGAGCGTTGCTTACGGGCATCTTCCTGACGGTATCGTCTTTATGGTGGATACCTCATCTTTGGATAAGATCGCCGGAATCAGCTTTTATCGCAATTACCGTGATTTGACGGGCAAAATCCTTTACGTGATGGACAGACACAGAAAACAGCTGCATCGTCATCTGGTGGATGTCCCCAAGGGTTACGAGGTAGATCATATCAATCTGGACACGTTGGACAATCGCCTGTGCAACCTTAGAATTTGTACGCATCAACAGAATCAATGCAACCAACCACGGCAGAGGAACAACACGTCCGGGGTGACGGGCGTCAGTTTCTACAAACCTCGCGGGAAATATCGTGCGAGAATCAAGATTTGTCAGCATGATATACACCTTGGCTATTATCAAACCTTTGAGGAAGCTGTGCAGGCGCGGAATGTGGGAATGGCCTGTATGTTTGGGGATTACGGAAGGTACGACGAGGTAGAAGAAATTCCTCAATGGATAGAAGAAGATGTCATCAACCGATGTAAACGGTTCGTGGATTTATCCATCTGCGAATCGTTTATTGATTTCGTGAAGAATGCGGCGTAATGCCGAAGGAGGTAGTAACACAATGAAAGTTTTTCTAAACGCAGGACATGCCCCTAGCGGCAATCCCGACCCAGGAGCGTGTGGATTTGGACTCCGAGAGTGCGATGTGGCGAAGAGCGTCGCCGAACTTGTAGAGCAATATCTCACTGCCGCAGGTGTGGAGGTCGCGGGAAATCTCCAATCGGACAGCTTGGAGGAAGTCGTCGATGTCTCCAACGAGAGCGAAGCCGACCTTTTCATCTCGATTCATTGCAATGCCTGCAACGGGAATGCGCGAGGCACGGAAGTCTGGTATTACCACCGAAGCGCATACGGGGAAATGCTTGCCGACTGTATCCGAAATCAGATCGTCGATGCGCTCGGTACGACAGATCGCGGCAGCAAGGGCGCGAAGCCCGGCGTCAACGGCCTGTACGTCCTGAACAACACGGGCGCGACAGCGGTCTTGGTGGAGCTTGCCTTCATCGACAACGAGCAAGATGCACAGCTTCTTCGTGACAAGCAAGATGAATTTGCCCGTGCCATCGCACGCGGCGTAACGGACTACGAACAGGAGGTCTTTTAGATGGTGGATTGGAAAATGCTGCAAAGCGAGATGAAGGTTCATGCCGTGGACTTCGTGCGAAAGGAAGCGAAGGAGGCGGCAGTGCTCTGGCTCAAGGAGAAGGGGCTTCCCGCTGCGAAGGAAATCGCGGTCGCCTATATCGCCGCTCTGAAAGAAAGCGCCGAGAAGGAAACGGGCTGGTGCCGCTTCCGCGACTGCGTGTTCCTGCCGGGTGTGGTGCAGGCGGCGCTCTGGCTTGCGGGCAACATGCTCGACCGTATGACGGCGGCGCAAAATACCACAAATCGGGTATAAAAACCTTGCTATATTTCTGCTTTTGAGTGATAGATGTAAGTGAAACCATTTCAAGGGAGGATTGCACCATGAAGATTCATTACAACATCACGAAAGAGCAGCGGAAGAAGATGGTCGAAATCGTCGGCAGGACGCTCGGCGTGCAGCCCGTCTACTGCGGAGCGCCGACATTTTCTTACCGGGTGGGAGCATTCGAGATCACGCGAGACGGAAGCATTTGCGGCGAGGATGCGGCAGAGGTCGAGCGCGTGCGCACGGCGCTTCGGGAAGCGGGATTCGTCGCGGAAGAAGATGAATCCGAGATGCCGACGGCAGAAGTGGATTCCGACGAGGACAGCCTCGCCGTCAGCCTCCCACGCAGTTCCTTCACGGAAACGGCTCTGAAGAATCTGGACGCGCTCCTTGCCAGCAAAGGGAAGCTGATTCAAAAAGCGTTCAACATCGAGAAGGCGGCGTACACGCTGACCGACGAAACAATCAAGTTCGCATGGTTTCATGGGAAGATCGCCGAAGATACGGTACGCGCCTACACGGATTTCATCAGCAAGCTCTGCGAAATGGCGCAGAAGCAGAAACGCGCTGTGGCAAAAGAGAAGGTCGTGGAGAACGAGAAATACGCCTTCCGCTGCTTCCTCCTGCGCCTTGGCATGATCGGCGATGATTACAAGACGAGCCGCAAGATTTTGCTGCAGAATCTCACAGGCAGCAGTGCCTTCAAATGTGGGCATCGAAGGGAGGCGGCAAGCCATGAAGTTTCCGAGTAGGGAGCGGATTGCCGTGCTTCGACGAATGTATCCGAAAGGGACGATGGTGCAGCTTCTCTTGATGGAGGACGCGCAAGCCCCGCCGCCCGGAACTTTGGGCGAAGTGCAGGGCGTCGATGATGCCGGACAGATTCTCGTACATTGGCGGACAGGCTCCTCGCTGAACTTGCTTCCGGGCGTTGATTCCTTCCGCATCGTGAGAGGAGGAAGCAATCCATGAGCGATGTGATTTTTCGCCAGATTATGACCATTCGCGATACCGGGAGCGTGAATATGTTCGACGTTCCTGCCGTCCAGCGCATGGCATTCGAGAGCGGCTTCTACGAACTGGTCTGCTTCATCGAGGAGCATCGAGAAGCGTACGTACACTTCATTCTGACGGGAGAGGAGCCGCCTTGAAAATCTTCCATCCTGTGCCGGACTTTCACGGAAATATGACTTGCTATCATCCTCGCTTTGAGGCATATATACACATGAAAGAAGAAACCAATGCAGCAAAGAAAGCGAGGAAAAGAAAATGAAAAACGCAGAAGCGAGATGGCCGAAGGAAAGCACGATGGAGAAGCTCGAAGAAATGCGCTTCTCGACATGCGGCGCGATCCTGCGCTACGGCGAGCAAATCCTGGCGGTCGGCAGAGAGTGCCGGGGCTTCCACGCAGCGGTCTACGAGATGGTCGAAACGCCGGAAGAAACGGGCTTTGCGGACATCGAATGCCGCCTGAACCTTGTCGAAGCCGCCACGGAGCTTTTCGAGGACGGCGGCCACGCGATGGCCTGGTGCATGGCGCACATCTAAGGTCGCAAAAGCAGAGAAACAGCCCTGCGGGGCTGCTTCTCGTTACGGAAGATACACTGAAAAATCCCCAAGTATACACGAGTATTCGCTTGCTATATGTGTCTTTCAGAGGCATATATGTACATGAAAAAAGAAAACAGGGCAAGCAAAGAAAGGGGATTTCAAAAATGAAGGCAGCGACGGCAAGGCAGATCGAGAACATGAAGAAGCAGACCATCGGCGTGGAGGTCGAGATGTACGGCATCAGCCGCAGAGACGCAGCAGGAATCGCGGCAGACTTCTTCGGCACGGGAGACTTCAAAGACACGGCACACCGCAACGGCTACTGCACTTGGAGCGCATGGGACGACCAGGGACGCGAGTGGAAATTCCAGCGCGACGTCAGCATCGAAGCCGGAAGCAGCGCCGAGCAGACCGAACTGGTCACGCCCATCCTGCACTACGAAGACATCGAGCGCCTGCAGGAACTTTTGAGGAGACTGCGCCACGCGGGAGCAAAGAGCAACCCCGCCCACATGTGCGGCGTGCACATCCACATTGGCAAGGGCGAGCACACGGCGCAGACACTTCGGAACCTCGCCAACCTGATGGCAAGCCACGAAAGCCTACTGATCGCCGCGGTGCGCATCGACCAGAGCCGCCTCGGACGCTACTGCCGCACGGTGAACCGCACCTTCCTCGATCGCCTCAACAAGGAAAAACCGCAGACGATGGAAAAACTCGCGGACATCTGGTATGAAGGAAACAGCGCCGCAAGCGGCAGGGAGCAGCACTACAACGGTTCGCGCTACCATTGCTTGAACCTCCACGCGACCTTCACCAAAGGCACCATCGAATTTCGCCTCTTCCAATTCGCGAACCCCACGGCAGAGCGCAGGGGCGGCCTCCACGCAGGCGAACTCAAGAGCTACATCCAGCTTTGCCTCGCCCTTTCCGAAGCGGCGAAAAACCTCAAGACCGCAAGCCCCAAAGAACCGCAGAGGGAAAACCCCAAATTCGCGATGCGGACATGGCTGATGCGCCTCGGCTTCATCGGCTGGGAATTTGCCACGGCAAGGGACATCCTCACGAAGAACCTTGCAGGCGACGCCGCTTTCCGCTTCGGCAGGAACACCTCTTCGGCATAAGAGCCGGAATCCAAGCCCCGCCCGCCATAGGCGGGCTTCGGGCAGTAGAAGGGATGTTCCTTCGGAAGCGGAAAGGATGAGGAAGATGAAAACGAAGATGTACATCGCCTACGGCTCCAACATGGACTTGGAGCAGATGCAGAGCCGCTGCCCGGACGCAGAGCTTTTGGGAACGGGACGCTTAGAGAACTGGCGGCTGATGTTCAAGGGAAGCAAAACGGGAGCCTATGCGACCATCGAGAAGGAGAAAGGGCAGAGCGTGCCGATTCTGCTCTGGCGCATCACGGAGACAGATGAAGAGCGGCTCGACCGCTATGAGGGCTTCCCAAACTTCTACTACAAGCGCATCGTCCAAGTCGCTAAGATTGATGCAGATGGCGAAGTTTGCGGCAGAACGCGCGGCATGGCATACATCATGCACGAGGAGAGGAAGCTCGGCATTCCCTCCATGGAGTACTTCGACATTCTCCACAGAGCCTATTGCCGCTTCGGTTTCGACAGGAAGATTCTGGAAGAGGCATACGGATACACATGGGAGTGGGAGCGCAAGGCGAAAAGATGAGACGGAAATACAGTTTGAGGAGATGCTTTCGGGCATCTCCTTTTGCGTTGGGGGTGATTGCTTGCGAAAACTGACGGACTACAAGCCGACGAAGTTCATGGCGGAGAACGCGCACTACGACAAAGCCGCTGCGGACTACGCCGTGGGCTTCATCGAGTGTCTGTGCCATACGAAGGGAACGTGGGCAGGCAAACCGTTCGAACTCATCGACTGGCAGGAACGCATCATCCGTGACATCTTCGGTATTTTGAAGCCGAACGGCTATCGGCAGTTTAATACGGCGTATGTTGAGCTGCCCAAGAAGCAAGGAAAATCAGAGCTTGCCGCCGCCGTCGCACTGCTCCTTTGCTGCGGCGATGGGGAAGAGCGCGCCGAAGTCTATGGCTGCGCCGCCGACCGTCAGCAGGCGAGCATCGTGTTCGAGGTAGCCGCCGACATGGTGCGCATGTGTCCCGCACTTGGAAAGCGAGTGAAGATCCTCGCCTCTCAGAAGCGCATGGTGTATCTGCCGACGAACAGCTTCTATCAGGTGCTCTCAGCGGAGGCCTATTCAAAGCATGGATTCAATATCCACGGTGTCGTGTTCGACGAATTGCACACACAGCCAAATCGCAAGCTCTTTGACGTTATGACGAAAGGTTCGGGCGATGCGCGTATGCAGCCGCTCTATTTCCTCATCACGACAGCGGGGACAGATACACAGTCCATCTGTTACGAGACGCATCAAAAGGCGAAAGATATTCTGGAAGGGCGCAAAATCGACTCGACCTTCTATCCTGTCATCTACGGCGCAAAGGAAGATGAGGACTGGACAGACCCTGAAGTCTGGAAGCGGTCAAATCCGTCGCTCGGCATCACGGTCGGTATCGACAAGGTGCAGGCGGCCTGCGACTCCGCACGGCAGAATCCCGCCGAGGAGAACAGCTTTCGGCAGTTGCGCCTGAACCAATGGGTGAAGCAGTCTGTGCGCTGGATGCCGATGGATAAGTGGGATGCGTGCGCCGCACCTGTTGATGCCGAAGCCTTGAAGGGGCGCGTCTGCTACGGCGGACTTGACCTCTCGTCGACGACGGATGTCACGGCATTCGTGCTCGTATTTCCTCCGGCTGAGGAAGATGAGCCTTTTGCTGTGCTTCCATATTTCTGGATTCCAGAGGAAAATCTGGAACTTCGCGTGCGCCGTGACCATGTGCCCTATGACGTATGGCAGAAGCAGGGTTTTCTCATGACCACGGAGGGCAATGTCGTGCATTACGGCTTCATTGAGAAATTCATCGAGGAACTGGGCGAGAAATATAACATCCGCGAGATCGCCTTCGATCGCTGGGGTGCGGTGCAGATGGTGCAGAATCTCGAAGGAATGGGATTTACCGTCGTCCCGTTCGGACAGGGCTTCAAGGATATGAGTCCGCCGACGAAGGAACTGATGAAGCTGACGCTGGAAAAGAAAATAGCGCACGGCGGGCATCCCGTCATGCGCTGGATGGCAGACAACATCTTCATTCGCACCGATCCTGCGGGGAACATCAAGGCGGATAAGGAGAAGTCCACGGAAAGAATCGACGGTGTCATTGCGCTGATTATGGCACTGGATCGTGCGATTCGCTGTGGCAACGATGCATCTGCGTCGGTGTATGATGAGCGGGGGATTTTGGTGTTTTAGAGCGATTGTATACACACATATGGCCTTGCTATTTCTCGGATAGTACGGGAATATACACATGCCGAAAGGGAAAACTGAAGAAACAAGAAACGGAGGAAAAGAAAATGACGAAGAAGGAAATTGCCGAGATCATCGAGAGCAAGGCCGCCGAGTACGGATTCACGATGCAGGAAAACACGATGGGCTGGGCAAACGCGAGCGACCGCGACACCTGCATCCGCATCGAGATTCGCAAAGAAACGGATTACGAGAAGACGGATTGGGAAGCCCGCAAGGTTTTCCGAGACATCAAAGCCAACGCCAGCATTTGCCAGATGGGTGGAAACCCCACGCCGGAGGAACTTTTGAAAGCCGCCGACGAGATTGCGCGGGGCGCGAAATTCACCGCCGAAATCAACAGCATGGAGCTTTCCTGCATCGAAACCTTCTAAGCCGAAACAACAGGAGCGCCGCTCGGAAGGGCGGTGCTCTTACTCTCATCATCTTCTGTGGCGAGATTTTTTACATACCATTTTTGAAATGGAGGTTTCCATGAATCTATTCAGCAAACTCTTTCGTTCGCGGGACAAGCCCATGAATCACCTCGGCGGCTTGTCCTTTTTGTTCGGGCAGACGGTGGCGGGCAAGGCGGTCAATGAGCGCACTGCCATGCAGACGACAGCAGTCTACGCCTGTGTCCGCATTCTCGCCGAATCCATTGCGTGTTTGCCGCTTGCCGTCTATCGCCGATGGGAAGGCGGCAAGGAGATCGCATACGAGCATCCGCTGTATTTCCTGCTCCACGATGCGCCGAATACTGAGATGACGAGTTTCGTCTTGCGCGAAACGCTGATGGCGCATCTCCTCCTGTGGGGAAATGCATACGCACAAATATTGCGCGATGGCAGGGGAAAAGTCATCGGAATCTATCCGCTTCTCCCAGACAAGATGGAAGTGAACCGTGACAGCCGCACAGGCGAAATCTATTACACATACACCAGAAGCACGGAAGAAAATCCGAATTTCAAGGATAAGGGGCAGATTCGTTTGCGGCGCGAGGATGTGCTCCATATTCCGGGACTCGGCTTCGACGGTCTTGTCGGCTACTCGCCCATCGCTATGCCTAACCTCCATTTTTGCATAAGGCTATTCTGTTACAGCCCCTTGTTTATATAAATTTTATAAAGAAGTAATAAAAGTTAAACCACCTAATATCACTCCCACTGCATTGGGAATGATGAGGATCCAGTCTTTTTTAGGTTCTTTTGTCCAACCATACATTACCCAAATTAAACAAGAAACTGATGCGAATAGTGGTTGGAATGGTTGAGCTTGTGCTCCTTGTAAGTTAGCGATAATTTGTGGAATATATGCAATAAAGACAAACACCCCAATAATAGCTCCAATAGATCCGACAAAGCGATTAATTTTTTGTTTAGCAGACATATAATACCTCCTATTATTTTATTTTCTCAAAAAGGAAAGATACTGTCAATAATTATGTGTAAACACTCAAGTAGAGTTACGAAGTTTTAATCAAATAAGCTTTCAAGTGTGTCAGAACATTTGTCTTGGAGCACTTAACATGTTATAATCGATTGTAGTATAATGTTTTTTTATCATACTTTCATTATACTAGAAAAAGCACCTATTCGGGTGCTTTTTTTGTTAATTATTTAAAAAAATGAAGGTCAGGCATAAATTTTGGAACTGGGTACGAAACGAGGGGGAGAAGCGGACGCTGCTTCTCGACGGTGAGATTTCGGACGAGACGTGGTTCGGCGATGAAGTCACGCCCGCAGTATTTCGCGAGGAATTGAATACTGCCGAGGGAGATATTGTCCTTTGGATCAACTCGCCCGGCGGTGACTGCTTCGCGGCGGCGCAAATCTACAACATGCTGATGGACTATCCGGGCAGTGTCACGGTCAAGATTGACGGTCTTGCGGCATCGGCGGCATCCGTCATCGCGATGGCAGGTTCGACCGTGGAAATATCTCCTGTAGGCATGGTAATGATCCACAATCCTATGACCATTTCCATCGGTGACGTGCAGGAGATGGAACGCGCCATCGCATTGCTTGCCGAGGTCAAGGAGAGCATCATCAATGCCTATGAAATCAAGACGGGGCTGCCCCGAGCGAAGATTTCGCGGCTGATGGACGCCGAGACGTGGATGAATGCGAAGAAGGCGGTGGAGCTGGGTTTTGCCGATGCCGTTTTCAATGGAGAGAAGAATCGTCCGACAAGCGATGAGGCGGATGGCCTGATCTTCTCTCGCGCCGCCGTCACCAACTCGCTGCTCTCGAAATTCGGGCAGGGCAAGCAAATGAACAAAGTCGATGCGGAGTCGCTGAAAAGGCGGCTCTTTTCTATTGCACACTGAGGGAGGAAATAACATGGATAAGATTTTGGCAATGCGTGAGAAGCGTGCGGCTCTCTGGGAGCAGACAAAGACGTTTTTGGACGAACACACGCAGGAAGGCAGCCTCTCGGCAGAGGATGCCAAGGCATACGAGCAGATGGAAAACGAGGTTCTCGCGCTCGGCAAGGACATCGAGCGCATGGAGCACCAGGCGATTCTCGATGCGGAAATGGCAAAACCGACGTCAGTGGCAATCATCAATCTGCCGGGCGCATCGTTTGGAAAAGACAAGCAGGGAAGGACGAGCGACGCCTACTGCGCCGCGATGCTCAAGGCGCTGCGCACGAACTTTCGCCAAGTCGAGAACGTGCTGCAGGAAGGCACGGACGCAAGCGGCGGCTATCTCGTGCCGGAGGAGTACGACAAGCGCCTTATCGACGTACTCAGCGAGGAGAACGTCCTGCGTTCCCTTGCGACGACGATCACGACGAGCGGCGAGCACAAGATCAACATCGCGGCCACGAAGCCTGCGGCATCGTGGATTGAGGAAGGCGCACCGCTCACCTTCGGCGATGCGACTTTCGATCAGATCGTCCTCGACGCGCACAAGCTCCATGTTGCCGTCAAGGTCACGGAGGAACTGCTCTACGACAATGCCTTCAACCTTGAGAACTACCTGATTGAGCAGTTCGGCAAGGCGCTCGGCAATGCCGAAGAGGATGCCTTCCTCAATGGCGACGGCGTGCATAAGCCGAAGGGGCTTCTTGCTACGGGGCAGACTTCCCTCACCACAGCGGCGGCCGACATCAAGGCGGACGAACTTGTGACGCTCGTCTACAGCCTCAAGCGTCCCTACCGCAAGAATGCGGCGTTCCTCATCAACGATCAGACGCTTGCAAGCATCCGCAAGCTCAAGGACAACAACGGCGCCTATCTGTGGCAGCCCTCGTACCAGATGGGCGAACCCGACCGCCTGCTCGGCTATCCCGTCCACACCTCGGCATATATGCCTGTGGCTGCGGCAGGGAAGATCGCACTTGCTTTCGGCGACTACGCCTACTACAACATCGGAGATCGCGGCACGCGCTCTTTGCAGGAACTCAAGGAGCTTTTCGCGGGGAACGGCATGGTAGCGTACCTTATGAAGGAGCGCGTCGACGGCAAGCTTGTTCTGGCAGAAGCCGTGCAGCTGCTGAAGATCAAGGGATAAGGAAGAGGAAGAGCCGCTACATCAATGGGTGCAGCGGCTTTTTCTATGCTGAAAGGAGATGCGTCTATATGCTTGTATCGCTCGAAGAAATCAAGGGCTATCTGCGCATCGACTCGGATGCCGAAGACAGCCTACTCACATCCCTTGCAGATACAGCAGAGCAGCTTTCCTTGGCGATTCTGCGTGCCAAGTCGTGGAAAGAAGTCAAGAAGCAGGAAGCGGCAAGGACAGCGGTGATGTATGCCGTCGCGTATCTCTATGAGCATCGCGAGGAGGCTGACCATCGGAAGCTCGCACTGACGCTTCGGGCGTTGCTTTTCGGAGAGCGAAAGGAGAGTTTCTGATGTACGTCAATGTCAGTGAACTTCGCCATCGCATCGTGGTATTGCGACCGCGAGATGCGCCCGACGAGGCGGGCAATCTTGTCGAACAGAGCCGTGATGCGTACTGTGCGTGCTGGGCGAAGGTGCTGCCGTTCGCGGCGAAAATCTCGGACGGGTATGCCGAGCAGGTCAAAGAAGTCGAGTATCGCGTGGTCATGCGCTACCGGGAAGACATCCGAGATACGGACTTCATCCGATGGGGAAACAAGACCTTGGCAATCAAAGCGCCGCCTTACGGCATGGACGGCAGGAAGCGTTGGCTTGTCATCGAGTGCAGGGAGTTGGTGGAAAATGAGCCGTGACTATATTTCTACACGCGAACTTTTGAACCGCATGGGCAAGGGCGCGATGGATGCGGCGAAAAGAGCCTTGGCAGAAGGCGCGGAAGCCGTCAAGACGGAAGCGAAAAGCCGCTGTCCCGTCTATCGGGGACGAGACAAGCGCGTCGTGCCGGGTGCGCTACGAGACTCCATCCACTGCGTCAAGCGCGGGGGCGGTACGTCGTGGCGCATCGTTGCCGACGCCCAAGCACCCGACGGCACAGCTTACGGCAAGCTCGTCGAGTTCAGTCCGAAGATCAACCAGCCGTTTCTCTATCCCGCGCTCGATGCTGAGCGGGACGCCATCAAGAAGAACATCGTCGAAGCCGTCAAGGCTGCATTGCGGAGGGAAGGAAAATGAGCATAGCCAGCAAGGTCTACCAGGCATTGGCGGCATCGAAGCCGCTTTGTCGCCTCCTGCACAAAGACCGCAGGGGATGCGGCATCTACCATGGGCGAAGCCCCGATGCAGGGAGTTATCCCATCCTCGTGTATTCCGTTATCTCTGATGTGCCCGCTCTTTCCGCAGATGGCTGTGAGATGGAGCGGCGCGTGACCGTGCGTCTGCACATTCTCACGAAGGACGGCGCATACGAGAGAATCGAGGATGCCGCGAGGAAGGTTATGGACAGCATCGGCTTTCGCCGTTATCAGTCGATGGAGCTGGCGGAAAAGCACGCTTTTGTGAAAATCATGGATTTCAAAACAGGAACAGGAGTTGAGGAATAATGCCAAGTCCAAGCATAACAGCGCCCGCCGCCAATCTCACGAGTGGGCAGTTCATCAATGTGGAAAAGCTGCATATCGCCAAGATGCTGACAGATGTGCCGAACGGCACGGCGACGTATGAACCTCCCATCAGTCTGGGCAAGATTCTGCGAAAAGTGGACATCAAGCCCAAGACGAGCCAGGCGGAACTTTTCGCCGATGGGCAGTCCGTCGACACGGCGGCGAATACCGCCTCGTATGACCTGACCTTCGATACGTCGGCATTGCCGCTAGAATATGTCGCCTATCTTTTCGGGCACAAGATTGACAAGGGCGTCATGACAGCGAACAAGGACGACGTGCCGCCGTATTTCGCTGTCATGTTCCAGTCGGACAAGAGGAACGGCAAGAAGAGGTTCACCAAATTTTTCAAAGTCCAATTTGTCGAGCCTTCGGAATCGGGCAACACGAAGGAAGAGAACATCAAGTACGACACGCCGACCATCTCGGCGAAGGCGATCTACCGCCTGTCGGACGGGCAGTCGTACGCGAAAGCCGATGAGGAGGCGACAGGATTCATTGCCGAAACCGGAACAAAGTGGTACGAAAGTGTATAAGGAAAGGCGGGGAAAACTCTGATGGAAACACCAACCATCACGCTCTACGGCAAAACGTATGCGCCGAAGCCTCCCAAGATGAAGGTGTGGCGCAGGTTTCTTGCCTTCTTCGACGAGGACAAGAAGAACCTCAGCGTCGAGGAGTTCCTCGATGCGGAAATCGACCTCATCCTGCTCGCCTTTGACCGCGAGGAAGTGACAAAGGAAGCCATCGACGACAACATCGAGGTCGCGGACATCGTGCCTCTGACGCGGGAGCTTTTCCGTTGGATTCAATCGCTGACGTTTCAGAAACTCGTGAAACTCCCAAACGACGAGGCGGGGAAGGCATAACACTTTCCCCGTATCAGAGCATCCTGCGCTACTACGAGCGCCTGCAGTCCTCCTATGGCTGGACGATGCAGGAGGTCGACGCTCATGAGATCGCCTTTCTCTTAGATCAGCTTATTGCAATGGTTGAAATCAAGGAGGACAGGCAGAGAATTTTCATTGACGATGTGATGTAAATGGCAAGAGGACAGAAAATCGACGAGCTGTATATCAGTCTCGGTTTGGACATCGCACGCCTGCAGCTCGACTTCGATACGGCAGGCCGCACGGTGTCCGAGACGATTTCAAGGCTCAACAGCAGGAGCAGTCAGCTGAAACTCAAGATGGACGTCGACCTCGCCAAGCTCGACGGCGCGGGAACGGAGCTTGACAAGATCAAGGTCAAGTATGAAGCCATCAACCGCCAGCTGGACATCCAACGAAAGAAAGAAGAAATTCTCGCCAATGTGCTCAAGGATGTGCAGAAAGCCGACAAGGACGGCGCACGCACGCGCTATGCCGAGACGAACCTACTGAAACAGCAGCGGCAGGTCGCACAGTTGGAAGCGGAACTCCGAAAGCTCAATGCCGAGATGAAGACGACGGGCAGCCGCGCAAAGTCGATGGGGCAGAAACTTTCGGCAGGTTTTTCAGCTGCCAAGGGAGGAGTTCACAGCCTGTCGGAAGGCGTGTCCATTTTGAACGCCAAGACAGCGGCTCTTATGGCAGTATTCACGTCGGGTGCGGGATTGTTCAACATCACGCACGACGCGATGCAGGCAGGCGAGGGTATCTACCGTCTGACGAAACGCCTGCACACGACGACGGCGGAAGCCGCACAGATGAGCCGCGTGTTTAGTTTGGCAGGAACAAACATCGACTCACTCGTGCCGCTCTTTGCAAGGCTCGACCGACAGGTGGAGTCGGCAGGGACAAAGGGCAATATGACGACCGAAGCCTTGAACCGCTTTGGCATCGCGCTGACGGATGAAAAAGGCAATCTCTTGGGGCTAAACGAGCAGCTGGAACGTCTCGCCAAAGGCTACAGAAGCGCTGCCGATGCCGGAATGGAAGAAGCCTTTACCGCTGAAGTCCTTGGCGCAAGGGGCGCCGCGCTCATCCCAGTCTTGGAGCAATACGACGACCTTATGGAAGTCGCATCGCATGTCAAGACGACGGGGCTGCTCAATCCAGAAGAAGCTCATCAGGCATATCTCAAATGGCGCGAGATGGAGATGGAAGCGGGGCAGCTCAAGCTCGCCCTCGGTTCTGCGCTCCTTCCTGTTGCAGAAGACCTGATGCCCAACGTCATAGACCGCTTCCAAGACCTCATCGGCTGCATCCAGGACAACAAGGAATCCATCGAGGAGCTTGCTGATGTAGTTGATGCTTTTGCCCGCGCCTCGGTCGATGTCCTCGATGGCGTGGCAGACGCCATGGAGAGCATCGGCGTCAATGCGAAATCCGTCAAGGAAACATTGCACGATATTGGCACGTTTGCCAAGCACGGCGGCATCAAGACCACGGTGGACGCGATGCTCGTCGGAGCCGGCACGGGTGCTGTGGCGGGAACGCTGGTAGAGCCGGGCGGCGGCACGCTCATCGGCGGCATCGGTGGCGCGATCGTTGGAGGCATAGGAGCTTATGAAGCTGCCACAAGCAGTCAGAAGTTCAAGGACTGGCAGGCGGCAGACGACGCGCTTAAAGCTGAGAAAAAGGCGGCGAAGGAAGCGGAAAAGGCGCTCCAAGACGAGAGCCGCGCACAGAAAGAAGGGGCGAAAGCGGCGAGAGAGAATGCCGCTGCCGTCCGCGCTGCCGCTAAGGCGAATGAGGACTTGAAAGAAAGCCTGTTCACGCTTTCGCACAGCGACCTTGAAAATGCGCTGCATGAAGCCGCCAGACAGGCGGAGAAGTTCCGTCAGTCGGGTGCAGATGCACAGATGGTTGAGGAATATCGGCTGCAGAAACAGGCGAAGATTTACGAGGATTTCCAGCGGAATGTAACGGATAAGGTAAACGCCATCCACCATACGGAATTGGAGAACCATCTCGCACAGATCGACGAGGAAGAGCGTGCCTATCGCCGTCAAGGCTTGGACAAGGTCAGCGCCGCCAACTGGGCAGAGGCGAGTAAGGCTCGCATCATGGAGCAGTGGGAGTCAGAGGTAGCCTCCAAGATTGATGCTATATGGAAGACTTCGTTGGAAAACCGTCTGGCGGATATCGAGCGCGAGAAAAAGGCATGGATGCAGAAGGGCTTGGACGAGGTGAAGGCTGCGAAATGGGCGGAGAAGGAAAAGCTCGATGCCCGAAGGAATGCCGCTATGGAAGCTCTCAAGAGCCAGAAGAAGGAATTAGAGGCATTTAGAAAAGGCGGCACAAGCGGACTTCTCGACTACCTGCGCGAATCGAATGGGCTGACAAAGGACGACTTGAATTTTCGCCCCGAAGAGCTTGTTCGGTTTCAACGAGCGAGGCGGACGGCCTTGGAGGACATTCTGCCAAATTTCGCACCAAGGCGGGAAAGAGAGCCAGGAGAAATCAAGATCACGCTCGGCAATGAAGTGATGGAACGCCTTGCAGGAACGCTTGAAAGCGGCATGACGCAGAAGGTTATGGACAGGCTCAATATTGCTCCGACGGTGAATTTTCCAGAGCGGTGGAATCCTGCCGCATCGACCGCTAATATCGAAGTGCAGGTAAATATCGAAAATGCCGTGACACAGGATAACGAAGGTATGCGGCTCTTGGCTGATCATGTGGCAGACCGCATTCGTCCCGCTGTCGAGCGTGCTTTGGGAGGGGATTCCAATTCATATTCAAATTGGTGATGTACGGACGCTCGAAGCGGAGAACTGGCAAGTGCTTCCCGACGACCGTCAGCGCATGGTGGAAATCGTCGGCGGCACCGTCGTGCAGGATTTCGGACACGTCGCTCAAGGCGACCGCATCTCCTGCACGGCTACTGTACTTTCTGCCGACTGGGAGAAAATCAAGAGATACTGGGACGAGCGTGAGAAAGTGGACATTACGGACGAGGCGGGGAATGTCTGGCGCAACATGCGCGTGACGGTGAAAGCATACGCTTATGTGCCGCACTTTTCTAAGGCCTATAAACTCACACTGGAATTTTGGAGGGTATGACTATGGCGAACAAGCTGCACATTTATATGAACAATCCTACGAGCCGCATGAAGGACGGCACGGAAGCCAGCACAGATACGGAGACCTCGCCCATTGCAGTCCTGCTGGATGCCGCAAAAGAAGAGGAGAAAGCCGTCAAATGCGCTGTGCGCTGCGATTCCGGTTACAAGGTCGAAGGCGCGGTCACAATCAAGTTCGTAGGCGCAAATGCTGCCAAGTGGAAAGCCGCTCAAGACAACAACTACACGGCAGATACTGTCTTGGCTTCTGCTGACTGGAAAGATACGATCGCCCTGCAAAGCGTCGGCGAGGGCAACGTCATCTTCTGGGTCAAGGCGATGAGCACGTCAGATGAAAGCCCGAAGAACGACACCACCGTTGACGTTCAGGCGGAAGGGCTGATCGTAGAAGTCTGAGGAGGCGATGGCATGGCGTTTAAGTACATCAATCCGGGATATGCCGACTTGATTGACTTGGGAAGCGACAAAACGGTGCGGGATGCAAAGTACAGCAAGACGGGCATATCCTTCTGGATGCCGAAGATACGCGGCATTGCCGTTCCCTATACGCTGACCGAGCTGTACGGCAAGTTCGACGTGTATCTCAAAAGCGGGAAGAGCCTGGATTCGACGGCGTGGTTTCAATTCGGCGAGAAGAACAAGGTCGAAATTAGTGGTTACCGTGACCATTGGAGTGTCTATGGGGCGAACAGTAACACCTCTTATTTTGATACCAGAAAAATGAAGCTCGACGACGTCAATACTATATGGTTTCATATGAAGCAGGGACTCAATTACGACGCGATGCTCCATGTCATAGTCAACGGACATGAGATTGGCAAACGGACGGACCTTTACATGGATTTTCGAGAGGCGAAGGAAATCAGCATTTATGCGGATACGGATGATGCGTTGCTTTCCAATATCATCTTGTCTGACGAGGATATCAACATGAAAGAGCAGGCTGTCCTATTGTCCGTTCAGTCGACGGTCACGGATATGACAGATGGCGGCGATGGAAGCTATCGGGCGACGGCTGCGGGACAGCAAATTTTGCAGACGATGGATACGGCGACGCTTGCCGCAACGTATGGTGCAGATTCCCAAGTGACCGGCGTCACGCTGTTCGGTGCTCCCGCCTATCGCACGGGAACAGGCATCTGCACGCTCACAGCCTTGGAAGAGGCGAGCGGAGCAGTGACGGAACACGGCAGACATGAATTGACGGACAAGACGACGGCGCTCGTCTGGGATGGGCATGGCGCATCGTTAAGCATGGCGGAGATGGCGACGAGAAAGTTCGGTTGGAAAGCGGGGGAATAGCGCATGGACGTCTTGCTGAAGCCGAAAACCTGCATCGCATGGATTCCCATCGGCGAGGAAGTCCTGCAGCCGAAGATGTGCATCGCATGGATTCCCCGAGGGGAAGAAGTCCTGCAGCCGAAAATATGCGCGTCGATTCTTCCGGCACCTAAGCATAGGGAAACGGTGTGCGTAGATACCGAGCGCCAAGTTGCTGAAACAGCCAAAATAAGAGCAGACAGCCAAAGACAGGTTTGCAGCACCAACCGCATTGCTGCAGATACAAGACGCACGCTCACTTCTTCCGCTGTCGACTGGACGAGCGCCAAACTCCTGCGGCGCGTTGCACAAAGAAATACGGCTTCTGCCGCCACGCGAAGATGCGTTGGCGGCATTTATGTTCGCATCCACTGCGACACATACCGCACGCTCTCGCCGAACTACTGCATCCCGCGCGGAGCAACGGAGCGTGAAGTCGTCAAGCGCGAGACGGTTCGTGGAGACACAAAGCGCACACCAGGCATCAGGAATCGCATATCAGTAAGGACGCAGCGCGGGCTCGGCAGAGGAAATGTCGCCAAAGCCGCCCTGCGCCGTACCGTCGTGGCGCGAGTGCGCGTTCGTTTCGACACCTTGATTCGCATTCCTCATGTGTTCGAATATGTCACGTCATCGCATGGAAGAAGAAACAAGCGAAGCAAGCGTGCCGTATCACAGATTGCCGACAACTTCTGCGCCAACGGCATCCGCTCCTTTGCCGTCACACTCGGAGAGATGACGCTTTCCGACAGTTTTCAAATGGAGACGGCACAGCCGCTAGCCATCGGCGATGCCGTGCGCGGTCAGCTCTTGGACTATCGCTTCTCCTTCCTCGTGGAAGAAACACTCCAACGCGACTTGCTCCAAACGGTAAAAGGCGCGTACAGCAAGGACGCGACGCTTTACTCTGCCATTCGCATCTTCGTGAAAGAAGCACAGGCTTCCCATTACGCGCAGTCCATCGCCGTCGCGCTCGGCTTGCAGCTCCACTGGGCGTGCGACGATTTCACGCCGTCGCAGAACTTTGAGGACAGCGGCATGACATACCAAGACTTTATCTCCGCGCTTTTCGGCTGGACGGCGAAACTGCCGCAGAGACAGGTCAATGTGTTTATCCGCGAAGATACGCTGCATATCGTTCAGCGCGGCAAGGAAGCATCTGTCCTCGACATCACGGACTGGCCGCATGGCAGGCCGACCATGGAGCGTCGCCTTGTGCGCTCCTTGTGGCACAGCGGCCACGCTTCCGAGACGGCAGGAAATGCCTACAATGAAGAAGATACCGAGCCAGTCCCCTTTACAGGCACAATCTCTTGGGAAGAGATGAGCCGCACCTACCACAACGGCTTTTTGACAAGCGAAACGAACGAGAAAGGCACGACCGAATACACCTACCATGGCGAATATTTGACGAGTAAGCAGACGCACAATAAGGACGGCTCCACAAGCCGCACGGAATATACTTACGCCGAAACCGAGCGTGATGTGTATCTCGTCAAAGAGTGGGAGCGCACGACAGAACCCATCAACGACGGGAAGAAGCATACGGAATACGACTGGACGGACTGGAACAACGAGCGCGGCACGGAGCGCATCACCTACCACGCTCCACTAGGCTACGGCTGGTATGCGACGACCGTCTATGTCGACGGTAATCTCGAAGGAAGCACGCTCTCACAGGGAAAACCGGGCGGCAAGGCAAGCCGCTTCACGGTCGAGCAGTCCAATCTGAGCCTCGGTTCAAGCTATTCGCGTGACGAAGAGGACGCGCCCTTCACCTCGCTGATTGATACGGAATTTCCCGTCAAGGGTGAAGAGTACCTCAAAGAACTGACACAGGCAATTCTCTGGCTCAACCGCAAGACGCAGGAAATCGTCACCTTAGAAATCTACGCGAATATTCAAGACGGTGTGCCGGACGTCGGGCATATCGTCGATTTCACCGAGCGCATAAGATTCGAGGGGCAGGAATATTTCCTGCAGTCGAACGCCGTAGAACTTACGCCGCGCTCCCTCAAGCAAACCATAAAGATGACGAGGTGGTACTGACTATGAACGGCGTGCAAGGGTTGATGGATGCTCTGCGTAAGAGCGTCAAAGATACACGAGAGAAACAGGAAGGCAAGGCGCAGAGGGGCGTGATTCAAG
>NZ_CAURXA010000014.1:0-16186 GCF_963528755.1 uncultured Selenomonas sp.
TCGCCTACGGCTCCAACATGGACTTGGAGCAGATGCAGAGCCGCTGCCCGGACGCGGAGCTTTTGGGAACGGGACGCTTGGAAGGTTGGCGGCTGATGTTCAAGGGAAGCAAGACGGGAGCCTATGCGACCATCGAGAAGGAGAAAGGGCAAAGTGTACCGATTCTGCTCTGGCGCATCACGGAGGCAGATGAAGAGCGGCTCGACCGCTATGAGGGCTTCCCGAACTTCTACTACAAGCGCACCGTCCAAGTCACTAAGACTAACGCAGACGGAAAGCCCTGCGGCAGAACGCGCGGCATGGCATACGTCATGCACGAGGAGAGAAAACTCGGCATTCCCTCCATGGAGTACTTCGACATTCTCCACAGAGCCTACTGCCGCTTCGGCTTCGACAGGAAGATTCTCGAAGAAGCCTACGGCTACACATGGGAGTGGGGGCGCAAGGCGAAAAGCTGAGACGAAAATACAGTTTGAGGAGATGCTTTCGGGCATCTCCTTTTGTGTTGGGGGTGATGAATTGCGAAAACTGACAGACTACAAGCCGACAAAGTTCATGGCACGGGATTCCATGTATGACAAAGCCGCTGCGGACTACGCTGTGGGCTTTATCGAATGCCTGTGCCATACGAAGGGAACGTGGGCAGGCAAACCGTTCGAACTCATCGACTGGCAGGAACGCATTATCCGTGACCTCTTTGGCATCTTGAAGCCGAATGGCTATCGGCAGTTCAACACGGCATATGTGGAGATTCCCAAGAAGCAAGGAAAACAGCTTGCTCTTGATACGAAAATCCCTACCCCCGAGGGATTTACCACAATGGGTGAAATTTGCGTCGGCGATACGGTTTTCGATGAAAATGGGAAGCCATGTCGCGTCGTCGCCAAAAGCGATGTGGATGATACGGAGCAAGCCTATCGCCTGACTTTCTGCGACGGCTCTTCCATCGTGGCGGGAGAGCGTCATCTGTGGAATGTGGAGCATATCATCGGGAAGCCGCAATCCGTGCTTTGGACGACGGGCGAAATCTACCGTCGGACGATGAAACACAGAGAAAAATATCGGGATAACGAGAAAGAAGCTCGCCGATCCATCATCCGCATCCCTGCGGCAAAGACGCTGCAGATTGAGGAAAGAAGTCTGCCCATTGCTCGCTCCTGTTTTCATTATCTGGCGGATATCGAGCCGCTTTCGGAGAAGATTCCGATGCAGTGCATCCAAGTGGACAGCATAAGCCATTGTTATCTGGTAGGGGAATCCTTCATTCCAACCCACAACAGCGAACTTGCTGCCGCCGTTGCACTCCTCCTTTGCTGTGGAGACGGCGAGGAGCGTGCCGAGGTGTATGGCTGTGCCGCCGATCGTCAGCAGGCGAGCATCGTATTCGAGGTCGCAGCCGACATGGTGCGGATGTGTCCCGCACTCAGCAAGCGAGTGAAGATTCTCGCCTCCCAGAAGCGCATGGTGTATTTGCCGACGAACAGCTTCTATCAAGTGCTCTCAGCGGAGGCCTATTCAAAGCACGGCTTCAATATCCACGGTGTCGTGTTCGATGAGCTGCACACGCAGCCGAATCGCAAGCTCTTTGACGTTATGACGAAGGGCTCTGGCGATGCGCGTATGCAGCCGCTCTATTTCCTCATCACGACAGCGGGGACAGATACACAGTCCATCTGTTACGAGACGCATCAGAAGGCGAAGGACATCTTAGAGGGAAGAAAAATCGACCAGACATTCTATCCTGTCATCTACGGCGCAAAGGAAGATGAGGACTGGACAGATCCCGAGGTCTGGAAGCGGTCCAATCCATCGCTCGGTATCACGGTCGGCATCGACAAGGTACAGGCGGCCTGCGATTCTGCACGTCAGAATCCCGCTGAGGAGAACAGCTTTCGGCAGTTGCGTCTGAATCAATGGGTCAAGCAGTCCGTGCGCTGGATGCCGATGGACAAATGGAATGCGTGCGCCGCGCCTGTGGATGCCGAAGCATTGGAAGGTCGCGTCTGCTACGGCGGACTTGACCTCTCGTCGACAACGGATGTCACGGCATTTGTGCTCGTGTTTCCTCCGACTGAGGAAGATGAGCCGTTTGCCGTGCTTCCGTATTTCTGGATTCCCGAGGAGAACATCGACCTGCGTGTGCGCCGCGACCATGTGCCCTATGATGTATGGCAGAAGCAGGGAGTTCTTATGACGACCGAGGGCAATGTCGTGCATTACGGCTACATCGAAAAATTCATTGAGCGGCTTGGCGAGCGGTTCAATATCCGGGAGATTGCCTTCGACCGCTGGGGAGCGGTGCAGATGGTTCAGAACCTCGAAGGAATGGGATTCACCGTTGTTCCCTTCGGGCAGGGCTTCAAGGATATGAGTCCGCCGACGAAGGAACTGATGAAATTGACGCTGGAAAAGAAAATAGCGCACGGCGGGCATCCCGTCATGCGCTGGATGGCAGACAACATCTTCGTTCGTATCGACCCTGCGGGCAACATCAAGGCGGACAAGGAGAAGTCCACCGAGAAGATCGACGGTATAATTGCGCTCATCATGGCGCTCGATCGTGCGATTCGGTGTGGGAATGATACGTCTGCGTCGGTGTATGATGAGCGAGGGATTTTGGTGTTTTAGAGCGATTGTATACACACATATGGCCTTGCTATTTCTCGGATAGTACGGGAATATACACATGCCGAAAGGGAAAACTGAAGAAACAAGAAACGGAGGAAAAGAAAATGACGAAGAAGGAAATTGCCGAGATCATTGAGAGCAAGGCCGCCGAGTACGGATTCACGATGCAGGAAAATACGATGGGTTGGGTAAACGAGAGCGACCGCGACACCTGCATCCGCATCGAAATTCGCAAAGAAACGGATTGCGAGAAGACGGATTGGGAAGCCCGCAAGGTTTGCCAGAGCATCAAAGCCAACGCCAGCATTTGCCAGATGGGTGGGAATCCCACACCGGAGGAACTTTTGAAAGCTGCCGACGAGATTGCGCGAGGCGCGAAATTCACCGCCGAAATCAACAGCATGGAGCTTTCCTGCATCGAAACCTTCTAACCTGAAACAAAAGGAGCGCCGCTCGGAAGGGTGGCGCTCCTGCTCATTACATAATTTGTTCTTGGATATTCTATTGTTCTATTCAATTCCAATATTTGCTCAACATGATATGGTTCATTCGACTGCCGAAGGAAAGGTATTCTCCACCGCCGATGGCATAGCATCCGCCGCTTGAATAGCGGTCATCATAATCGATTTTCGGGATGCTTTTCAGATGATAAGCCTGTGCAAATTCATACGGAGTGTTTTCGCAGTTTAGTCCTGAGCGGTCAAGCGAAGCAGAACTCCCCTTCATAAGGATGATGCGGTCAACCGTATTCGCGTCGAATGTGACTGCGATGCCTAGGCTACGATAATACCAACCATAGGTATTCACATAAGGAGATAGATTCCTTGTTTCTGCAGGAGCGCCGAGTACTTGTGCCACATCAGCTGAGGTCATACCCAAGTGAATGCCCGCAATTGATTCGTTGAACGACGGTTTTGTCATGTGATGCAGCATTTGGCTGCCATTTAGCTTGATGCTGTCTTGATCTGTACCACGAATATCCCATGTGAGATAAAGATTTCGTGTACCCGTACTCTCAAGGATTTCAAAGCGCCCAGCACCATTCGAACTGCTGCCTGCAAAGTCGTATGCAGCGAGAACACGACAATCGTTGATAAAGCCATCTTGAATCCAAAGAATTCGGTTGCCGGCGGTATCGTACCAGTCTCCCGCCATTAAGTTCAACACTTTCGTTATGTATTTTTGCTCCATTTTTGAAGCGACTGCTGTCTGCGGAGCAAAGAGACTGACGAGCAGGGGGATAACGAGAAGCATCATATAGAAAAAGCGTTGATGTGCGGTCATGAGATATCTCCTTTCCACTCCTATTCATTATGACGGGATTGTATGACAATCATTGAATATATGTCATTATAGCACAATAGCGAGTAAATCAGGGAGATGATTTCGTTAAACCGCAGAAAATCCTTTTTATAAAGAAAGGGGAATTCCATGAACCTATTCAGCAAACTCTTTCGTTCGCGGGACAAGCCCAAGAATCATCTTGGCGGCTTGTCCTTTTTGTTTGGGCAGACGGCGGCGGGCAAGGCGGTCAATGAGCGCACTGCCATGCAGACGACAGCGGTCTACGCCTGTGTGCGCATCCTCGCCGAATCCATCGCGTGTTTGCCGCTTGCTATCTATCGTCGTTCGGAAACTGGCAAGGAAATCGCATACGAGCATCCGCTGTATTTCCTGCTCCACGATGCGCCGAACCCGGAGATGACGAGTTTCATCTTGCGCGAAACACTCATGGCTCATCTTCTCCTTTGGGGAAATGCCTACGCCCAGATACTTCGGGATGGCAGAGGGCGCGTTCTCGGACTCTATCCGCTCCTCCCGGACAAGATGGAAGTCAGCCGCGACAGCCGCACGGGAGAAATCTACTACACCTATACACGAAGCACGGAAGAAAATCCGAACTTCAAGGACAAGGGGCAGATTCGTCTGCGCCGCGAAGATGTCCTGCACATCCCCGGACTCGGCTTCGATGGCCTTGTCGGCTACTCGCCCATCGCCATGGCAAAGAACGCCATCGGTATCGCTCTGGCAACGGAGGAATATGGAGCGGCATTTTTCAGGAACGGTGCGCGTCCGGGCGGAGTGCTTGAGCATCCGGGTGTTTTGAAAGACCCATCGAAGCTCCGTGAGAGCTGGCACGCCGTTTACGGCGGCACAATGAATACTGGCAGGATTGCCGTACTGGAAGAGGGCGTCAAGTATCAGCAGATTGCCATCCCGCCAGAGGAAGCTCAGTTCCTTGAGACGAGAAAGTTCCAGATCGACGAGATTGCGCGGCTCTATCGCGTGCCGCCGCACATGATTGGCGACTTGGAAAAATCCAGCTTCAACAATATCGAGCAGCAGTCGTTGGAGTTCGCCAAGTACACGCTGAATCCATGGGTGGTGCGTTGGGAGCAGTCGCTGCAGAAAGCCCTGCTTACGGATAAGGAGCGGAAGGAATATTTCATCCGCTTCAAAGTCGATGGACTTTTGCGCGGAGACTACAAGAGTCGCATGGAAGGGTATGCCATCGGCAGACAGAATGGCTGGCTCTCCGCGAACGATATCCGAAGCCTCGAAGACCTCAATCCAATTGAGGGTGATGAAGGCGGCGACCTCTATCTCATCAACGGCAGTATGACGAAGCTCAAGGATGCTGGATTGTTCGCGAATAAACAGCAGTGGGGGGAAAATGATGAAACGTAAATTTTGGAACTGGGTACGAAACGAAGGGGAGAAGCGCACACTGCTCCTTGACGGCGAGATTTCTGACGAGACGTGGTTCGGCGATGAAGTCACGCCTGCCATTTTCCGCGAGGAATTGAACTCGGCTAAAGGTGACGTTATCTTGTGGCTCAACTCGCCCGGCGGCGATTGCTTCGCAGCGGCGCAGATCTACAACATGCTCATGGACTATCCGGGAAAAGTCACCATCAAGATCGACGGTCTTGCGGCATCGGCGGCATCCGTCATCGCGATGGCAGGTTCGACCGTGGAAATATCTCCTGTAGGCATGGTAATGATCCACAATCCTATGACCATTTCCATCGGCGACGCACACGAGATGGAACGCGCCATCGCACTGCTTGCCGAGGTCAAGGAGAGCATCATCAACGCCTACGAGATCAAGACCGGAATGTCGCGTGCGAAGATTTCGCGGCTCATGGATGCCGAGACATGGATGAATGCGAAGAAGGCGGTGGAGTTGGGTTTCGCCGATGCGATTCTCAACGGAGAAAAGGAACGCCCAACAAGTGACGAAGCGGATGGCCTGATCTTCTCTCGCGCCGCTGTCACAAACTCCCTGCTCTCGAAATTCGGACAGGGCAAGCAACTGAACAAAGTCGATGCGGAGTCGCTCAAGAAGCGGCTCTTTTCTATTGCACACTGAGGAGGAAGATACGATGGACAAGATTTTGGCAATGCGTGAAAAGCGTGCGGCTCTCTGGGAGCAGGCAAAGACGTTCTTGGATGAACACACGCAGGAAGGCAGCCTCTCGGCAGAGGATGCCAAAGCATACGAGCAGATGGAGAACGAGGTTCTCGCGCTCGGCAAGGACATCGAGCGCATGGAGCGGCAGGCGATTCTCGATGCGGAACTTTCACGTCCTGTCAGGCAGCCCATCACCAATATGCCGGGCGCATCTTTGGGCAAAGAGCAGACGGGCAGGGCGAGCGACGCCTACCGCGCCGCGATGCTCAAGGCGCTGCGCACGAATTTCCGACAGGTTGAGAACGTCCTGCAGGAAGGCACGGACGCAAGCGGCGGCTATCTCGTGCCAGAGGAGTACGACAAGCGCCTTATCGACGTACTCAGCGAGGAGAATGTCCTGCGTTCCTTGGCGACGACGATCACGACGAGCGGAGAGCACAAGATCAACATCGCGGCCACGAAGCCTGCGGCATCGTGGATTGAGGAAGGCGCACCGCTCACCTTCGGCGATGCGACTTTCGATCAGATCGTCCTCGACGCGCACAAGCTCCATGTTGCCGTCAAGGTCACGGAGGAACTGCTCTACGACAATGCCTTCAACCTTGAGAACTACCTGATTGAGCAGTTCGGCAAGGCGCTCGGCAATGCCGAAGAGGATGCCTTCCTCAATGGCGACGGCGTGCATAAGCCGAAGGGGCTTCTTGCTACGGGGCAGACTTCCCTCACCACAGCGGCGGCCGACATCAAGGCGGACGAACTTGTGACGCTCGTCTACAGCCTCAAGCGTCCCTACCGCAAGAATGCGGCGTTCCTCATCAACGATCAGACGCTTGCAAGCATCCGCAAGCTCAAGGACAACAACGGCGCCTATCTGTGGCAGCCCTCGTACCAGATGGGCGAACCCGACCGCCTGCTCGGCTATCCCGTCCACACCTCGGCATATATGCCTGCGGCTGCGGCAGGGAAGATCGCACTCGCTTTCGGCGACTACGCCTACTACAACATCGGCGATCGCGGCACGCGCTCGTTGCAGGAACTCAAGGAGCTTTTCGCGGGGAACGGCATGGTGGCGTACCTTATGAAGGAGCGCGTCGACGGCAAGCTCGTGCTGGCAGAAGCCGTGCAGCTGCTGAAGATCAAGGGATAAGGAAGAGAGCCGCTACATCAATGGGTGCAGCGGCTTTTCTTATGATGAAAGGAGATGCGTCTATATGCTTGTATCGCTCGAAGAAATTAAAGGCTATCTGCGCATCGACTCGGATGCCGAAGACAGCCTACTCACTTCCCTTGCAGATACAGCGGAGCAGCTTTCTCTGGCGATTCTTCGTGCTAAGTCGTGGAAGGAAGTCAAGAAGCAGGAAGCGGCAAGGACAGCGGTTTTCTATGCCGTTGCGTATCTCTACGAGCATCGCGAAGAGGCTGATCATCGGAAGCTCGCCTTGACGCTTCGTGCTCTTTTGTTTGGAGAGCGAAAGGAGAGTTTCTAGTGTACGTCAACATTGGCGAATTGTGTCATCGCATCACGGTGCTGCGTCCGCGGGATGCGCCCGACGAGGCGGGCAATCTCGTCGAGCAGAGCCGCGAGAGGTACTGCATGTGCTGGGCGAAGGTTCTGCCGTTCGCGGCGAAAATCTCGGACGGATATGCCGAGCAGGTCAAGGAAGTTGAGTATCGCGTCGTTATGCGCTATCGGGAAGACATCCGAGATACGGACTTCATCCAATGGGGAAACAAGGTGTTGGCAATCAAAGCGCCGCCTTATGGCATGGACGGCAGGAAGCGATGGCTTGTCATCGAGTGCAGGGAGTTGGTGGAAGATGAGCCGTGACTTTGTTTCTACGAGAGAATTGCTGAACCGGATGGGCAAGGGCGCTATGGATGCGGCGAAAAGAGCCTTAGCAGAAGGTGCGGAAGCCGTCAAGACGGAAGCGAAAAGCCGCTGTCCCGTCTATCGGGGGAGAGATAAGCGCGTCGTGCCAGGTGCGCTCCGGGAGTCCATCCACTGCGTCAGGCGCGGAGGCGGTACGTCGTGGCGCATTGTGGCTGACGCGCAAGCGCCCGACGGCACAGCTTATGGCAAACTCGTCGAGTTCAGCCCGAAGATCAACCAGCCGTTTCTCTATCCCGCGCTCGATGCCGAGCGGGATGCCATCAAGAAGAACATCGTCGAAGCCGTCAAGGCGGCATTGCGGAGGGAAGGAAGATGAGTATAGCCAGCAAGGTTTATCAAGCATTGGCGGCATCTAAATCACTTTGCCGACTCTTGCATCGCGACCGCAGAGGATGCGGCATCTATCACGGCAGAAGCCCTGATGCGGGAAGCTATCCCGTCCTCGTATATTCCGTTATCTCCGACGTTCCCGCCCTGTCGGCAGACGGTGTGGAGATGGAGCGGCGCGTGACCGTGCGTTTGCACATCCTCACGAAGGATGGCGCGTGCGAGAAAATCGAGGATGCCGCAAGGAAGGTCATGGACACTCTCGGCTTTCGTCGCTATCAGTCGATGGAGCTGGCGGAAAAGCACGCCTTTGTAAAAATCATGGATTTCAAAACAGGAGTTGAAGCATAATGCCAAGTCCAACCGTAACAGCGCCCGCCGCCAATCTCACGAGCGGGCAGTTCATCAATGTGGAAAAGCTTCATATCGCCAAGATGCTGACGGATGTGCCGAACGGCACGGCGACGTATGAACCACCCATCAGTCTGGGCAAGATTCTGCGAAAAGTGGACATCAAGCCCAAGACGAGCCAGGCGGAACTTTTCGCCGACGGACAGTCCATCGACACAGCGGCGAATACCGCCTCGTATGACTTGACCTTCGACACGTCGGCGCTCCCCTTGGAATATGTCGCCTATCTCTTCGGGCATAAGATCGACAAGGGTGTCATGACAGCAAGCAAGGATGACGTACCGCCGTACTTCGCCGTCATGTTCCAATCGGACAAGAGGAACGGCAAAAAGAGGTTCACGAAGTTCTTCAAAGTCCAATTTGTCGAGCCTTCGGAATCGGGCAATACGAAGGAAGAGAACATCAAGTACGACACGCCGACCATCTCGGCGAAAGCGATCTATCGCCTGTCGGACGGGCAGTCGTATGCGAAAGCCGATGAGGAGGCGACGGGCTTCATCGGCGAAACCGGAACGAAGTGGTACGAAAGCGTTTGAGGAAAGGCGGGGAAATCTCCAATGGAAACACCGACGATTACGCTCTACGGCAGGAAGTATGCGCCGAATCCTCCCAAGATGAAGGTGTGGCGCAGATTCCTCGCCTTCTTCGATGAGGATAAGAAGAATCTCAGCGTCGAGGAATTTCTTGATGCGGAAATCGACCTCATCCTCCTCGCTTTCGATCGCGAGGAAGTCACGCGAGAAGCCATCGACGACAACATCGAGGTCGCGGACATCGTGCCTCTGACACGAGAGCTTTTCCGCTGGATTCAATCACTGACCTTCCAGAAACTCGTGAAGCTCCCAAACGACGAGGCGGGGAAGGCGTAACGCTTTCCCCGTATCAGAACATCCTGCGCTACTACGAGCGCCTGCAGTCCTCCTACGGCTGGACGATGCAGGAGGTCGACGCTCATGAGATCGCCTTCCTCTTAGACCAACTTTTGGCAATAACGCAGACCGAAGAGGAAGGCCAAAAATTCATTGACGATGTGATGTAAATGGCAAGAGGACAGAAAATCGACGAGCTGTATATCAGTCTCGGTTTGGACATCGCACGCCTGCAGCTCGACTTCGATACGGCAGGCCGCACGGTGTCCGAGACGATTTCAAGGCTCAACAGCAGGAGCAGTCAGCTGAAACTCAAGATGGACGTCGACCTCGCCAAGCTCGACGGCGCGGGAACGGAGCTTGACAAGATCAAGGTCAAGTATGAAGCCATCAACCGCCAGCTGGACATCCAACGAAAGAAAGAAGAAATTCTCGCCAATGTGCTCAAGGATGTGCAGAAAGCCGACAAGGACGGCGCACGCACGCGCTATGCCGAGACGAACCTACTGAAACAGCAGCGGCAGGTCGCACAGTTGGAAGCGGAACTCCGAAAGCTCAATGCCGAGATGAAGACGACGGGCAGCCGCGCAAAGTCGATGGGGCAGAAACTTTCGGCAGGTTTTTCAGCTGCCAAGGGAGGAGTTCACAGCCTGTCGGAAGGCGTGTCCATTTTGAACGCCAAGACAGCGGCTCTTATGGCGGTATTTACATCGGGCGCAGGACTGTTCAACATCACGCACGACGCGATGCAGGCGGGCGAGAGTATCTACCGTTTGACGAAACGCCTGCATACAACGACGGCGGAAGCTGCACAGATGAGCCGAGTGTTCAGCTTGGCAGGTACGAACATCGACTCGCTCGTGCCGCTCTTTGCAAGGCTCGACCGACAGATCGAAGCAGCAGGTGCGAAGGGCAATATGACGACCGAAGCCTTGAACCGTTTTGGCATCGCACTGACGGATGAAAAAGGCAATCTCTTGGGGCTAAACGAGCAGTTGGAACGTCTCGCCAAAGGCTATCGAAGCGCGGCAGAAGCAGGCGAAGAGGAAGCCTTTACCGCCGAAGTCCTCGGCGCAAGGGGCGCGGCGCTCATCCCCGTTTTGGAACAGTACGACGACCTTATGGAAGTCGCCGCACACGTCAAGACGACGGGGCTGCTCAATCCAGAAGAAGCGCATCAAGCGTATCTCAAATGGCGCGAGATGGAGATGGAAGCGGGGCAGCTCAAGCTGGCTCTCGGCTCTGCACTTTTGCCTGTCGCAGAAGACCTGATGCCCAACGTCATAGACAGATTCCAAGACCTCATCGGCTGCATCCAGGACAACAAGGACTCCATCGAGGAACTTGCCAATGTAGTCGATGCTTTCGCACGCGCTTCCATAGACGTATTGGACGGCGTGGCAGATGCCATGGAGAGCATCGGCGTCAATGCAGAGTCTGTCAAGGAAACCTTGCACGATATTGGCACGTTCGCCAAGCATGGCGGCATCAAGACTACGGTGGATGCGATGCTCGTCGGAGCTGGCACGGGCGCTTTGGCAGGAACACTGGTAGAGCCGGGCGGCGGTACGCTCGTCGGCGGCATCGGCGGCGCGATCGTCGGAGGCATCGGTGCATATGAGGCCGCCACGAGCAGCCAGAAGTTCAAGGACTGGCAGGCGGCGGACGATGCTTTGCGTGCGGAGAAGAAAGCCGCCAAGGAAGCGGAAAAGGCGCTGCAGGACGAGAGCCGCGCACAAAAAGAGGGGGCGAAAGCGGCACGGGAGAATGCCACTGCCGTCCGCGCTGCCGCCAAGGCGAATGAGGACTGGAAAGAAAGCCTGTTCACACTCTCACACAGCGACCTTGAAAATGCGCTGCATGAAGCCGCCAGACAAGCAGAGAAGTTTCGTCAGTCGGGTGCGGACGCGCAGATGGTGGAAGAATATCGGCTGCAGAAGCAGGCAAAAATTTACGAGGATTTCCAACGCAATGTCGTAGAGAAAACGGAATCCATCCATCGCACGGAGTTGGATAACCGGCTCGCGCAGATCGACGAGGAAGAGCGTGCCTATCGCCGTCAAGGCTTGGACAAGGTCAGCGCCGCCAACTGGGCAGAGGCGAGCAAGGCGCGGATTATGGAGCAGTGGGAGACGGAAGTTGCCTCCAAGATCGACAGCATCTGGAAGACTTCGTTGGAAAACCGTCTGGCGGACATCGAGCGCGAGAAAAAAGCGTGGATGCAGAAGGGCTTGGATGAGGTGAAGGTGGCGAAATGGGCAGAGAAGGAGAAGCTCGACGCCCGAAGAAATGCCGCCCTGGAAGCTCTCAAGAGCCAGAAGAAAGAGTTGGAAGCATTCCGCAAGGGCGGCACGAGCGGACTGCTAGATTACCTGCGTGAATCGAATGGGCTGACAAAGGACGATCTGAATTTTCGCCCCGAAGAGCTTGCGCGATTCCAAAAAGCACGGCAGACAGCTTTGGAAGATATTCTGCCGAACTTCGCGCCAAGGCGAGAAAGAGAGCCGGGAGAAATCAAGATCACGCTCGGGAACGAAGTCATGGAACGTCTTGCAGGAACGCTTGAAAACGGCATGACACAGAAGGTTATGGACAGGCTCAACACGCCATCCGTGAGGGAATCTTCGCCACGAGGGGGAAGCACATCGACGGCAAACATCGAAGTGCAGGTGAACATAGAAAACGCCGTGACACAGGACAACGAGGGGATGCGGCTCTTGGCAGATCATGTGGCCGACCGCATTCGTCCCGCTGTCGAGCGTGCTTTGGGAGGGGATTCCAATTCATATTCAAATTGGTGATGTGCGGACGCTTGAAGCGGAGAACTGGCAAGTCTTGCCCGACGACCGTCAGCGCATGGTGGAAATCGTCGGCGGTGCGGTCGTGCAGGATTTCGGACACGTCGCTCAAGGCGACCGCATCTCCTGCAATGCCACGGTACTGGCGGCAGACTGGGAGAAAATCAAGAGATACTGGGACGGGCGCGAGAAGGTGGACATCAAAGACGAGGCGGGGAATGTCTGGCGCAATATGCGCGTGACGGTGAAGGCATACGCCTATGTGCCGCACTTTTCTAAGGTGTATAAGCTCACACTGGAATTTTGGAGGGTATGACTATGGCGAACAAGCTGCACATCTATATGAACAATCCGACAAAAAACATGAAGGACGGCACGGAAGCCAGCACAGATACGGAAACCTCGCCCATCGCAGTCCTGCTGGATGCGGCAAAAGAAGAGGAGAAGGCCGTCAAATGCGCCGTGCGCTGCGATTCCGGCTACAAAGTTGAAGGCGCAGTCACGATCAAGTTCGTCGGCACGAACGCCGCCAAGTGGAAGGCCGCTCAAGACAACAACTACACGGCAGATACGGTCTTGGCTTCCGCTGATTGGAAAGACACAATCTCCCTGCAAAGCGTTGGCGAAGGCAACGTCATCTTCTGGGTCAAGGCGATGAGCACATCGGATGAAAGCCCGAAGAACGACACCACGGTCGACGTGCAGGCAGAAGGGCTGATCGTAGAAGTCTGAGGAGGTGATTCCATGGCGTTTAAGTATATCAATCCCGGATATGCCAATCTGCTCGACACCGATACGGGGACGTCGGTAGAAGGAGCAAAGTACAGCAAGACGGGCACGGCTTTCTGGCAGCCGAAAGCGAAATGCGGCATCGTACTTACCGAACCGCTGACGGAGCTTTACGGAAAATTTGACGTCTATCTGCACCATGAAAGTAATTCGAGTCCTGACGATGTGGATATTAGAATTTTGGCCGACGGACGCCATGGGGCAGGTGTGCAAAAGAACTACGGCGATTGGATTCTTTGTGGATATATAAGTCACTCGGCAGAAATCTATATCAGAAAATATGCTGACGCACCGGAAGAATTCAAGGCAGCAACACACCTCAAGCTGGAAAATATCAATACAGTTTATTTCCACATCAAGCAGGATGCAGGGACAAAAAAAGGCGAGATAAATCTCTGGGTGAATGGTGTGAAGATCGGTACCGGGCAGCGGGATAACGTGGATCTCCGAAACAGTAAGATGATCGAGATCGTGAGCACAAAAAAGTACGGGCTTCTTTCCAATATCATCTTGTCGGATACCGTAATTGATCCAAGGGAGCAGGTCATCCTGCTGCCGAGTACGACGGTCGAGACGACGATGGCAGATTCCGGCAATGGCATGTATACGGCGACATCTCCCGGTCAGGTGCTTTTGCAGACTGTGGACACGGCGGCGCTTGTAGCAACGTATGGGGAAGAATCCCAAGTGACGGGTATCGCACTTGTCGGCAATCCTGCATATCGGACGGCTGAAGGTCTTTGTACGCTTACGGCGCTTGAGAAAAATGGTGAGACCGTTACGGAGTACGGCAAGCACATTCTGAAAGGTCAGTCGATAGGCGGCATCGTGGACAGCCGCGCTGTTTCCTTGCGCTTGGCGGAATTGACAGGGAGAAAGTTCGGCTGGAAGGCAGGAGAATAGGATGGACGCTTCGCTGAAACCGCAGCTTTGGATTTCATGGATTCCTGTGGGCAAGGAAGTCCTCGCTCCGAAGATATACATGACATGGATTCCGAGGGGGATCGAATGTCTGCGTCCTCAACTATACGGCACGATCCTCCCCGCGTCTAAGCACAGGGAGACGGTGAGTGTAGATACCAAGCGCCAAGTTGCCGAAACAGCTGAAGCAAGAGCAGACAGTCAAAGGCAGGTTTGCAGCACCAGCCGCATTGCCGCAGATACGAGACGAACAATCACCTCCTCTGCCATCGACTGGACGAGCGCCAAACTTTTGCGGCGTGTTGCACAAAGAAATACGGCTTCTGCCGCCACGCGAAGATGCGTAGGCGGCATTTATGTCTGCATCCGCTGTGATACTTACCGCACGCTATCTCCGAACTACTGCATCGTGCGTGGGGCGACAGGGCGCGAAGTCGTCAAGCGGGAGACGGTTCGTTGCGACACCAAGCGCACGCCGGGCATGGGGAATCGCGTGGCGGCGAAAACGCGGCGCAAACTCGGCAGGGGAAATGTCGCCAAAGCGGCACTGCGCCGTACCGTCGTGACACGGGTGCGCGTTCGCTTCGACACCTTGCTCCGCATTCCGCATGTGCTCGAATACGTCAAAACATCCCGAGGAAGAAGAAGCAAGCGTGCCGTAGCGCAGATCGCCGACAACTTCCGCGCTCGCGGCATCCGCTCCTTTGCCGTCACACTCGGAGAGATGACGCTCTCCGATACTTTTCAAATGGAAACAGTGCAGCCGCTTGCCATCGGCGATGCCGTGCGCGGTCAGCTCTTAGATTATCGCTTCTCCTTCCTCGTGGAAGAAACCCTCCAACGCGATTTGCTTCAAACGGTGAAAGGCGCGTACAGCAAGGACGCAACGCTCTACTCCGCCATCCGCATCTTCGTGAAAGAAGCGAAAGCGTCGTATTACGCGCAGTCCATCGCCGCCGCGCTCGGCTTGCAGCTCCATTGGGCGTGCGATGACTTTACGCCGTCGCAGAACTTTGAGGACAGCGGCATGACATATCAAGACTTCATCTCCGCGCTCTTTGGTTGGACGGCGAAACTGCCGCAGAGACAGGTCAATGTTTTTATCCGCGAAGATACGCTGCATATCGTCCAGCGCGGCAAAGAGGAATCCGTCCTCGACATCACAGACTGGCCGCATGGCAGGCCGACCGTGGAGCGTCGCCTTGTGCGCTCCTTGTGGCACAGCGGCCACGCTTCCGAGACGGCAGGCAATGCCTACAACGAGGAAGATACCGAGCCAGTCCCCTTTACGGGAACAATCTCTTGGGAAGAAATGAGCCGCACTTACCACAACGGCTTTCTGACAAGCGAAACGAATGAGAAAGGCATGACGCGATACACCTATCATGGCGAATATTTGACGAGCAAGCAGACGCACAATAAGGACGGCTCTACCGCTCGCACGGAATACACCTACGCTGAAACCGAGCGAGATGTGTATCTCGTCAAAGAATGGGAGCGCACGACAGAACCCATCAACGACGGGAAGAAGCACACGGAATACGACTGGACGGACTGGAACAACGAGCGCGGCACGGAACGCATCACTTACCACGCGCCACTGGGCTACGGCTGGTATGCGACGACCGTCTATGTCGACGGCAATCTTGAGGGCAGCACGCTCTCGCAGGGAAAGCCCGGCGGCAAGGCAAGCCGCTTCACGGTCGAGCAGTCCAATCTCAGCCTTGGCTCGCGCTACTCAGGCGATGATGATGATGCACCCTTCACCTCGCTGATTGATACGGAATTTCCCGTCAAGGGCGAAGCGTACCTGAAGGAACTGACACAGGCAATTCTGTGGCTCAACCGCAAGACGCAAGAAATCGTCACGCTGGAAGTCTACGCGAACATTCAAGACGGTGTGCCGGATGTTGGGCATATCGCTGATTTTACGGAGCGCATAAAATTCGAGGGGCAGGAATATTTCCTGCAGTCGAATGCCGTCGAGCTTACGCCGCGCTCCCTCAAGCAAACCATAAAGATGACGAGGTGGTATTGACTATGAACGGTGTACAAGGGTTGATGGATGCTCTGCGTAAGAGGGTCAAAGATACACGAGAGAAACAGGAAGGCAAGGCGCAGAGGGGCGTGATTCAAG
>NZ_CAURXA010000015.1:0-7368 GCF_963528755.1 uncultured Selenomonas sp.
GGCATCATCCGCCACGGCGCGAAGATGCTCTACGCCTACAGCGAGGCGACGGTGCCCAAGGTCACGGTCATCACGCGCAAGGCGTACGGCGGTTCCTACATCGCCATGTGCTGCCGCGAACTCGGCGCAGACCAGGTCATGGCATGGCCTTCGGCTGAAATCGCCGTCATGGGCCCTGCGGGCGCTGCGAACATCATCTTCCGCAAGGATCCCGACAAGGATCAGAAGACGGCGGAGTACGTCGAGGAATTCGCTACGCCGTACAAGGCGGCGGAGCGCGGCTACGCCGACATGGTCATCGAGCCGAAGGAGACGCGCCCCTATGTCATCACGGCATTGAACGCTCTCGCCTCGAAGCGCGAAGTCGGGCCGGCGAAGAAGCACGGCAATATTCCGTTGTAATCGGGAGGTTCACTTATGCAAAACGCAAAAGACGTCAAACCTGAGGTCGCTGCGGTCATTGCTGCAGCCGTCCAGATGATGGTTGGCAATAAAGTCGTTGCCGTCAAGATCAAGCGCAACGACGCATGGGCAATGGCGGGTCGCCAGAGCATCCATTAAGAAAGACGTAAGCGAAAACAAATTGAAGACTTGGAGGAATTTACAATGAAAAAGTTCAACATCAAGGTCAATGGCACGAGCTACGAAGTCGAGGTCGAGGAAGAGAAGGCAGCCGTCGCGGCGCCTGCACCGAAGGCAGCCGCTCCCGCCGCTCCGAAGGCCGCTGCTCCGGCTGCTCCTGCCGCTCCTGCCAAGGCAGCTGTTTCCGCTGGCGCCGGCGAAGCTTCCGTCAACGCCCCGATGCCGGGCAAGATCGTCAACGTCCTCGTTTCCGAGGGCCAGAAGGTCAACTCGGGCGATGTCCTCTTGATTCTCGAAGCCATGAAGATGCAGAACGAAATCGCTGCAACGCAGGCTGGCACGGTCAAGGCGATCAACGTCGCCGCTGGTCAGAGCGTCAAGGCTGGCGATCCGCTGGTTATTGTCGGCTAAGCTGTACGAATGGAACTGCTGCACGCATTCGCGTGCGGCAGTTTTTTTCAATAGAGAGATTCTTGAAAGTCAGTGTGAAAGTCCAAGAGATCAATCTGGAGGCGCAGACCGATTGGATACACTGCTGTAAGGGCGGTGTACAATGTTTATGAAGCGGGCATTTGTGCTTGTAGTTTATCTGTGATGCTTTTATGAGTAGGAGGAGGAATACGTGGCGATTTTGCATACGAAGGAATCTGCCTTAGCAAAAACGAAGCAGAGGAATTTTTTTCTGGCTGCATTTTTTTATGGCATTGCAGGACTCGTGTGGCTTTGGTGGGTAAATAATATTCTTTTCGTGCATCGTATATTGCCTTTTAATACAGTAGTGCCAATCTTCTTGGTTTTCGGTGGTGCAGGGTGGCTGGGCAGGCACTTTTGGCGCAACTACCGAAAATCTGCATCGGGAGACAAGGGCGTGGAACGTGCGCTCGATGTTTTGCAGCGTCTGCCGGATGACTATGAGGTGTTTAGCAATGTCGTGGTCATGGGACGCTACTGCTCTATTGTTGTTGTTGGCAGAAATGGCGTTTTTATCATTCAAGTGAAGAATCATAACGGAAGGATTGCACCAAGCGGGGGAAAAGATTGGGTGCAGGAGAAGACTGGACGAGGCGGAACAGATTATGCGTCGACTTTGCGCAATCCTGTCATACAGTTGAAAGGTCAGATTCATGCAATGGCTCAGTTTCTCAAACAAGAGGGAATTCGTGTTTGGGTTGACGGCATGGTTTATTTTACAAATCCCGATGTGATTCTTTGCGATTGCTCTGCTGAGGTTACGGATAATGGGAATACGATTCTTGATTTCATCACAAATTATACAGCGCGTCATGTGTTGAGAGATGACGAAGTAACGCGGATTTCGACCTGGCTGCAGCGTGCTGGTAAAGTTTAGCATGAAATCAAAGACTTCGAGCCGAAGCCTAGAATGATTTACTAGGTTTCTGTAAGGGGAGAGGTGCTGAACAACGATTTGGGAAACGCCCAGCTCTTGCAGCAGTATTGATACTGGGAAAAGGCAGTAGAACCATTGCTCTTTTTCCTGCTTCATGCTATACTGTAGGAGAAATCCCCGCCGCATCAGCAATGACAAGGCTTGAAGCGTATTTTTTCAAAGAAATGGCGCAGAAAAGAGACAAAAAACAGTCCGCGCCGCAAACAGCATCTTGAAGCCGCGTAAAATCAGGGCTTGCAAGCCGAGGATTTCAGAACACGAACCCCGAAAGGGGACGGAAACAGCTCGGGCGGGTCAACTGTCGTAATGTTGTAGTGCGCATCTCAGAACACGACTATCCTTTTATCTCGCGCTGGGACGCAAGGCGATTGCAGCGAAGGTGCATTTCCGTGCTTTGGGGTGTCTTGTGCCGGAGGCGTTTGGAATACGAGGAGATGGAGTTTGTCGTTGCTGACGAGTGCCGTTACATCGTGCTCGTGATTTACGACATCGTGGACAACAAGCGCCGCAGTCGCATGGTCAAGTGTGTCGAGCGCTATGGGATTCGTGTGCAGAAGTCTGCTTTTGAGGCATTTTTGAGCAAGAAAAAGTACGAGCGGCTCGTTGAGGAAACGAGCCGCTTGATTGATTTGGAGACGGATTCTTTGCGCATCTATTTGTTGGCCGATCATACGTCAGTTCGTTCATGGGGGTGTGGGTGATCGTCATATCGAGGATGTCATTATTTTTTAGAATTTGCAGGAAAAGCCAGGATTCCAGGGCGAGGTGGGCAGGAAATTTTCTTTGGAAACAGAATATTTCCAATATGGTTCTTATGATTTCGACAAAGAGGGGAGATGAGGCTGTGGAGGATTTGTGCGAAAGGATTACGACACATGGAGTGATGCATGGATTCTGGGACTCTGCCGTTCGCAGGAGGTCAATTGATGATGCGTCTTTTTGAGGTGCGGCTTTTCTTGCCCGAGGAAGAGCGTGCAGTCAGCTCTTTTGGCTCGTTGCTGCACGGAGCTTTGATGGAGCGCCTGCCGAAGGAGTTGGTAGAGAGGCTGCACGAACCGGATATGCGCCCGTACAGTCAGAGTGTTTCGTGGGACAGGGCGGGCGGCTTTCGCCCGTTGGCGCATCGGCGTCGTGGGGGAAGAGGTCGGCGAGGCGATCGGGGAGGGCTTGCGGCAAGGAGATGGCATATTCCTGCGACAGAAAGGGTATGAGGTGCGTCTGGGCGAGCGGAAGTTGTTGGCGGAAAGCTCTTTTGAGGAGATTGCCGATACGTTCTTCTTGCAGGAGGCGGCGCCCAAGGGGGCGGAGCTTTCTTTTTGCACGCCGACTTCGTTCAAGCGCGAGGGGCGCTATGTGATGCTGCCGGATTTCTTCTTGATTTGCCAGAGCCTTTTGATGCGATGGAATCGCTTCGCCAAGGAAATTTATCTCTATGATGAGGATTTGACGGAGCGGATGGCGCTGGCCTGTCAGCTTTCTAAATACGCGCTTCGTTCCGTTCCTTTTTCTATCGAAGGTCATACGATTCGTGGCTTTTGCGGCACGATGCGCGTGCGGTTTTTCGACACGGACGGCATGCGGCGGATTTTAGGAATGTTGTTTTCCTTCGCGCCTTTCGTTGGTATTGGCATCAAGACGGCACTCGGCATGGGGGCGGTCGAGACGAGGGTGTGGGAGAGGTGAAGGGCGCGGCTCTCTTTCTCTTGTCATGAGGCGCATGGCGCTGTTTTTCTGCACATTTATGTGTACTTTTTATATATGAATAAGGAGGATTTTTTTATGCAGGAAATGAAAGAATATCAGAATTTGATCCTTGGCTTCGGCAAGGCGGGCAAGACTTTGGCGGGGCTTCTGGCAAAGCGCGGCGAGTCTGTCGCGCTTGTCGAACGCTCGAAGGAGCGCTACGGCGGCACTTGCATCAATGTCGCCTGCATCCCGTCGAAGTCGCTTGAGTACAGTGCGCGGCTTTCTGCTGCTGCGGGCGGCGATTTTGCGGCGAGGGCGGCGCGCTATCGAGCGGCAATCGCTGAAAAGCGGCGTCTGACGGCGATGCTCCGCCAGAAGAATTACGAGAAGGTCACGGCGGCGGGATCGGAGGTCATCGACGGTGAGGCTTCCTTCCTCGATGCGCATACGGTGCGCATTGTGACGGAGACGGGAGAAAGAATCGTGCGCGCCGGGCGCATCTTCATCAATACGGGCGCAGCGCCCTTCGTACCGCCGATTCCGGGGCTTAAGGAGAGTGCGCATGTCTATACGAGCGAGGGAATGATGGAGCTTGACGAGCTGCCTGAAAAGCTTATCATCATTGGCGGCGGCTATATCGGCTTGGAGTTTGCATCCTATTATGCGAATTTCGGCTCTGACGTCACGGTCGTGCAGGATACAGCGGAATTCATCCCGCGTGAGGATAAGGAAATCGCTGCTTGCGTGGAAAAAGTGTTTGAAGAGCGCGGCATATCGATCATGAAGAGCGCGAAGGTGCTCGGTGTCAAGGATGAGGACGGCGGTGCTGTGCTCACGGTCGAGGTGGCTGGAAGTGAGCGTCGGCTCACGGCGGATGCCGTTCTCGTTGCGACGGGCAGGCGGCCTGAGCTTGCCGCTTTGCAGTTGGAAAAGGCAGGCGTAAAGCTTTCGGAGCGCGGTGCGATCGCGGTCGATGAGAAACTGCGGACGACGGCAGAACATATATGGGCGATGGGCGACGTCGCGGGCAGCTTGCAGTTTACGTACATCTCGCTTGATGATTTCCGCATCGTCAAGGATACGCTGTTTGGCAAGGGCGAACGCACGACGAAGAACCGCGGCGTCGTGCCCTATTCGGTGTTCCTCGACCCGCCGCTTTCTCGCGTGGGCATGACGGAGGAGGAAGCGCGGGCCGCAGGCTTCGAGGTCGCCGTGCGAAAGCTTGCTGTTGCCGCTATCCCGAAGGCGCAGGTGCTTCGAAAGCCCGCGGGGTTGTTGAAGGCGGTCATTGATGCAAAGACGGACAAGATCTTAGGGGCGCATCTCTTTTGCCCGGAGTCGCAGGAAATGATCAATATCATAAAGCTCGCCATGGATGCGGGCATCACGGCGGGTACGCTGGCGGATGCCGTTTACACGCACCCGACGATGACGGAGGCGTTCAACGATCTTTTCGCCTGAATGAAAAATAGGCAACAAAAAAGGCTGCGCAAGCAGCCTTTTTTGTTGCCAAGCGTCTTTTCAGCGCACGATGACGGAAACGCCATCGGGGATGACGGTGACTTTTGCGTCCTTGCCTTTGATCTCGAAGGCGCGCTTCAAGGCCTCGTCGAAGGTCAGCGCGTGCTCCATGTGCATGTCGCGAATCATCTGAGGATCGCAGAGATCCGTGACCATGATGACGGTGAAGCGGTCGAGGATGCGCGCGAGGATCTGCATCTCCCACTGGTCGGGCAGCGTGTCTTCCTGCGGCGTCGCTTCGATCTGGTCGAGCAGTTCGCGCGGCGTTTTTGCAGCCTTCAAGGTCTTGTAGAAGGATTCGCCGCCGTGGCCGTCGTTGCAGGCTGCGACCATGATGATGACACCGCCCTCGTTGCAGTTCGCCTCGGCCGCCGTCATGCCCTTGACCGCCTGATAGATGTTCTGGTCGAGCGGATAGCCGCCGTTCGTCGATACGACGATATCGGACGGGTTGCGCTTGATTTCGGCGAGTGTGCGCACATAGTCGCAGCCCGTGACGTGCGCCTTTTGGCTGTCGCCGGCAAAGGCGGCGATGACTTCTTTCTCCGCATTGATGACGACGTTCAGAATGAAGGCGAGCTTTGCTTCTTTCGCCGCGTGGAGCATGTCGCGGTGGATGGGGTTACCGTCGAGGATGCCCGTGCGCGCCTTGTCGCTCTTGATGAACTTGCTGCAGTGGTTCGCCATGACTGTCTTGGCGGAAGCGATGCCGGGCAGGATCGCCTTGCGGCCGCCCGAGAAGCCTGCGAAGAAGTGTGACTCGATGAAACCTTCGGCGATGAGCAGATCGGTGTCGATGGCCGCGCGGTTGATGAGCAGCTTGCCGCCCGACGGCAGGAAGCCGAGATCCGCCATCGCCACGTCGTCCTGCGAATCGTGGATGATGATCTTTTCGTTCTTGACGATGTCCTCGCCGAAGCGGTCGACGAGTTCTTCGTGCGTCGTTGCGCGGTGGAAGCCCGTCGCTATGAGGATCGAGATGTCGATCTCGGGGTTCGCCTCGCGGATGCGGCGCAGGAGAATCGGCATCGTCACGCGGCTCGGCACGGGACGCGTGTGGTCGCTCGTGATGATGACCATGCGCTTCTTGCCGCGGACGAGTTCTTCGAGCTTTGGACTGCCGATCACGTTGTCGAGTGCGCGCTCGACGATTTCCGCCTGTGTGCCCGGCTGTTCCTTGCCCTCGGGGTGCGATTCGAGTACGCCGAGGAAGCTTTCGTCCGGCACCTCGATCGTCATCTTGCCCTTGCTGTAAGGAATTTTCAACTGCATTATTCCACGCTCCTTTTGTATTGTTTATGTCTTAGCAGGTCTTATTATATCATAGAGGGAATCGCTTGGGCAATGAAAGGAATTGCGCTTGCGAGAAAATTCCATTATAATGAAAGCGATACAGAGGAGTGCAGGATATGTGCGCCCCCTGCGCTGGGATACGAGAAGGACGGAGGGCTTTTGAACGATGGCACAGAGATTTCATACTTTGGAAGTGGCGGGCGTCCGCAGGGAACTGCCGATCTTGAACGTGACGGATGAGCTGGCGATCGCGGGCTTCATCATGCTCGGCGACGTCGAGCTTACGGATGCTTGTGCAAAGGCTTTGGCTGAGAAAGTGCCGAAGGAGACGGAAGTCCTCCTGACGGCAGAGACGAAGGGCATACCGCTCGCGGCGGAACTCGCGCGCTGTCTCGGTATGAAGCGCTACGTCGTCGCGCGCAAGTCGGTCAAGGCGTACATGGAGGACGCCATTTGGGTCGAGGATCGCTCCATTACGACGAAGGGCGTGCAGAAGCTCTGCCTCGACGGCGTGGACAAGGCGCGCATTGCAGGGAAGAATGTGCTGCTTCTCGACGATGTGGTATCGACGGGCGGCTCGATGAAGGCGCTGACGGAGCTTGCAGACAAAGCGGGCGGCAAGATCGTCGGCGAAGCGTGCGTGCTGGCGGAGGGCAAAGCGGCAGAGAGGAAAGATTTGATCTTCCTGGAAGCACTGCCGCTCTTTGATGCGCAGTGAATGGGAGAGTTGCGAAAAGCATCAGAAAAGGTATTGACAAACGAGGCGAGAGCCGCTAGAATATAGTCTGTCAGTCAGCGCGTGCGTGTGCGGCGGGCAAATCAAGCGGAAGTAGCTCAGTGGTAGAGCACCACCTTGCCAAGGTGGGGGTCGCGAGTTC
>NZ_CAURXA010000016.1:0-7235 GCF_963528755.1 uncultured Selenomonas sp.
ATTGGGTAACAGTTCGTATGCGAAAACGTCCCAAGAATGCAAGCGCAACGCGCGCCGTATGATTGGCTGACGTTGACCGCTGCTGCAAAGAATGCGGAGGCTTCCGCTCTTATATACTCCTTTGGCGAAGACTCAGCTTTGTTTTTCTTGCGCTGTGATACATCGTCAACCACAATATATAGAGGAAGGGAAACTGCTAATGATCAAGAACATCCAGAAGCGTACGGGGCAGATCGTGCCGTTTGATGCCGAGAAGATCACCGACGCCATCCGCAAGGCGAATCTTGAGTCCATCGACGAGACATTTTCGCAGCATCAGCTTGAAAAGCTCACGAAGAGCGTCATCCACCGCATCGAAGGGGAGGAAACGCCTGCCGTCGAGTTCATTCAGGATGCTGTGGAAAAGGTCCTCATCAAGAACAACTTCGCCTCGACGGCGAAAGCGTACATCCTCTATCGCGCGGAGCATGCGAAGATCCGCGACGCCGAGGGCGACCTCATGGACATCTACAATGAGCTGACCTTCAAGCGTGCCAAGGATGCCGACATCAAGCGCGAGAATGCGAACATCGATGCCGATACGGCGATGGGCACGATGCTCAAGTACGGCTCGGAAGGATCGAAGTACTTCATTGACCATCATATCCTGCCCAAGGACATCGCGGCGGCGCACATCGACGGCGACATCCATATCCACGACAAGGATTTCTACATGCTGACGGAGACGTGTTGCCAGATCGACCTTTTGAAGCTCTTCAAGGACGGCTTCTCGACGGGGCACGGCTACCTGCGCGAACCGAACGACATCCGCTCCTACGCGGCGCTCGGCTGCATCGCCATTCAAGCGAACCAAAACGAGATGCACGGTGGTCAGGCGATCCCGAACTTCGACTATTCGATGGCGCCGGGCGTACGGAAGACCTTCCGCAAGCTCTACTTCAAGGAAATTGCGAACTTCTTCGCCATCACGCTCGGCATGAAGCAGGACGACGCGAAGCTCCTGGCTAAGGAGATTCGCCGCTCGCTGCTGCCCTTGGGCATCACGATCGGCGGCGCGGACGTCTACAAGGCGGCGCTCGTCGACTTTTTGCCCGCGCATCAGAAGGCGTGCGGCTTCGAGGAAATCTCCGAAAAGCTCGCGGCGCGCGCGCATGACTACGCCTACGGGGCGGCGCTCGATGCGACGGACAACGCGACCTTCCAGGCGATGGAGGCTCTGATACACAACCTCAACACGATGAACTCGCGCGCGGGCGCACAGGTGCCCTTCAGCTCGATCAACTACGGCACGGACACGTCGCCCGAAGGCCGCATGGTCATGAAGAACCTCCTGCTCGCGACGCAGGAAGGTCTCGGCAACGGTGAAACGCCGATCTTCCCCGTGCAGATCTTCAAGGTCAAGGAGGGCGTGAACTACAACGAGGGCGATCCGAACTACGACCTCTTCCGCCTCGCGATGGAGACGTCGGCGAAGCGCCTGTTTCCGAATTTCAGCTTCCTCGACGCGCCGTTCAACCTCCAGTATTACAAGCCCGGCGACTACAACACGGAGGTCGCCTACATGGGCTGCCGCACGCGCGTCATGGGCAACGTGCACGATCCCGAGCGAGAGGTCACATGCGGCCGCGGCAACCTCTCGTTCACGAGCATCAACCTGCCGCGCCTCGCGCTTCTCGCCAAGGGCAACTTGGATGTCTTCTACCGCGAGCTGGACAGCCTCACGGAGCTTGTCATCCGCCAGCTTCTGCATCGCTTCAAGATTCAGTGCGCGAAAAAGGGCAGGAATTATCCGTTCCTCATGGGACAGCGCGTGTGGATCGACTCGGAGAAGATAGGGCCTGACGATGAGATCGCCGAGGTCTTGAAGCACGGCACGCTCTCGATGGGCTTCATCGGCCTCGCCGAATGCCTGAAAGCGCTCATCGGCAAGCATCATGGCGAGTCGGAGGAGGCGCAGGCCCTAGGACTTGCCATCGTCGGGCACATGCGCCGCCGCATGGACGAGGAGGCAAAGCGCACAGGGCTGAACTTCACGCTGCTCGCGACGCCTGCTGAAGGATTGTCGGGCCGCTTCGTGCGCCTCGACCGCAAGAAGTTCGGTGAAATCGAGGGTGTCACGGATCGCGACTACTATACGAATAGCTTCCACGTACCCGTCTACTGCCCGATCGAGGCGGCGAAGAAGATCCGCCTCGAAGCGCCGTACCATGCGCTGACGAATGCCGGACACATCAGCTACATCGAGATGGACGGCGATCCGTCGAAGAACCTCCAGGCCTTCGAGGCGATCGTGCGCTACATGCACGATGCGGGCATCGGCTACGGCTCGGTCAACCATCCCGTCGACCGCGACCCCGTCTGCGGCTACAATGGTATCATCGACAACATCTGCCCGCGCTGCGGCAGAAAGGAGAACGGCCGCCCCTTCGAGCGCATCCGCCGCATCACGGGGTATCTCGTCGGCACGATCGACCGTTGGAACAACGCGAAGCGTGCTGAAGAGCATGACCGCGTCAAGCATGGCATCGGTTAAGCTCGCAGGAACGGTATCGGATTCCATCGTTGACGGGGCGGGAATCCGCTATACGATCTTCACGCAGGGCTGCCCGCACCATTGCCCGGGCTGCCAGAATCCCAAGACGCACGACTTCGCAAGCGGCTTGGAGATGGATACGAAGACGATCCTCAAGGACGTGCTCGGCAATCCCCTGCTGACGGGCGTGACGCTCTCGGGTGGCGAACCGTTCTGCCAGGCCGCGCCGCTCGCTTCCCTAGCACATGAGGTGCACGCGCACGGCATGGACGTCTGGGCGTATACGGGCTATACGCTCGAAGACCTGCAGCAGAAGAAGGCGTGCGATGTGGACGCACTGCTTGATGAGGTCGACGTCCTCGTGGACGGCGCATACGAAGAGTCGGAGCGCGACCTCACGCTCGCCTTTCGCGGCAGCCGCAACCAGCGCGTGATCGACATGAAGAAGACGCGTGAAACAGGGGAAATTATCCTCTGGAAGGACGCATAAATGGTATCAGGGAATAAAAAAGAGAGCCGCTCGGCTCTCTTTTTTATTCCCTGATACCAAACGGTTTTCCTCCGTGCGCGAAATTTATTTCCTCTCGACCATATAGAGAACGCCGTCGGGCCGCTCCCAGGTACCGAATGGTTCACCTGGCCGAAGGGGCAGCGCCTTTCCCTTGGGCAGAAGCTCCCCTTCGGGCGTGCGCAGGGAGGAAAGGCCGCTGTTCACGAGATGCCATGCGCCGTTTTGGCGCGTGATGTAGGCTTTGACCTCGCGATCGTGCGCCTTCTCATCGGGGAAGACGTTTTCTGCAAAGTGCCACGAAAAGAGCGGCAGACCGTCGTAGACGTTCAAGAGTCCCGCTTTCAGCCATTGGCCGGCCTTGCCGCGCACGCGCCGCAGACGCTTGAGGTGCAGCACGCGGCGCTCGGGCACGGCAGTGCCGCAGAAGGGGCAGCGCGGTGCCGCGGTGTCGTGCAGGATAAAGAATTTCTCGGGGCAGTGCGGATTTGCGCACGGCTGCAGGAGATCCCACGTCTTGACGAGCGCCTTTTCCCACTCGAACGCCGTGGGACGCGCCTCTGGTTCGTGCAGGCCGTCGACGAAGGCGCGCAGGAAAAGCTTTTCGAGGTACGGCCCGAGGTCATGGATCGTGACCTTCAGATCGTCCGGGCGATTGGAATGATCGGTCGGATGCTCGGCGAAGAGCGCCTTTTCTCCGTAGATCAGAAAGTCTGCTTCCTCCGCGGACAGGTCGTAGTTCTTCGGCCCTTCGAGCGGATGACGCTTGAGCAGGTATTGATAGAGAAGCACGGGCAGCGCGAAGAGGTCGGTCAGAAGGCTTGGGATGACGCGGCGCGCATCGCCCGACGGAAGATCCATCGAGGCAAGCACCTCGGGCGCGATATAGCCCTTTGTGCCCGCAACCTCGGGCGGGTACAGGCCAGGCACGACGAGCGAGTCGATGTCGATGACGACGCAGCTGCCACTCTTGGGATCAACGAGGACGTTGTTGCACGATAGGTCGGAATGCGCGAGTCCCGCCTGGTGCATGCGGCGCACGGCGCGTGTGAGCGCGATGGAGAGGCGCAGCATCATCTGGAAGTTGCCAAGCTCCGCCTTTTCGAGATACTTGCGCACGCGGTTCGTGAACCAGCTGCCCTTTTTGTCCTTGCCCGCGAGGTCGAGCTGGCGCGAAGCGTCGTGTCCGAAGAAGAAGTTCTTCGGATAGGCGGGGCAGACGATGCCGAACTCGGGCTCTACGACGATCGCCGTCGGCCAGCAGAAGAGATCGGCGAAGTACGTCGCCGCCTCCACTGTATTGCCGCGTGCGCCGCCCTTCGTTTCGGCAAGCGTCGGGTTGTAGCGCCCGATGATCGCCGTCAGCCGATCGACGAGCGCCTCGTCGACTGCGTCAGGATCGAGGAAGAACTGCACGACGTAGGACTTGTCGGGCGCGAAGTATGTGTATTTCATGCCTCCCTGCGGCGGGTTTTCCGTGATGACGTAGGGAATCTTCCTGCCGTCCGCGAGGACGGCTTCCGCGAGCCTCGGCCTAGACATGCGGAGGCTCCTTCCAGGCGAGCAGCGCGAGCGTGCGGTCGTCGAAGGAGGCGCGCGTCACATAGTTGTCGAGCCAGATTTTCAGCCGCTCCGCGTGCGAGGCAACGCCCTTGAGGCTCGTATCTTCGGCAGCGAGCGCGAGCACATGCGCGTTCTGCCACAAGCATTCTTCCGTCGTGGGGATTTCGCGGCACATACGGCTCGCATACTGCAGCGCGATATGCTGCTCCTTGTCGTTGACCCACGGGAAGGTAGTGGGCTGCGGCAGGCTGCGCAGAAACTCAACCTCGGCGCGCGTGAACGTGGCCGTTCCCTGCGCGCCAGGCACGATACCGTTCGCCACTAGGTCGAGATAGAGGCGGTGCATCTCCTGCTCGTTGAAGTAGTCGTCCGCCACGCCGTCCGTCATCGTGAGGATGAGGTCGTAAGCGCCTCGCGTGACGAGCGTGCGCCTCTGCAGGCTGGCGATGTCCGCCATGGCCTCGCTCGTCAGAAAATCCGTCTCGCCCGAGAAGTCGCCGCTGTCGGGCTTGCCGAGGAGCTTGACTGCCTTGCCGTAAGGCGCATGCGTGTCGATGGCACAGGTCATGCCGTCGCCGACTTGGCATGAGAGCACGAGGACTTCTCCGATCTCGGGGACGGGCACGGCGACAGTCACGAGGAGCGTCGCCGCGAAGTCGGAGAGGACGAGGTCGCGCCCGAGAAGCTTCGTGTACGCCTCTTGGCCGCATCGCTCATGGAAAGCCGCGAGGACGGCGCGGCGAGCATCGAGCACGCCTGCGTGAAGCGCCGCGCCAAGCCCGGCACACGCCTCGCCGAACGCCGCATCGCTCATGGGAAGCGCGAAGGCGGCGCGATTTTTGGCGTTCGCCGCATCGAGGGTACGAAGCTGCTCGTAGATCGAGCCGACGGCGGCCTCGCTCGCCGCACGCGCACCGACACGCGAGAAGCGCTTCGAGCCTGCGCCGTCGGAAACGGCAAGAACGGCGATGTCGCCAACGGCAGCTATAGCGAACCAATCGTCGCAGTTCGTCGCCTCGTGCTTGTGCTTCTTGCCGCGCACACGCGCCGCGACGAAATCTGCCGTGCCGATCCGCTTCTCCTCGATCTTGTACTCGGGCGCGGCATCCGGCTCATCCTGCGGTACGGGATGATACTGCCAGAGCGATGCCGTATGTGCGAGAACCGCCTCATCGCTCAGGGCGAGAGAAGCATCGTCCGCATCGTCCGCTTCGGCCACTGCATCCGCAGGGGCAGCGGCAGCGTTCGATGCGGGCGGCTCGCTCGTTGGCTTGGATGGCGCAGCGCCCGATGCAGACGGCTGCTTCGGCGATTCTGCCTGTGCGGCAATTGGTTCGAGCGTCGTGCCCATTGGTTCGGGCAGCACATCGCTCGATGCAGGAGGCTCATTCATTGGTTCGGGCAGCGCATCGCTCGATGCAGGCGACTCGCCTGTTGGCTCAGGCGTAGTCGGCTTCTCCATCGGTTCGGGTGTAGTCGGCTCCTTCATCGGTTCGGGCGGAGTCGCGCTCGCCTCAGGCCCTTCCTCCCTTGGCTCGGGCGGCGCGGCAGCCGCACACTTTTCAAGGTGAATCTTTCCCAGTTCCACTTCAGCCGATGTTTCGTTTCCCATCAAGACACATCACCCCTTTCCTCTTCATGACCGCTCTTCTCTGCCCATCAGGGGACGACCGTGAATCCCTTCGGCGGCGGCGGCAGTTCGATGGCCGCGCCGGGCTTCGCGTCGAGGCTCTTTGACGACATCTTGATCGAGCCGGAAACCCACGCGAAGAACTTTGCCATATCGCCTGCCGACAGGCTGTTCATCATCAGCACGTTGTCCGTAAGCTGTTTGAGATAGCTCGTATCGGCATCGGCGCCCGCCGCGCACGCGATGATATTACCGAGCTTCAGAGATTTGATTTCAGCCGCCGCCTGCCTAAAGTCCTCCAGATCGGTCGGACTGCCGTCCGTCAACAGGAAGACGAGCGGCCGCCAGTCGCCCTTCTGCGTCTCGGTATTCTTGCGCACCTCCGTGCGCACGCACTCGGCGAGGAGCTTCAGAGCGCCGCCCATGAGCGTGCAGCCCTCGGCCTCAAGGCGCGGCTCCTTGAAGAGCATGAGCTCCGTGAGCTTCGTCGTCTGCCGCACCTGGCTCGCGAACGTGATGACGGAAAGATACGCCGTCTCAAGCGCCTGCGGGTCGCCGCGAAGCTCCGACAGGAGCGCCTTGATCCCCTGGCGCACGGCCTCGATCGGCTCACCCATCATCGATCCCGAGCAATCCAAAAGCAAATACACCGGCAGTCTGCGTCCAACATCCGCCATGAAAAGCACCTCCCAGAATCCTTCCGCACGCAAAAAGCGGCGGAAACCATGGTCCGAGGCAGTACGCCTCGAAGCCTGCTGTCATACACCTTTAGGAAACGCTGATAAAATGAAGTTGCCCAGATTTGCACAGATACGCTGTTCCTATAGCGGTCAACGTCAGCCAATCATGCGGCGCACTCCGCGCTTGCATTCTTGGGACGTTTTCGCATACGAGCCGTTGCCCAATTGCCTACGTCCTTCGGACTTGGCTCTTGGACGGCTCAGTATAGGAGACAAACCGCAGGCGTAGCAGTGGCTACGTCGAGGATTTGTCGACGACGA
>NZ_CAURXA010000017.1:0-7232 GCF_963528755.1 uncultured Selenomonas sp.
GTGCGCACAATGGTATCAGCATCGACATCCTTGCCGAGGTCGATGAGCTTAAAGCCGCTGTTCGAGAGGAGCGCGGAGACGATGTTTTTACCGAGATCATGAACATCGCCCTTGACCGTTGCCATGACGACCGTTCCTCTGTCCGCTTCCTGCTGTGCGGGCAGAAGCTCCTTGATCTTCTGGAAGGAAGCGCGCATTGCTTCGGCTGACAGAAGAACTTGCGGCAGGAAGACGCGACCTGCTCCGAAGTCGATGCCGATGTCGTTCATGGCGGCCGTCAGAGCCTTCTCTGTGATCTCATTCGAAGAATGACCTTCGTGGATCGCTCGTTCGGTCAGCATGGCGATGCTTTCAGAAGCGCCGTCGATGACTGCTTGCTTGATGGCAGCTAGAACATCGCCTTCCATAGGCTTGGCCTCGGCTGCCTTCTTCGGCGTCTTGAGATTCACTTCGTTGCGGCTGAAGTCGATGCCGCGCGGATCTTTTCCTAAGAGTGCTGCGCTCGCCATCAAGGCTTCCTGCATCTTCTCGTCATAGGGATTCATGATCGGCGCGTCAAGCCCTGCGGCAAGGCACATGGCGAAGAAGGTGCTGTTGATCAGAGGACGGTTCGGCAGTCCGAAAGAGATGTTGGAAAGCCCCATCGTTGCCGGATAGCCGAAATGTTTGCGGTAGAGGCGTAAGGTATTTAATACTTCTAGGCAGGCATTTTGATCGGCTGATATGGTCATGACGAGGGCGTCAAGCAGGAAGTCCCCATCCTTGAGACCATTCTTCTTTGCCTCTTTGATGATACCGTTGATCACATTGATACGATCTTCTGCCGTCTTCGGCACGCCGTCCTCTGTGATGGGCAGGCAGAGGATGGCCGCGCCATACTTCTTTGCCAGCGGGAGGAACTCTTCGATGCGCTCTTTTTCGGCGCTGACAGAATTGATGAGGGCGCGTCCCGGATATGCTCGGAGTCCGGCTTCCAATGTTTTGGCATCACTGGTATCAATTGCAAGAGGAGCATCGGTGATTTGGGATACCTCGCGAATGGCATCGTGCATTGCCTTGGCCTGGTCGATGCCGCCGACGCCCATATTGACATCGAGAAGGCGCGCTCCTGCACGCACCTGATCGATGGCCTCGCGCTTGACGGAGAAGAGTGAACCATTCTTGATTTCTTCGGCGAGTTTCTTGCGTCCCGTCGGATTGATGCGCTCGCCGATCAGAGTGGTCGCGAGATCTTTGTCGATGATGACGGTCTTGCTGCGGCTCGTGAGGCGCAGGCGATTGTCTGGGCTCTTGCGCTCGGTGGGAGGCAAGTTCTTGACAGCAGCGGCGAGCGCTTTGATATGCGCGGGCGTCGTGCCGCAGCAGCCGCCGAGATACGTTGCACCGGCGGCGACGAGCTTTTCGCCCCACGAGGCGAACTCCTCAGGCCCCATGGGGAAGATGGTTCTGCCGTTTTCCAATCGTGGCATACCGGCGTTGGGCAGCACGCTGATGGGAACGGAGCAGTTCTCTGCGAGAGTCTTGACGATGGGGACGAGCTCCTGCGGGCCGAGCGAGCAGTTTACGCCGATGATGTCGGCGCCGAGCGCTTCCAAGGTGATGGCGGCCGTCTGCGGGTCGGTGCCCGTGACGGTGCGCCCGTCCTCGCTGTAAGAGAGCTGGCAGATGATGGGAAGGTTTGTCGCATCTTTTGCCGCCAGAAGGCCTGCACGCATTTCCTGTATGTCAATGCACGTTTCAAAGAGCAGATAGTCAGCGCCCGCATCGGCAAGCACTTTCGCTTGTTCGTAGAAGGCTCGGTAGGCGTCCTCGAATTCGAGATCGCCGAGAGGGACGATGAAGCGCCCCGTAGGTCCTAACGAGCCGACAATCTTGGCACGCCCTTTGGAAGCCTCGCGTGCGATCTTTACGGCCGCTTCATTGATTTCCTTTACACGGTCTTCCAGACCATAGTGATCGAGCTTCAAAGCGGAAGCGCCGAAGGTGTTCGTCTCGATCATTGTAGCGCCGGCTTCAATATAGGCTTCGTGGATCTTTTGCACGACATCGGGCTGTTCGAGATTCATGAGCTCGGGGCAGCCGCCGGGCTTCAAGCCTCCTTCCTGCAGCATCGTTCCCATCGCGCCGTCAAAAATATGGATCATCAATATCCTCCTTGGTTTGGTATCATAGATTTTCATCCTGTTTGATGTTTGGTATCAATAAGATATTGTCCCTGGTATATGGTTCAGTTCTTGCTTTCGCCAGCAGGAACTTTTCTCGAAGGGCAGTCGAACTTATCGCAGGCAGCGCAGCCGTTCGGCGTATGCGCTTCCTTCTCTTTTTGCTGCGGTACGAGGCCGATGATGGCAGTGATGGATTTGCGCGGTACGAGCATGGAGGCGTCGCTGAGGTGTACACCGATTTTTTCACTTTCGGCGAGACGTACCATTTCAGGCTGCTGATCGAGCGGCCAATCGCCGTAGCCTGGGCTGAATCGCCAGCGCATCGTATAACCTTCTTTTGCAACCTTCGGTTCGATGGCTTTTTCCATCGCGTCGGCTACTTGTTCGACAGCCGCCGTGGCGGCGGCATCGAGAATGACGGAATAGGCGTAGCGCCCATCGGCGAAGTATTTCGTCACATGCTCCTCGATGGCATCGCCGACGCTCGCCGACAGTACGATGACCTTTTGTGCTTTGGCGAGATGCTTGCCAATGAGCTTCCCCTTCATGGTGAAGGGCGGATCGGCGAGTACCGTCTGTGTGGCTGCATCATAGTCGTACATTTGCCATATACCGCGCGGTTCGGCAAGAAGACGCGCTTCTAAGCAGGCTTCTTCGATGAGTTTTTCATCGAAATCCTTGGCTTTGTTCAATCCTGCATAGCGACGCGTTTCCTTTGCATCAATATCAAGCAAAACGCTATTGTAAACGGGCATAAGATTCCTTCTTCCTAGCCGATGTTTCACGTGAAACATCGAAGTTATTCATGGGGCAGAATACTTCCCCCCATCAGTATATCATGCTATAATAGGAAAAGAAAAGCTTATGGAGGAAAAGAATGTGGCGAAAATCATAGCAGTCGCCAATCAAAAGGGCGGCGTAGGAAAGACGACGACATCGGTAAATTTGAGCGCCGGTCTTGCCATACTCGGCAAACGTGTACTGCTCATTGACTCCGATCCGCAGGGGAATGCAACGAGCGGATTTGGTATCAATAAATCGGATTTAAAAATAACGATATATCAAGTGTTGATTGACAATCTTGCCATGGAGAAGGCAGTTCTTCATACGGGTTACAAGGTCGATCTTCTGCCGGCCAATATCGAACTGGCAGGAGCGGAGATTGAGCTTGTTGCTGCCATCTCACGCGAGAATCGTCTGAAGCGATCGGTCGATGCCGTGCGCGACCAATATGACTTTATTTTGATCGACTGCCCGCCTTCCCTGGGGCTCTTGACTCTCAATGCTTTGACAGCAGCAGATACCGTTTTGATGCCGATCCAATGCGAGTTTTATGCTCTGGAAGGTTTGGCGCAGCTGATGAATACGATGACATTGGTTCAGACCAATCTGAATCCTGCCTTGGAAGTCGAGGGTGTTCTTCTGACAATGTTCGATTCAAGAACCAATCTTTCGGTTCAGGTCGCTGAAGAGGTGCGCACGCATTTCGGCAGCAAGGTGTATCGGACAGTCATACCGCGCACCGTTCGCTTGAGCGAGGCGCCGTCTTATGGGCAGCCCATCGTTGCCTATGACAGAAACTGCAAGGGATCCATCGTCTATATGGATCTAGCAAAGGAGGTCATAGAGCGTGACAGCTAGGAAGCATCAGGCATTGGGCAAGGGGCTGGGCGCACTCTTTCCCACAGAGTTAAAAACGCCCGAAGCATCGCAGCAAGAATCCCCGCAAGTATCTGATACCGATGCTGAGGAAAAGAACCGTATGGAAGCTCCGCAGGAATCGGAAAAAGGAAGTGCAGGAAATGAGAATCCGCAAGGAAGCGGAGGAATACAGCAAGCTGCCATAGAAGATGATGAAGCGAGTGATGTGATATCAAAAGAAATGAATGGTATCGCTGTGCAGCAAATTCCTTTGCATGAGATACAAGCCAATCGGTATCAACCCCGTCATGAGTTTGATGAGAGCGCTCTGGAAGAGTTGAAGGAATCCATTGTACAGCATGGCGTGCTGCAGCCGATTCTCGTGCGACAGCTTCCAGCAGGAAAGGGATATGAGCTTGTTGCGGGCGAGCGTCGCTTTCGCGCTTCAAGACTGGCTGGTCTTGAAACGGTGCCGGCTCTTGTCCGTCCTTTGAGCGATGCGGCAAGCACGGAGATTGCGCTGATTGAAAATTTGCAGCGTGAGGATCTCAATGCGATTGAAGAGGCCAATGCCTACTGCAATCTTTTGCAGAATTTTGGGCTTACACAGGAAGCTTTGGCGGAGCGCGTGGGAAGAAGCCGTTCCCATATCACGAATATGATACGGCTCTTGAAGCTCGACGCGCATGTGCAGGAATACTTGGCAAACGGCAGTTTGAGCATGGGGCAGGCGAGACCGCTCGTCGTCCTGACGGACGTTGCATTGCAGCGGGAAGCGGCGGACATCATCATGGCGCGCGAATGCTCGGCGCGTCAGGCCGAAGAGCTTGTGAAGCGTCTGCAGAAAAATGCGAAAGAAACAGCAGAAGCGAAGGAAGCAGAATCGCCTAGGGAGACAGAAAAGATCTTCCTGCAGGAAGCAGAAGATAAGCTCAAGATGTTTTTTGGCACGCAGGTGCGCATTCGTTCGCAAGGCAAGAAGAATCGCATAGAGATCGATTTTTCCTCGGAAGAAGACTTGAATCGCATTCTTGATTCTTTGTTGGAGAAGAAGAGCCGGCTGCTGGAGGAAAAAAAAGCGGCTTTGCGTCAGTTTTCTGCAGGAGAAAGATTCACAGTCTGATGCATCATGTTTCACGTGAAACATCTTTTGTTTGGCGTGGCGAAAGTTGTGGAAACGATGGGAGGTGCAGCCTCCCCGTGCGGATAGAGGAGAAATGATTGGGATGAATACAAAACAACTGGCGGAACTCTTGGGCAACAACGAGACGTTCCTAGTGATTTTCCTTTTGGTTTTGGTCATTGTACTCTTGGTGTTGGTTATTTATCAGGTTTACAGCGTATCGCGCATGAAGAGCCGCTATCAGGCAATGATGCGAGGGGTTGAGGGTGCAAATCTTGAAAGTATGCTGCTCGCGCATATCAAGGAAATGAAGGGCGTCGCTGAGGAAAGCCGAAAGCTCAAGGAGGAAAACAGGCGCTTGGATGCGCTGCTGCAGACGGCTACAACGCGCATTGGTATTGTGCGCTTCAGTGCTTTTGCGGATATGGGAAGCGATCTCAGTTATGCTGTTGCCATGTTGGACTCGCATAACAACGGAGTGATTTTCTCCAGTATCTTCGCTCGTGAGGACTCGCGCAGCTACGTCAAGCCGATCGAGGCGGGACGCTCCAGCTACAAACTCACGCGTGAGGAGGCGGAAGCGCTCGAAAAGGCGATGAGCGTGCGGCCGGAGTAGCGATAGCGCAGAATGGAAGTTTTACCATGAAGCCCCAAGAGGTCAAGCTGAAGGCGCAGACCGATTGGCTAGGCTTCTGTAAGGCGTGAGGACATATGTACAGCGTGCCGCCTTGATGAAACTGTCGCAGGAAACGGGTGTGAAGCAACGCATGCCGCTTCGCATGACGGCTGAACATATGTCCTGAAAGTTTACCATGAAAGTCCAAGAAGTCAAGCCCAGAGGGCGCAGACTGATTGGTTCTTTCATGTAAGGGCGGCGCACAATGTCCACAAAGTGGACGTTTGTGCGTGTAGTTTGTTCAATGGAAGAGGGGTCTTCCGTGCAGTTTGGAGATGGGCTTTTGCATAAGGAAAATGGGTTCACCATCAAGATTGTGCCCGATGTTTCTGATACCATTCATACGATACATCTTTCAGCAAAGATGGCGAAGATTGGTATCATCTCTTTCGTCGTCGTTTTGCTGATTTCCTGTGTGACGCTGTCCTATTCGCTCTATACGACATTTTTCGTCAAGGGCGATGACGCCGAACTGGAAAAGATGCGTCAGATCAGCAATATGCAGCAGGAGCAGCTTTTGCAGCTTTCCAAGAAAGCGGATGGCCTGCAGCAGGAATTGGATGAATTGACACAGATGGAAAACGACTTGCGTCGCATGTCGGGGACAGTTGCAGCGCCCGATACGGCGGGAGCGCCTGCAGATGGAGCGGATGCTGCAGCAGGGGCACAGGACGGGCAGGGCGGACCAATTACAAAGCTGCAGGCGGAAAATGTCGATGCGGCGCTTGAAAATATCGAGAAACGCGTGGCTGTTCGCCGTGCCAGCCTGCAGCAGCTCAAGCAGGTTTTGGAGGCGCAGCAGCAGGAAATGGCCGCGCTTCTCCCTTATGGAAATACGCCCTATGCCTTGACCGGCATCTCCGTCACGATTCCTTCTATATGGCCTGCGCGCGGCGAGGTCAGTTCGCCCTTTGGTTTGCGTTGGAATGGTTCGGACTTCCACCCGGGCATTGACATCGCCAACGACTTCGGCACGCCGATCGTAGCGACAGCCGACGGCGTGGTGACAGACGCCGGCTGGAATGCCGGCGGCTATGGCAACAAGGTCGACATCGATCATGGAAATGGTATCATGACGCGTTACGGACACGCGCAGTCCATCGTCGTGCGCACAGGTCAGCATGTGCGGCGCGGCCAGATCATCGCCTATATGGGCAGCACGGGATTTTCTACAGGGCCGCATGTGCATTATGAAGTCCGCATCCACGGTGAACCTGTGAATCCGGCGCCGTATCTATAGAGGGCATTGCAGTGAGCGTATTCATTTTTGTATCAAGACAGTTTATATCTGTGGCGATACCAAACATAGAAGGATTATTTAAGCAGAAAGAGGAGGTTCGGAAAAGATGGAAGTAACCAAGGATTTTTCTACGCGTCATTGGAAGATTCACGAGGTGGCGAAGGCAGGCGACAAGGCGACAAAGACGGTCTTCTACACAACGGATTCGACGAGCGGTTCGGTCTGGCTCGTGAAGCCTGGACAGGAGGTCAAGGCGCATGAGCATCCGGCTGGTGATGACTTCTGGGTCTGTATCCAGGGGAAGGGGATATTCTTTCCGGAGCTTGGCAAGGAGGTTCCCGTCGAGAAAGGCGACCTCATCATCACGGGCAAGGGGACGTGTCACGG
>NZ_CAURXA010000018.1:0-7090 GCF_963528755.1 uncultured Selenomonas sp.
CGCCTGCGGTTTGTCTCCTAGATAGGAACAGCGTATCTGTGCAAATCTGGGCAACTTCATTTTATCAGCGTTTCCTAAAGGTGTATGACAGCAGGCTTCGAGGCGTACTGCCTCGGACCATGGTTTCCGCCGCTTTTTGCGTGCGGAAGGATTCTGGGAGGTGCTTTTCATGGCGGATGTTGGACGCAGACTGCCGGTGTATTTGCTTTTGGATTGCTCGGGATCGATGATGGGTGAGCCGATCGAGGCCGTGCGCCAGGGGATCAAGGCGCTCCTGTCGGAGCTTCGCGGCGACCCGCAGGCGCTTGAGACGGCGTATCTTTCCGTCATCACGTTCGCGAGCCAGGTGCGGCAGACGACGAAGCTCACGGAGCTCATGCTCTTCAAGGAGCCGCGCCTTGAGGCCGAGGGCTGCACGCTCATGGGCGGCGCTCTGAAGCTCCTCGCCGAGTGCGTGCGCACGGAGGTGCGCAAGAATACCGAGACGCAGAAGGGCGACTGGCGGCCGCTCGTCTTCCTGTTGACGGACGGCAGTCCGACCGATCTGGAGGACTTTAGGCAGGCGGCGGCTGAAATCAAATCTCTGAAGCTCGGTAATATCATCGCGTGCGCGGCGGGCGCCGATGCCGATACGAGCTATCTCAAACAGCTTACGGACAACGTGCTGATGATGAACAGCCTGTCGGCAGGCGATATGGCAAAGTTCTTCGCGTGGGTTTCCGGCTCGATCAAGATGTCGTCAAAGAGCCTCGACGCGAAGCCCGGCGCGGCCATCGAACTGCCGCCGCCGCCGAAGGGATTCACGGTCGTCCCCTGATGGGCAGAGAAGAGCGGTCATGAAGAGGAAAGGGGTGATGTGTCTTGATGGGAAACGAAACATCGGCTGAAGTGGAACTGGGAAAGATTCACCTTGAAAAGTGTGCGGCTGCCGCGCCGCCCGAGCCAAGGGAGGAAGGGCCTGAGGCGAGCGCGACTCCGCCCGAACCGATGAAGGAGCCGACTACACCCGAACCGATGGAGAAGCCGACTACGCCTGAGCCAACAGGCGAGTCGCCTGCATCGAGCGATGCGCTGCCCGAACCAATGAATGAGCCTCCTGCATCGAGCGATGTGCTGCCCGAACCAATGGGCACGACGCTCGAACCAATTGCCGCACAGGCAGAATCGCCGAAGCAGCCGTCTGCATCGGGCGCTGCGCCATCCAAGCCAACGAGCGAGCCGCCCGCATCGAACGCTGCCGCTGCCCCTGCGGATGCAGTGGCCGAAGCGGACGATGCGGACGATGCTTCTCTCGCCCTGAGCGATGAGGCGGTTCTCGCACATACGGCATCGCTCTGGCAGTATCATCCCGTACCGCAGGATGAGCCGGATGCCGCGCCCGAGTACAAGATCGAGGAGAAGCGGATCGGCACGGCAGATTTCGTCGCGGCGCGTGTGCGCGGCAAGAAGCACAAGCACGAGGCGACGAACTGCGACGATTGGTTCGCTATAGCTGCCGTTGGCGACATCGCCGTTCTTGCCGTTTCCGACGGCGCAGGCTCGAAGCGCTTCTCGCGTGTCGGTGCGCGTGCGGCGAGCGAGGCCGCCGTCGGCTCGATCTACGAGCAGCTTCGTACCCTCGATGCGGCGAACGCCAAAAATCGCGCCGCCTTCGCGCTTCCCATGAGCGATGCGGCGTTCGGCGAGGCGTGTGCCGGGCTTGGCGCGGCGCTTCACGCAGGCGTGCTCGATGCTCGCCGCGCCGTCCTCGCGGCTTTCCATGAGCGATGCGGCCAAGAGGCGTACACGAAGCTTCTCGGGCGCGACCTCGTCCTCTCCGACTTCGCGGCGACGCTCCTCGTGACTGTCGCCGTGCCCGTCCCCGAGATCGGAGAAGTCCTCGTGCTCTCATGCCAAGTCGGCGACGGCATGACCTGTGCCATCGACACGCATGCGCCTTACGGCAAGGCAGTCAAGCTCCTCGGCAAGCCCGACAGCGGCGACTTCTCGGGCGAGACGGATTTTCTGACGAGCGAGGCCATGGCGGACATCGCCAGCCTGCAGAGGCGCACGCTCGTCACGCGAGGCGCTTACGACCTCATCCTCACGATGACGGACGGCGTGGCGGACGACTACTTCAACGAGCAGGAGATGCACCGCCTCTATCTCGACCTAGTGGCGAACGGTATCGTGCCTGGCGCGCAGGGAACGGCCACGTTCACGCGCGCCGAGGTTGAGTTTCTGCGCAGCCTGCCGCAGCCCACTACCTTCCCGTGGGTCAACGACAAGGAGCAGCATATCGCGCTGCAGTATGCGAGCCGTATGTGCCGCGAAATCCCCACGACGGAAGAATGCTTGTGGCAGAACGCGCATGTGCTCGCGCTCGCTGCCGAAGATACGAGCCTCAAGGGCGTTGCCTCGCACGCGGAGCGGCTGAAAATCTGGCTCGACAACTATGTGACGCGCGCCTCCTTCGACGACCGCACGCTCGCGCTGCTCGCCTGGAAGGAGCCTCCGCATGTCTAGGCCGAGGCTCGCGGAAGCCGTCCTCGCGGACGGCAGGAAGATTCCCTACGTCATCACGGAAAACCCGCCGCAGGGAGGCATGAAATACACATACTTCGCGCCCGACAAGTCCTACGTCGTGCAGTTCTTCCTCGATCCTGACGCAGTCGACGAGGCGCTCGTCGATCGGCTGACGGCGATCATCGGGCGCTACAACCCGACGCTTGCCGAAACGAAGGGCGGCGCACGCGGCAATACAGTGGAGGCGGCGACGTACTTCGCCGATCTCTTCTGCTGGCCGACGGCGATCGTCGTAGAGCCCGAGTTCGGCATCGTCTGCCCCGCCTATCCGAAGAACTTCTTCTTCGGACACGACGCTTCGCGCCAGCTCGACCTCGCGGGCAAGGACAAAAAGGGCAGCTGGTTCACGAACCGCGTGCGCAAGTATCTCGAAAAGGCGGAGCTTGGCAACTTCCAGATGATGCTGCGCCTCTCCATCGCGCTCACACGCGCCGTGCGCCGCATGCACCAGGCGGGACTCGCGCATTCCGACCTATCGTGCAACAACGTCCTCGTTGATCCCAAGAGTGGCAGCTGCGTCGTCATCGACATCGACTCGCTCGTCGTGCCTGGCCTGTACCCGCCCGAGGTTGCGGGCACAAAGGGCTATATCGCGCCCGAGGTGCTTGCCTCGATGGATCTTCCGTCGGGCGATGCGCGCCGCGTCATCCCAAGCCTTCTGACCGACCTCTTCGCGCTGCCCGTGCTTCTCTATCAATACCTGCTCAAGCGTCATCCGCTCGAAGGGCCGAAGAACTACGACCTGTCCGCGGAGGAAGCAGACTTTCTGATCTACGGAGAAAAGGCGCTCTTCGCCGAGCATCCGACCGATCATTCCAATCGCCCGGACGATCTGAAGGTCACGATCCATGACCTCGGGCCGTACCTCGAAAAGCTTTTCCTGCGCGCCTTCGTCGACGGCCTGCACGAACCAGAGGCGCGTCCCACGGCGTTCGAGTGGGAAAAGGCGCTCGTCAAGACGTGGGATCTCCTGCAGCCGTGCGCAAATCCGCACTGCCCCGAGAAATTCTTTATCCTGCACGACACCGCGGCACCGCGCTGCCCCTTCTGCGGCACTGCCGTGCCCGAGCGCCGCGTGCTGCACCTCAAGCGTCTGCGGCGCGTGCGCGGCAAGGCCGGCCAATGGCTGAAAGCGGGACTCTTGAACGTCTACGACGGTCTGCCGCTCTTTTCGTGGCACTTTGCAGAAAACGTCTTCCCCGATGAGAAGGCGCACGATCGCGAGGTCAAAGCCTACATCACGCGCCAAAACGGCGCATGGCATCTCGTGAACAGCGGCCTTTCCTCCCTGCGCACGCCCGAAGGGGAGCTTCTGCCCAAGGGAAAGGCGCTGCCCCTTCGGCCAGGTGAACCATTCGGTACCTGGGAGCGGCCCGACGGCGTTCTCTATATGGTCGAGAGGAAATAAATTTCGCGCACGGAGGAAAACCGTTTGGTATCAGGGAATAAAAAAGAGAGCCGAGCGGCTCTCTTTTTTATTCCCTGATACCATTTATGCGTCCTTCCAGAGGATAATTTCCCCTGTTTCACGCGTCTTCTTCATGTCGATCACGCGCTGGTTGCGGCTGCCGCGAAAGGCGAGCGTGAGGTCGCGCTCCGACTCTTCGTATGCGCCGTCCACGAGGACGTCGACCTCATCAAGCAGTGCGTCCACATCGCACGCCTTCTTCTGCTGCAGGTCTTCGAGCGTATAGCCCGTATACGCCCAGACGTCCATGCCGTGCGCGTGCACCTCATGTGCTAGGGAAGCGAGCGGCGCGGCCTGGCAGAACGGTTCGCCACCCGAGAGCGTCACGCCCGTCAGCAGGGGATTGCCGAGCACGTCCTTGAGGATCGTCTTCGTATCCATCTCCAAGCCGCTTGCGAAGTCGTGCGTCTTGGGATTCTGGCAGCCCGGGCAATGGTGCGGGCAGCCCTGCGTGAAGATCGTATAGCGGATTCCCGCCCCGTCAACGATGGAATCCGATACCGTTCCTGCGAGCTTAACCGATGCCATGCTTGACGCGGTCATGCTCTTCAGCACGCTTCGCGTTGTTCCAACGGTCGATCGTGCCGACGAGATACCCCGTGATGCGGCGGATGCGCTCGAAGGGGCGGCCGTTCTCCTTTCTGCCGCAGCGCGGGCAGATGTTGTCGATGATACCATTGTAGCCGCAGACGGGGTCGCGGTCGACGGGATGGTTGACCGAGCCGTAGCCGATGCCCGCATCGTGCATGTAGCGCACGATCGCCTCGAAGGCCTGGAGGTTCTTCGACGGATCGCCGTCCATCTCGATGTAGCTGATGTGTCCGGCATTCGTCAGCGCATGGTACGGCGCTTCGAGGCGGATCTTCTTCGCCGCCTCGATCGGGCAGTAGACGGGTACGTGGAAGCTATTCGTATAGTAGTCGCGATCCGTGACACCCTCGATTTCACCGAACTTCTTGCGGTCGAGGCGCACGAAGCGGCCCGACAATCCTTCAGCAGGCGTCGCGAGCAGCGTGAAGTTCAGCCCTGTGCGCTTTGCCTCCTCGTCCATGCGGCGGCGCATGTGCCCGACGATGGCAAGTCCTAGGGCCTGCGCCTCCTCCGACTCGCCATGATGCTTGCCGATGAGCGCTTTCAGGCATTCGGCGAGGCCGATGAAGCCCATCGAGAGCGTGCCGTGCTTCAAGACCTCGGCGATCTCATCGTCAGGCCCTATCTTCTCCGAGTCGATCCACACGCGCTGTCCCATGAGGAACGGATAATTCCTGCCCTTTTTCGCGCACTGAATCTTGAAGCGATGCAGAAGCTGGCGGATGACAAGCTCCGTGAGGCTGTCCAGCTCGCGGTAGAAGACATCCAAGTTGCCCTTGGCGAGAAGCGCGAGGCGCGGCAGGTTGATGCTCGTGAACGAGAGGTTGCCGCGGCCGCATGTGACCTCTCGCTCGGGATCGTGCACGTTGCCCATGACGCGCGTGCGGCAGCCCATGTAGGCGACCTCCGTGTTGTAGTCGCCGGGCTTGTAATACTGGAGGTTGAACGGCGCGTCGAGGAAGCTGAAATTCGGAAACAGGCGCTTCGCCGACGTCTCCATCGCGAGGCGGAAGAGGTCGTAGTTCGGATCGCCCTCGTTGTAGTTCACGCCCTCCTTGACCTTGAAGATCTGCACGGGGAAGATCGGCGTTTCACCGTTGCCGAGACCTTCCTGCGTCGCGAGCAGGAGGTTCTTCATGACCATGCGGCCTTCGGGCGACGTGTCCGTGCCGTAGTTGATCGAGCTGAAGGGCACCTGTGCGCCCGCGCGCGAGTTCATCGTGTTGAGGTTGTGTATCAGAGCCTCCATCGCCTGGAAGGTCGCGTTGTCCGTCGCATCGAGCGCCGCCCCGTAGGCGTAGTCATGCGCGCGCGCCGCGAGCTTTTCGGAGATTTCCTCGAAGCCGCACGCCTTCTGATGCGCGGGCAAAAAGTCGACGAGCGCCGCCTTGTAGACGTCCGCGCCGCCGATCGTGATGCCCAAGGGCAGCAGCGAGCGGCGAATCTCCTTAGCCAGGAGCTTCGCGTCGTCCTGCTTCATGCCGAGCGTGATGGCGAAGAAGTTCGCAATTTCCTTGAAGTAGAGCTTGCGGAAGGTCTTCCGTACGCCCGGCGCCATCGAATAGTCGAAGTTCGGGATCGCCTGACCACCGTGCATCTCGTTTTGGTTCGCTTGAATGGCGATGCAGCCGAGCGCCGCGTAGGAGCGGATGTCGTTCGGTTCGCGCAGGTAGCCGTGCCCCGTCGAGAAGCCGTCCTTGAAGAGCTTCAAAAGGTCGATCTGGCAACACGTCTCCGTCAGCATGTAGAAATCCTTGTCGTGGATATGGATGTCGCCGTCGATGTGCGCCGCCGCGATGTCCTTGGGCAGGATATGATGGTCAATGAAGTACTTCGATCCTTCCGAGCCGTACTTGAGCATCGTGCCCATCGCCGTATCGGCATCGATGTTCGCATTCTCGCGCTTGATGTCGGCATCCTTGGCACGCTTGAAGGTCAGCTCATTGTAGATGTCCATGAGGTCGCCCTCGGCGTCGCGGATCTTCGCATGCTCCGCGCGATAGAGGATGTACGCTTTCGCCGTCGAGGCGAAGTTGTTCTTGATGAGGACCTTTTCCACAGCATCCTGAATGAACTCGACGGCAGGCGTTTCCTCCCCTTCGATGCGGTGGATGACGCTCTTCGTGAGCTTTTCAAGCTGATGCTGCGAAAATGTCTCGTCGATGGACTCAAGATTCGCCTTGCGGATGGCGTCGGTGATCTTCTCGGCATCAAACGGCACGATCTGCCCCGTACGCTTCTGGATGTTCTTGATCATTAGCAGTTTCCCTTCCTCTATATATTGTGGTTGACGATGTATCACAGCGCAAGAAAAACAAAGCTGAGTCTTCGCCAAAGGAGTATATAAGAGCGGAAGCCTCCGCATTCTTTGCAGCAGCGGTCAACGTCAGCCAATCATACGGCGCGCGTTGCGCTTGCATTCTTGGGACGTTTTCGCATACGAACTGTTACCCAATCAGCTGCGCG
>NZ_CAURXA010000019.1:0-6001 GCF_963528755.1 uncultured Selenomonas sp.
ACAAACGTCCACTTTGTGGACATTGTGCGCCGCCCTTAAGGAAAGTTGCCCAATCAGCCTGCGCCTTTGGCTTGGCCTCTTGGACTTTCCTAGTAAAATATACTACAGGAATAGCATACTGCATCGCTTGACAGGAGGAATGGCTTTTGGCGAACTACATCATGATGATGGGGACAAGCTCGCATGTTGGAAAGAGCATCCTGACGACGGCGCTCTGCCGCATCTTTCGGCAGGAGGGGCGGCGCGTCGTCCCCTTCAAAGCGCAGAACATGGCGCTCAATTCCTATGTCACGAAAGATGGCTTGGAGATGGGGCGTGCGCAGGTCGCCCAGGCGGAAGCCGCGGGACTTGAACCGTTTGTCGACATGAATCCCGTCTTGCTGAAGCCGACAGGAAACTCCTGCTCGCAGGTCGTGCTCATGGGAAAGCCTGTCGGCAATATGACAGCGAAGGAGTACCACCAAGGCTATTCGCTCAAAGCGTTTTCGGCGGTCAAAGAAGCGTTGGCGCGTCTCGATGCGGAGTACGAAACCGTCGTCATCGAGGGCGCGGGAAGCCCTGCCGAGGTCAATCTCAAGGCGAACGACATCGTCAACATGCGCGTGGCGAAGTATCTGAATGCGCCCGTTCTGCTCATTGCCGATGTCGATCGCGGCGGTGCGCTCGCTTCGCTCGTCGGCACTTTGGAGCTTTTGGAAGAGGATGAAAGAGCGCTCGTCAAGGGGCTTGTCGTCAACAAGTTTCGCGGCGACATCTCGCTCTTTACCCCTGCTGTCGAATTTTTGGAGAAAAAGACGGGCAAGCCTGTGCTCGGCGTCATCCCGCATATCGAGGAAATGGGCATTGACGACGAAGATTCCGTATCCTTGGAGGATAAGGCAGAAAGGGCGGAAGAGAAGGAACTCAACCTTGCTGTCATCCGTACGCCGAAGATTTCCAACTTCACGGATTTTGACAGTTTGGAAAGCGAGCCGGACGTGGCGCTACGCTATGTGCATGAAGCGGCGACTCTCGGTACGCCCGACTTGATTCTGTTGCCGGGCAGCAAGAATACGTCGGAGGACATGCGTTGGCTCGAAAAAACGGGACTTGCCTCGAAGATTCGCGAGGTGCACGAAAAGGGAACGGCCGTCATCGGTATATGCGGCGGCTACCAGATGCTTGGCAAGCGCATATTGGATCCGCACCATACGGAATCTTCTTTTGACAGTACGGATGGGCTGGGGCTTCTTGGTCTGCAGACGACATTTCATGAAAACAAGTTGACTTCGCAGGTCGTAGCTTCGGCTAGGGATTTTTCGTTTCTTGGCAAGCGGATTTCTGTCGATGATATCAAGGGCTATGAAATTCATATGGGAACGACGGAGTTCCTGTGCGATAGGGACAGTCATCCGCTCTGCGTGAAAGAGAGACGCGGCGAAGTTTGTGACGCTGCGGAAGGTACGGTAAATGAAGAAGAAAACATCTTTGGTACATACATCCATGGATTTTTCGATCACGATGGACTGCGCCGTGCGATTCTCAATGCCTTGCGCGAAAAGAAAGGGCTTCCTGCGCTCGCTGTGACGCGCAATCGCTACCGCGAGAAGGAGGAGAGCTATGATCGCCTTGCTGCCGTCGTGCGTGCGCATCTCGATATGGATAAGCTGCGCGAAATCATGGGGGAGAAGGTCGGATGCTGACGGCTGTCCTTGCGTTCTTCATCGACTGCATTCTCGGCGATCCGCGTTCGCGCTTCCATCCCGTCGTATTGATGGGAAATCTTATCGCTTGGCTGGAGCATTGCCTTTATCGTCCCGAAGATACGAATGAGAAGAAACTGCTCTGCGGCGGCATGCTCGCCCTCATCGTGCTCGTCGTTTGTTACGAGGCTGCATGGTGCATCCTGCGGCTTTTGGGGCTTATCCCCTTGCCGCATGTGGGCATGGCGCTGGAAGCGTTGCTGCTCGCCTTCATGATCTCGCCGAAGAGCCTTGCGGCGGCAGGCATGGAGATACGCGCCCTCCTGAAGGCGGGCGATCTGCCGGAAGCGCGCAGAAAAGTCGGCTGGATCGTGGGGCGCGATACGGAAAAGCTCAGCGGGCCGGAAGTGTCGCGCGCCGCGATCGAGACCGTGGCGGAAAACACGGTTGACGGCGTTCTTGCACCGCTCTTTTTCTATCTGATCGGCGGGCTGCCGTTCGCTGTGCTCTATCGCGCGGCGAATACTATGGATTCGATGCTCGGCTACAAGAACGCGAAGTATTTGTACTTTGGCAGGGTGGCGGCGCGTCTCGACGATGTGCTCAATTACATTCCCGCGCGCATTGCGGGTGTTCTTTTCGTGCTCGCGGCCTTTTTCCTGGGCTTCGACGGGCGCGGCGCTTGGCGCATGCTGCATCGCGATGCGGCGAAGCACCCAAGCCCGAACGGGGGGCACGCCGAAGCACCTACGGCGGGTGCACTCGGCATACGCTTGGGCGGCAACAACTATTACTTCGGCGAGCCGCATTTTCGCGCCTATATGGGAGAGGCGCGGCGTGAAATTGAAGCCGATGACATACAGAAGACCGTGCGCCTCATGTATACGGTCACGATTCTTTTTCTGCTCTTGACGTATGGCGGGTTCCTTCTTTGGCAGCAGAGGGGGATGCTTTTTTAGTGTAGACGTGAAGCACTGGGGGTATTTTTTTGCGTGCGTTTTTCATCGGTCTGCAGTTTCTCACGCGCATTTCGATCGTGGAGCAAAAGGATTGGTGTGAGAAGGATTTTGCCGACAGCGTGCGTTATTTTCCGCTGATCGGCTTGGTGCTCGGCATCATTTATGCGGCCTTTGCCGCACTGCTGTTGAGTTTTTTGCCGCAAAACGGCATTCTCTTGCCGCATCATGTCGTTGCGGCAATCTTGCTGATACTGCCGATTCTCCTGACGGGCGGGCTTCATTGCGACGGCTTCATGGACACGATGGACGGACTGTTTTCGGGACGCTCTCGCGAGCGCATGTTGGAAATCATGAAGGACAGCCGCGTGGGGGCGAACGGTGTTTTTGCCTTCGTCCTGTTGATGATTTTCGACTGGTCGATCCTGCTTGACCTGCTGCAAAGCGCATGGCTTTTTCCAGCTCTGTTCGCCATGCCCATTGTTTCACGCCTGATGATGGTCGTCGCCATTTCCGCTTTTCCCTATGCACGTCCTGTGGGCATGGGCAAGGCATTCAAAGATGGCGGCACGAAGTCCGTCCTTTACGGAGCTTTTTTTTATACGCTTATCCTCGTGTTTTTTCCAGGCGTCGCAGCATGTTTTTTCGACATCATTCCTTTGGACGCTGCGGGACTGTCCTCGTGGGTTCTTTCCATGACGGCGGTCATATTTGCTGCGCTTCTCTTTACGATTTTTTTTGCAAGCTATGCGACGCGTCATCTCGGCGGCTTGACCGGAGATGTCTATGGCGCGATTACGACATTGACGGAAACGCTTGTGCTTTTGAGCTTTTTGGTGTTTTCTTCGGTTAGCTGCTAGTGTAATATAAAGACGTTCGGCTTTCTTTCTGCTCCATGCAGGAAGAAGGGAACCCGCTGTAGAAGGAAAAGTATATCGGGTTTCTGTTGTCTTTGAAAAACTATACGCGCAAACGTCCACTTTGTGGATATTGTACGCGGTTCTTACATGAGAGAAGGGAGGACGAGGTTCTGCAAAAATATGAACATGGGGGCAATGTCTATGAGAAATGCCCGACTGGCGGAGCGTGGCTGGATTTCAGTGCAAATATCAATCCTCTCGGCCTGTCACCTCGTGTGCGGGAAGCCATTTTTTCCCATGTTGATGGCATCGTCAATTATCCTGATCCTGAGGCGCGTGCCTTGAAGACGGCGATCGCTTCTTTTTATGATGTGCCGCAGAAAAAAATCGTGCTCGGCAACGGCGCAGCGGAACTCTTTTACTGCTTCTTCTATATCGTGCGCCCGAAGCGCCTGCTCCTGCCCGTCCCGTCCTTCAGCGAATATGAAAGGGCGGCGCGTGCCGCAGGTGTGAAGGTCATATATCTTCCGCTGTTGAAAAAGCATGGGTTTTCTCTTGATTTGGAAGCGGCGGTGCAGCAGTTTTCGAAGGAAGACGTCATCCTGCTTTGCAGTCCGAACAATCCGACGGGACGTCTCTGGGAGCGAAAAGAATTGTGCGTGCTGCTGGAAAAAGCAGAGGAGCGAGGCACATACGTCGTGATGGATGAATCCTTCTTGGATTTTCGTGAAGATGGAGAGGGATATACTTCGCGCCATCTGACGAACGAATATCCGCATCTCTTCGTCGTCCAGTCCATGACGAAGTTTTTTGCCCTGCCAGGATTACGACTGGGCTTCGGCATTGCTGAACCGAATCTTTGCCGACGATTGGAAAGCGGCAAAGATGTTTGGAATGTGAATTTCCTTGCTCAAGCGGCAGGTGTTGCTGCTCTTTCCGACACGGTCTACCATGAAGAGGCACGCTCTTTTGTCCGCAGGGAAAAAAAGTTTCTTGCTGCGGAACTTGCAAAATTGCCAGGGATTGAGGTCTTTGCACCCTCCGTGAATTTTATTCTTTTCCATTTGCAGCAGGGAAAGGAGTTTTTACGACATCTTATTATGGCTTTGCGAGAGGGAGGAATCTTGCTGCGCGATTGCAGCAATTATTCGGGGTTGGATGGGGCGTACTTGCGTGCAGCTGTACGTTCTCGTGCAGACAATGAACGATTGCTCGAAGCCATGCATGAAGTTTGGAAGGAATGGGATGCAGTATGACGAAGATTTATCTTGTTCGACATGGATTGACCGAGTGGAATTCCGGCGGTCGGTTTCAAGGACATTCTGATATTGCCTTGGCAGAAAAGGGTGTGAAACAGGCTGAATGCCTCGCCAGGCATTTTCCCGCAGAGAAGATCGATGCCATCTATTCTAGTGACTTGCAGCGTGCCGCTTCGACGGCAGGGTTTATTGCCGAACGCTTTGGCTGTGAGGTAAGGAAGACGGAAAATTTGCGGGAAATGAACTTCGGCGAGTGGGAAGGTCTTACCTTCGAGCAAATCAGCGCCAAATGGCCAGAAGCCGGAAAGCAGATTTTTTTTGCGCCGGATGAACTTAAGCCGCCCGGAGGGGAGACTTTCGAGGATGTAGAAAAAAGAGCCTCGCGAGAATTGGAGAAAATTACTGCCGCTCATGCGGGCGAGCACGTCGTTCTCGTAGCGCACGGAGCCTTTTTGCGCACGATTCTGGCGTATGCCCTTCATATACCGCTGCGATACGTCTGGCGAATCCGACAGGGCAATACGGCGGTCAGCCGCCTCACGCACGGCGGCAATCACTTCACGGTTGATTATGTGAATAATGTTGCGCATTTGCAGCATCTCGAATTCGCCGATGAAGACTGATTGTGCCCTATGTTTATCCATTGGCATGCACAAGGGATGAAAAATTTTCAAAAAGATGTTGACATCTTCAGCATGTTCGTGTAATATAGCATTCGTTGTCGCACAGAACGGCAGCAAGACGCTCGAAAAAACTTCAAAAAGTGCTTGACAATCCCTCGTGGATGAAGTAAGATAGTCGAGCCGCCTATGAAGAACGAGCGGCGAACAGCCGGAGCAATTCGGCGGTGTTCCTTGAAAACTAAACAATGCAGAAATGAATCATCTATATGATTCAAGCCAGATGTCCATCAAGAGAAATCTTGATGAAACATCGATTGTGAACTACAATTGTAAAAGCAATCGACAATTTCTTTATGCGGTTCGAAAGAATCGTATCCAAAGATAAAAAGAGCCAATCATGGCTCTCTGCAAACTGAATGCAAAGTTCTCCGTATCCAACATAACTATGTTGGATACGGAGAAAAAACGCAGGGATTTTTGTGCTAGGCGAAGCGACGCCCCGGAAGCGCACTCGTGTGCGCTGAGGACGCGGCGCGAAGCTGCAACGAAGCATAGCGCAAAAAGACCAAGTTTTTTCGGAGAGTTTGATCCTGGCTCAGGACGAACGCTGGCGGCGTGCTT